>JAHHHR010000060.1 GCA_019359245.1 Nostoc desertorum CM1-VF14 | reverse complement strand
GCTTTACGTGAACGCATCCAAGAAATATTCGACCAACTTTCATTTGAGCAGGTAATTTCAGTCTCTTCTTACAACTTTATCCTGGAAGCTCTATTCTATGCAGCTTCATATTAAATTGGTATTACTAATACCACTACCGTTCTTAAACTTTTTCTTAGCCTTACTAACAGCAAAACACGCATCTTTGATCGCGATTGACTTAATTTGGTAACGTACTGATTTACTCCATTCTGGTAGTCCATTTAATATGTCAGTTTTAATCGCTTTCCAGTAATTATCCTTTGACTGAGGGTTCTATCTTTTGCTGTTCCTGTGCATACCATTTATGGGCGATCGCTTGAAACTGTTGTAAAGGTTGCGATCGCGATAATTCAGTCTCCTCACTTGTCGGTTAAGGGGAAAATGGGGTGGGGTGCAATGACTGTGGTAATCATAACTACTTATGCGGAGACAATTAAATATTTCGTTACAATCGGCGTGTGAGTAAGGTTAGGCATTCAAGAGTTATCAGCCATGAAATTGATTTCCGATCCACCGATTCCTGTAAAAATTCAAAAGATGAAGGAACGGGTGCGGTGGATGCATCCAAGTTTTGTGCAACGGGGAATTGATCAAACCTGCATGGTTATAGATGATGGCAGAGAAAATAGCCCAGAATTTTCGTTTATGGTTATCGGTGATTCCGGTACCCAATCCCATTATCGACAACACCCACAACGAAAAGTTGCTGAACTAATGCTTCCTCACCACGATGATTGCAGTTTTGTGTTACACACAGGCGATGTAATTTATGTGGTGGGTTCCCAAGAGTATTATTCAACAAACTTTATTGAGCCTTACCGCGAATTTCTTGTAGGTGGCGACAACCCGAAAGAAATTCCCTATGACCGCATGGTGTTTAATATACCATTCTTGCCAGTACTTGGTAATCATGATTACTACGATGTGCCGTTGATGTACCGTTTAGTTACTGGAACAACATCTTCATTACGTCGCCTATTTCGCTACAAAGATATCGAGATTGGTTGGCATGGTTCATATCAAGGTAATGCTTATGCACGGGCATTTATGGACTATACAGGGGCGATGTCTTCCCCGGAATTGGAACGTCATTTAGATCAACACTATACTGCTAAGACTGACACAGGGCGCTGTTTGCGTTACGAACCTGGACAGTTTACCCGCTTACCTAATCGTTATTACACTTTCCGTTACGGTGGGATTGACTTTTTCGCTTTGGATTCTAACACCTTCAATACACCATCACCCTTACCTGCAACTCAAGAAGGAGAAATTTACCGCCGGGAATTGCAAAAGCGTCGCCAAGAAATAGATCAAGAAGAATTGCAGATTTTGGGAATATACAATCGCCTCAACCCCGATAAACCCACCGAAGCGGAACAACTTGATGATCTTAGTGCCAAATTAGACCAAATTAATGAGATCAAAATCGACATTGAAAAACAATTGGCATCTCATAAAATGCCTGCGATCGATTTTGAACAACTTGAATGGTTGCGTAGTAGACTCATTGAATCTTGGAATACCTCTGAAGTGCGCGGACGGATTATCTTTTTCCACCATCCGCCTTATGTCACAGAAGCTACCAAGTGGAATCAAGCACAAACTTTGGCGGTTCGCCACCGCTTACGCTGGGTGTTTGAGCAAGTCGCACAAAATCTTGGTTCTTTAATTAAAGAACGTCCTATAGTTGATTTGATTTTAAATGGTCACGCTCACTGTTTGGAGCATCTTTGCACAACTGATACCGGATTTGCTGACTCCCACATTAACTGTATTATCTCTGGTGGTAGCGGTCATCGTCCTCGCTATCAACGGCGAGAGGGGACTGAATTAATGGAGACTTTTGTTGATATTGCAGGTAAACCTACTCGGAAAGTGGCGGATTCAATGCTTTTTGTGGGTCGTCATGACTACAATTTCCAGAACCGCCTGCCTTACTCATGCGTGCGGATTGATGTTCTAAATGGTTGCCCGCCCAAGTTTATCATCAGACCGCTGATTACTGAACGGGTTGAACAAAAGTGGCAGAACAGCGAACTTGAACCTTTTATGATTTAAACGAGATGCGATACCTACGGTGGTAAACTACGCGTCTTAATCACTCAAAAATCAAAATCCAGTTAAATCATGATTTTGGCTAACAAATATCTAGCATTTAACAAATGCATCTTTGCATCTGAGCAAAAGCTAGGTATATCCTAATTTTGAATAGAGTTTTGATAATTTCGGATTATGGCAGGACACAGTAAATGGGCAAATATTAAACGCCAAAAAGCGGTAGTAGATGCAAAAAAGGGAAAAACCTTCACTCAGTTATCGCGGGCGATTATCGTAGCGGCTAGAAGCGGCGTACCAGATCCGGCGCTGAATTTTCAACTTCGCACGGCAGTTGAAAAGGCAAAGGCAGCGAGTATCCCCAATGATAATATTGAACGAGCGATCGCTAAAGGTGCAGGCACTTTTGGTGGGGATAATGTCATCTTTGAAGCAATTCGCTACGAAGGTTACGGCCCTGGTGGTGTAGCGATTTTAATCGAAGCCTTCACAGATAATCGCAATCGCACTGCTGCTGACTTGCGTGTAGCTTTTAGTAAAAATGGTGGCAATCTTGGTGAAACAGGCTGCGTTAGCTGGATGTTTGACCAAAAAGGCGTTTGTGTAATACAGGGCGTAGTTGACGAAGAACAGCTTTTAGAAGCATCCCTAGAAGGCGGTGCTGAGTCTTATGAGATGGCTGAAGACGAGATGGCTGAGGTATTTACTGACATAGGCAATTTAGAAACTCTTAATCAGACACTCAAGGATCAAGGTTTTAAGGTGACTGATGCCGAATTACGCTGGATTCCTAGTAATAGTGTAGAAGTCATTGATCCAGATCAGGCGCGATCGCTTTTCAAGTTAATTGATACTCTAGAAGGCTTGGATGATGTGCAAAATATCACAGCTAACTTTGAAATATCAGAAGAATTGATGGCTCTGAGCATTTCTTAATAAAAATTTACTCAAAGGTAGCAGCGAGGTTTTTCAATAGTTTACTCCTCTAACTTGCCCATGAGGGCGCGATCGCGTCAAAATAAGAGTTAAGATGCTGTAACTTAACTTAACAATGACCATAACGCAGCTTGATCAAATTTCCCCTCAACCTACACCGCCAGACTTGCGGGGATATGAATATGATTTGGTAATTGTCGGCGGTGGGATTATTGGGTTAACTCTAGCTTCTGCCTTAAAAGATTCTGGTTTGAGTATCTTGCTGATTGAAGCGAAAGTAGCATCAGCCGCAGTAGCTAAGGGGCAAGCCTATGCAGTTCATCAGCTTTCGGCGCTAATTTACCAAGGAATTGGAGTTTGGGACAAAATATCGCCTCAAATCGCCAAATATTGCCGAGTTCGGCTTTCGGATGCCGATTATCCCAATGTTGTGGAATTTACTACAGATGATATAGATACAGCAGAGTTGGGCTATGTAGCGGAACACCAAGCGCTGTTGCAGCCTTTGCAAGAGTTTGTCCAAGATTGTCCAAATGTAACTTATCTATGTCCGGCTGAAGTGGTAAATACACAGTACCAGCAGGATATAGTGGCGATAGATATTAAAATTGCTGATCAGTTACAGACAGTTCGTAGCAAATTACTGATAGCAGCAGATGGGGCGCGATCGCCAATTCGTCAAGCTGCTGGGATCAAAACATCTGGCTGGAAATATTGGCAATCTTGTATTGTAGCATTTGTCAAACCAGAAAAACCGCACAATAACACCGCTTACGAAAGATTTTGGTCTAGCGGGCCCTTTGCGATTTTACCTTTACCAGGGAACCGTTGCCGCATTGTGTGGACAGCTCCCCACGAAGAAGCAAAAGCTTTATGTGCTTTAGATGATGAGCAATTTTTAAGAGAACTTACTCGTCGCTACGGCGATCAGATGGGAAAATTGGAATTACTAGGCGATCGCTTTGTATTCCAGGTACAACTCATGCAAAGCGATCGCTATGTTCTCCCCCGACTAGCATTAATTGGTGATGCGGCGCACAATTGCCATCCTGTTGGCGGACAAGGTTTAAATCTGGGGATTCGGGATGCAGCGGCTTTGGCGCAAGTAATACAAACAGCGCACCAAGCGGGTAAAGATATTGGTGATATTCAGATTCTTAAAGGTTATGAACGCTGGCGCAAGCTGGAAAACCTGACGATTTTGGGTTTCACCGATTTGTTAGATCGGATGTTTTCTAATAATTTCTTACCTGTAGTAGTGGTTCGTCGCTTGGGTTTATGGTTTTTGCAGCGAGTACCCGTTTTAAAGGTTTTTATGCTGAAGTTGATGATTGGCTTGAAGGGACGGACTCCAGAATTAGCAAAACTATCAGGCTTAAACGCTATACCACAGCAGCTTGAAAAATCTGGTTTGGGGTGAGATTCAATTCGGGAAAAGTTTGGGAGATAATGCGCTCGCTATCTCGAAACTTATTTATTTGATATTCCTCATCAACCAAGTTACACACCGTGATTGTCGGTTGTTTGGGATTACCGATAAAATTACGTCCGCCCAAGGCAGCATAATCGACAATCCAGTATTCTGGGATACCCATCTCTTCTCTTCGAGACGCTACGCGAACATAGTCAGCATACTTCAAGTAATAATCGTCTCGCCAGTTAGTTGATACAACCTCAATTGCCAAAGGTATTGATGCACCCAAACTAACGGTAGATTCTTTTTTCCATAATTTTTCGTTTTCTAGATTTGCACGATTTAGCACCAACACATCTGGGAGATAACCAGAATCCTTTTCAAGAGGTCTAACTATAACTTGGTTGGGTATGAAGTAGGGCAATCCTAAACGTTTGATTTCAACAGGAATTTCGATACTTAGAAATCCTTTAACTTCTTCATGTTCCCCTACTGGTTGTGCTATTTCAACAATTTCTCCTTTATGTAGTTCGTAGCGGACTCGTCG
This sequence comes from Nostoc desertorum CM1-VF14, assembly GCA_019359245.1. Taxonomy (GTDB): domain Bacteria; phylum Cyanobacteriota; class Cyanobacteriia; order Cyanobacteriales; family Nostocaceae; genus Nostoc; species Nostoc desertorum. Next base: position 39,681 of record JAHHHR010000060.1, on the reverse strand, counting down.
ATTTTCGGGTAGCCAATCGACAAATTCCTCAAAGGTTACTAGCTTGGGTATGGTTTGAGCCATAGATGATAGAGAATTACTGAATCATAGAAATATTATCTCTAATTCAGCGATCGCATTGCTTGCAAATTAGCCTAACCTTTTACAGTCCGATTGCTGTAGCTGAAAATAAACGCTCACGAATTGGCTACCCAAAGAATGGAGAAATTGCTATAGCAAGTTTTGGGTGATGCGTTACGCTGGCGCTAACGCATCCTACAAGATCGGGCGATCGCATTATGTTTTCAGTGATGGTGCTGCCCATAATTTAGCCGAAAAGAATAAGATGCACCAATTTCACCAATACTGGGATGAGAAAAGTGGACTAAAAGCATTTCAGAAGCAATTAGACAATCTTCTTACAGAAATATCTTCCACTTTATAGAGCGATCGCCTGCTCTTGTAGGATGCGTTAGCGCTAGCGTAACGCATCCCCCATGTAATCAACGTGCTGAATTATGGATTATCAGCTGGATTTGGGCAAACTAATCAACAAATCCGAATAGCATCATTCTAATGACCAACTACCGCAGAATAAGGATTGAGGGCGGCACTTACTTCTTTACCCAAGTAACACATCAAAGACAACCGTGGCTTTGCACGGATATTGCTCGTCCTTTGCTGCGGTCTGCATTTCTTAAGGTTCGTAAAAAATATCCGTTTGCGATCGATGCCATTGTCTTGTTACCTGACCACATCCACTGCATCTGGACTCTACCACCCAATGATAGTGATTATGCAACTCGTTGGCGATTGATTAAAAGCGATGTCACCAAGCAAGGAGCGTCTAAGCTACAGTTGCAGGCAAACCGGAGTGAATCACGGCACAAACGCAGAGAAAGCAATCTTTGGCAGCGACGATTTTGGGAACATTGGATTCGAGATGATGGTGATTTTGCGCGGCATTGTGATTATATCCATTACAATCCAGTACAACATGGGTTGTGCCAGCGAGCAATAGATTGGAAGTATTCAAGTTTTCACCGATACGTAGCACAGGGTATTTATTCGGTTGATTGGGGAATGAAGGAGGAATTGATGCCCTTATTAGAGGTATGGGATCGGTGAGTTGAGGGTTTTGGGTGATGCGTTACGCCAGCGTAACGCATCCTACAAGAGCAGGCGATCGCACTTAAGAAGCAGGGTATAAATCATCGTAGTTTTCACATCCTTAGTGTCTAGCAAATGCCCACCTTAATTTTTGCATTGATGTCGAATGGGGTTTGGGATGCAAGGAGAGGGTTCTATGAGGTGCGCTATTATGGATTCTGGAGTTAAGAGTATGGACAAAATTACTGCTAAGAGCTAGTACCCAAGATAGATGTAATAGTATTTAATATGTGCTAATTACTCAGTACTATCAACCGTAAGATTGAAAATTAGTATTTTTCTACATAAAATTAAAAATCTAAAATTAAAAATTGGTAACACTGATGGTTAAGAGTGTTAAAGTTTCAGGAAATTCACCGGAACTTTTCAGCGGGTATTCATGCTGAAGAAACTACAGAAAAAGCAAATTTCGATAATTGCGGGTGCGGCACTCTTTGCCTTTTTAGCTGGGGCAATGGTATCAGCACCTGAGATTGGTAAAACAGTTGGGCAATGGCTCAAACTGAGTCAGAATAAGGCAGAGGAAATATCTGATGCTAGTATTGCCCAATCAGCCGTCTTTCCACTGATATCAGAATCTTTGCCAGAACGGGCGGCGAAACTAGCAGAAATCGCTGGGCAGTCGCCTTCGCCAGACCGAAATCGCGCTCGTTATCTTTTAGCGAGTGATTACATTGAAAGAACCCAAGCCCAAAAAGCCCTGGCTTTACTCCAAGGATTAGAGAGAGACTATCCTATCCTCGCGCCCTATATTTTGCTGAAGCAGGCGCAAGCACAGGATATGCTAGGTGAGGATGGCAAAGCCTCGGATCTCAGGCAAAGTGTGCTGAAACTGTATCCCAAAGAAGCAGCTACGGTAAAAGCACTATATCTAATTGCCCTACCGAAGCAACAAGAAATAGCGATCGCTCAGTTTCCTTCTAACCCTCTGACTTGGGAAATTATTCGCAAACGCTTGCAAGAAAATCCCAATCAGCCACAATTACAATTGATTTTGGCTAAATATGCCTATGACCAACCTGGCATAGTGGGCGTTTTAGATCAGTTAGTAAAACAGCCTACCCTGAAAGCCGAAGACTGGGAACTCATTGGTATAAGCTATTGGGAAAATAATCAATTTCTGAAAGCGGCGAATGCTTATGCCAAAGCACCGAAAACACCCCGCAACCTCTACCGGACTGCACGAGGGTTACAGATAGGGGGTAAAGATCGAGAAAAAGCGATGCCTGCGGCGGTCTACGCCTACGCCACTTATAAACAATTGGTGCAACAATTTCCTAATGCTGAGGAAACTGGGACTGCACTACTACGGTTAGCAGAAACTGCAAAAACAGGTAAAGACGGCTTACCCTATCTTGACCAGGTAATTAATAAATTTCCCAAACAAGCTGGTACTGCACTGGTACAGAAAGCCAAAACTCTCCAAGCCCTCAAAGATCAAAAGTCAGCTAACGAGGCGTGGCAATTACTCATAGCCAAATACGGCAATTCTGATGAAGCCGCAGAGTATCGTTGGAGAATAGCCCAAGATAAAGCTAAAGCCAAAGATTACGTTGGTGCTTGGCAATGGGCAGAGCCAATTGTCACCAACAATCCCAATAGTATTTTAGCCCCGAGAGCAGGCTTTTGGGTAGGCAAATGGGCGGCTTTAGTAGGAAAACAGCAAGAATCTCAAACTGCTTATGAGTATGTGGTTAGCGAGTTTCCCTACTCTTACTATGCATGGCGAGCAGCAACCATGCTGGGGTTAAACGTCGGCAACTTTGACAATGTGCGCGTCATGAACCCGGAAATAATCACACCCCAGCGTTCATTACCACCTGCTGGTTCTGAGACTTTCAAAGAACTGTATCTGCTGGGCCAAGACCGCGATGCCTGGTTACAATGGCAAACAGAATTTCAGAATAAACTTCAGCCAACAGTAGCAGAACAATTTACTGAAGGATTGGTGCGGCTGGCTAGGGGAGAAAATCTCATCGGAATTGACAAAATTTCTAAGTTGGAAGATCGGGAAGCACCAGCTGAACAAGCTCAATATGAGACTCTCAGCAAACAGAGCAGCTACTGGCAAGCGCGTTATCCATTTCCCTATTTCCGAGAAATTCAAAAGTGGTCTACTGAGCGTCAACTTAATCCTCTGCTAGTCACCGCTCTGATGCGTCAAGAGTCACGGTTTGAGCCAAAAATCAAATCCGTTGCTGATGCTACTGGCTTAATGCAGGTGTTGCCGAGTACAGCTAAATGGATTGCCCCACAAATCAAGGTGGATAGCAAAACAATAAACTTAGAAAACCCCAATGAGAACATCATGTTGGGTACATGGTATTTGGATCATACCCATGAGCAATATAACAACAACTCCTTGCTTGCGATCGCTAGTTATAATGCTGGCCCCGGCAATGTTTCTAAGTGGCTGCAAACTCTAACAACACAAGATCCAGATGAGTTTGTTGAACAAATTCCCTTTGATGAAACCAAAAATTATGTGCGTCAAGTATTTGGCAACTACTGGAATTATTTGAGACTTTACAACCCTGAAATTTCAGGCATCGTAACAAAGTACTCAGCTACACACCCAAAATTGCCAAAACAGTGATTTTACCCAATTTGATAAGCAAGTAGGGAGCAGAGAAAGCAAATATACCAGGCGATTAGAAATTGCGGCTACACAAACGTACCCCGTTGGGGAACCCGTGTAGGCGGACTACAAAGAATTTGAAACCCACAGAGGTGGGTTTTGTTTGTATAGCCGCGAATTCCATTCGCTAAGGCAAACTTGATCTACATTGTTAAGAATTTTCGACCACTTTGTATTTAATTGCCTGAATCATTAGTATTGCTGAATGATGCCAACTGCGATTCGACCGCATTAAGATAACCTAAATCATTCAAAACTTGTGCTGGTAATTTGTTAGCCTTGATAGCAGCCTGAACCACATCTTTCGCAGTCAGTTTTCCTATTTGGTATTCAGAGATCAAAGTGCTTCCACTAGGAATACCCTGTTCTTTTAAAGCACCTTGATAAGCTAGAAAAGCAGTATTGAAAGGTTGAATATAGCTGGCATTTGGAGAATTAGTACGTAAAGTATTAGAGTTAACATCTGCGTTGATTTGTCCGACGCTATTGTTAGGATTAACTGTTTGAGCCGCAGCAATTCCAGGTAGAAAACTAATACAAGTAACGATAAAAGCGGAATTGATTAAGTTTGTAAATTTCATAAATTTTCCTCAGTTGAACTAGCTTAATTAGAGCTATCTAATTAACAAAAAATTGTTTTTTAGTAAAATGATTTTACTAAAAATTTAAAAATCAACATTTTACTAGAGTGAATTCAAAAACACTTTACGAATGAAGACAAAACTTTAATTGCTAAAATGATGTAATTCACAACTCGAAAGTACAGAGTAAACTTAGATTATTTAAAATTACTAAAACCCATCATTTGATACGCAATGAAAGCAGTATCAAAAGGTTTGAGGTAATTTATATTCGTGGAATAGCTAGATAAAGTGTCAGAGTTTACGGCTGTATTTGTTGATGCACAACTGTTGTTATTATTGGCTGTATTAAAGATAGTGATTTTAAGCATAGAATTAATCCAAGCGACAATATATATAGAATTTATCAATTTTGTGAATTTCATAGAGTTATTCTCAACTAGAAAAAAGTACAATTAATAAGTCTTTTTTAACAAAAGAATCCACTATTTTATAAATTTAAACATCCTACATACACTCATTTCATTTGATAGATTGATTTATTAATTAAACAAACGGCTGATTTAAATTTATCCAAATATGAGAAATTGATAATCGGCAGAAGCTTTAGTAAATAAAAGCTTAAAAAATCCGAATTACAATATATAAAAGCTATTATTTGCAAACTTTGTTAGAAGCTGCGATCGCTCACATAAATGTAATGACAATATTCTCGTCTAAATATTTTTTGTTTTCGGCTATAAGCTAAAACAAAACTATATTTTGGCTAATTAACTTTGCATACCACTATGCTAGAAAATCTTGATGATAAAAGCAAATACTTTTAATTTTTAATTTGATAAATAAAAGTTATGAAAGTATTAATTTTGGGATGGCAAAGTTCTCTATAAAGCTTACTAGCTATCCATTTGAGCTTGGATAGACTCTGGTGAAAGGTAGGTCTTCAGGAGGATAAAATAAGCCGATCGTGTCAAAATGTTAAGTGAATAGTTTATTTACAAACTCACTTATGCCGAAAGCAATTTGGAATGGCGCAGTTTTAGCCGAGAGCGATAACACCGTAGTTGTAGAAAATAACCATTATTTTCCTGCTGACTCCATTAACAAGGAGTACTTCACAGACAGTAATACCCACAGTAGTTGTCCTTGGAAAGGTGTCGCTAGCTACTACAGTATTGACGTTAATGGACAAATCAACAAAGATGCTGCTTGGTACTATCCCAGCGCCAAGGAGAAAGCTAAGAATATTGAAGGTTATGTAGCTTTCTGGAAGGGTGTAAAAGTTGAGGCTTAATAAAGGTTTCTGGAAGTATTTTATTTCCAGGGAATTGATTCAGAATTTACAACAATTATCAAACTAAATTTTGTGGAGGTTGGCTTGTGTCAACCTCCACAGTTTTAAAATATTTGCTGTATTTAGGAGGGATGCCTCCTTGCAATCTTCAGTATTTTGTAAAATTATATACATTTGGGTATTTTTCCCTTCTCTTTGAGACGCTACACGAACACAAAACTACATAATTCGGTAAAATTGGGTAAAGCAATTTTTGCGCTTGTTAAACAAAGGCATCAGCAAACCCATGCAACTGAAACTCAGTGCATCTCGACTTCCCTTCGCCCCCCTTCTATTAATTGCCCCCTTTTTCCTATGGGGGACGGCAATGGTAGCCATGAAAGGAGTAATACCCCACACGACACCACTATTCATGGCAGGTGTGCGTCTGATACCAGCGGGGATGTTAATTCTGATAGCAGCAGCATTCATGGGTAAACCTCAGCCCAAAGGTTGGGCTGCATGGCTGTGGATTGCCTTATTTGCCCTTATAGATGGGACGTTGTTTCAAGGCTTTTTGGCAGAGGGATTAGTCAGAACCAGTGCGGGGTTAGGGTCTGTGATGATTGACTCGCAACCCTTGGCTGTTGCTTTGCTGTCGTTGTGGTTATTCCAAGAACACATTGGTTTTTGGGGATGGCTAGGGCTAGGCTTGGGCGTCACAGGCATTAGTTTAATCGGCTTACCTGATGAGTGGATTTTACATTTTCTCGACTCAGGCGCAAATATTACAATTGGCAGCTGGGAAGATTTGTTTGCTAGCGGCGAGTGGTTGATGTTATTAGCAGCGCTATCAATGGCTGTGGGAACAGTGTTGATTCGGTTTGTGTGCCGACATGCTGACCCGGTAACCGCTACGGGATGGCACATGATTTTGGGTGGATTGCCACTGTGGGGAGTTTCATCATTTGTCGAGTCCCAGCAGTGGGAGAATCTCGGAGGATCTGATTTAGTGGCATTGGGTTATGCTACCGTGTTTGGCAGTGCGATCGCCTACGGGTTATTCTTCTACTTTGCTTCTAGCGGCAGTCTCACTAGTCTTAGTTCCCTCACCTTCCTCACGCCCGTATTTGCCCTACTATTCGGCAATCTTTTCCTCTCAGAAGTCCTCAGTCCGTTGCAGTGGGTGGGTGTTTTCCTAACTTTAATCAGTATCTATCTGATTAACCAACGTGATACTTTAGCAGCACAAAACGACACAGTTACTGTTGGCGAAATAGCTAATATACAGCAACCAGCTTTAGAAACATCTGCTAAAAAGTTGAACCCCATAACTTTAGCAGTTAGAGAATCTGAACGAGAAATTTTACCTTAAATCGTTAAAGGTGAGATGAGCTAGAGAAGGTTAATAACCTCATGCCAAATGTATGGCGACAAATCACAAATAACAGTTAAGCTGATACGCGCCTAAATTGTATAAACACTCTTTACGGTGGTTAGGTGTTAACTGTTGACGGTTCAGGGTTCTCAGTCATCAGTCATCGCTCATCAGCCTTCATGTAAATGTTCAAGTTGAATGCGTAACAGTTTAAGATTTGCTAATCTTAAAGGTATTGTGGTATCGAATATTTCAAAAGCACGTTCAGGCTGAAACTTTCAATATGAGGCTATGCCGTTCCTCAATTCTGATATTTACTTGTTTTTCTTGCGTAGGTTTTTATCCAAATAGCTCAAGCACAGCTACACCTAACCTAGCACCTAAAATTTTAGAACTTGCACAAGCTAGTTCGATAGTTGCTGCTAGTCCGGCTGTTTTGACATATGGGAGTCCAAAATCAGATGTGCGGAGATTACAAACCCAATTAAAACAGTTGGGATACTACAGTGGCGTAGTAGATGGGGATTACAACGCCAGTACGAAAATCGCTGTTAGGAACTTCCAGAAAGTAAATGGTTTAAAAGTAGATGGCCTTGCTGGTATGGCGACTATGGGAAGACTGAAAGCAGCTTTAGCTTTGGCTGCCAATAATCAGATTGTCACTTCTCCAATAGTCAGCTCTCCTGCTTCGGCTTCCAAATCAACTACAACACTCAAGCCAACCGAGAGAGGTTTTCTCTGGTGGTTAATATTAGCCATTGGAGTTCTAGGAAGTATTGGCGCACTTATTTCCCTGCTGAAGTGGTTTCGTCAGTCCAAACAAATGCAATCCGAAATATCAGAGACTAAGAGTTTGAGTGAAGCTAACAACAACTTGATGACATCACCCTTACCAGAGACTGTAACTAGTCTACAAACAGTTACGCCGCCAGTCGTCCCACAATTGCTGCTACCAGAAAAAACTTCTCGGCTTGCTAAACTCAATATTGTTGACGAATTAATTCAAGATTTACGCAGTTCTGACCCAACGAAGCGGCGCAAGGCTATTTGGGATTTGGGTCAACAGGGAGATTCACGGGCAATTCAGCCAATGGTTGACCTGATGATTGATGCCGATTCTCAAGAAAGCAGCTTAATTTTGGCAGCCTTAGCAGAAATTGGCACCCGCACACTCAAACCGATGAACCGTGCTTTAGCAATTTCAATTCAAGATGAAAGTCCACAAGTGCGGCAAAATGCGATCCGTGATCTGACGCGCGTTTATGATATGATGGGTCAAATGAGTCAGATGTTGCGCCATGCGTTAGATGATCCAGATGCCGAAGTGCAAGCAACAGCACGATATGCTTTAACTCAGATGAATCGAATGCGTGGTTTGCCGGAGCAACAAAGTCTACCAGAAGATTCACACAACGATTCACCAGAATAAGGCTAAAAATATTTTAATTGGATTTGAATATTAGTATCCGGTCCTGCTACCAAAAATGCTGCTTCGCTAAATTTGGGCGCTCTTGTGCGAACTTCTGGGTTACTGGAAAATCCAAAGCCTTCGCTTGGTATACCAAAAACATTGCTATTGAGAGTGCCGTCATTATTTTGATCGTGGAAGACAGCAACGGCGTAACTACCTGCTTTCAAGTTATCAAAGGTAATGGGTAAAGGAGTGTCAGTAATCTTGGTACACTGCTTTTGTAAGCCGCGATCGCGATCGCCAGGAAATCCTTCACTGGTAGCAAATATACTGACACAAACTTGTCCATTTTTACTCTTCAAGCCATCAATTTCTACGGTGAGTTTGCCATTAAAATTTGCTTTGGCACTAAATGACCATGCCAGATTTCCTAGAACTGCCAATAGCAGCATACTAACTCTCAATCCTCTAACCATAAAATTTCACAAGGTAAAATAAATTGTACTGAAATGAAGTTTTCATCGTAATTCAGTTCACGCAAACTCATGGTGGCATTATTCAGTCAATACTCGCAAGCACCCTGCCACATTTAGTCTCTAGTTTGGTCTAAGTAAGCCTGCGTAAATAACTAATAAACTATAGTGGTTCTCGCTTGGGTGCAGTATATTTTTGACCTCTCTCCTAAAAGGAAAGAGGCTTTAAATCTTACTCCCCAAAGCTAGTATGGAAGGGGTTGGGGGTTAGGTCTGTACTGCACTCAACTGAGAACCGCTATAACAGTTTGATTTTTTATCACTGGTTTGTATACATGGTAGGCAGTGATAGCGTTTCCGAGAACCTTTGCAACACATAGGTAGAGGGTACAGCAGTACGCACTTACTTGTGTGTCTGTATCAAGTATTTCATGAGATAGTATTAATATTTTTGATTGCGATCGCTAAATTAATAAAGCACGAATCAGATAAAAAGTTAGAAAAGTAGGAGGTATAAAACCCCCTACTTTTTCCTGCTTGGATAGATAATTTGGCGGAATCAGTTCAATCTACCAATAGTGTGTTATTAGCTCATATTAGGAATATGTCAGAGGGTAAATCAAAGAAATATTTACCTTAAAATTTTCCCATTGAGCTTGGTTCTCCAGAAAATCCAGTTGCATCACCTTCTTTGACAAATCCACTGTAGGCTTCCATACCGTGTTCACCGATATCCAAACCTTCTATTTCCTCTTCTTTAGATACTCTGATACCTAAAGTAGCTTTCAGTGCTAGCCAAAAGATGCTACTGAGTAAGACAGTGAAGCCGCCTACTGAGACAACGCCCAGCAACTGAACACCGAATTGCCCAAAGCCACCACCTGCAAATAAACCTTTTGCTGGGCCAAGTGCATCACCATACCAGGAATAAACACCAGGGCCAACAGCCCACAAACCTACTGCTAGAGTTCCCCAGATACCACAAACTAGGTGAACTGAGGTTGCCCCTACTGGGTCATCAATGCCAAGTTTGTCAAAGAATGTTACAGAGAAAACTACCAGTACTCCAGCAATAAAGCCAATGAGTAAAGAAGCAGGAATACCTATGTAAGCACAAGACGCTGTAACACCAACCAAGCCAGCCAAAATACCATTGATAATCATTGACAGGTCTGGTTTACCTAAGTACAACCAAGCTGTAATGGTGGCGGCAATTCCACCGGCAGCACCAGACATATTAGTGGTTACAGCAATGTGACTGATCGCACTAGGATCGGCAGCCATTACAGAACCGGGGTTGAAACCAAACCAGCCCAACCACAGGATCAGACAGCCCAAAGTGGCAATACTCATGTTGTGACCAGGCATAGCCACAACTTGCTTTTCTTGATATCTACCAAGGCGGGGCCCAAGAAATGCTGCTCCCATCAAAGCTGCCCAGCCACCTACGGAGTGAACCACCGTACAACCGGCAAAATCCCAAAAGCCTCTGTCTGCTAGCCAACCAGTTCCCCAAATCCAGTGTCCGGTAATGGGGTAGAGAATACCTACAAGTAAGAGGCTGAAAATTAGGAAATCAACAAACTTAATCCGTTCGGCTACTGCACCAGAAACGATTGTTGCTGCTGTTCCAGCAAACACTAGCTGGAATAAAAACTTGGCAGCTAAAGGTACACCAGCCCAACTAATAGCACCGAAAACGCCTTTATAGGCTTCTCCTGTGGCGGGACTGTTATCTGCTCCTCCTAAGAAAAACCCATTCAATCCAATGAAGTCGTTGCCATCACCGAACATTAAGGCAAAACCGATCGCCCAAAAAGCAATGCTGGAGAGAGCAAATACAATCAAGTTTTTGGAAAGAACGTTGACAGCGTTTTTCTGGCGACAAAAGCCGGTTTCTAACATACAAAAACCAGCGTTCATGAAGAACACTAAAAAGGCAGCGATCGCAACCCACAGCGTATCAAGAGCAACTTTGAGTTCTGCTGTTGTTGGCCCTGCGCTTGGAGTTTGGGCAACTGCGGCATAACCCCAAGCCAAGACAATCAGACAAGCTAAAGGTAAGCAGGCTTGCCAACTGGGAGAGAGTCGCTTAATTGCTAAATTAAATAGCTTGACTTTTGAGTTGGACTGTGAATTAACAGCGTAATTCCTTGGGGACAAACGCCTATTTTTTGTTTTTGATTTTTGCTTATACATGGATTTCAACATCATCCTCCAAACCATCCTTAAAAAAGGGAAAAGACAAGTTAAGCAGAAAAAACTACCGCCTGAAGTGCAATCCAGTGGTTTTTGATATTTTTCCTTTAGACCACTTGTTTAAAAACCAGACAATCAAATTACCTTAGTAGAAGTTTAGGAAACTATTGGCACATCTGTAAATATTTTTATATGGTTATTATTAGGTAATTATGATGTATTTTCTAGAACAGTCAAGTCTTCTTCACGCAATCTTTAATTTTCCAAAACAAGTCGTGTTCAATAAATTGCTATAAATTGTCAATATTATGTCTATAAAAAACCGCAACAGCACAACATAGTTATAGTTAACTTTTACCCGCACTTAAGATGGTTACAGCAACGTTAATAGAGTTTTCTAGTAAGACATTAACTATACCTCTTTGGCAGATAAAATCTGCTTTTTAAGATGGCAAAGCCGATTTGCATGAAAAATACTAAAAAACTAGTCATTAGTACTCAGATAGTATCAATGAAATTCGCAGTTTAGCTGTAGTTTTAGATAAAGACATAACAGTGAGAGCTTTACAGAAATTATGAGACTACTTGATTGTTTTACCTTTGGTCAATTATGCCTAAACGGATAAATTTGATTGATTGTCTATTTACTCAAACTAAAAAGCTGTATCAGAGAATACATTTTTTCGCTTTTGTGGTAGCAAATAGCTCCTTATGCAACAAATAAAGCATCTATATCCTTTATAGGTAAGTATTTTCCGATTTCAGGATTGGATAATTCTGAATATTGTTAAGTTTTTATACAAAAAGTTAATTATTTGTTACTTTAGAAGTTGTGTTGAAGACCAGTAATTCTCCTTTAAACCGATTACTGGGTGTAATGCAGAAGCTATTATTGGGTCAAATAACCAAATAAACTGCCCGCAGCCTTCACCATCTAACCTTGTTGATAAAACTTATGGTTATAGAAATAAACTCAACACGGAGGTTAATATAATTCATAATTTCTCCCTGCGAAAAAGTTTGTATTAAAAGTAACGCAGATTTCCAAGGTAATCCTGAGATCCTGAATTGGTCGAGCTATTTACAGAGGATTTTTCACTCAGGTAAACTCACAAGTGATCGCTATGTTAATTGATCAGATGCATCTGTTGAGCAAAGGCGCTCCGCCTCCTAGTACAGGACGGCGGAAATAAGCAGACCATTGAAAAGTCCTAAACAGCTTATTCCATAATACTTTTGACTTTTGACTTCCGCCTTGCGGTACTAGCTTGTCGTTAGACATTGCCTTGCCGATTCAGCACTAATCAGTGACGGAAATATCTATTGAAACTCACATACAAGTTTATGGCCTCAGTTAAATAGAATCGTAGAGGGAAACAAGGCTAACAAACCTAATTTCCTTAAAGAAACCGGGTTTAGAGTACCTGTAATATGGGAGACTTGGCAATATTCCCTATAAATCAGATTCAAGATGAGTAACACAATTTCGGACATCGCAGTTAAGACCATCAACGGCGAGGATAAGCAATTAAACGAGTATACCGGGAAAGTACTCTTAATTGTGAATGTGGCTTCCTACTGCGGGTATACTTCTCAATACAATGGTCTAGAAAATTTGAATCAGAAGTATAGGGAAGCAGGATTACGTATTTTGGGGTTCCCCTGTAACGATTTTGGAGCGCAGGAACCAGGAAGCAATGAGGAAATTGTGCAATTTTGCACGAGTAAATATAGTGTTACCTTTGAACTGTTCGATAAAGTTCATGCCAAAGGTTCGCAGCAACATCCACTTTATGAGAGACTTACCAAAGCCGTTGAGCCAACGGGAACTGTTGCTTGGAACTTTGAAAAATTTTTAGTTAATAAGCAAGGTGAAGTGATAGCGAGATTTAATAGTAGTGTCCAGCCAAACTCACCAGAAATAATTGCCATAATTGAAAAAGAATTAGCAAAATAGTCATTAAGTAAAAATTTCTATACTATTGACTATCAAGTGTTAGCTCTGGACTGTTAACTGTATTTACATACAGTCCCTTAGTTGAGAATATTGTCTCGATGAGTAGTTTAATTTATTTGTGTTTAATTTGTCATGAACGTTGCAATCATTGGTTGTGGTTATGTTGGTTATAAAGTTGCTGAATATTGGCATAAAAAGGGAGATTTTGTTGTCACTGTAACCACAACTTCCTCTGAGCGTGTCCCTGCACTAAAATCAGTATCCGAAAGAGTTGTAGTTACTCGTGGGAATGACCTAGATAGTTTGAAATCAGTTTTGCACGACCAAGACGTTGTAGTTTTGAGTGTTGGTGCAAAAGGTGCAGAAGTTTATGAAGAAACTTATCTACAAACTGCCCAGAGTTTAGTTTTATCCTTGCAGCAGATTCCGAGTATAAAACAATTAATATACACAGGAAGCTATGCAGTGTATGGTGACAGAAATGGTGTATGGGTAGATGAAGAAACACCGCTTGCACCCGCTAATTTAAATGCACAAATTCTCAGAAAAGCAGAGGATGTGTTGCTCTCAGCATCTAGCGAAAATCTCCGCGTTTGCATTTTTCGCTTAGGAGGAATCTATGGCCCTGGTAGAGAACTATTGAAAATATTTAACAGATATTCTGGTGTAACTCGTCCCGGCGGCGATGATATTACGAATTGGATACATTTGGATGATATTGTTGGTGCAATAGAATTTGCCCGTCACCGTCGTTTGCAAGGGATTTACAATCTGGTAGATGATGCACATCTTACCAGTCGAGACTTGCTAGACAGCCTATTTGAAAAACATAATTTGCCCAAAGTTATATGGGATACTTCCATCAAAAGTATCCGCCCATATAATGCTTGGGTATCGAATGAAAAGCTTAAAGAGGCTGGATACCAGTTAATTCATCCACAAATTATTTTTTAACAAGTATTAAAAACTAGGAATTATGCAACCATCTGCTGTAAGTAACACAACCAATTTGACAGCATCTCCTAGCCAGTTTTACAGTTGGCAGAATTATCGTTGTGCTTACGAAATCCATCAACCAATTAATACAGTATCTGAGGGTATTCCCTTACTGTTAATTCATCCTATTGGTGTCGGATTGTCGCGGCAATTTTGGCAGCGATTTTGCCGCGAATGGTATAATTCAGGTCAGCAGAACCCAATTTACAACCTTGACTTACTAGGATGTGGCGAAAGTGATATGCCTCATCTGGCTTACACTCCTAGTGATTGGGCAGAACAGTTGCAGTGCTTTTTACAAACAGTTGTGCAAAAGCCTGTGATTGTAATAGTACAAGGTGCTTTATTACCAGTTGCGATCGAATTAGTTCAAAAGCAATCAAACTTAATTGCCGGGCTTGTACTATCTGGGCCTCCAACATGGGCTTTGATGACAAACAAATCACCAGAATGGCAGCAAAGATTTGCTTGGAATCTATTAGATTCGCCTTTTGGAAGTGCTTTTTATCGCTATGCACGCACTCCAAAGTTTTTACATTCTTTCTCGACTCGGCAACTTTTTGCTTCTGAGAATGCTGTGGATGCAGAGTGGTTGAATACACTGCTTGCAGGTGCAGAAAATCCTGCTAGTCGCCATGCAGTTTTTTCTTTTCTAGCAGGCTTTTGGCGACAGGATTATACTAGTTCTATCGCCTCTATTGAGCAACCAACATTAGCGGTTATGGGGGAAACTGCATCGAGTATCAGTCAAAAAAGTAAAAAAGAAACGCCAGACGAACGCTTGACTCACTACCTCGCCTGTTTGCCTCAAGGTCAAGGTATAAAAATAAATGGACGCAATGTTTTACCATATGAATCAACTGCTGAATTTGTAGCAGCGATCGCGACCTTTATTAATGAAATTTTTTAGCTGATTGATAGTTACATCATACCAGTCCTCCCATGATAGGTTATGACTGGAATTGATTACTGAAGGCAAGCAAAATTATGTTCCCCAATCGCCGAGGACAAAGAGTTCCCAATGTCACTTTTCATACTCGCAAGGATAACGAATGGGTGGATGTGACAACCGATGAATTGTTTGCTAATAAGACAGTGGTTGTCTTCTCCTTACCGGGTGCTTACACTCCGACTTGTTCATCGACTCATCTCCCTGGTTATAACGAATTGGCTGGGGTTTTCAAAGAAAATGGTGTCGATGATATTATCTGTATTTCTGTCAACGATCCCTTTGTGATGAACGAATGGGCAAAAGTTCAAGAGGCAGAAAATATTACAGTAATTCCCGATGGTAATGGTGAATTTACTGAAGGCATGGGTATGCTGGTAGACAAATCAGACTTGGGGTTTGGGAAGCGATCGTGGCGTTACTCGATGCTCGTAAGAGATGGTGTAATTAACCAAATGTTTATTGAGCCAGACGAGCCAGGAGATCCCTTTAAAGTATCTGATGCTGAGACAATGCTTAGATATATCAATCCCCAAGCAGTAAAGCCCGAACTTGTTTCTCTGTTTACGAAAGTCGGTTGTCCCTTCTGTGCGCGTGCTAAGACGATGCTCAAGGAACATGGTATCAACTACGAAGAAATTACCCTGGGTAAAGATATCACCACACGCTCGTTACGAGCAGTTACAGGTGCAACAACAGTTCCCCAAGTATTTATCGATGGTAAATTAATTGGTGGTTCTGAGGCGTTAGAAACCTACTTCGCTGCTAAATAGGTTTTAGTTGGCGCACACAGGCATTACCTATATCAACTTCAGGTAAAAGTTACGGTATTTTTCACCACAGCCTGATTTGTCAGAATTGAAAGCTACAGATCCCTGGCTTCTTTTAAGAAGTCAGGGATCTTTGTTTCTCAAAAGTCAGCAGTTAACAAATCTTCAGATTAAAGATGTATTTTTTTAAAGTTATTCACTACTGATCAGATAAAATTGATTCGGATTAAATTCCCCTTTATTTAAAAGACAATATGTTTGCCAGAATTCGCCGACTTTTGAGCCAATTTTTTAGTAGATCAAGAACAATCAACAACGAACCACTGAATAAAGTAAGTTTAATTGTAATTATTTTAATTGATATTTTTATCTTGATTAATGTTTTTACCGGACTCGATGATATTAGTAGATGGCATATTAGCCCTACCGAGGCTTATCCATGTTATTCAGAGTGGCAAAATTACCGGACAAAAACCACTCAAGATAAAGACTATGAAATTGTTAGACTTTCATTGCCATATAAACTGAACAATCAACTTAATTTTCAGCAAAACTATCAACGAGCCGAAGCAGGACATCTGGGTGAAGTTTCTAAAACTTGCTTGCAATATGCTGGGTACAAAGATAAGATTAACGATACTCAAAACCAGCAAATCATCAAAAATATTGAGCAAAGACAAGCGAAAATCAGTAACCTTGAACAAGCCAATCGCACTATTAAAAATCAATATGACTCAACGCTCTTAGAAAAAATAGCAGGTCAGGGTCGTGAACAATCAATTAATCAAGTCGGTGCTGAAAAAGCTAAACAGACATTAGAACAAAATAATCGCCAAATTTCTACTCTTAAACAAGGAATTTCTAATCTTAAAAATGAACTCCTTACCAAAGCGGAAAGCACCAATTTTATAGCCTTTCTTAAAGATGAAAATCAATTTAGGGGAGTTGACAAAGGCTATCAGCAGGCATCATTTTGGTATCCAAGTATCCAGCTTGCTTTTCAGTCCCTCTTTCTTCTACCGTTGATTCTAATTGCCTTATCAGTCCACAAATTTGCCCAAGGAAGAGGATATGGACTCATCTCGCTAATTAGCTGGCATTTGTTAGTCATCTTCTTTATCCCATTAATCGTTAAAATATTTGAATTCCTTCAAGTAGGGGCAATATTTCAATTTCTATTTAATGTCATTAGCACCCTTTTTGGTGGTTTACTATTCCTAATAAATTATGCTTATATCTTGCTGATTCCAATTATTGGTTTTGGAATTATCCAATTTTTTCAAAAATTTATCTTTAATGCTAAAGTCCAGGCAGCTAGCAGAGTTCAAAAATCACGCTGTGTAAATTGCGCCAAGAAAATACGACATCTTGATACTTACTGTCCGCACTGTGGTTATTATCAAGACATGGAATGTCAAAACTGTCATAATCTTACTTATAAACATTTGCCATATTGTAAACATTGCGGAGCTTCTCAAAGTTCTAGTGTTTTGTAATCGATGGAGTTGTAAAAATATCAACCTGTTTGTTTTAGAAAAACACTATTAAATTTATTTGGTGTTCATGAGCTAAAGTAACTAAAACTATCTACTGATAGATGACACTGACGCACAACTTCTAGGTTAATTGATTACAACAGATTTAATATGTAAAAAGTGAAAAAACCTAATAAAGAGAGTCAGTCGCCTCTTTCTTTTCTCAAAAAGCTGTTGATTACCCGTTGGCGATCGCTCTTACTCCTCTTGATAGGAGTGTATTTACCTTTGCAGGTCTTTGAGATCCTGACAGTGAATATATGGAAGAATCAAGCTGGCTTCCCGTGGGATGTGCCTATTCTGTTAGCAGTTCATTCTACAGCAAACCCACAGCTTGACGCTTTAGCAGTGACGCTAGGTATAATTGGGCTACCTTGGACGGCAATACCAATTTTGGGTGCGATCGCAATTATATTACTACTTCAAAAACGCTGGCGATCGCTAGCTTATTTACTCACCGCCTCAGCAGGAAGTGTAATCATCAACCGACTAGCAAAGCAATTAATGCATCGAGTGCGTCCACAATTGTGGCAATCCATTGCGCCTGAGACTAGTTTTGCATTTCCCAGCGCTCATGCTATGACGAGTATAACTCTGGTCGCAATTTTGCTATTCTTAACCTGGACTAGCTCTTGGCGTTGGTTAGTCCTCATCTTCGGTAGCTTATATATAATAGCTATTGCATGGTGCCGTCTCTATCTGGGGGTACATTTTCCAAGTGACATTCTCGCGGGTTGGATGGTTGCATTAGGTTGGACAATTGGTGTCAGCCTAATTATCAAACCGTATGGAATTAAATCCAAATCTATAGATGGCGATAGCCTTGAGAATGAAACTACCTTACTCCCTGAAGAAAGAAAGTTGATAACCAAAAAGTAATATTGTGTTGTCTTAAAGACTTATTATTTATGATGACGCACAGACACGAAAACACGGACAATAATCAAATATATGTATTATAAAACTTCTGCCTGATCTTTGAACCAGATTTCAGATAAAACGGGCTTTTCAAACTCAGTATATTTTCAAAATCAAATCGGAAACCTATATATAGCAGTTTTCACCTGTATTTTATACCTTGCTAAAAAAACTGCTATATCAATATGCTTGGATAGAAGGTAAATTATAAAGCCAGCCTATTAAGAACCTTGTAAAAGCTCATTAATTGAACTTATACTCTGTCTTATTTGTTCGATCAGAGAAGTTCTTAATAAGTCAATAGTCCCGGCTGAAAGGTTGAGTAATCCCAAAGCATATAATAAGCTCGAAATACCAATAAATAGAGCCAAAAATCTCCCAAAACAACCAGGATTAATTTCAATAAAACCTAATTTAGATTGCCCGATGACAGCAATCGTGATAAAAACAATCCCTGCTATTAGAAATGCATTACTCGGAGCTAAATCTGTCATTTTCTTATATAAGATGCCTCTGTACTTTATATTGTAACTATTATTAATTCAAATTAGAAGTGCGGAGAATCATGCCGTTAATCAAGCGCTACCATCACTGGGTGCGCCGTTGTAATTGTCATATCAGTGATATTAATACCACTCCGAAATATTCCCGTACATATCATATAAACCAAAGGCTTTAGCTGGAAAACTACCGACTGGTACTGAGCATTTTGGAAATTGCACCAAGTACGATATAACTCTTCTCCCTCAAACCTTTGCGCTTTCCTCTGTACCCCTACCCAGCGGGAAGGCGTATCCCTACGGGGAAGCAAGCTACGCGTAGCGTCTCGTAGAGAAGCGCCTATACATTAAAAAAACTACCCCTCTCCGCCACCGGAAAGGGGTTAATCACTGCTGAAACTCAGCACTTAGCACTTTAATAAGCGTCTTGCAACTCGTAGAAATCAGGCGAGATGTAATCCTTCCGCAAAGGCCAACCTACCCAATCTTCCGGCATCAAAAGCCGTTTGAGATTTGGGTGTCCTTCGTAGATAATGCCGAACATATCGTAAGACTCGCGCTCTTGCCAATCTGCTGTCTTCCAAATCCAGTACAGAGAAGGGACTACGGGGTTTTCCCGTGGTAAGAACACCTTAACTCGCACTTCTTCGGGGCGATCGCTATTATCACCCACTTTAATCAAGTGATACACACTCACCAATTCCTGTCCTGGCCCAAGGTCAACGCCACCTTGAAACTGGAGATAATTAAACCCGTAAGCATAAAGGGCTGTAGCGGTAGGAAGCAAGAAATCTGCCGCCACCTTAATTATCTCTATCCCGTTTTTATCTGGTGCTAGAAACTCATGGTCAAAGCCATTTTCCGTCAACCACTGGGAAACTTTACCCGCTTGTACCAATGACTCTTCTTTCTCTGCTGGTACTGGTTTAGATTCTTCTTCAGCCACGGGTTTGCTCCTCCTTTTGCGCCTTTTCTGTCAGCAGTGCAGGTGGTATTGGCATACCAATCGCTTCTGCCAATTCCTTCGGTGGTGCAGAGCGAGTTGCTGATTGCAAATACTTACCAGTTAAGATTTCCTCTACTGGCTTCAGGTTATGAGTCGTGCTGTAGTAGCGGTGGGTTTGCTTAATTTTATCCCGCTCTTGCATCGATTCATTAGAGATTTTCTTCCGCAG
Organism: Nostoc desertorum CM1-VF14; assembly: GCA_019359245.1. Classification (GTDB taxonomy): domain Bacteria; phylum Cyanobacteriota; class Cyanobacteriia; order Cyanobacteriales; family Nostocaceae; genus Nostoc; species Nostoc desertorum. The sequence continues at coordinate 19,779 of JAHHHR010000060.1, read as the reverse complement.
CTTAATAATTGCGTCGATAATTGCTTCTGGACGGGGAGGACAACCAGGCAAGTACACATCTACAGGAATTAGTTTATCGACTCCGCGCACTGCCGTGGTGGAATCAGCGCTGAACATACCGCCAGTAATTGTGCAAGCACCCATCGCAATTACATACTTCGGCTCTGGCATTTGTTCATAAAGACGCACCAGTTGAGGGGCCATCTTCATATTAATAGTCCCTGCCGTAATAATTAAATCGGCTTGGCGGGGGCTAGAACGAGGAATTAGTCCAAAACGGTCAAAGTCAAATCGTGAACCAATTAAAGCTGCAAACTCAATAAAGCAGCAAGCAGTACCAAATAGCAACGGCCACAGACTAGAAAGTCGCGCCCAGTCGTAGAGATCATCAACCGTCGTCAAAATGACGTTTTCTGAAAGGTCTTGAGTGATTGTAGTCCGCTCAATGGGGTTGATAATTCGTCCTTTGTCCTGGGTTGTTAAGTTAGAATTCAAGACCATTCCAAAGCTCCTTTACGCCATGCGTAAACTAAGGCGACTACAAGAATTGCAATAAAGACTAGTGCTTCAATAAATGCCAATAGCCCCAAACGGTGGAAAGCTACCGCCCAAGGATACAAGAATACGGTCTCCACATCAAAGACGACGAAGACCAGAGCAAACATGTAGTAGCGGATATTGAACTGAATCCAGGCTCCCCCAATGGGTTCCATGCCAGATTCATAGGTGGTGTGCCGTTCTGGGCTGTAACCACTGGGTCGTAGGAGCTTGGAAGCTGAGAGCGCTAAGGCAGGAACTAGGCTACAGACTATGAAGAAGCCTAGAAGGTACTCGTAACCGCTGAGGACAAACACAATGAGTATCTACCGCTTATGGAGTATTTTAAGTAGTGACTGGAGATTGGGTACTGACGCCTAGAGATTAGGGACTAACGAGTGAGAGGACAAAGAAGTTTTTTTCCCATGCCCCATGCCTCATGCCCAATGTCCCATGCCCCATGCCCAATCCCTTAACTGCGTTACTTTCTTTTACATTATATCTGTTTGGTTTTTCTGAAATCTGGGAAACAGATACACTTCAACTATTTAATTAGCTTTTGATTGTGATAGAAAAACCTAACAATTATGTCATAATTTGTAACGTATATTTCAGATTTCTCCTCTGCGAGGCCCTAGCCATGAGCGAACCAGCTGTTGAGACTACGGTGTTAGACCGCTACGAGTGTCGCGCCTGCGGTTATGTTTACGAACCTGAGAAGGGAGACGACAAGGATGATATTCCTTCAGGGACATCCTTTGCAGAATTGCCCATAAATTGGCGCTGTCCAGTTTGTAGTGCTAAAAAAACCGCTTTTGCCAACATCGGCCCTACGGGTACTGCATCCGGCTTCAAAGAAAATCTCGGTTACGGTTTGGGTGTCAACAACCTAACGCCAACCCAAAAGAATATCCTAATTTTTGGTGCTTTGGCTCTTGGCTTCTTGTTTTTTATCAGTCTCTACGGCCTACAATGACAGCCGTTATCTCAGAAACAGGGAGTAGTGAGTATGGGAAGAGATTTTCATTATTGGTTGTGTGGCTATAATCACACAATTATGCTGTTTTACTTATTCCCTAGAGCGTTTAATTAAGCTAAAAATGCTCACTTTTGTTTACATTGATTACCAGTGTATTCTCTGATAAAATATCAGAGATTCAGGTGAGAATGCGTAATGTCAAGCAACCTCTATACTGATAAGTTGCCTCTGATCTGTTACAGCAAGTAATCGCAAATGTGTTGCATCTCCAAGTAAGAACCACACTAGAAGCAAACAAGTAAGAGTGCATAGAACTTGTTTTTATGCATTGATTGATACACTTTGGTTGAGATTGATCTGCTCAACTTATGTATTTGTTAGCAAATGTTAGCAAAAAAGTATCAGTAAACCTTTTAGAGAACAGCTACAGAAATTTAGAAACAAGTTAAGAAATACTAATGCATTCAATTGTGAAAGGTTGGCAACGAATAGCTACCTTGTTGATAGTAGTCCTCATGTGTATAGGTTGTAGCAGAGTTCCTTCTGTTAGCTACAACCCTTGGAAAGTCATTTCTGTGCCAACAGACTCGAATCTCCTGGATATTGCTTTTACTAATAACTCTGAGCATGGCTACTTAGTAGGTAGCAATGCCACCCTATTGGAAACCAATGACGGTGGTAATACCTGGAAACCAATAACACTGCAACTGGATGAGCAAAAGTATCGCTTTGACTCGGTAAGTTTTGCAGGAAAGGAAGGCTGGATTGCCGGAGAGCCTGGACTGTTGCTGCACACTACCGATGAAGGTGCTTCTTGGTCGCGTATTCCCTTGAGTGAAAAGCTACCAGGTAGCCCAATCGCAGTTAAGGCACTAGCAGATAATACAGCTGAGATGGCTACTGATGTGGGAGCTATATATAAGACCACAGATGGCGGCAAAAACTGGAAAGCCCAGGTGGAATCAGCAGTCGGTGTAGTGCGTAACTTAGAACGTTCTCCTGATGGGAAATATGTTGCGGTTTCCGCTAAAGGTAGTTTCTACTCGACTTGGGAACCTGGGCAAGATGCTTGGGTACCCCATAACCGCATTAGTTCTCGGCGAGTAGAAAACATGGGTTTTGCTGACAATGGGCAATTGTGGTTACTAGCCAGGGGAGGTCAAATTCAATTTAGTGACCCAACTAAACCTGAAGAATGGCAAGAGGCAAAATATCCAGAGTTATCCACCAGTTGGGGTTTACTCGATTTGGCATATCGCACACCTGATGAAATTTGGATAGGTGGCGGTAGCGGTAATTTGTTACGGAGTGGCGACGGTGGCAAAACCTGGGAAAAAGACCGTGAAGTGGAAGAAGTTGCTGCTAATTTGTATAAAATTGTGTTCTTAGAGCCAGAGCGGGGATTTATAATTGGCGATCGCGGCGTTTTGCTCAAATATCTACCAAACCCTGAAAAAACTTCGTCAGAAGCCGCTTAATGGGTACTGGAGGCTGGGGACTGGGGACTAGGGACTAGGTAAGAGTTTTCCCAATGCCCCATGCCCAATCCCTACTACCTAATTTCTGAGAAGAACTTTGCAACTTGTAACTCTTTCTTAACTTTGTAGGATAATAAACTCAATAACACTCTATGTATAAGGTAGGGATCTAAATGTCAGGTACCACTGGAGAACGTCCGTTTTCGGACATTATTACTAGCGTTCGTTACTGGGTAATTCACAGCATCACCATTCCGGCATTATTTATTGCCGGTTGGCTATTTGTCAGCACCGGACTGGCTTATGATGCTTTTGGTACACCCCGCCCTAACGAGTATTTCACACCAGCACGGCAAGAAGTGCCCATTGTGAAGAACCGTTTTGAAGCTAAAAAACAAGTTGAACAATTTATTGGAAAGTAGTTTTAGATCATGACTAGCGGCAATAACATCAATCAACCAGTTACCTATCCAATTTTTACCGTTAGATGGCTGGCAGTTCACACCTTAGGTGTACCAACTGTATTCTTTTTAGGCGCGATCGCCGCAATGCAATTTATTCAACGTTAGGAGCAATTATGGTAGAAAGATCGCCTAATCCCAATAATCAACCGGTTGAACTAAACCGGACTTCGCTATACCTGGGACTACTACTAGTTTTCGTTCTGGGGATTCTGTTTTCCAGTTACTTCTTCAACTAAGTAGAAGTCCTGTTGTTAATCTTTGTTTATTGAACCTGTGTTGATTAGTTGTTAAGGGAGGAGAGAAGCTGTGTCTGGAAGTGGGAGAATTCCCCTGTGGGTCGTCGCTACGATCGCAGGTTTAGGTATAATTACAGTCTTGGGCATTTTCTTTTATGGTGCCTACGCCGGACTCGGTTCTTCGATTTAACATGAGTTAGTTTGAACCGAACACTATAAGTTAGAATTTTCTAGCATTTGTTGAGAAATCAACGTTAAAAAAACCGCCTGTCTCTATGAGATAGGCGGTATTAATTTTGGTCAATAGTCTAGGAACATATCCGACATAATTAATAGCACTTGCTTGTCCGAAAACTTGACTAATGAACGCCACTTGACTCAATAGGGGAATCCCCCTAACGCAGTGGCTCCTAATGACTCATGACGACATTAACCAATATCGTCTCTTTCAATGTATAAAAAGAAAAACGCGAAGGTCACAGCTGGGAAAACCAAACCAACGAGCGGAACTAAGATAGAAGGTATAAAGGAAGCTGCCATAGTAAAAGTTCCTGTTAAATAACACTACAATTCAAAATGAGCTTACTGCAAATTCTGCCAAGATTTTTGAAATTCTAAAGATTTTTAACACAGCCCATCTTGGGAGATTGGGGAAAGAGGTAATGTTATTCTCCCCAATTTCCAATTCCCAATTCCCTGAATTACATACCCAGTAGCTCATCTAGTTGCAAGCTTGGCAAGTCTGGAGGAACCACAGTCCTTACTATTGTGACTTTATGACTCTCCTGTTGGGTTGTCAGATCAAGTGCGATCGCTTCCAAGCGAATTTCCAAACAGCCAAAGGGAATGTTTAATTGGGTCATCACTTCCAATCCTCCCAAAGCGTTAGGTAGCAAATTTGTCAGTAAATGGGGCCCCTCTAGTAACCAACGAGTTTGATAATCTTCAACCCATAACTTGACAACAACTTGGGGAGGTACTTCAGGCAGTACTACGCGCACTATGATGAACTTGCCGGCGATTAGCTCGCCGTCTGGTAGATACAGTTGTGGAATTGGCAAAGGCTCAATAGCTGCCGTAGTTATAAATGGTGAAGAGGATGAACCTAACAGTAATTGCTTCTCTTCTTCAAGAGAGTAATCCTTCGTCCTATCGGCTTCCAGTTCATATGTATCATCTACAACGATTTCTTGCGCCAACCAAGCTGACGCTATATTCATTTTTATCGGAGGAGGGGGAGGCGGTATTTGTGTGACCACCATTGATAGCGTTGGTTCGGATACTTTTTCTACTTCCGTATCTTCCCCTATTTCTAGATCAGCTTCCTTTGCTGTGTCTGCATCTTCCGCAAAACTCTCAAGATCAAAAATCGGCTCTTGAACTTCTTCCCATGTCTCTGTATCAGCATCCACGCTTAACGGCATTACATCAACATTGGGAGTTTCAGCACTAAGAGAAAGCTGTGTATCCTGGGCTTGAACGTAGCTATTGTAATCTTGACGTTGCAGATCATTGATGGATTCAGGCAAAGAGTATCCTTGGCTCTGCATCCACTTCCTGAGCAAGGGAGATGAGTAAAGATTACCTGTTGTAATTAATTGTGCATTTGGCTGGATTTCTACCTCAGCAACAGATTCTTCCTGAAATTGTGCATTTAGCTGGGCTTCTACCTCAGCAACAGATGCTTCCTGAAATTGTGCATTTAGCTGGGTTTCTACCTCAGCAACAGATGCTTCTTGGAATTGTGCATTTAGCTGGGCTTCTACCTCACTAACAGATTCTTCCTGGAATTGTGCATTTGGCTGGGCTTCTACTTCAAGTGTATTTTCATCTTCAGCTACTGTTGTGTCCAACTGTGGGAAGTTTTCAGCCGCTTGAACTTCCAACCCATCTGAAGGGACATTGTTTTTTACTTCTTGTGTATTACCTGGCAAAGCTTGTAGCCGTCTCAAGTATGGAAAAGTAGTCTCCACTATTGGCATTCGACGTTGCCTGATGACCAACTGCTCCAAGTTGATGGCAGCTATAGTAGTAGCACCATTTTCCAGAAATTCCTCCTCTTTAGGGGGTTCTGCAATAACATCTGTGAGAGTGTTGCCATTGGTTTGAATAGGGGGTAGTTTCGGCAATTGAGGCGAAGTGCCTAAATTCGTTAAGTTAGATGTCCGCAGGGTGGCTTCTCGCAGAACTTGTAAGTTAATTTGCGGTGGTAGGGGTGTATTTGGGGATGGATTGAGTATTTGAGGCTGGTATGTTTTTGGAATCTTGACCAGATTGAATAGTTTTAAATCGATCCTCACAGCCGTCTCTGGCTCCGTCAAAGCAACAGACGAATTCGATGGTGCTATGGAATCATTTAAAGATGTACTAGGTTTTGCTGCGGCTGTAATTGCCAGTAATTCTGTTATGTCTGCTGTAATAGTGAAAGACTGGCTGGCTAACCGGATGACTTCACCAACATCGTCGAATCGACCATACAAACTGATATCTGCTAAAATTAATTTGGATTCACAGTCAGCAGGAATATCAATTGAGGTATTGATGGTAAAAGGCAACTCCTGATCTGGTAAGGGTTGCCGTACCTGGGTTAAAATTTTCGATTCTAAGGGCGATCGCAGTTCAATTCCTAGTTCAAGGGCGCGCAGGCTTCTGGGGAATAATGTTTCAGCCTGATCTTGATTTGTCTTATCTTTGAGTTCTATGTGCCCATTAATTGTAAGAGGTTGTCCCCAACGAGCAATGTAACTATCCTGACCTAAAGTTAGCAGTAATGGAGGCGCTGGTTGTGTTGCTGGAGAATCTGTAACCTTTTCATCATTGAGTAAGGCTTCAGAATCGGGTAAAGCTAAATCTATTAAATTTTGTAAAATCTGCTCTGCCGTATCACCTTTAAGCCATACAGGACTAACAGGCTCATCGATTTCTTCCTCTGCTTCATCTGGGACAACGGTAATAAAGTTGTTGTCTGTAGCAATTACTAATTCTGTAGCGCTAGCTTTATCGAAGGTAATTGCGGGTTCAACTGGGGCATTATCCAAGCTCTCTTCATCTGGGACAACAATGCTAACGGGGTTGCTGTCTGTAGTAATTACCAATTCTGTAGCGCTGGCTTTATCGAAGGTAATTGCGGGTTCAACTGGGGCATTATCCAAGCTCCCTTCATCTGGGACAACAATGCTAGCGGGGTTGCTGTCTGTAGTAATTACCAATTCTGTAGCGCTGGCTTTATCGAAGGTAATTGCGGGTTCAACTGGGGCATTATCCAAGCTCCCTTCATCTGGGACAACAATGCTAGCGGGGTTGCTGTCTGTAGTAATTACCAATTTTGTAGCGCTGGCTTTATCGAAGGTAATTGCGGATTCAACTGGGGCAGTATCCAAGTTTTCAGAAACAGTATCTAGGTGATCAGGCGAATTTGATTCTACATTTTCCTCTGCTTTCTGGCACAATACTTGAACTTGAACACTGTATTCCCAAGATTTACCGAGTAAATCCGACATCAAATCGCCAGTACAACGCAACTCCCAAACTCCCGGATCGAAGTAGGTAAAGGGAATTACCGCCATTAAGCCTTCTGAATTAGTACGACGCGATCGCTTGAAAATTCGCCGCTTTGGTTGAACTTCCTGGGTTGAAGAGTGAATTACCCGCACTTCCACGTGTGTATTACGAAGGTTTGAACGAGCCAAGACTCTATACTGCCCTTCCAAAATTTCAAAATTTGGCGATTCTAGGATATGCCACGAGCGAGCGCCTTGTTTCTGTATCAGAAATTGCCAGTGTTCCATTGTGAATGATGCCCAGACCGACGAGCCGCCCAGTTATATTGTGTAATTACCTTGTTTGCAAGTTTACCCCAGTATTTTGTAAATGCATCCCTTAAATGGCTATCTAGTTAACTAAGTTTTACTTACCTTACTTCTGGCACTTTAACTAGTTACGTCAAGGGAATTCTAATGAATCGCCGTGTTCCTTGTGCGTCAAGGTTTTGCTGTTTCCTAAATATTAATTTTGACACTCTCCAGTGCTAATTTAACAGGGATGCAACGAATATCCTTGGCTGTGTATGCTCAACTGATTGCAAATATTTTTGTATTATTTTTTACTGAAATGTCCATTTGCAATAGACACAACATACAATATATTAAGATTCACTTGACAATTTCATAAAAATTGTCATTGCCCACATTTTGCTACAAAGAGGTAGATGTGGCTCTTAAGTGTCCCCTGCGATCGCCTACGACGGGCGCAAAGCGCTATTGCAAATCACAACACTTAACCGCGCAACGCGCATCCAACCTACCTGAAGCGTTTGAACCGCTACAAAGCGTATCCTCACCTGAGTGAAATGTGGGTAACAATGAGGATTTACAGGAGGGATTCGATGCTAGTCATTTTAATGGACGAGCAAATCCTTGCCCCTGAGCAAGTTTGCCAGTCTTGTTTACTCGCTGACAGGAGCGGTCAACCCCGTTGGCGTGCGGGTAAACTGCGTTGTGGTCAAGCCATTCACAAACTTACTCAACAGCAGCCAGACCAGTATGAGTGTGTGATGGGTTTTCGCATCGCCTATATAGAATAGTTGAATTTGCCAGCAAGACCAAGTAACTGCGTTATCCTAAGCTCAAGTAACTATAGAAATTTAACCACAGGAGAACGCATAATGTCTTGGCGTGGGTCTACAACCGTTTCAGATCGAATTTTTGCTTCCTTGCCTTATTTGCTACCCCTAGTTGATGGTTTAGTCTTTGGCAGCTTTTTGTTAAATCAGTTTCCAGCACTACGAGTTCTGCTTGTACCACTACAACCAGTGCTAATAATTTACGGTAGTTTAGGACAATTTGGACAAATAATTGTGTTCTTTGCCTTATTTCTATTAGTGGTGAGAAACGAAAAAATCAGTCACTTCATTCGTTTCAACACAATGCAGGCGATTCTTTTGGACATAGTTATATTTTTGTGTTCCATACTGGTGCAAGTTTTAGGTCAGGTTCCTGGTACTAGCTTTGCAATAGAAACAGTAGCTAACACCATCTTTTTAGGCATAGTGGCAGCAGTTGCATATTCAGTCATCCAGTCAGTAAGCGGGCGTTATGCGGAAATTCCGGCGATTTCCGATGCAGTATATATGCAAGTGCGTTAGAAGTTAACGGGTCGCTACGGTGTTTTCCAGGCGACCAATACCTTCAATTTCGACGCGGACGCGATCGCCTGGATGCAATGGACTCACGCCTTCAGGCGTACCTGTAAGCACCAAATCACCGGGTAGTAGTGTCATAATCTGACTGATATAGGAAACTAGAACATCGGGGGAAAACACCATCTGATTTATACAGGCAGATTGGACTGGATTGGCGTCGTCATTCACAAAAGTCTGCAATCTCGCTCCTGGATTTAATTCGCGCACGATCCAAGGCCCCAAGGGACAGAAAGTATCAAAACCTTTAGCTCGCGTCCATTGACCATCCCGTTTTTGTAAATCTCGCGCTGTTACGTCATTGGCGATGGTGTAGCCCCAAATTTTGCTTTGGGCTACCTCTGGTGTACATTCAAAGGCGTAATCGCCAATCACTAACGCTAACTCTCCTTCGTAGTCAACTCTTTGTGACTGTGGAGGATACTTAATTTCCCTCTCAGATGGAATGATAGACGTAGGTGGCTTGAGAAAAATTAGTGGCTCAGAAGGTACTGAAGTTCCCATTTCGGCTGCATGGTCTGCATAATTCTTACCCACCGCCACAATTTTTGAAGGAGCGCAGGGAGCCAGAATTTGGTAATTTTCTGGTGTCAAAGTTAAATCAGTGGGTTGTCCTTGTAACCAGGGCGGGGCATCTAGCACCTGCACATTGAGGGATAATTGTAGTATCCCATAGTAAATTTGTCCTTCTTGATTTTGAATTCGCACATAGCGCTGCGCCATAACCTTGATGAATATCCTTTTATCTGCTTTTTTGTTGCTGTGAGCAAGTAGCAATCCTCAGTTAGCTTTTTAGCGAACCGATTAAGCCTTGAGCCTGAAAGCGATCGCTATAGATGCCCTTAAGGAAACATACCCCTTGGACAAGCTAATAGCTTGAGCAATCTTGCTAAAGAAATATCGGGGTCGCCTCCCGACTTAGTTTTCGTTAGGGACATCCAAAAAATCCAAATTTTGGCGATTTGGCTAATGATTCAAATTGAAAACTGGTAAGATTATAGTTCCTTGTTGCTTCAGATGTTGATTAATACTGGCATTTTGAACTAAAACAGGTATAAATTAATATCAGCAGCCATTTTTGTCCATAAGGAGACTGAAAAATATGACTACAAGTTACGAAACAATGTACATTCTCCGCCCTGACCTGGGAGAGGAACAGGTAGAGCAAGCAGTTACAAAATACCAGAATCTGCTTCGCGACCAGGGCGCTGAGGATATGCAAATTCAAAATCGTGGTAAGCGTCGTCTTGCTTATGAAATCAAAAAACACCGCGATGGCATCTACATCCAGTTAAATTACACTGCGCCTGCAACTGCGATCGCACCTTTTGAACGCGCCATGCGCTTGAGTGAAGAAGTGATTCGGTATTTGACAGTTAAGCAGGAAGTCGGAGAGGAAAAACCCCCTAAAGAAGAAAAGGAAAAACCCACTAAAGTGGCAGCAACGGTCTAGCGAATAGGGAATAGGGAGAACAAGGCGGAAATACCAATCCCCATTCCCAATTCCCCACTCCCCATTCAATAAAATTTTGTTTTTTCTTTTTTCGTGACTTGCTTGGGAATGCTAAATTAACAAATACTTGCCAAAGGTAGTACTCCCGCAGTTATACCTAAGAGTGGACAAGATTCTGAATGGGAGCTGTAAGCTACTGTGAGCCAATCTGATACACCCAATATTGAAATTCTCTCTACGGAAGTATCGCAGCTACGACAAGAACTGCAACTTCGTGACCAATTAGTACAACAACTATCTCAAGAACTCTTCCGGCTGGTAAAGGGTAACACTAGTTTTATGCCCCAGCAGCCGGATCTTGAGCGTGATCTGAGCCAGTTACAGGCTTTGCAAGAACAACTCCAAGCTGTGGAGCAGCAGGTGGCGTTCTACCAAGAGCAAATTACAACTCGTGACTCCGAAATTTACCAATTGCGACAGTCAGTCCAAGAACTGACCGATCGCACTCGGATGTTGGAGCAAGTAGTACAAGAGTTGCCTCAAATTTACCGTCGGAAGTTTGAGGAGCGGATGACGCCAGTGAGAGAAAAGGTAGCAATGCTACAACGGGAAAATCGCCAACTACAAGCAGAACTGCAAAGTGTGAGTTACCGTTTAGCACTCAAAACTCGCAATGCTAGTCACAGTGGCATTGATTTACCCAATTTTCCTCGCCCAGCATCTGAAGAAACTAACATTTCAACTCCCCAGAATGCCTAAAGTTACCATTCTGGTGGAATGGAAGAGGTAATAATTGGCATAGTGAATTAATAGTGTCTTGGAGACATCCAGCTAGTGCACCAAGGCAAAAATAACAACTGTGGAGTTATAAATAACGCAAAAGCTGATATTGTAACCATTCCTTGCTTTACTGCTTTAAGTGCATGGTTTCCAATAAGCATATTTACTGCTGTGTTATTGAGATTACCTACCTCAAAGCGATGAATTTCCCCTAACATTCTTCTCTAAACAAAAAAAGAAAATCAGCCTGCTAGCACCAGACTGTTATCTTTGAGAATATGAAATAATGCAAATATTCCTTGACTCCACCATCCTTCTATAGGTAGATTTATTACTCAGCCTGCTAGCACCAGACCGTTATCTTTGACGGGGGTAAAAATGTCTTCATAAGTGGGGAAAATCTCAAACACTGAATCTAGTTGGGTGAGTTCCAAAATTAACCGTACAGGGGCTTGCACGTTGCATAGAACCAAGCGACAACCACTTTGACGTGCAGCTTTCAACCCTTTTACTAAAGGGACTAACCCAGAACTGTCCATGAAATTAACTTGTGCTAGGTCGATAACCCAGAGTTGATCAGCTTGGGGTACTACTCCAGCCATCTGTACACTCAACGCCTTGCCGCCTTCCAAATCTATGCTTCCTTGGGGTTTAAACAAAATAACTTGAAGTTCTTGTGTGAGAATCATGATTTTAACAGGGTAATTGGAACACTTGACAAAAAATTGAAAAAGACATCAATACCTTTTCTGTTTCAACAGCAAAATCACTGTTTTACCCAAATATTTGGGTAACTGGAGTCGTGCAGCTGAGAGACATTATTTCCGTATTCATGCCGTATAATTTATGATAACTTTCACCAATATAGGCATAAACGCTTAACAATTTCGGTATCAACCGTATCTTTTACAAAATTTTTATAATTTAACTGGCTATTTATAAATATTTTATAAATATTTTTAATTTTTTTTTAATAAATATAAATTTGTAGTAATAAACTCTAAAAAATGCATAATGTCAAAAATTCCTATTTAGCATAGGCTTTAATCTATGAAGTATTCAGAATTTAAGTAATGACTCAATGGTTAAATGTAGCGGTTTGATTGACACCCCGCGCATAAACAAGCAAAGATATAATAAAAGTAAAAATTTGTAAAGACGGCGGTACGGGATGTCTTTAGAGCTGATTTCACTAGAAAATATCCAGGAAGTTGCTCACAGTTACGGGTATTGGGCAATTTTTTTGGGAATTTTGCTAGAAAATTTAGGCATTCCCCTTCCTGGTGAAACCGTGACCTTAGTAGGCGGGTTTCTAGCTGGCAGCGATGAACTAAATTTCTGGCTGGTTCTCGGTGACGCAATCATGGGTGCTGTCATTGGTGGCACTTGTGGCTATTGGATTGGTAGAGTTAGCGGTTGGCCTTTCCTGGTGAAAGTTGGTAGCATCTTTCGGATTTCTGAAGTGCGACTGCTGACTATTAAAGAACAATTTAGTCAAAATTCCGCCAAAGCAGTATTTTTTGGGCGCTTTTTGGCATTGTTGCGAGTTTTTGCGGCACCACTAGCTGGTATAGCCGAAATGCCCTTTGGAAAATTCTTTTTATACAACTTTTTAGGAGCAGTTGCTTGGGCTAGTTTGATGGTGACATTAGCTTTCTTTGCTGGCAGAATTGTCTCTTTAGAACAATTGGTTGCTTGGGTGAGTCAATTTGCGATCGCAGCGTTACTAATCTTAGCTGCCTTAATTATTGTGCCTCTGTGGCTAGAGTCTCGCCAAGTTAAGGGTGCAGCAGAAGAGTAAGTAGTGGAAGTGGGGAGATGAGGGAAAAAATTTTACCTTGTCCCCCTCATCTCCCTCATCTTCCTAACCTCTAACTTGCTGTGACCAAATACGAGTTGGTAGCCCCCAAACGTAGATAAAGCCTTCAGCGGCTTTGTGGTCAAATTGGTCTTCGGCTCCGTAGGTTGCTAAATCGGGAGTATAGAGGGAATTATCGCTCGAACGTCCAACTATCAAAGAGTTACCCTTGAACAACTTGACTCGCACAGTTCCAGAGACTCGCTCTTGTGTCTTTTGAATAAAGGCATCCAGTGCAACTTTGAGTGGACTGTACCACAAACCGTTGTAAACGATTTGGCTGTAAGTTTCTTCAATCCCACGCTTGTAATGGGTGACATCTGCCGTCAAAGTCAAGCTTTCTAAATCCCTATGTGCTTGAATTAGCACCAACATCGCAGGTGATTCGTAGATTTCCCGCGATTTGATCCCAACTAGACGGTTTTCTATCATATCGATCCGTCCAATACCGTGATTTCCTACCACCTGATTGAGTTCTTCAATTAGCTCAACTGGCTTTTTAGCTATACCATTGAGGGTTGTCGGAATACCACTGTGAAAACCAATTTCGATGTACTCTGGCTCATTAGGAGTATCAGCGATCGCTTTGGTCATCTCATAAATTTCTTCTGGTGGCTCAAATGACGGATCTTCGAGTAAACCAGCTTCAATACTACGACCAAGTAAATTCTTGTCAATGCTGTAGGGAGAGGATTTTTTGACTGGTGAGGGGATACCAAACTTTTCACCATAGGCGATCGTTTCCTCACGGCTCATGCCCCATTCTCTGGCTGGTGCGAGGATCTTCAGGTTGGGGTTTAAGGCGGTAACTGAGACATCAAAGCGAACCTGATCGTTACCTTTGCCGGTGCAACCATGAGCGATCGCATCAGCACCATATTTTTCGGCTGTTTCTACTAATACCTTGGCAATCAGTGGACGAGCAAGGGCTGTTCCGAGAGGATAACGATTTTCATAAAGAGCGTTAGCTTGAATGGCTCCAAAAGCGTAATCTTTAACGAAGCTGTCTTTGACATCCGCCACAAGGGATTCACTTGCACCCGATTTCAGAGCTTTTTCTCGAACTGGTTCTAATTCATCTCCCTGGCCTAAATCTGCTGCTAAGGTAATCACCTCTTCCACACCCCACTCCTGTTTGAGGTAAGGGATGCAAACAGAGGTATCCACTCCACCAGAATATGCCAGGACAACCTTTTTGGCGCGACCCATTAATTTCTCCAGTTAGGAAAACAAAGAATGAGTCATTATTATATCTAAACTAATCCATGTATATTTTACTCATGCAACTGAATAGTGAGATTCCCTACTTCTCGAAGAAGTCGAGAATCTGAGGATTGCGATCGTTTCTACACAAAGCTTTTTTATATGCGTTAGAACTTACGCATGAGTTACGGAATAGCGTAGACGCATTCGCAGAGCGTCTCGTAGAGAAGCGGCTTGCCGCAGGCTACCGCAGAGGCACAGAGAAGCCAGTGCATCCTTGCGGTTCCCCAACTTGTAGCAACTGGCGCGGCACAGAGAAATCAGAGTTTGAGAGATATTTTGTGCAAGTCCTATGCCTATCTAAATTAGTCTTGATCACAACCAAGGTTAAAAACCAACGACAAATTTACTTAACAGATAGCCCGCTTAGAATGCAAATAATTTTAAAACAGAAATTAACAGCGATAAAAGTAATCGCTGTTAATTACCGCTTTTTGATCAATCTATACAGTTAGTTGCAGCATACTAGCACTATTGTATAAACCTACCAATTTCCTAACCGCGCTGCTGACTCAGCGCTTTCCTTATCTGACTATCTTTTCATATTTAAGGACTTAAGTCATTACCTTTGCTCTATGACAGTTTGAGATAGAGGCTTTACGACTACGCTCAGTAGAAGTGACTAATGACTAAATCGACGGGCGGCTATCCCTGACACCCCTTGAATGGATAGGATTCCCGCCGATTGTTTTGAGGAGTGCAGAGTTAACACTTAAGATACTTTCGGTTGCTGCCATAGAATGAGTTGCAACTCAGAGCAGTTGCAAGCCCCATTACTAATTTCTCCTTCGTGGCTAGCTAGCCAATCATAAATTTGTGCAGCTTTTGCCAATGCTACTTTTTCTGAACGATAAAGCCGAGGGGTAGGGCAGTAGGCTTGGCCATTGATATGTATAGCTGCAATCTGCCAATAGTCGCTGTCTTCACCCTCTGGTATAACGTCTAAAAATCCGCTATTGTAAGACTCGATTATTCCTATGTTCATCTACAACCATCAAACTTTAAACGAAAACCACAACAAAGCCGATACCAGCCATTTAACTGAGAAAAAGCTGGAATCGCCAGGGAATGCTGTAGCAACCCCTGTTAAGATTGTGGGTTCGTAGTGGATGGAAATCTGAATTATTGGTCACTTTTTAGCTTTATTTCGTTATTGGCAACAATAATGGCAATAGAAATAAGTTTAAAAATTTACAGGGTGGATAATTCCACCCTGTTTTAGATAAATGCAAATCACTGCCTAACAGTTTATTCTTGATAATCTGGTTTAAGCTTTTGTACTTGATGGTCTAGGAGATGCTATCTTTTTACCCAAGAACAAACTCAACCCGAATACAGACAATCCAAGTATCAAACTTGGCTCTGGAACACTGGTATAAGTGACGGTCTGAACACCCGCAGCAGTCGAATCATTCAGATTGATAAAATTTTCGCGGTAGACATTAAAGGCCTAGGTGTAAAATACAACCCTAACCCTGCTTGGTTAAAAATTGTTCCCGAAAAGTCGGTGAAAACTGACGCTAAAGGATCATCCGCTTCAGTATATGATTGGCCACCATAACTAACAAAAATTTTTAAACCTTCTGCGATCGTTACTTCTTGATCATCTGCTGCTGTTTAAATAACTTTTAAAAACTAAATATAGGTGGGACAAATTAGCACAAATATTTTTGTATTTATAGCGGTAATTAGTAAAAATATGTATTTAGCTATGTTCTAGGAGTGAATTCGTTTTACTTGCAGACAACATGAAAACTAAATCTTGCTTAAATAAAGGATGAATTGGTAGCAATGAAGGGTTTCTACAGCTAGTTAACTGTAAAGTTATCTCAGCAATGTTAAAAGTTTTTCGGATGTGAGCTTCTAAATTTTAAAGATTATGAGCTTTCAATTTGGGTATTCACTTACTACTAATACGGTCCGGCGAATTATTTTCACCTGATTTCATGACAATTTGACAGTAACAATACAAGGACTAAAATCAGAGCCTTGAAACCTTTTGATAATGTGTGGATGGGTAAAATTGCCACTTTGTAGAAAATTTATATATATGTGACAAGCTTAAAGATTTTATGATAATAATCTTTTGTTTAATATTTCTTAACCTGTACGCAGTGGTTAAAAGCTTATTTAAGTGAAATTACAGGACTATTAATTTTTTCCCTTTGGAGTATTTTCTAATGAAATTAGCTAAGAATCTTGGTATTGCTACCGTTGCAGCTGCCATCTCTGTTGCTGCTGTTGGTACTAAATCGGTGCAAGCTGCCTTGGTTAATTACGGTTTCACTGTAAATGCCACATCTGGCGATAATCCCGGTCAGTATTTTGGCTCTTTTCAATACGATGACTCGACCTTAACCAATACAGGTCTTGAGACATTAGGAGTTGAGAATGGATTAGCAGTTGCATTCAACTATTTAGGTACTAATTATACACAGGTAGATGATAGTGATTTCGACAGTTTTCCTATAGCCAGCTTTAATAATGGCGAAGTTTTGGGACTAAGCTATTTTGTTGCAGACCAGTTTGCGATCGGGGGTGATCCAAATACTCCAGATGTAGGAGGGAACAATTTTTATCTAATTGACCAATCAGTAAACACAACACAGGTGGGTACTGTAACCTACGCTAAAGTACCCGAACCGTTAGCTGTTGGTGGTACGGCTATTGCTGCTGTTATGGGATTGTGGATGCAACGTAAGAAGAGAGCAACAAAAGTTGTGGGTTAATAGCTACAAGTAAATCACCTTACCCTTACCCATGTTTAGGGTTAAGGATTAAGGTGATTTAAAACTATTTAAGATACTGTAGTGACAAAAGAGCGATCGCTAAATAAATCTGTTCTTATCGTCTTTAGAGACCACCAACAACGCCACCATCATTACGGGTAATTACTACCACTGATGAACGTGGACGACCTGATGGTCCATACCCTTGACTGTTAGGCCAATTGCTAGCGATTGTGGGATTCGAGGCATCCCCGCGATCGCCTGGGTGCTGGATGTTGATAAACATCGCTTTGCCATCGGGTGTGCTGGTAATACCAGTTACCTCACAATCCGTAGGGCTGGTTAAGAAGCGCCTAACTTGTTTGGTATTGGGGTCAGCACACGACATAGTGTTGCTACCGATGTTTACCAAATCACCGATACCATCGCCTGAGTGGTCGGTCTGAATCCAAAGGCGGCCGAAGTCGTCGAACCACAGACCATCTGGTGAACTTAAGTCGTCACCTTTAATGTTGCCCTGAAGATTTGGTTCGGGTCTAGTTTTGTCGCCAGCTTCAAAGAAGATATCCCATTTGAAGGTAGTTGCTGTAACACTGCGTCCATCTTCGCGCCAGCGAATGATGTGACCGTAACGGTTGTCAGGACGTGGGTTGGGAGGATTCACGGGAGGACGCGCACCGCCTGCTGCTGTTGTGCCGTCTGGCTGGTTGGAGGAAACTGGAGTTGTGCCCCGACGATTATTGTTGGTCAATGTGCAGTAGACTTCAATCTCTTTATATCCGCCGATGCGAGGACGCACAGCTACCCACTCTGGGCGATCCATCATGGTTGCGCCGACGCGATCGCCAGCTTGTCTTGTCTTGATAAGCACCTCAGCTTGACTTCTGAAACCGTTATTTGGTGTCAAACCACGCTGACCGTAGACCAAAGGAATCCACTCACCAGTACCGTTGTCATTGAATTTGGCAACGTACAGAACACCGTTGTCAAGCAAATCGCGGTTAGCAGAACGATTTCCAGGATTTAAAGGTTGGGCACAAACGAACTTGTAAATATATTCGTTGCGCTCGTCATCTCCTTGATAGAAAGCAACACGTTTATTGTCATCAACAACAACTTGAGCGCTCTCATGCTTGAACCGACCAAGAGCAGTGCGCTTGACTGGTTTGCTTTGCGGATCATAGGGATCAATCTCAACCACCCAGCCGAATAAATGGGGTTCGAGTGGGTTGGTGCTGGCATCGAAGCGTGGATCAACCTCAGGCCAGCGATAGCTAGATGATGTTGAAATGCCGTACCGATTTTGTCCTGCCAGGATATCGGACTTTTCGATGCCTGGAATTGCAACTACATCTCGTGTGGCATTAGCAAAGTAGCCGTTCCAGTTTTCTTCGCAAGTCAAGTAAGTGCCCCAAGGAGTGTAGCCATTAGCGCAGTTGTTGAGCGTACCATAAGCGGTATAGCCGTCGTTTCGTGTGCCAGTATCAACAGAGCCAGTTGGCTGAATTGAAAACTTTTTCGATTTTAACAGTGCATTGCCAGCCGCAGGCCCCGATACTCGCATCTCGGTGTTGCCGGTAATGCGGCGACCATAAGGCGAATTACGATTGAAACTCCACTCATTGCCCTTCTTGGAAATTTCTACAACAGACACGCCATGAGCAGCCTGAGATTTACGTACTTTGGCAATTGTGACTACATCCAGACCATCAGGATGCAAAATTGATTCCTGGGTATATTCATGGTTCACGCACAGCAGACCAGTATTGATTGGCTTATTTACAAAGCCTCTAAGTGATCTTGTTTGTGAACTTACTGTCCGACCAACGACATTCCCTGGCTGTAAAGGGAAGTAGTACATGCCGTCATTATGCATACCAAACTGCTTTTCTTGAGCGGCTGCATCTTGAGAGGCATCTGGTAGCCAAGTTGGGCCACCAGGTGCGATCGGATCTCCCCAAGCAATCAGTACTTTGGCTGTATAACCTTCAGGAACGCTGACAAGATCCTTTTCAAGCAGTCCTGTGGCTGGATTGAGTAGATTCGGTGGGATGCTCTTAAAGCCTATGCCAGCGAATCCTGTTCCTTTGGGTATTGGAGCTGCATCAACACTTTGAAGAAAGCCTCCGATGGAAACATCGCCCAGAACAGTTAGCACCGACGTACCCACAGCCGTCATGATGAACCGCCGTCGACTAAGACTAACGCGGTCAATCACATCACGAATTGACTCGTTACCAGATGGATTGAGGGTCAAATTGTTTTTAGGGTGAAAGCGTCCTTTCATTCTTTGTTCTCCATTTAAGGCTTATGAGGTTGCTATTCAGTTCATCTCTCAATGAACATGAGTAATTCAGTAAAGAGAAACTCTAAATATTTACAGAAACTACTTAGATATTTATTGGAATTTGATGCATCTTTCACAGCTAATAAATAGCAGTGAACAACAGATGAAGCCTAGCTAATGCTGATTACGCAAAGAAAAATTATGAAGTTTCTATTAATTTATGTATGAAATATTAACGTCAGGTTATATATTGATTAATTGGAATTTATCAGTTGTTATTTTTTACGTAAAGATAAGCTTTCAAAGCACAAATACTTATAAGTTTCAAAGCAAAATAATATTTAACAGATATGCAAAAATTTATATTTTCAGCTTTTAAACTTGGTAAGTTTATCAATACCTTTGCCAAAAAAAGAGTATGAAAAGATAGGGCTGCCGTAGTAGAGTTATTGTCTCTCACAACGACAACTCAAAACTCACAGACAGCCCATGTTCGATATCCTATCACTGCTACAATG
>JAHHHR010000058.1 GCA_019359245.1 Nostoc desertorum CM1-VF14 | reverse complement strand
ACTGACAAACTCTGATCCAAGTATTACATGGTATCACCGCTATCAGATCCACAAACACCTTGAAACCTTACACAGTAAGGTATTAATTCCTCTTACCTTCAAAAATGAGCGAACGTACAGTAAATAGTTAGCAAGTAGTGCTAATGTACTATAAAATTGATAATATAGTATTTTATTAAGCGCCAGTTAGCCTAAATTTCTAATGCTTCACTCTGCTTTCAAGTGAGAAAAATAGTTCACGTAGATATGGATGCTTTTTACGCATCGGTAGAGCAGAGGGACAACCCTAGCTACCGAGGTAAACCGTTAGTCGTCGGTGGCAGCCCGAATCAGCGAGGCGTGGTTGCAGCAGCCAGTTATGAAGCTCGTAAATTTGGCATTCACTCTACGATGCCGTCAGTAACACCCGGATTTCTCACCACACCTCGAATGGAGGAGTAATGAGTAGTAAGTAAGGAGTTATGAGTAAGGAATAAGAAGTTATGAGTTAAAAATTTTACTTATTACCCATTACTTATTACTCATCATCAAACGCTTTGGAGCTTGTGAGAAATGCGGGTAACAGCAATTGCCAAATGTCCTGGGCTTATATTTGTCAGACCAAGATTCGACGTTTACCGAGAGATTTCCGCAGCAATCCACGCTATCTTTAAACGCTACAGTGATTTAGTGGAAGGGGTTGCGCTAGATGAAGCATACCTGGATGTTACTGAGAATAGGCAAAACATCCCCTACGCCTCTACTATTGCAAGACATATCAAAACTGCGATTTTCCAGGAAACTCAGTTGACGGCAACCGCAGGTGTGTCGATTAACAAGTTTCTTGCAAAAATGGCATCAGGTCAAAATAAGCCCAACGGACTAACGGTGATTTTGCCAGAGCAAGCGATCGCTTTTGTAGAACAGCTAGCAATTGAGAAGTTCCACGGTATAGGAGAGGTGACGGGGGCTAAAATGCACTCGCTCGGTATTCATACTGGCGCAGATTTGAAGGGGCGAACTCTTTCTGAGCTAACACACCACTTTGGTAAAGCAGGTCATTATTACTATAAGATTGCTAGGGCAGAAGATGACCGCCCAGTTGAGGCGAATCGAGTTCGCAAGTCCATTGGTGCAGAAACCTCGTTTGCACAGGACTTAAGCGATGTCGGTCAAATGTTACAAGAACTCGAACAGATTGCCCAAATTGTCGAGCAACGGTTAGAGCAGTATGAAACGCGAGGACGCACATTAACTCTGAAAGTCAAGTTTTCTGACTATCACCAGCTAACCCGCAGTAAGACAATGCTTGCTCCTATTAGTGAATTAGATACGATTTTTGAGATAGCCAAAACACTGTTTGAGTCGATTGAATTGGAGAATCGTAGTATCAGATTGTTGGGGATTTCCTTGTCTAACCTTGATAATCAAAAACAATCTCAAGCGATTCAATTGCCATTATTTCAGAATGGAAACATCATATTCTAGCGTAGGTGTAGTCTGTTCAGACGCTGACAACTCGGTTATTGTGAGGGAGCGAATCAACTCCCGAATCACATCAGTTGCAGGTCTACCTGTCATTGCACAATATCGTTCAAGTTTTTCGCTTTCAACTGATGCAAGATTTATTGTGATTCGTTTGATAGCCCATTTTTTGTTCATGACTTGCCCTAATAATTAAATTTAATGAATTATCTAGACTTTAAATGCCTTGTGCAATACTTAACAAATATATAGATGTTAACCACAGCATACTTGCCGTAAAACTATTTTTAGCACATCCCTCCCCAGAGTATTTACTTGTAGCCCAAAACTTCACTGATAAATCATTTATATGAACTTTAGAACATTTGAAAGGAGCTTGTATTTTTTGTAAATATTGTTAAGCAAAGCGCAATTGGAGTGATCCTTGCAAGAGGCGTATAATCAGCAAGTATTGCCAATTGAATTTAGTAAACCTTATCTTCATACAATTGCATCTAATATTCATTTGCTCTTTACCCAAAGGTGAAATTGACTAACTACTCTGGATATAGACTTTCATTCAAGCACTATATTTAACTCCATAACTTAACAAAACCTTAAGCAAGCTAGAAAATTTTCTAGCTTGCTTGAGGTTTAATAATTTTGGTTCTTCAGTATCTGTTATGCCAAATTATTAGTTAGATATCAAGACTAGGCTCGAAAATAAAGCTCAAAAGCCCGAATCAGTGCTAAACCCATAAAGAACTAGTAAATAATGTTGATTTTTCTTGCCTAGTAAGGGTTTCATGGCTTTTTTGAAGGTAATTTAGCATTATATATTAATTTTTATTCAGTCAGAGCTTAATTTACCCACAGAAATCATCAACTCTCAACTCGCGCCACACATCAGACGGTTGCCACCCGGAGTTACCCACAGAGCGTAGAGGGCGATAGTGTTCTGAAATGTATTCGGATTCGGAAATGTAGTCTTCAATGTACAGAGATGGATTGGGTTCAATCACTGGTTCAGGAATATTTTGGCTCTCAGCCATCTCAATGGGTTCAGTGGGTGGTGGGGTTACTTCTGTTTTCTTGCGAACTGGGGTAGAGGTTTTTTTGATGAGTCGTTGCATATCTGTAGGAATCATTTGGCTCTTTACAAAGAAGGGATATCCCAGGATACAGGAACTTATCAGCGAATCAGAGGCATTTTGCCGAAAGTTTGTCTCTTCTGGGATGATCGCTGTAGGCAATATTTACAGTACTTATACAGAGGTATAAATATTGGCTAAAGTATAAACTGAATGCTGGTAAAAGATGATTATAGTAAATTTATATACTCTATTGATGTGAATAACTCTGTAGAGTATTTTTGTGAGAATCACTGCCCTTCGTAAAAGGGTTTTCTACAGCCTGCAATTGTTGCAAGAGGTATCTTGGACTGTGGAAGAATAATTGCAATAGTTAGGATGAAGCGTCAGGTGTGTATTACGATATCTGAAATTCTTAATTTTGGTTTCTAGAGGTAAGCATTAGTTCAGGAATAACCAGAGGCAATCCCTTGCCTGGATACAACGTTTCCTTTTGAACACTACAGTTATGATAATCCCCTTTATCATCAGCCATTATAGCAAATCAAACTACTCTACAAAATTGAGTGACAGTTTATAATATTCTATAAAGATGATTAATAAAAATGATTAAGCCTAAAAATGTGTATCGCGGACACTCAATGGAAAAAGTTGGTCATGGTAAAAGAGCGGTATTTAAAACAACTATCAACGAAAAAGAATGGTCTGCCGTGACTGAGTTAGAGGTAAAAACAGCAATTGATACTTGGATTGATCAAGGAATAGAGCCTTAGTTATTGGCTACATAGCTTAAAATGCCCCGGTTAATCCGAATCGGTAAGCCATCTAATGACAACCGAAACTCGACCAACTCACCGAGTCGAAACACAGGTTTTTCTTTAGTATTAGGTTGTAATTTACCTGTGCCAATAAGTTTACTTTCTAAAACAGTAATGTTGTTATGAAGAGTGAAGATTTCGTATTTCCAACCGTGTTGTGACTATTCGACTTTATACAGCAATAACCGAAAGCTTTGGCAGACTTAACAGTGACACGGCTGATTGCCGCCATTGTCCGCCACCTTCCTCTCTTGGCGACCGCGACTGATCCAGTCGCCCATTTAAGGGCAGGTTTCGCCTTTAGTGGACATAACGCTAATGTCCGTCTTTTACCCTGCATAGATAGTAAAATAGTAAAAACTTCTCTTAAACTCCTACTCTCTGCGCCTCTGCATAAAACAAATTACCGTTAGAGACACAAATATTATGACTTCCCAACACTTTGACATCAAACCAATCGCTGGGCGTATCGGTGCAAAAATCATTGGTGTTGACTTGAGTAGTAACCTCAGCAATGAAATCATTAGCGATATCCGTAAAGCTTTAGTTAAACACAAAGTCATCTTCTTCCGAAAGCAGAACCTTGACGCTCAAGGACAAGTAGCCTTCGCCCGTCGCTTTGGAGAAGTCACTACAGCGCATCCCATCGCTCCCTCATTACCAGAAAACCCAGAAGTTCTTGACCTGAATTACGGTAAAACTATAAGTGGTGCTAACACTTGGCACACAGATGTCACATTTGTAGATCGTCCTCCCCTTGGTTCTATTTTGCGGGCGCTTGTCATCCCGCCATTAGGAGGTGATACGATTTGGGCAAACTCCGTGACTGCCTACGAAGATTTACCAACTCACTTACGTAATCTTGCTGACCAACTCTGGGCATTACACAGTGAAGCCTATGACTATGCAGCAGCTGCTACAATTGACTTGCCCCAAGAAGTGTTAGCATATCGAGCTGTTTTCACCTCGACTTTATACGAAACCATACATCCAGTTGTCCGCGTCCATCCGGAATCTGGTGAACGTGGGTTATTCATCGGTGGGTACGTGCGCCGTCTGCGTGGTTTATCGCAGAATGAATCCGATGAAATTTTGAAATTGTTGCAAGCTTACATCACACGTCCTGAGAATACAGTCCGGTGGCGCTGGAAAGTTGGCGATGTGGCTTTCTGGGATAATCGCGCTACTCAACATTATGCGATCTCTGACTACGGTAATCAAACTCGCCACCTTCAACGAGTTACACTTGTGGGTGATATTCCTGTTGGTATTGATGGTAAGCAGAGTGAGGCTATTAAGGGAGATTCTTCTGCATATAACCGACGTGAGGCAGTGACTGCATAATAGGGACTCGCGTAGAAATAAAATGCCAGGTAGACAATCTCTATGAAGTAGAAGATTCCAAACTTTCATTGGTAGTAAACTGCAATGAAAAATAATAATTTAGCAGAACCTATTCTCTTCTTTAGAGCAAATCATCTTAATTCGTAATGAGCGTTTTCGTTCTCGTAAACCCTACGCGAACAAATTGTGATTTATTCCACCATCTATTTTCCCTTAACCGAGCAGTATTGCGTTCTGACCACTCCACGCCAGTGCAATAACCGAAAGCTTTGGCAGATTTAACATAGACTTGCTCTAACAGACTGACCAGTAGAGGAGGAATTCGTTGGCCCCACGGTGGAGAAGTGTACCAGCACTGTTCTAAGTTTTGGACAAGGTTAGTCATACAATTGCAGCTTTCAAAATACTTTGTGCCGACATGAATAATTGGTTTGCAAAACTGGGAGGCACAGAGTAGCCGATGATTGACCCAGCCGTAGCAGTCTCTTTTGGGAACTCATACCAAGACGGAAAACCTTGCAAAATGGCTGCACCTTGAACTGACAAAGATTTAACTATCCCATCAGGCAACCAAATATCAGCGAACTTACTACGGTTGCAGCCTTTGTGGTCGGTGAAGTGGGATCGCAGAATGGTATTAGCGGGGTGCGGCCCTGGCTTGTACTTGGGTAACTTGCGTCCCCCCACTCTTTCTATTAGCAGTGGTGTTGGCGCATTCCCGGCTAAAAATTTTTCCAACGCTTGTTGCTGTTTAGGTAGCAGATGTGAATCAGACATCGTGGGAATGAGATGGGCGATCGCCTCGTACCACCCTATTGGTTTTCTGTGAGCGGGTATTGCAACGCGAAAACCTCTACTGGCAATCAGAACTAACCAACCGCCGCCGCGCCTGGGGCAACCCAAAGTCAGCCATGTTGATCACGCTGTAATCAACCGAGTACCCCTCAAGTTCCAAAGCTGACAGGATAATACTGAAACTCTGACTGTTCTGATAGCGTGGGACATTCTCCAGCGTAAACACCCGTGGCTGCAACTGTCGGATGGCTTCAGTAATAGCGATCGCTGCGGTCAGATCATCGTTAGTTTCCCCACCTTTACCCGCTTTTGCAGTGTGAGCTTGGCTGAAGTTGGCACACACCGGGGAGGCATGGAGATAGTCGGGGTGGCGCGGAAAACCTAGAAATCCTGACTGTGCTACTTCTTGCACTGTTAGCTGGACGACTCTACAGCCGTACTCGCTAAAGTTGCGGTGATGGGTTTTGGCGATCGCCCTGCTCAAGTCTGGTTTACTTGGGTCAAACTCTACTGCAATGACCGGACGAATCCCGGCTTGAGCCATCCCAGCTTCAATCCCGCCACCACCCGCGAAAAGTACCACAGCGATCGGTGCATCATCTGGTAGCGTAGGTTTTATTTTTGTGTTATCAAAATTTTTGCAGACATCTAATTTTGGTGATGTTTTTTTGGTTTTCGCTTTTTTGATAAAGGCGATAATATCTTCCCTAATTGCCCCCTGTTGTTGCATTAGACGAATCATGTGGACAGCGCCAGGGGGAATTGAGCCGATACTTCTACCCTTCCAAACTCCATCAACTCGTTCTTCCCAGTTATATCCCCATCGGTAATGAGTCGGGTTGTTTGGGTCACGCTCACATATAACTCGTGGGTAAAAGGCTATGGTTCCATCAAGTAACTTTTTCTTTTCGAGGTACGGGTATAGGCATCCTTGGCTATGAAGTTGTATGCTTTTAAGGTCATCCTCTAAGAATTTTTTGGGTGTCGCAGATAACGTAATGTCCACTGGTGCAGTAAAACCAGAAGGTGTTTGATGTACTTCAGTGTCGTGAAGCAAGTTTTTCTTTTTGATGTACGAATAGAGGCATTCTTGACTATGAATTTGTGCGGCTTCAAGGTCGTCCTCTAAGAATTTTTCGGGTGTTGCAGATTTGTGAAAAATATTCATGATTATTTGGGAGTTTGTTTATTGAATAACTGCCTAATCCTCTTTCATTCTAAGGTTTTCTACGAAATAATATTACCCAACCGACCAACATAATTCAACTTCAAATCAATCTTTGCAAGTAGTTTCTGAGCGATGCCTTCGGCAACCCGAAGGGGGAACGCTATCGGTGTGTATTTTTCTGAAATCGTTACATTCAAGTAATATCTTGATAACATATCGATGCTTTAGTGCCAGTACTTTAAATTCCTGCATTGCCTCGTCAGAACCTCGTAACTGCTCCCCAGGCGTAAGAAACTGCAACAGATTCAGGTTTTCCAGTAACAACACAGCAGGTAATAACTGCCCCTTGTTAAAATCTGGTTTCCAAATCGAATTCTCCCCAGCCTCTAACTGCGATGCAGCTCTTTTGGCATCACGGTTCGTCAGAAACTCTCGCCTCAGCGTCAAATAGTAGTGCATCCGCAGTTGAGGATACCAGTTGTCATCCATCATCCTTCTCGACCAACTCAGGGGTTACGTCAATTTCGTAGCGACAGGACAATTCTGCCTTACGCTGCTGATGTCGTTCGGTCTTGGTTTTCGCTCTTGTGTCTTGCAGCTTCTTCAGGTTATACCACTTCTAGATGCTGTAAAAGTCAAAACTAATAAACCTGGTAGACCCCGTAAACGCCTTAAAGTAGTTGCTGCCGACAAAGGCTACGACTCAAAAGAGAAACGTGCAGCTTTACGTAAGCGTGGTATCAGACCACAATGGCCTAAGCGAGTCTGGAAGACAAAGAAAAATCAGGGTAGACCAATTAAAATCTCGGTTCCACGTTTTCAACTATTACTTATTTTTCTCTAAACGCCAGAGCATACCAGGTTTGTTAATGAGTTTAACTTTCTGATTGGTTGTTTTTTCTAACTTAGCTCTTAAATCTTTAGCAGGATGTAATAAAAATACATTGTTATAATCATGAGATATATTAGGTATTTCTTTCTCAGGTACTAATAAAAGTTTAATATCTGGATGCAAGCGATAGGATAGAGAAAGCAAATTACCAAAATTATAAGGGGCACTATCATCACTAATTAAAAGAGAATTTTTACTTTGATTAATTATCTTAATAATTTGCGGATGATTATTGCTGGGTATTTGAGTCCACCAACTTTCTGCATTAGAAATTTGATAACAGGACATAATTGTAGCCGAGGTGAAAATCGCTAATGTTGCTTGCCAAAACTTGCGACTGAAAAAATTATTACTAAATATTTGTTTTGCAAACAGATAAACAACAGATAGCTGCATAAACAAATAACTAGGGATTAAATATCGAGCAACAGTAGAACGTCTACCTCCAAACAATAAATCTGGTAATAAAAAACACAATATATTTACACTTATAATTATAATTATAAATAGCCAAGTATGTTTAGGAGTATGAAAATAAAGAAAATAAATCGAGTAAGCTACTAAAAATAGTATACTTAAAACTAGAGGAAAAACTAATAAAGGTGAAGTTTGAGAGTCTAAATTAAAATCAATAAATACTCTGCTAATATTCCCTGAAATTGTTGTAAATAAAGAGATTGTGGTGGTTTTTGTAGCTAACCAATCTATTCCTTTAAAATTATTAAGAGACATCACATAGAGCCAAGTCGTAAAACTGATAAAAGCAATAGAAAACGTTACTAAATAAGCTATTAATGACTTAGTTAATCTCCACCCTTTAATTATTATTAAATAAATCCCGTGACCTAATGCAACTAAAGCAGTTAAGGGATAAGTATACAATCCTATTACTAAAGTGATACCGTAAATAAGCCAATTTATTTTGTTATGATTTCTTTCAAGCTTAATTGCTCGGAGAATGGCAGCGCTTGATAAAACTACGATCGCACTCCATAAACTATATTGTTTTGCATTCTGAGCATATAGTAAGTGAAATGGAGATATAGCAACTAATGCAATTGCAGCCCATCCTATAGTTGAGGAATTAAAAAGCTCTATGCTCAACCAATATATAGCAGGAAATAGTGAGAGGCTAAGGATAGCAGTTAAAGTTCTGATAGCAGCAGGTGAACTACCAAATACCTGCTCCCAAAATCTAAGTAAAAGGTAATATAAAGGAGGATGTTGCCCGTCTTCTTTAGCCTGAGAACTTAGTGCATCAATCCAAGTTCTTTGGGAATTAATATGTTGAAATTTCTGGATATCTGCGACAGTTATTTCTTGATTAATATAAATATTTTCCTTGATTTCTTTCACGGTATAACCTGCTATCCGGAAAGAAGTAAAAGTTTCATCATGCCAATATATTTTTTTGTCAATATTAACAAAACGCAAAAATATACCTAAAACTAATAAAATAATAACTATTAAATTTAAAGGATAGGATTTAATCTTTAAATAACTACTCATAGTCAATAAAATATATATTTACAATTAGAGGACATTTTAAGAGGTTGTTTGAAAATTAGTTGATTGTAATTTTATGCACTTCTAGATCCGCCTACAGCTTTAATAAGGGGGAACCCTAATCCGGGGTTTCTCACTTATGAGAAATCCAGTGGAGTGGGCGGTGTGGAAGGTGTAGGAGGATGGAGAAGAAATCTTTCCTCTCTCCCCACACTTTCTGAAATAGCCAGTACATCATTACTTTCAGAAATGGCTTGTACCACAGAGTGTCTTATTTTAAGTTTTCCCTCACCAGAAGCTTTTCTAACAGCTTGCTAGTGAATCGAATTTTGGCACAAGGTTTAACACCAATACGGCTAGTATCAATCCAATAGCCAATGTCAGGTCGACTAGCGATAATCTTGGGTGCTTCGATAATCTCTGCGATCGCACTCTTAGCGGGCGGTTACGCCATCACACTTTTGGCGGGGCGTAAGCCCATCACATATACGCCTGCTTTATCCCCAGATTTTCTTTCTCAGTACTCCATCGCCAGGAGCCATATCTTTGGCAAACGCCCGAATGGCACTAAGTTAAGTTGAACGGTAGGCGGCGTAAGAATTGCAGAGGGGCAGAGGAGAATTTCTCTTGCTTCTTTCCGTATGCCTCAAGTTTTCTGTCCGTATGCTTCTTCTTTCTTCTTTCTCCTTTGCTCCTCTGCACAAGAGCTGCCTCAACGATTTTCCCTTTTCTTAGTGCCATTCGTACCACGAGATATGTCTATCTACACAGCCAAGCGATTGAGGGAATCCCTGGAAAAAACCGCAGCCCTTGCGGGTGATGGGCAGCCAACCCCCATTCCTACTAAGCATCGACGAGATCAAGACCCGTCTAACTTTGTCATCAAGTAGAATTTAGGCACCCGTATTAACAGATCGCGCAACTCTCCTAGTTAACAGTTATCTTGGTTTCAAGCTTTGACCGATTCACCCCATCCATCTACTGCACCCAATCGGGAGTCTCCGCTACCAATTGAGCAAACATCTGTGGATCGGTCTCCTTTATTTCTACCATTACTCACAATCAATACATTCTAATTATTAATAAGAATTAATTAGCCAAAGCGAATTTATACAAACAATTGCAAACTCTGATGAAATATTTAAGAAATTATTCAGATTTGAAAACACAATAAGCTTATTCAAAAAGGTATTACATTGCGACCAGTTTGCATTGCTTGTTAAGGAAGTAGCACAAGATGCCTGATACTCTATCATCACCCGGAAATCGCAAGTCTAGTGTAACTGAGCAAACACTATCGCTTGGCGATCGCCAGATTCGCTACACTGCTTTTGCCCAATGGCAAACCTTGTTTGAGCATGAAAAACCCGTTGCTGAAATGTTCCATGTGGCTTATTTAGCCGAGGTTGAACAAGCTACATTACGACCCCTCACTTTCGTCTTCAATGGTGGCCCAGGAGCGGCTTCTGCCTATCTGCACATGGGAGCATTAGGGCCAAAGCGCGTTTATTTCGGATCTGATGGTAGCCTACCCAAACCTCCAGTTCGGGTAGTGGACAATGTTGAAAGTTGGTTAAGCTTTACAGACCTGGTGTTCATCGACCCGATTGGCACAGGGTTTAGTCGTAGTTTACCTCAAGATGATAAGGATACCAAACAGAGCGAGAAAGCTAATTCTGGTGAGGCAGAAAAACCCAAGGAAACGGAATTTTGGGAAGTTGAGCGAGACTTGAAAGCACTGGGAGAATTCATTGGACGATTTCTCTCTAGTCATCAGCGATGGCTGTCCCCGATCTTTATTGCCGGAGAAAGTTATGGCGGCTTTCGGGTTGCTAGGTTAGCCCGCAAGCTGCAACAGGAATTTGGTGTCGGTCTTTGCGGTGCAATTGTGATCTCTCCGGCTTTGGAGTTCAGCCTGCTAGCTGGTAGCGATTACAACCTTACGGCTTGGGCAACCCTGATTCCTTCCTTTGCGGCTAGTGCCGCTCATCACAAACGCGTCCAATGGGCAGCAGAACAAGGGAATTTACAAGCTCATATAGCAGCAGCAGAACAATTTGCTCGCACAACCTTGATTCCACTTCTGGCAATGGGAGATACCATGACACCCGAAAGCCGCCAAACTGCCTATCAGCAGATGGCAGGGTTAATCGGCTTGCCCGTAGAACTGGTTGAGAGACTTGCAGGAAGGATTGGCATTGAAGTCTTTGCCAGGGAACTACTGCGAGATCAACAGCGAATTGTAGGACTTTACGACGCATCAATCACGGCTATCGATCCTTTTCCGGGTCGCGTCAATTATGAGGGCAGCGATCCGACTCTTGATGGATTAGATCGCTTGTTTACCGGGGCAATCAATAGCCACTTGCGGGACACATTAGGTGTTGAAACCGACTTATCTTACCATCTGCTGAATTTGGAAACATTCAAAGCTTGGAAATTTGAACTCAAAGGCGAGTTCAAGCAGGGTTTTCTAGGTTCGGTGGACGATCTGCGCGTCGGGATGGCTTTGAACCCCTATATGCAAGTGTACATTGCTCATGGATTGTTCGATTTGGTCACTCCTTATTTTGCCTCAAAGCATTTAGCAGATATGATGAAATTAGATCCCCAAATTCGCCCCAACCTAACTGTAAAACATTTTCTAGGTGGGCATATGTTTTACACTTGGGATGAATCGCGCTGTTTATGGTTGGCTCAGATGAAAGCTTTCTATCACAATGCGACAGCCTGACTTGAGGACAAAAAGTTCATATAAAACAGACTTATCTAACCAAGAGTGATCGCTAATTAATTGGAAATACAGCGCTTCCGGCTATTATGCAATATAATTTTCTCCTTACCCCTCTGCGATCATCGCTTTCAGCTTTTAGGATGTACCTCATAGCTGGCGGAAGTGCTGTAATTTCAATCAGCTCCGATTAGGTGATTGACACTTGGTGTTTTGGCCATGCTCACATGATGTATTGTGAATATTAACTATCAAAAAGCCACAATCTCCGATCTAAGTCTTGTTTTAGAACTTGTTGAGGAGTTTCATGAAACCGAAAACCTAGCATTTGATAAAAATAACGTTCGCGATGTACTAATACAGTTTTTGAGTAATGAATTTTTTGGACAAACATGGCTGATTTGGCAAGAGGATGAGGTGATTGGCTATATTATTTTGACGTTAGGGTACAGCCTAGAGTACCGAGGTCGAGATGCTTTTGTGGATGAATTTTATCTTCGCCCACAGCATCGCGGACAAGGTATCGGTACGCAGACTTTGAGATTTGCAGAGGAGATTTGCCATACTTTAGGAGTTCAAGCCCTTCATCTAGAAGTAGATTTTGAAAACCCAAAAGCCCAGCGCCTGTACCATCGAGTTGGCTATCAAAAACACGAGCGTTTTCTAATGACAAAGCTCTTGAATAGTTCTTCCCAAAACTGATAGTTCTCCATAAAATTGTCACAAGCAGAGCATGACCCTCTAGAGATGATCACTCGTTTGTGCTTGAGGGAGCAACTCAAAGCAACAACTCAAGCTATCCATTTAGTCCAATTGGGCGCATCTGTCACCAGTTGAGCAAATTTGTCAGGGCTTGCGTTTTCAAACTCCAGCATCACGCCGCAACGCTCATCAATCGTTAGGGTACTGAGTAATTCTTTCACAGCATCAACCCCGTATTCAACCCGTTCCACTACTAACTGAGCGCAATGCCGATAATACCGAACCCGCGGGAGCTGTGTCTTAGCTACTTTAGTTCCCAGTAATCGCTGGTTTCTGGATTGCGATCATAATGTTCCATCGCCGTTTTTACATCTGTAATGTGTTGATATGCCCACTCACCCAGTATTGCCAATGGTTCCACTAGAGAAGCCCCCAGTGGAGTGAGTGAATATTCGACTCTTGGGGGGACGGATAGATACACCTCTCGCTCAACTAACCCATAGCGCTCTAAATTTCGCAAGTTCTGAATCAGCATTTTCGGCGAGATACCAACAATCTGTTGTTTGAGTTGGCCATATCGCTTTTTGCCTTGAGTCAGAGCATAAACGATCAAAACTGTCCATTTATTGGCAATGATTTCTAGCATTTGATGAGCAGCGCATTTGGTGTCAAACAGATTCATCTTGGCAATCCGCTCAAGCGCTGGTTGAGGCAAGTAGGTCAATTGAGAATCATTAGAATCAGGATTTAGAACCATGTTTACCAAAAAGTAACTATTGCACCAATGTGTAAATCCTTGCGGACAGATGTATTGCAATGATACGTTGCAAATCTAGATTACTGCGGGAAAACAAGATGATGAAAGCGCTAGTCATTGACCAATTTGGCGGTTCAAATATTTTTAGAGAAGCAGATTTGCCGATTCCTTTGATTCTTCCTCACCATGTCCTAATTCGAGTGGGTGCGACAAGTATCAATCCAGTTGATTTGAAGATCCGACAAGGGCTTTTGGCGGATATTACGCCTGCCCTTCCAGCTGTTTTGCATGGAGATGTAGCAGGAACGGTCGAAGCAGTAGGAGTAGGAGTTAATGATTTCCAGGTTGGGAATGAAGTTTATGCTTGTGCCGGCGGCGTGAAAGGTTTGGGTGGAGCCTTGGCAGAATATATGTTGGTTGATGCTAACTTGGTTGCTCATAAGCCAGTATCTATCACAATGGCAGAAGCGGCTGCACTTCCCTTAGTTTCAATTACAGCTTGGGAAGGACTGATTGATCGCGCCAAGATTCAGCCAGGGCAAAAGGTTTTAGTTTATGGAGCGACTGGGGGTGTAGGTCATATAGCCGTTCAACTGATAAAGTGGGCAGGAGCAACGGTATTCGCCTTGGTCTCTAGTAATGAGAAAGGGATAATCGCTCGTCGGTTGGGTGCAGATGTCATCATCAACTATCAGCAACAACCTGTTGAAGAATTTGTGGCAGAGCATACGGATGGGGAGGGGTTTGACGTAGTGTTTGATACAGTTGGTAACGACAATATTCAGAATGCCTTCAAAGCTGCAAAGCTCAATGGAACCATTGTTTCCATTGTTTCGCTATCCCATCAAGACTTAACTTTACTGCATCTAAAAGGATTAACGCTGCATCTAGTTTTTATGCTGATTCCCATGCTGTTTGGTAAAGGTCGCGCCCATCATGGAGAGATTTTGTCAAAGTTGGCTCAATTGGTGGATGAAGGCAAGGTACATCCACATCTGGATAAAATCTTCAGCATGGCTGAAATTGCTTCTGCCCATCAATATGCTGAGTCAGGTCAAGCAATTGGGAAAATTGTGCTGACACAATCATTCAATCTTTAGCTGCAACTAATGCTCACACAGACGTACATTGCAGCTTATTTTCTATGCTAGCACTGCTAAAAGATGGTTCAATACAACTCCTCAAAGAAAGCGACAGTATTAATTTATACTGCTATGGTTTCCCTAGCAGCCAGCCGACTTCAATGTTGCTATTGAACATCGCGAACAGGAGAAAAAATTTATAACTCGTTGGGTCAGTTGGAATAGAGGCGGTATGAAAGTTCAAAAACGCGATGCACTCTATTTTATTCGAGAACCTTTTAATCAATGTCAAGTTGCTGCCATGTGTGTATTAAAACGGAAATTATTGTACTGCAAGCGTCTCTATCGGTTCGGCTGCTCCCGCTTTCTTGCACGGTTGCACTTGAGGGAAATCTTCGTTCAGATTTATCTATTGTCTATCTTGTTAATTAAATTGAGAGTATATTGAGATTTAGCTATTTTACCTTGTTGTTGAAATAGTTCAGATGCTTTTTGCAAATCGGCAATCGCCCCTTTGACATCTTTTGATCCCAAACGGGCAGCACCTCGGATATAGTAGGCTTCTGCAAAGTTAGGATTAATACGCAATGCTTGGTTAGAATCTTCAATTGCTCCTTTGACATCTTTTGATCCCAAACGGGCAGAACCTCGGATATAGTAGGCTTCTGCATCGTTAGGATTAATACGCAAGGCTTGGTTGAAATCTTCAATTCCCTCTTTCACATCTCCCGATACAAGGCGGGCAGCACCTCGGATAGAGTAGGCTTTTGCATCGTTAGGATTAATACGCAATGCTTGGTTAGAATCTTCAATTGCCTCTTTCACATCTCCTGAACCAAGGCGGGCAGTACCTCGGCTAGAGTAGGCTTTTGCATCGTTAGGATTAATACGCAGGGCTTGGTTGAAATCTTCAGTTGCTCCTTTGACATCTCCTGAATCAAAGCGAGCAGTACCTCTGTTATGGTAGGCATTTGCATCGTTAGGATTAATACGAAGGGCTTGGTTGAAATCTTCAATTGCCCCTTTCACATTTCCCGATGCAAAGCGTGCAGCACCTCGGATAGAGTAAACCTCTCCATAGTTAGGATTAATACGCAGGGCTTGATTGAAATCTTCAATTGCCCCTTTCACATCTCTCGATGCAAGGCGAGTACCACCTCGGTTATAGTAGGCTTCTGCATCGTTAGGATTAATACGCAATGCTTGATTATAATCTTCAATTGCCCCTTTCATATCTCCCGATAGAAGGCGGGCATTACCTCGCTTAGAGTAGACATCTGCATAGTTAGGATTAATACGTAGGGCTTGGTTGAAATCTTCAATTGCCCCTTTCACATCTCCTGATCCAAGGCGAGTACCACCTCGGTTATAGTAGGCTTCTGCATCTTGAGTGTTAACTTGCACTAACAGTGATCTTGATTCTCTTCCTAGCTCTAAAATATCCGGCAAATTTTTAGCATCAACTAATGGACTATATATTATTGCTCCTAGTAGAAAAAATAAAGTTGTTAATTTTAATATTTTCATTCAATCTACCTTCTTGAAGTAAGAATTTTTCCAGATTTATATAGCAATCCACTTTGATTTTTGAACTTACTTGCCCCTAGTAGGGAAAAGGAAACTTTTAACAGTCAAGATGCTTCTTTTCCTTTGTACCAATAGAGCAAAAATCAAATACGATTGCTATATTATAAGGTTATTATTTGCTTCTTTGCTGTATATTTTTCTGAAAATACGGTTGCGAACTTTCGGAACCACTGCTTATTTGGCCCCTTCACGACTTAACGGAACCGAAAAAAGAATGGTATTATCTCAGCATTCTCTGACGGATAATCTTCGTGAAAAATACAAAGCTAGAAAAGAAAAGTTTGTTCACAGTAATAGATGATGCCGAAGTGATAAAAATAACTGGTGGTCTAAGCAGTCTTAAAACTAAATGTCGATTTGATGCAAAGTCGCTTTCAGAAAAAGGTGTACTCACCGATGTTATACCTTCGACGGTAGCCTAAATGTCTAATACCCAGACCCGTGAACGCGTTCGCAATCGTCATAATTTCGCTCAGACACATCCGACAACAACTCAGTTTTTTCTCAACCCATCTGTGGCAACACACCTGAAGCAAAACAGATAGATATTGAACGGGTAATAAATGCTGGCAGTCCACCACCAAAAGCGGATAAGCAGGAGGTAGCGTCCACCGTAGCGATCGCTTGATCGCTTCTACTTGTGGAGGAAATGTTGGGAAATGGGAATAAAACGACATCGGGACGAAAGCTGAAGACACAAAGACTTTAGCCCTAAAGCAACTGGACAAGAAAGTGCTTCGGCTTCAAGAAGCGCAAGCATTAATACTCACACTTATTGGGAAACGTGACTATTACGCCATCCACTTCACCCAATCGGGCGCTTTGGCTATCAGTTGACCAAATTTATCAGGGTCAACATCCTCAAACTTCAAGATCACGCCCCACCGTTCATCAATCGTTAGAGTACTGAGTAATTCCTTTACTGCATCAACCCCATTCTCTACACGTTCAATCGCTAACTGAGCATAATATTTAACCCGCTCCCACCAAGAATCACTGAGTTCTACCTCTGTGTCCATACCCCCCCGATTATTACTTCCACTTTCATTAAAGGTGGGTGTGGACGGCGGGTTAATCCCATATTGAGAGTGTATCCTAGCCGCATAAGCCGCCTGAAGTTCAAGTGACTCTTGCCGTTTACGTTCCTTCTCCTCCCGTTGCCTTTGACGATAATCCAGCACCTTTTGGACAAACTCTACATCCTCAGTATTGAGCCGATAGTACCGAACACGCTGCCCATCTTCAAGCGGTCGCCGCGACTCAGTGGACAAACCCAGTTGCGAGAGATACTGGCTCAAAATCCACACAGGAGACTCCGATAGCGGAATGGTCAGGTTGAGGATACCTTTAACGTGAGATGCGTTGCGTTTAGAGAACTCGGCTAAAACCTGAATCATCGCCTCATCCCCTTTGATCTCAACCCCAGCCATGAGATCCACCAACACAGCCCTAAGTCCCAAGCGATGACGCATAAGCCAAGACGTGGAATGATTGCTCCAGTCAGTACAGATTGCCAAGCGCGAGCGCTCCGACTTATCGCGTTCCACCACAACAGAGGGCGGTGCAACAAACTCTCGCCCAAGGTCGTCATCGGTAATCATTTCCCCCGGAGCTGCTAATATTGCCTCCAGTGCGACTATCTTCTTAATTAACCGCCCAGAGTCATCTTGCTCAACCAATTCCGGGGTAACGCTCATGCCATAAGTATCCTGTATGCGGAACTTCTCACATTCCAAAACCTCTTCTGGTTTGAGATAGTCTTGGTGCTGCCTAGCCGCATAAGTCCTTCTATCAATATCTTTGGCGTTAGCAACTTTGCGGTAATGCTCCTCATCGATGGCAATACCCGCCGCCTTCATCCACCGCGAAGTCGCTTCATCACCACCGTCGCCCAAAGGAATAATCGTATTCCCCATTTCCTCTAATAGCAATCGCAAATCAGCCCGTAAATTATTAATCGACCAATTCCTTTGCCCCTCAATCTGACAACTGGTATCCAACGCCCAGTCCTTTTCAGCCCCACGTTTGCCAGTTTCCCGGTTAATGCGAATCAGAAAAGCGGTCATCTCATTCGTTTGAAGAATCCTTTCCTTGATGCGACGGGCATTAGTTTCGCCGTAACCAAAGGGAGGACGTGGAGCCACCCAAACATACATGGGAACATCAGGACGATACCGCCATAATTGCTGGGCGCATTCTGTAGCTGATTGCGAGACAGCATGAAACACGCCAAACACGGCATCAAAATGATAGCTGGAAATGTCAACCCCTGAACTGAGACTGGGAGTAATCAAAAAAGCATCGATATCCTTAATAGCAATGTTAATCTCTCGGATAAAGATGACATTTTCCTCACTGCCACTGTTTTCCGAATGAATAGCCCACACCCTTAACTTGCGGTCTTCGGCTGATTCCGGTGTATCATCAGCATCATCAATTGTTGAACCATCATTGAGCGCTCGTTCCAGTTTTTTGATGAACCGCTTACTATCACTGACCATCATCAACTTTTTACCCAGCATCAACTGAGCATGAAACTCGGCAACAATTGCACTGCTGTTTTTCCCCTCGTACCAATAAACCTGACGACCACCAGAGCGATATTCATTTTTGATGATGTAGGGTTTTTCATCCGCCGGTCGCATTCGCATAAAAAACTCAATGGTCAGATCATCGAGGTGAGCATCTGCCAAAACAACCAGCTTGGCATTGTAAACCAGATACTCCAGCACTTCCAGAATAGCCCCCCGGTGTTCCTTGCAAGTTTTCGATTTTAGCAAGTGAGCGAGGTACTGGCAGGCTTCATCAATAAAAAGAATGTCATAAGCCTGTAAATCGTTCGCCATTTTATACAGCGAGTCTACGGTAATGCTGAGAGCCTTCGCTTTAGCCCAGTCACCGCAAGAAATCGCAGAGTACATGGCAGTTTGTAGGCGATCGCTGAGATTTTTCAGCAAAGTAACCCGATGCCCGTTGTTCAAAAAGCTGAGTTGGGGGTTATCTTTTCTAATCATTGCCAAGATTTCAGTCTTGCCAGTACCCATGTCAGAAGCCAAACCAACTAACCCAGATTGAGGCAGAGAGCGGATGACTGTGGAGAGATAACGAGTATTAACGACAATATTAGGTTTGAATTTGTGAAGTCCCCTAGCGCGATTCACGAAAAATCTTTGGTTTAACTCGCTGATTCTCAAGGCATCAGCAATCATCGTGGACACTGCTTTGTCTGCCTTTTTACCCAAAGCTACAACCCAATCGTCAATTCCTTTTTCGGGGCCAGGGAGTAGCGCTACTTCACACTCTCCAGTAAGTTGGAGAATGACTTGACAGGTGCGGCGAGTAGCAGCAAAAACTTGCTGTTTGGTTTTGGGTTTGGTTTCGTAGTCGAAGAGAATAACAAATTTCCGCTTGTGTTGAGCCATTGGCACTAAATCGGGGTGCAGGTATTCCAAGTCTTCCTTACCGACGCGCCCGTTCCAGATTCCAGGGAGTGCGATCGCTACAAAGCCTAAAGTTATGAGACAAGCAGCCTTCTTCTCGCCCTCCGTAAGGCATACAGGGATTTCGGGGTGTGCCATGACCCAAGCCCAAAACCCTAAAGCTTCACCTTCAGAGGTAACGGTAATATGCTCTGGCATCGGCACGTCATAGCGTAGGGCTATCAACCGCCAAATGTGCAGAGGGACTCTCAGATATGTAACTCGGTTGGGAGTTTTGGGTGGTGATTCATATTTAACGGGCTTTTGGGTTTGTTCTTGAGTTGTCTTGTCCCATTCCAAACGAGGACAATCAGGTTTCATCCGTCCCCAGTCCATCGGTAGCCAATTATTGAGCGGGTCGAGTCCACTAACCCACCATGCGCCCGACTCTACGTGGGCATATCTTTTCAAATACCCATCACGCAATCGCCCATCGTTGCGTCTGGCAGTTTGGGGCAGAGCGTATAAAAGGTATTCATATACTTCCGAACCATTTAGAGAGCGGACATTTAGCGCAGTGAGTTTGGGGTCAACGGCTGAATTGACTACCCATTCATGCCAATGGTTGGGAGCTAGCTGATTATTCGTCTGATGTGTATCAATTATATTCATATCTCCTCCAGTATTTTGACGCATGGAAATGAAGCGGCATTGCACTCATGCCGCCGATTTAAGTTTTTGCAATACTTGTGCTGGCTATGAAATCATCAACACGCCAGCTACAGTGTTATCTCCCGCCTCCTGTGTGCGGTCGGAATGTGAGATTGATACGGGTACTAACAACTTTGTTGGTCTTGGGAACCTGATGCACATGAGTAGACTGGCAACCTGGGTGCATTACCAGTAAACTGCCGTGTTCCAGCCAGAAATCCGTTGGCCTGCCATTTCTCGGTTTGATTTGGAATTTGCGACATGAACCCAGGCTGACTGATGCAATCGCAGGGTTAGATCCCATCGATGGTTCATTGTCAGCGTGCCAACCAATCGAATCCTGTCCACTGCGGTACTGATTTCCGATGACGATACGGAATTTGTAGCCAGTTAGTCCAGTGATGCGATCGCGCATTACTTGCAGAGCTTCTGTCCACCATAGTGGTTTCAAAAATACGCTATTTGAGTAAAGGTAATCGCAGCCGTAGTTCCCGTAAATACATTCGAGGCGGGGAACGGGCATTGTTTTACCCAACATTCTGATTTGATTTTGTTGCCACTCCAGTTTCAAGCAGTGTTGGTAGAGTGAGTTTGCAAGTTCTTGATTTAAGAAGTCGGGGTAATAAGTGACTGGAAGAACTGGGGTTGATTCAGTAAATAAATTGAGTTGTTGCATAGTACTTTTCTCTAACTAAAGAATATGTAAATGAAGGAATTGCTGTTAGTTTTGGTTGTGGAGAATACTTTACGTTTCTTGAGATACCTGCTCCCAATACTCAAGGACAAAATCATGGGCTTGCTGTAACACTTGAGGAAGTAAAAATAAGGGAAC
The DNA here is from genome assembly GCA_019359245.1 of Nostoc desertorum CM1-VF14. Classification (GTDB taxonomy): domain Bacteria; phylum Cyanobacteriota; class Cyanobacteriia; order Cyanobacteriales; family Nostocaceae; genus Nostoc; species Nostoc desertorum. The sequence continues at coordinate 23,903 of JAHHHR010000058.1, read as the reverse complement.
TTCCCAAGCCGCAATAACACTGCCAGCAAAACATTCTGCAAGCTCAATCCGAATACACTCTGGTAAATTACTCATCTTAAACTTGAGCGAATGATCTTCGTTATCTGGTAACTGAACAAAAAAATAATCGTCGTGCATGATATCAGCAACAAGACCATATTTTTCTGCCAAGGTTTTTCGTAGACTGTTCATAATGAAAGATTGGGTTAGTAAGGAATTATTGAGAGATGACTTTTACTATTTCGGGCAACCAGCGCACTCTAGCTAGCCAGTGTTCATTGCCGTTGTCATCTAGGTGACGAATTGTGTTAAACGGGCTGCTGTTATGATTGCTTTGGTGACTTATCAAGTTAGATATCATAATCGTCTCCTTCAAAACTGCTTAAACATTCACGCGCACCAAACTTTTCTCACCAACCAGTGAGAAGCGATTAGATATAGTCAGTGGTGGAGTTAATGTTGGCGACACCAATTCAACGATGTAAAACCAAGAATTATTCACCAGCCCAATCCCCAAAATCAGCCGTTGTTTTGTTCCCTTGTCGTGAGAACAGAGGATCACTCTTTCGCCCAAAACAAAAGCAGGCTTTTGCACAGTAATGGCTTCTAATTCCCCAGTCCCAATGATTTGGTTTTGTGTAGCGTGGAGTATTTCATTACGGCAATCAATTGAATAAATCCAGCACTCATGCTTCCACTGCATCCCACAGCAGTAACCAAATGTTCTCGTGGTTCTCAGGTAAACTCTCTCCAGTAAATTCACCTCAACAGGTGAAATTGTTCGACCCCAAGGCGGAGAGATATACCAACTCGTTAAGAGTGCATTAATATTGTCAATCATGCTTTTCTCCCCAATAAGTAATTAATAGCTTCGGCATCAATAGAGGCAATACGCTTTTTTAAATGCTGTGGGGGATTATCAAAAAAGTTTTTGAGATGCCATCTCCGAACTTGATAACGTTTAGAAGAACGACGACTAGTTTTCAACCAACCACGGCGTACCCAACCAGAAACAGTAGTGGAATGCACACACAGAACACGGGCAATTTCAGCACTACTATAGTTATCGAGGAAAGGGCTTGTAGAATAACCCAAAGCCCAAAGCTTAGTAGCAATCGCAATTGGAGTGCGAAAATACCCATGTCTTTTTAAGATTGAGGCTATTTGCTTAGGGTTATAAAGTTCAGCCTTAGCTTCAATGATTGCGAGTTCTTCATCAGTCCATTTTGTATGCATTTGATTACCTCCCCTATTTATGCAGATTTAGCATCAGACTGTTCTTGGACAATTTGAGCGCTGATAGATTCAAAGTCAACTTGAAAGATGTTCATATCTGTGGATATCTCTCCAGTGTTGTAGCGGTCTACTATGTGTTGTTTAATTGCGGATTGATTTAGCCCATCAGGGATATCGATGTGAGCTTCACTCGTAATTTTTTCGATTACTGTAACGATGACTTTCATGGGTAATTCCTGTTTGGTAATTTGAATAAATGAGAAGCCAGGATAATTCTGACTTCCGACTTCTAAATTCCGGTTCAGCCTGCCCCAGTCTTTACTGTTTGCAACTGCTGCATCCATGCGGTGATAGCAGCTAATTCATCAGCACCGTCAGTAACAGCATCAACAACAAGATTCTGATACGAAGACTCAGCATGATTGGAATGGTCACACTTGCCTGCCGCCCAAGCCAAACACATGGTTTTGATTAGTTCATTAATCTGGCTAATATCAAGTAAACTTGGGCGGTCAACATCCTGAAATTGCAACCACTCTTTGACTAAATCAAGGGGATAATCAAGCAAGGTGCGAATATTTTTAACTCGTAAATCCTGAGTCGGTACTGCTTGAGGAACTACGCTAAGTTTTGGTGGAGTCAGTGGTGGTTCTGGAATGGAGCTTGAAGTTTTACCCAATAAGGATTGGATATCACGAATGATAGTTGTCCAATCAGCATTTTTGTTCCATTCTCTTTCAATCCTGCTTTTAGTCACGGCATCGTAAAGATTGCAGAAAACTGTATTCTCGTCACCAGCATTCGCAACAATAATCAGTGGCTTAGAAAAATCCTGAACTAATGACGCAGCTAAAAGAAAGCTTTTGGCGAAATTGGTTTCAATGCCAGTTCTCACTACATAAAGTTCATCAGCACTGACAACAATATCCAGCTTCAGATTGTCTTTGCCTTTGAATTCTTTAGTTGTTAGGCGCAGTTCAGACAAGTACCCAGTTAACGCCCTTTGGGTAACTGGGATTTTCTTCTCTTGGCTGATATTAAACTTGTACCAAACGAATGATTCCCCGTCTACTTCCCCCTGATTGACAAATAAATAGATGGGTTCAGGAGGGTTGCATAAACCTAGTTTTATTTCAGTAACCATATTTTGTTAGCCTGTGCAATAATTAGTGGTCTGTAGCGTAAACTTTCAGCGCTTTACGATTGCTTGAAGAAAAGCTGATACTCAAGCAATCGGTTTTCTACTAAACAGAAGGTTCTCGATTCCGGTCTAACTCCCATTGCAAATAAGTCAGTGCAGTTTGAGCATCAGCAATGTTTAAATCAGGTTGATATCCTAAGTCCAGCAGTTGTTTGTAGTCTGAATGTGCAGCAATAAGGGATATCAGGGTTTGGGCTTGTTCAAGTAATTGGTGGAGATATGGGTTAGACATTTCTATGCCCAACCGTGAGCATAAATCCTCCGCTTTCAATCCCATGATTCCTGGCTCAATCTCCGTCTCTAACTCCTCAAGCAGAGATTGAAAATTTGGGTGTTCATCATTGATTTCAATCTCAATCAAATCTGCACTCTTTGTAACGATGGTTGCCCAATCAGGTAAAGCCTGTGCAATGGTCTTAGCGTAAAGTTTCATAATTGCTTCCTCTTCGATTAAGAGTTAAAATCCTCGGCAATTTCCAACAAAAAACCGCGTCCCGTGTTCTGTACTTGCACCAGTTCTTTATCCAGCAGAGTTTGAATTACTGAATCAGAGAATTGGAATTGCAGACGATCCAGTGGAATACAACCACCGCAAAGTCGAATCGAACGCAGCAAATGATTAGCCCTACACTCAAAGTCGTTGTTTGCTTCCTTAGCCATTGTTTGAGCCTCCAGTTAATACGGTTAACTGTCGGTTGAGAATGCTTATCTGCTGTTGGTAAAAGTCAATCTCTGCGGTAATTTGGTGGAATAGTTCTTCTGGTGAAAACGGTTTAATTTGAGACTCCTGAAAGTGGAACAATTCATCAGAATTTTTCTTAGGCATCAGCGCATAACGCCAACCACCACCAAATTGTTCAGCTAATTTTGTACCATTTGGGTAGTATTGAAGTCCCAGAATGATGCCCTGTTGTGTACGCTGATCCAAGGCAAAGCGAGGGTAGCCCCAGTGTTGTGGGATTGAGATCGTGGGTTGCATAGATGAATAGGTGAATGAAGGGAAATAATCAGTGAGCAGTTACCAGTTATCAGTTAACAGTGTCGAATCTTGATAACTGTTAACTGTTTACTGATAACTGGTTGAACTACGCTGTGACTAACTCCGCTCTCTCCAGCAGCCGTTGCAATCTATCGCCAGTTAGCTGTTCTAAGGGTTGGTCTAAAAAATATTCATCAAAAATGGATTTACCATCAGTAGACACGTCCACCATCGACAATGAGCGCACAGCATCAAGCACCGAGTTAGAATACTGCTGCTGGACTGAATAACGCCTCTTCACCCACCAGTTCCCGTCAGTGCATCCGACTTGCCCCAGTTTCACGCCCTTGTTGTAAATGCCATCATCGAGAATTTCAAACCCATAATTTTGGCACTCGTTGAAGATATGCGCCATGATTTGGTTTTCAGTAGAAGAGGAAACTTGCGGGGCAGAGGCGCAGAGGGGCAGAGGAGAAAGTTGTTGTAAGTTTTTCCCCTCTGCACCCCTGCTCCCCTGCACCTCTGCTTTTATTGGCAGTGTACCGTCTTTGTAGTGAGTGCAGATGAAGCGATCGCAACGCATTAGAGTGTTGGCACGGAATACTTCTTTATCGTTGACTATGACTACCCAGCGTTGCGTTAAATGGTTGTCGTCATGGCTGATGCTGGCTACCAGTCTGTCATCTGCATAATATTCGTGATGGTCAAACGAGATTTCGACTATTCTGAAGGGTTCGGGAGCTACAACTTGGGCTTGGTCAGCGATGTAGTTGTCGAGTTCGGCTTGGGCGAGGGCTTGGTTGTCGGGGGCAGCAGGGGTGAGCTTCTGAATCTTGCTTGCCTGATATTCAGCGATTGCACTAATCCAAGAATCTTTGCAGCGTTTGTCGCTTACTTCGACTGTGCAGGCGATTTCGCTGTAGATTTGCTTGAGTCGGGCAATCGATTTCAGTTGCAGCTGTTGTGTTGTGTAAAGGGCGTGAGTCATAATTGATAAAGTCTTAATGGACATAGAGAAGCGCTTCAGATTGGTAGTCGGGCGCTTTCTCTATTTTTATTATCTAACCGTTTCGATTAGTTGTCAACCATTACGATTAGAATATTGACATATCGGTTAGTAGCAGCTAATCTAGGTTTAGATTCCATCCGTTAAAGGGTAATTTTAAAGATGCAGTGCAGCGCATTATTCCCAATGACGATTAAGTGGAACTTGGCCTATCTCATGCTTGAACGTGATATTAAAACTGGAGAACTGGCAGAAATTACAGGACTTCATCCAAACACAATTTCAAAGCTAAAGGCATACCGTGATATGCCCAAGAGACTGGATAGGGAAACACTTAATCAACTTTGTAAAGCACTCAACTGTAATCCAGGCGATTTATTGAAGTTCGAGCCAGATTAAAATATGCAAAGCCTAGCAATACCTACTTAGACTAGGCAAACACCAGATAACCACATTTGAAAGCTGACTAGATTTGTGCCACTGTCACAGTAAGCATTGGGGCAAACACAAGGAGGTGTAAGTTAAATATGGTGATACCAATAGAAGAATCAATGCCGATCAAGTGGCGCTTGGCTGTATTAATGGCTGATAGAGAAATCGACTATAAAAAGCTTGCCCAGATGACAGGGTTGCATCCTGTAACCGTCAGCAAACACAAAAATATTCGGGTGATGCCAGAGAGACTAGACAGAGACACGCTAGAAAAATACTGCAAAGCTCTTAATTGCCAGCCCGGTGATTTGTTAGCTTATGGGTCAGACAAATCAAAAGACCAAACATCGTAACGTATTGCTTTTGACAGGCATTTACTAACTAATCAGTTGAAAGTATTTTTTCCTCTAAAGTCTGAACCATTTTATGAAAACTCTATTTTTTAAATTGATTTGCAATCGACTTTAAGCAATGCCACTGAACCAAAAGAGGTGGAAAAATGACTAAACCACCCCGTAAGCGCAACAAAGCCACCTCTGCTGCATCCAGTGACAGCACATTACCAGATGACCAAGACCTTGAGGATATCTCCCTTCAGGAAAACCCAGCCTTAGCAACAATTAACGTTACTGCCGTTGAAGTTCCAGAATTAACCGAGCAGGAAATTAGCGATCGCTTGCACCTGGAGAGGAAAGTGGAGCGGGCGTTTTTTGAGGCAGGCAAGGCATTGGCTCAGTTGCGCGATCGCAGGTTATACAGATCCACTCATCGCACATTTGAGGAGTATTGTCGTGATAGATTTGGATACACCCATCGTCGAGTCAATTATCTAATAGCTGGTTCTGTAGTATTTGACAACATAGTGACGGGAACAAATTGTTCCCAAAACGAGGAAGTGGATGAAACGGGAACAAATTGTTCCCAAAATGAGGGAGTGGATGAAATGGGAACAAATTGTTCCCAAAACGAGGAAGTAGACAAAACTCGACTTAACCCCTCACGAATCCTGCCAACTAATGAAGGACAAGTGCGCCCTCTGGCACAGCTAGAACCCCAGCAGCAGATTGAAGTTTGGCAACGGGCAGTACAGAAGGCTGGCGGTAAAGTTCCCAGTGCCAGAATTGTAACTGATGTGGTGCAGAGAATTATGGAACGTACTAAAGTACCCAACACCTACCAAATTGGTGAAGTCTGCCAAATTCTTGCTAAGGACAATCCCGAACTGAGAGGCAAAGGTAGCTGTTGGGCTATTGTCAGCGCAGTGAATAACTTTAGTTGCACGGTGAAAATGTGGGATGGCGAGTACGCCGTTGGGTTACAACACCTGAAGTCTTACAATTATCTGCCTACCGAGTGTGAGCAGATGCAGGTGATTAGCGATCGCATTAATCAGGTGTATTCCGATTCGCTGGAGGAGACAGTCAAAAGTCTGTTGCAGTCGTTGGGAAAGCTGAATCGGCCTTATTTAACGGCTGTGGAAGAGAAGCTGTTGAAGCTTCTGGAGTTGGAGTATGGGAGAATACCCTAAACAATTTTGGCAAATTGGCATCCAATGTCTTTGGGTTGCAGTTTCAATGGAGTTAGCAACACAACGGGAAAGTGAAGAAGTTGTACGAGGGAAAAGATAAAACTTCCCGCTTCTTGACATCCAGCCGGAGCCAGTTGTTTAGTTGAGTGCTGTAGAACCCCTCTACATGATTCATACAGCGCTCAACAGAGTTCAGTTCCCACTCTACAACTGGCTAGAAATTAACAAAACCAAATAAAACCTCAGAATCTGTCTCGCCCTTCTTTGCTTCCCCAATATTAGACCTAAATCCTTACTTTTTTGGAATAGTTGACTTGACTGATTCACGCTCCTGTAATGTATTAAACCAGTCTCTCAAATAAGGATACTGAAGAAGCCAGTCTTCATTTAAGCGAAAGCTGTAATAACCGAGGGAACATAATGCTGCCACATCTGCTGCTGTCCATGTTTCACCCTCTAACAAATATTTAGTTGAACGCAGTTGGGAATCAAAGATTGGTAAAAGGCGATTAATTAATGTTTCATATTTTTTTCGATAATAAGCAGGAGCTAGATCACCCATAAAATCTAGTACCCATAAACTTATAATATTGTCGCCTAAAGTATCTGCTAGTTGTTCCCATTTACGGCACTCAAGCCGTATGTGAGGAGCGCTTGGGTAAAAGCTAGGCTGTGGATAAGTTTCGTCTAGATACTCTGCAATCAATGTAGAGTCCCAAATTACCGTGCCATCTTCATCTACAAACACAGGGACTTGACCAATAGGAGAAATTTCAAGGAATTCAGGGGGTTTATTGGCTAAATTAATTTCTTTGAATTCACAATCTAAATTTTTCTCTATTAACAATATTCTGATTTTCCGAGAAAAGTTTGATTGCTGATGATAGTATAACGTTCTATTCATAGATTTATTTTCACTCAAAAAATGGGTCTAATACTAAACTGCATTCAAAAATAGTACCCCATGATTGCGACGAAGAAAGCAATCTTATGGACTCTGACTAAAACCGTTTTATCTTAATCTTTTAGGCATGGTAAACTATGGAATTACAACACTTAAAGTTTTGCAATTCTCAACCTGCCGAATGTCAGCAGATGCAGTCTTCTGAGGGATGTCCAAAGACCAGCCGCTATGCGTTTACGCATTAGAGGGTGTTCCACTGGGCTAGAGGAGTCAGTGCAGAAGTTTTTAGAGTCGTTAGGGAAGCTGAATCGGGCTTATTTGACGGATTTGGAAGAGAAAGTGTTGAGTCTTCTGGAGTTGGAAATCATACCATAATGCTGCAAGTGATTAATTTTGGGATTCAAGGGATTCTACAAAGTAGAATTTTGACTTGTGCATTTATGCAGGTAAGGGTGAGATTTTGGTACTGATTATTAGGGAAAGAGCAACTCTCGAACAAGTGGAGTTAATGCTGCAAACTTTGCGAGTTTACATTAAAGTGGCAGTAGATATAGAAAGAGGGATTTTAGCTGGAGGAGGAGAGAAACACGCTTTTTGTGAAGCAGCATTGCTTGAAGACGGTAGTAGACAGCGAGATATCTGGGGTGCGGATTGGACTCCCTTTGACCAATCGATAGCTTATGAATCGATTATTAACATACGTCCCAGCCAAAATAATCGCTCAATGGTAATTCAAGTCCCAGCGATTCGAGAACGTGTTAAAAAAATAACCCAGGAGTTAATTGGTGGATATGAACCAGAATTTAGATGAAAAACAAGCACGGTTTCAAGGCGAAAATACATCACATCGCTTAGGGCATATAGCTTCTAATTTAGGTAGGCTGAGAACATTTTGTGACACTGCTTACCCTGAAGCGGTCGAAAGTGTTGCAGATGAAACTATGTGTTTTATCGAATGGACAGCAGCAGAAATTGAACCTGAGTATGCCGAAGAATTGGTTAACATTCAAATCCAACTAGCACGTTGGAAATTAAAATTTGATAGTCTTTGGTCTAATGAGAGCGAACGTAAAAATATGTCCGAGCAAGCTAGTACTTGGTCAGAGCGAGTATTAGATATGTCAGGGTTGCTGTCTGAATCTATCTAAAACTTTAATCATTGCGGTATTCTAGATTTTGTAAAAAATATGAGCAATCCCTTATAGTTTCTGGACAAATAATTCATTTTGGATATGGCACTTGCTAAAAGTTTTTTTGCGTTGCCCGCCTCTCAATTAAGGTTGTTGCGATTAGGTGTTGGTAATTGAAGCACCTCAGAAAAACGTGAATACTTAACCGCATCAGTAGGAGGATAATCTGCTGACACTGCAATCAACCCAATTTTAAGATCCTCGAAATAAATCACGCCCCCGATACGCCGTTCAACTTGAAAAGGGCCATGAAATAAATCATACTCTGCAATGTAGATCAGGAGAAAGTCAGTAATCTTTATTATCCTACCAAACATTTGCTCACAAGTTTTTTGGATGACACCATCTAGGTATTCATTATAAGCAGGCTCTCCCAGATCAGTAAATTCTGCATGATCCGCAAAATGATCCATGTAAAACAACCAGATATTGGACAAGTCTGGTTCTGAGGTCAGTTTTTGCCTCAGTTCCTGAAATTGGTCGATGTTCATAGTCTGGATATTGATGAGGTGGGACGAGCAGACAGCACTATGATAAATTTACCATCAGTGATAAATTGTTGATTAACGAAGCCAAAGATAAAACCAGTTAGGTGCGATCACTACTTGTAATGCTCCAGTTAAATTTGCTAGCACATTTGAAGTCATGTTGCAAAAATAGTGTACGTGATCCAATTTTGACTTCAAGCGGCTGTAGAATAGCAAATAAAAGCAATCTTTGGTTTAATATTTCCGCTCTTACTTGTTTGTAGAAAGTAGTAATTTATGACAGAAACACAACAAGAAGAAATCATAAATTTACGGGCATTGAATTTAACACCTAAACAAATAGCCCGAAAATTGGGTATTAAAGTGTCAGATGTCAATGCAGCGATCCAAAATCAAGCACAGCAAACCACATTAGATAGATTGACAAAAGGAGAGCTAGACCCTGTATATCAGTGTTTAGCAAGCGAGAGTCTTATCCAATTGTTACCGAAAATCCCACCAGAAAACAGCATCAAAAATCTGCTGACAAAAATCCTACCTGTAAAAAACAATGACGATGATATTGATCGCGGTTTAGGATTGGTAGTTATAGCAAGAGTTGCTCGATACAATCAAATCACGGTCTGTAGTTACCTTTTAGATATATGGTGCTTAGGCGTTAAAGATACCATACCACCACGTACAGTAGACAGGATAAAATTTAAAGAATTTACTGAATCAGTATTCCAGCCATTTCCCGGAAAACCGCACCTTGTTCCCCTTGAAGCTGCCCAAGGGATGATATTTAGTGCTTGCGAATACGCAGAAAGCTTAGGGTTTCAACCACACAAAGACTTTTCTAAATCGCGTTCGCATATCGGAGAATGGGATGGGAGTATACGTATTGAATGTGGTCGTGACGGGAAACCATTTTATGTCAATGGCCCCCACGATAACCCGAAAAAAATCATGGAAAGATTGAAGACAAGTAGGGGTGAAGGTAATTTTGATTTTCTGATTGGTTCAGATCCTATTGAAAAGAATTTTTGGTAGATGCAATTAATTTGATTATTCTGGTGCGTCATTAAGATGTCATTCAGGTTTGAAATACTCAGCGCAGTGAATGATTTCAGTTTCACCGTGAGACTTGGGTATGGCGAATACAGAGTTGGGTTGCAGCATCTGAAGTCCTTCAACGACTTGCCCCAAGAGTGTCAGCAAGTTTAGGAGATAAGCGATGGCGCTGTTTCTCCTACTGTAGATGATTGCATCATTAGGCTACGGGATAGTGGCAAGCTAGAAGCACCATTCTAGGCAATTTTGAAGTGTTTGGGGGAGTTGAAGCGCCCATATTTGAGTGAGTTTGAGGAAAAACTATTAGGTTTTCTTGAACAAGAATATGAGATTGTAGATTAGGGCAGAGTTGATCCGATCTTTGAAGATACACTGGCGTTCATACAGTCGCTATTTCATGGCACAAAAGTATTTCTTGTTCTTGGGTCATACAATCTGAACATCATCTCAAATCACCAACCAGAGCATTATGTCTAAACTTTTTGCCGTTGTGGTTGCAACCGTTCCAGGGTATTACGACTATAAATTGGCTCACCCAGAGCATGACCTTGATCAACTCGCTTGGTTTAAGGAGCAACATGAGAAAGGAACACTACTGTGCTGTGGGCCGTTTTTTCCCCATGATGGAACTGGGCTTTGGGTTATCCAGGCAGAGAATCTTGAACAGGCTCAAGCTGTTGTAAACAGCAGTCCTCGTGTGCGAGATGGTATGCTAGCGGACTCTGCTAGAGTTGTGGAGTGGGAAGTTCACATCGGACGCGATCGTTTTGCTCCTATGTGAATAAGTAGAAGCAACAACTGCTAAATTACTTGGATATAAGCAGATAAACACACAGTATAAAATTGTGATAATTGAGATTAAATATAAGCTCAGTTACCTTCTCATCTTCTTAGCTACTTCGCTTAACCCACCTTCTTTAACACAAGTTGCACCGAGACTTTCAGTGTAAGTACCGTAGTCTTTGTAATGTTGTATCTTGATTAACATTACGTTGTTGTCGCTCCATTTACCTTTAATTTCGCTAATCTTTAATGTTTTAGGATCAAGGAAATGGTTCAAGTTGCCGCCTAGTTTTCCCCACCAGTAAGAAGCCCCGACCATTCGGGTATTAGTAAACTTAACGCCAGACATTTTAACGACTGAATTAGTCTTTGTATTGAAAGAACATGCAGTATTAGTTTTGTTATCCAGTGCGATAATCAAATTGTTATTGCTCCCGAAGAATGACAAATCGTCATTTATATTATTAGCTACAGCAGTTAAAGGTAATAAAAACGCCAAAATATTAATAGTTACAAATAATTTTTTCATTAGCTTTGCTTTAATTTATTAAATACTTTACTATCTCAATTTGCAATAACACATCAGTATATTTATTTACTTGTTATTCAGTATAGTAGTCTCAATATTGCTAACTGCTAGCCAAGCAAGCTCCTACTGAGGTTAAGGGGAGTTTGTGCCTGCCAAATCATTGCCAAGGACATCCAGAACTGAGAGGCAAGGGTGGCTGTTGGGCGATTGTCAGCACAGTGAATGACTTTAGTTGCACCGTGAAAATGTGGGATAGCTAGTATGCCGTTGGGTTGCAGCATCTGAAGTCTTACGATTACTTGCCTGCGGAGTGTCAGCAGATGCAGGTGATTTGCGATGCCTGCGGTGGGCTACGCCTACGCATCAATCGCGTGTATTCCGATTCGTTAGAGGAGACTGTCAAAAGTCTGTTGCAGTTATTGGGTAAGGTGAATCGTCCTTCTCTAACTGAGTTGGAAGAAAAACTTTTGAGCTTTCTAGAGTCTGAAGTTAAAGTGTAATAGCTAACTGCGTTGCCAACTCTTCATAAAACTGTTTATGTGAACCTAAATAATTTTCTGCGCCTAAACGTGTTAAATATCCCTTTTTGCTTGTGTAAGGATTAGGGATATAGCTGTAAATGTATAGTTTTCTGCATTCGGGATTTTCAGACCAACCAATATTGAACGCAGCATACTTTGGAAAAAAGGTGATTGCATTGTAATAATCAATGTAATCGTGAATCCACCATGCTAAGGCTGTCCAATCGGCAGTTTTCTCATAATAATCAATGAAAGAATTCACAATAATGCAGGCTGTAGCACCCATATAACCTTTAGCGTCTGGAACATCCCAGATATGAACTGCATAGTTAGATACGTTACTAGCACAATTGTACTGATTTTTATTTTCTGCACCTTTAGCATTGATAGCAGATGACCGATATCCAGAGCGAATGCTGATTCTTCCGAAAGCTTGTTGAATTGGTTCTAGAACTTGTTCACAAAGACTTTTGCCGGAGGCGATCGCCAAATCAGGATTATCTGGGATATTTGGAATCCCTTCAATTTGAGAAATTTCTGAGTGCAAAAAATCACGCATAAAAAAGTTTTTTGACAAACGTACTCGACCTAATTCTTCCAATGATTTGACAGTTTGTGGTCTTTTCATCATTGTTAATTTAATTTGACGCGATGAATACCCGCGAATATACCTTGAGTGATGGAATGGAAACGATGCCTGCGGCGAACTACGCCGAAGCAGTGATCAACTACTTCCAAAATCTACTTTGCAATCAACTCTGAAAAAATATTGTTGAACAGGAGGAGCAAAGCGACCGCCTAGTAAATTACAGTTATCAAATGTATTCTTTCGATAATCATTGGGAAAGTATAAAATAAAACTGTTTTTGGCGGTATATTATTTGTAACAGTAATTAACCCTTAGTTAGCAAGATAGCTCTGTGTTTTTGGAGTATTTTAATGAGCTTGATTAACCTGGATCTGGTCTTCAACGCAATTACTAGCATCGCCAACCCTTTGATTAAAGAAAAAATTCTGCGTTCGGAGACTGTAATTAAGTTACTCCAGCAATTTAACCTCGATCCAGAGCATCCACCTGCTGATTTTAGTGGTGTTTATGCTTACGCCCTAGTAGAATATGGCGTAGGCAAACCTAAGCCATTGCTCGAATTGTTCCGACAACAAGCAATTAAACAAGCTTTTCGCACAGCATTAGACCACAATAACCCCTCAATTCTGCTTTCTGAGGTTGATGCTTTTTTAGATACCTATACCTTGGGTGATGAAATTAGTAGTTTAGAACTTGATGTCAGGCGAGAAGTGGCTGAATTTGCGACTGTATTTATTGAAGTTGCTAAACGCACTCGCACTCCCTCTGATGTGTTGCTAAACCAGAAAATTGGTTCTCTACATAAAAGGATTGCTTGTATCCAAGAACAACTGGAAAGATTGCCGACGCTGGAGGGAATTCGGACAGAAATAGCAAGGTTGGCAGTAGAGAATTATCCTGCACTACCAGGAACTGCGACTGCAAACCAATGTAGAGCGATCGCACTAGCCCAGCAGATGCGAGGATGGTTTGAAACCTTGGGCTATGACTTTGAAAAATATGAAATCTGGGCAGAGGAATATTTTGAATGGATAATTCACATCCCAGTACGTCGCAGTTATGACCGTATTCTTATACGTGGCGTTGCAGGAGAGGTGGGACTGAGTGATGTCATGGCGTTGCGTTCGTCAGTTGAGGCGCAAAAAACTGATGAAGGATGGCTGGTGACTACCCGTCGGATTTCCCGTGCCGCACGGGATGAAGTCAAGAAGGAAGAAAATCATCGCCTTGACTGCTTTACATTTGACGAACTGATTGACTTAGATGCTGACTTTAATGGTTATCTCGACTGGTTAGAAGCAGAAATCAAACGCCGAAAAATTGATACCTTGTATGTACCGCTTGCTTGTACAAAAGAAGAAATTGACCCAGTTACCAAGCGGCGAATCGGGGTGAGTCGATATGAAGAAGAAGACGGCTGGATTGATGGGTATATAGACCTTTGGCTTGATGACCCAGCTAAAGAGCATATTTCAATTCTGGGAGAATTTGGCACAGGTAAAACTTGGTTTGTCTTTCACTATGCTTGGACTGCACTGCAACGTTACCGTGATGCCCAAAAACGTGGTGTTGAACGTCCCCGTCTGCCTTTGGTAATTACCCTGCGTGACTTTGCCAAAGCACTAAATGTTGAGAATGTTTTGGCAGGTTTCTTTTTTACCCAACACAATATCCGCATCAACAGCGAAGTCTTTGACCAACTCAATCGTATGGGTAAGTTGCTGCTAATTTTCGATGGCTTTGACGAAATGGCAGCAAAGGTAGATCGTCAACAGATGATTAACAACTTTTGGGAACTGGCGAAGGTGGTGGTTCCCGGTGCTAAAGTCATCCTCACCTGTCGTACTGAGCATTTCCCAGAAGCGAAGGAAGGACGTGCTTTACTAAATGCAGAACTGCAAGCATCAACTAAAAAATTAACTGGCGAAACACCTCAATTTGAAGTCTTGGAACTGGAGAAATTTAACGACGAACAAATTCGGCAGCTGTTGTCATACCAAGCTGAACCAGCAACAGTTGAGCAGGTAATGGGTAATTCTCAACTTTTGGACTTAGCGCGTCGCCCACTGATGACTGAATTAATTTTAGAAGCATTGCCAGATATTGAGGCGGGTAAACCTGTGGATATGTCACGGGTTTATTTCTATGCAGTGCGACGCAAGATGGAACGAGACATCAAAGCAGAGCGTACTTTTACTTCCCTTGCAGATAAACTGTATTTTCTGTGCGAGTTGTCTTGGGAAATGTTGTCTAGTAACCAAATGAGCCTGAATTATCGGCTGTTCCCAGAACGTATTCGTCGCTTATTTGGTTCTATTGTTCAAGAAGAGAAGGATTTAGATCACTGGCATTATGACATGATGGCGCAGACGATGCTTGTCCGCAATGCTGATGGTGACTATACTCCAGCGCATAGATCGCTGTTAGAGTTTTTTGTGGCGTATAAATTTGCAGCAGAGTTGGGGGTGTTGGCTAGCGATTTTACGGAATTAGCCCAAGCACAGTCAGGTTTGGATAGCAGTACAGCGCCTGTTGATTATACTTGGTCTGGTTATTTTTCGCGTCAAAGGAGTAGCGAGGCGATGCCTGTGGCAATCCCTTTGTCGATCGCACCTTTGAGAAGATTTATTAGTGAGTCTTTGGAGAAATTGAAGGAGACATTTGGGCAATCGCCTTTGACGAAAGCAGTAATGGATTTGCTTGTACCAATGGTTGATGTAGAGGTAAACAAGGAGATTATTAAAGTTATTGAAGCAACACGCTTTAGAAGCGAGGATGAGGTTGGTTATGTTGGGGGAAATGCAGCAACAGTAGCAGTAAATATTGATAAGGCAGCATTAGAGGAGAAAGATTTTAGTGGTGCAGTCATTAAAAAAGCTGATTTTAGTAATTCAAATTTAGTTAGCATAAATTTGAAGCAGGCAAATCTTACTGGTTCTATTTTTACTAAAATATTGGGTAGTGTTTTATCAGTAGCATTTAATCCTAATGATAAAGTTTTAGCGACAGGTGATACTAACGGGCAAATTCACCTTTGGGCAATACCAGATGGTAATCGATTATTAACATTTCAGGGACACATTGACTGGGTACGTTCAGTTGTTTTTAGCCCTAATGGTCGAATGCTAGTTAGTGGTAGTGATGACCAAACTATAAAGTTATGGGATGTACAAAGTGGTAAATGTATCCAAACTTTAGAAGGAGACTCTGGCAATTTATACTCGGTTGCTTTTCACCCTAGTGGTCGTATTTTTGCTACAAGTTCAGAGAAGACATTACGCCTTTGGGATATACACACTAATGAATGCCTTCATATTTTAATAGGACATACTGATAAGATCAGGTCAATAGCTTTTAGTCCTGATGGAAAAATGCTAGCTAGTGGCAGTTATGACCAAACAATAAAACTCTGGGATGCAAGTACAGGTCAATGTCTGAAAACTATACAAGCGAATAAGCAAGGAATGGCATTTAGGATTAGGTCAATAGCTTTTAGTCCTGATAGTAAAACATTAGCTAGTGGTAGTTCTGAGCAAATCATAAAACTTTGGGATGTAAGTACAGGTCAATGTTTAAAAACAATACAAGGGCATATTAGAGAGGTGACATCAGTTGTATTTAGCCCTGGTGGTCAAATACTTGCTAGTAGTAGCTTCGACTCAACAATAAAACTTTGGGATTTAGGCACAGGTCAATGTCTGAAAACTTTACAAGGTCATACGAAATGGGTAAGGTCAATCACATTTAGTAACGATGGAAAAATGCTAGCTAGTGCAGGAGATGACCAAACAGCCAGATTGTGGGACTTGATGAATAGTCAATGTTTTAAAATTTTGCAAGGCTACCATCATTTGGTACTATCTGTTGCTTTCAGTCCAGATAATTGCACATTAGCTAGTGGGAGTGATGACGGTATATTAAGGCTATGGAATACAAACACAGGTCAGTGTTTCAAAAATTTACGAGGTCATAGTTATTGGTTATCTTCTATTTCTTTTAGTTCTGCTGGGCAAATATTAGCTAGTGGGAGTAGTGATAAAACTGTTAGGCTATGGGATCTTAGCAATGGAAAATGCCTTCATATTTTAAAGGGGCGTGGCCCTTGGGTGTTGCCAGTTGCTATAAGTTCTGATGGTAAAATCCTGGCTAGTAGCGATGAAAGTATAGTGAATCTTTGGGATGTTTCTACTGGTCAACGGTTGAAAATTTTGCAAGGGCATAATAAATGGGTACAAGGGATCGTTTTTGCTCAAAATGGACAAACGCTAATTACTGCAAGTGAAGATAAGACAATCAAGATATGGGATGCTCAAATCGGTGATTGTATCAAAACTTTACAAGAAGACGAAGAAGTATGGTCAGTTGATTTACACCCTAATACTCCAATTATTGCCAGTGGAACAATAGATGGGAGGGTAAAATTATGGAATATTAAAACTGACCAGTGCTTGAATAGCTTACAAGCCCATACTCATAAAGTCAGGTCTGTTGTCTTTAGTCCAAATGGTAAAATTCTAGGCAGCAGCAGTCATGACAGAACAGTCAAATTATGGGATGTAAATAATGGTCAATGCCTTAAAGTTTTGCAAGGTCATATTAATTGGGTAGTATCAATTAGTTTTAGCCCAGATGGAAAATTGCTAGCTAGTGGAAGCGAAGATGGAACAATTAAACTTTGGGATACTAATACAGGCGATTGCTTAAAAACACTTATACCGCCAAGACCTTATGAAGGTATGAACATCACAGGCGTTAAAGGCTTAACCGAAGCTGAAAAAGCCACGCTTAAGGCATTAGGTGCGGTGGAAGATCGAGAATAAATCTTAGACAATATGCAATCGATGTTGAGGTGATGCCTGGGGCAACCCCTTTGGGGAACGCACTACCCATCCCTTTACACTCATATAGTAAGATACGCCGGGTAGCGCTCTTCCAGCGAATCGACCACACGCAGGAACGCACTACCCATCCCTTTACACTCATATAGTAAGAGCGATCGCATCAGTAAAGCTCTTCCTCTTCGCCATACTGCGCTGGCGGTTCACCATAAGATTCAAGAATCTTGGGCTTTTTCATTTTGTTATTGGCTGGTTCAATTTTCTCTACATATAAATCAAATTCCCACTCTTGCAGTAAATCAAAGATAAATTGTAAATGACTACCTACCTCTAGGGATAAATCGCCTAAACGAAAATCGCAGGTATCAGGGGGAATTTCGACAACAGGATGATTAAATTCCAAAGTTCTTCCTAAACGGTCTTTGTGAATAAATCTGTAGAGGTGTTCCGGGTCAAAATCAAATACTTGCACAATTGCGGCAGCGACTTCATCTAAATTGAAGTAACTAGGAATAGCAATCCGTCGCCAAGCATTCTGTAAAGTGGCTTTAAATATGTAAACACCCTCAGTAAAACCGCCTTCGGCAATCACTAAAGTTTGTGACCATTCCGGGAAATAGGGTTGGAGATAAGGTTTTAAATTGTCAAAAGCTATGCGAAAATCTAACCGAAAAGTGGCATAATCTTCTATTTGGATATTTGAGCGACTTTCTGTTAACACAGCCATGAGAGCATTACCCCAAGGCTTGGGGTTTACATGAGTAAAACGCCAGCCTTTAGCGGCTTGTGGTTTTCCTGATGTCAGTTCAATTAATCCAAATAAATGTAAGAGAGCGAGATTGTGGAAACCAGGATAATAAACTAATTTATCTTGTTCTGAGTAATTATTAATTTTTAATCCTGATGATGGGAGATTGTTCCAAAATAATAAACAGCGATATGCTTGGTCAAACATATCTCTTTGGTCGCCTAAGAGTTCGCTTTCTCCCCAAACTAACCAAGATTCTAGCAGGGTAAAATATTGTTCTGTGTGGTTTAATCCTTGCCAAATTTGCAGAATTTTTTGGTCTAAAACTAACTTGCTCTTTTTACCTTTGGTAATAACTTGAGATAGTCCAGAGGTGCGGAGGAGAAAATAAAGACCGTGGATATAAGGATAGGATTTTTGTACAGGACGTTTGAGGTTAATATCTATGGGATAACTCAATTGTGAGTTAAGTTGTTGGAGATATTTAAGGGACAATTGGTGATAAGTACTACTAACTTCAACGCCGTTGGGTTGGAGAAATTCTAAAATAGTTTGAAAATCCCGCAGAATTGTTCCTGGAATATTTTGACTAATGGTTTGCTGTTGAAGTAGTTCTTTTTTATCTTCCGTCAGTGGTAGCTTATCTCGGATTTGATCTGGAATGAGGGAAAATAGGTTACTCATCTGAGTTGAAAGGAGGAATTTGTATGGCGGTTAATCTCACAACTTGGCCATTTTGCCAAATGCTAATAAATTCTACTAAACGGCGGTGTCTTTCAATAGCTTTTTTCATAGCGAGTTTAACACCTGTGTCGATTTGGCTAGATAATTTCTCAGGAATTGGCTTATTCATCCGAATCTCAGCAGATGCAGTTAATCAGCGATGGTGCTATTTCTCCCACAGGAAGCGATGCCTGCGGCGGGCTACGCCTACGCATTCATAGGCTATGGGAAAATCAAAACTTGGAAGATGCCTCAAGTGCTGTCTTAAAGCACTTGGGAGAGTTGAAGCGACCGTATTTGACAGCTATGGAGAAGAAGCTGTTGAGTGTGATTGAAAAAGAATACGGCATTATAGATGAGATACCCCGTAATTTTCAATCAACCAAGGACTAGGAGAAAACAGTAATGCAAAGTATTAAGTTATGTTCTCATGTTGGGGATGATGGCATTTTGCACCTTGAGATTCCTGTTGGCATAACAGACAAAGAAATGGAAGTCGTAGTGATTTATCAACAAATAGAACCATCAGCGCCCCCGAAAACACCCGAAGAATTGGGATGGCCAGCCGGATTTTTTGAACAAACAGCTGGATCATTAGCAGATGATCCAATTCAAAGATATCCCCAAGGTGAGTATGACACTAGGGAGCCATTAGAGTGAGATATTTGTTAGATACCAATGCTTGTATTGTTTATCTGAATCGTCCTATGTCTGCTGTGAGGCAGAGGTTAGAATCGCTATCACCAGCAGATATTGTTGTTTGTTCGGTAGTAAAAGCCGAACTATTCTATGGTGCAATGCGAAGTAATAATCCCACACGGACTTTAACATTACAAGAAGCATTCTTAAATAATTTTGTATCTTTGCCTTTTGATGATCGGGCAGCTCGAATTTTTGGCACAATTCGGGCAGAGTTAGGGACGCTTGGTACACCAATAGGGCCTTATGATTTGCAGATTGCAGCGATTGCACTAGTGAATAACTTAACATTAGTAACGCACAACACCAGAGAATTTAGTCGCGTTAGTGGGCTGGTGATTGAGGATTGGGAGCTTGAGCAATAAATAATATCTTTTGTGGACTTAAATGAAAACTAATGCTGCTCGACTACTCGATAAACTAGGTATTCCCTACCAAATCCTGAGCTATGAGGTTGACCCTGACGATCTCGCTGCTGAGAGTACGGCGCACAAAGTTGGTCTTCCCCCAGAGCAAGTTTTTAAAACTCTAGTAGTCAGAGGTGACACAACAGGCATCTGTTTTGCTGTTGTACCGGGAAATGCTCAGTTAGACTTGAAAGCTTTAGCGCGGATTTCAGGAAACCGCAAAGTTGAGACAGTTGCTCTCAAGGAAGTTCAGCCACTAACAGGATACATCCGTGGCGGTGTGACAGCTTTAGCGAGTAAAAAAGACTATCCTGTTTATCTTGATGAAACTGCAACTCTATTTGAGCAGATTACTGTTTCTGGTGGAATGCGAGGAATGCTGCTTCTGCTATCGCCAGATGATTATTTACGTGCAGTTAAGGGTACTTTGGGAGCAATTGTACATTAAACCAGTTTTCACCAAGCATACTTAAGTACAAGTTGCGTTTATTACATAGAGATATTAAAGCTACAGTAAATAAATAACAGTATATTAGCGGGTTGCAACCCAGTACTAGGCTAACTACGATATAGCAAATTACACATTATTTGCTACTCAAGTAGTGGGTTTTGAGCTAATGACTATCAAAAAGCCTTTGGTAATCGAACAACCAAAACTGGGACAGCTTATCCATGAACTTCGCACTGTAGTTGGTTTAACCCAAGAACAGTTTGCAACACATTTGGGTGTTACTTATTCCACAGTTAATCGTTGGGAAAATAAACGCTCTAAATTATCACCAATGGCTATGCAGAGGATTGAAAAACTTCTACAAGAGATGGGTGAACAAGGGCAAAAACTGTTAGCGAAATATCAATCAAATTAGTTCTGAGTAACAAGTAAACAGATTTGTTTAAGTAAGTAGTATGCTTACTTAATTTTGATATCGCGATACTTGCAATGGGTTGTTTGATGTCGCAACTTTCAGAGGGTAGTCGCAGATTTAACCTACTAATCCGAGATTGATTAAGGTCTAGAATGCGATCGCTTGCTCAAAGTCTTTGTAGCCGACCTTCTAATTTTCTCCTGTTGGGTACAAAAAACTATGACCAATTGATGTTGTCAATCATCGTAAAACCTTTGATGCTGACCTGAATT
Organism: Nostoc desertorum CM1-VF14; assembly: GCA_019359245.1. Classification (GTDB taxonomy): domain Bacteria; phylum Cyanobacteriota; class Cyanobacteriia; order Cyanobacteriales; family Nostocaceae; genus Nostoc; species Nostoc desertorum. Next base: position 2,911 of record JAHHHR010000058.1, on the reverse strand, counting down.
TAAAAGTCAGCATCCGTAAGTTACTGATTGACAGGGCTAGCTTATCTCGATAATAAAACCAAAATATTATTGAACCTCTAATCAAAGATAGAAACAATCTTAGGTTATACACCAAAGTGAATAAGGCGCAAAGGAAGAATATCAATGACTTACGCAAAAAAAATCATAGAGCAATTAAATAAACAAAAGTCGAATTATACCAGTCCTGAATCATGCCAGGATATAGCTAATTCTTTGGAGTCTTTATCTACAGATATTTATACCGATAGCAAAAGGTTTATTTATGAAATGCTCCAGAATGCAGATGATGCAAGTAGCAGTTCTGGAAAACTTGAAATTCAAATTCAAATTATAGGACAGTACCTAGTTATTTCCCATCAAGGCGAAAGGTTTACAGAAATAGATATTGAATCGATTTGTAGTGTGGGAGATGGGAATAAAAAGGGAGATGAAAATAAAACAGGTTTTAAGGGGATTGGATTTAAGTCTGTTTTCTCCCATTCAGATTACGTAATTATAAATTCTGGCAATTATTGTTTTAGATTTGATAAGAATAATTGGGAAAATCATTGGTGTACGAGTTGGGGAAATGAACAAGATTGGAAAAATAAAAGAATGAACAGGGGGAAAGAGGCAAATGTAAAAATGCCTTGGCAGATTATTCCGATTTGGACAGATTTACCGTCAGAATTAGCTTTTGTGAATAATTTTAATGTTTCTACAATTGTGAGATATGGCTCTGTAGACAAACTCCAGAGAGAATTATTTGAACTTTTGTCTAATACCCAAATATTACTTTTTCTTAGAAGTCAACAAGTTATTATTACTATTACTAAAGCAGTTGTTTTTACTATTGAAAAGCTTAGACAGAACGGAATAGTTAAGTTAAAAAGAAATGGACAGGATATAAGTTCCTGGTTAGTAAAATTATTTATGTTTAATGTAGATAATTCAACAAGAAATATTATGGGAAATGATATACGTATTCCCAAAAAACTAAGACAATCGAATAAAACAGAAATATCTTTTGCTGTTCAACTGGAAGATGGCAAGATTAAAACCGCAGATAAAGAAAACAGATTGATATTTACTTATCTTCCAACATCAGTGAACTATGATTTCCCATTTTTGGTAAATGCAAGTTTCCTTACAGATGCAGGTAGGCAACATCTTCACGAAGATTTATATTGGAATATTTGGCTTTTTAAACAAATACCAATTTATCTTTTTACATGGTTATCAGAACTTGCTCAATCAAAGTACAAAAATGAAATTTTAAAACTTTTACCTCATAGGTTTTCTAGTCATTCAGAATTAAAACGCTCTTTCAACGATGGTCTTAACACCGCAGTTAGCGAAATAGCATTTATTCTTAATGAACAAGGATATTTATTAAAAGTAAGCGAAGCGATTTGGGATCAAAGCAATATTTCAAAATTTATAAATCAGAAAATTTTAATTGACTATATAAATATTAAAAGAAACAAATATTTTTCCTGTGACTCTTTAATTCCTTATTTCGATAATTTAAATAGTCTTAGTAGATTCGGATTAACAATTTTTGATATTGATGATTTAGGAGATTTTTTCACATCTGAAACTTTTATAAGCAAGCATCAAGTAGAAGAAAATTTTAATTTGATAATTTTTTTGTTTGAGCAGTCTCAAAAACAAAAAAATGCTAATGAATTTTACCAAAAAATTAAGGATGTACCTTTTATCTTTAATCAAAATTCAAAATTATGCAAGCCAGTTACTTTATTATTTGGTAAACATACAAAAGTTACTGATGAAGAAGTTATACACACTGATGTATTAACTAAAATCAAGAATAGTCAAGAAATTTATAATTGGCTTTCTCTTTTAGGTGTACAAGAACCAACAGATTCATCATTTATTAGTCTAATTATTCAAGAACCTGAAAAATTTATTAATGTTGATAATGCAATTGATACAATACGCTTTATTTTTAATGCTTATAAAGAAAATATTATCACAAATGAACAGTTTGTAGAACTTCGCAAAGTTAGCTTGCTGACTAAGAAAGGATCTCTAATAAGTTGTGAAAAATGCTACTTATCTAATTTTTATAATCCTGAGTTAATGCTTGAAGAAAAATATTCTATTGATGTTTATGTATCTGAAAGCTATCTAGAAGGTAAAGATGATAAAACAGAATGGAAAGCCTTTTTCCTGAAAATGAAGGTAAAACAGAATATAAATAAATATCAATTTATTTTTAGTTCTCTTTCTTCATTAAGTAGTAGTTTTGGGAAGGAATACTTTGATATTAATAATGGTTATCTTAGTACAATACTTACGAGAAATGGATTTGGTTATGGGTTGCATAATGAAGTCTCCTTCGTAAGAAATTTGAGTTTTTTAGAAAAAACAACTAACGACTACTTTTTTGCAAAGATATTTTGGGAAAGTGTTATTAAATCTGGAGAATTAAATTTAAAATTTTTCCTGGAAAAGCCTTCTCTCTGGTATGGAATAGGTGATGGACACAATAGTTATAAAATTACTATTAGCACAACATATCTTGAATGGTATATAAGGGGTAAGGAGTGTATTCCAACTACTGTAGGAAAATGTTATAAACCTGAAAATGTTTTTGTAAACAGCGCTGAAATTAACGAAATTGCAGGAAAGTATCTACCAGTTTTTGATTGTGTTCATCCTATTTCTTCTGAATTAAGAGACTTTTTTGGTTTTATCTCTACCCTGGAGTTAAAGCACTATTTAGAGATTTTAAAAAATATCTCTAATGTTAGTTTATTAGTAAGGATTCAGGTGGCAGGGTATTGACAAAGGGGACGCTTGAGAGAGAATATCACAAATATGAACCAAAACCTGCCTCAAGATTTAGACCGAGAAAGCTTGAACCAGTTATCAAAAGAAGAACTGG
>JAHHHR010000057.1 GCA_019359245.1 Nostoc desertorum CM1-VF14 | reverse complement strand
CCGCTCAAGAACATGCAGCCGCTAAAATATTAGGAGTTCGCACCAGTGGTTCAGTATTAGGGGGGGCAGTTTTCAAGTTGAGATGGCAAGGTTTTATTCTACTTGCCCCTATTTCTCAAACGTTTTCGTTTAAAGGAAATACGATTGAGGGTAGGGGAGTTCAGCCAGATATACCAATTCCTGAATGTAAAAGCAGTAGCAGTCAATGCCTTGAAAAAGCAATTAAGTTTATAAGTGTTCAATAAATGTGAACATAATGCTGTTTGATGAACGATTTGGACAGTTCAAGAATTTAGCTAAATCCAATTATTAAAACCCATGAAAGCACTTTCAGTTCGTCAGCCTTGAGCATGGGCAATCATTTATGCTCTCAAGGATATTGAAAACCGAGGCTGGCCTATTCATTATCGCGGCGACATTCTAATTCACGCTGCAAAAACCTGTACCAAGAAAGAGTATCAGCTAGCGAGAGAATTTTGTCAAAGCATGGGGGTAGTAATCCCAGAATTAATCTTTCTACGTCGCGGCCAAGTCATCGGCATTGTAACAATAGTTGATTGCAAGTTTTCACAAGTTGCATCTGGCTGGGGGATGCCTGGGCAATATCACTGGAAGCTGGAGAATCCGCGAGAAATTACACCGATTCCTTACATTGGGCAGTTAGGGATTTTTGAAGTGCCAGATGAACTGGTCAGGAGTGCGATTGCCTTATGAAATCAGTCCTCTCACTTTTCTCCGGCATCGGCGGACTTTGCCACCACGGAATATCAGCCGCAGGTCTATCTCACAAATTCCGAGTCCAGCAATTTGTCGAAATCTCCCCTTATTCTCAATCACAATTGCGCTATGAACAACCAGGAATTCCAATCCACGCAGATATTACCAACTACAATTGCCACCAAGGACAATTCGACATTTTGTGCGGGGGATTCCCCTGTAGTGGCACCAGTAACGCTGGAGATAAAAAAGGACTCAACGACCCCAGGTCAGGACTGTGGCGCGAAATGTTCCGCATCACCAACCAGTGTAGACCAGCAATCGCTCTCATCGAAAACCCAACAGGGCTACTCTCTAGAGGAATGGCAACAGTCCTCGAAAACCTTTCCCAAATCCGGTACGTATGCGAATGGGAAACTATACCCGCGTACTGCCTCGGCCTGCCACATGAAAGAGAAAGAGTCTTTATCATTGCCTACGCCGATGGCTTATTCCACCGTCAACAGCCAACCGCCTGGACAGACCAGATTGGAAATCAGATTACGCAAGTACGGCTCTCTCATGAAGACCGAAGCTTTGAACCCGGCATTCGTGAGGTGGCTTTTGGGGTTCCCATTGGAGTAGCCAAGGGAATCAAGGGTAATTATGATGCCCGTCGCACTTATGGTTTGAGTTGTTCTCCCCGGCAAGCTGCGATCGCTTGGAAACGGATTGATTATTTGTGGAGTCTATTGTCCAGTCAGGAGGCATAACCATGATTAACCAAGTCCCGAATCTAGAAACTTGTTGGTATCTTTCACCACCTTGGGGTAAAGAGATTCCCCCATTAGAAGTTTCCCTGTTGGAGAAAGTCTACGTCACTACCACCAAATCTTTCGGTTACTGTTGTGGTATAAAGTGGTCAGCTAAAGGCTGGAGTTATGAGATTGTCTACGGCAAGGATAATCTAACTGTTTTAGGACGTGAACTTATTGGCACAGGCAAGTTACAACCGAACACTAAAGAAAAACCTGTGTTCCAGCTCGGTGAGTTGGTCGAGTTTCGGTTTCATGGAGATGGGCCACCGATTCGTATTGTTCAGGGCATTCAACTGATTAACGATACGTGGTTTTACAGTGTGGAATGGATGTCTCCCAGCATCTCTGAAAAAGGTGACAATCTATACCTCATGTTACCGTGCCAAAATCCTCTTCGTGGGCATTCATTACGCTTGGACAGTAGGTAGTTTACTTTTGTACAAAGCTATTACTGTAGAAACTGATAATTATGATAGTTCTGGTACTGAATCATTACAACGAATCACTGATTATAATCAAGCCATCAAGATTAATCCTAACGATGCCCTAGCCTACAGCAGACGGAAACCTTGGGAAACAATAATATCCTCTACGCTTGTTGCGTCTATTTATATAGCTCAACTTATATAGCTCAACCCTTGATCTTCGAGAAAATATCACCAAATCGACAGAACCATCTGCTTTAGCTGGCAAGATAGAATCGTAATGAAAGTTAACATTGTTAAATATATCTTCAATTATGTTTCCTAACCTTGTGGAAGATACCAAAGAATACTGGTGCAAGTTAAATGAGTTAGAAGTTGCTTACCAAAAAGGTGAAGTCTCTATTGAAGAGGTAGATGCGAGGGTTAAATTGCTGATGACTGAATTAGGTAAAAGTCGCCAGGCAGCATTAAACTACGTTTTGAATAGCTTTTACCATTTTTTGAATGAGCAAGGAGAAGCAATTGTTGGTATAGCAATTTTAGGAGTCATTAGCTACGCTTGGGTGGTTCTCAGCTAAGTAGGCGGCTAGAATAAAATGTAAGATAAAAGAGATTTGCTCTTTGTAGAGGGGCAATATTGCTAATGACTGCACCCATAAAGATAAATTGGCAATGTTCTAGATCGGTTGCTATGTCCTTAAACTAGTAAACCAAACTCATAGCGGTTGATGAATGAACTTATAACTATGCCGTGCATCTCCTCTGTTTCAGAAAAGCAAATTGTCTTCCGAGCTAGCTGTTTGATTCTTGTTTGTTCACTGTTCACTGATTTAATCACTCCCAAGTAATATCTGCATTTTGGAATAGTGGCAATTGAATTACTTGGGTTTGTTTGGCGTTATCCAGGTTAGACAACGAAATCCCCAGCAACCTAATACTGCGGTTTTCCAGAGCAATCGACTCAAACAGTGTTTTGGCTATCTCAAAAATCGTATCTAATTCACTGATAGGAGCAAGCATTGTTTTACTGCGGGTTAACTGCTGATAGTCAGAGAACTTGACTTTCAGAGTTAATGTGCGTCCTCGCGTTTCATGCTGCTCTAACCGTTGCTCGACAATTTGAGCAATCTGTTCGAGTTCTTGTAACATCTGACCAACATCGCTTAAGTCCTGTGCAAACGAGTTTTCTGCACCAATCGACTTGCGAACCCGATTCGCCTCAACTGGTCGATCATCTTCTGCTCTGGCAATCTTATAGTAATATTGCCCTGCTTTACCAAAGTGGTGTGTTAACTCAGTCAGCGATCGCTCCTTTAAGTCTGCACCAATATGAATCCCCAGTGAATGCATCTTAGCCGCCGTAACTTCTCCAATCCCGTGGAACTTTTCAATCGCTAGCTGTTCTACAAAAGCGATCGCATCCTCCGGTAAAATAACCGTCAGTCCGTTGGGCTTGTTCTGCCCTGATGCCATTTTTGCAAGAAACTTGTTAATCGACACACCTGCGGTTGCCGTCAACTGGGTTTCTTGGAAGATCGCAGTTTTGATGTGTCTTGCGATCGTAGAAGCGTAGGGGATGTTTTGCCTATTCTCAGTAACATCAAGGTATGCCTCATCTAGTGCAACCCCTTCCACTAAATCACTGTAGCGTTTAAAGATAGCGTGGATTGAAGTGGAAATATCTCGGTAAACGTCGAATCTTGGTCTGACAAAGATAAGTCCGGGGCATTTAGCGATCGCTGTTATTGAAGGCATCGCGGAGTGAATCCCAAACTTACGAGCTTCATAACTGGCTGCTGCAACTACGCCTCGCTGATTCGGACTGCCACCGACTACTAACGGTTTACCTCGGTAGCTAGAGTTGTCCCTCTGTTCCACCGATGCGTAGAAGGCATCCATGTCTACGTGAACTATCTTTCTCGTTTTAGCGACAGATTCTTGTCCCAAGGGTAGCTCCACTACAAGCAGTCTCGCTTTTTAGGCACTATGCCACGAGCAAATTAAATCCTAAACTACAAATCCTATAGTACACTAGCACTAGTTTCTTGTTCTAAATCCCTCACCATTTAGTAAAACCCTTTGGTGACAATTCTTTATCCCCCATTAACGCAAAAATAATTGATAATTTTTTAACAGTACTGTCTGTTTGCCCCATATTCTCAATATGAATATCGACCGATTGCAAGAACTTAAGCAGAAACTGACGAATGACGCAGACTTGTCCGATATCTGGCTATTTTATATGGATCATTTTGCGGATCATCCAGAATTTACTGATCTGGGTGAACCTGCCGATAATGAATACCTAGATGCTGTCCTTCAAAAAACTTGTCAGCAGATGTTTGATAGGGCAATAAAGATTAGTGACTTTTTGCTGATTTACATTGCTCGATATCATTTATTTCATGGAGCTTTCCAAATTGCAGGACGTATTGGGGGTGTGATTTATTTCGAGGATTTAAAAATTGGGTTAATTGCAGTATCGGCAGATTATCCCCCTACCGATGCGGTTAAATATTCACGTTTTACTGAGATGATTCAACTGTCAGATCCTAATGGCAATGACCGCAATTGAGAGAAACACAACTTATGGATGTTTCAAGAACTGCGTAGGCTAGCAAGAACCGCAGGCATCACATTTATTGACAGGGCAGCCGCAGTTTTCAATTCATGGTTATTAGAACGAGGTTTTGTTGGGTTGCAACAAGACAAGACAATTTCTTAAGGGCAGTGACTATAAAAAAAATACTCTACTGAGTTATTCATCTCAACAGAGTATATAAATTTATTCCCTCTCACTAAAATTTATTTTGTACAATAGTAGAAGGGTTGCAGATTTGAAAAACTCAAGAAAAATAGAAATAAGCGCGGACATTAAAAAGCTTTTTCCTCACTACATCCTACACCCAAAAGCCTTATAGATAATCGATTCTCGCTTATCAAGCCTACCATAACCAAATAGAATTTCTAATACTTTCTAGCTGATTACTCAACATGAGAAATGAAAAACGCAGATATTACAGTGTAGCCAACAAAAAAAATCACAGTCGAAATCATAAAAAACTCCTTTTTTAGCTAAAGATTAAATAATATTGACTTACTTTCAATTTATAGTTAATACTAAATGTAAACATCTACTAAAAGACTACTCTGTTAAATGTCTAGAGGATGACTCGGCTTAACAAAATTATCTTTCATAGTCAGGTGAAGTATATCTGAATAATTACAGTTATTCTTGAGATATACAGATCATTAACAAGTGAGTAAAATTATTCTGGTCTGAGCAGGGTTACTCACTTAAATACGAGTAAAGAAGAGTATGCTGCTCAAATCACGTTCGCTACCTGTACAATAAAAAACTGCGCTTTGTAGAACCAGCGCAGTTTTAACTAATGGAATTTACATAAGGGACTATTAGGCTGTCGTCCCTGGCTTTACATATAGTAGATTCGGTATGTAATGGTATACAGCTAGAGTTTTGGACTTTCCGGACAGTTGGCAAAAAATTTGAAAGTGGAATTACATAATGGCGGCGATAACATTGTCACCCATCTGCCGCTCAAGCACTGCACTATCACCCTTAAGTCAAAAACCGATTATTATAAAAAAATTCCGTAGTTACGGGTATATTCTGATGCTGATATTAGGATAACCCGTAGATGGTAGATTGAGAACGAAATCAATCCAATATTATGCAAAGTTTAACAGACCTAGAAAACAAATTATTAGAGGTACGCAATTTACAGTCTCAAGTAGACAAGAAAAAAGCTGAATTGGACAAGCAAATCAGACAGCTACTCCAAAACAAGTCTGAACTTGACAAGCTCATGGAGCAAGCACGTCAAAAAGAGTCTCTTGTGCAATGCCAGATAGTAGAACTCAAAAGCCTAGAGGTACGAACACACCCACCAGAAGTAGAGTATTTTGGTACTGGCGCAAGCAAAAGTTTACAGAATGATTTACTAAGCTTGCTTTGTGGTAACGGTTCTGTTGCTATCAGATTACTTAAGCACCAACAACAGATTAATCCTGGCAAGCCGGCAAACTGGTATTTGGAGAAAGTCATTTACGACTTGAAACGGGATCGACATTGCTAATTGCTTGCAAAAATTGAACCGAGCCTCTTGGGTCTGTACAGACACTATCCAGTCGGATTTTGACAACCAATGGTTGTCATTCGCTACTCTGTGGTGTACCATCACCCCGAATAACTCTACATAGGGGCAATTGTGTGCGATGGCATACCCGCCCACCTTCTTGTGATCGCTTGCCCTGCGGCTACTACTGGGTATCTCTGCATGGCGAAAATTTGGGGGATTGGTCGGAACTTGGGGTACTGGCTATTCTGTCTCTTTTACAGCAGGAGTTCTATAGGGGGCGGCTGCTGCCGGGGTTGGCGGCGATGGTGTCAGGGTGACGGTGGAGTGTCTTTTGGGGCAAGGGATAGGCGGTTGAGTTTAATGACTAAATAATCTTCCTCTTAAAAGGCTAATAGTTTAGGTAATTTAGAAGCTTGCTTAGAGCAACAAACAGATACTTAAATATAATTTTAGTTAAATATTTACTTACTGTTTTGTAGTCTATTGGAGCAGTGATGAATCCATTTGTCTCAAAGAGCATTTTCATGCTGGGGATAGTCTTCTGGCTGCTGATTAGAATTCCTTACCAACAAATACAAAAACAGAACATAATTGTTGATGAACGAAAAACCCTCCAGGAAAAGATAGTCCGCCTTCTGCTATTAATTGGGATACTGCTTCTTCCTTTGATTCATCTTCTATCTCCTTGGTTAAATTTTGCTAACTACCATTTACCAATTTGGGCAAATGGATTAGGCACTGCTATTCTTGCGCTTTCCCTTTGGTTGTTTTGGCGCAGTCATCACGATTTGGGTCAAAATTGGTCATCAACACTGCAAATCCGAGCCGGACACACTCTCTCCACCAGTGGTGTGTATCAAAACATTCGTCATCCTATGTACACCTCTGTTCTGCTACTGTCCATTGCACAAGCACTCTTGCTCTCCAACTTGATTGCAGGTCTATCAGGATTCATTGGCTTTGGTATTGCCTATGCAACACGAATTGGACAGGAGGAACAGATGTTACTTGATACCTTTGGGGATGAGTATGAAGTTTACAAGCAATGCACAAAACGATTAATTCCTTACCTGTTCTAATTTGTTCAGTTGATATATATAGGACAAATGAATTTTGGCCTTAACTGAGAAGTATTGATATGAGAGTCGGTTTCTGCTGATTCTTCACCTCCTGGCAGCAGCTGATTGACCTTTGGGTAAAAAAGCAACAAAGGAGCGCAGATATTACATTACTGCGTTCCCTTGAAGAGCGGGGATTTCTGTCTAATGGCATATCGCCTTTGCGGGGGTAGTGCAGCGCAACGCGATACCTTCTCTTTGGAAGACGCACCGCGAACGCTTCCTTTAATGTGGAGCGGAAAAGTTGGGTTAGTGACTGCTCAAATGTCCATAAATTTTAGACAAAATAATGCTTTTTAATGTGCCGTTTGGGTCTGCTCAACTAGGCGGTGTGTTTTGTGGCTCGGCATTAGCGAACATAGCAATAAGTTCTTGAGACGGCGCTTGATTGCCACGTGCCATTAACTCTTTACCTTGGAGTGCAACAGCCACACGCGCAACATTGGCTCCGTGATGATAAGCGCAATGGAGCATCTCGACCGTAACCCCCTGTGGCTCCATGTTTGGGCCGCCACTTCTGCCATGCGCTCCCCAATGGCTTCCGGCAACTCCAGCTCCGGGCGTGGTTTTAGGCAGCGACACTAAAATCATGCCCGCGCCCGCCATTGCTGCCAGCAGACCAAGTTGGGCGATTTCGACACCTGCACCTGCATCACCGTAACCGCCGCCCACACTAAAAACGCCGCCTACCTTGCCAACCAGTTCATCTCTGAGCCATAACACTTCGATAGTGTCTTCAATGAACTTTTTAACCCGCGCATCGGCCGAACGATGGCGCATTGGCGTACCCAAAAGTAACCCGTCACACTTGCGTACCTCCCCCTGAGTCGCTTCGGTCGCTTCGCGTAACACTACCTCTACGCCTTCTACCGAGCGCGAACCATCTGCGACCGCTTCGGCCATTTTGCGCGTGTTTCCCATTGTCGAGGTGTAGACCACCAAGATATTCGTCATATCACATCCTCTCCAGATGCCCTAACTACCGTACCAATTTAGAGAAAATAAAGGATTCAAAACTAAGAATTCAGTAGCCAGAATGCTGAAAAATTAGAAAAACCCTGCGTTCGCCCTGAGATTAATGGGGAGTAACGCAGCTAAATTTGTCAGTTAAACACGTTTTCGCATTTAGCCAACAAAGTGATCGCACTTTAGGGCATTAGTATTTCAAAAGTCAAGCACGAGTGCTTTGTAAATTAACTTTTGCAACTTATAAATTAATTTAATTGAGGCTTATACTTATAGCCTTTAACTATCTAATCGCCTCTTTACGTTCCTGGTGTTTCAGTAACTTCCACTGTACTCGTCAAATCACCCTCAATTAATATAGAGTGTTATTGCCTTCGATAAATTCAGGCGGCAACACCTTACTAAACAATAATTGCTGTAACTCAACACCTTCCGGACGGCTCCAATCCTTAACCAACTCAGCAATTAAAGTAATTGTAGCAGTTAGCACAACCCCAGCATCATGCATCCGCTGTCGTGCTAAATCTTCCGATAGGCGGAATGGAGAACCAGAAGCATCCATTACTGCTTGAACACTGTAGCCTTCACGTACTGCACTTATAGCTGGATAAACTAAACAAACATCCGTGGTAATGCCAGCCATAATTAAATGAGTGCGATTTGTATCTTTGACTGCTTTGACAAAATTCTCGTCATCCCAAGCATTGACGATACCTGCACGTTTGATCCTTGCTTGGTAAGCTTGGGGTAAATTCTGTGCTAGAGCAGTTATCAGAGGGCCTTGAAAACGCTCTTCTTGGCTGCTTGTCAAAATAACAGGTATCTTCAGCACCTTTGCCACTTCTGCAAGTGCAAGAGTATTCTTCTCTACTTCGTTCACAGGCAAGTTCTTGATCAGTTTCATAGTACCAACCTGATGATCTATCAGAAGCATAGCCGAATTTTCTTGAGTGAAAGCTGAAAATTCCATTGTGCTGTTTCCCTGTATTGTTGTATTGATACAAACACTTGAACTCATGAATGGCAAACTCTATCAATTAGAGCCAGTAGCCACTTTTTTCGGAATATATACGTCTGTTGGTCTGCTCAGTTGAGCGTCGAGTTCATCTTAAAGATCGCTAGATTTCATTCTTAAACGAACATCAGACATTGCACAAGTAGGAACACAAGTGTACGTAGCGTTCATCCTCAATATGGCTCAATCACCTAAAATTCTGAACACTCATCCTTATTTACGGCAGACCCTGGAACTGATCTCCGACAAATGGGTGACAGCAATTATCTACGTTTTGTCCCAAGGCACGAAACGCTATGGTCAGTTGCATAGAGAAATTGGTGACGTTTCGCAACGAATGCTCACCCGTACTCTGCGGGAATTGGAGAGAGATGGTCTTGTAAGGCGCACAGTCTATCCTACTAATCCTCCAACTGTAGAATATTCCTTGACATCGCTTGGAGAAACATTAGTTGAGCCACTTAGATTACTATGCCAGTGGTCAAAGGATCATTTTCATGAAGTAGAAGCTGCTAGAGAAAGCAACAAAAATTGTATAGATAGCTAAATTATCAGGTATTGCGATCAGCAACGCTTGGCATTCTGCCTCGCATATCTCCCGCACCTGCTGACATTCCGCAGACAGATAATCGTAAGACTTGAGATGCTTCAGCCCAACAGTATATTTGTAATGTCAAGTTCTCACGATCAACTGAAGCCTTTCTAAACATAATAATTAAATATAATTATCTATGGAATTAATGCTGAAAAACATAGAGTATCTTTGTAAGAAGTGGGCTGTAAATCTGGGGTATAGTTAGCACACAAAGTGATATTTTTATAACCGTTTTCTTGTAAACAGAATATAAATTCATCCCTGCCAAACCAATGCAGTGGCAGACGTTGAAGTTCAGTAGCTATGAGGTTGCCATTTAACCACTTTTCATAGCGAATGAGCGTCAAGTTCAGTTGCTCTAAGGGGTCAATACTAGAAGAAGATTGCATGAGGATGATTGAGCCGTCAGCACACTCAATTGGCTCCCGTTGCTTAACAATATTTTGGGTTTTGAAATCTTCAACCGGAAGTTCCAAATCAATAAAAACACGCCCCTGTGGTTCAAGGTGTCGTGCAAAGGCTTGCAATGCCGCCATAGCACCAGAGCGTGACAACAACATGAACGAGCCAAAGGTCACGACTATTGCATTGTACTTTCCAGGCAAGTCCAGATTCTCTACCTCACCTTGGTAAATGACAGGCTCCAAACCTCTTTCTAAACAATGTTTGCGGCAACAAGCAAGCATATCTGGTGAAGCATCGATGCCTTCAACGTTAAGACCTGCTTCTAACAGTGGGATGAGTAGTCGTCCTGTACCCACCATTACTTCGAGAATTCTGCCACCAATTTTGTCAAGATGTTTTATGTAGTATGGAACGTCAGGATATTGTCCACCAATGGGCTTGCTAATATCATATACTTCCGTGCATAAGGCTCCATATTTTGTCAGTGTCATTTTTAGCCTTCCATCTCACATTCAAGCTCTATCAAACTTAATAGTTTTTGTTCCACCTGAGTTAAATACGGTCGCTTCAGTTCTCCCAAATATTTCAACACCGCACGACCAGCTTCTTCCAAGTTCTCGTTTTGCCTCAACCGCGTAATGCGATCGCTGATCAACTCCATCTGCTCACATTCGGCAGGTAGATAATTGAGGGACTTCAGGTGCTTTAGCCCAATCGTGTACTCGCCATCCCACATTCTCACGCTGCAAGTAAAGTCATTCACTGCGCTGACAATTGCCCAGTACCCACCCTTTCCTCTGAGTTCCGGGTTGTCTTTGACTACGATTTGGCACACTTCGCCAATTCGGTAGCTGTTGGGTACTTGGGTGCGGCTCGTTGTACGTTGTCTGCTGAACCTCTTGTTTTTGCCCAGATCACATTAATTAAGGTTTAGCTTTACATTTACTAATCCTTTAGTAGAAGTATATTCCTGACCAAAACTTTTCTTAAGAAAGAGGTATTAATTAAAAACTTTATTAACAATTGTAAAGATAGTCCCAAAAATCAACACAAATCTATGCAATCCCCAGAAGCTCAAACAACAAAATTTGAGAGTAAAGCTCCTTTGTCAAAGGATACTACTTCCCCTATTCAGCCCGAATCAAAAACTGAGCCGATAACTCAGGTACAAGCAGATAGCGTGCTGACCCGCGAACAATTGCCTAACAAGGGATTTCGTATTGCCCTCACCCTGGTTACTAGCGTAATTATTCTAAGTGTCGTCGCTATTTACTTCGGCATTATTCATCCTTAGTACATTGTTACAAAACCGAATGGCACGCCCCTTAAAGCTAAATTGACTATAAGACCTGTGGGTGTGGGGTTTAGTAATAAAGGAATTTATTAAGGTTGCGCTTAATTTTGGCTTTTCTGATTTTTTCCTACACCCTGCACCCAACCGTCTACACCCAGCCATAGCAAGAGTTTCACGTTTTCAAGCGGGACATACCTTTTCGCTTTAATAAAAGGTGATTGCTCTGTTCCGGCTTGATTAGCCCAGAGATTTCAACAGTCGTTGGGGTGACAGCCTCAGAATTATCATTTTTTCACTCCTAATACCTGCAATATCTCCTTCACCGCCGTTTTCTCCCGCTTTATCTCCTGAACTCGATTCAGCAACCGCTTGGGGATATACTTCGATGACTTGAGGGTGCGATCACTTTTATGCTTAAGCTTCACTAATCGCTCTGCTTCCAATCACTTTAATCACACTACTAGCAAATAATTACTGAGGCGATCTGGATTATAATCGCTATTTAAAATTAACATTATTCATGACTCAGGTTGCAGCAGCGAATAAGGGTCTGGTATCTGTATAGAATCTGACCGAAGTTATCATCCCCTTCTCGTTTCGATCAGTAAAGGCTACGGCTCGGAGTGTTACCAGCTTGTGATCGTTGCGTTTGTAATGATTTAACGCTTCAAGCACAAAAGACGAATCACTACCGTAAATATTCAACAAATCGTGTTCTAAACTAGCAAAGCTCGTCCAATACTGGGCAAGTCCTTGCATTACAACTGCTTTACCTTCCATTGGCTGGTCATTGTTGGACTGTACACAACAATCGGGTGCTAAAAATTTGCCATAGCCTTCAATGTCTAAAGAATCTAAAGCTTCTAAGTATTTTAGATACCACTTATAGGTTTCGGGTGAAAGTTGATTAATTCTGAGATTGGATGTTCTCATGTGTTATTCATGTTTTGATTGCTCAACAGCTTGACCAATAGATTATCGGTTCTTGCGTTGGTTTTATGGTAAAGCACTAAAACCACAGTTTTATAGAAAGGCTCAAAAACTTAAAATCCAGCCCTGCCCAAACCTTTGATGCCGTAAAGCGTAGATCACAGACAATGAAACAGAAGATTAATGATCGCCTGCAACCCTGCCCAAACCTTTGATGCCGCAAGGCGTTGATCACCACTGCTAAATCTGGAAATTAAAACTCCCAAAGGCTTGAGCGTGATTGGCCTCTCCCAAAGTTACAGAAGAGAGCTAATCCCATATTCCCGCTCAATCAAACCCAACAACTTCTCCTCAACCTCCGTCAAATACGGTCGCTTCAACTCACCCAGGTACTTCAACATAGCACTTGGGGCATCTTCTAAGCTTTCATTTTCCCGTAACCGACTGATGCGCTCACTGATTAACTGCATCTGTTGACATTCGGCAGGCAGGTAGTTGAAGGACTTCAGGTGTTGCAACCCAATAGGGGGTACAGCCGGGATACCTGCAAATTGGGACACGTTGTAAACAAATATTACAGAAACCAATTTTGCAATTTACTAACTTGCCCAAAAATGGTATTGAGACATTCAAATTTTTGCACACTAAAATCAACTTTTCACGCGATTCAGTCTCTCAAACTTGCCCATAAATGGTTGTTTTAGGGGATGTTTTCGCGGGGAGTGACGCGCTCGAACTGGTGTTAAAACAACGCAAAATCAAGCAGTTGCAAACATCTGCATAACATAACTTTACAACGTGTCCCAATTTGCGCGTATCCCGGCTGAACCCCGATGTGGGATGGCGAACACACAGTTAGGTTGCAACACCTGAAGTCTTTCAACTACCTACCCCAGCAATGTCAGCAGATGAAGTCCTTGAGCGATCGCAATGGATTGGCAGCATGAGCCACCTGTACAGTTTGAATGGGTATGTCAGGTATATTTGTACAGTTTGAATGGGTATGTCAGGTATATTTGAGGATGCATCGACATTTTGACTCATACCCAACTGTAGGAATTTAATGTTGATCTACTCCCTTTTAAGATGTCTCTTTTGAATTCGCCAACAGTGTCTTCGCTATATCTACGCCTTAATGCAATCGCTCTATTCTTCTCTCCCATAATCACAACCAACACAAACTTAGAAGTTAGCACAGTGCGATCGCTCTTCATTTTTATTAGATATTCTTAGTCTCGGCATTTTTTTGTGACTTTTTTGCTGATTCTCAATCAATCGTAGCGATGCCTGTGGCGGGCGTAGCCATCGCACTCCAACCATTGTAATTTTGCCATTGAGGCGATCACCCCCTTGAAATTGAATGACTCCCGTTGCGCCTGTAACGCAGAATTGAGGCATTGCAAGTGTTTTCTGAATGCCGATGCGGGTGGGATTTTCCCTCAAGGCTTTGCTTAATACCAATACTGCATCGTAGCTGGTAGCGGTTCGCCAGGTAATATCAGTTGGAGGAATTTCCCAGAGGGTTTGAGCTTGGCGTACAAACGAGGAGTTAATATCATTTAAGGGATGCCATGTGATCGCCAATACTACGCGTTGGATTTGCTGTAGCGACAGACCTTTATCTGGTTTGAGTAAGTCAGAAGTGTAGAGAGTACTACCCGCAACAATCCAAGATTGGTTGACATTGGACTTAATTACTCGTAAAGCATTGGGAATCGCGTTATACAATCCTATTCCTGGGTCTGGGATAAGGACAATCACCGTTGCACCTTTGGTTTTTGCTTGATTTAATGCCACTTTGGCATCAAAGTGATCGGTGGCGAGATTGAAGGCTGGTTCGTGATCAATAACATGACCCGCTTTAGACGCTTCTCGAAATGCCCCAGATAGAGATTCGGCATACTCACTGCCCTGACTGTAAAAAATAGCAACTTGTCTCTGTTGTAATTGAGAGAACACGTAAGTTGCCATTTTTTGAGCGGTAATCTGAGCGCTGGAGATGGTACGGAAGAAAAAAGGACTTTTGAGGTTATCTGAAGTGCTGGTTGCAGAAACTAGAACTACCCTTGCTTGGGTATAAATTGGTAGGGATTGTTTAGTGGCTTCGCTGCTGTAATGTCCCAAAACAGCCAGTAAATCTGAATATTTCACCAATTGTTGAGCAATTTTGCGGGCATCATTTCCAGCTTTACTATCGTCACGATTACTATCATTAGCGATAATCATCCGTAAGGGTAGACCGTTTTTCAATGCCTCAGTCTGAGCTTGAGCAGCACCCTTGAGTATTTCTAGACCTATGGTAGTACGACGTTCCAGGGGAACTGCAACTGCGATCGTGCGAATCTGCACTGATGGAAATTGCATTTGAATTTTGGCATTATTGAGGTAAATTAAAGTTTCTGGATCTGGCTCCTGATTGAAAGCAGTTTTAAATCGATCATAAACTGCCGAAAAATTTTTCCTGCGATACTCTTCAATAGCTAATTGCTTTTCTAGTGGTGGCTGATCATTTCCCCAATAGCTTGCAGGTATTAGGCTTTCTTCACCACAACTGAGATTATCGTCTAGGATATAATCGCAAGTCTGAGGTAGAGTTATTGCCTCATACAGCGATTTTGCAACGACGAACAGTAAAACACCACAAGTCGCACCCAGTAATAATTTTTGCCATTGCACCAATGAATACTTATCAATATTCTCAATCTTTTCTAGAATGGCTTGAGTTGTTGGCGGACGTTTCTGTGGATGAGAACTAGTCATCGCTTGAATCAGATCAATAAATCTTTTAGGGGTTTGTTTATCCAAAACGTACTTAAACCAATTAGGTAAATCTTGACGGCGATCGCCAGCTGGGTCAATACCTGTGATTAAATAGATAAAAGTCCGACCAAGAGCGTAGAAATCCGACTGAATAACAGCGTGTCCCTCAAGTTGTTCAGGAGCAGTATATCCAACAGAATGTATCACTGTGATCGATTTTCCATTGACAATAGTTTGCAACAAATTCCGCGCCGTCCCAAAATCAATTAAAATTAATTTTCCATCGGGGCGAAGTATAATATTTGACGGTTTGATATCTCGATGAAAATATCCATTTTCATGCACAAATTGCAAAATCTGCGTCAATTGTTTTAGCCAATCTAATGCTTGTTTATGGGATGTTAAGTATTGATGATGATCAAGCCAACTCTGTAAATCTTCACCCTCAACTTTCTCCATAACAAAACAGCGCAATTGGCGACCTGTATGCAAAACTAGCGGAAATAGCATTTCGCCAGCAGGTAAACCAGGATGCTGCAAACTTGTTAAGATTGATGCTTCTTGCTCAAATAATCGCAGTAAATCCGGCGTCACTTCCTTGAGTGACTTGAGAACCTTGGGTTGAGCCTGATTAACTAAATCTTCGATTTCAAATACTTCTGTATAGCGATACCTATCAATTTGCAGAGGATACTTAATTCGGTAACGATTTTGCAGTATAAGTGGCGTTTTACAGTTTTTACATACTGCACAATTATCGGGATTTTCTCGTTGCGAACAATCTGGATTGATGCAGTATGCCATAAATTCAGGATTGGCTAAATGCAAACAGCATTGAAATTACTGAGAATTATACATAATCTTTACAATTAAATTATTCTCAGTTGCGATCACAATTATACCAATTCTGTATGAAAATGGAGGTGGTAGCGGATGTGGTGGCGGTTAAATGAGTTTGGCTGCTACTCTTTCGAGAGAAATAAACGCTGGACGCATTTAAAAATTACGGGTTGTAAAAAAAAGCGTTCCTTATTATCGTCTTTGATAGTTTCTACTAATGCCCTGCGCTTTAAGGATAAAAGCGCAGCCAAAATATCTCCATTTGAAAGATGATTTCCAAGATGGAATAGTATTTCTTCACGAGTCAATCCCTGCGCTTGTGTAGCCAAATACTTAATTAGGATTTGTTCCAGCATCGAAATCTGCCTCAACCATTGCGCCACTAATGGCTCAAATTCACCCGTAACTAAGGTTCCAGAAGCTAAAAACTCTCCCACATCCCCAGCAAATAATTCCTGAATAAAATTTGCTGCCATGTTTAAAAATAAGGGATTGCCACCATACTGATTTACTAAGGCAATCCACTGCTGGGCATCAAAGATGAGTTGATGATGCTGCAAAAGCTCAATTGCCCCTTCCATCAAACCACTGAGTGGGAAAATAACTGCACCATTCCCACTCAAAGTATTTAATCCCTCTGGTTGTTCTCGACTGGTCAAAATCACACAACTCGAATGATTCGTTTGCACTACAGAGCGCAAAAAACCAGCGTAAAATTCGTATTCTAAACGATATTGCCCCGCGCGATTGCCACCCAAAATCCGATCCCAACCATCAAAAACAAACAGGGTTTGGGGTAGTAGAGGTGGAAGCGAATCTATTGTTGGTGGAGTCAGATGAAACCCAAACCACAGAGTTTGCTGAAAACTAGATTGCAAAGCTGTGGCAAGTTTTGCTGCTACAGCCGTTTTGCCGATACCCTCCATCCCTGTAATTGCAATCAAGCGCGTTCCTTGCTCAATTGCCTGGGTGAGTGTCGCCAGTTCGTAACGCCGACCAAAGAACAAAAGAATATTTGGGATTTGGGTTTTATCAGATAGAGACGAGTTGAGGGGACGTTCGAGCAAGTCTTGCCAAGTTGGTGGAATTACACCTTGATTCTGAAAGATAACGGGCAACCAAGTAGCATTAGGATAATTATTTTCTAGCCCTTGCAATTGCTCTCTTGCTTGACGCAATGCTAAATAGAGAGAATTGCCAGTTGTGAAAGCCTTCAAAAAATACTTTAAAAATTCCTGTGCTACTCGATCCGGTACAGGCTCGCGCATCACAATCATTTGCGGAATGTGTAAAGCAGCTAACTGACGAGCTAACCCCAATCCATCACAGGAGTTAAAAATTGCTAGTTGTAATCCTTGAGAGATCGCACTTCTTAAAGCGAACTTTAATTCTTCAATTGTTAAGCTCTCTTGTTGATTGAGATGAATTATACCTGCATCATCATTAGTTTCACTATGCCCAGCAAAAAATAAAATCTGCCAAGGCTGCTCCCATAATTTATTGTTCAGTTCCTTACGTTGCGGTTCTACAAGAAAAAGTGTTTCAGTATTAGGTAAATTTATTAAAAATTCTCTATCTTTTTTAACATCAATCCCATGACTATTACCTAAAACTGCCAAAATTTTTACTTTTGCTTTTGGTTGGGAATTTACTATTTTTTGAAATGCTATTGTACTAAAAGCAAATTCTGCTTTAGTAAATTTCTGAAAAAAATCCCATAAATGCCAGGGAAGCTGTTGTATTTGAGAATTATCGCTACAAATTAATACACGAATTGTTTCCTCTCGATTTAATTCTTCACGTAAAGTATTATTGACTACCCTAAATTCAGCAGAATCTAACCAATCTTGTAGATGCTTGCCTAATTGGTTTGCTGATTTGCTGCACTCATTAATTTGTCTATTTATGGAACCACTGTAAATAATCTCCTTCGGCTTGATCCGATTATTTACAGCTAAATTACAATAGCTGTCCCGCCACTGGTTTAAAGAGTGAAGTAAATCAGGGGATGCAGGTAAATTTCCCTGAATTTCCAAGTCTGAACGTGCGTTCTCTTGGCCAATTTCCAGTGTCACTCGGAATCCATGATGCTCCAAATCTCCATCTAGTTTAAGAACAACTAATTTGCCCATATACCCATGATTTTTATTTTAACATTAGTCATCTATACAAAATGACTAATGATTATTTTAAACTACAAACTTTTCTATCCAAGTTTCTCCATTTAATATTAGCTCAATACTGAACTCTTCTTCTACTTTTCCCTGAAAATTTACTTGAATATTTTCCGCATTTCTAGCAATGGCTTGCATAACAGCTATGCCGTTCTCATCCAATATTAATAATTGCAGATCCTCTGGCAAATATTTTTGGCTATCTCCCGGATATACTTTCACCCATATATCTATTTCTTCATTAGCAGTAGGATTGAGTTCAACGAACAAAATTATTGTTTCAGCTTGTGTATGTTGTCCTAAATTTAGGAGCTTACCTCTTTCTACTTTCAGATTTTGATTTTTTTGAATTCTAGTATTCTGTTGTGTCGTTCTATATCTATAAGCAAAACTAGTTTTTTGAACCATACCAAAGAAAGATTCAATACTTTCCCAACCTATGTCAAAAATATTATTTAACCACTGTTGCAGGTGAATTGGCTGTTTTACTTGGGTGGGTCGGCTTAACTGTAACAGCATTACATCAATTGACTGAAGCTGGCTGATGGCTAATTCACCGTTTTCTGGCACTGTTTTGATAAATCCCAACAAAGTTGCTTGTTTTTGTGATTCGTTAAGTTTTACAACTACATAACCAATTCTGTCTACGCAATCTTCTAATGGAATGCGAACAAAATTATCAATTGGTAATACAGGGCAACATTCTATCTTTCCTAATCCTTGAACTTCCAAATCAGCAACACTCATTAAAGTTTGTGTTGCTGGATTCATGCTCAGACTAGCTTCCCAATTTGTTTCTATTGCCATGCACTGCAAGTAAAATCTTACTGTCCATACCGCCAAGGTATTGCGATAGACTTGTTGAGCTTTGTCTGGATTGCGATAATGAAGACTAAATTGTTCCGCTAACTGATAAGCTTGTGAGCTAATCGGTAAAGTAACGGTTAACGATTCTGATAAGTTAATCATCTATCTTCCTACCTCTTAATTTGACTCATTACTACAGTATTTTCTTAACTCTGGAGCAAATATACTAATACATCGAGAATAAAAACTACTGATAGTCCCAACATTTATCTCAAACTCTGCTGCAATCTCTTGCCAAGATTTTCCCGATAATCGTCGCTGTACCAATGCCTGAAAATTAGCTTGAGGACAAGCATTTATATGTTTCTCTTTAAACACGTTTTCTGGATCTAATTCGATATATTCTTTAACTATCTGAGTCAAATCTTCTGGTTCTTCTGGTACTGCTAGATTATCCTGGATAGGAACCTTTGTTATCTCCCGTCTACCAAGCACTTTTGTAATACCTTCTGAAAAAAATCTTCTTTCTAAAAGAAAATTCACCCATGCTATTACACTGGCACGCTTTGCATCATATTTGTCAATATTTTGACAAATATAGAGTAAAAGTTCTTGAAGTGCTTCATGATAAATATCTTCATAAAGATTAAAAGTAAACTTTCCACTCTGAGGGTGGCAAACTTTTCCAGACAAGACAATTGCATTAATCAACTTGGACAAGGCTACCCTTCGCCCATGAGTAAGTGGAGGGTGCTGTTGGGCAACTATTGCTAACTCTAATAGCTGTTCATCTAATTTATCTCTGGCTGTCTGATTCATTGAAGACTCCGCTATATTAACAGAACAGTGTCTTTATGCTGCTATTTCTATTTCAAGCTTTCAGTTCCAATTCTCTGCAAAATCTCAGCTATCTTTACAAAACTTTTCATTTAAATTTTTGGCTTTAGTGCGCTACTGGAGTTTGGTACTTGCTCCGGATAAAATACCCAACCGTCGAGGCGCACTCTTCGGAACGAAAGCACCACAGTCAAATTATAGAACCCATTTGACATCTTATGAGGTTTTGAATTATGAGACCTCTTGCAAAAGTCTTTTGTGGTATAATAAAAAATTTTAAAATTTGCGACTAGGACTTTGAGGAGCAGTGAAAATAGAGAAAGCTAAACAGCTTACTTCGAGAAAATTTAAACGCATGACTGGAGTAAGCCGTAAAACTTTTGAGTTAATGGTTGATGTAGTTAAAGCTGATGCTCAAAATAAAAAGGAACCAGGTCGCCGGCCTAAACTAATTATTGAAGACCAAGTTTTAATGGTTATTCAGTACTGGAGGGAATACCGTACTTACTATCATATCGGATTAGACTGGGGACTTTCAGAATCCGCAGTTTGTCGGACAGTTTATAAGATTGAAAATATATTAATTAAGTCAAAAAAGTTTAGTTACCTGGGAAAAAAGAATTATGGAAAATGTCATTTGAAGAAAATTTGGTTGTGATGGATGTCATGGAAAGCCGAATTGAAAGACCTAAGATTGGGCAAAAAAGATTTTTTAGCGGGAAACAAGGAGAACATACTTTAAAAACGCAGGTGATTATCCACCAAAAAAGTAGCCAAATCATCTGTTTAGGGCACGGCTTGGGGAGAATTCATGATTTTAGGCTGTTTAAAACCAGCAATGTAAGATTTGGAGAATTACTCAAAGTCATAGCGGATAAAGGGTATCAAGGGATAAAAAAAATCCATCAATTAAGTGAAACACCAATTAAAAAACCGAAGGGTAAGAAGTTAACAAAAGATCAGAAAAAATATAATCGAGAACTCAATCGATTAAGAATTACTGTTGAACACGTAAATCGTCGTCTAAAGATATTTAAAATTTTGTCTGATAGATATCGAAATCGTCGCCGACGTTTTGGCTTAAGGTCGAATTTAATTGCGGGAATTTATAATCACGAATTAGCTCTATAAATCGGATTAAAAAATTAAGTTAACAAGTAAATTCAGTAATTAATCAATAACTGAAACTGTGTTTGCTACCAAAAATTTAGTTAGCGTAGGCGCAGCCCGCCGTAGGCATCGCTTGATAATACTTCATTGAGAAAATTGATAATTTCTTCCTATTTTAATTGCCAAAACTGAAATCAAGATAACCAAAAATTATACCACAAAATATTTATGCAAGAGTTCTGATGAATGCTGTAGCAAAGTGTATCTGGGATGAAAGCATACTCCACTGACCTTCGCCAAAAAGTGATTGATGCATATAAAAATCAAGAAGGTTCTCAAAGACACCTGGCAAAAAGATTTAGTGTGAGCTTAACGTTTATCCAGAAGCTAGTAAAGCGATATCGAATTAGCAAGACAGTTGAGCCGAAGGCACATGGTGGCGGTAATACGGCTAAACTCAACAGCGAACAGATAGCATTGATAGTGACTTTGGTGGAAGAAGATAATGATGCAATTTTGGTGGAGTTATGCTCGCGATTGGAGGAGCGAACAGGTGTCAAAGTTAGCCGAGCGACAATGGGCAGAATGACTCAAAAATTGAATCTGACGCGCAAAAAAAAACATTGCACGCAAGTGAAAAATACACAGAACGAGTGCAACAACTGAGGGTAGAGTATTGGACAACTATTGGGGAGGTCAATCTCAAAGACTTAGTGTTTATCGATGAAGCGGGAGTTAACATCGCTATGACTAGACTGTTTGCTCGTTCACCGATGAGGTAGTCGTGCTTATGGTACTCGTCCTGACGGTCGGGGCAAAAATGTGACGATGATTGGAGCAATATCGTTAGAAGGTATCATTGCTGCAATGACTTTTACTGGCGGTACCAATGCGTCGGTATTTGAGACCTATGTTACTCAAGTTTTGGTTCCGAATCGAATGGCACTAAGAAAAGCTATAAGCCATACACAACAAGGAATACAGCTTTTAATGTTAGAGAGCGCAGTAATGGGATGATACAGGTGATCGCTTCCGAAAAGATGATGTATGGTTGCCCCAAAAATTTTTGAAGGTAAAAAAAGCTTACTCGTCCGTGAAATACTGTGTTTGAGACGAATAAGCCAAAATCAAAATTACTACTACTGTGACATTACGAGTAGAAATTCTCAAGGACAAATTTAGTCAGAGTTTGGGGCTACCTTTTAAAGAACTATTGCCAGAATCGGTAATTAAACAAGCCATATCTGAGCTAAAGATAAAATACAAAAAGCGATTATTTGACCCATTGATAACATTGTGGGCGTTTTTATCACAAGTTTTGGATACGGATAAAACTTGCCATAATGCGGTCAGTAAAATAATTGCACATTTAGCTCAAGAAGAAGTAGAAGTGCCTTCAACAGATACGAGTGCTTACTGCCAAGCCAGGGCAAGGCTTCCAGAAAAGTTATTAGAAAAAGTTTTCAATTTCTCGGCACAAAACCTAGAACACCGATTCAGTAATCAGAATTAAGTAGCAGACTGCTCAGTAGTGTTAGTAAAAATTTTGGCAAGGACATGAAGATTATGGACGACTGCGGTACGGCGAAGGTCAAATAGATTTTTGCGAGTACCAATGTAACGAGCTTGATCTCCTTGCCACCGACCAATGTGAGATAAAGAATGCTCAACAGCAACACGTTCTCGAAGCTTGGCACGACCAGCAGGAGTTAATTGACGTTGTTGTAGTTCTCGAAATAAAGGTTCATCAGGATGAATAGAAACGCTGCGTCCAGTTTTGGAAGTAGTACAACGCTCTCGGACTGGACAAGTGGCACAAATATTTTTGGGAAACTGAACTTTGCCACCAACGGTAAAAGGTAAAGTGACTTGATTAGGGCAGCAAATAGTATGATTGTCCCAGTCCAAGATAAAAGCAGTTTTGGGAAACTGCTGGCTATTTCTTACTTGCCAAGCTTTGCAGTAAATAACTAGTTCATCAGTTCTGTTTTGAACCAAGGAACTACTCAGGTAAGCGCGGTCAATGTGTAACTCAACCAAGTTCACTTTCTGGCATTTTAAGTCGATGGCAATTGCATCAGTAACAGATGCTTCAGGAATATTTGCTCTTGTGATTCCAACGGCTCGAACCAGTCCACTATCTAAATCTCGTAAGATATGGCGTTTATAACCATCAAATCGCTGGCTTTTACTTTTACGTCCATGTCTCATCTCTTCATCTTCGATTGAGATGCGTCGTTCTTTGGCAACACCAGAGAGTAGTTTTATCTCACCATGAGCATCCACTTCCACATCTTGGGCTTCAATCTGCCTTGCGGTTTCCAACGCCCTTTGAACTTGAGGATGTTCAATATTTTCAGGTTGCGCTTGTACAAAAGTCTCAAATCGCTCTAAAGCTTCCAGAACAATCCCCAAAGCCAAATTTTTCTGGTCTGGGTCGTCCCAGTTTAAGTCTAAAGCCGCTTTTAAGCTCGAACTTGCAACGATATCTATCCCAATGTCATTGGCTATTTCCGCCAGCCCCCGCCCCTGCTGGTTAGCTATCACACCAATCGCTTTTTTGAGCGCGTGACCCAGTAAATTATATGTATCTTCAACCTTTGATGCTCCCCACAGTGGGCTGGAATCCAGTGCTGCCCGTAACTGTCTTGAACCAAACTCCTTGGTTTGCTGGGCTAATTCTACAGTTCTCTCAATCAGCCTACGGTCAAGACCTTGGACAATTAGGGCTGTGCGAAATCTGACCAGCGTCGCCTGAGAAAACGGAGCATTTTCACAATCTATGCAATCAAGCACTAACTGCCAACGCCTGTCCATGCTCAATGCTTCAATCGCCTCCGCATCCGAAGCACCTGTGTACGCTTGCAAGATAGTGGTTAATGCCAACTGTGCTGGTGGTACTGGTGGATGCCCTTTTGGAGAATCTGCATACAACTTGCTCAGTTCTGCTTGAAATTCCTCATCAAATAATTGATGGCGATATTCCCGTAAGAACGTAAACAGCTTTGCTCGTTTAATCCGCTTAACGATACTTTGCTCTAGTGCTGATAATTCTATTGGTGGATTCCAATTTTCTGGTCGCATACGTAGATTCTTCGTTAGCAAAGCACACATTTATTACCTAAATTTACCTCAATTCAGCTTATCCCTCTCCAAGAGATTTTGTTAAATATCTCTTACAGCTTGTTTGTTGCTATAAGCATTGACTGACAAGCCTTTTCGCTGCTTTTTTTCCCACTATTTACTTCTCTCTGGGCTGATTTTTCTTTTGTTTCTCGATTACTGAATCGGTGTTCTAGAAGCAAAAGTGACCCAAGAACATTTATGGTGTGGTCGCAATGTAAAGGTAATAGATGGTTCAACTGTTTCCATGCCAGATACCGTAGACAGGGTTAGCGCGTCTCAAACCCTATTGACAGGTGGATTCTAGGAGAGTGTTGAGTTTGGGAGAGCCGCAGTCAAAACAGAAACCATATACTGATCATTCATCGCGGCTCGGCGAGACTTTTGGCGAATACTGCGACGAAAAGAGGTTTCGCGCTCCAAAACATTAAGGGCAATTCGACGTAGCAAAGCAAAATTCTGTGGACTGTGCAAAGAACGAATCCGAGATTCATCCTCATGGAAGGTGACATCCAATGTCCAATGAACAGAGTTTTCAATTCCCCAATGCTGTCGAATGGCGCTACCAATTTTGTGAGCATCACTGGTAAGACTAGTAATGTAAAATTGCACCTCGTGGGTAGTTTTATTCCAATGTTGAATTGAACGCACTACCATGACTACTGTTGTCAGTCCTGCCCACAAATCTTGTTGATGAAGTGCCGGAAGTTGTGACACTGGCACAGTGTAAACTTGACGATTTTCGATGCGGTGATGTCCCTTCTCTACTCGTTGACTAATGCTGACATTAACACCTGGAAATCCTTGTGCAATACTAGTTTCAAACCAATTCTTAACTTCTTGGTGCAGTATGGGATGATTATTTTTGAGGCTCAAAACATAATCAGCATTTGCGGCGATGATTTTTTGGGCAATCAATTTTTGGGTACCCATTGCATCAATGGTGATGATGCATCCAGAGATGTCTAGTATTTCTAACAGTGCTGGAATCGCAGTAATTTCATTGGATTTGTCACTAACCTTTGTTTGTCCCAAGACTAAACGATGTTCACTTGACCATGCACTAACCGTGTGTAAGGATTTTAGCTGAGATTCGCGGTCATATGAGCCTCTATGAGTTTTACCATCTATGGCTACTACTTCTACTCCCAAATTCTCAACTAATGATTGTACCCATACTTGAAAACATTGCTCAAACTGTTTTGGGTTTATTCTCTCAAATACTCTCCTAAAAGTATCGGCGCTGGGTATTCCGAATGGTAATTCCAAAAACGTTTTCAACCATTCCTCTTTACTGAGTCCATACTCCTGAATATCTTCCCAACCTTGCGCTCCTGCTATTACTGCCAAAATTGCTATGGTGATGATATCAGTGAGTAAATGATATCTCGTCCTTTCTGCTCTGGGGTCTGTTATTTGTGTGAAGTATTCCTGAAATTTATTGGTAATATCAAAGCTATCTACGCTGCCTGCAAAAGATGTTCTAGTTTTACTCTTCTTCTTCTCAAATCCTGTTGACATTACTTTGCTCTGGCATCTCGATGAATTAAATCTTACCCTACCTCGGATGGTGTCACTTTGTTTCCAGCAAAGATTGCTGATCAGGCAAGTCCTATTGTCAATAGGCTTTGAGACGCGCTAACCCTGATACCGTAGAGAACCAAAAAGAATACCCTCAACCTAGTACCCAAAAAGAGGAATGTGGATAACCAAAGAGCCAAAATTGGGGTGATGTTCAGTTTAGCTACTGGAGCCGCCGTTGCTTTGTGCATAGATGTTTTGAACACTCATGATATTAAATTAGCGAGGAAACTGTACAGTTTTCTTAAAGCCAATGATGTACTTTTAGGGGATAGAGCTTTTTGCGCTTACGCCGATATGTTTACTATCAAAAAACTTGGTTGTGATGCCGTATTCCGTAAACATCAATCTCGCACAACCACTATGCAAAAAGGTAAAATTATTGGCGATTGCGACAAATTAGTTACCTGGTACAAACCTAAAAGTTGTCCAAAAGGATTGAGTAAGGATGAGTTTGATGCTTTACCTCCTTCCATTACTGTGCGAGAAATTTACTATTACATTGTTATCCCTAGTTTTCGCACCCAACAAGTTAGCTTAATTACTACTCTTTTAGATAAATCTTCTTATTCTACTCTCGAAATTGTTGGACTTTACGGTAAACGTTGGGATGTTGAATTGGATTTGAGACATATAAAAACTACCTTGGGTATGGATATTTTACGATGTAAAACTCCTTCAATGATCCGCAAAGAAATTCATGTTTATTTACTGGCTTACAATTTACTTCGCAGCTTAATGTGGTCGGCTGGGACTATTTACAATACTCCTCCAAATCGCCTATCACTGCAAGGTACTCGCCACCATTTAATTAACTTTATTCCCTCTCTTATAGCAGCAACTTCTCAAAAACGCCACCAAATTTATCGCACTTTGCTAAAAGTTATTGCTCACAAAGCTGTGAGCGATCGCCCCGCAAGAAGTGAACCACGAATCCGTAAACGTCGCCCGAAAGCTTATCCCTTAATGACCAAACCCCGGCACGAATTACGAAAGCAGTTGCAAACTGCTTAATACACAAGCGTTTCGGCTTTTCTTAGTGCCATTCGGTTCCGAATCTTTGGCCAGGCGCAACTGTTGTCATGGATAACTTTAGTTCTCATAAAGTTACTGGTATCCGCGAAGCGATTGAAGCTGTGGGAGCCAGATTAGTTTATTTGTCTCCTCCCGCCTCCTGATTTTTCACCAATTGAAAATTGTTGGTCGAAGGTGAAAGAATTTTTGCGTTCGCTTGCTGCCAGAACCTATGAAGAATTAGATCAAGCTATCACAAATGCCCTAGATGCAGTGACTAAAAAAGACATTATTGGATGGTTTACTCACTGTTGTTACTATATTGCACCCAACTGAGAACCGCTATAGTATTTACTAGCTTTGTCAGAGCTAGTTGTCGTTGTTGCGCTAAGTGTGGGTATGCTGTGCTGTTATAGCCAATTGTTTAAGTACAACATCTATTTGATCGCACCCCGTTTGATTCATTTGACGCTCCAAAGGTTTGCTTGACCTCTATCTTTATTTCTAGCTTCATCAGATGAGTTTTATGCAAAATGCAGTTATTTTTACAAAAATGACGGCTTAGGTGTAAGTCCCGGATTTCTCACCACATCTCTCAAAACCTTGTGCAGGGGAGCAGAGGGGCAGAGGGGAAAACAAGGCACATTGAATTCTCCCCTGCTCCCCTGCTCCCCTGCACCTCTGCATTTCAAGCTTGTGAGAAATGCGGGAAGTAAAGTTTTGTAATTAGAATTCCACATTTCGCATAAAAAAAGTCGTAGTAGCAATAAAAAGAAGTAGAGCAAAATATCAGTTTCTTGGGAATTTTATCAAAGTTCTATTGATTATGATGCCTATCAATCCAACCATTTAATATCTTTTACACAGCGTATAAAAAATGCTGTATTTAAATGTTTATTTCTGCAAGTACACAACAGCATAGGCAATAAAAGTTCACCATTCGTCTGATAAATAACTAAACTTTAAGAGGACACTATGGTCAAGATTTTAGTAATTGAAAATGTGGGAGCAATTTCTATCCAGTTAGAAAAACATGCAGACAACAAA
This sequence comes from Nostoc desertorum CM1-VF14, assembly GCA_019359245.1. Taxonomy (GTDB): domain Bacteria; phylum Cyanobacteriota; class Cyanobacteriia; order Cyanobacteriales; family Nostocaceae; genus Nostoc; species Nostoc desertorum. The sequence goes on along the minus strand of JAHHHR010000057.1, from coordinate 20,667 downwards.
AAGTATTATGCTGGTCAATTCCAACAAACTCCAGTACTACCTTCATCTACAACTGCGATTGCTTTAAACTGTCAATCAATATTTCCTTCTAACTCCAATCTCAGACATATTTTTGAGTACATTGAAGCAAATTACCATCAATCAATTAGCTTAAATGATGTGGCGCTAGCAGTTGGTTATTGTCCAGCTTACTTAACCGACTTAGTTCGTCGGCATACGGGGCAAACAGTGAATACTTGGATTACCGAACGCAGAATGGCAGCAGCACGTACTTTGCTTCTAGAAAGTAACTTATGCATAAATCGAATTGCTGAAACAGTTGGCTATCAGCATGAGGGTTATTTTTTCCGTCAGTTTCGCCAGTATCATGGAACAACTCCCCAAGCATGGAGAAAGGCTCATAAGACTGTTTTTTAGGTAAATATACTTCTGACTTTTGACGATCCCAGATTAGCAGCCTCATACTAAAAATTGTGCATTGATCTCAAAGATTAGCTCTTCTAAGCTACTAGTGGTGTACCAGACAAGCTTTGTTTGGTGGCAAGTCTAGGATTTCTAGGGCTAAGAAGAGAATGGCACGCTTGAAAAGGGAAAATCGTTGAGGCAGCTCTTGTGCAGAGGAGCAAAGGAGCAGGGGAGAAAGAAGAAGTTTTAGGCATACGAACGGATATTTAGAAATTCCCCTGTGCACTCCCGCCCCTCTGCAATCCTTACACTGCCTACCATTCAGCTTAACTTAGTGCCATTCGGCTAAGAAGACAACTTCTTTTCTGCTCACCTGTCTGCCTTTACTCAGCAATTTCGAGTCGTCAGACTACTAGAAAAGTTCCTCTTGTCGAGTTGTAGCCGCTTGAGACTCTTTTGAGATTAGCTCTGTCTATTCACGCTTTTAAGCGTATTGAACAATGAAGCACTTATATCGGTTATTTTACCCACCTGCTTGGTCTATAGCTGCCAAAATTTCAGTAGCATTGGTTAGTGCTGCCCTTATACCGATGAGCTTCACTACCTCTTATAATTTGCGGCAGAGCTTAGAAAGGGTGAAAGACGGCGAGTACCGCAAGTTAGAACTATCAGCCACTAGTATTGCTAGTCGTCTCGACCAGTTAATTATTGATATCCAGCGCGTTCTTATTCAACTCAGTAGCGATCGCAATATCGTAAATTTCTTAGCTGCTACCACGTCTAGAGAGCAAGAAGCTTTTCGTCCTAATTTACAACAAACGCTCTTTAACGTTTTTCGCTCTAACCCAGACTTCGATGCTGTTTTTATGTTGAATAGTCAGGGTTTATGTGTTGCTGCGACCGATCGCCAGTTCATTGGGCAAAACTACGCTTTCCGCGAATACTTTCATTCCAGTATTAGAGGTGAGCCATATGTATCTAGTATTCTGGTGGGTGAAACCACTAAACGACCAGGTATGTTTCTCTCCCACCCAGTGCGATCGCTCAGTGGCTCTATTGTGGGAGTGATGGTACTTAAGATTCGGGGAAAAGATATTCGGGAAATGGTGAATACTCCCGTAAAAGGAGCCTCCCAAGGTTATGCGTTTTTAATTGACCAGCAAGGCGTTATCATCAGTCATCCCGATCAATCTCTTCTTTACCATAGCCTTATGTCCCTGCCACCCGATATTTTAAAGCAGGTTGTAGCTGACAGACGTTATGGTCTAGAGCAGATTCAGAGCTTAGACATTCCAGAGTTAAAGGTAATGGTAAAAGCGAAGAATCCAGGTCACACTACCTATCGCTTTCCGCGTCAGGAAATGCCAAGAACAGTTGGCTATGCGCCTTTAGGTAAACAACCTTGGTGGGTATTAGGAATTAGTCAGCCTAAAGCACAGTTTACTGTTCCCTTGCAGCATTTGATTTGGTTGCACGGTAGCAGTGTACTAGTTGTAGGAGCAATCACAGCCGTCATTGCGCTGTTTTTAGCGCGAAAAATTTCTCGACCGATTCACGCGCTGACAGGCGCAGCGCAAGCATTGGAAAATGATAATTTTTTTGATTCTCATGGACTGGAACTACATCAGAACTTAAGGAAAGTAGCTCATAGCCAAGATGACATTGGTCAATTAGTGCGTGTTTTCTTGCAGATGACAGAGCAAGTAAAAATGCGAGATCAGAAACTAAAAATGCAAGTTCAAGAACTTCGGATTGAGATTGACGAAACTAAAAGAGCCAACCAAGTTGCAGAAATTACCGAAAACGAGCATTTTCAACAGTTACAAAAAAAAATTCAAAAGCTTAGAGAACATGAGGTAACTATCAGCGAAACAGAGACAGAATTTTATCAAAGATTGCAGACTAAAGTGCAATCTATGAAAGAGCGAGTGCTAAATAGTGAGGCATAAATATGTCATCGGAAGACGAACTGATATCACGAGAGGAAATATTAGGTGGTTTACCCGCAAAACGAGCAAATACAATCTTGTTTTTAATCGAGAGTCGGACGGCGCAGATAGTAGCGCGATCGCAAGTCGAGTTTGCCTTAACAGAACAAGCTGCAACAGAACGCGACCTAGCTTTTTTAGAAGCCTTTGCTTTAGGGAATGCTCCACCACTCCACCCAACAATCCAACATTTAGAACGCTATGCGCCTGGATGGGCATCCCTTGTGCCAGACAACCCCAGATTAAAAGCTGCTATTGCTCATGCTCTTAGCCTGAAATATACTTTCACCTATCAAACAGTGCCTCAGATTCGGGCTGTTTTGGGATTGGATGAGAAAGCGGTACAAATAGCTTACTTGCGCTTGTATAGAAAGCAGATATTGACTATTTTTACAACTAAATTGCCCTTGATAGAAGAATGGCGTTGGATAACAGCAGCGAGCGCTTTACGTGTCGAATCCCTGCCTCCTTTTTGGCTAGCTTCCATACTAACTGTTGCTTTAGGTCTTCCGCAAGCTTTCTTAGCTTTACCGATTGCTGTTGCTGATGTTGGCCCATTAATTACTATTGTCTTCTTATTACTCATTGGCACTATCAACATCTTGACGATGGCTTGTATGGCAGAAGCTGTTGGCCGCAGTAGCGATTTTCGTTATGGCAATTCTTTTATCAAACAATTAGTATCTAATTATTTAGGAAATGTCGGCTCGTTTATATTATCTCTGGCAGTTGGTGTACGGGTTTTTCTGATTGCATTGGCTTGCTATATTGGTTTATCAGTAACTATGGCAAGCTTCACACCCATACCAGCCGCACTTTGGGCAGTATTATTGTTTGGTGCGGGATTATACTTGCGATCGTCTAAATCTCTAAATTTTACCGTTGCCTTAATGGTATTGCTGGCAGCAGTTAACGTAAGTTTGCTCTTGGTTCTTTCACTGCTGGCATTAGGTCACGTCCAACTAGAAAATTTACTATATATAAACTTGTCTTTTCTTGAAGGTCATTCTTTTCATCCACAGATGCTGCAACGGATTTTCGGTGTGAGCCTCATGCTCTATTTTGGTCATGTATATGTAGGAGAATGTGGTAAAATTGTGCTACCTCGTGACTCTAGTGCCACATCTTTGATTTGGGGTAGCGTAGCGGGAACAGCTTTTTTAACTGTCCTATTTTGTATTTGGGTGTTAGCAATCAATGGCGCAACTTCGCCTCAGTTGCTAGTAGGACAATCAGGCACTGCGTTAGAAGCCCTAGCATTAGAAGTAGGTTCCATCGTCACAGTTTTGGGGGCAGTTTTAGTAACTCTGTTGTTAGGAATGGCTTGGCTACGTAGTTCTAGCCTCTTAGTCAACTTAGTTAAAGAGTGGTTTCCTGCTCGACCGCGACCTGTTTTAAAACTGCCTCGTCAGCAGGGAATGTTGATATTACATCCCTATGGAAACCTGAATCGTGTTCCTCATATTGGTTTAACCTACCAGGGATGGGAAAACACTCAGGCGAAGTTTCATTTAGATATCCAGTTGAATGGCAACCTCCATCATATAGATATTGCTTTCACCGAACATTGGGATATTAAAGAGCTACTACATCAGTTACCAGATTTAGGCAAATGGGATACTCGTCTGACGCTGGAAATACGTTCGGTTGATCAAGATAACGCCTGTATACAGGTTACTTCACCTATGATATTAACCTATGAAGGAGATTTAAAAGCTGATGTTAGCAATATTAGCGATAAACGGCATAATCAAACAAGATTTTGGGGAAATATACTAAACCATCGTCGCTGGTTTCTATCGGTTAGCCCATTACTATTAGTCTTTTTACTAACAGAGTGGCTGTTTATAGCTGGTACGCAATCCTTTACAAGTATACTTGCTTTTGCTGGTGTACTTGGTAACTCTCTTGTAGGTGGTATTTTCCCGGTTTTACTGTTAGTTTCTAGTCGGCGTAAAGGAGAACTAATACCCGGAGTGGTTTTTAAGATTCTCAATCATCCATTATTTAGCGTCAGTATTTACAGCCTATTTTTAACCATTCTGCTTGTTCACGGTCTTTTCATCTGGGAAAATTATGTGGCGCGAATCTCTGCATTGTCTATTGCTACATTGTCTTTAGGAGCAACTCTAGTCATGAAGCACTATGGCGCATTTGCCTCCCGTGTAGTAGTAGAACTACGAGAAGACCAGCAGCAAAAAGGACATTCTTTGTTCACTGTGACGGCTGGAGGGCAACCGAAAATAGCAGAAATACTGCTGGGGTATGCCGAGGGTGAACAACATCTTCAAACAGCAACTGTCGAGATACCATCACTCTCATCCTTACGCTATGCCACATTCCACCTACCAACAATGCGAGAAAAAGAATTAAAAGTTTGGACGCACACAAGTAAATCCTTCGTTGATTCTCAACGTCTGCCAGCAGTGATGGAGGTGCAGAGTGGAAAAAAGAATATGCAGTATGACTTGAAGCTTTCTAATGGACGAATTTTGCTACCTCTAATGGGCGATCGCTGCTGGTTAAAGTTTACCTTTAATGAGCGATCGCTGTCTTGAAAATAGAGGTTTAGGGTAAAGACTATTGACCAATAACCAATGATTAAGAGGTAATATATGGCACAAATTATTTCAGTACATTCATTCCGTGGCGGCACTGGTAAATCAAACTTGATTGCCAACATAGCATCTACAATGGCACTGCAAGGGCAACGTGTAGGTATTATTGATACTGACATTCAATCACCAGGAATTCATGTAATTTTTGGTCTTGATGAAAACAAAATGGGCTATACTCTCAACGACTACTTATGGAGACGTTGTAATATTCAAGACGCTGCCTATGATGTTACTCCTACTCTACAATCAGAGCCATTGCATCCAACTACAGTTAAGGGAAGTCTCTATTTAATTCCTTCTAGTATTAAAGCGGGTGAAATCGCCAGGGTTTTACGGGAAGGGTATGATGTAGTCCGACTCAACGATGGTTTTCAGGAACTCATTCGGACTTTAAAATTAGACTATTTATTAATTGATACTCACCCTGGATTGAATGAAGAAACCTTACTTTCCATCGGTATTTCTAATATTCTCATAATTATCCTGCGTCCAGATAATCAAGACTTCCAAGGTACTGCTGTGACAGTGGATGTAGCTCGCAAGCTGAAAGTGCCAAAAATGCTGATGGTCATCAATAAAGCACTACCAAATCTGGATTTTGCAGACTTACAAGAACAAGTAGAGAAAATTTACAACGTTCCTGTAGCCGGCATTTTGCCTCTTTCAGAAGATATGGTGCAGTTAGCGAGTAAAGGTATTTTCAGTCTGCGCTACTCTGGACATCCCATCAGCCAAGCAATTAAAAAAATTGCAGAGCAAATTACAGGTTTAGTTGTGAGTCGTTAATTAACAGAAGACAAGAGTCAGAAGTTATTTTTCCTCTGCTCCTCTAGTTCCCTCTGCCAAAATGAGGTTTATGTATGATTGACCAACAATCATTTCGTACTGATGTTCTAACTTACTTTGGAGCAACTGCTGCCCAAGTAGAAGAACTATTGGCATACAACCAAAATGTTTTTGAGCGTAATAAACTAACTGATAGGGTTCAGTTTCCCTTAGAGCCTGAACCCCATGTAGCGGCTTGGGAAGAATATGCTGTTGCAGCAAAATTGGAAGGAGCGTTTGAAATACTCAAGCAGCGACTAGTACAGTTGAGATTTCCTATTCAAGAGGGCATAAGCCAGACTGAGCTTTATCGAGATGCTACTCGTAAGGGTATTGCAGTAGATGGGATGGCAGAGGCGACTGGTTTAGTCTTACAACAACCTCAGCAACTCCAATTAATCCTACATCAAAGTTTAGCTGGAACCATCCCAGTGTTGTTGGTTAAAAACAGAGAAGATTTTGTCTCTCTAGTGCAAGCCTTAACAAAAAGAAACGAACCCCAGCCAATTCCGGAATCTATGGGAGCCTGTATAGTTAGCGGATTTAACAACTGGGACAGAATTCGTCAGTATCGCCGACAATGGGAAACTCAAAATCCTGATAACTGCTCTGAAACTATTTGGAATAAAGAATTTCAACGGTTAATACCGCAAAAACAGCTTTATCAAGATACCTTCATTATTTTGAGTGACGGGTTTTATAGCAATGTTAGCGCGAGTAATTTAGGTCTTGAAGAAGCCCAATGGCAGAGGCTGTCTCTAACAATTCGGCTGGAACATGAATGTACTCACTACTTCACACGTCGCTTGTTTGGCTCAATGCGAAACAATATACTCGACGAGCTAATTGCCGACTATAGAGGTATTGTAGCCGCTATAGGATACTATCGAGCCAATTGGTTTTTGCACTTTCTGGGGTTGGAGTCATTTCCCAATTACCGAGAAGGAGGGAGACTGCAAAACTACCGGGGTCAACCTCCACTTTCCGATGAAGCATTCCAGATTTTACAGGCATTGGTGAAGGCATCTGCTGAAAATTTGCAGCGTTTTCATAATGAATATGCAACTGAAGCGTTTATCAATAACCAAGCTCAGATATTAGTTGCCCTGTCTTATCTCACCTTGGAGGAATTAGCTGCCCCAGATGCCGCCTCGCGTATCCAACAAGCTTTAAATTACCAATCCTCAACCCTCTCCACATAGGTCGGTGTAGTAGCCTTTGACGGAGAGAGTATTGACCAATGGTGATACAGTACTGCACCTGTGCATCTTTCTTGCTTACCCTTAACAAAACATCAGGTAATCCACTTATGAGAGAAGTTCTACTGAAAGAATTGGCTAACAGTGATATTAATTGGATAACTGCTAAAGGTTATCAAAGAGAAATAGCCCCTGGCACTGTTCTTGTTGAAGCCGGAAAAGCTACAGATTCTTTACATATTCTGCTGGAAGGTATTTTAACAGTTACTATCTCTCAACCTGATAATAATCCTCTAGCTCGTGCTTTTGCAGCTATTGAAGGTTTTGAAGACACAAATCAAGAGATTATGAGGTTATCTAGTGGGGAAGTTGTGGGTGAAATTCTCTGCGTAAGTAATTATTTAATAGGAACTAAAGTTAAGGCTGTAGATAAGTCGTTAGTGATATCAATTCCTCAACAGGAATTGACAACAAAATTGCAGCAGGATGTGGGTTTTGCTTCACGCTTTTATCGAGCGATAGCTATTATGCTAGCAGATAGGCTAGACAGTATTATTAATCAGCTTGGTCGTAAAAACTTAGCGCAAGGTCAACCGCTAAAAGATGTGCTGTTTGTCTTAGGAGAATTGCATGATAGCGACATCGATTGGTTGATGGCTTATGGAAAACCGCAAAAAATTCTGGCTAATACTGTAGTTATCCATGAAAGAGGCCCAGTAGATGCGTTATATATTCTTCTCAATGGAAGTATGTCTATGTCTATTGCTGAAGATGACCGCAATCCCTTGACTCGTGCTTTTGCTGCGATTGAAGAAAGTGAAATTTCCGGTCGAGAAATAGCAAGATTATCAAAAGGCGAAATCATCGGAGAAACGCCCTTCATTGATGGTCGTTTACCATCCGCAACTTTTAAGACTATAGAGGACTCGATTGTTCTAGGGATTTCTCGACAGCAATTAGCAGCAAAATTACAGCAAGATGTCGGATTCGCATCGCGTTTTTATCAGGCGATCGCTACTTTACTTTCTCATAGAATACAAGGATTACTGACTAAGCTTGGTTATGGAAGGCGGGTTTATAGCCAAGGTTTAGCGTTAGTTGAAAACGTGCAATATGAGGATGAACTGAATTATAGAGTTTTAGATAATGTTGCACTTGCGGGTAAAAGGTTTGATTGGATGATGGGACGTTTAAGCGTCAGTTAAATTCTTGGATTTAGAAGTTATCAAGTTATCAGCAAATGATTCATAGTAACAAGAAGCAAAACTAAAAAGTCTAATCTTACCTAAAAATTATGCATTGAGGCTTGAGGTAATTTATCCTAATTTATTAGTAGTCAATAACAAGACAAATCAGGAGTCAACCATGTCAAATAAAAACGTCTTAGATTTTTTTAATCAAGTTGAAAAGGATTCAGAATTAAAACAGAAAGTTCAAGCAGTATCTAATAAAGACGATTTAGTAAAGTTAGCTCAAGAATCTGGTTACAGTTTTACTGCTAACGATATGAAAGTTTTCGTCGAAGGAACTGAATCTGATGAACTAAATGAAGAAGAGTTAGAAGTAGTTACAGGGGGTGGCATAAGGGAAATTTGGGGTGAAGTTAAGGAAACCGCAAGAGATGTTTTGCGTGCTTTAATAGGGTAATAAACTCCTTAGACTTTTCAGAGTAAGTTATGAACTCACATCTATTTGCATTTAGCTAGGATACAGAGTGTGGGGTGTAATACCAAATCTATGTAAGGCTGCATAGAATAATTCCCTTGTCGGGCATGGAGTTTCAAGCGTTTTATTCTGTGCATCTTCATAGAGAATTGGTATAAGACTTTTGTAACGCTCTTTCATCAGTCTGGTTTTTGTGTAATCTTTTTAACAGGGCATAGTAAGCGTCTATGCCCTTATTTCCTTATTCTACAGTTATATTTTCTTGTGATGAATTATAAGAAAATTTAGCTTTGGAATTATCTCATTTTTGTAGGGCGATCGCGACTTTACTTTCTCATATATTGCAAGGACTACACAGATGTCTTGGTTATGGTAATCAAGTTTATAGCAAAGGTCTGCTATTGAATGACAAGATTCAGCTATGAATAACTAATCACCAGAACTCTAGTCAACATTGCGCTTGCAGTAAAAAGTTTTAGTTGGATATTAGAACATTTAAGATATCCAAAGCTATATATTTTAAAGATGTAACTTTTTTAATAGCAATATTTTTTATCTGAACATTGTGGTACACGATGTTCAGTTTTACATTTAAATATATAAAATCAATCATAAAATAAGTAACAATCAAACTCAAAAAATATATTTATCACCTAAAAATTGTGCATTGATAATCAATTATTTAGCTCTTATTATTTAAAAAGTTGATTGAAAAACAACTAACGGAGGAACAAAAAATGAGTACAGCAATGACCAGAAAAGAAATCGAAGAAACACTTATAGCCCGTGCTTGGCAAGATGAATCATTCAAGAAAGAATTAATTAACAACCCTCGCTCTGCCTTTGAAAAAGAAGGCATTACTCTACCTGAGAGTATTGAAGTCAGAGTTGTTGAAGAAAGCCCCAATACTTTGTACTTAGTGCTACCCGTTCAGCCAAGCGAAACAGCAGAATTGTCTGACGCAGAACTAGAATCAGTTGCTGGTGGAGCAATAATTGAGAACGTTTGGAAGTGTTAGGCGTAATCTGAGCTAACATTTTAACCTTCTTAATAAGAGGGTCAACAAGAACAAATATTGGTTTAACTCAGATTAGGCAAAAAGCCTTTAACAAGCCTTCAAAATGCTTATTAATCCGTAGGTTAACAAGTAGCAAAAGTTAAGGCTTATAGAGGTTGCCAAGGCATTGCAAGTAGATGGACAAAATATTTACAGTCATTGCAAGCGAAGCAATCCCAGCCGCAAGCGAATGGCTTCATTCCGCTTCGCTCCATTCGTAATGATATCGTGTAATCTATTTTGTCCAACTACTTTATTAACTTCTTATTTAATAAAAAATTTTAGATTAAGAGCCATAACTGTATTATTAATAATCACATTATTCACACAGTTAACCTATTGATTGCCAGAAAGCTTATCTATGGTTTTGTAATCATTAATTTTTTTCTAAGAATTTATTTAAAATATGATTAAGCTATTTAAATCTGGATAATCAAACATTGCATCAAAAGTACGAAATACCAGTGAGATTAGAAATTTTTTGTTAAATTAACTATGTTTAAAAATTTATGCTTTATAGCAATTATAAATAAAAATTTATAAGTATATTTTTAGACAAAAATTAGCCAAACAAAGTATTGTAAGGAGAAAATCATGAATTCAAAGACCACTAAAACCGAATTTACAGCTTCTATTAATGAAGGTTTAAGTATTAACGAAATTGGCAAATTTTCCTCTGCAAATTTAGAAAATATCAATTTAAACAAAATAGGCATATCGAACCAGTTTTTTCATCTCATCATCCTACCTACAGAAAAATGTAACTTTCGTTGCACTTACTGTTATGAGGAATTTGCAGCAGGACGGATGAATAAGGAGACAATTATTGGAATCAAAGCCTTACTCGAAAGGCGCTCTGCTGATTTAAAGTATCTAAATATTGACTGGTTTGGTGGTGAACCTCTTGTTGCCAAAGATGTTGTTTTGGAAATTTCTGAGTATGCAAAAGCGTTAGTTTACAGGTATCCTCAGTTAAATTATCGGGGTAGTATGACGACAAATGCATACTTGTTAGATTACAAAACAGTTAGCGCTTTAGCAAATGCTGGAGTACGAGAGTATCAAATTTCTTTAGATGGGCCTCGTGAGGTACATGACAAAAGTAGAATTCGTGCAGATGGTCGCAGCACTTATGACCGCATTTGGACTAATTTACTAGCAATTCGCCATAGCTCATTACCAGTTTCTATTTTGCTACGTATTCACTTTACCGTTGATACCTTTAAACTCCTCAACCCACTAATTGAGGATATCAGAAGAGAATTTCTTCCTGATTCGAGGTTTTCTATTGTCTTCAGACCAATTTCACATCTTGGCAGTCCTAATGACGCATCAATCAAGATATTTTCAGGGGTAGAGAAAGAGGAAGCTGTCAAATCTCTACAAACTAAGTTGTTTGGCGAACATCTTGAATCACCACAAAATCTTTGTGAGCCAAATGATTACGTCTGTTACGCATCACGGCCCAACTCCCTATTAATTCGCTCTAATGGTGATGTCGGCAAGTGTACGGTAGCTCTCTACGATGAGCGAAATAAGATTGCTACTTTACAGCCAGATGGCACACTTAAGTTAATCCCTGGCCGTCTTGCTCCTTGGGTGCGTGGAATTGAAACCCTTGACTTTGATACACTAGGCTGTCCCCTTGTTGGTCTGCCGTAAAACAAAAAAGCTCGTTGCCAATTGGCTAGGGATAAGTATTGGTTGACTAAAAGCTTTCTGCTAATGAGGCTTTCAATAATCTCCACAAAGGTGATTTCTATACTAAGGCAGGGTTCAGTACGCCCTTTTTGCCAATCCTAACTCTTATTGCCAGCTTACTTCAGTATGCACTGGAAACTTACCGACAAAGTTGTTTAAAAGCTGTTGAAATTGCACTAAAAAATTTGAGTGGCTCTTCTAACCAAAGGAGGATAATTAATGAACTGTACATTAGACGATTACCTTAAAGTTGTTATTCCTCACCTTCGTTCTGAGTTAGTTTCTCCCGAAGCATTATCACACATTCGCTCTTTAGCTAAAATCTTACCCCCCTTGTCTCTTAGCACACTTGAGTGCCGACTAGGGACTGAGCAATCTAGAGTGGATTTTGAAGTCAATTTGTTACCCACTACTCTAACTCTACCAAAATCATTTTTGATTCATCCCACGTGGCAAGCCTTCCAGCAAATCTATCGAGAGTGGACTGATTCACAATCTTTCCTGCATCAAAGAATCAAAAGTATCTGGCTGGAATTTGATGTAGATGGGCCACCCTTGCACGTGCCAGTTCCCTGTATTTTCTTTACTCTAAATCAAACTGTTAATCAGACTGATGAACTGATAGAAATGGTTTCCAGGCTACTTAACCATCCGATTTCCTCGCGTTTCGAGTCAAACCTGCGGCTTAGTATCGACTCCTTACCCTCTAAAGCATGTATCAGATATATTGGGGCAATGCTGTCTCGCTCCGATCAGTCAGTCAGACTAGTAATAGATAATATAGCCCCAAAGCAGTTGCCAGATTACTTGGTGAAAATTGGCTGGACACATTCAATAAATACACTGCAAACTCTTATCTCTAATCTAGAAAACTGTGTAGATTCCATCGGCTTAAACTGTGATGTGGGAGAAACCGTTCTACCTACAATCGGCTTAGAATGCCATCTTGAGTGCAAATCCCCTAAGTACGAACCTCGATGGCAACTATTTTTAGATTATTTAGTTGACATAGGATTATGTACTCCAGCCAAACGAAATGCCATCCTCGCTTGGTCTGGTTTTTGTCAAAAAGCTTCTCAACCAGAAATTTGGCCTCAAAATCTAGCTTGGGGAAACACTTTTTTAGGTACTAGGGCATTCAGCACTTTTACTAGAAACATTAGCCATATAAAAATTGTCTACCAACCTGACATTTCTATAGAAGCCAAGGTATATTTGGCAATTTTACATAATTGGGTTGATGCTAGTTCTTTAAGCAGAAAAGAATTACAGACAGCTAACTCCTTCAAGTGACACCTTCAAGAATTTTTATAGCAAATATTCTCAAGATAGGACAGTGTGTATTAGGACACTCCAGCTCATGACTAAGTTGTGCAAGGAACTGCTGCAAACTACATTAAAAAGTTTCCGACGAGCCTGTGCAAGTACAGACCAAATCACAAATAACCCTAGTGGCTCACTCGTGAAGGAACTGCAAACACTTCCTGAAACGCGTTTACCACTGATAGACCAGCTACTCATACGTAGGTTTGAAAATGCCCGTACTAGAGGTTTAATTGCTACCCGTCAAGAGAACTTCAGCGCGGCTGAACGATTCTTTGCAGTGGCGCGTATGCCTCTTCAACGGTATGAGTTTTCGGCTGAGGGTAGCTTGCTTTACAAATCTTATCTGTGCCAAGCAGAAGCTTATCTTGATTATCGTCGTGGCGATTTTGAACAAGCTCGTAGCCGAACTTTTGAGGCATTAGCGATTGATATCGCTTTGGAGGAAGAACATGGGTACGAACCCCTTGTTCTTCATCGCATTCAACTTGTTCATAATCTTGTACGCATCGATGCACGGTGTATGCATCTGGAGCGTGCTATTGAGCTTGCTTGTCAAATTCTCAACTATCTTGATGGAGAATTGGAGCTTTTGCCAATACCAGGTTCTTGGGGTTACGAGCGTGTTAAACGTCAATCTCCAGAGCTTGTTGCTGCAATGTTTGCTCAAGTAACTAATGAGATCGCTATTATCTTAGCAGGGAGAAACCGTCAGCTTGCTTGTGATTTGTTTGTAGTTGCCTGCTCTCACTTGCAGTTACAAGCTAATAGTAGCTCCCACTACCACTCGCGTGCTCACGCATGGTTGCTTGTAAAGCAGGCATTCGTAAATAACGATGTTGCCGCTTTTCTTGAACTAGCATCCTACTTCCTTGGTGAGGGACGTTCTGATACACCATTGCTTTGGTACGCAACCGTTATTGATTTAGTCGCCTTATGCGATGAGCTTGATTTGCCAGATTCTAGGTTGCTGAAGCAGGAAGTTGCCAATAAAGCGGCTACTTGGGAGTACTTGCCACGAAAGTTTTATTATTTACTTTGCAATAGTGTCAACACTGAAATGATACAGCAGCCAGACACATTCAACAATCCTAAGCCTGGGAAGGTATTGTCAACTTAACGAAAAATGTTAGACCAAAAGCAAAGCCTATTCCGTAAAGAATCCCTAGAGCGTCTATCTTCTCCTGAAAGGTTAGACCAACTGATGCAAGTGGTCAACCCTAAAAGCTGGCTACCTCTTGTTGCTTTAGGTTCGATTGTGGGGGTAGCTGTTATCTGGAGCATTTATGGACGCATCCCTATCACCGTTGAGGGTAGAGGTGTATTGATTTACCCCAGCAATGTTGTACCATTGCAATCAAAAAGCGCGGGACAGTTAGTGGCTCTGAATATCAAAGTAGGAGATGTCATTAAAAAAGGGCAAGTACTCGCAACCATTGACCAAGCTGAACTCCGCAAGCAATTGCAACAGCAGCGAGTTAAATTAACGGAACTAGAATCACAAGATAAAGCTGTTGGCTCATTGCAAGGGCAAAGATTTCAACAAGAGCAGCGATCGCAACAACAACAACGCTATTATCTTCAACAACGTATACTGGAACTGCAAGCTATAACGCCTCTGTTGAAAACCAAAGGCAATACCTCTATTGGCCAGCAACGCCAAGGCTTGCAAGAACGTCTACGGCAAGCCCAAGCCCTGGCTCCCGTTTTCTTGCAGAGAATGGAAATTCGCAAGCAACTATTCAAAAAAGAAGGAGCAATTTCCGGTGATGAAGCTCTCAAAGCAGAGCAAGAATACCTGGAGAACTTGGAAAAAATTGCAGACATCCAAAATCAACTCAAAGAATTAGATTTAAAGGAAACCGAAACAGAAAAAGATTATCGGCAAAATCTCAGTACCATTTCTGACCTGCAAGCTCAACTTAAAGAACTAGATAGTAAACAAGCTGCTGCGGCTCAACAAGACTTAGTAGATGCTACTAACCGAAAAAAAGAGATTCAAGAAGTCAAACGAGAAATTGCCAAACTTGAACTACAATTAGGCGATAATAGCCAAATTATTAGCCAATATAGCGGACGCATTTTAGAAATTACCCTCACACCAGGACAGGTTATTAATGCTGGTACTCGCTTGGCAACTATAGAAGCAGAAAATCCTCGAAGTAAGTTAGTTGGTGTTACCTATTTTCCAGTGGCAGAGGGCAAAAAAATTCAACCTGGGATGACGATACAAATTACTCCCCAAACCGTCAAACGAGAACGCTTTGGCGGCATTGTGGGTAATGTGACCAACATCTCGCGCTTTCCAATTACAAAAGAGGCAGCTGCCTCCGAGGTAGGCAATTCAGAAGTAGTAGAAGCTTTAATATCTGAAAAACAAGAGGGTTTGATACAAGTATTCTCTGACCTCTATTTAGATAGCAACACACCTAGCGGCTATAAGTGGTCTTCTTCCACCGGGCCACACATGAAAATCTCTTCTGGAACTACCACTGTTGTACGAGTCAAGGTGGAAGAACGCGCTCCTATCACCTTCGTTTTACCAATTTTGAGGTCTGTCAGTGGTATCTATTAACTCTACCTTAGCCACACCGATTAATCCTTGGCAGTACTTACAAAAACTATTGCCACGCAGAAGCATTCGGGTAAAAACGCCTACTCTCTTACAGATGGAAGCAGTAGAGTGTGGTGCTGCTGCTTTGGGAATTATTCTCGGTTACTACGGTCGAATTGTACCACTACCACAACTGCGAAGAGATTGCGGAGTTTCCCGCGATGGCTCTAAGGCATCTAATGTCCTCAAAGCTGCCAAAAACTATGGACTCGAAGCTAAAGGCTTTAAAAAGGAACTCAAGCAACTTCAAGAACTACGCCCTCCTTATATTGTCTTCTGGAACTTCAACCATTTCCTCGTCGTGGAGGGTTTTCGCAAACAGCGAGTTTATCTCAATGACCCCGGTACAGGGCCACGTCATGTATCTTTACAAGAGTTTGACGAAGGCTATACCGGAGTAGTGCTGGTATTCCAACCAAGCACAGAGTTCAAAAAAGGTGGTCGCAAACCCAGCATGATTTTATCCCTGGGTTCACGATTACGTGGTGCTGAGGGTGCTTTAGCTTATTGCATCATAGCCGGATTTTTCTTGACTATGGTTGGGTTGGTAGTACCCGTGTTTAGTCAGGTATTTGTCGATGATATTCTAGTGCAGGGGCGACATTTATGGTTGCGTCCTTTACTTTTGGCAATGGCGATCGCTGCTATACTTCAAGGGTCGCTAACTTTACTACGCTTACGCTACCTACGCCGACTCAAAATTAAACTGTCTGTAGGTATGTCTAGCCGCTTTCTCTGGCACATTCTGCGTTTACCTGTGGGCTTTTACGCTCAACGATTCGCTGGAGAAATCAGTAACCGCACCACTCTTAACGATGAAGTCGCCGATGTTTTATCAGGAAAGTTGGCAACGACAATTATTGATACAGTCATGGTACTTTTTTATGCTCTAGTCATGGTGCAATATGACTGGGTACTGACTTTGATTGTAGTCAGCTTTGCTGGTGTCAACGTCCTCACATTACAGACAATTTCTCGACAACGCATAGATGCGAATCAACGATTGATCCAAGAATATGGTAAAGTTGCTGGTGTATCAATTGCCGCTCTCCAGAGTATAGAAACACTCAAAGCATCAGGGTTAGAATCAGATTTCTTTTCACGGTGGTCAGGTTATTACACCAAAGCTATCAATTCTCAGCAAGAATTAGGGGTATCAAATCAGACATTTTCAGTCTTACCCATGCTCCTATCTGCGCTCTCTGCCATGTTTTTGTTGGTTGTTGGCGGTTTACGAGTCATGGATGGTCATCTCAGCATCGGGATGCTCATCGCCTTTCAAGGCTTGATGCTCAATTTTCAACAGCCTGTAAATAATCTCGTCAACTTTGGAACTACCCTTCAGGAATTAGAAGGGAATTTGGTTCGCCTCGATGATGTATTGGATAATCCTATTGGAGAGGGAGTGAGCAGGGGAGCAGGGGGTATAGGGGAAGTAGGGGAGCAGGGGAGCAGGGGAGCAGGGGGTGTAAATTCTTCCTTGTCTTCCTCATCCTCGTTATCTTCTTATCTTGCTCCTAAATTACAGGGGTATGTGGAGTTGCGAAACGTCACATTTGGCTATAGCCGTCTAGAACCACCATTAATTGAAAATTTTAATCTCTCAATTAAACCAGGACAGCGAGTAGCTTTTGTTGGTGGAAGCGGTTCTGGCAAATCTACCATTGCCAAAGTAGTTAGTGGGCTTTATCAACCTTGGGCTGGTGAAATTTACTTTGATGGGAAACCGAGAGAACAAATTCCTGTGCAACTATTAACTAACTCTGTGGGGATGGTAGAGCAGGATATTCTCCTGTTTGGTGGCACAATCAGAGACAATTTGACTCTTTGGGATACAACTGTAACAGATAAAAACCTCTTACGGGCTTGCGAAGATGCAGCGATCGCTGATGTAATTTTATCTATGTCTGGTGGATTTGATAGCGAACTCATAGAAGGTGCTGCTAATTTAAGTGGTGGTCAGCGACAACGCCTAGAGATTGCACGCGCTTTAGTAAATAACCCTTCTATCCTGATTATGGATGAAGCCACTAGTGCCCTAGATGCCGAGGCTGAAAAAATTATTGACCAAAATCTCCGTCGTCGGGGATGTACTTGCATAATTGTCGCTCACCGATTAAGTACCATCCGAGACTGCGATCAAATCATTGTCTTAGAACGAGGAAAGATAGTTCAACGAGGCACTCACCAAGAATTACGGCAGGTTGAGGGTTTCTACTCTCGCTTAATCAGTAATCAGTAAACAGTTATCAGTAAACAAGTATAAAATGTTAATACAGGGGCAAGTTTATATAGTTAATGGCAGTGAACCGATTCTACTCGATGATCCATTACGAGTTTGGGTCGTTCAGTCTGGTTCTATGGCATTGTTTGCTGTCACAGTCAAAGATAGTGTTATCGAAGGGACGCGTCGTTATTTATTTAGTGTGAGTCAAGGGGAAGCTTTTTTTGGAACTTTCGCTGACAATCAGCAGCGTCAGATTTTAGCAGTACCCATTGGGGAAGCTGAATTACTACATATACATCAAGAATGTTTCCGAGAGTTAATTGCCAATGCAGATACGAGAGCAATCGCTTGGATAGAAACTTGGTTGTTGCATCTGACTAGCTTATTCTCCCACGTTACCACGCCAGCAATTCAAGTAAAAACTAAGGAAAAGGCGCGATTTTCGTTAATTGCTGGTCAGAATTTCCAGCCAGAAACAGGTGCGATCTGTTGGGTCAAACTTCAACAAGGGACGATGCGCTTTTTGGGATTTGAAGAGCTAACTTTGACCACTGCTACTGCAACCATTCCGCTCACAGAGCAAATTTGGTTAGAAGCGATGGAGGGAGTGCAACTGTCAAACCAAACTACAAGCGCAATCCAAAATCCAGATATCTTGCTGGCTGGATTATCTCAGCTGCATACTCAGATTCTACAATGTATTTCTCTCCTAGATGAGCAAGAAGCCCAAGCAGAACTAATGCGATTGCGCGATCGCCAACGCCTCAATCGTCAAGTTACAGCCGAGGCTCTAGGAGAATTAGCATCAACTTTGAGTCCTCAAGATGGAGATTTTTTCTTAGAAGGTACTCCACTACTAGTGGCTGCGGGTGCGGTAGGTAGGGCTATGGGTGTGAAAATTCACCCTCCAGCCCGTTCAGAAAACCTCAAGCGAGTCAAGGAGCCATTAGAAGCCATTGTCCGAGCTTCACGTATCCGAATGCGGCGAGTGCTATTGCGAGATATTTGGTGGCAAAAGGATTCAGGCCCCTTGATCGCTTACACTTATGAGGATAATCGGCCAGTAGCACTGTTACCAGTATCTGCAAACCAGTATAAAATTTTTGATCCAATTGAGCAAACCCGTTTGAAAGTGGATGAACAGATAGCTCAAAGCCTGGCTCCTGTTGCCTATATGTTTTATCGCTCATTACCTGATAAAGCACTCCAAGCTATTGATATACTCCGGT
This sequence comes from Nostoc desertorum CM1-VF14, assembly GCA_019359245.1. Lineage (GTDB taxonomy): Bacteria > Cyanobacteriota > Cyanobacteriia > Cyanobacteriales > Nostocaceae > Nostoc > Nostoc desertorum. The sequence continues at coordinate 1,815 of JAHHHR010000057.1, read as the reverse complement.
TCACGCTTAAAGGACATGGGCAAGATTTACTACTAATTTTATTTACTGGTGTTGCTGTAACCCTGTTGGGGATGGTTACACCCTACGCCACTGCAATTATTATCGATAACGCAATTCCAGATAGTGATCGCTCTTTACTGCTGCAAATCGGTTTGGGATTGCTGGTTGCGGCTTTCGGCACAGCCTTATTCCAACTGACTCAGGGTTTTGCGCTGTTGCGGATGGAAACCGCTTCTGATGCTGCTACTCAAGCTGGTGTTTGGGATCGGCTGCTCAACTTGCCAGTATCCTTTTTCCGACAGTACGCCACAGGAGATTTACTCTCGCGGATCACATCAGTGAGTACAATCCGCCGTCAACTGGGTGGTAGAACTTTGATTAATTTAATTAGTAGCTTATTCGCACTATTTTATTTAGCCCAGTTATTCTACTACAACGTCAGATTAGCCTTGATTGCAGTTGCAGTTGCAGTGGTTGCGATCGCTATAACCACAGTCTCTGGTATGCTTATGCTATCCAAAGTACGTCCTTTGCTGGAAGTGCAGGGAAATATTTTTGGTCAAACTGTGCAGCTTATCAATGGCATTTCTAAACTGCATATTGCCGGAGCAGAAGAACGAGCCTTTGCCTCTTGGAGTAAAAACTACACTCGGCAAATTAAGCTGGAACTCAGTACCCAGCGAGTGGAAGATGCTGTTGTATTTTTCAACACAATCATGCCCTTAATAGCTTCTGGATTACTCTTCTGGTTTACCATCAGACTGCTGCAAACTCCACAAGCGACAGGAGGTATAGAATTATCCCTTGGTACTTTCTTAGCTTTTAACACAGCTTTTCAAAGCTTTATGCGGGGAACTACAGATTTAAGTAATACAGTTACAGAGATTTTGCAAATTACGCCGCAGTGGCAACGTACCCAGCCGATTTTGTTGACCATACCAGAAGTGGATATTAGTAAAGCCGACCCTGGTAAACTCGTTGGTAAAATTACTGTAAATCATGTAATTTTTCGTTATCGCAGCGATGGGCCTCTCATACTGGACGATGTAACTATTTCTGCCGAACCGGGAGAGTTTGTTGCTTTTGTGGGCGGCTCTGGCTGTGGTAAATCAACTTTATTCCGACTACTACTAGGGTTTGAAACTCCGCAGACTGGTAGTATTTACTATGATGGTCAAGACCTGGGTGGGTTAGACGTGGATGCAGTACGCCGACAATTAGGTGTTGTTTTGCAAAATGGTCAACTGAGTTCAGCTTCCATTTTCGAGAATATTGCAGGTGGTGCTCAAATTACTTTAGATGAAGCTTGGGAAGCAGCACGGATGTCTGGGCTAGCTGATGATATCACTGCCATGCCAATGCAAATGCACACTGTGGTTAGTGAAGGAGGTGGTAATATTTCTGGGGGACAGCGACAACGATTATTGATTGCTCGTGCTTTAGTATTAAAACCACGCATTTTACTATTTGATGAGGCTACTAGTGCCCTTGATAACAGAACCCAAGCAATTGTTAGTGAAAGTTTAGACAAGTTAGAAGTTACTAGAATAGTCATTGCTCATCGACTTAGCACCATCCGCAACGCTCATCGTATCTATGTACTTCAAGCAGGACAGGTTGTACAACAAGGAACTTTCGACCAGCTAGCTGCTACTGAAGGACTATTTGCCCAGTTAATGGCTCGGCAACTAGAACACCGATTCAGTAATCAGGATGAAGTAGCAGACTGCTCAGTAGGATGAGTAAAATTTTTAGCAAGGACATGAAGATTATGAACAACGGCGGTACGGCGAAGGTCAAAGAGATTCTTGCGAG
>JAHHHR010000056.1 GCA_019359245.1 Nostoc desertorum CM1-VF14 | reverse complement strand
ATATCTCATCAAGATGATTTATCGTGCAATTACGTATTCTAATTGCAAATAAAATTACCTCATACAGAAATGCAAGTTTTAGCGATCGCACCTTTTTTGGCCGACCTCACAAAATCGCGTTGCTCCCTTGAAGAGTTAAAGTCAGCCGTTAAGAAAGCAGATAATTTAACCTAGCTGTCAAAAAACCCAATACCAAATATCAATACTCAAAATCCCTCTAAGCGCCCACGTTTTGAGGGATTTGCAATTTTCATGGTCATTGGTGACTTGCTAGCACAAAAGAGATGATCACACAAGTAATTGACATAGTATCCTTTGATATTCCCCAAACACTCACCCAGCTAGAAAGTGCTGCTATTCAAGGTTGCAAGGGGAGCAATGCTGAAAATACAGCTTGGGCTTACCAGTGTTGGCTCTTTCTACAGTTGACGGGAGCAAGTTTGTTTTAACCCAAGATTGAGCCTGAACCAACTTCCCATTGATATTTGAGCAGTTCTTGGTAAGTCTTTTCCCTTATCATCATCTGCTTATACAGCATCTGCAAAAATTCTTGAGCTTGTTCACGAGACATCTGCTTCACTTGGTCTGCGAAAGTTCTAAGGCTAAATTCTTGTTCTAAAGATAATTCAATGGGTTGATTCATCGCTTTTATTACCTACTCTTTTATTTGAGTTTGCTAAGTTAAGCAAATATTGCTTTATATAAATAAATGTTACAATAAATTTACAAAAATTAAAGGGTGTAAACCGTACTGATGTAGGTTAGAAATGCCGTATCTGCTGCTGTAAACCTTGATATCACTCCACTGTGGCAACCCAAGTAAAAATCTAAGTTCTAAAGTTTCTTACTTTGAGGTTTTTAAAAGCATTTTTAGCCTCTGCTTGCGATCGGTGTTGGAGCAGAGGGGCAATACTTTGGGCAAGAGTGGTGAGCGTCGCGGCGTGATGGGCTAGACTGTGCCCAAACGGAAAATTTGTACGCTAAGAAAACCTCAAAAACCTGAAACTCTTAACTATCAATAGTTTCAGAAAGTGTCATCCGAATGAATTTTTTTGTATTTAAGACCAATGAACGTTAAAAAATTCCAAGATAGTTGAACGCTAAAAATCTTTAATGGCAAGGCTTTTGGCGATTAATCTGATTTCTTAGCGTACAAAACTCCCAAATTGGCACGGTCTAGCCTACTTCTAATTCACAGGATTTTTTTGAACCATTGCCGAGTATTACACGGTACGACCAGGAAATGGAGAGACTCATTGCCCAAGTACAGAATCTTCAAAAAGAAAATTTAGAGCTTAAGGAACGGTCAGCCATTAACTTTGTGCATGACGTTGTAGATTTTGAGGCGATACGCGATCGCATTTTATTTGAATTGAAGTTGGGACGGCAAGCTTCAGCTTACAAAGCAGCACACAAAGCACTTAATCGATTTATTCAAGAAATAAAACATCTGGTTGACAGTTTCTGATTGCTGCCAAAACTGCTGCAAGAAGTCACGATTTCTCCAAATTGCCAAATTGATTGGTTTTTATCACTTTTTAATGTTAAGCAATATTTCGCCAACAGTGTCTTCGCTACTTTTACCCCTTTTCGTCCTAGCCAAACAGTAACCCGTGCTGAGTTGATGGCAGTATTGCGTAAAGCCATCCAATATGCTGATGAGGGTGGAGGAATTTCAGCCCTAATAAACAAGCAGCAAGCAATAGTGTTCAGTGATATATCCTAGAGCGGTAAAACTTGCTAGAGTTAGGTTGGAAGCATAGTAAACTCGTTTGATATTTTCTAAGACGCATACGTAATTAAGCCTTTAGTCTCACCTCTCCAGTTAGTTTTGCCGTTCTAGGATATATCTAACCATTGGGCGAAAAAACCAATTACAGAGATGTCTGTCTATTGCGGTGTTGCAACTCCCGTCAACGAAACTGGAAATGCCTTTTCTCCCAATCTTGGGACACGGCGTAATTATGCCGCAGCAGCTACATTACGCTTGCTCAACTGTCTTAGGAAGTAAGTTTAACTCTGCGTTGTTTATGTGTCCAAAGCAGGAGTAAGCGATCCCCTTTATGCTTAGGCGAAAGCTTATCGCCCGTCACCAATGGTGATTAACAATCTCCTTCCATAGCCGTGCGATCGCTACCTTGGGGTAATGGTGCATTCATGTTTAACCAAGTTTTAATAACCATTGGTTTACAGGCATACAAATGATGGGGTTGTATTGGGCTTGGTTTATTAAGTTATAGCAGTTTGATAGCACCATTCAGTCCGCTAGTTTGGGAGCATTTCATTTCACATCTCGAACTTTCTAATTGATTAGATGGGTCGAGAGCCTATGAACGACATTTACCAGCACAGCGTCATGAGATAGTTAAACAGAAGATTCAACGAATTGAACAGAAGCACTTGAGATTAAGAACAAGAATCAAACAGCTAGCTCGGAAGACAATTTGCTTTTCTAAAACAGAGGAGATGTACGGCATAGTTATAGGTTTATTCATCAACCGCTATGAGTTTGGTTTACTAGTTTAAGGACATAGCAACCGATCTAGAACATTGCCAATTTATCTTTATGGGTGCAGACATTAGCAATATTGCCCCTCTACAAAGAACAAATCTCTTTTATCTTACATTTTATTCTAGCCGCCTACTTAGCTGAGAACCACCCAAGCGTAGCTAATGACTCCTAAAATTGCTATACCAACAATTGCTTCTCCTTGCTCATTCAAAAGATGGTAAAAGCTATTCAAAACGTAGTTTAATGCTGCCTGGCGACTTTTACCTAATTCAGTCATCAGCAATTTAACCCTCGCATCTACCTCTTCAATAGAGACTTCACCTTTTTGGTAAGCAACTTCTAACTCATTTAACTTGCACCAGTATTCTTTGGTATCTTCCACAAGGTTAGGAAACATAATTGAAGATATATTTAACAATGTTAACTTTCATTACGATTATATCTTGCCAGCTAAAGCAGATGGTTCTGTCGATTTGGTGATATTTTTCCGAAGATCAAGGGTTGAGCTATATAAATAGACGCAACAAGCGTAGAGGATATTATTGTTTCCCAAGGTTTCCGTCTGCTGTAGGCTAGGGCATCGTTAGGATTAATCTTGATGGCTTAGTTATAATCGGTGATTGCCCTTTGTTTGTCTCTTAATTCAGAGCGGGCAATACCCCGGTTGTAATAGGTATTGGCAAAGTTAGGATTAATCTTGATGGCTTGGTTGAAATCGGCGATCGCCCCTTGCAAGTCTCCTTTTTTGTACTTATCCCCAGCCTGAATATAGAAGTCATCAGCTTTCGGTACTGTGGCTGTTGGTATCTTAGGTGTACTAACGCCCACATCTGCCCCAGTTTTAGCTGAGAGTCTCAAAAAGGTATTGACTCGTTTAGTGGCTTCAGTACCAGAACTATCATAATTATCAATTTCTACAGTAATAGCTTTGGCAACTTTAGCAATTTCGGCTGAGGAGAGTGCAAAAGCATTTTGAGGTTGTACAAAAGCAATTGATACACCTATTAATGCTGGAGCTAGAGAATAATAAAATTTCATTTAATTTATAATCAAAGAGTAAATAACAGTAACAGATACAGCAAGAGTTCCTAAAATTCCCAAAAAAGACGATTTCAATAAAATACCGTAATTAATTATAGAAAGTCGGTCGAAATAAATGCAGTCCTTTTATAGGCGTATAAATAATTACTTTTATATAAGTTAAAGCTAGTAAACCAAGCATTGGTTTTTATATACTCTGCCCAAGTGGATAATTCAGTAGAGTATTTTATGAAAGTGCGCTTGTCGTAGGCGTTCGCGTATCCGCCCACCTAATAAAGCGATCGCCAAAAGCCTAAGCTTCTCTTCGAGACGCTTCGCGAACGCTTCTCGCCGCCCCCGCCTCTTCTGTGCCCTTGTTACAACCGCCCTCCACAGCCTACGATTGCTCCTTGGGGTAATGGTGCGTTTATTCTTGACTAAATTTTGATAACCATTGGTTAACACGCATTCAGCTAATACCAAATTATTGTGAAGCTGCATGAAACAGGAGAAGGGTGAAAGGTTTGCCAAGCAAAGGTTTTAGCTTTCTCATTCTATGCAACTTCATAAAAAATTGGTATAAGGGTGTTGCATTGGGCTTGGTTGATTGCGTCTAATCCTTGCATAGTGCAGCTTTAAAAGTTTTTCGCTCTTTTTCCGTAAATCACAAAACTTAAGCTGAAGAATATTACATACCAAACTTCTAGATAAACCAAGGGACAACACTTTAAAAGTCCCCTATTTTATTTCCCTTTTCAAGTGCTGCCCTGGACGATTTTAGTCCAGATGGAAAACGCATTGTCACCGCATCTGTTGACAATACAGCGAGGGTGCGGGAGATAACAGGAAAAGAAATTGCTTTACTTAAAGGGCATACCCAACCTCTTGCTAGCGCGAGTTTTAGTTTGGATGGAAAACGCATTGTCACCGCATCTGTTGACAATACAGCGCGGGTGTGGGAGATAACAGGAAAAGAAATTGCTTTACTTAAAGGGCATACCAATGCTGTTAGGAGCGCAAGTTTTAGTCGGGATGGAAAACGCATTGTCACTGCAAGTTTAGACAATACAGCGAGGGTGTGGGAGATAACAGGAAAAGGAATTGCCTTGCTTAAAGGGCATACCGATGTTGTTATAAGCGCGACTTTTAGTTGGGATGGAAAACGCATTGTCACTGCATCTGCTGACAATACAGCTAGAGTATGGCGAATTGACGATTTAGATGTTTCGTTATCTCGCGGTTGCCCATGTCTGAACGACTACTTTGCCAAATGATCGCGGCATCCAAGACAGCAGTGGGTTAGCCAGAGCGTTGACAGGTGATACCAAAGGAGCAATTGCAGACTTTGAGGCATACATTGCTCAAGCTAATGGATATACTAAAGCACAACGACAGCGCTGGGTGAAAGAGTTACGCATCGCAGATTTGTGTCACTTAATTGCAAAATCGAAGACAATTGCACATGCCGCATCCTTACACCAGGCAATGTCCAAAATTAAGGTTGATGAAGTCATCTGTATTAAAGGCAGCACCCTGATAGTTTTTTACACTCCTAGTCAATGCTGGGAATTCCGTATCATCAGCCGCACAGGTGGGATATTCGGGGAACAAAAGATTTATTACACGGCGGAGGCGGCGTTGAGAACTGGGTTAGAGTGGTTGCGGGATGAAAGGTGATGAGTGCGTCGTATATGCGATCGCCTCCCTTGCCCTTGCCACAACCACCCCTTGATAGCCTACGATTGCCAGCCTGGAATAATTGCGAATGTTATTTTACACTATTAGTTAACGGTTTCTGATTGTGTGGTGTGCCAATCTGAAGCCTTAGAACGGATTATTTGAAGCTCATCAAAAGAGATTCGCTCTAAGTTACGCAAGATTTGAGTCATGCGTGGCTGGTTTTTGAGCAAGTCATAATGACGAGCCAGAAAGTCCCAATAAAAAAAGTTGAAAGGACAAGCATCATCCGTACTGCGCTGGCGATGATTATAAGCACAATTCTTACAATAGTCGCTCATGTTGTTGATGTAGTTAGCAGAAGCAGCATAAGGCTTAGATGCAATCATTCCACCATCAGCAAACTGCCCCATACCAATGACATTGGTTTGCATTACCCAATCGTAGCCATCAATAAAAGCAGCATGAAACCAGTCTTCAAGTTCTTGGGGGGAGATACCTGCAATCAAAGCAAAGTTGTTCAACACCATCAACCGTTGAATATGATGAGCATAACCTATTTGTTTAACCTGAGTTAGAATTTGGTGCAGACAATTCATCTGTGTATCGCCAGTCCAATAAAAAGTAGGTAGTGGATGAGTGTGGTTAAACCAGTTACGTTCTGAATAGTCATCATCTAGGTAAATATAAACACCGTGCATATACTCTCGCCAGCCAAGCACCTGACGGATAAAGCCTTCAATGCTGTTTAGCTCCCAGTCGCTGCTGTTGTCTAAATATGCAAGTTGTGCCGCCTGAACAACTTCCAAGGGATGAAGCAATCCAATATTGAGATAGGGAGAAAGCATCGCGTGCCACATTGTCTGTTCGCCAGTCGCCATCGCGTCCTGGTATGGCCCGAATGAAGACAAACGTGTTTCGATAAAAAACTTCATTACTTGTAGTGCTTGCTGTCGCGTTACACCCCAGCAGAAGGGTTCTAATTGCCAGTAACTTTGATTGTCTTGGAATGCCTCAGATTGCTTAATGAAGTCAATTACATCTTGTGTAATTGAGTCTGGTTCAAACCATAAAGCTTCGGGTAAGGTCAGTTTGCCTTTTGGTGGTTTGCGATTTTGTTTGTCAAAGTTCCATCGACCACCAACAGGCTGGTTGCCGGACATGAGAATGTTAAACCGCTTTCGTCCCTGGCGGTAAAAGTCCTCCATGATTAGGCGTTTGCGTCCACTGGCCCAGTCAATGAACTCCTGATCACTCCAGATAAAACGGTTATTTGGTGTAAAAGTGACTTGAATTGTCAAGTTTAACTTTTGAATTAATGTAGCAAAAGGGCGATCTGTTGGAGTCATCACCCGCAGTTCGGTAATTTGGTATTGTTCAATCCATTGGAGTAAAGGTGTATTGAAATCTTGGCTTTGAGCGTATGTTACTGGGAAGCGAAGCGATCGCAATTCGGCAGCAAAGTGACGCATGGCTGACCAGACCAATACCAGTTTTTGCAAGTGATAAGGAAGTTGCCCCGCATGGGCAAGAGATTCGATAAAAATCACAGGAGTCTGTTGGTGTTGTTGTAGGCAACTCTCTAGCGCTGACTGCCCAGCCCAAAGTTGATCTCCGAGAACCCAAACACCAATAGTCATGCCCTTGCTCCCTCTAATACCGTGCGTTGGCAACGTGACGACAAAATTCTATTCAATCAAGTGTAACGTCATTGTTACAAAAACTTTCTCAATGAAAAAGCTTATGAAAGCCTAAAAGCGCTAGTGCTAATGTACTATTATGATGAGAAATTTCTCAAATATCCAGATTGAATCACAAATTTACCAGAGAATAGTCGTTCTCGCCGCTTGGTAGAAATGGTAATACTTCAACAACAATGCAGACGAGAAAAATAGTTCACGTAGACATGGGTGCCGTTTACGCATCGGTAGAGCAGAGGGACAACCCTAGCTACGCCCAGCAAACCGTTAGTAGTCGGTGGTAGCCCGAATCAGCGAGGTGTAGTTGCAGCCGCCAGTTATGAAGCTCGTAAGTTTGGGATTCGCTCCGCGATGCCGTCAGTAACAGCGATCGCTAAATGTCCCGCACTTATCTTTGTCAGACCGAGATTCGACGTTTACCGAGAGATTTCCACTTCAATCCACGCCATATTCAAACGCTATACTGATTTAGTGGAAGGAGTTGCACTAGATGAAGCATATTTGGACGTTACTGAGAACAAGCAAAATATTACCTACGCTTCTACTATCGCAAGACACATCAAAACTGCAATTTTCCAGGAAACTCAGTTGACAGCAACCGCAGGCGTGTCAATTAACAAGTTTCTTGCAAAAATGGCATCAGGTCAAAATAAACCCAATGGACTAACGGTGATTTTACCGGAGGAAGCGATCGCCTTTGTAGAACAGCTGCCGATTGAAAAGTTTCACGGGATTGGAGAGGTGACGGCGGCGAAAATGCACTCACTCGGCATTCATACTGGCGTAGACTTAAAGGAGCGATCACTGACTGAGCTAACACACTACTTTGGTAAAGCAGGTCATTATTACTACAAGATTGCCAGAGCAGAAGATGACCGCCCAGTTGAAGCAAATCGAGTTCGTAAGTCCATCGGTGCAGAAACCTCATTTGCACAAAACTTAAGTGATATCAGCCAGATGTTACAAGAACTCGAACAGATTGCCCAAATTGTCGAGCAACGGTTGGAGCAGCATGAAACGCGAGGCCGCACATTAACGTTAAAAGTCAAGTTCTCTGACTATCAGCAGTTAACCCGCAGTAAGACAATGCTTGCTCCCATCAGTGAACTATCTACGATTTTTGAGATAGCCAAAACACTGTTTTTATCAATTGAACTGGAGAATCGCAGTATTAGGTTGCTTGGCATTTCCCTGTCTAACCTTGATAACGCCAAACAAACCCAAGTGATTCAACTGCCATTATTTCAGAATGGGAACATCATATTTTAGGGTAGGTGTAATCTGTTCAGACGGTGACAACTCAGTTGTTGTCAGGGAGCGAATTAACTCTCGAATCACATCAGTTGAAGGTCTACCTGTACTTGCACAATATTTTTCAAGTTTTTCGCTTTCAGCAGATGCAAGATTTATTGTTATTCGTTTGACAGCCCATTTTTTGTTCATGACTTGCTATATTAACCAAATTTAATGAATTATCTAGACTTTAAATGCCTTGTGCAATACTTAACAAATATATAGATGTTAACCACAGCATACTTGCCGTAAAACTATTTTTAGCACATCCCTCCCCAGAGTATTTACTTGTAGCCCAAAACTTCACTGATAAATCATTTATATGAACTTTAGAACATTTGAAAGGAGCTTGTATTTTTGTAAATATTGTTAAGCAAAGCGCAATTTGAGTGAGCATTGCAAGAGGGTATAATCAGCAATTATTGCCAATTTAATTTAGTAAACATTATCTTCATACAATTGCATCTAATATTCATTTGCTCTTTACCCAAAGATGAAATTGACTAACTACTCTGGATATAGACTTTCATTCAAGCACTATATTTAACTCTGTAATTTAACGAAACCTTAAGCAAGCTAGAAAATTTTCTAGCTTGCTTAAGGTTTAATAATTTTGGTTCTTCAGTAGCTGTTATGCCAAATTATTAGTTAGATATTAAAAATAGGCTCGACAATAAAGCTCAAAAGCCCGAATTAGTGCTAAAATCAGAAACATTTTGCCGAAAGTTTGTCTCTTCTGGATAGTTTTTCGCTCTTTTTGCATAAAGTACAAAACTCTAGCTGAAGAGTATTACATAGCGAACGAATTATATAGGACTAGTATTTGATTTCTGAAAAAGATCCGTACATTTGAAAAGTGGCAAAATCAAAGGTAGTGTGTCGGAGAAACTACTCAAACATCCATCCTGAGCGACGAGATTGGGCGATCGCGTACAAAAACGGCGAACAAGTTTTAGTTGTGAAGTCTGGGCAAGTAAAAATCAATAAAGCTACTCTAGAAATATCTCAGGATTTGGAGAATGCGAATTCTAAACTCGATAAAGCTTTAGACAATAATGTTCAAACGCGGACGGGATAATTGTAAAGATAGTTTTTCAAAATTAACCATGAAAATAGATAAATTAGAACAAAAACAAAAAAGTATGAACTAACTTGTTGTAAGCGTATTAGCTCATACTTTCTATTAGAGATTAACCAATAATAGGTGAAGTCAAGTTTAAATTCTTTCCTCTACGATATTGTTGGCTTCCAAGGAATACGCTATCTTCCTATAACCAAATAAACGACAACTATATGTAGATCACGCTTGTTGTTGTAAACTTTAATTAAGTATCCAAATTAGGAGAATTTACCGCGCTTTTCTAAAGTTGTAAGGTCATTTATCTCCTCTTTCTGCACCGTTTTGACAAATGTGCATTTACCTCAATCTCTTATGGATAAGAAATGTCTGCTTTTCAACTATCCCCAAAACCTGCAAGTTTTTTAATTTCTGTGATTTCATTGGCTACTGTATTACTGATAAAGACATCTGAATACTTACAGCTTACTACAGCAGTTCCCTCATTTCTTCCTTTTCCTGTTTTGACAACTTCCCACGATAGCTCTGTATTAGATCTACCAAGCTCCGCGGCACCACCTCCTGTTATGTAGGTTTCTTGTGATACCAATTCAAAATCACCAGGGCAAGTTATTGTTGGCGCAGGACATACTTTTCTTTTTCCAGGAGTGCCATTAGTACAACTTTGTCCTAATGTCGTTACTTTGCGAAAGGTTTCGTAATCTTCACGACGCTCTTGCCTAAATTCATCTTCAAGTTGACTTAAATCATTGCTAAATTGTATGAGAACAGCGGGTGTGATAGGTGAAGTTGTGTATTTTTTTGTCAGATCTTCAAATTTTGTTTTATAACTTTCAACATAATTAGTAAAAGGTTCAGGTGGATTGATATTTTGAAAAGAGAAATCTTGAGCAAAGGTTACTACGGGAGAAGAAAGTACTATTAATATTCCAATTATTGTGTAAGAAAGCCTCATTATTTTCTACTCCTTATGAATGATTAGCATTTTCGATAACTACTATTTTTCAGCAATGGCTATGACCGCCAAAAGTATCTCAGAAGTTGTCAGTCTATTGAGTTTAGTTTGCCATCAAAAACTCGAAATTTTTGTCTGTAAATCGGTATTCTGCTCCTCCAAATGGAACGTAGCAGGTTTTAGTCGGCTCATAGTATTTTCCAGGTATATACTCACCTTTGTACTTGGCTCTGCAAACATATAATGTGTTTCCACCATTATCTTGATTGCCGCCCCAAACTCTATCTCTAGAAGATGGCAATTCTCCCCCAGTATTTCTCCAGCTCCAGTTGTTTCCCGTTAGTACACGATACTTGGTGTAGCGATATTCTTTATTCCCCCCCGGAATGAAGCAATTATGAGCCTCAGTTAACTTTCCAGGTATATACTCTTGATCATGTATCGCTTGGCAAACATACAGTTTCTTTCCATTTTGACTGCCACCAACAACAGCATTAGTAGGGATATAGTTATTGGTTTTTTTCTTTTCGTAATCTACCCATGAAACACTTGCCAATACAGGTACTGCTATAGAAACTGCTATTCCAGTTGCTAGAAGTGTAGCGATCCGACTGAATTTCAGCAAACTTACTTTTGTAAAGTTAGTGTTCATCCTTTTATCCTCACTGAGCATTCGTTGCCACTGATTGTTTTTATGACTCTTGGATTTCATAGGAATTCCTACCCAATTGGGGTAATGAATTATGGACTACAGGACATGGCAGAGGGAATAGAAGAACTTTGCTCAGATTGAGCCACAAGAACAACATCACCCTTAGCATTGACAATCCATCCTTGAGCCTCCATAATCCGATCGCTAGATTTAGCCATAGTTGCAGTGGATAATTTATCTGTGACTGTGTGTTGATTGTGCGGGCAAATCTACCCAACTAGTAATCACTGCTTACACAACGGTTTGTTAGGGCTTTAGGGTAATCCACCGCGTCCTGTGGCGATAAAGCGACTAGCGTTTTGTCTTCCTCTGGGTGTGCAACCAGAGGGAATTTGTTGGGATGCATCCACAAGGTTAGAGGGTAGTTGAATTAAGGGTCAGTATCTGGACTGCTGATAGTTATTTCCCCACTCAGCCGTGTAATTGTCTCTCACCGCGCAAATAGCAAAATCATCAATTTTAAATTGCTATAACGCTTGGTTTTTAAGCTTTGTAGGGAATGAAACAGCCCAGCATCCTGACTTAAATTAGAGTAGATATCGCGCAAGTTTAGATCCAGCCTTGGCTCCACTCTTGGCTCCCCTGAAGATGTCAGTGTCCAAACCTAAGGCACCACCAATAGCACCAACACCAGCACCAACAGCGCCTCCGACAACTGCCGCAGCAGCGCTACCAGCATCTTCCACTACGTCAGTAGCTGTGTCTACGGCATTGTCAACGATGTCGCCAATGCTCTTAATGCCCCAACCGCCATTGATGGCAGCTGCTTCTTCAGGGATTAATTCAGTGAACAATTGTTCATGCTGATTGTCGTTCATGTTTTTCTCCTTGATTAAAATTGACTTAAGTTTCGGAAAAAGAAGTTGTTCCCCAGATAGAGGAATAAGTAATCAGGCAATAATTAAATGCCCTATGCAGAGATAATTAAATAAACTTTAATTCAGCTTATTTGCACCTTTTTTGTAGTACTTACTCAATGAACTTCTCTGCATATCACTCTTTACGACGACTTTTAGTTTTTATGCACCGAGAAGAGAAACTTTTTTGAAAAATCTGTAAAATCCTTATGCAGCAAGGAATTAGCTTTTGTCCCTATAGCTGTATAATTAAAATCAGCTATGTTGCAGCTTAAATGCTGATTAGCTTAATTTGACAATACCTGCCTAACATAATCTGTCAAAGCCAATTACCAACCAATACATAGGCTGCCCAGTAGCCAGGATGACTGTAATTGGGATAATCCTTGAACAACTTTACTTGGGCACGACGCAAGGCTTCAGTTTTTGTCACCTTATTTTTAACTAACTCACGATAAAATTCACCAATTAAGATAGCAGTAGATTTATCATTGATATGCCATAGTGAAGCCAAGGTACTACGCGCTCCTGCTTTTACAGATGCCCCTGCCAAACCTAAAGTAGCGCGATTATCACCAGTAGCAGTTTGGCAAGCACTCAAAACTAGCATTTCTATAGGTTTTGGGGAAGTTTCATCCCGATGCCGTAGTAAACTATCAAACTGAGTCACATTAATAGCACCATCTGCCGCTAGTATAAAAGTATTTTCAGGACGCGAACTAAATTGACCATGTGTTGCTAAATGTATGACATTAAAGGCAGTGGTATCAACATTTTGCTCCAAAGCATTGCTAGTAAATTCCTGATTTAATAGTTGCTTGATAGAAACTCCTGCTTGCTCAATCAAATTGAACTCAGACTTGATTCCTAGTAAGGGTGGAAATTTCTGAAATTCTGGCGGTGGTTGTACTAAGCCAGCAGCTAATACTTTAAGTGGCTCTTGTGCCAAGGATTTAGGTATAAATAATTGAAGTCCTGGGCTGAGGGCTACAGCGTATTTTTCTACCAGATATTGCTGACCATCATACAAAATTGCCATTGGTATATTTCGTAATGAACCATCTAGTACAAATACGAGAGTATTAACTCCGTTATTTTTTAGATCCGACTCAATTTCTTTAATTAACCACCCATAGACTTGTTGTGATAGCGACTGTAATTCCTCAGTTCTGTCAGGTTCTACAAGGTACTCGCGTAACTGTATGACAATGGCTTCAACTTCACTCTGGGATTTATTAACTGTATAATTACGGAGGGGTTGTTTAGGAATTTTGACGATTACCTGTAACTGTTGCGGTAGAATAATTGGGTAAATAATTGCAGCAGTAGGGTTATCTTGGTCTACTACTTTGTCTAAAACTACAGTCTGAGCATCTATGCAAGTTTGTCGAAAGTAGTCGTCTAATTCTGCCAGTTGCAGTGCTTCAATTCTCTGTCTAGCTTTGTCTAAGGTATTTTCGCTGGCATTGCTTTGCTGAGACTGCAACAGCAATTCTACTGACTCTCGATAAATAGGTTCTACACTTTCTTTAAAGGAAAATTGCACATCTCGATTTACAGTTACTAAGTCTCTGCGTAGAGTCTGCAACTCGCTAACAGCAGTATCATAGGCAGCAATAGCAGTCTGTATATTTCCTTGCTGTTTCAACAATCGTCCCAATTGCCAATGCCAACGATAAGCGATATCTGGGGCATTGATTGTTTGGGCTATGGTCAGTGCCTGTTGGGTAAGGTTCTGGGCTATTGACCATTGTTTAGTTTGTTCGTATACGCTGCCTAGAGTCCCAAGGGCAAAGCTCTTGGCTCGTTTATCTGCCAAATCTTCAGCTTGTTGCAAGGCTCTCGCGCAGATTTGAGCGATCGCTTGGGGTGTAGTCCCGAATTTCATCAAGCTTTGAGCTAGATTAATCTGTGCATAAATAGTTGTCACAGAAGCAGGTAGTTGTACCAGTTGAGTTTGAATTTGCGGCAATAATGTCTGCACGGCGGTTGTTTGTCCCGTGTTTACTAGCAAGTTCAACTGATTAACTTGAGCCTGAACTTTGGTAATCGAGTTAGGAGCGATCGCAGCAGCTTGCTGATAAAACTGTATTGCACCCTTAAAATCTTGCTGTACTTGTGCCGTGTTGCCTAAACTGAATAAAGCCGCGCTGACATCCTCCGTAGAATTCAATTTTTCGGCAATTGACAAACTTTGCTGTAATACCTGACGGGATTGATTCAAATCTCCGGCTAATTGCAGAGCATTACCGAAAGACCGTAATTCTACTGCTTTACTGACTGAATTAGGTTTTGATTGTAACTCCTGCTGCAATTGAGTCAAGATTGTTAAACCCCGACGGTAAAATCCCAAAACTTGCCATGCTTGTGCTTGATTAATGCGATCGCGGATAATGCCATTTTGATCGCCTAATTGCTTATAGCTGGCTTCCGCACGTTGCCAGGTGTTAAGTGCCTGTTGGGCTTGTCCCAAGTCTAGTTGAATACTACCTTGAATATCTAAAATTGGAGCCAAAACCTGAAGATTTTGGGAATTAGAAGATTTTTCGAGCAACTTCAAGCTATCTGTAATTGCCTGTTGTGCTGGTGGTAAATTACCCAGTTTTTGATATGCCAACGCCAAATTACTTAATGCTACAGCTTGCTGCAATTCATTGCCTTGGTTGCCAAAACTTTTAACTGCTTGTTGCAAAACTTTAGCCGCTTCTGCAAATTGTCCTGCCTCATACAGCAATTTACTCTGTTGCAGCAGGTCTTGTGTTTGTGTAGGAGGATTTTGAATTGATATTCCAAGAGTTGCGATATTTTGTGTCTTTATAGTTGCAGCAACAGGAAAAGTAATAACGCACAAAAAAGCTGTCACTAGAACCAAGAGAATGAAAACAGGCAACTTATGGATTTTAAAGGGATGAATCAACCATATATTAAATCCGTCATATATCCGTTGCCACTGATTGTTTTTATGAATCTTGGGTTTCATCGGAATTCCTCCCTTAAATCTTGGAGTAACGAATTATTGACCACAAGACATGGCAGAGGGAATAAAAGAACTTGGCACAGATTGAGCCACAAGCATAATATTACCATTAGCATCAACAATCCACCCTTGAGCCTCCACAATCGGATCGGTAGATTTGGTCATAGATGCAGTAGATAATTTATCCGTGATGGCTGTTGCTGGTGCGGGCAAATCTACCCAACCAGTAATCACTGCTCGTCCCCGCAACGGTTCATTAGGACTTTGGGGTAATCCACCGCGTCCTGTGGCGATAAAGCGACTAGCGGTTTGTCGTCCTCTAGGTGTGCAACCAGAGGCGATTTGTTGGGATGCATCGACGAGGTTTGATGGTAGTTCGGTTAAACCACGACTAGGGTCAATATCTGGAGTGTTGATAGATACCTCCCCGCTCACTCCCAATTCTGAACTGGCTGTAATGTCACTCTTTTCGGTTGGGACTTTTTGCCGGATAATTCCAAAAATACCATTGGCTGTAATGCTAACTTCACCACCTTTACCTGTGAAAGCATCTGCACGGATGTCACTGTTTTCTTTTGGGACAGCGACAATAAACGGGGAATTGATGTTAATGTTACCGCCATCACCACCGAATTGGTTATTACCGACTGTGGTGGAAATTAAACTGTTGCGCCGAAGTATTAATGCCTCATCTAATATCAGTGTAATATTTCCGCCATTACCAGAGGCTGTTTCGGCAATTAACTTACCTTGGTTATCTAAAAAAACTCTACGGGCTGTGAGTTCTAAATTTCCAGCTTGTCCAGAGCCATTACTACTTACTGTTAATTCTGCTCCATCTCGTACCGACAAGCTTAAGCTGTTAATAATTAAGTTACCAGCATTCCCAGAGGCTTGAGCTTGCGTGGACAGGTTACTGACGACATTTTCACCACCAATATTCCCAACTCCCACAACTTCTACAGAATCAGAAGCTTGAATATTCAAAGTCCCACCAGGCCCTTCCCCAAATGAAGCAGCCCGAATTTCTCCGCCATTTTTTACCACTAACTGCTTGAGATCTAAATTTGCATTGCCACCTAGTTGTCCAGCACCAAAGTTACTAGCTGAGATTCTGGCTCCATTTTCTACAGTCAGCAGTCTAGTTCTGATGTTCAAACTGCCGACATTACCTGTGGCTGCTAGGTCAGCCCCGACAAAAATTCCACTACGATTATTATCAAAAGGTGAAGCATTAGCTTGAGAAGAAGCTCCACTTACCAGAATTTCATCTGAAGCTTGAATTGTGATATTTCCACCATTGCCGCTATTGTTAACAGTTGTGGCTATTTGTGCGCCACCCGTAACAGTAAGTTTTTGAGTTTCAATGGCTAAAGTTCCAGAATCACCCAAATTTTCTGTAATTGCTTGGGCAGATATAGCAAAAATTCCGCTAGCAATTTGACCGTCTTGACTAACTCCACTTAGTTCTATAATGTCTGAAGCTTTTATATTGATGTTTCCTGCTTGACCAAACCCAAACGTAGAATATTCTAGGGTTGCACCATCTCTAATTAGTAATTTTTTGGTCTCAATGATTAAATTCCCTGCATTACCTGTGGCTGACTCCAGAACTTGAGACGCTATACTGCTTGGGGTAACACCGTCTGGAGTTGTACCTGCCAATTCAATAGACTCTGAAGCTTTCACTTGTATATTTCCCGCGTCACCTTCACCGAAGGCAAAAGTTGCTAAAAATGCTCCACCATCTACAGTTAAATTTCTGGCATTGACTGACAAATTATCTTGTCTGCCTTCCCCAAAGCTATTAATAAACACTAAAGAACTATCACTCAGATTAACATTCTCACCTTGCAAGGCAATCTCGCTGCCATCGTTACCGCTGCCATAAATAATCGCAAATTGAGAAACGTTAATATCTCCAAAGTCTTGTACGCCTGAATAGTCAAAGGCGTAACCTTTTTCAATTTCTGTCAGTGTGACTAAACCTGTACCAATGCTAGCCAGTTCAATTCTGCCTGCTGTCGTGGTCAGGTTTCCCCCTTCGATGGCTACATTACCCCCTATCAATGCTAAGGTTTTACCAATCGGAGCTTTCAACCCAATGGGGTTCGGAGGTTCAGCATCAGTTACTTCTCCATTAAGGTTAGCTTGGGACTGATTCACAATTCTACCGCCATTAGAATTAAAGTCTAGCCCTACAGGAATGCTCACTGTCAATAATGGGTTAGGAGTTGGGTTTGTGGCACTAAATTCTTGACCATCAGCAAATTTAATACTATTGGCGGTACTGGCGATGAAAGAACCACCAACATTTAAGCTGGCATTGGGGCCAAAAATTATCCCACTAGGATTGATTAAAAATAGATTAGCTAATCCATTGGCTCTAATTACACCATCTATATTAGAGATTGAGCCACCTGTTACCCGTGCAAATATATTTCTGACTGCCGCATCATTGTTGAAAAAAGCAGTATCGCCTGTAATATTAGCTGTATTAATAGAAAAGGAAAATTCTTGAAAGCTGTGAAATAAGTTTGTGCCTCTTTGGGTACCGCCCTCAATAACTCTCACGTTACCAGAGTTGCTAACAGTGGTATTGGTAGGTAGAGTGGGGTCTGCAACGATGTTTGCAACTGCTGGGTTGCTAGCTAACAACCACAATATTGCACTGCAATTCCATTTCCATAATTGCATCAGAAAATCTACTTTTACCACTGCGATCACACCTTAAATTAG
The DNA here is from genome assembly GCA_019359245.1 of Nostoc desertorum CM1-VF14. Lineage (GTDB taxonomy): Bacteria > Cyanobacteriota > Cyanobacteriia > Cyanobacteriales > Nostocaceae > Nostoc > Nostoc desertorum. The sequence continues at coordinate 31,386 of JAHHHR010000056.1, read as the reverse complement.
TAAAATTTAAATTTGTCAATTATCCCACAGTTAATCAGCCTAAAATATTGCATACATATAACTCTTGTGGTTTAGGCCAGAAACCCTACATCGCACGGGCTAGAAGACCATCCCACAAAAATTTGCTCTTGCAACATTTTCGTCTTGACACACCTCTACAATTTAATGTTTACTTACTCTTACTTAGAAACGTAAGCGTTCGTGAATTTCAAGCTATGTTCCATCTTGCCGCCATTGTCGGAGGTAATGGTACACAGCCTTCCTCTTGGGGAAATCGACAGGTTGCTATTAATTTTTATACATCCTCCCAGAGCAAATACACCGCCGCCACTGGCACTAGCAGGCACTATACCTCGGATTGTTTCTACTCGATTCAATCTGGATAGATTGTTAATAAAATTAGTATTATTAGATTGCACAAACCAGACTAATGCAGGTCTAGATGGCAGAATAGAATCATTTCTGTTGAATGTGACATCATACCGAAAAATGTTTTTAGAAAAATCGATATCAGAGCCACTATTCTCAACATTATTGTCAATATTATTAACAAGATCCTCTAAAGTTGTTAAAGGTACTGGTGTATCAGAACCATCAATTAAAAGATTTGTAACATTACCGCTACTATCTATTTCCAATCTCGTAATTGTCAAATTGCCATCTGGACAATTGATCTGACCACAAATTGTGCTATTGTCAACGCCATTGGTAGGTACAACATTAAAATTTTTAATCGCTCTTGGAAAATAACCTAGATTTTGATTACCCAAACCAGGTTCTATTTCAGGAACAGTATGATCTATATCAAAACTAACGCTATATCCGTTAATAGATTTTCCACCGAAACGCACTCTTTGTGCTTGAGCAACATTTGGCATTAAGCAAGCTACGATTGCTACTCCTGTAGCAAATACTACACTTTTTTGGAAGAAATTGTTAATCATATAATAACTCACTAATTTTTATTAAAAAATCTTGGATATTGTATAGTAGAGCAAAATTTTTAAACAAAAAATTAAGCTGACCAAACTCATATGGTTCGGTGTTAACTTTGAAATTGTTTTATAAATACTAGTAATTAAGTAATTCTAATTTTAAGCAAATCCTATGACCTTTTTCTTTTGCTTTTATATTAATTTACAAAATATATATAGAAATCATATTTGATTTATGAAAAAAACTGCGGGATAATACGGAGGCGAATAGATGTCTAATAACTGTAACACGACCACGCAAAGAACCATCAATTGCAGTTTAATACTCAAGATTATTGATAAGTTTCACTAAGTCTCTGATTAACTCAGCTCTGCTGGGTCATTTTGCATAGCTTAGTCTAAACTCCAGTCATAAACTCGCACGCATTTTTTATCGCCTTTGGACATCTGGCGATCGCTTTACTGACCCTGGTATAGATGCTTACGAGCAACAATATCGAGAGCGCACGCTGAAAAACCTAAATAAAAAAGCTCAAGCTTTTGGTTTAGAACTCATCCCTATTTCCAACGCTACGGAATGTGTTTCTTAGAGGGTGTTTGAAAAGTTTTAGGGAGTCAAAAATTAAGCAAGTCGCCTCACCATAATACGGATCATGGAAAGGTAGATAAAAGTCTCAGAGGTTTCGGGCAATAACTCATAATCTCTGACTAATCGCCGAGATCCCATCAACCAACCGTAAGTGCGTTCTACCACCCAACGTTTTTTGAGCCTTGGTATTGCCCTTGGTCTGCTCTGGTCGAAGAACGACCTGGATAATCCAACGACAAAAATCCATGACCCACTGCATAAACGGCGCACCGTCAAAACCGCCATCTACCCAGATAGTTGTCAGACGAGATGCCTGAGGTGGAGATTGTTTGACTCGTTTGAGAACTTGTTTTCCCCCTTCTCGCTCACCGACATTGGCTGCTGTCACCAAGACTCGCTGTGACTTTCCCCAAGGTATCAACTGTCATAAATCGCTTGCGTCCCGTGATTTTCTTACCCGCATCATACCCCACCGCAATACTTACCATTGCCGCACTTTTGACGCTTTGACTATCGATAATCGCCTCCGATGGACACCGATGCCGCTCAATTTCAATCCTTGTCCACTCTCGCAGACAATCATGGATGTGCAACCATGTTCCATCTTTACGCCAGTTTCGGAAATATGTGTACACTGGCTTGCCTTGCGTGGGAAATCTCCAGGCAATGCTCTCCATCTCACTCCTTCCATCAAAACATAGAAAATCGCGTTCAGAACTGCCCACATATCGACTTCACGCTTGCGTCCACCTGGTTTTGGTTCTGGAATTAGGTCGCTTAAAAATTCATATTGAGCACGTGTCAGGTTGCTGGGATATGCTTTACTCATGTCACTCTCTCGGTGCTGTTTATTATCTATTCACAGCTTATACTGAGAGAGCTTTTTTACACCTTTTCCGACTTTTCAAACATCCTCTTAGGAGTCTCAAAGCTTTGAGACAAAACTTTGGCTTTGGAGTTTTGGATAAGTTTTATGAAGATAACTGCTGCACCACAATTAGTCTGTTCAAAATACTTATGTTTCAATGAGTTGCCGAATGAAGATTCTAATTTTCTGGAATTCGCTATCTAGGCGGTGTAATCCTTATTAGAGCAGCGAATTATAAATAACTTCTATAAATAGCCCTTGGGGAATATAACCCCATAAAAAGCCTAGTCATCCTGACTGGGTTTTTTGGTTTGATGCCAAACATTTTCACTCTTCCACTGCTCGGAAGCTCAAGCAATACAACTCTTGATGCTATCCCGTGAATATATCCCAGAAAATATGTTATTTGTCAATATTTAAAGGGCTGGTATCGTTAGCTTGGCAACATTTTATGAGGGGTTGTTTAGCTAAATTCTCTAAATCTACGGATTTGAGCAAATTCATCCACTCTACCGCTAGAGTTGGATCTTGAGGTTTGGCAAGACGTAATTCAGCCAGAGTAGTTAAGGCATCGTACCAAATACCATTCTCAGCATAAAGCTTTACCGATTGCTGAGGAGTTTCTTGCGTCGGGCTATTTACTAATTTAGGATTTAGATTAACCCGTTGCACCCATCCTTCCACATACTCCCGTTCTGGAGGTTGTTGTGGATTGCAAATGATTTTGATCTTAAAAAACCAGTGATACATCTTGTCTACTTGCAATGAGGGAGTAGTTGCGCTTAAAGGAATGCTAATAATTCCTGGTGTTTCTGGGATTGTTACTACTGTTCGGTAAAGAGTTTGACTTAGTTTACCTGACTCATCTTTGACAACAAACTCAATCGAATCAATTAGAGATTTTTGATAGGGGACAAAAAACCAAAAAGTTGGATATTCCTTAGTCGTCAAGCCCCAAACTTTAGTAACAGAAATAGTTTCTGTTTGCCCTTGATTTAATGTCTCTTTGTATACAGGTACAATTGCAATAACAGACTGATTCCCAACACCACAACCACGACTTGCAGCCCCTCCGCGATCGCCTGCTGCACCCCTGTCTGGAGGAGGCGGAGGTGGCGAAAATTTCTTAGGAGTGGCGGCAACTGATGTCATCCAAATCATCATCATTGGAGAATAGCCGATAATTCCCCACAAAGTCATTCCCAATACCGCGATAAATTGTATTTTTTGCCAATAACTTTTCATAAAATCTCCTGACTTATGCCTGATAAACGGTGATTTTCATGCTTCAAATTGGCGTTATTATTAATTTTTAAATTTCATGTTTAAGTAAGTTGTAGTTATTAAACTATTAACTACTAAAGCTAACATAGCAGGAATTAGCGGAACCCAACAACTATATACAATTAAAAATATAAAACAGCTAACGTATAAACTGATAATAGCGATTCCTCCTGCCAAGCTTAAGTAAATGAATCGGTGCAGGTAAGCAGTAAACAAACCGCCTAAAAAAGACCAACCCCAAACCCAAATTACCTCACCCCAAAGCGGCCAAGTCCACAATAGAGGTTGTCCGTCCAAAGTAGCCCTGAGCAGTTGACTAACCATTTGAGCTTGTAAAAATACTCCTGGTATTGCCTGTAATTTTCCTTGAGGAGTGATGTAGGGAGTTAACCAGTAATCACCAAAACTTTCTGCTGTTGTGCCAATAATTACTATTTTGTCTTTGACCGCATTGGCATTTAGCTTACCCCTTAACACTTGTTGTAACGTCATGCTTGGTGCGATCGCTTCTGGTGAAGGAGAAGAACGATAATTTAATAAGATTTGGTGTCCAAAAGCGTCAACCCCTTGATAACCCCCGGTATGAGCTTCTATTGGTTTAAATGTTACCTTCCCTAATTGCCATGCGCCATCAGGGGTAAATTGCAACCGAATTCCTTTGGTATACAGGTAACGCAGCGCAAGTTGAACATTCAAGGCATAGGGCGCAGTACAAGGAGATGAGGGCGCAGGAGTTAATGCTAACAGATGGCGACGCACAACATTATCTGAATCTATGGCAATATCGCTAAAACCAAGATTCTGTGAAGAAAGTTCTGGGGGTGGTTTTACACCTGGTTTTCCGGCTTGAGAATCGCTGAGTTGACACACCCCTACAAAGCGATCACTTTTTCGCATCCTTGCTGCCAATGCTGGATAATCCTTATCCACTGGATAATCTCGGTATATATCCAAACCAATAACTTGTGCTTGATATGCCTCTAATTTTTCTAACAGTTTGGCAAGTGATTTGTCTGACAATGAACCTTGAGGTTTTTCCGGTTTTTGCGCTTGGACATCTTCTTCAGTCACAGTGACAATCAGTAGGCGTGAATCTGGTTTTTCAGGAGGGCGCAAGCGTACTAGTTGGTCAAATGCACTTAACTCTAATGTTTGCAGCACGCCCAAATATCTTACACCGATTAATATTCCAGTTACTACCATACTCGCCAATAATATCGATGAAAAGCCAAGCCGATTTGTGGTTCCTCTAAGAGGCGTAGTTTGAGACAAAGATGCAGGAAGATTGGGTGTATTTCTAAATAATTCTCCCCAATTCAACGGCATCTCAGCCGGATTTTGAAAGATGACAGGTAACCATGTCGCGCAGGGAAATTGGTTTTCTAGTCCCTGTAACCTTTCTCGTGCTTCTCTTACGGCTAAATACAACGAGCCTCCGTGCGCGAAGGCTTCCAAAAAATACTTTAAAAACTGCTGCGCCACGCGATCGGGTACAGGCTCTCGCATCACGATAATTTGGGGAATATGTAAATCTGCAAATTCCCATGCTAATCCCAAGCCATCACAAGAATTGAAAATCGCTAGTTTTAGACCTCGTTCTACTGCCTTTTTCAAGGCATACTTTAACTGGCTAATTGTTAGACTTTCAGTTTGATTGATATAGATTTTTCCTGTTTGATTCGTTTCCTGAGTGGAACTATGTCCGGCGAAAAATAGAATCTGCCAATTCTGCTCCCATAGCTGGTCAGTCAGGTCAAGGCATTGTGGTTCAACTAAAAAAGTGATATCTGTATTGGGTAACAAATTAAGTAACGCCTGGTCTGCTTTGGTATCAATACCCTGACTGTTACCCAAAATCGCTAAGATTTTTACTTTATCGGATGTAGTTGCTATGCGGTTAAGGTTGACTTGTTCGTAGGCAGGAGCGCTCAAGGCGATTTCCGCCTGGGGATAGCGTTCTAGCACATCCCAAAGATGCCAGGGGAATTTCTGTAATCGTAGGTCTTTGGTTTGTAAAAGCATCCGAATATTATCTGCAAGCATGAGTTTTTCTAACAATTTTTCGCGGATAGAACGAAAGGAATTGGAAGCAAGCCAAGTATTAAAACTGACTTTAAATTCCTCACTCACTTGCTGGCAGTATTCTAGGCTGGGGGCTTGGTTAAGTTCTTTAGGTAAACCAATCGGACGAGATTGCAACTTTAAATTACGATAAATAGATTGCCAACGGTGATAATCGCGGAGAATTTCCGGGTTGGGGGGAAGCTCACCTGTGATTTCCACAGTCGGGCGGACATTTTCATCGCCAATCTGTAGAGTTACGGTAAACCCTTGTTCAAAGTTTCCCTCCCCTAACTTTAAGATGATTAACTTGTCCACAGCTAGTTCTCTCTAGATGTTGAGTATACCCGTAGGGGCACGGCAGTACCCATTGGTGTAAACTTAAGCCCAAACCCTTGTAACACATACGCTTTACCCCACCTTAACCCTCCCCGTATGTATTGGGGAGAGATGGTTTTGGGTTTAGACCCCGGGGTGAGGTGACGCTGTGAGTAACCATAAGTAAATAAACTCAATATCACGTCTTGACAAGGGTTTCACGTTAAATTAACACCTATGGGCACTGCTGTGCCCTTACACCCTGCTATATATATCTTGGTTGCTAAATAGGTTATTGTGTGTAGTGAAATTCAGTTTAAGAGTAAATAATAGAGGCTAAACGTGAAGATTTTTGAAGGTAAAACTTAAAACCGCAAAATTTCTCGGTCAAAGTCTTCAGGTGTAGGTTCTATTTCCCAAACCAATCCTTCTCCTAGTTCCAAAATTACTTCCAAATACAACATATCTACAGGAGTTGTTGCTGTATCTTGATTATTTTCAAAAGTTTGTAAATCTTCCGTTAGTAGTCGAAGCTTAAACCCAGCCGGAATTTGACCATTAAGAGTTGTACTTCGCAATTCAAAACGCCAAACATAATCCTCAGAAGCGCTTTTTGGGAAAATGCGTAACTCGTATGTTTGCTCTGCAACTTTTATTTGCCGAGACAAGCCGAGAACTGGTTCTGCACTCCGCATTCCCACAGGTACCATAACAAATTCTCTTTTTTCCCATCCCCACTGTTGAGCTAAATTGGCTACTCCTGTCTGTAACCATTGCGGAATTGACTGCTGTATGAGTAAACCCTGACGCAGTTCATACAACTTTTTTCGCCAACCGCTATGTGCCAAGAGCGCACCCCAGAGTGAAAATGGAACTGCCAAACGCGGAAATTTCACATCGCGATCGCCCAATCTTTCTAAAAGGTTTTCTGCCTGGGTTTTGCTAATAGAATCTATTGGTGCAATCTCAGCACGTAAGGCTTCTGACTGATCGAGTTGGCGTGTAACCCACAGCACATTAATATCTGGAATTAAATCTTCTTTTTCCAAGCTGTAAGTGCGATCCCCAGGATTGTAAACTCCTTTTGTTTTCAGAATTTGATGCGTTGTATAGCCAAAAATTTTCATCCAGCCATCATCAGGGTTGACTTGTACTGCTACGTAATAGTCAGCAACCCACTCTGGAATATCTACCCATTCTTGCGGTACGCATAACTCATCGTCATCTATCGCCAGGGTGGGAATTAATACGAGGCGATCACGCTCGAAAGTAATAGCTGTGCCATTGACTACTTCCCAAAAACTCGGCAATGCCGCACTGTTAGGATAAACCCTGGCGGTGGGAGCAATTTCCTCCTTGAACCAAGGCAAAAATGCTTGCAAGCATTTTTGATTTATCCACCCACGTTGACAAGCACCAGCTGTTGAGTATAGTTGTTCTTGCACTTCTGGAAATTGAGTAATTTCCAAGTATAAATGCTGTGAGTCAATAGTGAATGGGGCAGGTGGATTCAACATAAATAATTTTAGAATGGCTCTATATAAAGACCATATTAGGGAGTGGGAAGAGACAAAATTATTTCTTGTCTGCTGATTGAATCGGGGTATGGCTATATTGGACTTTGAGCCATTCCTCTAAACTTGTGTTTATGGCATCTACTACGTCGGATTTGGGAGAAATATGCAAGGTGTTTTGACTCCATTGCGTGAGAGTTAGGAGCAATGACTTTTTAATGCTGCTCAGGCGACGAGAAACAGTATATTGCTTCATTTCTAGCTGGGCAGCAATTTCTTGTTGAGTCAATTGTTGAACGTAGTAAGCTTGTAGTACTTTTTGGGACTCAGCATCGAGTGCAGCGATCGTTTCGGACAAAACTTGGTTTAACTGAGCTTGCTGCGATCGCATATTCGCAGTTTCTTCCTGCTCAATAATTTCCGTTAGTAAAGATGTTTGCAAATCTACAGGCAATATATCTAATAAATTACCATCATCTTCTTTGAGGGGAGCGTCTACGGAAACAAACTTAGGATAGAGGAAAGTACGGGCAGCTTTAGCAGCAGATAATACCCAGGTTTCTACGGTTTGCTGATTGACTGCGGCTGTAGGCGAACTCAATCGGCTGAAACGTTCTGCATTATAAAGATTACTAATAGCCTGCCAAGTCAGAGCATCTGGGTTGGTAAGCTGACGAATTTTTGTATTGTTACCTGTGTAGAGTTCCTTAAAGCACTCCCAGGCTAAAACATAACTCTCGATGCTTTCGGCGTTAAATCCGGCATTTTGTAATGACTGCACTAGGCGTTTGCGGCTGAGTTTATGCAATAATGCCCAGTCTGAGCAAATGTCTGCTTCTCGGTGTAAACGCAGTGCATCTTTGATAATCGATTCAAAAGTTAATTCTGCATAGGCTTTTAAATGCGAACTGTATTGAGGGTTGAAATTTTTGAGTATTTTGTTAGTATTAGCGATCGCCATTTGAAAACAGTCTGCTACAGACGACTGCGTGGGAAAGTTGAGGGCGAATTTTTTTGCAGTCCAATAGCACACCTCTTGTAAATAAGCAGAAATATGTGCCAGTGCCACAGCACTAGATTGAGTCTGCCAAACTCTATACCAGTAAAGCGCCCAAAAGGTATCTGATTTCTCAGTTGACGACTCCAGGCAAACTTTCATACTGCGTCGCAGTTTGGCATCTGTTGCCCAACCACTAAACTGGTCTACATCAAATTGCACAAAGGTAGAAAAGATTTCAACAATGCCCTGTCGGGGTTGCATGGAACACTCGCCGCTGTTTGAAACATAGCTGATTTCAATTATACAGCCATAGAGACAAAAGCTAATTCCTTGCTGCGTAAGGACTTTACAGATTTTTCAAAACTTTTCCAATTTTAGTGCATAAAGACTAAAAGTCATCGTAGAGAGTGATATGCAGAGAAGTTCATTTAAAAAGATGCTTTCTTTGGGGACTAGCGGAATCATTGAATAAGTTCGTTAAATACAGAACAAAATTTTGATGGTTACAAGCACAAATTCATCCCAGAAATATGCAACTTCTTAAAAGTTACCTAATTATCTCTGCATCACCTAATTAACAAAGAGAGAAAAACTATGTTGACTAATCAAACCTGCCTAGTAAAGCACAGCAGAAATAAACATACCATTTCAAATGGCGCAAGAAGCTCTAAATCCAATTATGCGTGACTTCCGCCTTGCGTTAGTACTTGCTGAAGATAATATGAATTACCAAAAGACTCATGTCATAAAGTCTTCACTTTAGGTTGTCATATTCTCAAATCCTGGAATTGAATTGCAGGTAATTTGCTGTTGGAATCCAGACAAAAATTACGTCTGCTGAGTTTAACTTAACCAATATCAACAACAAAAGGAGTCAAAAATGACTGTCTACGATAATATCGGTGTTCTGTCTGCTACCCCTGTTACCAACAATGACTTTAATTTAAATGTTTTAGATTCCACTGATGTCTTTGAGTTCAGAATTGACACTACCCAAAACATCAATTTGTCTCTGACAGATATCAGTGCTGGTGATGATGCCGATTTGCGCCTTTATCAAGATAACGGTAACGGTTTCTTTGATACAGGCGACCAACTAGTTGATTCTTCTAGTAGGGGGAGCAACCAAGATGACTTCCTTAATCGTCGAGCAGACGCAGGTACTTATTTTGCCGAAGTCCGTCGCTTTAGCGGTTCATCAGGCGATGTAAGTTACGATTTAGCCTTGTCTGCAAGTACACCCAATTCGACAAGTGGTTTCAGCAATCTTTTGCCTAGAGAGTTTGCACTTGGTGACTTGTCAGCTGATGTTACCCGCTTTGGGACAATAAGTAATACCAACACCACAGATACTTACGAATTCTCTCTGGGATTATTTGAGGGTGTCGACATTACACTGAGCGGACTCCAAAGTGATGCTGACATCCGACTGATTGCGGACTATAACAACAATCGTATTGTTGATGCAGGTGAGGAAGTTGCACGTTCTACTAGTGGTGGTATTACATCGGAAGTAATTTCCAACACTAATCTTTCTGGTAATTACTTCTTGCAGGTCAATCAATTTAGTAGTACACAGACTGCTTACACCTTAACTTTTGACCAATTTACCACCACTGATGCTTAAGTTTAGGCATTAGAAGTGATAAGCGGTAATTGAAAGCATTGTAAGGTAATGCTCTCAAGTGTACGTAAATAGTCTTGCGGCAGAGAATCATACTTGAACTTTGCCGCTTTATTCCAAAAATGATCGCTGCACTTATCAAATATTTCAACAAAATAGTCTTGAAATATGACTAAAGCTTTACAAATAGGTGATGTCTACAACGGGCATAGCTGCATTTCGGTCTTACCTAAAGAAATTATCCCATTTTTGGCTAGTTACAACCTGATTGGGCAATTTTTATCTCAGAGCATTATCGAATCTGCGATCGCACCAATCACCTGCACACAAGCAGAAACATCTCATGCTCTAGAGCAATTTTATCAGCATTGGGATTTGACAAGCGAGCAAAAAATCCAAGATTGGTGTTCACGTTATTATCTGACTCAAGAGCAATTAGAACTTTTCGCAACCCGAAAGCTCAGAGTTGAAAAGTTCAAGCAAATAACTTGGGGAAATCAACTAGAATCTTACTTTCTCAAATACAAAAAACATTTTGATCAAGTCATTTATTCTTTAATTCGGACTGAAAACAAAGGAACTGCCAACGAACTATTTTTCCGAATTACAGAAGGAGAACAGTCATTTGCTGAACTAGCGCGTGAATATTCTCAAGGGACAGAAGCTAATACAGGCGGCATCGTCGGCCCAGTAGAACTTGGTACTATCACTCCCAATTTTGCTCAGTTACTTTGCACAAGGCAAGTGGGTATAGTTCAACCACCCATACTCTTTGGAGAATTATGGGTAATTTTACGTGTGGAAAAGTTTATAACTGCACAGTTTGACAACTTTATGCGCCAACGATTACTACAAGAAAATTTTGAAACTTGGTTTCAACAGCAAGTAAATCAACTGTCACCGGAAGAAAAAACCTGGATGTGAATCATACCAATTCAAAATCAAAATTTTCAAGTACCCTAACACTCCTGAACCGAAACTATAAACGGAAGTGAGTCTCAAAATTAGCCCAGTAAAGTATGCTGAAAACGCCAATTTGAGGCGAGTTTTTGTGCCCGGAAACAGCACTAGGCTCAAGGTTGAGAATTGAAGTTACTGAAAAAATTGATTTATTTAGGTATAAAAGATTATGGCAAATATCATTGGAACCAACGGTAATGATACTTTAGTGGGTAGTTCCGAGGCGGACACGATTAAGGATCTTGCAGGCAACGATATTACAGGTAACCAGAGCAATGACACCCTGGCTAGTGAGGGCGGTAATGATCAATTTGTTTACAGCGACTATTACGACGGCATTGACCTTGTAAGATACTTTGTACTGATGCAAATAATTGAGTTGCGAAACTGGGAGGCACGGAATAGCCGATGATTGACCCAGCAGTGGCAGTTTCGTTGGGAAACTCGTACCAACCGGGAAACCCTTGCAAGATCGCAGCCCCCTCAATAGACAAGGATTTGACCGTACCATCCGGCAACCAAATATCAGCGAACCTACTACGGTTGCAACCTTTGTGATCAGTGAAATGCGATCGCAGTATCGTGTTACAGGGTAGATGTCCGGGTTTATATTTGGACTGTGTACGCCCTCCAACTCTTTCTATTAGCACTGGTGTTGGCGCATTCCCGGCTAAAAATTTCTCCAAAGCTTGCTGTTGTTTAGGGAGTAGTTGGGAATCGGTCATGGTGGGGATTAGGTGAGCGATCGCCTCGTACCAACCGCAAGGTGTAGCTCCCATAGGTAGGGCAACATGAAAACCCTTGCTTGCAACCAGAACTAACCGCCGCCGCGCCTGGGGCAGTCCAAAATCAGCCATATTCACCACGCTGTAAGTAACCGAGTACCCCTCTTGTTCCAAAACATCCAGAATGATATTGAAACTCTGACTGTTCTGATAGCGCGGTACATTCTCCAGCGTAAACACCCGTGGCTGCAACTGTCGGATGGCTTCTGCCACCGCGATCGCAGCCGTCAAATCATCGGTAGTTTCGCCGCCCTTACCCGCTTTGGCTGTGTGAGCTTGGCTGAAGTTGGCGCACACCGGGGAGGCATGGAGGTAATCGGGGCGGCGGGGAAAATCTAGAAATCCTGACTGTGCTACTTCTTGGACTGTTAGCTGGATTATTCTACAGCCATACTCGCTAAAGTTGTGGTGATGGGTTTTAGCGATCGCCCTGCTCAAGTCTGGTTTGCTTGGGTCAAACTCCACTGCAATAACTGGACGAATCCCGGCTTCAACCATCCCTGCTTCAATCCCGCCGCCACCCGCGAAAAGTACTATGGCGATCGGTGCATCATCTGGAAGAACTGGTTTTAATTTTGTGTTATCAAAATTTTTGCAGACATCTGATTTTGGTGATAGCTTTTTGGTTTTCGCTTTTTTGATAAAGGCGATGATATCTTCCTTGGTTGCCCTCTGTTGTTGCAGTGTCCGAATCATAGCGCTTTCATATATCGACCTCTAAAACTTAAAAAAAGCTCATTGCATGAAATTATCTCGCCAAGTTCAAAAATTTCGATGTAGATAAATCGCACAACATCGTCGCAGTGCCGAGTTTACCGTAAAGGCGGTTTTTCTCAACAATCAACTCAATAGTGCGATCGCTTGGGTCTTTTGTGTAGACAGCATCCCGGTAAAGCATGATTAACTGGTCACAAACCTCAAAGATTTCGCCAGAATTACGTAACAGATGACGATTGGGGCGTTTATCAGCCGTAGTTTGATTGCCCCGATTGATTTGACAGCCTAAGAAAACAGGGATTTTGTGAGACTTGGCAATATCCCGAATCTGGCGGGTAATCTTGCCGACTTCAAAAGCCATGTTCCCGCCGGACTCCAGAGGAATCTGCTGCAAGTAGTCAATAAACACAGCACCAATAGAACCACCAAATTCGGCAATAGCACGGCGCACCGCACTTGCAATCATTGCGGTTGTAGGGGACGAATGCTCGTAAACCTTCCAAGGCAGTTCCACCATCTGTCCTATGCCTTGTGCTATTTGCTCCCAGTAGCATTGGGTATTGGTTTGAATCATAGAAGCATCTACGCCTGTGATTCGGGCCAGCATTCGAGCATTAAGTTGATTCTTATCCATTTCTGGAGTTACGTACAGAACTGGTAATCCGAGCTTAGTCATGATTTCGTAAGCGTAAGAAATCATAAAATGGGTTTTTCCCATGTGGGATTCAGCAGCTACTACAACTAAACTGCTCGGATAAATGCCGCCGGTGATATTTTCCAGGTCGTACCAACCAACCTTCTGCCCTGCCATATTGCCCATCTCCAGCTTTTGAAAAAGTTCGATACCCATGTCTTGTGCAGAGAAAACCTTGCAGCGTTCATCGCTTTGATTTTGAGTAACACCAAAAACTTTCGCCTCAGCTTGTCCAAGGACAAGGGGCAGTTCAGTTTCTGTTTCGTAGCCGAGGTGGACAATTTCATTGCCCACTTTGATTAACTGCCGCCGTCGATATTTCTCCATCACCAGATCAGCCAAAGCATCAATGTTGACGGCTGATACAGTGCGGTCTACCAGAGTCGCTAACTTGTTTCTGCCACCAATGCGGTTGAGCAGATTGTGGTCAGCCAACCAAGCGGTGACGCTTAGTAAATCTGTGGGTTGATATGTAGCATGAAGTTGGACTGCGGCTTGATAGATATCTTTATGGGCGCTGATGTAAAAAGCTTCAACGCTCAAGCGATCGCTGACTCTAGTCATTGCTTCTGGGTCAAGCATAATCCCGCCCAAAATCGCTTCTTCAGCTTCGATGTTTTGTGGGGGCAAACCTGAAACTGGATAGTTAGAGCCAAAAGGAACTACGTTGTCTTGATTAGAGTGCATAATTAGGCTCTTAGTGCTAATTTTAACTGCGTTTCAACTTCTCGCAAATTCGTGGAAGATGGTCTGGTGTTGCTCGAAACTTTTGGCGTGTTGCCTGCGGCTTGAAGTTTTGCTTTTAGCTCCAGCATTTGTGGGCTGTGTTGATACCCATTGGATGGAACCTGCTTTGATTGCTCTTGCTGACGGCGCTTATGGTCTTGTGCCAACGCATCTTCGAGCGAACTGTTAGTGGTGTTTGCCTTGTGAGCCAAAGCAGTATGCTGTTGAGGTAGGGGCTGTTTTTCTGTTTGCAATGCTTGGTTATAGCGCTGCATCAGGTTCGTCCACCCACCCTTGGTTTTCTCCCAGGTGTTCATTACTGCGATCGCATGATCTATTTCCTGTCGTGCGGAGCGTTTCGACTTAGTGGCTAATTCTTGTGCTAGGAAATCCACGACTATCGGGTTGAAGTTCTGGTAGAGGTTATTCAGCTTTCGCTCTCCATTGCGCCAAGGTAAAACCCAGCAATTCCACTTGATTGAGTCTCTAACAAGCAGGGGCACACAATCATCACTCATAGCAGTCGGGTCTGTTAACCAAGCATCAATCAGTTCTTTCACGTTCCGGGCTGTCTTGTAGGGACAGGTTATTTGCAGCTTATTCGATTGTTCGGATTTGTCGAACGACCCCCCCGCAATAGTTGATCCTCTTGAGGGATTATCGGTCAATACGGTTCAGTTAAGGCTATGCGGTATTTAGAATAAGGAAGGCACGAGGCTTTGTTATTGTCCCAGTACTTCTGTGTTCTACTTTTTTCGAGGGAAATTTTGATACAGGCTTTTTCACAACCCTTGGATTAGTTCTATGAACCCTTTCAGGTAAAACTTGATCGAGAATTTCCAGAGTAAACCAACTCAAAAAAAGGGAAGTTCCTGTGGTTGCAAACGCTGGAATTTAGGAAGGGCACGACGAACAACTCGCAACGTTCCTGTGAAACTTAGACGCAAGGGTGCAACGTCTGCGCTGGTTGCAGCTTGAAAAATTAACCTTCTTACAGCCCAATGCCCCAATAACAAACCGTAAACTTCTTGCACTACCTCCCGTGGTTTTTGAGAACGAATATGAGTTTTTCGCCCTAAAAGGTGTACTTTGAGTTCATCAATCGTATTCTCGACTTCCCAACGTTGGTGATATTCGCAAGCAAGTAATTGGGCTGGGAATTTTTCAATATCCAATAAGCTTGTAATTAAGCGATATCTAATCTGTTCTTCTCGGTTCTCCAGATTCTCAACCTTGTACTCTATAACTCTTAGCAAGATTGGCTCACAACCCTTTTTTCTCAATTTGCCAGATGGATAAATCCAACTCAAATATGAACCATCCTCTAAAGGTTTGTCGTTTAAAAATTTAACGTTAGCTGGAATTCTTCCTAAATAATCACAATTTTTATTGACTGTTGCTTGCACCATAGCGTAGGAATGTAAACCTCTATCCCACATCAACAACATTCCCTCTGTTACTGAGCGTAATAGCTTTAATGCCCGTACTCGCTCTCCAATTCGATATGGACATATTAATGCATCAAAAATTAAATGCGTTCCAGCCTCTACCAAAATCACTAATCTAGCTTTGGGAAATGCTGCTCGTGTGCCTGGACGACTACCAGGACGACCAAAAACCCTGGCGTTTTCATCACTATCTGGGATATCTAAGCAACTTCCATCAATCACGACGATTCGTAACCCGTTTAAAAAGGCTCCTATTGTTGCGCTATTTGCCATTGGTCGCACTAACTGATGAAACAATCGCGTCATCACCCTTGCTCCTAACCTTTGTCTGGCTTGGGTGATGGCTGATTTACAAGGGACACGCCAATATTTGCCTACTTTGACCCATGCTTCCGAAAGACCATCTATCAGATTTTTTAGTACATCCCGCATTGAGTCTCTCGACCACAAGCTCATTGCTATTATCAGACAAACTACTAGTTGCGCTGGTAACGAACGTGTACGTTCTTCTTCAACTTTGATTGTTGCGGTAAGCGAAGCCATGCCGTAGGCTTATCGCCTGTTCAATTGAAGCTGCTGGGATAGCTATCTCTATTGCCTTGAATATCTCAGTACTTTGTATCTTAGGAGACGCTAATGAGAATTCCTTGAGATGCACCTTACTTAATTTACATTTTTGGAAACAATACCCAATTTACAATTATTTGAGCCTTAACTGAACCGTATTGGATTATCGGTTTGTTGCGAAGACTCGGAATTTTTTGACAACGAAGTGGGTTGTTGTGGGGTTGGTTCTTCTGGAGTTGGTTTTTCTAAGCTTGGTTTTTCTGGAGTTGGTTCTTCAAGTTCAATTTCTTCCGTTGTTAAATCAAGTTCTTCTTTTTCACACACACTCTCTTGGGTGGGGGGCGCGGGTGGCGAAGCCAGGGGCGTGTCCTTGAGTGGATGGACTTCAATTGGATAATCTTTAATTGGATAATCTTTAATTGGATAATCTTTGGGTGTCCCCCCAGCACTACCGGGGTGTTCCCCCAACACTACCGGGGGTGTTCCCCCAGCACTACCGGGGTGTCCCCCCAGCACTCCCCCTAGTGTCCCCCCAACACTACCTAAATCTTTCTTTCCTCTGATTAAGGAAGACGGTTTTAATGGATTAGGGAACCAGTCTTCCATGTCCGTAAGACTGTAATGATTTGATGTTTGTAGCCCGTTATTCTCTCTGCTGGTTTTTGTGATCAAATTCCAACAGATAAGTTCATTTACTGCTGCGATCGCTTTTCGCCGTAAAGTGTCGGTTGGTGAATTTGGAAAAGACCCTCGAAAGCAGGACTCACCAATGGATTTGTAGGAAGGGAAAGCATTGTTGTCACAACCGGCTCGACGGCACAAGTGGCAGTAAACACGATATGCCTCCATTGTTAATGGCAAATTGTCAAGCTTACTATCCATATAAATATGGCGTTTTCTTCTGTTATCGCTAAAGCTGTCGGTAGTCATCTTTTAAACCCTCCAGCAATGTTATTTTTTTTGTTAAACTCATCGTTAGAACCCTACAAAAAACTTTTCCTTCCCCCGGCTGTGAAAAACAGTGTGGGGGATTTGCTTTTACTCTCGTACCAGAACAGGAAATTCCCTAACCTGTAATTCTTGTGGAAACTCTTCAATGTCTCCCCCTTTCTTGTTGCGGGTTTTGAATGGCTGCCCCTCAAGTTGAGCATTAGCCCCCAACTGCTTCACAAATACGGGTGTTTTGGCTGACTGGCATTGTTGGACAATTGAATTAATCCATTCGATGTGGCATGGTCTGGAATTTGGGCCAGACTCACCACCAACAATTACTAACTGAACATCATTCAAGTAGTGAGTGATATCACCCAAATCTTCTAGTAATGGTTCAACTGACCAGAATCGGATATCAGCAGGAATCTGAGCAAGAAATTTACTACATTCTTCTAAAGTACGGCGATTTTCAATCGAAGTTCCTGACCAAATATTTAAAGGTAACTTGTCTAGTCCATGAAAAGAAAGCCATTCATCCATAGATAACAGCATAATTTCTGGGCGTTTGGTGAGAATCTGAAATATTTGATTGGGAGCAACGAACATTCCGTCCAGCATTTCATGTTGCCAAAAACGCGGAACCCATTCACCAAAAACATCAGTCATTGAAGAAACGAAATGCTTCTTAGGTTTTCTTTGGAATCCCCATTTCCGAATAGCTTCTGTATCTAACACTAGCTCTGGTGGTTGCCCAGAGTAGGGTTGTTTGTTTCCGCCAAAGAAAGAGTTTTGATTCAGCTTTTCGCTATAGCAATTTTTACACCCCTCTGAGATTTTTTGACACCACCAACCACTGACTTTTGCACGGATGATATTATCGCTTTGGTCAGTCCATTCTATGTTTGTTGGCATAAAAACCTCTAAAATTTAAAATTAGACAATACATTTGAAAATGGCTAATAAAACACCTCTTACTGAATATGATTCCCCGTGGAAGCAGATGTTGCAGTTGTATTTTGAAGACTTCATGCAATTCTTTTTTCCTCAAGCCCATGCTCAAATTGATTGGAGTAGAGGTTTCGAGTTTCTAGATCAAGAGTTACAGCAAGTAGTTCGTGATGCTGAATTAGGAAAACGACTAATTGATAAATTGGTGAAAATCTATCGCATTGGGGGCGAAGAATCTTGGCTGTTGATTCATATAGAAATCCAAAGTCAAGAGGAAACTGATTTTCCTAAACGGATGTTTGTCTACAACTATCGAATTTTTGACCGTTACGATCGCTCTGTTGCATCATGCGCGATACTGGGGGATGACAACATCAACTGGCGACCATCGCAGTTTGGGTACGATTTGTTTGGTTGTACGGTTGATTTTCAGTTTCCTGTAATCAAGCTGCTAGACTATAAACAAAGGTTGTCGGAGCTAGAAGCCAGTCGTAACCCCTTTGCTACAGTGGTAATGGCTCACTTGGCAGCAGTGCAAACCCGCAGTAATAGGTCGCAAAGGAAACAATCAAAACTGAATTTAGTGCGTAGGTTGTATGAGCAAGGGTTTGAACGCGAGGCTGTTGTTAACCTTTTGGCTTTTATTGATTGGATGCTAACGTTACCATTGGATTTAGAACTAGAGTTTAAAAGAGAAGTCGAACAATTGGAGGCACAACTGCGTATGCAGTACGTTACTAGTTTTGAGAGAATTGCTCGAATAGAATCTTTATTAAAAGGCATAGCCTTGGGATTAAAACTCAAATTTGGAACACCTGGACAAAACTTATTACCTGAAATTGAGCTTCTTGAAGATTTCAGATTGCTGGAATCAATCTTGGCAGCAATAGAAACAGCAGATACTGTTGATGAATTGCGTTCTATTTATCAGACAGCAGATGACACACCGTCAGAAAATTAGAATTGTTTGATATTTGATTTTCAAGGTTCAGCAAGTTTTGAGTGCCGAAATTAGCGTTAATTAAGCACTCAATGAAGTATCAGTATTAATTTCTGCACCAAGCTGATCAAACAGATCCGCCTGATCCCCCCAACAATCCCAGCCATCCCTAGACTCGCGTGCGAACATCTCCAGCTTGGTTATGTCTGGACACAGTTTGTCTACGAGTTGGTAGAAACTTTCGGGCTTACGGGAATGCTCACGCCTGGGAGAGTGCAGGATGGTGGACTCGTTTGTGAGTGTTCGTCCAGAGAAAGCTTTGACATTCCCACGAACAGCCAAAGCGCAATGTTCAGTCGAATTCCGCAGCCAATGACCAACACCTAAATGTGTTTTAGTACCATCTTTGGTGACTTTTTCCCAAGTCAAAATAGTCTTGAGTTCAAATTCCCATGTTTGCAAGCATTGAGCCGCTTCGATCATGTGATTGTTCGTGAACCATAGCCAGAGGATACAGCCATTGCTGCCGCATAATTCGGGAATGGGCAGAGCCAGAATTTCCTCAGTCCGCATTGGTTGATAGGGGATGCGGTTGCGGTGAGTTTTGTCTTTAGAACGAAGTCTGTAGAACCAGGGAGGATCTATAACAATGCACTGGTAATGGCCTTGTAGAGTTGTGAGTCTCATGCTATCTCTTGGGGTTGTTGAACAATCGTTGCGCTGATGGATTCAAAATCAACCTGAAATATGTTTAAATCAGGAGTCATTTCGCCACTGTTATAAAGTCCAACGATGTGCTGTCTGATTGCATCTTCTGTGAGTCCATCAGGAATGTGAATGTGGGCTTCACTCATGATTTTTTCTACTACTTGAACTACGACTTTCATAAATACTCCTAAAACTCAATTCGATTCAAAGTTTGTAATTGTGCAGCAAGTGTGATGATAAAATCCTGTAGTTCTTCTGTTGCTTCTTGAAGGCTGATTGCTTTTTCAGAAACGTAAAGCTTTGTATTCTCTAAATAAACTTCTACACGAGTCATATTTGTATGTGGGGAAGTCAATAGTGTTAAAGTAAATTTCTCATATTTGCAAAAGTAGTATTGACATTCTTCACTCAGAGATTGCCCTCGCTGCCATTTGATAATTTCTGTATCGTCATCGTTAGCAAGTTCAAACTCAACTTCTTCGATTGCAGTGAAAGCCATAGCTACACAAGCTCTTTCTGCTGGATGTGTAGCTGATTGCATCCGGTAGTCTTCCGGGACTACATAGCCTTGAATTGCGTAGAACTTCTTAGCTAATTTTTCAATCAGTACATCTTTTTGAAAGTATCCAAGTTCCATATCCTTTCCCCTCAAGATAGAATTTGCCTTTGTTGTAAAAGTCTTAATTCTTGATTACTGGGCGATCGCTCTGTTTAACCAATCCCCAATGCCCAATGACCGATGACCAATGACCATCAAGCAGTAACTACAGCTTTCTTGCTAGCGAAAGCCCCCGCCTGCCTTAGCGCTACACCAGGACTGGGATGAGCGAAGAACTCTTCTACAGCTTTGGTCAACCCAGCCGCAACAGTCGGCTCGTGACAAGCGTAGACATAGATGGGCTGCTGCACACCATTAACCAATCGCGTTTCTTGGCGATCGCCCAATTGTGGGTAAAACGTGCGAACCCATGTCCCAAGATGTCCGCGATAGTGAGTGCCGCTCAGGGGGACTTTCTTTCCAAGTTCGTTCTCTGCAAAATTTACAACCCCCAACCAGCGTTCTTTTGAAGGGGTTAGCAATTTTCTGTTGTGTTCTGCCAGAAGATTCCCGGCATAGTCTTTGAATTGCTGTTCCATGTACGGGTTGAGTCTGCCACCAGTTAACTCAGCTAAAGTTTTCATGGCCAGGACAAGAGTATGCAATCGTTGTTCAACTGGGGGGAGGGCTGGTGTAGTGGGTTGTTCTTGTGGTTGAGTAGCGGGTTTTGTCCACCCCAATAAATCTTGAATCCAGGCACGAACACCAATGCTTTCAAAAGCTTCACAGGCTAATTTTGCTTGTGTGGTACATCTCTTGCCAGCTTCATAGCCGTAATAATGAAGTATGGTTGCTACAGCGACATCGGGAATACCGGACTCAGACCATGATTTAATCTCAGCACCTTCAAAGCCTTTGTACATAAGCCTTTCAGCCAGTTTAGAGCGAGAAATATCAGCAGCAGTTTTGAGGCTTCTGAGCAATCCAGCATCATTAACATTTGCTAATCTGGCTGCTGCCCGAACACTGGCCTTGCCCTGACCATTAGCGTCAATTTGAATCTCTTGTTTTATCTGTTCGATGATTTCAGCGATTTCAATTTGTGACATAACTTTAGTTGGGTGATAATTTTTCCTTGTTGATTAGAGAGAATTAGACATTCACGCGGACTAAACTTTTTTCACCGACGAGTGAGAAGCGATTAGATATAGTCGGTATCTTAATTAACGTTGGCGACATCAATTCAACAACGTAAAACCAAGAATCATTCACAAGCCCAATCCCCAAAATCAGCCGTTGTTTTGTTCCTTTATCGTGAGAACAGAGCATCACTCTTTCGCCCAGAACGAAGGCAGGTTTTTGCACAGTGATGGTCTTTAACTCTCCAGTCCCGATGATTTGCTTTTGTGTAGCGAGGAGTATTTCTTTTCCGCAATCAATTGAATAAATCCAGCACTCATGCTTCCATTGCATACCGCAACAGTAGCCAAATGTTCTCGTAGTTCTGAGGTATACTCTTTCCAGTAAATTCACTTCGACGGGTGGAATTGTTCCACGCCAAGGTGGAGAAAGATACCAACTTGTTTTTAGGGCGTTAATATGGTCAATCATGCTTTTCTCCCCAATAAGTAATTAATTGCTTCGGAGTCAATAGAGGCAATACGTTTTTTTAGATGTTGTGGAGGATTGTCAAAAAAGTTTTTGAGATGCCATCTCCGAACTTGATGATTCCGCTCTAACTCCCATTGCAGATAAGTCAGCGCAGTGCTAGCATCAGCAATGTTTAAATCCGGTTGATATCCCTCGTTCAGCAGTTGCTTGTAGTCTGGATGCGTAGCAATAAAGGATATCAAAGTTTTGGCTTGTTCAAGTAATTGGCAGAGATTGGGATTAGACATCTCGATACCGAGCCGTGAACATAAATCTTCTGCTTTCACTCCTATTGTCCCTGGCTCAATTTCCGTTTCTAACTCTTCAAGCAGGGATTGAAAACTAGGGTGTTCATCGTTGATTTCAATCTCAATTAAATCTGCACTTTTTGTAACGACAGTTACCCAATCTGGGAGAGTCTCTGAAATATTTTTAGCGTAAAGTTTCATGATTTTATCCTCTGGGATTAATAACCTAAAAATCCTCGGCAATCTCTAACAAAAAGCCGCATCCCGTGTTCTGTACTTGTACCAGTTCTCTATCCAGCAGTGTTTGAATGACTGAATTTGAAACTTTGCATTGGAGAGAGTGTAGAGGAACACAACCACCACAAAGCTGAATTGAACGCAGCAAATGTTTGGCTCTGCGCTCAAAGTTGTCTGTAGAATTAACCATTGGTGCTACCTCCAGTGATTGCTAACAACTGTTGTTGCAGAATTGCTATTTGCTGTTGGTAAAGCTCAATTTCTGCTGTGATTTCTGAGAATAATTCCTGTGAGGAAAGCGGTTTAATTTGATTTTCCTGAAAGTAAAACAATTCATCAGAGTTTTTATTAGGCATCAAGGCATAGCGCCAGCCACCACCGAATTGTTCAGCTAATTCAGTACCATTTGGGTAGTAATAAAATCCCAAAATGATACCGTCTTGTGTACGCTGTTCCAAAGCAAAGCGAGGGTAGTCCCAGTGTTGGGGGATTGAGATTGTGGATTGCATATTGATTGGTGAATGAAGGGATTATTGAGGGGAAGGGGGAAAGGGTAAAGGGGAAGGGAATGAAGAAATTTCCCTTTAACCCAACTCCAAAAACCTTTTTCCAGGCGAAGCCTACTCTTTACGCCGTTACTAACTCACGGCTTTTTGTAGATGGCTTATACACCCGTAACCGTTGCCATTCATCAGGAGCCAGCATTACAAACGGTTGGTCTAGTAATTCTTCAAATGTTAGCTCAATGCTGGGTGAAGTTTCCACCATCGACAGCGATTGAACTGCTTCCACCGCAGAGCCACAGGGTAGTTGCTGACATTCCCCAGTACGCATCACCCACCATCTGCCGTTAGTACAGCCAACTTCGCCCAGTTTGATGTCGTTCTGGTAAATCCCGTTGTCAAGGATTTCAAAGCCGTATTTCTCGCATTCATCGAAAATCTGCGCCGTGATTTCGTTGCCAGTAGTGCATGGTGTTGCAAGTTGTTCCTGCACTGGCAGTTTGCCATTTTTGTAGTGAGTGCAGATGAAGCGATGACAGCACATTACGGTGTTGGCACGAAATAATTCTTTATCGTTGACCATTACTACCCAGCGTTGCGTTAAATGGTCGTCATCATGGCTGATGCTGGCTATCAGTTTATCACCAGCGTAATATTCGTGATGGTCAAACGAGATTTCGACTATTGTGAGGAGTTCGGGAGCTACAACTTGGGCTTGGTCAGCGATGTAGCTGTCGAGTTCGGCTTGAGCGAGGGCTTGGTTGTCAACCTTCTGAAGCTGGGTGGATTGGTGGGCGATGATTGCGTTTACCCAGGTTTCAGTCGCTCTTCTGTCGCCGATGGGTGTTACGCCGAGTTCGGCAGCGATTCTTTTGAGACGGGGGAGGTTGTAACGGCAAAGGGCTTGCTGTGTGTAGGTTGGATGCGTCATAATAAGATTTCCTGTAAAAAGGGTCAAAGGGCGATCGCTTCCAATTTGCGAGAGAGGGGTGATCGCCTTTTGCTAACTACTAATATAGCAAGGTCGCTATATTAGTGCCAAGCTTGCATATTAATTATTTTCCCTGCTATATTAAAATGAATTACTTGAAGTAAAAAGCAAGCTAGCTATAAAAGCATTAGTGGAGGAAACTATGAGAGTAAGGACAAGAATAAAAGACTCTCAAAAAATGATTCGTTGGCGGCTTAGGATATTAATGGCAGAAAAAAAAATCAGCAACAAGGAGCTTGCTGAACTTTCGGGTATTCACCCAACCTCTATCTCAAAACTAAAAAATGCCGATGAGATTGAACAGATCAGTGGGAGAGTTTTAAACAGTCTATGCAACGGTTTGACAAAGGCATATCTTGCTACAGGTGATAACCGCGTCATTACACCGGGAGATTTGTTTGACTATACTTTTGATGATGATGGTGATCCTACGACTGCTGAAATTCAGTCAACAGCAGTAGAAAAAGCCGAGAATGAGCAATTACCTAGTTCTGGTAAATCAGCTAAAACTAACACTCAGGTAGTATGGTTAACGCCTAATAAGGAGGCATCATAAGTATTTTTCCTTTTAAGCATACTTGAGCTAGAAGAGGTGGATAAATGGATACCCCACCCCGTAAGCGTAAAAAGGCCACCTCTGCCACATCACTCGATCCAGGATTGCTTAACTCAGACATCGCCCCTTCAGAAAATCCAGCTTCAGCAATCATTGATGTTCCTGCTGTTGAAGTTCCAGAGTTGACAGAGGAAGAACAGCGCGATCGCCTTCACCTAGAGCGCCGTGTGGAAAGAGCGTTTTTTGAGGCGGGTAAGGTACTGGCAGAATTGCGCGATCGTCGGCTGTATCGTTCGACGCATTCAACCTTTTTAGTTGTACTGTCAAAACCTGGGATGGTGAGTATACCGTTGGTTTGCAGTACCTTAAATCTTACAATTACCTGCCTGCCGAGTGTGAGCAGATGCAGGTGATTTGCGATCGCATTAATCGGGTGTATTCGAGTGGACTGGAGGAGTCGGTGCAGAAGTTTTTGGAGTCGTTGGGGAAGCTGAACCGTGGTTATTTGACTGGACTGGAAGAAAAAGTGTTGAGTGTTTTGGAGTCTGAAATCAGAGTTTAAATCTTTTATTTCATCAAATTTATTCTCGATTACCAAACAGTAAGTAATTATTTTCGGAATAGAAAATTACTGTATAGTTTGAGGTGTACCAGATTATCCTCTCAAGAGTTGCTCTATGATCACTCTGCCTGGTATTACTATCCAAAACAAAATATACGAAAGTGACAATTCTCTAGTGTACCGGGGCATCAGAGACGATGGAGTAGGGGTGATAGTCAAAATACTAAAGCTTGATTATCCCTCTCTTCAAGAACTAACCCGCTACAGACAGGAATATAAAATTACCCGCTCCCTAAATCTGGAAGGAGTTATCAAGGCATACAGCCAGCAGGACTATCAACGGACTCTGGTGATTATCTTAGAAGATTTTGGAGGAGAGTCCCTAGAGCAATGGATGCATAAGCGTCCAGATATATTCTGCCCCATGCCTTTATCCACTTTTCTTGGTCTTGCGATCGCTGTTTGCGACATTCTGGGCAGAATCCATGCAGCCAATATCATTCATAAAGATATCAACCCTGGAAACATCGTCCTCAATCTGGATACTGGCGTTGTCAAAATTATTGATTTTGGGATTGCGACCCAATTTAACCGCACGAATCCGACGTTCAAAAGTCCCCATGTGTTAGAAGGCACGCTTGCCTATCTGTCGCCAGAGCAAACCGGGCGGATGAACCGGATGCTCGACTATCGCACCGATTTCTACTCGCTGGGCGTGACCTTCTACGAACTGTTAACTGGACAGCTACCGTTCCCCACTCAAGACATCCTGGAGCTAGTTCATTGTCATATTGCCAAACCGCCGATTCCTGTGCATGAATTGAACGCCACGATTCCCAAAGCCATTTCAGGGATAATTTTGAAGTTGATGGCGAAAAATGCGGAGGATCGCTATCAAAGTGCCTGGGGGATCAAAGCGGATTTAGAACGCTGTACAGAGCAATTTACAACAGGTCAAATTGCTCATATTCAATTAGGTCTGCAAGATGTTTCGGATCAGTTTCAGATTCCCCAAAAGCTGTATGGACGCGAAGCGGAGATTGCAACATTATTGGCGGCGTTTGAAAGAGTAGCCCCAAGAGGGAATGTTGGCGAAGCCCAGCGACCAGAGTCAGGCATAGAAAATCCTCAATTCCAAGTCGAAATGATGTTGGTTTCTGGCTATGCGGGAATTGGCAAATCAGCATTAGTGCAGGAACTCTATAAGCCGATCACAGCAAACCGCGGTTATTTTATTTCTGGTAAATTTGACCAATTCCGGCGCAATATTCCCTACAGCGCCATTGTGGATGCCCTGCAAAAGTTGGTGCAGCAACTTCTGGGGGAACCGGATGAGCAAGTGCAACAGTGGCGCGAGCGTCTGCTGACGGCATTAGGGAGTAACGGACAGATAACCATTGATGTGATTCCCGAAGTAGAACTGATTATCGGCAGGCAGCTACCCGTCCCAGAGGTGGGAGCCACAGAAGCTCAAAATCGTTTTAATCGAGTTTTCCAGCAGTTTATTCGAGTATTTTGTTCCCAAGAACATCCTCTGGTGATCTTTTTAGATGATTTACAGTGGGCGGATTCAGCCACGCTGAAGTTAATCGAACTAATGATGCTTGACGAGCAAACCCAATTTCTATTTCTGATCGGAGCCTATCGAGATAATGAAGTGAATCCAGCGCATCCACTGGCATTAACGCTGGAGCGATTGAGGAAACAAAGGGCAGTGCTTCAAGAAATCATTCTGGCACCCTTAACGCTCTTGCCGTTGAGTCAGCTGATTGCCGAGACGTTGCATCAAAATACTGACACTGTGCGCTCCTTAGCTGAGTTGGTATTGCATAAAACGGAGGGCAATCCTTTCTTCGTTGGTGAATTTTTGAAAATGCTGTATGGCGAAAATCTGTTGACTTTCGATGCACAACAGTTGAGCTGGCAATGGAACCTGGCTGAGATCGAAGCTCAAAATATCACGGATAATGTGGTGGAGTTGCTGTTGCGTCAGTTGCAGAAATTGCCGGAAGCAACACAGCAAGTACTTTCCATCGCCGCTTGTGTTGGGTCTGAGTTTGATTTAGAAACGTTAGCGATCGTTTGCGAAAAATCACCGAAAGCAATTTTCCAGGATCTACTAGCAGCAATACAAGCGGGATTAATTCAACCTCTGTCTGAATTGGACGAAGATTTGTTGGTTCAAGAGTATAAGTTTCTGCACGATCGCGTTCAGCAAGCGGCTTATGCTTTGATTGATGAGTCGCAGAAACAGGTTGTTCATCTCCAAATCGGTGGCAATTTGCTCGAAAAAACTTCACCAGAGCAACGATCCGATCGGTTGTTTGAAATCATCGATCATCTCAATCAAGGACTTGAGCTAGTCACTGCTCGATCAGAACGAACTGAAATTGCCAGATTGAATTTAATGGCAGGTCAGAAAGCAAAGGTAGCAACGGCTTATGAAGCAGCTTTTAAGTATTTCACTACAGGGCTTAAACTCCTCAATGCAGAGAGTTGGCTCACTGAGTATGACCTGACCTTAGCGCTGTATTCAGAAGCAGCAGAAGCGGCGTATCTCCAGGGTTGCTTTGATGAGATGGAACAGTTGGTAGAAGTGGTACTCGCTCGTGCCAAAACAGTGGTTGACAAAGTGCAGGCTTACGACAGCAGAATTCAAAGATATTTGTCACAGGGCAACCTGAAAGAAGCACTTAAAATTGGATTGGAAGTGTTAAAGCTTCTGGGAGCAATTTTACCAGAAAATCCAAGTGAGTTAGATGTTCGAGGCGGATTGGAGTCAACGGCTGCACGATTAGCTGAACGAGAAATTGAAGACTTGGTTAATTTACCAGAGATGACTGCACCAGAACCGCTAGCAGCAATGTCAATCCTAGGGAGTATAGGGGCTGCTGCATTCATAGTATCACCAGCACTATTCATGCTGATTACTTGCAAAACGGTAAATTTATCAATCAACTACGGTAATGCTATCTGGTCACCACTGTATTATACTGCCTACGGATTTGTTCTATGTGGAGTTGTTCAAGACATTGAACTCGGCTATAAATTTGGTCAATTGGCTCTTAGCTTAGCGGAACAATTGAATACCAAAAAAGGCAAGGCTAGAGCATTACAGTTATTTAGTGGCAATGTTATGCAATGGAAAGTACATCTTAAGGAGACGATACCACTGCTGATTGAGGCTTATCAGGAAGGAGTGGAAACCGGAGACTTTGAAATCGCTGCTTATGCTGCCTATAACGTATGCTATAACTCGTTTTCTGCTGGCGAGGAACTCACCCAACTGGAACAAAAAACAGCAACCTATAGCAAAGCGATCAATCAAATCAGACGGGAAAGCCCCTCGATTTGGATTGCAATACTGTGGCAGACCATTCTTAATCTGTTAGATAGGTCTCTTAATCCCAGTCGCTTAGTTGGCCGGGTGTGTAATGAAGAGGAGGCGTTATCACACGCCCTTGCAGTTAAAGATGGAACTGCAATTCAAATGCTATATCTGTACAAAGTCATACTATTTTATCTATTTGAAGAATATTATCAAGCTGTACAGACTGCTATTTTGGCAAGGAAACATTTTGAAGAGGTGTCAGCAATAGCGGTTCTACCTATATTCTGTTTCTATCATTCTCTAGCGCTTTTGAGCCTATCGCTCGATGCTTCAAATTCTGAAAAAGTAGCTTGGCTAAACTGTGTTAACACCAACCAAGAAAAGATGCAGAAATGGGCAGAACACGCCCCAATGAATTATCTACATAGATTTCATCTAGTCGAGGCAGAGAAAGCACGAGTCTTAGGGCAATTTCTTGAGGCTGAAGAGTTTTATGAACGCGCTATATCAGGTGCTTCTGAGCATGAGTTTATCCAAGAAGAAGCATTAGCTTATGAATTAGCGGCTAAACACTATCTGGCGCGAGGTCGGTCAAAAATTGCTCAAACCTACATGAAAGAGGCGCACTATTGCTACGATCGCTGGGGCGCAACCGCTAAAGTTAAAGATTTAGAAACTCGCTATCCACAGTTCTTTTCTCAGTCTTCTAGAGCTGCTTCTGCATCAATTCCTATTACTGCTAAAACTATCTCTAATCCCTTCCATACCACTTTCGATTTAGCAGCAGTGATGAAAGCTTCACAGGCGATTTCTCGTGAAATTGAACTGAAGCAATTGCTGCGATCACTGATGCAAACTGTAATTGAGAATGCTGGCGCACAAACCGGATATCTGATTTTAGAAAACTCAGGAGAATGGTCGATTGAAGCGGCTTGTGAACTCAATGCCGATGAGAATGCTTGTGCGACTCAGGTGTTACAGTCTATTCCAATTGCCGATCAATTGCCAGAATCAATCATTCAATATGTGATTCGGACTCTGAAGCCTGTCACCTTAAATGATGCGACTCGTGAAGGTGCTTTTATTAATGAGCCATACATTCAACAGAACCAGCCTCAATCTGTTTTCTGTTTGCCGCTGCTGAATCAAGCCAAGCTGGTCGGTGTATTGTATTTAGAAAATCGGTTAGCAGCTGGAGTATTTACACCAGAGCGAGCGCAGGTCTTGCAGCTATTATCGACTCAAGCAGCGATCGCCATCGAAAATGCCAACCTTTACTCAGAACTGCGGGCTAAGGAAAGCAAGATCACCCAGTTCCTCGAAGCGATTCCGGTGGGAATTGCGATCGTGGACGCGACGGGTTGCCCTTACTATGCCAACCAATGCGGCAATCAACTCATGGGCAAAGAAACTGATACTTCTATAGCACCGGAGCAGATATCAGAGGCTTATCAGCTTTATGTAGCGGGAACGGATCAGATCTATCCAGCAGAGAGCTTGCCTGCTGTGCGGGCATTAAGGGGCGAACGCATCAGGACTGAAGATATAGAAATTCGTCGAGATCATGTCTCAATTCTACTTGAGGCACGGGGAACACCAGTTTTTGATCAACAGGGCAATATCATTTATGCGATCGCTACCTTTCAGGACATTACAGAGCGCAAACAAGCCGAGAAACTCCTAGCCGACTACAACTGCACTTTAGAGCAACAGGTCGCAGAACGAACTGCTGCGTTACGACAGAGTGAGGCCAATTACCGTAACCTGATTCAAACTGCGAATTCAATCATCCTTCGCACGGATAGGCAAGGACGAATTCGATACATGAATGACTATGGACTGAGCTTTTTTGGCTATGAGGAAGATCAGATTTTAGGGCGTACCCTCCTGGAAACAATCGTTCCAGAAACCGAAACATCTGGACGTAATCTCAAGCAGTTTGTTCACAATCTGTTTCACAATCTTGAAGCTTCCTTGCCTCAAGCTTACTTGCAAACCGAGAATGAAAACCTTTGTCGAGACGGTAGACGGGTTTGGATTGCCTGGTCGAATCAAGTCATCTTCAATGACCAGGGAGAAGTCGTTGAAATCTTATCGGTGGGCAATGACACCACCCAGCGCAGACAAGCAGAAGAGGCATTACAACGCAGTGAAGCTAAGTTCCGCAATATTTTTGAAAACTCACAGGTTGGCATCTTCCGCACCCGCCTCTCGGATGGATTACTTCTCGATGCCAATCAATGCTATGCCAATCTGCTTGGCTTTGATTCATCAGAGGAGATGATTGGGCTTGAACACGCCACAGACTACTATGTAAATCCCAGCGATCGCCAACAATTCCTTGAAGTGCTGAAGCGGGATCGGGAAGTGCGAAGCTATGAAGCACAGGGGCGAAAACGAGATGGGACAGTGTTTTGGGGACTTTTCTCTGCTTATCTGAATGCAGACGATGACTACATTGAAGGGGTGATTGCGGATATTAGCGATCGCAAACAGGCAGAAGCCGCGCTGCAAGTCTCTGAATCAGAACTGCGAGCGCTCTTCTCAGCCATTCCCGATCCGCTGTTTGTTTACAATGCTGAAGGGCAAGTGATCGACGCAATCCCAGGAAATCCATCCTATGGAGAGGAGTATAGGGAGGAGTATAGGGAGAAATATATTGGTAAAACACTGCATCAACTCTATGCCAAGGAACAAGTTGATGAATTCCTGGATTATATTCAGCAGGTGGTGAAAACCCAACAAGTACTCACCGTTGAATACATTGAATGCCAGTGGATAGCTAGACGAGAAGTCTGGTTTTCGGCTCGCATTGCCCCGATTCGGCACGAACAGGTGATTTGGTTGGCGCGAGACATTACGCTGCAAAAGCAAGCAGAAGCAACCTCGATTGTGGAAGAACGTAACCGCATGGCACGCGAAATTCACGACACACTCGCTCAGGCGTTCACAGGCATTCTGGCTCAGGTAGGAGCGGCAAACCAGGTGCTAACGGATGATGTAGAAGCAACTGGGGCACACCTAGATCTGATCAAAGAATTGGCGCGAACTGGACTGACTGAAGCGCGGCGATCGGTCGTCGCGCTCCGTCCTCAGCTTTTGGAGTCGGGCAGTTTACAGAGCGCTCTACATCGTCTCATCGCTCAAATCA
>JAHHHR010000055.1 GCA_019359245.1 Nostoc desertorum CM1-VF14 | reverse complement strand
AACTGTTTTGGGAGCGATCGCGTTGCGGGTAGATTCATCGGTTAAAACTGCTCAAATGCTTACCATATATACATTTTATCAGTTTGAAGCTCCGCTTTTTTCTGAGTTTGTGAGAAATCCGGGCTAAGTTATCCACTAGCATTGGTTCAACAACAACATCTGGAAACTGTAGAGCTTCTTCTTGCACTAAACGAGTCCAAGGCAAATGAGATAAGGCATTTTCTTTGTGGGCTACAGTCAGCAATCCTCGACGCTGTTGGGCTTTCCCCAAGGC
Organism: Nostoc desertorum CM1-VF14; assembly: GCA_019359245.1. Taxonomy (GTDB): domain Bacteria; phylum Cyanobacteriota; class Cyanobacteriia; order Cyanobacteriales; family Nostocaceae; genus Nostoc; species Nostoc desertorum. The sequence continues at coordinate 50,182 of JAHHHR010000055.1, read as the reverse complement.
TTGACGAGCTATCCGCCGAATCTCTTCATCGTAATAGAGCATGGTGTGGTAGCCATAAGCACCCTTTTCATCAAAAGACCTTCCTGCCGGGCCAAAATAAATCCCACTGACTAGTTCTCGAATGATGAGTATATCGAGTCCTTGAACTTTTTCTGGTCGCAGACTAGATTTATTTACCAAACTATTAATAATCCGAATTGGTCGCAGATTGCAAAAAAAATCGTAATGCTTTCGCAGTTCTAGCAGTCCGCCCTGAGCCACTGCACCAAATACAATTCCATTAGATCCATTGCATAGTTCGGCTGTAGCTTGTGGAAAGTAACTACCAAATTGTTTTAAGGCTGTTGTGCCAAGGCAACCATAGTCTACCTGCAAGCTAAATCCTTCTAGTTTTGCAACTTGTTGCAAAACTCTTAGAGAAGCTTCCACAACTTCTGGACCAATCCCTTCTCCACTAATAGCAACAATGCGATAAGATATATTATTTAAAGGCTTCATTTTTCCCTATTTACTAATTAATGAACATTCATATATTCTAAAATTGTTAAGTAACAAAGTCCCTGATTTAAGATAATAAAAATATAATTTATATTTCAATTTATATATTCATATTGACCATAAAAAATAGTAATGAACAACTATATACTTATTTTATCACCCACAAGACAGAGTGTAAATTCTGATAAAAAGCTGTCATTTTTTATGTACAATGTTTACTGTCAACATTACTTATATTGGAATAAATTGCTCAAACTAGATTACAGGCATTCATATTTACGCTTATACTTGTATTATTAATAATAAATAATAATAAAAATTTTTGTTAAATTGATTATGGATAACATATAAATTTCTGTAATTAATATTAAACTTATTCTTTGACTGTAAGTAATACAGGATTATTTTTTAACTAACTGACTTTATTAACATCAAGCTGCTTACTATTAAATTATTGCGATCTACATAAAACTGTAAGATTCGGAATGATTACCAAGCAAAGTTTTTATTTTTTTATGCGGCTCATATAAGTTGGCATTAGAACTGGTTCTTCATTACTTGTTATGCTAAAAACGCTTATAAAATAGCTCAGATTCCTTGCTGGGCAAGAAAGATAGCTTTTAACCTGTGATTTTAAGCCTTTGGAATAAAATCAAGGCTAAAACTACCCAAAAGCCTTGCTATTAAAGGTAAATTCCGAATTTTCCTTTAAAGTTCAGCATAACATCTACGGAAGAGCCTTAGAACTTTATTTAAACATAATCTCAGATTGACCAAGAAAATACAATAGCAGTTAAGAAAGTTAAAAGGATAATTAAGAAAGTTAAGAAAGTTAAGAAAGTTAAAACTATAAAAAAGTATTTAAAATTGACTAATTTTTGATCGGCCAGCATTAAAGCCCCTAAATTAAGTCTTTATCTGTTTCAGGACTTACGCAACTGGCACTTTCATATATAATTGAAACTATTTTACGGATGTTGCAATCATATGAAGATTATCTGATGAATTAAGTAAGTTTGAGTAAAACAGTTACTGTCTTAAAAGAATCTTTCATATTCACCAAATCTGACTTGATGAGCAAAAGTCAAACTAGTTCATTATTAGAATCACCATTCGGTAATTTACAAGTTTCTGAGTTACCATCTACTAGTGTGGGTGTTATTGCTCAAGCCATCCAGTTTTCTTTGGTCATTCCTACTTATAAAGAGAGTGACAATATTAAGAATGTTGCACTAGATTGAGCCAAACACTGGACGAGTTTATCCCAGGAGATTACGAGCTAATTGTAGTAGACGATGATAGTCCAGACCATACTTGGGAAGTTGCGCTATCTTTAATGCAAGAATATCCACAATTACGAGTGATGTGCCGTCAGCAGGAACGCGGGCTGTCTACTGCTGTAATTCAGGGATGGCAAGCGGCGACCGGAAGTATTTTAGGGGTAATTGATGGAGATTTGCAACATCCACCTCATGTGCTGCAAGAACTTTTGCATGAAATTCAAAATGGAGCAGATTTAGCAGTAGCCAGCCCTAATGTGGAAGGAGGCGGCGTGAGGAGTTGGAGTTTTGCCAGGCGTTTTCTGTCTCGTGGAGCGCAATTGCTGGGATTGTTTATTCTTCCGAGGGTATTGAGTCGAGTTTCTGACCCCATGAGTGGTTATTTTCTGGTGCGTCGCAATTCGATCGCAAATGTCACCTTCAATCCTGTAGGATACAAAATTCTGTTGGAAGTAATCGGACGGGGTAAGGTAAACCATATTGCAGAAGTGGGTTATGTGTTTTGTGAGCGTGAAGAGGGTGAAAGCAAAGTTACTTGGAAGCAATATGTGGATTATATACACCACTTAATGCGGTTGCGACTCTCAACAGGGCGACTGGCAAGAGTTAGTCAACGAATAAGTTTTCCTATTGATCAATTTGTCCATTTTTAAAATGCCGGTCACGCATATACTCAAAAAAGATGACACCCAATTTGCGAGTAGTTGCAACAAGGGACATAAAATATCCCTTGCTTTTGTACCCAATACTTTTCGGTTAAGCCTAAAAACAGGTAAATTAAGAGTTGTACCTGAAAATCAGCAGCTAAATGCAACTCAAAAAATTTTCGTTGGTCGCACTCTTAATTGAATCAGGTGAAGTGCTGAGAGCGATAGAAACAGCAATACCAACGGAAACAATTGAGCAAGTATTAGGGCAAACAGATAGTAGGGAGACAAGAAAGCGGAAACTGCGATGTCTACGACGGGCTACGCTTACGCATCTGGTAGTCTGTTTGGTAATTGCGATGAGTATATGCAGTAAACCAAAAAGTTTTTCTCTAAAGAGCGATCGTTAAAATATTTATACTTTTTGATCCTTTCTAACTCGTTCTAAGTTTTTGTCTAAGAAACCGTGCCATAGAGGAACTGGTACTCAACGCCAGCCACTTAATTTTTCCATTATCAATACTGCTTAATGGGCGTATTTAACGGTTGGGGGAGGAAGTGGAATTAGGAAATAGATGGTCGAAGCGTCCATTAACCCAAGCCAAACGCAGATGTAACAAATGGTTAAATCCGTCTTCACTCCATCGCATCCCGACACCTTTAAATCGCTGCTGAATTAACGATTTACAAGCACTTTCGACCATACCGCTGCCTAAAGGCAAATTCTTAGACTTGAACAAGCCATATTGAATATGCTGCTCATGAACCTGAAAATAAGCGTAAACATTTTTCAGAGTTTTTAAAACTTTAGTAGGCTTGGAACGATATTGGGTAGCCGCAGCTAAATCTGCCAAAACTTGTTCTTGTTCACCATGACGCAACTGATGTCGCAGTTGCTCGAACCACTCAATTATCTCATGCCAGAAATTGTTTCTAGTCAGCCTCCCCCAACCGCTATATGCGCCCCTGCTTAATTCTTAACCGAAAAGTATTGGATGCCTACGGCGGGCTACGCCTACGCTAAACTATATAGTTAAGTAAAAATTTATCTTTTTAGGTATGACCTAAACTCTAAAATTGTCAAACCGCTAAACTCTCAGCCATTTCAATACACTTTGGTTCTTATCATAGCGGTACGTCAAGCCGTCCCTAGTAGTAATAAAATCTCCTTTGCTTGCCTTACTTCTGATAGTGCTAATGGAATAATTAGTTAATTCACTTATTTTCTTATGAGAAAGCTTTTCACTTGTGATTGTTTCTGTCAATATTTGTGATTGATTTTGCGACTCATTATTAGGCGTGCTTTGAATATTTATTGTTTTTTGATTTCGATAATCCTGAACAGTTACAAGTTGCCAACTGGAATCTTGTGCAAGTTCTAAAACCCATTGATGATAATTAAAGAGACTCTCCCGATGTCCAACACTAATAAAAGTTGTTTTTGTTTCGTGTAATTGTTGATATAAATTACCTTCGTTCTTCAAATCCAAAGCACTCGTTGCTTCGTCTAAGATAGTAAAGTTCGGATGAGTAACTAACAATCGTGCAAAAGCAAGGCGTTGTTGTTCTCCCAAAGATAGAATATTCTCCCAAGGGACTTCTGCATCAAAGCCGCCAACTTTTTCCACCAAATTTTGCAGGTTAACTTCTTGCAAAACATCTTCGAGTTCTTGATCGCTAACTTGACGAGTTGTCTGCGGATAAAGTAGTTGTTCGCGTAAAGTTCCCAAAATAATATAGGGACGTTGAGGTAAAAACAAAACTTGTTCCAGAGGAGGTCGCAGTAGACGGCCGGTTCCCGCATTCCACAAACCAGCGATCGCTCTCAACAGAGAACTCTTACCTCGCCCACTCGGCCCAACAATCAATAAGCCTTCTCCTGGTTGAACGGATAAGGACAAGTCTTCGACGATTACCTGCTCATAGTTTGGCGTTTGTAAAGTGACATTCTCGAAAGCTAAACGGTTTTCTTCTATTGTTTTAATGGTACTGACATTATCTGGTTGTTTGGTAACTGCTTCTAATGCATCTGAAAACTCAGCTAAACGCTCAACATAACTGGAAAATCGTCCGGAATTCCCAAATTCTCTAATTAATGTTGCCATAGCCGAGGCAAACTGATTACAAGCTATACTGGCTTGAACAACTTCTCCGAAATCAGCTTGACCACTCATATATAAAGGTGCAAGTACCAGATATGGGAATATTTGGATAGCAGATTTATATGCTCCGTCAAAAAGTTCTTGATTCTTCTCCCAATTAATCTTACGTTCAACATTTTTCAGGAGATTAATAAATCTTCGTTGAATTATATTAGATTCTTGCTTTTCTCCCTGAAAAAAAGCTATTGATTCAGCGTGATTACGAACATGAGTCAGAGAATAACTGTATTCTGCTTTAAGTTCTAGTTCCTCTTGATTAATTTTATTTAATTGTTGACCTAAGTAAATAGCAATCAAGTTACCTACGATTGTATAAACAACCAAAACAATTGCAATAAATTGGGAAATTGACCAAAGAATTACTAAAAAAGTAGTCATTTCCAGAACTTTTTCTAAAAAAATAGCTGAAAAGCTTAGAGCATTACTGGTAATGGGTTCGATTTCTTGAGATATTCGTTGATCTGGGTTATCAACATCGGATCTAAAGTTGATTTTATAATAGGCACGATTGCTCAAGTATTTTGATAATGTGTGATTATTTAACCATTTGTACCAATCAAGAGCGATTTTTTCTCTGACAAGTTTAGAAAACCCGTTTAAGAGTGTTATACAGACAAGAGCAACGCTGAAAACTACTATCGTATTAATAAAGTTAGGATAATCTTTCTCTTCAATGACATCGGTTATATATCGAGTAACGAAGCTATTAAAGGCAGTTACGCCCACTAGTGCGATTATTAGCAAAATCAGGAGAATGAGCATCCCCCATATACGAATCACGTCTGGAAATACTCTTTCCCCGGACTCTGTTGGATACCAGTAAGGCTGAACGATCGCTCTTACATTCTCCCAAAATTTCTTAGAAGCCGGAGGAGAAGGATCATTTTTTAAGGATTGACCGCGAGGAACTTTGGTTTGCATATTCTAAAATAAGCTGAACATCTTTTTTGATGGAAATTCAAAAATACTAACCAATGAAAAAGCACAGGATTTAATCTAGAGCAGAAATATTAAATCAAGATACAAAAATTTTCCGACTTATAGACTAAGTTAGCAATTACCTATTTTCAAAAATCGAAAATCTAGAAAATATAATAATTGCAAATTAGTAGGGCTTTTAATCAACCACGGCTATGCAACACCAAATTTAGGATATCAAAGAAACTGCGTCATTCTTACTAGAAACTGTATCAGTATTCATTGCAACTGCATTACTAACATTAGGCAGTTCATCTTCGACAAATCGTAAGCGAGGGTACAAGTAGGCAATAGAGGTTTCTAAAATGGTCAAGACTCCTATAATCATTAGTAGAAGTCCCATCCCACGACCTGACCCAACACCGATAATTTGTCCAATGCTTCCTGCCAAAAAACCGTTAGTAGCCATTAAGGGTTCAAAAACCTTCTCGGCTAAAGGCCCAATCGTGATGTAGCCTAAAGGGAAAGCAGCTGCTTCAATCGCTCCTTTGATCGCAAAAACTCTACCTTGCACACTAGGTTCTACTTTATTTTGCATAACAGCTTGTGTGGAACTGGAAACGATCGGTTGTGTTAGGAAAAATAAGAAGATACCAACAGTGAAGATGACAAGGGAGGCTTGCAGACCGGCAACGAAAATAAATACGCCACTCAAAAGCATACACCCGTATATGGCATATATGTTGCGTTCTAGTCCTCCCCAGATGCTAACGAGCAAGCCACCTGCCAGAATCGCAATGCCAAATAGCGAAAGAATAGTTCCTAAAAAGCTGACTGAAACGAAATTTAACACTAGCGGAATAGTGATGACATTAATACCTCCCACAATATAAAAGCTGGAGGCTGAGAATAACACTAATCCCAGCAGTCCTGGTCGAGTGGTCAAATATGTTAATCCGTAAGTTGCTTCACTCAGGAATGAACTTTTTGCAGTTGTAACAGCACTTGTGTTAACTTCCGGGAACCGAACCAGCATCAGGGAGACAACAGCAATAAATACAGCCGTTACGTGAAACAAAATAATCCCTTGCAAATGGACAATGGTTAGTAAAACACCTCCGAGAGTTGGTGCAATGATTAGAGAAATACCAAACATCAGACTCATTAGCCCGTTGGCACGATTAAGGTGCTGTTTCGGCACTAGTAAGACTGTTGATGCTGTATAAGCAGGCGTGTGAAAAGCCATGAAAACAGCAGTGAAGGTATTGGCTAGGTAAATGTGCCAAACTTCTAACCGACCGATGACAAATAAAACGCCGATCACGATCGTTCCCAAACATGCCAAGACATCAGCAATAATCATTGTCTTTCGGCGATCCCACTTATCTACCAAAGGCCCAGCGATCGGGGAAATTAAGATTAGCGGTAGAGTATTGAACAGAGAGACTAAAGCAAACTGGGTAACTGATCCGGTGCGATCGTAAACCCAGATATCTAAGGCAAAGGCAGTGGTACTCGAACCAATTAAGGCGATCAACTGTCCTACCCAAACAATGATAAATAGCCGCATTTCCTGTAAAACAGTCAGTCTTGTCTTTTCCATAATCTGTACATCTGACATATAAGTTAAGTACTTAGACAGAATTAATTACACGTATTCTTATTCCGTTTCCCCTGCCCCCTGCCTCCTGCTGTTATATGTACCTACATTGCACGGCATTGAGAATTATGCCGATGAAATAGTAAGGAAAGATCAGTCAGGCGGCATTCGGGATTAGTAATTAGAAGCTCAAGCAATACTAGAAACTGAGTTACTGCACGGCTAATAGTAGTAGCATCAAACAAATTGATTTTGTAGCACCATTTCCCTTCAATACTTCCTAATGTTGTTTGTTGAAGATAAATATCCCAATCAAACTCCGCTGTTTTACTTTCAACTGGCCAGGGACGAACAGTTAAGTTTGTCAGTTTTAAATCTGATGGAGGTAAGAAATTAAACATTACTTGATAGAGTAAAGAATGGTTTGGTTCTCGTTTTGGCTGTAATGCTTCTACTAACTTCACGAATGGAATTTGTTGTCGATCGGAGGCTGCTAAAAAAGAGCCACGCACCTGATACAGCAACTCTCTCAGGCTTGGATCGCCCCCCAAGTATGTACGTATTGGTAATGTGTTAATGAAGCATCCAATAAGTCCTTTTGTTTCCAATTGCTGACGATTGGCAAAGGGAGTGCCCACAATAATATCTGACTGTCCGGTGTAATAAAATAGCACTATTTTAAAGGCTGTTAACAGAGTCACAAATAGAGTTACATTGTGCTGTTGGCTGAGATGTTTAAGAGCATTTGTTAGGCTCTTAGGGATGATGAAAGTTTGACTTGCACCCTCAAAAGTTCGTACTGGTAAGCGCGGACGATCGCTAGGTAACTGTAGTAAAAGTGTGCTACTGCCTAGTTGCTGCTTCCAGTAGTTAAGGTAAGACTCGAAAGCAGGACGAGCAACCCACTGCTGTTGCCAATCGGCAAAGTCAGCATATTGGATGGGTAAATCGGGAAGCGGTGAAGGCTGACCATGACAAAATGCTTCGTATAATTTTGTTAGCTCCTGTAAAAACACATCCACAGACCAACCATCACAAACTAGATGATGGATGGTTATTATTAGTAAATGCTCGGCATCAGAGAGCCGTAGTAGCTTGATACGTAATAAAGGCTCTTGTTCTAGATTGAAAGGCTGGTTTTTTTCCTCACTCACAAATCTTTGAGCCAGAGCCTTTCGCTCAGTTTTAGATTCAGAAAGTTTTCGCAAATCTACTGCTGAAAATTGCAATATGGGCTGTTGAGCAATTTTCTGAACCACTTGCTTATCTGCGATGGGCTTCTCTCCGAGACGCTCCGCGAACGCCCCGCTAGAAGCGATCGCAAAAGTAGTTCGCAAAGCTTCGTGACGACGGACAATTTCCACGAGGCTTTGCACTAGAGCAGTGACGTTGAGTAAACCTGTTAAGCGATAAGCCAGTGGAATATTATAGATGGGAATGCCCGGATGCAATTGAGCTAATATCCAAAACTCAAGCTGAGTCAAAGAGATTGGCAACTCTTTTGTGTTTCGAGGTACTGGTTTGAGAGATGGAGTTATGAGTACCAAATCGTTTTGGCGGTATTCTAAAATTTGCCGATCTAGCTCGACTACCGTCGGGTAATCAAACAGACAGCTTATAGGCAACTCTACTTTGAAGGTTTCTCGCAACCGAGCAATGACTTGCATTGCTGATAGGGAATGCCCTCCTAATGCAAAGAAGTTGTCGTGGATACCAACTTTTTCTAGTCCTAAAACATCACTCCAGATTGCTGTCAAAACTTCTTCAGTTGCAGTACGGGGTGGAATCAAGTCTGTAGAGATGTTACGTGTTTCCCGACTCAAAGGTGCTGGTAAAGCACGGCGTTCTATTTTACCACTGGGGGTTAGAGGTACATCCAGCAACTTTACAAAAGCAGAAGGTAGCATATATTCGGGTAGCTTTTGTTTGAGATAACAAAGCAGTTCGCTGGTGTCTAGGTGCTGTTTGGGGACAATGTAAGCGACTAGGCGCTTGTTCCCTGGTTGATCAACTCTTGCGATAACTACTGCTTCTTTTACCTGCGGGTGTGCGACGAGTACGGTTTCAATTTCTCCCAGTTCAATGCGAAAACCCCGCACCTTCACTTGATTGTCAATTCGACCGAGAAATTCGATGTTGCCATCAGCTAAATATTGAGCGCGATCACCTGTCTTATACAAACGATTCCTATTTTTCGCAATGAATTTCTCAACAGTCAATTCTGGTGAATTAATGTAACTTCTAGCGATCGCAACACCGCCAATATACAGTTCTCCGGGAACTCCAATTGGTAATGGTTGCAGATGGCGGTCAAGGATATAGATTTGCGTATTTGCGATCGCCCGACCAATAGGCGGAAGTGGCGACCAACTGCTTGCCACATCTTTTAAGGTAAAACTTGTTACTACATGGCTCTCCGTTGGCCCATACTGATTTTGTAGCGTACAACCAGAAAGCTCCTTAAAAAAGTTGACTAAAACAGGGGTAATATGCAACTGTTCTCCTGCCGTCATAATCTGACGCAAAGATGCAGGATAGGATTGAGTAATAGAGGCAGCATGGGCTAATTGCTGAAGGGCGACAAAGGGCAAAAATAGTCTTTCCACCTTTTCTTGAGCAATTAGCTGTAATAATGCGAACCCATCCTTCTGTACTTCCTCGGTGACTAAAACTAAGGTTCCGCCGTTACACCAGGTAGAGAAGATTTCTTGAAAAGAGACATCGAAACTGATAGAAGCAAATTGCAAAGTTTTGGCACAACTTAACGCACTTTCGTCCATTTGCCAATATAAAAGGTTCACCAGAGAACGGTGACTCATGGCTACACCTTTGGGTTTGCCGGTTGAGCCAGAAGTATACATGACATAAGCCAAGTTCTCTGGTATCACTCCACTAACAGGATTTCCCTGACTGTTTTGGCAGAAATACGATGTATCTAAGCAAACTACTGTTAATGGTTGCCCAGATAAAGTAATTGATGAATCTGTCAGCAACACCGACGCTTGAGAGTCACTCAACATATAAGTTAAGCGTTCTTGGGGCGATCGCGGATCTAAAGGTACGTAAGCACCACCAGCTTTGAGGATTGCCAAAAGTCCTACTACCATCGATAAAGAACGCTCAACGCAAATCCCTACCCGCACTTCTGGTTTCACCCCAAGTTTTTGGAGATAGTGCGCTAACTTGTTAGCCTGACAATTTAACTGCTGGTAAGTCAGTTGTTGGGATTGGAACGATACTGCCACTGCATCCGGTGTCCGTTCCACCTGTTCTTCAAACAACTGAGCGATACATTTGTGAGGATAATCTGTTTGAGTATCATTCCATACTAAGATTTGGCGTTGCTCAGTAGCCGTTAGCATGGATATCTCTGCTACTGTCTGCTCGACGTTCGCGAGCATACCCTCTAACAAAGTCACAAGATGCCCGATCATCCGGTTAATCGTTTCAGCATCAAAGCGGCTACCATCATAAAGAATACGTAGGGATAACTCTTGTCCTGGTACAGCGATGACTGTGAGCGGATAATTGGTTTGTTCAATGACTCGCCGTTTAGTAATCTGGATGCTGCTATCTGGATTTGATAAAGACGTATCTTGTGGGTAGTTCTCAAACACTACAATGCTTTCAAACAGGGGTAATTCTTGGGGAATTTCACTAATAGCCTGAATTTTTACTAACGGACACCAAGAATACTGCGATCGCTCCACCTGTTGAGTCTGCAATTCCCAAAGCCATTGCCATAAAGGAGTTGCTGTTGGCACTTTCACCCTTACTGGTAGGGTATTAATGAATAGCCCTACCATAGATTCCACCCCTGATAAAGTGGGAGGACGACCAGACACAGTTGCGCCAAATACTACCTCAGACTCATCGATGTAGCGACTGAGTAAAAGCGCCCAAGCAGCTTGGACGAAAGTTGAAAGTGTCAGATGATACTGCTGTGCCTGGGACTGTAAAGCAGCAGTTATAGTTGCCGATAAACAGTAGTGCTGCTCGTGGTAAGTTTTTGGTTGTTGGAAATTCTGCACCTCACCCCGATTTAGTAGTAAACGGGTAGGACTAGTAAACCCATGAAGTTGTTGCTGCCAAAAAGTTTCTGCTGCTCTTAAATCTTGTTGCTGTAACCAATTGATGTAATCTCGGTAAGGACGGGGAGTATTTAAATACAAATATTTGCCTTTAAGTAAGGCATTGTAAAATGCAAAGACTTCTTTGCAAAGAATTGGCCAACTCCAGCCATCAATTAGCAGGTGATGAAAGCTCCAGACAAATTCGTAAGTATCATCAGCGACTCGAATTAAGGTGAAGCGCATCAGTGGAGCCTCGTCAAGAACAAAGGCTTGGACTCGATCTGCTTGTAAGAAAGCTTCTAGCCGCTCTTGTTGTTCTTTTGTAGATAAGGAACGCCAATCATAGTTCTGCCAAGGCAACTCTACTTGCTTACATACTACCTGGAGAGGCTTTTCCTGCTTTTCCCACACAACAAGGGTACGCAGAATAGGGTGACGCTTCATTACTCGCACACAGGCTTGCTGAAGCATCGTAATATCTAGATTTCCAGAGAGCGTTAGACAGAACTGCTCAACATATACTCCTGATTCTGGCTCATACAAAGTATGGAAGAGCATACCCTGCTGCATAGGAGAAAGAGGGTAAATAAATTCAATGTTTTTATTTTTAATTATTTGCAGCTTGCTCATACAGATAGTTTATTTTGAGCCAGAAATTTACAGAAGCAATAGGAGTTTAAAAATAATAATTAGATAATATCGCCAAATAATTTTCCATCCTTTTGACCTAAATACTTTCTAGCCACCTGATTATTCAATTCTTCAAATTGTCTCATAAACTTTTGTTTTTCTTCAGTTGATAGAAGTACATCATCAATTAAAGAGTTGGGTAAATTCGAGATTAATTTACATATAATTTTGTTGTTAGACAAAAAATTTAAAAAATCTTTGTACTTTAACCAATAATCATCCTCAAATTTAGTTATATATTTTGCTATAACTTTTTCATTAAAATTATTTAGAAGTAAAATTAGTTTTATCATTTTGACTGAAGGAGACACATTTATCTTTTCACGGTAATCAATTTCAAAATAAGTTCTATTATCTAATAAGTTAATGGTTTCTAAGAAATCGTCAAAAATATTCTTTCCCATGCTTTTTTTGTCAAAACATCTAACAATAATATTTTGATATCCAAAGATATCTGCCCAATTTTCTAGCATTTGATAATAGTTAAAAATGTATTGAAATTCATTAAAAAATTCTTTGATGCTTACTCTACATGCTCCTAACTTAACCATATAACGGTAGCAGGATTCTAAAAAATCATCTTGCTTTCTTAAATAAACGATTATCTTAATTTTATAAACTTTTAAAAAATCTTTTATTTTTGCAATCGTTTCATGTTTAAAAAATATATCAAAAGAAGTAAAAGCTTCTGCCGAAATTATAACGTTTTTAGGATTAATAGAGTCTATTTCTATTTTAAGCTCTTCCCAATTCGGAAATTGCGAAAGTAGATCGGATTTTTCTTTAAAATCAATAAAAAATTGGGCTAACAGATTGTGACAGTAGCGATCTTCGATTTGTTTTGCATTATGACGTATACCAGACATAGGATATAGATAGCCATTTTCTAAAAGCTTATCTCGGTTATTGAATAATGATTTTTGTAGGTAAGTTGTTCCGGTCTTTGGCATACCAATATGTAAGTAAATTGTTGTCATATCTCTCTGATAAATTAGGTGTATAAGGTACTTTTTGGCAAGAAGCGATCGCACGCTAAAACTGAAAGTAGACAAAGGGTTGAGGATTAATTGCTGTCAGCCGAAATATTACTGAAACCAACATCCCAAAGCAAACAACAAAACTCCAATTAGGAATTTTACGCCACCATTCGGCAAACCAACCTTTATAAGCCGCCCAATGGAGCAAAATTAAGGGTACAAAAATCCATACAATTTGGAGATTTAGGTTTTCAGATCCAAGAGAATTAAAGAATAAAAAAGATTTTTCTACTTGTATAGCACTGCTCAGATCGTTACTCCGAAAGAAGATGGCAGAGGCACAAAACCAATACATTGTTAGGGGAATACCTAGCATCTTTCTCAGTGGTAGCAATCCCTTATAGGGAGCGATCCGAGATAACCATTGCTTGTGAACAATTAAAGCGATTCCATTTAATCCACCCCAAACTACGAAATGCCAAGCAGCCCCATGCCAGAGTCCTGATAAAAGCATCAAAGTGAGAAGATTTCTATAGCCAAACAGTTCTGTGCGTTCAGCTTTTGGTCGCTTTCTCATTAAAGGAATATAAACATAATCTCGCAACCAACTGTAGAGGGTAATATGCCAACGTTGCCACAAATCAGTGATATTACCGGAAAGGTAGGGAAAATTAAAGTTCAGAGGTAGTTTGTATCCAAGTAACCCTGCTGAAGCGATCGCCATATCAGAATAACCAGAAAAGTCGCAGTATATCTGGATGACGAAAGAAATAACAGCAATCCAACAACTCAAGAAAGTATAATTTTGTGGATTCGTGAAATACTGTTCTACTAAAGGTGAAAGATTATCCGAAATGCAGGCTTTCTTAAAATACCCTACGAAAAAAAGCATTAAACATCCCCGAAAATCAACCTCGCTTAAGTTTTTTGGGGTTAGTAGTTGGGGTAAAAAGGTAGATGCACGGACAATAGGGCCTGCAACCAGTTGAGGGAAAAAAGTTACAAATAGAGAAAAATCCCAAAAATTTCTCACAGGTTTGAGTTTACCTAGATACGCATCAAGGGAATAACTCAGAGTTTGAAACGTGTAAAAACTAATGCCTGCTGGCAGAATAATGTTAAGGGTTTTAAGACTTATAGGTAAACCCAAAAAAGTTAATAAGTTGGCAGCAGAATCAGTGAAGAAGTTATAGTACTTAAAAAATCCTAAGATTCCTAAATTCGCTACTAAACTAAGTATCAACCATGCTTGGCGCTGCTGCTGATTCTGTGGCTTATTCAGTAAGGCATCCCAATTCCAAAAACTTACAGTTTTTCTCTTCTCAACTATATCGCTTGTTGAGATTGCTGGTTCTGATACAGCGCTTTGCAAATCACTAACCTGTGGTCTAGACAGCATTAAACCGACAAAGTAATCAATGACTGTCGATAGCAAGAGCAAAAAAAGGAAGCGCCAATCCCAAGCACTATAGAATATATAACTACAGACTAGCAGCCAGTATTTACGATGAGTGTGTTTATGCAAAAGCTAAAGGTAAGCGCTCTGAACCTACTGCATACCATGACCCGAATGCAACTCGTTAGCACGACTTAAATGAATTAACTTTGAGCGAAAATATAAGTTAGACAAATTGTTTAAACCTCAGAAAAAAATGGGGATTTCTCATATTTTCGCGATCGCTCTCTATCCTAATGCTTACTGAGCTGAGGGTAGGAAGCAATTATATATAAAGACGTTCTAGGTATTGAGGGAAATATAAGCATCGCGGTCATTGTCTAAGCCATGACTGAAGATTAGCTGTATATCTGACTCCGTTAGAAAGAAGGCGTGTTCATGTCGATTTATTTTCATCGTCAGACTGTAAACCCTGTAACCTAAGTAAAGCATCTGGAAAAAGCCAAACTATGTTAATAAAATTTAAGTAAACTAAAACCCTCTTCCCTCCTGCCTAAACCTGATGATAAAATTCACACCGACCTACTTACCTATTTACAGCGTACACCCGATCTAAGCCCCAGCGAGAGCCGTTTCTACGTCTAAAGATAGAAGTTTATTTAATTGTGAAAGATTAATCAGAAATTAATGAGATATTAAGTTGAAAAACTAATTTAGATAGAAACTTATGGCAACCGAGCAAGAACTTCAATCTCTTTTTAATACCTTAGATAACGATCAAGATGGCAAAATATCCATTCATGATCTTTTTTTAAGCCCTGGCTTAAGTGCAATCATTTCATCAGAAACAAATACCACTACTCCTCAAGAATTGCTAGTAAATTATGATTCAGACAAAGACGGCAGTATTACTTTTGAAGAGTTAAAGGCAGCAGTTGAGAAAGCAAATAATTTAAACTAGCAACCCAATCCCTAATACCCAATACCCAAAAATCCCTCCCTATCCACGCCTGAGAGGGATTTTCCTTTATACGCTCATTGGTGGCTCGGTATACCATTTTGTGCTAGATAAGTTGAAACTCTTTTAACAAGCTTAATAATCCGCTTTACTATATAGGCAATAACACTCTATTACCTCCTTTTTTTGACCAATTGCTCTAAAGTGCGTTGCATAATAATGGGATGAATTAGGGTTTAGTACTGTGCATTGTCCATACTGTAAGTCTACGGAGTTAAGAAAAAATGGCAAACGAAGAGGTAAACTTGCATCACATTTGTGTAAGCTGTGGTCGTCAATTTATAGCGTATTTAAAGCTACTCCCAATGAATTTGGAAGCCCCATCCGCCATGCGGTGGGGTAGTTCACGTTGTTATTAAATTCCAGGATACGATATTTTAGTATAATGTTTAAGCAGTTTTGTTGTTTCTATTACTAATTCATTTATCCAAGGTTTTTGGATAAAAGTTTGGAAACCAGAGGCAATAGCCTCCTTATCTGCTTTAGCTTCAGTATTGCCAGTAAAAGCAATTGCTGGAATTTCTCTTGTTGTTAAAGACGTGAGTGTTCTAACTTTGCGTATCAACCAATGGCCGGATTCTCCTGGCATAGTAATATCGCTAATTAAGAGATCCAGCTTATGTTGTTCAATGACTTCAAATGCTTTTAAAGCGTTATCTGCTGTTATCACTTTAACTCCATAGGTTTCAAAAATCTCGGTAATTAAAAACAGGATGCTAGAATCGTTATCCACAGCCAGAATTGTCAACCCTTTAAAAATATCTAAGTCTATTATGTTATCTTCCAAATCTTCATTATCAGGATTGTTTGAGAAACAACTATTGTTCATAATTATTTGAAAAGCTGTAATGAGATACAAGTGAACTAAATAACTGAGTAATTGAATCAAAAGTTGGAGCTAATCACTTGAATGATTCAGTAAGCGTAAGAATACATTCGTCAGAATACTTGAAGAATTAGCAAAAAATTTGTAAGTAAATGTAATAAAATATGCTAGTTTCCTTCTAAAAGCTGGCTTCAGAAGGACTGAGTGCTGAATTCTTACCAGTAAACTAATATGTAATCAGATACAACACAGAATTTAGTATGGCACTTGACTGTTAGAGATCATGTTTTAGCAAACGTTTGATTAACGTATGATTTGTGTGATTTTTATAATAAATATTTAAAATTGTTCCGGTTCAGCTTGTTTGAGTCACAGCACTTTTTACCACCATTGGCTTGAACTAGTAAGAGTTAGGCAATAAATAGTGCTAGCTTTGAAAAGACTAGTAGATGCAATAAAGCATTTATTGAGCTTGCCATCATAATGTTAGAAATAGAATCAGGAAATTGAAAATCTCAAACCGACCAAAGGTATTTATTGACCCATGAATGTGCAAATCGTTGCTGATTCAATAAGTTGGACCATAACAGTATGGTATTTAAGAGAGCGTACATCCCTTGTAAGTAAACTGACCTAAAATATAAATCTGTTCTGCCAAACCATTGCAATGCTATTTATCCTATGACATCCGATCAAGCCTCTGAGCAACCTGTATCTGAATCTACCGCTAATGAAGCGTTCGACGTAGAGCAGCAAGATATTGCAGATGCTTTATTTCCCATTGTTGGTATCGCCGCCTCTGCGGGTGGATTAGAGGCGTTTACAGAGTTGCTCCAATATTTGCTTACCGATACAGGGATGGCATTTGTGCTGGTTCAACACTTAGACCCTAACCACAAGAGTCTGTTGAGCGAGATTTTGGCAAGAACAACTCAAATGCCTGTCAGTGAAGTGCAAGACGGCATGACTGTAGAACCTAACAAGGTCTACATTATTCCCCCTAACACTAAGATGATGTTGTCTGGTGGGGTGTTGCAACTCACGCCGCGAGAGAAAGTTAAGGGTAAATATATGCCTGCTGATGCGTTCTTTACTTCATTGGCAGCAGATCGAGGGCACAAATCGATCGCAGTGGTTTTATCTGGATCGGATGGAGACGGTTCACTGGGACTGAAGGCAATCAAGGCAGCTGGAGGCGTGACTTTTGCTCAGTGTGAAGACACGGCAAAATTCGATAGTATGCCCAATACTGCTGTTGCCACAGGGAATGTTGATTTTATTCTGCCGCCTCAAAAAATTGCCGAGGAACTGGTAAGCCTCAGTCGCAATCCTATTATTTCTAACTCACAGCCACTGATCGCGGTTGATAAATTGCCCGAAGTGGCAGATGCCCTAACGACTATTTTTGTGTTGTTGCGATCGCAAACTGGCGTTGACTTCAGCCACTACAAGCCTAATACGCTCGCTCGCCGAATGCAGCGCCGAATGCTGTTGTATAAATTAGATAAGTTAGAGGATTATGCCAAGTATTTGCAAAATAATCCGGGTGAAGTCAAGGCGCTCTATGAAGAAATTTTGATCCACGTCACCTATTTTTTCCGTGACTTTGAAGCATTTGAAGTGTTGAAAGAGCGAGTCTTTCCTATCATCACGAAAAACAAATCATTAGAGTTGCCGATTCGGATTTGGGTGGCGGGATGTTCCACAGGCGAAGAAGTGTATTCCATCGCCATCTGTTTGCTGGAGTTTTTGTCAGATAAAGTAAGCCCACCGTCGCTCCAGATTTTTGCCACAGATATCAGTGAGCTAGCGATTGAGAAAGCAAGAGCCGGCATTTATTTAGAGGATCAAATGGCGGAGGTTTCACCAGAGCGCCGTCGCAGATTCTTTAATGCCATTGAGGGCGGTGGATATCAGATTAGTAAAGCTATCCGCGAACTGTGTGTGTTTGCCCGACAAGACTTGGGTAGCGACCCCCCTTTTTCTAACTTAGATTTAGTTAGCTGTCGGAATGTACTGATTTATTTAGACGAAACGTTGCAAAAACGGATACTGCCCGTCTTTCATTACAGTCTCAACCCGACAGGCTTTCTGCTGCTAGGGACTTCAGAAAGCACAGGTAAATATTCGGAGTTGTTTACTCTGATTGACAAAAAGTATAAAATTTATGCCAAAAAACTAACTGCAAATCGTCCAATTCTTTCGTTCGTTAGCAGCAATTATACAGTAGCAAAAGTAGAGTCACCTAAGCCGACCGATGAGAATCCATCAAAGGAGTTTGATTTAGATAGAAAAACCGATCAACTGATCTTGAATCGCTATGCCCCAGTGGGTGTAGTAATCAACAACAAGATGGAAGTGCTGCAATTTCGGGGAGAAATCGATCTCTACCTAAAACTTGTACCTGGGAAAGCGAGTCTCAACTTATTTAAAATGGTGCGCCAAGGCTTGCTAGTAGAGCTACGCGCCGCAATTTATCAGGCACAACGGGAAAAAAATCTAGTTAAAAAGCAAGGGTTACGAATTGAAGAAGGCGATCTTTCAAGAATCGTCAATCTTGAGGTGATTCCATTCAATTTTGTGGCTAACGAAGAATTCTGCTTTCTAATTTTATTTGAAGAAGCCCCACCCGTAGTTAACAACTCCAACCCGGTAAATCCTGAGAACCAAGAGCAGCTATACCTAGAGCGAGAAATTATTCGGCTAAGGCTTGAACTCGCAAACGCCAACCAAGAGAGGGCCGCGGCTCAAGAATATCTGCAAGCGGTGATCCAAGAGCAAGAACACATCAATCAAGACCTGAAAGTTGCTAATGAAGAAATCCTCTCCAGCAATGAAGAGTTGCAAAGCACCAATGAGGAGCTAGAAACTGCTAAAGAAGAGATTCAGGCAACCAACGAAGAACTCAACACAACTAATGAAGAACTTCGCTCTCGAAATCTGGAATTACACCAAGTTAACAACGATCTGACGAATTTGCTTGCTAGTATCAATATTCCCATTTTGATATTGACTTTGGACTTACGGGTTCGACGTTTTACGCCAATGGCGCAACGGCTTTTCAATTTAATTCCCACCGATGCAGGACGACCTTTGAGCGATATCAGAGCCAATCTGAATATTCCTGATTTAGAACCTCTAATTTTGGAAGTACTTGACACACTCAGCATCAAAGAATTAGAAGTCCAAACCTTTGGGGGATATTGGTATAATCTCCGCATCCGTCCTTATCGCACCACAGAAAACCAGATTGATGGTGTAGTGTTGGTGTTAATAGATATTGATGGTCTTAAACGCAGTGCCGCAACCTTAGAACAAGCCCGGAATTACGCTGAAGCGATTGTGGAGACGGTACAAGTGCCGTTAATCGTGCTTGATTCTGATTTACGGGTGAACAAAGCCAATCGCTCGTTTTATGAAACATTTCAGGTTTCACCATCACAGACAACGCAATCTCTGATTTTTGAACTAGGGAATGGTCAGTGGAATATACCTGGACTACAACAGCTCCTAGAAGACATTCTGGTTAATGATACCAGTATTCAAAACTTAGAAATAGAGCATTGTTTTGAGCACATTGGGCAGAAAACCATGCTGCTCAATGGTTGGAAAATTATTCAACAGGGAGAAGCCCAAAGGATTTTGCTGGCGATTGAAGATATTAGCGATCGCAAGCAGTTTGAGTTAGAGCGATCTAATCTATTGGCACAGGAGCAGTCAGCCCGTCAAGAGGCCCAAATCGCCAACCGAGCTAAAGACGAATTCCTGTCGAATCTCTCCCATGAACTTCGTAACCCGCTTAATAGTATACTGGGCTGGGCGCAACTTTTCCGCACCCGCAATTTAGATTCTTCAGGAGTCGCTCGTGCCTGGTCAGTGGTAGAGCGGAGTGCTAAAGTGCAATCTAAATTAATCGATGATTTGCTGGATATCGCACGGATTACGAGTGGAAAGCTTCATTTAAACACTCGTCTAATCGATCTAGTTTCAGTAGTGGATGCCGCTATTAAGTCCATAGAATTTTCCGCAGAGGCGAAAAGCATTCAAATTGTTTCACAGTTGAACTCGGCGACAGTTGTCGGAGATTTTGATCGCTTACAGCAAGTTATGTGGAATTTACTTTCTAACGCGATTAAGTTCACTCCAGCCGATGGGCGAGTGGGAATCATACTCGAAGCCCTTGATACTCACGCCCAAATTCAAGTCAGCGACACCGGAATTGGCATCACAGCAGACTTGCTGCCATATATTTTTGATCGCTTCCGCCAAGGAAATTCCAGCACCAGCAAAACGAGTCCAGGACTTGGATTGGGCTTGTCAATCGCCCGTCATATTGTAGAACTTCACGGGGGAACAATTCAAGCACAAAGTCTAGGCGAAGGAAAAGGAACCACGATCGCCATCAGGCTGCCTCTGCGCTCAATACCGCCAGAGATTACACCGCCAACTTATTTAGAACCGAGCCTTTTATCAGAGACTCCAGATCCATTAGATGGTAAAAATCCACCTACCCTTGAAGGGTTATGCATCTTGGCTGTAGACGATCAACTAGATAGCCGCGACTTAATCAAGTGGATGTTAGAAGAGTTCGGGGCTGAAGTAGTGGTTGTTACATCAGCAAGGGAAGCGATCGCTGCTCTAACTGACTCTCCTGGCAGATACGATGTGCTTCTAGCAGATATTGGGATGCCAGAGGAGGATGGTATCTCCCTGATTCGTCAGGTTAGAGAGCTTGAGCCGGAAGCCGGGGGACAAATTCCAGCAGCAGCAATCACTGCCTATGTCACCGAGCAAGAGCGGCAAAGGGCGATTGATGCTGGTTTCCAAATGCATATAGCTAAACCGATTGAACTGACTCAATTGGTATTGATGATTGCAAATTTGAGTGGACGAATCACAGATAATTACTAATTCGTAATGGGCTACGCCCCGCTACGCTCTAAGCAAAGCTATGCCGCAGGCTTTACGTAATTTGTAATTGAAAGTACTGTATTTGATTTGTGAAAATGCGCGATGTCCAAATCCCCGACTTTTCAAAGAAGTTGGGGATTTAATTTTTTATAAATTATTATGATGTCCGCATAATTAGGGACTTCCAAATAAAAAAATGCTAAAAAAAACTTGTGTTCTGAACGAAAGCCTTCGTGTTCTGAACGAAAAGGCTCGTGTTCTGGACGAAGACGCTCATGTTCTGAACGAAGAGGCTCATGTTCTGAACGAAGAGGCTCATGTTCTGAACGAAGAGGCTCGTGTTCTGAACGAAGAGGCTCGTGTTCTGAACGAAGAGGTTCGTGTTCTGAACGAAGAGGTTCGTGTTCTGAACGAAAGTACTACCCCCCTCAATCCCCCCTTATAAAGGGGGGAAGCCGGAAATCTAGTTCCCTCCCCTTTACAAGGGGAGGGTTAGGGTGGGGTAAAACTGACGTGGAAACCAGGGGAGTAAACTATTTCAGACTTGTGTGTACACCGTAGACTCCCCACTCCCTGCCCACGTAGATAATTTCAAAAATCAAATACGATTCCTATATATATTATGTTTGAATAAATGTTTGAATTACGTATAAATTGTTTAATCTGCATCTAAAACATTCAAAAGTTATAGGCTATGTTTAACATCTTTACTTAAAAAGATACAAAACATATTTAATTCATTCTATTAAAACAGAAGATATCAACTATGAATTGAGGAGTTTTACGCATGACTGCAACCTTCAGGAAAGTGCCTAAGTTTCGCGCTACTCAATGGGTGAGCTTTATTGGTGGAGAAGGTATTGTACGCAGCTACACACCTGAATCTGGTACATGGACGTATCTTATTGAGATGGCATTAGGGTTAAAGCCTGACTTTGGCAGAGTTGGTGCAGAAACGATGATACTCCTCACCGAGGCAGATTTACATCTTACAGACATTGCTAGTGAGGGCGACCTTACCCTTAAAAGGTTCGAGGCACTTTACAACCTCAAATGACTTAGTTGTGAATGATGCCATTCAAAGACTTCAAAACTGATAACTCCTCCTTAGATGAAGTTCTCCAAAAATCTGATTTGGACGAACAAGACTTCAATACCATTGATGGTCATTTTTGCCGATTAGAAATCAAGTGCCAGCCCCTTATAAATGCTAGTAAATTTTTAAATAATAAGCAAGTAAGTAAAGCAGTAGCAAGATGTTCACCTCATAAGATTTGATAATTTACAGCACTTTGCAACTAAATGAGGTACAGAACTAAGGATTCACAAATCAAATTATTCTTCTCCCTCCTGCCCCCTGCAAATCTCAACTGAGGCTCCATTGTATTTAATGACTTTCTAAATATCTTCTCAAAGATTTGGAACTTTTAGCAGCCGAGTAGCCGCGTGTTATATCTTGTTAAGGAATTACCATGAAACAACTTGTTATTGCTGAACGCGTAAGCCTCGTTGGTCATATCGTGTCAACATTATTTGGATTGGTAGGAATACTACTGGTTGTACCTAATGCCCAAGTAATTTTGAACTTATCCGAAGTTGGACAAACTGCCATGCAATGGAGTATGGCAGGAGGCGGTGTAGTTTATATGATTTTAGGCGCGGTAGGTGTTTTCTTGTATGCCATGCGGACTTTGGGTTTAGGTCGCGCTTTGGCATTTCTGTTGCCATCTGTATTTATTTCTCTAGGAAGTGAATTACTAGGAACCAGTACTGGTTTTCCATTTGGCCATTATAGTTACCTAAGCGGTTTAGGTTATAAGATTGCAGGTTTAGTCCCATTTACAATTCCCTTGTCGTGGTTTTATTTGGGATTTGTTTCTTACCTACTAGCACGCGCAGGTTTAGAAGTGGACAAAAAACCCAACTTGTGGCGTCATATAATAAGTGCGATAAGCCTACGGCATGGCTTCGCTTACCGCTTTGGGTGCTTTGTTACTAACCTCCTGGGATTTTGTTCTCGATCCCGCAATGAGTCAAACTTCCCTGCCCTTTTGGTATTGGCAACAACCAGGCCCCTTCTTTGGCATGCCTTACCAAAACTTTGCAGGGTGGCTGGGTACTAGCTCAGTATTTATGACTGTGACTGCACTCTTGTGGAGAAATAATCCAATTAACTGGGAGCAATCGCAACTTAATATACCTTTAGCAGTTTATTTAAGTAACTTTGGTTTCGCTACAGTCATGAGCTTAACATCTGGATTCTTTGTACCCGTGTTGCTAGGCTTATTACTGGGTGTCACTCCCGCAGTGCTGCTGTGGTTGAAAGGCTCATCTATACCCGTCCAAGTTCCCACTGAACAACCAGAAATCTCTGTAGCTATCATTGCAGTGAAATGAAAGGGCATTGAGCATTGGGTATAAGAGGCAGAGGAGCAGAGGAGAAAAACTCCTAACTCAGCACTCAGCACTCAGCACTCACCACGACTCAACACTCAGCGCGATCTTCCTCTATTGCAGCAATAGTTCGTTTCGTGGCAAAACCGTTGAGAATTATGCCTCGAACTAAGGACACCTCTTTATCCAAATTTATTGCATGATCCTCAAATTTTGTTGCGGCACTAGTTAAATTGGAATTTCTCATCTGTTCTGCCATTTGACGGGAGAATGTAACCTTTTCTTCCATTACCCGCACAGCCGACCACAGCGCATTTTCAAGATTCTGAGTTTGCTCTGCCAGGAACACACTAGCTGTAAAGGAATGCCCCGTGTGACAGCGAAACCGTAGCGGCTCTCCTTTGCCAATTTGCCAGATGTGGCCGTTGCATTCAGGGCAGGTATAAGTCGTTCGAGTCCCGATCGCTTCTACACTCTTCAAAAGCTCTTGGGTATTCATCTGCTGTTGTGCAATCTTGGATTCAATTTCGATTTCTTCTGTCACGGGGTATGCCTCCTCGTTGGCGGCGGGTTCTTTTGACAACTCCACTAGCAAGTCTGGGATTTCTGCAAGCGGCAGGCAGTAATCGACATTCACATAACGCAAGGCGCTCTTTGCCATGCTGGGGTATTCTGCTTCCTTCGGGTCTTGAACGATCGCCACTCCGCCCCGTTTCTTGATTGCCTGCAACCCCACCGTGCCATCATCAAGATAGCCGGTGAGTACCACACCTACTACCCTTGTACCATAAGCGCGGGCGGCTGAACGAAATAACGTATCGATCGCAGGTCGAAAACGGTTTTCTTGAGGCCCATGCACGACACGCATCGAGCCTTGATTGACCAACAGGTGATAATCCGGCGGTGCGACATAGATGCGCCCGGTTTGAATTGACTCTCCATCTACCGGGTGAGATGCTGGCAGAGACCCTACATCTGCAAGAATTTGGGGGAGAATGCTGGGTTTATCTGCTGCGATGTGCTGAACAATAAAGAAGACAGCATCAATCTCAGCAGGCACAGCACCCAAGATTGCGCCCAGTGCTTTGAGTCCGCCTGCGGAAGTGCCAATAACAATAATGTCGTGTCCAAGCATAGATTCCTTTTCTTAATGAATAAAAGCGTTTTAGGGAACTCCAAAAAATAAATTATCCAATTTCACTCTTTCAAAACGAATTTCCCTGCCCCCTGCTCCCCTGCTCCCCTGCCCCCCTGCTCCCCTGCTCCCCTGCCCCCTGCCATTCCCACTTGGAGAGTTCTTCTATCGGCAATAAACTGGCTTCAATCTCCTGGCGCACAATGTCTGTGATCTCACCGTTGCTATTAAGGCAATCGATAAGCAACTGATTGGCATCATAATATTGTTGCAATACTTGCTGTTGCTGTGGGCTGAAGTGCCAGTAATGCTCAATGTTTCGATGCTTGGCGATCGCAGTTTTTAACTGTTCTATCCAAGCAGGATAACTTGTTTGCCACCATGTCTGAATGCTTTCTCTACTTTGTTCTAAATCGGGCAGTAGGTCTTTAAGTTGTTGTAAAGCTTGATGTAAGCCAGCATCTTGAACAATTGCTAAAGCACTACTCAGAGCATCGTTGCACCCATAGACATCGGCAAAATTAGATTTGCATTCCATTACTAGGTTATCTAATGCCGCATCCAAAAAAATATCTTGATCGAAGATGCAGACAAGGGCAAAGTACGGGGTAAGGTGAGGAGTCCTAGCCAGGGCTTGATAAAACGCCCGAATTGCAGCAGGCTCAGGAGCAGCGAGAGACTTTTGACTTGGACAAGTCAAAAATTTTTGCAAATATGGATCTTGAGCTACCAGCGCATCAACTTCTTGCTTCATCAACAGTACCAAAAAATCTGCACTCCGCAGCATAGCAACCGTTAACAAAAAGATTTCACGCCATCTAGGTTCAGTAATATGAGTTACCAGACGTTCTAGTGGTTGTTCTAATGCTTGTAAATTATAACTGGCAACGATTTTTCGAGCAGTCAGATATTCTTGAAACGTCAAATAAGAGAAAGAGAAAATTCCCCGCACTCGTTCTGCTAGTAATCCATGTTGCAACTCTATCGCCTGAAGTACCCCTTCACTATCTAATTCCAATTTCTCTGGTTCTGTAGAAGCATTTGGCAAATCACCGATATAATCCCTAATGTATTGTTCAACAATGCGTTGTTCAAAAAAGTAATTACCCTGCTCAAATGTCGCGCTAGCAACCTGACTCAGCAACTTAAGTTTTTGTGGTAATAAAAAACCTTCGTACACTTCATCCCGCTCAATTGCTTTAGTTTCGTCCCATTTGCTCAAGAGCAGGTCTAAACATTGCTTATAAAACGCAGCTTTTTGGGTTGGAAA
This sequence comes from Nostoc desertorum CM1-VF14, assembly GCA_019359245.1. Taxonomy (GTDB): domain Bacteria; phylum Cyanobacteriota; class Cyanobacteriia; order Cyanobacteriales; family Nostocaceae; genus Nostoc; species Nostoc desertorum. The sequence goes on along the minus strand of JAHHHR010000055.1, from coordinate 24,387 downwards.
TTTGTTCTGGTGATGAAAAACCCAGCAGACGAGATGCAAAAACAAAGGAGTGACAGCAAGCCTTTGAAATTGTAAATTTTCGGGTAAACCTAGTTTCCGGGTAAACTCAAATGCCTGTTCTTGTTGATCCTGGATGTTCTTTTTCGTAACTGCTGTAAACCACTTCTGAGCAAAAGCAACAATTTGCTCTTGACTAAAAGGGGCAATTTCAACATCTGTAAAGCGTCTGAGGTTCAAAGCTTTAGCTGCCGTGCGGCAGGTGACGACAAACATATTCTTTTGATACTTTTCAGATAGTCTGCGAATCTCATTGACGACACCCTTACTCTGTTGATGGAGTACTTCATCTAATCCATCCAGCAACAGCAACACTCTGCCTGACAACAACAAAGTTTCCAGCACAGATGGGTCTGAAATCCCACAGGTGAGGAAGTCTTCGCAAATATAGTTCAGTAAATGGAACTCTCCTACAACTCTAGATTCGTCGGCAAAATCTCTTAAGGTGACAAAAATGGGAACCCGATTTGCTGCAAATTTCCCTCGGTTGCATTGAATCGCCAGATGTTGTAAAAAAGTGGTTTTACCTGCTCCCGGTTTACCCAACACCCGCAGCTTTGAGTAAGTTTGAACTGCCGTGATCCCGGCGATTTGTGTCTGGGATACTTCACATAAACCAAAGCGATCAAATTCTTTTGATGTAAAGTTTTGCAAATCAGCAAACTCTAACCACTGAAGGCTGGCAATCTCCTCCAAAATGTTGACATCAATGTAAATATCGTCTATTTTAACGGGGCGAGTAACATCTAATAACTGCAAAGTGCCGCACTGGTGTTGAATTTTGTCGAAGCGTTGCGATCGTACTTGTTGTACTAAAGCATCAATATCTAAAAGTTCAGCAGTCCCAAGTTCTTTTGATTCAGGGAATTCTTCTGGAGGATTAGCCGCAATCTCCCGCCAATTCAACGACAACACAGAACAAATTTCTATAAAGATATGACGCTCAACGGGACGCCCACTAAAAAACCGCCAAATTGGTTGGCGAGTCTTTAAGTTGACTTCAAAAGCCAAATTTTCTTGCGTCCACCCCTTATGAGCGAACGCTCTTTTAGCTTCTTGAATCCCGGCGAGTGATCCTTGGAGCGATCGCTTTACCATAGGGAGATCCAATCCAAATAATGAAATGTCCAGCTTAACGTTCAAGGCAATTGCTCATAAAGGAAACAAAATGGTTCCCCTTTACCTCACCGTTTCTTTTGATTTTTTTGCTCAGATCAAGTAGCGTGGCGCTTTCGCTTTATTGCCAGAGCGTCTCCCGTTCTCCTTTTGTGAGGGACTAGCGCCCGCCTGCCGTAGGATGCCCGTACCCCTACGGGAAAGCAAGCTAGCAAGAGCGTCTCCTGTGGTGAGTTGGGCTGTAGGGAGAAGCGCTTTCATCCACGACTGAACATTATTATTATTTCTAAATACCATAAGACTAAAACTTGATCTAAAATCAATCACTTAAATTTTTATTAATCTCTTTTATTACATTAGCTTACAATCTAGGCATAGAAGAATACATAAAGCAAAGACTTATCGTATCTCGTATCTGCATAAGCGGACGCTCGCTTTGTAAATTCTGTCCGATTGCAATGCATTTGATACTTACCTTTTGACATATTGGGGCTATCAATCCTATGCCCAAGCGGTAATCTAAATAGAATATACCGACTTCATAATCTAATCTCGCGGTAATATGTGCGTTTTAGCCTCAAAACCCTTTAGTTTTCACAATAAGCGCATAAAATTGTGAGAAAATTGACCTCGTAATTCATGCCAAATTTTAAATTGATCAAAGTCAATTTTATGAAAAAGAACTATATTCTCCTGACCTTAGCCTCATTGATTTGCACTGCTGTGCCTCAAAAAGCTCTGGCAGATGAGGTTTGGAAAACGGAAGAATATAAAGTGGTTTATCAAGAAGATCGTAATAAAACTGCCGTGTGGCGTTATGGTCGCGATGGAGTAATCTTCGTTGATGGTTTGGCAGGCGTGCTTAATGACCGAGGTTCATACAATGGCTATTGGGTACAAAAGTCTTCATCAGTACGTTGTGATACCTATAGAGAAGGGGCAGATGGTAAACCTACTTATCATTGGGGCAGATTTAAAGTTACTTTCATTGATTCAAAATTTCCCTCCCGTTGGAAAGCTGATATTAGCCTTTGCGATCGCGATCCTGTGATGACTTTAAACGGTACACCTGTTACACAGTAATCTGAAAGGTATGCTAAGAAATGGGCAAGGAGAAAAGTGTACTACATAATAGCGGAAAGCGCTGTAAATCTCGTATATGTTAGGTTTCAAGATGTTTGGGATGATTGACGTTTAGAAACCTTGCTGAGTTGTCGTCTATCTCCCCTAAAATTTTTTGCTCTCTAGGTTGGAGCAAAACTGCGATCGCTCTGACTAACACTTCCGGCTCAACAGGTTTTGTGATATGAGTTTGAAATCCGACCTGAAGTGCCCGATATTGATCGATCTCTGCGGCATAGGCAGTCAACGCAATAGCTGGAATCATTCCACCGTGCTGGAGTGGTCGCGACCGAATTTTCTCTATTAGCATATAGCCGTCCATCTGAGGCATCCCAATATCACTCACAAGTAGATCGGGAACCGATTGTTCTAAGCCTTGCAATGCTTCTAATCCAGAAGCAACGGCTGTCACCTTTGCCCCGCTTTGTTCCAATAAAAACGCTTGAAACTCACGGGTATCTAGCTCATCATCTACCAGCAAAATGTGAATGCCTTCTAGTGGCAGTCCTGGATCAATTTGTGGTGTCTGGACAGATTCCGATACGAGCGGTGCTACCTGTATCGCTGGCAATTGCACAATCAACGTTGCGCCTTGCCCTTCACCGAAGCTCTGTGCTTGCACGGTTCCCCCATGCATTTCGACAATTTGCCGCGCGATCGCTAACCCTAATCCCAATCCTCCAAACTTGCGCGTAGTTGAACCATCCTCTTGTCGAAAATACTCAAACATATAAGGCAAGAATTGCGGATTAATACCTTTACCCGTGTCGATGACTCGAATTTGAGCCAGTTGATTAAGTTGCCTCAGTTCAACCGTTACTTGTCCACCATTCGGGGTGAACTTGACAGCATTACTGAGCAAATTCCAAACGACCTGCTGTAAACGGGCAGCATCACCAGAAATCGGTGCAACTGTATTCTCAAGATCAAGCTGTAGCCTAATGTGTTTCGCCTCGGCTGCCAAACGCACGGTTTCAATCGCCGCAGAAATGACGAACGTCAAACTAACCGGAGCCGCTGTTAGCGACAGCTTGCCTTGCATAATGCCGGAGATGTCAAGTAAGTCTTCAATTAGCTGTTTTTGGAGTTTGGCATTCCGTTCGATCGTTTTTAAGGCTTCGGCTCTGCGGGCTTCATCGAGTTTGCCGTTTTGCAGTAGCTGCGTCCACCCCAAGATCGGGTTCAGGGGCGATCGCAATTCATGGGACAGCATCGCCAGAAATTCATCTTTGATACGGTTGGCTCGTTCTGCTTCTTCTCGCGCTGCCTGTTCGCGTTCTAAAACTTGTCTGCGTTCGGCTTGAGTCTGTCGCTGTTCAATCAGATCGGCAGCTTGACGCGCCAACAGATCCAGAAAACGGAGTTCTTGCTCAGTTGGTCGGTGGTGCTGGCGCCAGTGGGTTGAAACCATACCCATCGGTCTGCCGGAACGGGAGAGCAGTGGCGTGGACTGGGCACAGAGATAGCCAGCGTTGACGTGCATCCGTAAAGCACCACAGGGGTCGTCGCACTCTGGCATATCAAAATCAATGAAGGCGCGAGTACCCCTGAGCAAGGCAAGGCCACAGGAGGTGTTTGAACTCGCATTCACTCGCTCAAAATGATCGGTTATTGTTTGGTCAAAGCCTTGGGATGCGAGTAACACTAGCTCTTGAGTCACTTTGTCTAATATCTGAACGGTGCCGGCATCGGCTCGTGTCAGAGTGATTGCAGCCGCCATAATTTCGTCGTAAAGCACCTGAATGTTGTCTTCAGTAATCATTCGTGCGCTCAAGTCGCGCAACAGCCGGGTATTTTTAAGGTCAGTGGTAATGATGGCTTCAGCTTGTTTGCGATCGGTGATGTCGGCATTTACGCCAAGGAATCGCACAGGTGAACCGTCTGTCGCAAATTCAAACTGTCCGTTGACTTCGAGCCAGCGCGTTGTACCATCCTGGTGATAAATCCGGTAACTCGTTTGCAACGGAAGCCTAGTTTGCATCGCTTCTGTCAGTTTGGCTGTGAGGGCTTCGGCATCATCTGGATGCAGGTAGTTCTCGAAAAATTCTTGAGCAGAGACTGAACCATGAGCGGGCGTGAGTCCGAACATTTCGTACTGTCGCTCGTTTTCCCAGGTCGTGATATCCTCTGGCACTCTCCACTCAAATATTCCTAATTGAGCGGCTTCGGTGGCGATGGATAGGCGTTGTTCACGCTCACGCAAAGCTTCCTCCGCCTGCTTGCGAGCGCTGATGTCAATCACGGAACCGATGAATCCCTTAAATTGACCATCGACTCCAAACCAAGGGCTTGCCGCATCGATCGCCCAACGATACTCCCCGTCTTTACATCGCAGCCGATATTCTAACTGAAAGGCTTCATAACGCTCGTTCGCAGTCAGGAAAATGGCTTTAGAATCTTCACAGTCCTCTGGATGAACCGCATTCAACCACCCAAACCCCAAGCCTGTTTCTTCAGTTTGACCCGTAAACTCGTACCAACTTCGGCTGAGATAGGTGCAATAGCCCGTAGAGTCAGTCACCCAAACCATAACAGGGGCATTGTCTGCCATGTTGCGGAATCGCTCCTCGCTCTCGCGTAGGGCGGTTTCGGCTTGAATCTGAACGGTGACGTTATTGAAATAAACCGCAATCCCGTTTTCGGCGGGATAGGTGCGGACATTGTACCAGCGATCATGGTCGGGGTAAAACGACGTCAGTGTTCCCGGCACGCGATCGTGCATTGCTCCACGATAGATAGCTGCTAATTCGTTGCCGAGGATACCCGGATATTCTTCCCAGAAATTCTTACCAATCAGGTCGCCCGGTGTTCGATCAAGCAACACTTCACCCGCTCGATTCATATAAGTAAACCGCCAGTCTTGATCTAAAGCAAAGAATGCTTCCTCAATGCTTTCCAGAATGTTTCGAGTCTTCTCCTCGCTTTCGCGCAAGGCAGCTTCCGCTTGAACTTGCTCGGTGACGTTTCTGAAGTAGACAGTGATTCCGTCTGCGGCAGGATAGGCGTGGGCTTCATACCAACAGTTATGGTCAGGATAGAACGAGGTAAACGAAGAAGCAACCCGCTCACTGGCAGTTTGGCGATAGGCTCGCTCGAATTCCGTGCCGACGGTGCCCGGATATACTTCCCAGATCACCTTGCCGAGCAGATCGCCTCGAGTCTGATCGAGGATGCGTTCTGCCTGCGGATTCATATAAGTAAACCGCCAATTTTGGTCAAGCGCGAAGAATCCGTCGGTAATGCTCTCCAAGATATTTTTGCTCTGCGCCTCGCTTTGCTGCAAAGCGATTTCAGCTTGTTTGCGTTCGTCTTCGACGCGCTTCGCTTCGCTAATGTCATTAAAGAGAACCGCCACTTTTCTCTCGTCTGGGTGCCCAATGCGAAACGCATAAACGTCATACCAACGGTTTAAGGCGGCAGCACGATTCTCAAAGCGTTTGGGTTCACCCGAAGTAGCAATGTTGCCATACATCTCAAACCAATGCCCTTCGTGATTCGGAGCTAATTCACGGATTCGCTTGCCTTGAGCGTCGATCAATCCCGTTTGCTTCTCAAAGGCAGGATTGATTTCTAAGAAGCGGTAATCAAACGGCTGACTGTTTTCATCAAACAGCACCTCAATTACACAAAAGCCTTGATCGATTGATTCAAACAAGGTGCGATATTTGGCTTCCGACTCGCGCAGGGCTGCTTCAGCATAAGCACGTTCAGCAGTTGCCCACGTCTGTTCTGCGGTTTCTTCAACCAGTTTGACCTCGGTTTCCGTCCACTGACGCGCCGTGGATTGTTGAGCCGCAAGCAGGGCAACGAATTGATTGTTTTTGATTAGCGGCACATCAATGTGTGCAGCAATATCAATCTCACGGTATCTCGTCTTCTGGGCATCCGTATATTTTGGATCATTGGGAATATCGGTTACAACTTGGGTGTGCCCAGCCTGATGATCAACAGCGAGGTTGCGTCGGTAGTCCTCTACACGGTATCGTCCGCTCAACTGGGCTACACCATTGGTGTAGTTGCAATGAACGACGACCTCCTCACCACTCGACATCACTTCGACGTAAATGACACGACTTGCCCCTAAAGATTCACCCAAAATGCGAGCGGCGATCGCTTGTATCTCTGAAGCATCGGTGAGCGGGCGGAGGGCATCGGCAAGTTTGACTCGGAACGCATTGAGTTGATTCACTTGGTGTAAGGTGGCTTCAGCAGAGCCATTCTTTTGCTCTTGGGTGTCTGGCTGCGTCTCTTTGGATAGCTTAGTTTGATCGAGTTCAGCTAGTAAAATCTGCACTGCCGTTTTCAGGTCGTCTGACCAGGTTTCCACAGCACCCAATGGCGTTTGCGACCAATCGTGCGATCGCAAAGCGTCTTTGAAGGAGTTTCGCAGCAACCCTCCCAACTCACCGCCCCCACCAAACGACTTCTCAGCCATTGCCCTGAATTCCTCTGCCCTCATGCGTTTAATTTTTTATGAAAAATATTTCCCTCGTATTTCCTGGCTGCGTTCTCGTACCGCGGCGTCGGCTGACTCCGAAAGCTGGTTCAAAAGCATCTCAATTTGCTTAAGAGCTAAAGGAGAGGGAGTAGCATGTCCATTTTCCCAGCGATTAATTGTTGGGAAGGATACCCCAAGGTGAACCGCAAACTTCTCCTGGGTCAGCTTCAAGTTTTGCCGGAGTTCTCGAATCAATTGACTCATAGCTGGCTGCTCAATACTAACGTATTGCTGATGAAACGCCATATTACTCGCAATTTATAAAGTCCTTTATACTTTTGGATAATTTCACCATAAAAGCAATGCATCTCAAGACACAAGTTATTCTTTAACAGAGGCATTTATTCTTGTCACTAGTGAAAAACTCATACAAACCTTAGCAGCCTTTTCCACTAAAAGTTATGGTAACTAAAAATGATACAGCACTTTCGGCAGCTATGAGGTACATCCTAAAAGCTGAAAGCGATGATAGGAGAGGAGGAAGGAGAAAACTATATCGCATAATAGCCGTAAGCGCTGTATACGAACCGTTAAAAAGAATTTTGGTTTCAACGTAATTTTGACGAAAATCAACGCAATACAAACGCAGCACTACAGAGCCTTGAGGCTATCTTAGGTTAGTTGTATACACCTGGCATAAACAACTGTTATTCTGAAATGGCATAACTTTTGACTGGTTTCGACTTTTAAAACATCCTTTAATAGGAAAGTTTAGGCAATTTAACGATAAAGCTTGTTCCCTTGCCCTGGGCACTTTCAACTTCAATCGTCCCCTGATGCGCCTCAATAATACTCTTTGCTAAAAATAATCCTAACCCCCATCCTGTTTGATCCTCAGCAGAGATGGTTCGACGAAATTGTTGAAATAAGATTGATTGAGCTTCTGAAGAAATCGGATTACCTTCGTTGTGGATAGTAAGGCTGATATGCGTTTCAATTTGTTCAAGCGTAAGTGTAATTGGTGTATTAGCAGCACCATACTTCACAGCGTTAATAGCTAAGTTTTCAATTACCCGTTGTATCTCTTTACGGCTGCAATTGCTCCTGATAGCAGTATCAGAAACTACAATAAACCGCTCTCCATAAGCAAAGTTCAAATCCTCTACTACATCTTGAATAAGGCTGTCTAAATTGCATTCTTCAAATTCAAGCTTTAAGCTCTGCCCTGCCCGCAGCCGACTAGCATCGAGCAGATTTTGAATCATCGAATTCAAACGCTCGACTGCTTTTAGCATTTTCGCCGCGATATTGGCATGAGTGTCTCCTTGTTCAAGCCGACGCAGAGTCAAGTGAGTACCCATTTTTATGACATTGAGTGGACCTCTGAGATCATGAGTCAGTGTCACCATAAATAACTCTTGAATATCTCGCAACGTCTGCGAAAATTGAGTCGCCGCATCGTTAACAGCTTGCTCAATAGAATCGATAATAATATCTCGTTCCCTCACCTCTAAAGCCGCTTCTTCTTCTAAAATTTCAAATATGACCTGACGAAGAATGTGGTACTCAAAGATGAGTTGAGTCATCGAGTAGTCGGCATAACCTGCCCGCTCATGTCCATGTTTTTTTCCAATCCGAGTACTTTCTAATTTATCGGTTTTTATTCTCGCTGGTGTCCTTTCAATCTTCGTTGACAGCTCATCCACCAATTGGTTTAGATACTCAGGTAGCGAATTTTGTAGCATCAGAGAGTCCTGATGTATTGATGCACCAACTTCATCACGCGCCCGCTCTTCCCACCTCTGCATAATTCTTTCAGCATTTTGCTTAAGACGCTTAGACGTTTGGTTAGACATAGATTATAAAAACACCAAAAAGGGAAGAAGAAAGTGGACACAAATCCAAGAAACTAAAAAGAAAAATAAAACTCCTATTAATATTACTCCTTATCAACTTTTCTCTTAATTTTCTTTTTTGCTATTTTCTGGAGGTTTTTGCCAGTTAAAGTTGGACAACCTGTCCAAAATCTTGTTCAAGTCACAGAATTTTTCGACTCCTTATAAGGAAAACCACAGTAAGAACAGAACCTAAATTTCAAAGACGTAATTGGTTCGTTACAGTTAACGCAACTATTACCTAACCCAGTTCCGCCCAAGAAACAAAACTTTGACCTGGGCAACAACCATATCTCTTCAACAGCTGTGCCAACCTGCCAACAGTGAGGGCAAAATTTCAGAACATCTGATGCAACTATCGGTACACCTCAGGCAACAGCATCAAGGCACTTAGGTGGAATCTGCAATGCAACCGCTAACCCACGCTGGTTTTTCTGGTTAAGTTTTGTAGTTATCCCTCGTTCAATCTTACCCGAACTTTGAAGGTGAACAGTGGATGGGGTGAGTTTTGGGTTTGCGTATTATTATTGCTGTAGATGGGTGGGAGAACAAGAATTCGGATTAATAAAGGATAGGAAATAATATTGTAATTTTCCTCACAAATAAACTTAACTGAACTTAACTGTAGAGCATTCCGTCTGGTAGACGTTATGACCAACGGCAGCGATTACCGTACTGATGAATAGTATTATTCGCAGAGAGTAATTCACTTATGTTTAACTTTCTCAAACAAGTTAGCAATTACGCCAAAGAGACATTTCAAGCAGGTCGATATATAGGGCAAGGGCTATCGGTAACTTTCGATCATATGCAACGTCGTCCGATTACAGTTCAATATCCCTACGAAAAACTTATTCCCTCTGAGCGCTTTCGAGGTAGAATTCACTTTGAATTTGATAAATGTATCTCTTGTGAAGTTTGTGTGCGAGTCTGTCCGATTAACCTCCCGGTAGTAGATTGGGAATATAACAAAGAAGCCAAAAAGAAACAACTCAAGCATTACAGCATTGATTTTGGTGTTTGCATTTTCTGTGGTAATTGTGTGGAATTTTGCCCAACAAACTGTCTGTCATTTACTGAAGAGTATGAACTTTCTGTTTATGATCGCCACCAATTAAATTTTGACAATGTGGCGATGGGGAGATTACCTCATAATGTTAATGACGATCCAATGGTGACACCGCTTAGAGAATTAGTTTACTTACCTAAAGGTGTTTTGGAACCTCATGGACTCCCTCCAAATGCTAATCGAGTAGGTCTGTTGCCATCTGAAATTTTGGAGCAAGCTGTAAAAGATGTTAACAATCCTAGTAGTTAGTTGTTGATTAAAGTTAGGCGTTTCGCATAAAAATTTTGAACTGTCCTTGCTGTACATAAGTAAAAGGCAAGTCAAAATGAAAAAATTTTTATCACCATGCATGAAAAGGAGACAAGGGGGCAAGGAAAATAACTCTTAACTCAGAACTCTTTCAAGGCAACAGTCTTGAGAGCAGAAGGTGGAAAGTTATTCATGAGCAGGTTTCATAAATTGGCATTTTATATATTAGCGATCGCCTCGTTGTTTGTAATTGCCTCAACGTACTATTTGTTTAACGAAAAACTTACTATTTTCATGGCAATGCTTGGGGTGAACGTAGCGATGGCTTGGCTTGTTTAGGCAAATCACTCAGTAATAAAAAATATTTCTTTTATGTCTAGAATTGAAACTAGAACCGAACCCATGACGATTAACATGGGGCCGCATCATCCCTCAATGCACGGTGTTTTGCGATTGATTGTGACATTGGATGGGGAAAATGTGATCGACTGTGAACCAGTACTTGGCTACCTGCACCGGGGGATGGAAAAAATTGCGGAAAACCGCACTATCCAAATGTATGTCCCCTACGTCAGCCGCTGGGATTATGCTGAAGGAATGTTCAATGAAGCTGTCACAGTCAACGCTGTGGAACAGTTGGCTGGTATCGCCATTCCGAAACGCGCCAGCTACATCCGTGTCATCATGCTAGAGCTGAATCGGATTGCCAACCACCTGCTTTGGCTTGGGCCGTTTGCCGCAGATTTAGGTGCTCAAACGCCCTTTTTCTATATTTTCCGGGAACGGGAAATGATTTATGACCTGTGGGAAGCCGTCTCAGGCTACCGTATGGTGAATAATAATTACTTCCGCGTTGGCGGTGTTGCAGTCGATTTGCCCTACGGCTGGGTAACTAAGTGCGAAGAATTTTGTGATTATTTTCCAGCTAAAATAGATGAATATGAACGTTTATTGACCGATAACCCGATCTTCCGTCGTCGGGTTGAGGGCGTTGGAACCATTGGACGGGATGAAGCGATTAACTGGGGCCTTTCCGGTCCCATGCTACGCGGTTCCGGCGTGATTTGGGACTTACGAAAAGTTGACCACTACGAATCCTACGACGATTTTGATTGGGACGTTTGCTGGGAAGCTGGTGGTGATAGTTTAGCGCGTTACTTCGTGCGGATACGGGAAATGCGGGAGTCTATCAAGATTCTCCGTCAAGCACTCAAGAGGCTCCCTGGCGGCCCTTACGAAAATTTAGAAGCCAAACGCATGGCAGCTGGGCGTAAATCAGAATGGGATGGGCTTGATTACCAGTACATTGCTCGAAAGATTGCTCCTACGTTCAAAATGCCTAAAGGAGAACACTACGCCCGCGTCGAAAGTGGCAAAGGGGAGTTAGGCATTTATATAGTGGGGGATGACAATGTTTTTCCCTGGCGATGGAAAATCCGCACTGCCGATTTCGTGAACCTGCAAATTTTACCCCGCCTGCTTCCAGGGGTGAAAGTCGCCGACATTATGGTTATTTTGGGTAGCATCGACATCATTATGGGTTCGGTCGATCGCTAGCAAGGGTTAATTAGATATCTTTGAAAATGAATATAGAGACGCAGCAGTGCTACGTCTCTACAAGGGTTTCAGGCAACCAATAATTAATATTTGGAGATATTAATAGCGACCTGAAAGGCTTCATTCAGTTTCTAATTTTTTTCTCACAGTTTGAAGAGCAGGAGGTATAGCTGTTCCCATAGCCTCTGCCAACTCCTTAGGAGGCTTTTGCAGAGAAGGTAATCGCATATATTCACCTGTATGAACACGAGAAACAGGCTTCATGTGATGTGTGGTACTGTAGTAGCGATGGGTTTGGATAATTTTGCCCCGTTCCTGCATTGATTCATTAGATATTTTCTTGCGAAGTTTGATAATCGCATCCATGATTGCTTCTGGGCGAGGTGGACAACCAGGTATATAAACATCTATGGGCAATAATTTATCAGCCCCGCGAACAGCAGTCGGGGAATCGGCGCTAAACATACCTCCAGTAATCATGCAGGCTCCCATTGCAATCACGTACTTTGGCTCAGGCATTTGCTCGTAAAGCCGCATCGTTGGTTGAGACATTTTCATATTAAGAGTACCTGCCAAAATGATTAAGTCAGCTTGGCGGGGACTAGCACGAGGAATTAAACCAAATCTATCAAAATCGAATCGTGAGCCAATCAAGGCTGCAAATTCAATAAAGCAGCAAGCAGTTCCGTACAATAGCGGATATAAGCTGGAAAGCCTAGCCCAATTATAGAGGTCATCTAGTGTTGTTAAGATGATATTTTCTGATAATTGGTTAGTTACTTCATAAGTAGCTGGAGCTATTATTCGCTCTTTGTCAAAGGAATTATTGGGATTGCGATCGCTAGAATCCATAAATATTTTTTCTTAGAGTATCTGCAAGTTAATTGCAAGGTTAATTAACAACTTTATTTTTGAGATTTTATTTGCTATCTTCTTATAAATTAAGCTCTGAAGTTGATAATTAGTTCTGTCTTTAGTTATGAGTTTTTGTAAAAGTAGCCTGTATTCTAAAACACGCAATTCAATTTATTTCAAGTAACTAGGAACTCTTTTAAAGAAGTTTCTGGCAATGATGGACGCAAACATAAATATACTAATGGCCCAAACAACGGTACAAGAGCGACAGCCCAAAAAATACGTTTATCTTTGATTTCTCGACGTGCCATATCATCATCCAACAATGAAGTGATTGGAAATATTAAGCACATCAGACAAAAATCTAAACTAATAAGGTGAACAAATGGCCTATGTAAGAACTGCTGAATATAATCTTCCCAATTTCCAGCGATTACTGCATAACTCAATAAAGCAACAGTAGCAACTAGCAAACTAACTCCTGTGTTTCGTCTATCAAGACTTGAAAGCAACTTATCTTTCATGCCATAAAATTCTTGATTAGGCTTCCGAAAAATTAAGTAAGGTAAAAGACAAATTACACCGGTAAAATTTGAGCCGATAAAATAAGGCCAAGCACGAAAGTTTTGCATTCTGCCATCAGCAAACATTAAGCAAGCGTAGATCATCGGCCAAATACCCATTAAGCAAAATATTGTTGGGATAATGGCATTTAGTTTTTCCCATTGAAGTGTTAAAAGCTTCCATCCCAAAGACCATGTGTCTGGTTGATCCACTGGCGCTAGTAATATAGTGTAGGCAACAAAGCCCAGCCATATAATCCAAAGAACAGTTTTTCTGATCATAAAAGTTATAAAAATTCTACCTGTTATTTTTTTGTATTTAATGTAGAAAACCAAAATAAAATTTTAAAACTATTATATAAAATCAGGAGATGAGAGATAATTTGAATATTCTCTTTATACAGAAAAAATCTCTTCAGCGCTTGATGGATGAATTCCAATACTATTATTTAAATCCTTTTTGGTAGCGCCTAACTTCATAGCTACAGCAATAGTCTGAATAATTTCCGTTGCACAGTCACCCACCATCTGAACGCCCAAAACTCGCTCTGAATTACTTTCTACAATTAATTTAATGAAACTTTTTTCATTATGCCCATTCAAACTATAAAAAAGTGGTTGAAATTTCTCATAGTAACACTGGATAGATTCACCAAATTTTTCTCGTGCTTGAGTTTCTGTCAAGCCAACTGTAGCAGCTTCAGGAATGAAAGAAACAGTAATAGGCACTAATTCATAACTCAAAGTTTGAGGTTCATTACCAAATTCAGTCTCAACAAATGCACGAGCTTCAGCGATGGCAACAGGTGTAAGTTGTAGCCTGTCAATGCAATCGCCTACAGCAAAAATGTTATCTTGTGTAGTACAACTATATTCATCCACCATAATTGCACCTTTTTGAGACACTTTAATACCAGCTTTATCTAAATATAGGTTATTTAAGTTTGGTAACAACAATATTAAACCCAAAACTACATCACAATTTAAAATATTGTTCTCATGATTAGAATAGAATATGTCTAATTTATTTCCTGCTTTTTTAATTCTATCTACTTTAGTATTAGTGAGAATTTCAATTCCAGCCTGGCTCATGATATCTGCAATGCAAAAAATAAAATCTTGGTCACAAGCAGGCAAGATTTGAGGTAAATCAGTAATTAATGTGACTTTAACACCTAACTTATTCAAGCTACCAGCAGTTTTTACAGCAGTATAATCTCCTCCAATAATAGCGATATGCTTGGGTAATGTCTTCATTTGAAAGAGTTCTTTTGGAGTAATAGTATATTCTATTCCCGATATATTTGGCTTTAAAGGTTGTGCGCCTACCGCAATCAAAATTTTATCTGCGGTTATTTGTCTTCCATCAATATTTAAGGTATGAGCATCTACAAAACTAGCACGACCTTTAATAAAATCTACTCCTGATTCTTTAAGATATTTAATGTGTAATTGATGGAGTTGTTCAACTTTCTGGTCTTTAGCTGCTAAAAATTTCGACCAATCAAAGCTACTATGGAATTCACTCCATCCATAAGATATTGCATGAGAAAAAAGACTGGAAAAGTTAGCAGCATAAGCCATTAATCTTTCAGGAATACAGCCGTAATTTATACAAGCACCACCCACATCTGCTTGTTCGGCAATTCCTACATGGGCACCATAAGAAGTAGCTCGTTTAGCAGCAGCAAGCCCTGCTGAACCTGCACCAATAATTAAAAGGTCGTAATCGTAACTCATAAATTCTGCTTTTATCCTATTTCAAAATGCTAAGTATTACTAATTCCTAATATTGGTAGATATGAAGTAAGTTGACTTTTGCTATTGCAAAAGCCAACCTACACGGGTGCATTTGTCTCAAGCTTTTTGGGAATGTGGCGATCGCTGTTAATAAGGCCACCGCCAATCACGAATTTCTGGCATATCATCGCCATAAGTAGTGATGTATTCTTTGTGTTCAATCAGCTTGTCGTGAACAAATTGTTTAGTATACGCTGCTGTGTATCCTAGTTTGGGAACGCGATCAATTACATCATTGACAAGATGGAAGCGATCGATGTCATTCAGCACCGCCATGTCAAATGGTGTTGTGATAGTTCCCTTTTCCTTATATCCGCGCACGTGCATATTCTCGTGATTCGTCCGGCGGTAAGTGAGGCGATGGATTAACCAAGGATAGCCGTGGAAAGCGAAGATAATTGGTTTATTGGTGGTAAATATAGAATCGAAGTCTTTGTCAGATAATCCATGTGGATGTTCACTTTGAGGCTGGAGTACCATCAAATCCACAACATTAACTACTCGTACTTTCAAATCAGGGAAGTGTTGACGCAGTAAGTCAACTGCTGCCAATGTTTCTAAAGTAGGAATGTCTCCCGCACATGCCATTACCACATCCGGTTCACTACCGCGATCGCTACTTGCCCATTCCCAAATACCAAGACCTGTAGTGCAATGTTTGATCGCCGCATCCATGCTGAGATACTGCAAAGCAGGCTGTTTCCCTGAAATAATTACGTTGATATAATGGCGGCTGCGGAGGCAATGATCTGTTACCGATAACAAGGTGTTAGCATCTGGCGGCAGATAAACCCGAACCACTGACGCTTTTTTATTCAGAACCACATCAATGAAACCTGGGTCTTGATGCGTAAAGCCGTTGTGGTCTTGCCGCCAAACGTGGGAAGTGAGTAGGTAGTTGAGAGAAGCAATCGGTCTACGCCAAGGGATATTACGTGTCATATCGAGCCACTTGGCGTGTTGATTAAACATTGAATCCACAACGTGGATAAATGCTTCATAGCAGGAGAACAACCCGTGTCGCCCAGTTAATAGATACCCTTCTAACCAACCTTGGCAACTATTCTCACTCAACATTTCCATAACGTGCCCATCGGGAGACAAGTGTTCGTCTTCTGGATAACGTTCAATTGCCCAGACGCGATCGCTTACGTATAACACCGGATCGAGGCGATTGGATACAGTTTCATCTGGCCCCACTAACCGGAAGTTGCGGCTGTCTAGGTTGAGTTTCATTACATCCCGGACAAAATGCCCCATAACACGGGTTGCTTCGGCAAAGGTGGTTCCCGGTTTAGCAATGTCTACTGCATACTTCCGAAAATCAGGCATTTTTAAGTCTTTGAGTAACAAGCCACCGTTAGCATGGGGGTTGGCTCCCATACGGCGATCGCCTTTGGGAGCTAATTCTGCAAGTTCCGGCTTTAACTTGCCTTTTTCATCAAAGAGTTCTTCTGGCTTATAACTCCTCATCCACGATTCCAATAACTCAAGATGCTCCGGTTTGCTCATATTTGCGATGGGGACTTGGTGCGATCGCCAAAAGCCCTCTACTTTTTTGCCATCTACTTCTTTTGGCCCTGTCCAACCTTTTGGCGATCGTAAAATAATCATGGGATATTCAGGTGTGTGAGTAAACCCGTTAGTTCGAGCGTCTTCCTGGATATCTTTGATTTCACGAATCACCGTATCAAGAGTAGCTGCCATCAACTGGTGCATGGTCTCAGGATCATCCCCCTCTACAAAATAGGGCTTGTAACCGTAACCAACGAACAAGCTCTCTAGTTTGTGACGAGGTATGCGTGCCAATATGGTAGGATTGGCAATTTTATAGCCATTCAAGTGCAGAATTGGCAAAACCGCACCATCATGCACTGGATTGAAAAACTTGTTAGAGTGCCAAGCTGTTGCTGCGGGGCCAGTTTCCGCTTCGCCGTCACCTACCACGCAGGCAACAATCAAATCGGGGTTATCCAATGCTGCCCCATAAGCATGGAGAAGGGAATAACCAAGTTCACCTCCTTCATGAATTGAACCGGGAGTATCAGGTGTGCAATGACTACCAATTCCCCCAGGGAAAGAGAACTGCCGGAACAGTTTTTTCATCCCCTCTTCATCTTGGGAAACGCTAGAGTAAATCTCACTATAACTGCCTTCTAAATAAGTATTAGCAACCAACGCCGGGCCTCCGTGTCCTGGGCCTAAAACATTGATCATATTCAAGTTTTGTCCCTTGATGACTCGGTTGAGATGGGCGTAGATAAAATTTAGCCCTGGCGTAGTTCCCCAATGTCCTAGCAACCGGGGTTTAATATGTTCTGGCTTTAATGGTTCACGCAGCAAGGGATTATCTAATAGATAGATTTGCCCAACGGCGAGATAATTTGCTGCACGCCAGTAAGCGTCTATTCTCCGCAGTTCTTCCGGTGAAAGAGTTGTTGGGGTAAGGGTTGCTTCTACCATACAAAATACATTGTAAATTATTTAGGTGAAATTCCTGGCGAGGCGTAACGCTCTTAACAGTACACATCTTCTTTTGGCGCTCTTGGAAAGCACTTACGCCGAAGATTGCGGGTTTTGCATTGCAGTATGCGTGAAACAAAAAAGACTTATCTACAAAGTCTAATAACTTGGATACCACCTAGCTATGTTCACTTAAACCCTAGCTATTTATATTTGATTTGCTCTCTATCTAAAGCAACGGATTCATATTAAGTGTGTATGTAATAAGCCTTACAAATCCGCACTATAAGTTAGGATAGAATGGCACTAAAAAAAGCTCTAACCTTTGACTTATACCTGATACAATTATTATTGCTTGTTTGGAAGTCATTAGGCTATGTTACCTTTATATAATCTCACTGATTGTAATGCATTGGCGGAGCGTCTTTGGCTCCTGAATTCTGACTTTGGGATTTTTACTCAATTCGTATCAAGAATTACATCATTTATTTACTAAGACTAATTCTGATATCTGTCATCAATTATTCGCTAGTTAGAGGTAAATATTTGGCAAAAACAAGTAAAGTTAAAAAAGTTTATTTAAAAGCTCCTCGCCTCTAATTACCTCAGATTAGAGGCTTTTCACTGCTGAAGGCAAAGATGATTAACTTAGTAACTTGACTATTAGGATGAAATCGAATAAAAACTGAGATTTTGCATTTTTGGTACTGGAACTCCAACCGTAGTTATTAACTTTCAGCGTAGCAACGAGTTTGTAGCAGATGGGATTGTCGGTGCTAAAGGGCAGTTTTGCGAACAGTTTCTAATCAACCAATTAATTTAGTAGATGTGTGTTTTCACTACAATCCAAGCGAATTTCTTCATCAAACGGCTACATTAGATTGGCTTCAAAACCAGATTCCAACAGAAATACTTAATGGGTTTGCTCGTCGTTGGCGTAATCAGTAGACCTAAAGCCTTTAGGCGAGGTTTGGCGCTAGATGCCGGAGTGTAATTTCATCGAGTACCGAAACGCACACGGACAAATGACATCTTTAGTTAAAACTGGATGTAAGCAAAAAAATAGAAGAACAAAAGAATTTCAATTAAATTCCGGATTGCACGAGTGTAAGCAAGTCTATTATTTAAAAATAGAGCTGTAAAGCATTATGATTAACCAAATTAAACTTTTGGAATCCTGCTGGCATATTTCTCCTCCGTGGGGTCAAGCCATGCCTCCTTTAGCAGTTCAGATCCTAGAAAAAGTTTTCCTGTCAAACTCCGATTTACCAGGCTATTGTTGCGGTGTTCACTGGGAAGGGCAGGAGTGGATTTATGCAATTGTTTGCCTTAGTGAAATGCTTTACTTGCCTTCTAAAGAATTTCATAGAACAAATGTATTCAAAAATAGTACTGCTCCTACTCAGGCTTTTCAATTAGGGGACATAGTTGAAGTTGATTTTAGTGAACAACCGACACGTCGTATTATTCAAGGGATTTTTAGCCTCAAAAACAATTGGCTTTACGGTGTGGAGTGGTGTCCTCCAATTGTGGGAGAAACGGCATTGAATCAAAGCCGACTCATCTGGCTTGCTGATATTGATTTAGTAAAAGCGTGGGTATAAGCATTGTCATGGGAGCATAACAATAGCAAAGTTAATTGCTCCCAAGCGATCGCTCTCTAAAACCTGCTTATTGTTTAGTTTTATACTAAATAAAAAGTTTTTTATTTACATCAATTATTGATACTCTCTTGTGGGTTACTGTAGCAAGAGTGATAAATCAGTTTTTGATATTTTATTAAAGACATTTTATTTTATCCTTATAAAAAGCAACCTAAAGCTAATCGAGTTGTTTCAATAGTTTTTGGACAATCTCAATAGCTAAAGTTTTGTAACCAACTTTATCAAATAAAACCACAATTTTATCACCCTCGTAGCGGGTTAATTGCCCTTTACCAAATTTGGAATGAATGACACGACTATTAATTGGGAAAGGTTGATTGTCATTATTTTTAACTATAACCCCGGCTTCGCAGTTATCACAAAATCCGCATTTATTATTTAAACTTTCACCAAAATAGTTAAGTAGATACTCGCGCCGACAATCTTGCAATTCCGCATAATTGCGTATCATTTCCACACGCGATCGCATGAATTTTTGGTGACGTTCTTGAGCAATAGCGGCTGCTTGAACGGCGGTATGTTGGTCAAGTTCTATTTCGCTTTTAGTCACTTCACCTGTTGGTAAAACTTCCACCGCTTTTACTTCCTCTAAACGGTTGATAGCTTTGGTGATTTTACCTTTTGATAATTTTGTAGCTGCTTGTAAATCTTCGGGTTCGAGAGGGCAATCTACTTTTTGTATTGCCTCAGCTACTTGGGAAACTTCATCAGGTTTTACCTGACCACCACTAGCAAAAAATTGACGAATCTTCAAGTCCTCCTGGCAGTAAAATAAAATTGCTTTTGCTGAGTCTCCATCCCTTCCAGAGCGTCCAATTTCTTGATAGTAAGAGTCCAGCGAATCACTAATGTCATAGTGATATACAAAACGCACATTTGATTTATCTATCCCCATGCCAAAAGCTGAGGTGGCAACAATTACTTCTACCTCATCTGTCATAAATGCATTTTGTATCTCCTCTCGTTTAGTTGTGTTAATTCCTGCATGGTATGGCAGAGCTTTAATGCCACGTTCACATAAGTTACGCGCAATTTCTTCAGTGCGCTTCCGAGTTGCTGCATAAACTATTCCTGGCTTATTTACAGCAATCACTTCTTTGAGAAAAGCATTTTGCTTCTCAGCTTCCTCGTGAAATGTTTGCACACCTAACCAAATATTTGGGCGGTCAAAACCACGGACAAATATACGTGAGTCACGCATTCCTAAACGCTCGATAATTTCATCTTGGACAATAGGTGAAGCTGTAGCGGTTAGTGCTAAGACAGTCGGATGACCAAGAGATTCAATGACAACGCCTAGTTTTAGGTAATCAGGGCGGAAATCGTGTCCCCACTCGCTGATACAATGCGCTTCGTCAACTACGAATAGAGAAGGTTTGGCTTTCACTAATTTTATTAGTACCTCCTCATTATTAAATTGTTCTGGAGCAAGAAATAGAAATTCTAATTTTTTGCTTTTTAAGTTGGCTAAGGTATCTTGCCGTTCTAAATCCGAGATGGCTGAGTTAATAGCAGCAGCCGGTGCAATATCTTGCTCAGTAATACTTTGAACTTGGTTATGTTGAAGAGCTAAAAGCGGAGATATAACTATTGTTGCACCAGGAAGCAACAGTGCTGCTATTTGATAAATGGCCGATTTACCTGAACCTGTCGGCATTACGGCCAATGTATCTTGTCCATTAATAACTGCTACGATGACTTCTTGCTGTCCTGGACGCAAGCGTTCATAACCAAAGGTTTGTTGAGCAATTTGATGAATTTGCTGAAAGTCTTGGCGTTTTTTAGCCATCTGAATATTGCTGATGGGTTTGAGGTTATATTAATTCCAAAAATTGTTGCAACTTTGCGGATAATTTGCAGCTGCCAATAGAACTGAAATATCGATGTCACTATTGTTATTGCATTGTAACTAACACATCACATCTACAATTCAATCTAGAGGACGATCAACTAATTTAATAGTGCCTTCCGGTAGTTAGAGGAGAAGTCATGATTAGAAGTTTAGAATATCGAATATGAGAGGAGAATTTTACATATAAACAATGAGCCTATTATTAGTAGACTTAGACGGCACAATTCGAGAACCACTTAGCGGCAAACAATACTTTCAACATCCTCGAGATCAAAAAATTATTTCGGGTGCTGAAGTTGCTATTGCTGCTTACAAAGATAATTGGATTATTGTCGGTATTACCAACCAAGGTGGTGTTGCGGCCGGATACAAATCCATCCAAGAGTGCATCAAAGAACAGCAGTACACACTTGAGCTATTTCCAGAATTAAGAGAAATCTACTTTTGCCCTGACTTTGAAGGCAAGAAATGTTTCCGCGTTACTCGCCACAATGTCCATAATCACAGTAAAACTAAATGGTCAGGGTACTATCGCAAACCCAAACCAGGAATGTTGCAGTTGGCGATGCTTCGGCATGACCATACTCCCGAAAATACAATCTATGTAGGCGATCGCCCCGAAGATGAAGCTGCTGGACGTAGTGCTGGGGTACGGTTCCAGTGGGCAACAGATTGGATTGAACAACACCAGGCAGCAATCATTTCTTAATGTCCAGATGTAGTCTAACCTTGGAGCGGGAAAATAAATAGTAAATAAATGGCTCTAAAAGCCAACAAGCTTAATGGCAACGTTAATTAAAAATTAATAGCTGAACACAAAACTAAATAGATATCGTAAGGATTCAGGTCTAATATTGAGGAAGTAAAGAAGGGCGAGACTGATAATTATTAGAGTCAGCAATTAGAGCTTGTGCGTTGTGATCTTTATTTACGAGATAAGGTTTAAAATTAGTGGCAAGCTGTCAAATCTTTGTCAATTGAAGGTGCAGCAAACTTACAGAGATTTCCTGATTGGTACAAATTCCCCAGTTAAGCAGGCAACGCTAGGTTAACTATCGCCTACTCAGTACCTCAGATTACCATTTCCCTATTTGTGCAATCAGGCTATCTATTGTAAATAAATACTGTATTACTGTTAACAACAAATAATTTTTTAAAAACCAATATTTATTAATAATAATAAATATCCCTGGCGAGGGGATTGTTATGCATCTAATATTATGTGTTTAATGAATTAGTACCTGATTTAACGAGAAAGAAAATTTTCGGTTAATTCTAACCTCCGCTTCCCTGAAAACTTGAAGTGGGGGTTCTTTATAAGATAGTCACAGCTTGTCAGAGATGTAACTTTCATAAAAGCTATGTTTGGCGACAAGCCGCAACTCTTGGAGAGGCTACGCGAATGCGTTTGTATACCCTGTTTGAAGCTGGTATGCAACTGCGTACAAAGCCAAAAGCACCAATCCACCACGCGATTTCTTTTGCCGAACAGCTTCGGATACATATGTAAGCAAGCTTGGAATAACAGGAGAGCATAAGAAATGCTGAAATTAACTTACACTCAAAGCAGCTTTTATTTAGAATGTCTTACTCTGTCGTTAGAAGAATGGGTAGCCCAGCGAGTGATTTTGGCCCTGCGAGTTGGGCAAAGTTTATCAATTCAACCTAGCACCGCCTCCTTTTTGCTTCCTGCTGATATACCAGGACTAGAAGTGCTTAAGGCTGAGGTAAAAAGAGATCACGCAGGGATCGTTACCCTTTGTGCCTGCGATGCCGAATATATGGAAGTCACTTTGCAGGGTTCTTGGCTATTAGATAGTTCTAAGAATGTTGTAGGTGTGTTTATCACTACTATGAGCCACCACACTGAGTTTTTTTTGCACAAACTTTGGCAGGAAGCTGAAACTTCGGTACGTTGTAAATAGGTCATCTGCAATAGTTTTACAGCAATATTAACACCTTTAGAAAAGTTTTTAAAGACATTAATGTTTAGTTATTTTAAAAAATTAAATTTAATGACTAAATTAAATCCTATATACCAAGTTTAACTTAGTTAATTCAATCAATGATGCAGGTAACTTAAGGATGAATAGCCAGTACCAAAGTCATCTATATGCAATCGCACTCCCATTTCTTGAAGTTGCCAAAGTCTTTCTATTTTTCTATTGTAAATTGGCTGTTTTCGATAAGCGTAGTTTCGGTAATTTTCCCCCAGCATCAGAGGTGGAAGTTTAAGTAAGTTCAGTTATTTAGCAAAAATAACTGAACTGCATTGCGTAAATATAAGACTATCCAGCTAAACTCTCGACGCTCAAAGGAACTATATCACCATTCCTAACCAGTCCTAGCAACATCGGTTCTTGGGGTTGAATGAGTTGACCTGTGAGTACACAGCGTTCTTCTTGTTGAGCTGTGGCAGCGATGCTAGCTCGAATGTCGGTTCGGGAAAATCGAGGCTTCCATGAACCTGATTTTTGCTGAACATAATTCCAAAGGACATCTCGAATCAAAGCTTGATATCCCTGATTACCAGCTACTTCTTTGAGCTTATCTTTGAGTTCTCGCTCTAAGCGGATACTAGTAACTTCCATATCAGTGGTTGGGGTGCGAGCGCTCGTATGCATTACTATTTCTCCTTGAAGATATAGACAAGATATAGGACTAGTATTTGATTTTTGAAAAAGATACGAGAGATTTGAAAAGTTCACACCCCTCTATCCGGCAGTGCAATGCCAATCAAGCCCAAGCGGAAAACCCGCCGAGGCAGCTAATTAGGACTTTTCGCACTTATCCCCTACTTACAGTCATTCTGGCGAATGTATACTGTAGGCCGAACCACTACTGTGAGAACACATGAATAACTATAGATTAAATCAATTTCTATTGATATAGCTTAAGTTAGGCAAATTCGATAATTGTTTCTGAAAATAAAAATATTAAAGAGAAATAGTCCCTTAAAGTCATTCTCTTCGCTATCTGAAGGAATATTTTAAGCTGTTATAAGCTAATCGTCATTCATTTTTCCAAAATAAATACTCTACCGAGTTATTCACATCATTAGAGTATATAAATTTACTATAATCATCTTTCACCAGCAATTCAGTTTTTACTTCAGCAACTATTTATACCTCTGTATAAGTACTGCAAATCTTGCCTACAGCGATCGCATGAAACGCTGCATAAGGGCAATTAATCCGCTCTCATCACTGCTGCTACGCTTTGTTGGCAACTCTGGGTGGCAACCGTCTAACGTATCGCGTGAGTTGAAGGTTGATGATTTCTGTGGGTAAATTAAGCTCTGATTGAATAAAAACTAATATATCATGCTAAATTACCTTCAAAAAAGCCATGAAAGCCTTACTAGACAAGAAAAATGAACGTTAACTAGTTATTTATGGGTTTAGCACTAATTCGGGCTTTTGAGCTTTATTTTCGAGCCTAGTTTTGATATCTAATTAATAATTTGGCATAACAGATACTGAAGAACCAAAATTATTAAACCTTAATGCTCCTAAAAAATTTCTAGGGGCATTAAGGTTTCGTTAAGTTATAGAGTCAAATATATAGCAATCCTAAATGATTTATGAGAAAATACCATACTCATTGAGCTTAGGAAAGTCAAAATTTTGACCATTAATGGCTAGCTCAAATAACGCCTTGACTACAGTAAAAGAATGACAGAAAAAA
>JAHHHR010000054.1 GCA_019359245.1 Nostoc desertorum CM1-VF14 | reverse complement strand
CAACTTCAGCCAAAAGCCAGGGGGGTGGTATGACGAACAAGCCCAACTGCGATATCTATGGGAATTAATCTCTAGAGATAGTATTTATGATACAGAAATTATTTGTCAGGTAACAAAGGCAAATCAAGCTATTTCTAAAACAAATCTTCAACGCATTACCAAGCAATCAATTACCAGCACTTCTTTATCTACAGATAAAGGAAATATTGATGTCAAATCGGGGATGAATATTGAAGAAGCGGTAGAGGCGCAGAAGACAATATATAAAGGTAGTGTAGTAGTGCATACCGCAGTTGCTTTTCTCGTCCACCGCAAGAGTACAAGAGAATTAGATGAGGCTTGCCGTTACCTTGCCAGCTATTTCTTGCGTCCGGCAGTAGTAGATCGGGAGATAGAATACGCTTGGAAGACATGGTTGCAGTGTTGCCCATTTGTTTGGGAGCCGTTGTTAACCAAGCCTTTTAACCGCCGACTGCCATATTTTAGTTCGGAAGCGCCAGGGCTGATGCCATTGATCAGGACTGCCACAGGCGATCGCACTGGCTTTGAGTTGATTGCAGAAGAAGGCGGCACACCAGTACATCTAGACTTGTACCAGAATCATAAGAATTTGGCAGTCTTCGGCGCAACTCGTTCAGGTAAATCTGTGCTGGTGGCAGGTATTCTTACCCCGGCACTTGCACAAGATATTCCGGTAGTAGCACTAGATTATCCTAAACCAGACGGTACTTCTACATTCACCGACTACACAAATCTGCTGGGTGAGGAAGGGGCATACTTCGATATTTCCTCTGAATCAAACAATCTCTTTGAACTTCCTGATTTGCGCTCTCTGGATTCAGAACTGAGAAATGAGCGATTGAACGATTTTAAGGAATTTCTCAAATCAGTGCTGATGACAATGGTAATAGGGACGAGCATGATTGGTGTCAGCCCAACGATTACCACCAATATTGAGTCAATCATTGCTTTAGCTTTAAAAACATTTTTTAATGATGATGAAATTAAATCACGCTACAAGTCAGCAATACATTTTGGATTTGGGACTCAATATTGGAGCGAAACTCCGACGCTCAAAGATTTTTATAATTTTTGTTCTCCAGCTTTCATACAATTAGATTCTATTGCTAGTAAGAGTCAAGAGATTTCCGAAGCCTTAGAGCAAATCAGGCTGAGAATAAATTATTGGTTGAGTACCAGGGTCGGGCAATCCATCTCACGCCCATCCAGTTTTAGAACTAATGCCAAATTGTTAGTATTCGCTTTACGTAATTTATCGAGTGAAGCTGATGCTGCCATACTCGCTCTTAGTGCTTATGCTGCTGCATTACGTCGCGCATTATCATCAAAAGCTTCGATATTCTTCCTTGATGAAGCACCAATTTTATTCCAATTTGATGCGATAGCTGAGTTAATTGGGCGATTGTGTGCCAATGGTGCTAAGTCTGGTATCCGCGTCATCATCTCGGCTCAAGAACCAGAGACTATATATCAGAGCAAAGCTGCACAGAAGATATTTGCCAATATCACCACACGTTTAGTAGGCAGGATTCAATCATCAGCGGTTGACCCGTTCATTGTTCGCTTTAAATATCCTATTGAAATCATCAGGGTCAATAGTACGGAAGCTTTTTATCCCATGATAGTTCTATCGGACAATTGGGTGCGCCTGACCCAATTGCTTCGGCTGATCAATTGAAGGATTCACTTAAGGACGATTATTCTTATCCTGTTGCTCAACAGAACGCACAAGAACTAGAGCGTCAACTTACTTTGGCTTCTGTCGCTAGCGTCGTCAGCTATTCTGGGCAACAAAAAACTCAAGCCAAGATTGATACTACTGCACAAATCGCCCAGCAAGCAAAAGGTATTGCTGATGAGGCACAAAATATGGATGCCTCTCAGAACGTACTTAAAGCGATCGCCGCTCAGAATAGCTTAATTGTCTCTATGCTGGCACAGCAGCGTACTGATTCTTTATTAGCCCGACAGGACAATGCTTACTCCAACCTGATGCTGACGCAAGTGGCAGATCATCTTGACTCCCAACGGAAAAAGGAGAACTCCCAAGAAGATGGCAGATTGTCTCTAGTACATGAAGTCGTACTTAATGCACGGCTAGATCCTACTTTTAAGGAATAAGAGTTATGAGTGCGCGGATATAAAAAGTCATCCACGCACCAGACTTACTGCAATGCCTGTATTTTCAACACCTTAGCATTCAGGAGAATTTTGCACATGTGCCATCTGTACTATTTATTAGGACAAACATCTGGCGGTCAACTGGCCCAGGAAGCAAACAATAATGCAATCGCTGTTGCTGAAGGGTTTAACCAATTGTGGGAGCGAACTATAAGCGGTGAAGTTTATACAAGAATGTGTACTGTTGGCGCTTTATTCGCTGTAGCTACGTTAACTTTTTTCATAATTGAATGGACAAAAAAGATGATGGCGGGCGAGGAGCAACGGGCTTATACCGATTTTATTTGGCCTTTGATAGTTGTCCTTCTACTAAGTAATAACGGGAATCTTTTGGGAAAATCAACTTTAGGTATTAGGAACTATATTAACAATGTAAATACATTACTTCTTGGGACTACTGCTGCGGGGCTAGACCTTAGAGAGGTATACGAAAAAGCGATAGGAACCGAAGCTGCACGCTCTGCTGTTGGTGTGACTATTAACAGGTGTCAAAATTCGTCATTGAGTCAGCAAGAACAGATAGAATGTCTCAACAAAGCAAAAGAAGATTTGAAACAGAGGTATCCAGATAAATTTGGTCAAAACGGATTGTTTTCTTGGTTCACCGATACGATTGATGGTGCTGTTGATGCTTTCAATGATGTCAAAGACGGTAAAGCAAATGGAGTTGAGTTAATATTCTCTCCGATTAATGCTTTTGTAGGGTCTGCCATAACAGACATTATTACTATAATTTTAGTTGGAATGAGCGGAGCTTACCAGTGGGGAATTGAATTAACCATGCTAGTGACAGCACTCCTTGGGCCAGTGGCGGTTGGTGGTTCTTTATTGCCCTACGGAGCTAAGTCTATTTACACTTGGTTAGTGGGATATTTCAGTGTAGGTTTTGGAAAACTCTGCTTCAATATCATTATTGGATTTGCTGGACAATTAGTCGCTGATTCTAAAACTTATCAACCGATGTTCTTCCTGTTTACTATTGGTTTAATTGCCCCGTTTTTGAGTGCAGGTTTAGCGGCTGGTGGTGGCATTGCTGTCCTTACTCAAATTAATAAAGCTGCTGAAACTTATAGTTCAATCGCCATTGAGGTCACTAAGGGTTTAGTTACCAGAGGTGGTAGCTTGGTTGGAAAAATAGCTAAGTGAGCCTACAAAGTTAATTTTTTAAAATACGAATCGCATAGCTTGCTTCTCTAAAGGGGTACTGCAAATTGTGAATTGATGTGCCCCCTACACCCCGGTACGGTTCGGTTAAAGGGGAAAGGGCAATTGAAGAGGGGAATAAGGTTACTGGGTTTGGGGTAAAGGTTAATTTCGTTCCTTTCCCCAGCCGTAGGCTTTACCCCTTCCCCCCAAAAACCGACAAGTATTGCCCTATACCTTGTTTCTTATATGCTTATACTGAATCATAAAAAAGCTTCTACTGCTAAGAAAGAGCCATTGCAACTGCTCAGGTATAATCAATCAGTACCAACGAGAGTAGGAATAATTTCTCTAGTTGGGTTTTCAATGGCTGGATTTTCTCTATTGTTACAGTTTCTTAATTATGGAGCGGTTTCTCTACTAAATAATAAGCAATTAGCCCTGGTACAATTATCATCAGGTGAGACGATTTCCGCTAGGGCAGTAGATCCTCAGAAACGCTCTGATGAAGTGATTAGAAAGTTTATTTCTGATACCTTTATTAAGATGTTTAATTGGGATGGGATAGTACAAGCTTTCAATGAAAAAGGTGAGCCGATAACTAAGCAAGATACTGGGGTAGAAGTAGGCAAGATTAATAATAAATCTAATAGTCGAGTCACAAGTAAAGCTTATGATGCTGCCTTTGCGTTGAGTGAAAATGGAGGATTTAGAGCCGCATTTCTGAAAAAATTAGCCTCAATTACTCCCACGAGCATATTTAATGGTGATACGCAAGTATCTTTAATCCCTAGATTTATTTCACAGCCACGGCAACTCAAAGATGGTCAATGGGAAATAGATTTTATTGGGACGCTGGTAACTTTTGAACGTAGTGATAATTCAGGTAAAGGGATTACTTTTAATAAAACCATTACACTTTCATCAATTTCTAATCCAGAGTATATCCCAGCTAATACTAGTGAACTGTCTAAGAAAATTTATTCGGCAAGGAAGGCCGGATTAGAAATTACCGAAATTGTCGATTTAGATTTGGGCAAAAGGAAATGAGTGAAGAGAATAATAAAAATGGGTCTGTATCGACTTTAGAGGATTTGCTTAAAATAGATGATGTTAATAAAACTAATGGTAATAAAGCACCAGAACCGGAAAGTTTATTAGTACCCACTAAGCACACATTTGTCACTTCTCCTTGGTCAAGACTAGCAATAATTGCTGTCCCTTTTGGAGTTGGATTTTTAGCGATATTTCTAATGCTCAATGGTGTTTTCAATCCCGCACCAGCACCAAAGATTGGTCTGAAAACGCAGGAAATACCGACCATTGAACAAGCGGGGCAAAGTGATGAGGGAGACGGTGATGCGCGTGCAAAACTAGCTCTGTCGGATCAAGAAGATGAGTTAGGTCGCATTAACAAAAATAAATTTGACCAACCAGCGCCAGTACCAGTTTCAGTAGACCAAAAGGTTGTGCCATCTAACCCACCATCTCCACAACCAGCGCCACGTCCTGTTCAAAATACACAACCACGTCGCGTAACTCAGACTGCACCACAACCTAGAAGAACCTACACTCCGCCACCAACACGCACGAGTTTTTCTCCAAAATCCTCTATATCTGCACAGACACTCACGCCCCTAGATCCCCTTGAACAATTGAACAAACTCCGCGGCATCGGTTCTTACGGCAAAATCGCATACGCCGAAACTAGCACCAGCAAACAATCTTCATTAGATCCGGCTCAATCTCAAACTCAAGCAATTCAAAATCAACCGAATGAACAAAATGAACAAATAGATACAAATAATTTTGACCAAACCACGCCGCAAAACTCAAGCGACTCGATTGAAAAGCTTCGCCCCAGGTGGCAAGCGACTTCTAAGGTTAACAAGATTACTTTAGCTAACAATTATTTACCTCAAGAAAGCCAAATTCTCCAAGGTAAACAAACTCGCTACCTCACCGTTGGCACTTTTGCTACTGGTGTGATTGTTACTCCATTAGTTCAAACCACAGTTAATAGTTCAGGAAAGACACAAACACCAACCTCTAATAACATTAAGTCTATTGCTAAATTGCAAGAGGATTTACGCGATAACTATGGGCAAGTGGCAATTCCTTCGGGTACAAAATTTGCAGTTGAGTTAGCTTCGGTTGATGGCGGCAGTTACGCTGTCGCGTCGGTCAGAGCGATCATTAAAGATAATACAGAATATCCTATTTCTGCGGGTACGATTTCCGTGACTGGGGAAGGGGGTAGACCCTTGATAGCTCAGAGATTTCAAGACAGGGGTGGCGAGATTGCACGAAATGATTTGTTTGGTGGCGCTGTGTCTGCATTAGGAAAAGTTGGGGAGATTATGAACCAACCTGATAGTGAAGAAGAAATTTCTGATGAATTCACAGGCAGGATTCGCAGACGTAGTAGTGGCAATCAGCGCAATCTCACTGGTGCGTTAGTAGAGGGTTTTTTTGGTAACATCAGTCAAAATCTTAGTCAACGCAATCAACGTGCTACTCAAGAAATTACTTCTCGCCCGAATATTTGGTTTATTCCACAGGGAACCAAAGTTTCCTTTAATGTAAATCGCTCTTTGGAGTTGCCATGAAAAAGTTCTTGATTGGTATACCGTTAGCGATCTCCGTTGCTTGTGTACCAATATCTACAATTGCCGCACCAGTGGTCCGTACCATGTTTCAATCAATGGCTAGTGGGACGCAGGCCAAACTACAAACTATCAACGTTTGGAATGGTCACGGTGTAGCAATTTCTTTCTATGAAATTGGCGAAACTATCAAAAAAGTCTGGTTAGATGATCCGTCGCAAATTCTGCTTGACACAGATGGTTGCTTATCGGGACTGGATCAGAATTGCTCTAGCCCCGGCGCTGGGCTGATTCATCTGCGACGGATCAAGAGAGTAACCATTCCCGGAATACCGCAAACATCTACCACTTTGTTAACAGTAATTACGCAGTCATCCTCTGGGGAGCGTAAAGCTTACAGTTTTCGGCTAGCAACAAGTAATGGCACTCCTAAATATAGTCAGGTAACGATCCAGAATGATGTCGCACGAGAACAAACAGCCCCGAAGCCTCAATTGCAATCATTAGTTAAAACACAGCAAACAATTAACCAAATTCGAGGCGGTATTGTTGTCGCTATTAAAAGTGGATGGATGAATCAGCAAGATGAACTACACGAGCGCTTGCAAAAGTTAATCGGTTATATACAAGCAGGTGATGACATTTCTACTGCTACTAATAAGGCTTCTGTCTCTCAAGACTTAGTTAACAAATTAATTGCTTTAAATAATAAATCTGATAATTAAAGACAAGGTAATAGTTTATGAAATCATCTTTTCGCCTCAACGATAACGCCTTACGTTACTTAATCTTTTTTAGTTTAGTAGGTAGCTTGTTTCTTCATAGTTTCATAAGATATGGGCTATTGAACTCTTTTGTAGGCTTTTTGCTGCCCAAGGCTTCAGCACAAGTACCCATTGTAAATTCACCTAATGGGTTTACTCCTGATTGGTCGCGTTTGAAATTCAGCGACATGATTATTTCTGAAAGTAACAGTGTTACCTACCCAGGCACAAGAGGTACAGAAAGCAGAACTTGGACGGCAGGACAAAGCATTAGCGAGTTTATGGAACTGGGAGATTTTGAAACACCTCAATTAGCAATAGAAAATTTAAATCTCTCAACCATAGCTTCAGTACAAGGAATCAATTTAAGTGGGTTAACATTAGATGATTTTCAATTAACTCAATGGCAAACCTTACCAAATTTGGTCAAAGCCGTTCCTAATTTGGGTAATAGAAATGTTAATAGTGTTATACCTATCCGTGATTTTGCTAGAAGATTTGGCATTAATGGCAGTACAATCGCTAATCTCAGCCGCTATGACAATTTAAATAATGTTCAACTTGGTCGAGTAATTAATTTAAAAAATTATCCTTTGACATCCATTCCTAATATCCAGAGCGCATCAATAAATCGCTTTGCCAATTGGCAAGATTCCAGAATTGATGGTGTACCAGGATTATCAACACTCACCTGGGATAATTTACCGGGCTTGAGAACACTTGACCTTTCATTTGTTGCCAAAGTTGATCTGCCATTGGGAGAAATTGAGGCTAACCTCAAGCGCTCCATATCTGGTAGCTATCAAGATGGCTTTAATGTTCCCTGTCTACAAAATAATTGCGCTCATGCGGAAATGTCCGGTATTGGTAAGACTACTGGAACGCAGTGGATGTCCGGGAAATTCCAAAAGGTTAATGGTGGATTTGGCATTTTAAAAGCTCTTAATGATGGTAAAGAGCCTACTGGTCGAAACCCTTTTGGCTCCAGCTTTAAGCAAGTTGTTTGGAATATTTATGAAGCCAGTGGAAAGGTGGAGACTACTATGTTCTTCCGGATCTGTAAAACTATTCCCTTCATTGGTCGCACTTGCAGCCCCTATTTCATTGGGCCTGTGCCTTTTATTGAGTACCGAGAGAAAGACCCTATCGTTCTTGGTCAACCTAATTCTCTACCTTAAATATGAGCAAATCTTTCAAAATAAATAGCGCTAATCCTCAAGGATTTCGATTTGAGCAATTACAAAATCCTGATGACGCAATTGGCAAGTACACTCACTCTCTTTTCACCCCCAATGGACTAACAGTTTTGTCCTTACTTGGTGCTTATATTTTGATGAGGGTATTTTTTGGCGACTCTAACAAGAAGAAAATTGCTACCTCTTATTGGGGTGGAGCTAAAGAAACTGCTACTGCTCAGAAAAAAGCCATCTTGCAAATCGCCAATCCCCAATGTGATAGTGCGGCACTTTACATTGGTAAGCATCAGAGAAAAGGTGCTAATACTACTTTTTATATTCCTGATGTGCAAAGAGGTACGGCAGTCATCGGCGCTCCCGGTAGCGGTAAAACATTCAGCGCCATTAACCCGATGATTTACTCGGCAATTGATCAGGAATTTCCATGTATAGTCTACGACTTTAAGTATCCTTCTCAAGCGAAAGTTGCTGCATACGCCAAATACAAGGGCTATGATGTTCACATCTTTGCACCGGGATTTCCTGAATCTGAAGTCTGCAATCCTCTAGATTTTCTTCGGGATAGTAGTGATGCCGAATCGTCCCGACAAATTTCCACTGTTATCAATAAGAATTTCCGACTTTTGGGCAATTCAACTGAAGATGGTTTCTTCGGCCCTTCAGGGGATCAGCTGACTCAAGCAATATTGATGTTAGCTAAAGAGTTCGGTCAATTCGCAGATGTTATGACTTGCGCCGCGATACTCTCTAGTGAGCAAATGGTTAAGCGCCTGATGGCTGCTTCCCTTAACCCTTGGGTAAAAATTGCCTTTGGGCAACTGTTCAGTTCTGCTGCATCTGAAAAGACTGTTGCAGGCATTGTTGCAACTGCCAGCATCATGTTCACTCGCTTTATGGCCAAAAACACACTAGGCTGCTTCATTGGAAAGACGACTTTACCTTTAGAAATTAAAGGTAAGCAAATGATTATCTTTGGGTTGGATAGAGAGCGCCGAGATGCAGTAGGGCCTCTCATGACCAGCATTTTACACATGACCATCGCCCGTAACATTGCCAAAAAGCGACTTGATCCACTCATCGTTGCACTGGATGAATTACCCTCGATTTACTTACCTGACCTGTATAGATGGCTCAACGAATCTCGTTCTGAGGGCTTCTGTGGTATTATCGGCTTCCAAAATATGGGGCAGCTTGAGAAGAACTACGGTAAAGATATCGCTAAGGCTATCCTTGGCGCTTGCAGCACTAAGTTTATATTCAATCCTGGTGAGAACGAGTCGGCGCAATTATTCTCCAACTTCTTGGGTGATGAAGAGATTAAGTACAAGCAAAAAAGCCGTTCTACTGGGGGTAAAAATAATAGCACGAGCATCAGCGACCAAGAGAAAACTAGAAAGCTTTTTGAATCGGCTCAATTTCTGAAGTTAATTGCTGGTAAATGCGTTTTCATTAATCCTACTTATGCTAATAAAAAAGAAGGTTCAGTTCCACTGTTGAAAACTATTAAAATTTCTCAGACTCTCAAAAATATTGAGAAATACAATCAACTTAAATGGGCGAGAATTGTTAGTTTACTAGCTAGGAGAAGTACGCAGAAATTTCCCTCTAGGCAGGATTTAGCTTTACGAGTTAGGCAAGTTGAGTTACGCTTTCCCATTCCCCAAAATCCTCAAGCTGTTTCTAATAATCCCGGTCTGACATCAAAAAACGTTGGCAGTATGGTTAATCAAGACCAAGTTCCTTCTGATATCGGGTTTTAATATTATGAAAATGACTATTGAAGAATTGAAGATTGATAATTTTGACTTAATTAAAACTTTGTCTCAACAGTATATTCTCGCTAATGGTAGTTTCATTGACATTAATCTTTCTCTAAGTCAAATCATTGACAATTTTAATAATTTGTCTGGAGCTAGACCAAGAATTAAGAGTTTGGGAATCTATATTGTCATCAGTTTGAGAAATATTTATATCAAATTAAATCAGCAATTATGTATTCAAATTGTTAATCAATATATTCACGGTATTGGCTGGCATGATTTGCAGTACATTTGCTTTGTTGATATTAATCCAAGTAATGTTTACATTCATATTGTTTTTAATCGGGTTACTCCAGAAGGTAAGCTCATTGATATCAAATACTTGGGGGCTAACTGGCAACAATATGAGGTTTTACGTCAATCTTGTTCTCGGATCTTAGAAAACCCTGCTAATAATAAATATTTGCAGAGCCGCTGCAACTGTTGTTCTTAAACAAGAGTACAGCACAAGGCACAATGAATGTATAAATAATTAACAAAGAATATGTTTGATGAACGACATTTGCAACTCACTTCTGCTTACGCTAGAGCTAGTCAGCATTTTATTAGAGCTTTTATTTATCCTTTAGGAGAGTTTATTTATAAATCAATCGAATTAGCTATTGATTTAAAATGTCGAATTGAAATAGGAGAAGAAACTTATTTTCTTACTCCTGATAAGGATGGTGGTTGGAAATGGTCTAAAGGTAACTTTGAAGGTGTAACAGATGAGGAAATAGAACAAGTAGAAGAGATGATGGCATATTTATTGCCTAAACTTCTCCCCGGTAGTAATGATATAACACCGTCAAATTTTCCTCCTGATCCTGATTTACCTCCAGTTTTACCTAACCCCAATTCCCCCTTAATTCTTCCGCCTTCTGCCACATCTGTTGAGTTTTTAACTATACCATTCAATTCTCAAAATTCCCAGGAATATGTACCTATTCAAGACCAACAAAATCTAGATTTAAACCCTTCTATCCATAGAAATGTTTTTTTAACAGGTGAAGATGAACTTAAAGACACATTATCACAATCACATCAAGGGAGTGTTGATAATTCCTCTGAGTTTGTAGATGAGGATTTGATTAACCAAACTAGCGCCAACAATGAAGTTGATAACCAGAGTCACCAGAATAAAGTGATTAGTTCTTATGACATTGCAGATGATAATTTAACAACAAAGATTGTCATCGACCACACAATTCCTATAACTAGTGAAAAACTTGAGCCACAAAATAATCAACATATCCCTCATCACCCAGAACACATTGATCCGCAACATTGGCACGAGCTAGTAGTAGGCAGTGCGATCGCACCTCTTATTGCACATCTTAACTTCTCTAGTCTTCATTTTAGCTATGTCGGTGGCGAACATGAAGCTTGGGAACGGCTCATGATCAGCGACAAACTTTCACGTACAAATACAGGTAGCCTCTCTACTAGGCTTTTAGAACTCTATTCCCACTTAGATGCAGGTGGCTGGTGGTGTAATTCAGGAGTAGAGCCGCGCACATTTGCTAATCTTACCCCTGGTGAGCAACCTCAAATTAAAGAATGGGGATGCTATAAGCCAAACCGCCCCAGACCCAAAACCGTAAAAAAAGATGGGTTCACTGTTGTGGTTGAAGGCAAGTTCATCAAATATGAGCATCCACCATCAGTTGATTTGAGTATTTTCTTACTAGATGTTCCAGGGGAAATTGCCCAAAATATTTACTCAAAAGCTGGAGTAAACCCCACCGATAGCGATCGCTTGAGTGGTTTTTGGTATTGTGTGTATAAACACAATATCCCACTCGTCATTACAGAGGGCGCGAAGAAGGCGGCTAGTCTACTATCACATGGTCACGCAGCCATCGGACTACCGGGAATTTCCTCCGGCTATCGCTCACCTAAAAACGATTGGGGCAAGAAAATTGGTGATTCCTATCTGGCTGATGAGTTAGCTGTTTTCGCAACTTCGAGTAGAGAAATTAAAATCTGCTTTGATTATGAAACTAAGCCTGAACCTAAGCTCAATATCCAAAGAGATATTTGGAAAACAGGAAGCTTATTACAAGAATTTGGTGCTGTCGTTAAAGTAGTAACGCTGCCAGGGCCGGATAAGGGTGTAGATGATTTTATAGTGGCACAGGGAGGAGAAAGTTTTGAAAAGTTATCTGCTGGGGCTATAGCTCTAGAGTCATGGCATCAAAATCAACTTGATAGAAAACGTTTTACTATCAAGCTCAAAGATGGCACAGTCAAAACAATTGCTCAACAAAAAGGAGACTCTACTGTGACAGATGATCCCGAATTAGAAGCAAACATTGGTGTATTTCAAAAAAGTCGTGCTAAATCACCTATTAACCCTGGTTCACAGATTATAGATATAAAAGTTATTGATTTAGACATTATTCATATAGATGTTGCCTCGGAGCCAGCCCAGCCAACTGAAACTCCTGTAACTAGTTCTTCTTGGGCTAAAAAAGAAAATGTTACACTTTACGAGCCTAATTTTTTTAGAAAGCGCCTAGAAGCTAGCGAGAATAAACAAATAGCTTTTGCTGCTTATACTTTGTTAAAAAAATATGGTGTTGAGGTTAAAGATGAACAACAGCAGACCAGTGGCAAAGTTTACCATGCTGATGCTTTTGTAATTAAGAATTATGGTGCTGATAAATACAGTATCTATCGTCGTCATGATGATGTAGAGTTAATGACTTTTCAAGCTGATAAATGGGGACACGTAGGCAATATTAAACTTTCTTACACAGAACTAGAGTCTGAGCAAAAAACTTGGATAGAAAAACAAATTAACATTCTGCCTATTGAAAGGCAGGAGTTTTTGTTAGTGGCTGACTACCTGAAAGCTGGTAAAGAATTGCCCTCTGTTGATGAAGACCCTCGCAAAATAGCCTCTGTCGTTGGTTCAGTCTCTCCTAAAGGCACACACAATATTTTAGAAAGTTTCAAAGAAAACGAGGTATTAAAAATACTCACACAAACTATTACTAGCTTCGAGAAAGACGATTTAAGCTTGGGCAATTACCGGATTCTTTTTCGGCAAACCAGTGATAATACATCTACTCTGCAATTACTCAAAACTGAACACAATGGTACAAATCGGGAAGCTGTTCGCTTTGAGTTTGAGAAAACTGACACTGGTATGACTCATCAAGTTAAAGCGATGGCTATCACTGAAGCTGATTTGGAGAAGTTAAGACTGTTGGCTCAAAAACTGCATATTAATTACAAAGCATTATTTGGCAACCCGACAGACACCCGTGACATCGACTTGCCCGTTCATCCCGAAATTACCCGTAATTTAGACGAGGAGCAGTCACACCAATCTACTCAATCTACGCCCAACGTACCAGATCGCAAGACACAATCACACCCACAAGAAGCAAGCTTTAATTCTCCAAAACAACAGAACGCTGTATCACACTCAACTACACCAACACCTAACAGTACAATACCGTCACAACCAGCAAAACGACCCAATTTTTCTTCTAACTTAGATAAAGTTTTGCTACCACTGCATCCAGTTTTGAAACAATATTGGGAGCAGTTAGAAAAAGATGGTTCAAGTCATGAGACTGTAGCGCAAGGACATTTAGAATTTCAATCTAAAATTCAGCAAACTGGAAAATTAACTGTTGGTGAACAGCGTGAACTTTACCAGCAGATTCAAAATCTTGCCTGGAGTGAAATTAATCACAATGGGCGTACTGATATTGTGCTTCCATCATTAGCCCACATTGTTAATGATTTGCGAGAGCAGGTTCTTACAGAAGCACAGCCACAGTTTTATTCTGACCCGAAGCGTGATACACTCATGCCTCTTCACCCTGACATCGCCTCTCATTGGCACGGTTTAGAAACTAATAATGCTTGGTCTAGTGTAGCCAATCAGTACAACAACCCTTTACGGGAAAAACTTTCAAAAACTGGCAAGCTGACTATTGGGGAGCAACGTGAACTTTACCAAAAAATTCTCCTTCAAAGTCAATTCGAGCAGCAGAACATTGGGCAAACTGATATTTCTCTTCCTCCTTTGAGTGATGTGATTCAGGATTTGCTCAATTCTCGTAGCCAGGTTATTAACAATACCTATACGCCCAAGGTTAAAGTACATTCCCAAAAATCTCACACTCCACAACAACCTACTACTAATTCAGAGGAATTAGAATTGTAATACCTATGCAATCTAGCTCAGTGGCCCAAACCATCACTACCATCAACCGCGACAGTGGCTTTTCTGACAACCAAATGGCCTACAGACTGGCGCTGATGATGGAGAAATACCCACCTTCACCGTCAATAACCCCCGCACTAGACCCCACACAGCACGAAAATATTATTGGTGAGGTGAGAAATACTTTATCTGTGTCCCAAAATGCTCAAAGTAATGAAGATTACAGGCAATCCCTTAAGGAAAAATACTACCAAGAGTACGCTCAAAAATTTGGTTTAAATAAATCTGAGGAAACACCTGATATAGATAACTTA
The DNA here is from genome assembly GCA_019359245.1 of Nostoc desertorum CM1-VF14. Classification (GTDB taxonomy): domain Bacteria; phylum Cyanobacteriota; class Cyanobacteriia; order Cyanobacteriales; family Nostocaceae; genus Nostoc; species Nostoc desertorum. Next base: position 38,246 of record JAHHHR010000054.1, on the reverse strand, counting down.
ACAAGAGTTGAAGATTTGATCAATGAAAAGAAAAAGACATTCTTGCAGCAGATATTAGAAACTAAAGGGCGCAAACTGCCTTTTGTTGACAGCCAACAGTCAAAATCGGTTGAGAGTGAAAATGATGAGGTTGCTAAAAAGTCTCTCATTCCTGCACTAATGAATATTATTGTTACAAAGGGACAAGATACTATTGGCGGTCGAGTCTATGAAGGCATGGCTTATCGATTAAATTTGTTGATGAAAGAAGGTATGCAGCGTCTGACTGTTTGGCGTAAAAGTGATAATCAATCGGCTTTTAGTGCTTATAAAGTAGAAGAAGAGGAAGAATACAAGGTAATACACAATCACCTTTCACCACAAGAAACACAAAAGCTGATCAACTTTGATATAAGAGTGCAACAGCAACAACCACCGCCACAGCAACAACAAAACGAGCGTTCTCCTGACGGACCAGAGTTAAACTAACTAAAATACCCAACAAACAACCCAAGAATGTACGCACTTACTAAGACATATCGTTTAGTCACCCGCTCGAATTGTGACCAGGGTGAAATGATGACAGCTAATACTATGTAAAACAATGCTTGTAGAAAATCGTTGTGCCCCAGTTTTATCATTGCCGCTATCATCAAAGCCACAAAAATTAGGAATTCCACCCCTGTTTCAATCCTGTCCCAAAGTTTCACATCATATAGGTAACGCATCTTGTAACCTCTGCGATTTGGGCAACATCCTACCATCAACCCCATAGATACCGTCATCTTTGTAAGGAAATATAATGGTGAATTTGGTTCCTTGTTTGGCTACTGAATCTACCCTCATACTGAGTCCGTGAGCATAAGCCACCATCCAGGCAATATACAATCCTATTCCTCTGCCCGCCTTATCAGATAACCTACTCTGGGGCGCTCTCCAAAACGGAATAAATATATTTGATAGCTGTTCGGCGGCAATCCCACAGCCGGTATCTTCAATCTCAATAATTAAATCATCTTCTTGATTGAGCAACCTTAAAAAGATATCTCCGGCAAGAGTGTACTTAATAGCATTTGTCACAAGATTACACAACATTCTGTCAATACTTATGCTGTCACCCCGTACTTGCGTTCCATGCTTGTACGATGATTGAGTTTCATAGTGGAGATTCAAGGAATGATACTGCGCTATTGGTTTGAATCGAGAATAATTATTTTGTAAAAAACTTAACATATCAAACTGCTCCTCTGTCACTGGATTTAGTTCAAAAAAAGCAGTTCTTTTAGATTGAATCAAACTCACCCCTCGGTCATTCGTTTGTTGTAAAGCTATCAGCAACGGTTTGATCTCTTCTAAAGACTGTCCATAAACACCATCAATTATCTGATTCAAAACTAACGATGCTCCTTGATAGTTGTTTGAAACATCGTGTAACAAACCTAATATGCTTAAAACTTCCTGTTGCATAACTATGTTTCCAATGACAGATGGTGATTTTGGCTACTTTTATGAATAAGTGCTAATTATGTCTACAAGATTTGAGAATACTTTTATTTTAGTTCTAAAAAAATTATCCAATCCAACTTTAGTACTAAAGTTTTTTTCATTTATCTGGAAAAAATTTTTCCTACTTATATTTTATATTACAGATATAAAAAGTAAAAGGCTTAACACCAACAACTATGCTATAAATATTGAGTCATCTTATAATCGAAGTGATCTATGATTCGATTAACGCTCATTGAGGATGAAGAACTCATTAGGTTGGGGATCACTACTGCTATCAATCAACAACCAGATATGGAAATGATCGGCGTTGCTCGTACTGGTATTGAAGGGATTAATTTAGTTAAGGAATTAAATCCCGATGTGATTTTGGTGGATATTGGTTTACCTGACATATCGGGGCTAGAAGTGATCAAAGAGGTCAAAGTCGATAGCAAGACTAAAATTGTTGTTCTTTCTTCCCATTCTTCTCAAGGCACTGTTCAATCAGCTTTAAATGCCGGCGCTGATTCTTACATTCTCAAAAAGAATAATGTTCCTCTGATTTTAGAAGCAATTAAAACCACATTCTACGATAACAAGTCTTTTTTTGACCCTGATATTAGCCGAAATAATTTCTTCTTCCAGCAGAAAATTAAGGGGAAGAGTTACCAAGATCATCTTAGTGCCACTGAAATGCAAATTATCTCTTTGATGGCAGATGGTTCTTCTAATAAGCTGATTGCCGAGCGGTTATTTATTACTGAAAGTACCGTTAAAGGTCATATTAACAAGATTTTTGCGAAGTTAGATGTCAAGGCTCGCGTCAATGCTCTGATTGAAGCTAGTAAACTTGGATACATCGAACAAGATTACTTGAAAGTAGGTTAGCTACTTATATCAATTCGCAATTCGCAATTCGCAATTCGCAATTAAGAAACTTAGATGCAGCAAGACTTTTCTGATTTACATTTTTTGCCTCATTTTGGAGAATTGGTATTACCTACTTGAATTAAACAATAGCCCTGGGTTTTACTCTGCTGTGTTTGACAGGCTTCAATTGCTGCTTGATTCTTCAAGATTATTTGATACATCTGTTTACCCTCTTGGGATTTTGCCCATTGGAGAATCTTTATCTCGTTACGTGAGACTACTACTGACTGATTCGTTCCTATATTTTGCACCAGATTCCATGTGGTCAGCGAACCCAGCAAGGTACTGCCAGCCGCTACTAATCCACACACAAGAGATACTGTCCCCAATCCCCAGCCTGCCTGCACTTTCATGCCTGTGCCGGTGGGCTTGCTTTTTTTGATCTCATCACGCACGGCACTAGAGACAACTGTATAATGCATTGACTCGGCTTGTTTGCTTGTCTTCTCCAGTTTTTGGTCTATCAGTGCCGCCCATGCTTCTATCATTGCCTCCATTCTTGCCTGGAGGTCTATCATCGTTTCTTCATATCGACCCAGCGTTGCCATCATCCTAAATGTTGGGTCATCTGGTGTGATTCCTAATTGGTACGCCCCTTCAACTATGCGCCTTTGTTCTGATTGAGAATAACCTTGTAATGTGTCTTGTAGTGTCATCAATCAAGCCCTAAATATTTAATAGCCAAATTGTTATTTATCACTGAATTGCGGAAATTTTTAATCCACTGAAAAATGAAACTTCTCCAGAACAAAATTATTGAGAAATCCTGGCAAACTTCTGAATATGGCTTGACAGCTTTCTCCATCGCTTGATAGTGATTTCGATGTAAAGCCATCAAATTTATTTCTGTTCCTCCTATTGTTAACAGAGTTTTCCGGATTTTTTCGTCATATTCCCTAAACTCTGGCGCAAAATGATAATTCTTCACTATCACATAGTTGGCATTGTTAGTAGCAGTTTGGATGATTTGAGTTAAGTAGTCTATGCAGTCTGTTCTATGTGATATCGGTTGCAGAAACGTTAGCTTCCATCCATATTCAGCTAAAGCTTCTAATAGTTCAGACTCAACAATATACTGACAAATTTTGTCTATGTGTTGCCCCGGCATATCCACTAAAATGATATCTATATCATCAGCTACCAGATCAATAAACATCCTGTCCGTTTGTTTATTGAAAAAATCTATCTTTTCAATACACACTAAATCTTTGTAAGCCAAAAGTCTGTCCCGATTATCATGATCATAAACTTTCAATCTTTTACCTTGAAGTTGATAAATTTCCAGCAATAGTTTCATAACTGTAGACTTGCCTACACGAGAGTCACCTACAGTCATTATCATTCTTTTAGAAGATTTCAACATTTATACTCTCCAGCCCTAAGAGATGCTTAACTGGATAAATTTGCTGTTTAAAAGTTTTTAGCCAACTCTTCACCCGCATTTTCACTCCTGGTAGTTCTTTTTGCTTTATTCCTTCAGAAAAAGTTAGTGACTTTTCATCTAAATAATCATAGGCATATTCAAGTAAATCCGGCATTGTAATATCAAATAAAGGGATTCCTGCTTTTAATAGCTCTTGCTTTATCTCTTGAACTATTGATGAGTTGCTATATCTAGAAAATTCTGACTCCTCACCATAAAATAAATTTTTAACGACTATGTAATCTACTTTATTTCCGCAGAAGCTGTATAAATCTATTAATTGCTTTACCGAATCTGATACTCGACTAACTACCACGACCATTGTTACTCTAATGTCATAATCATTGGCGGCTGTTTCCAAGAACTCTTGTTCTATAAATTTTTTAAATATTTGTCTTGATTGCGGTGGCAATTCTAATAAAAACAGCGATTCTGGTGGTGGCAGTTGATTATATGTATCTAGCTCTGGCTCCATCATTCTCTTTATCTGATCAAAAAATCTATCTATACTTCCATCTTTAAAAATATTTAACTGCTGTATTTGACAATGCTCACCATCTTCACCATAATATCTCAACAAATCTGGATTAGAATTATCTGCATCTACTGCCACAATTCTCCTTTTCTCATCTATACAAGTTTGTAAAAATCCTCTCGTCCACATCGATTTACCAACTCCACCTTTCCCCCCGCCTACTATTACTAATCTTCTTGGGGGAGTTTTAGTTACTTCTTCTGCCTCTTTATCTGCATCTGAGGCCATATCCAGGTCTAACTTTAGTTTCTCTAACTCTAACTGCTGCTCTGGTGCTAAATCATTTAGCTTTATTTCTTCTGCTGCTTCAATTGCCGAGATATCAGCTTTGCTATTAATATTTCCATTTTGATTGTTATTGATAGTTTGTGTCATTTTTCTTTTCCTCATAATTCAGATTTGTTCTCAATTTTCTAAAAAACATCTTTTTGAAATATCGGTAAGACATTACTCCTTATCCATTGCGTAAAATTATTAATCATTTGTTTTTTAACCATGCCTTTTAAATTATAGATAGCTCCTGAATTTAAAGTTTTTACTATTGTTATTTGCTCCCCAATAACCACATGACGTTCTCGACTTTGGATATGCAGAGGCACTATTTTTTGATTATTTAATTCCGGTGCAATAATCTGAAATACATCTTCAGCAAATATCTCTAGCCCTAATGGGGTTGATATTACTCGAACCGTGCTACCCAGAGGGTGATCAAATTCCCAATATGTCCATACTCTTCCCATAAATAGATTGCCATATTTGATTCAACACACGAAGCTATTTAGGTACTGTTTTTTTCAGTACTATGGTTTCTTGATTTTTCAAAAATACGTTATACAATTACTAGCGCTCATTTTTGTTTCTTAAAAAATTGCCGCTATCAACACCAATATTATTCTTAGGCAAAACTGATGAAGGAGGCAGTTCTTGCTGGAGGCAGTTCTTGCTGGAGGTTTTACCTCAGTTGGGGATTCAAACCCCTCCTGAAAAAGAGCCTCGAAATTTTCAATTTGGAGTTCTAAGACCCGTCTGGTCGCGGTACTTGAGAGATAGCATAGCGGTAGCGAGTCTGCGAACGTCGGGCAGTTTTCCTCCTGCCTTCTTTGATAACGGTTGGATGTTAAGCCGATCGCCAATCTTGATATTGGCAGCGCCTGTTGCTAGCTCTAGCACTTGATCGGCAACTTTCCCCTTGTAGATGGGACAAGGGGTTTTGTGACACGGTTGGGCATTGTAAATCGCAGTTGTCACCACATTGTCGTTGATGTAAAAGATGTCTAATGGAAAATTTACCTTGTACATCCAGAAAGGCACGTCGTAAATTTCTCTGCCCAGGTTGAATAACATCCCGCGATCACCGTTTAAGGATGCTCGAAATTTCAGCCCTTTCTCTAATTGCTCTGGTGTAGAAGCGGCTTCCAAGTTAAATGTGCGCTTGGCTTTCGTAAGAATGTGCGTAGCTGGTAAATCCTGGGGACGAGAATGTACGTAACCAATCGCCACAGTGCCAATGATAATTGATACTCCAGCGACAGGGCCTAGTATGTTCAGTAAGTTGAAGGCAGCAACGTATAAATCCTTTTCAGAATTAATTTTTAAAGTTTTCATGTTTCACCAAAAATATCAACATTGCCGAGACTATATATAGATGAATCAATCGGGCTAGATGGAAGGCCATGCAAAGCCGCAATGTTACGCATACTTTCAACTCGGTCAGCTTCGCGGATGGCCAGAGGATTCATACTCTGCCTTGCAGCCAGCAATGCCGATAATGTAATCTCAAGTGATGGCAGTTCTTGAAGGGGTGCAACATCATCATCAAACATTTCACAGAAACTAGAGACGGCGGCGCGTTCTACAATGGCTTGAATCTCCGCCCCCACACATCGCTGTGTAGCTTTGAGTAACCTTTTCCATTCTTCTTCACTGTACCCATCGCCCCGATCACGGAAGCGAGGATCAAAACGGGCTAAGTGAATCTTGAATATTTCGTGCCGTTCGCCGTAATTTGGGAGATCCACCTTGAAAATCTCGTCGAAGCGTCCGCTTCTGGTTAGCTCTGGTGGTAGCCATTGAATATTGTTAGCCGAAGCGATAATTAAAACCTCACTAGTACGCTCCTGCATCCAGGTCAAAAGCATACCAGCTAGGCGTTTGGATAAATCATCATCCCCGGCGAATCCCTTATCAAAATCATCAAGGTATAAGATTACACGGTTGATTCGGTCTACCAGCGCGAGTAAACTCTTGAGTTTATATTCAGCCAAATTACCGTAACTACGGAAACTCCCCCACTCCAAGATAATCAGAGGTAGCCCTAATTGTGCAGAACTTGCTTTGGCGGAGTAAGATTTTCCTGTTCCCGGTGGGCCGATTAGTAAAATCCCCTTGGGTAAGCGCAGATTATACGCTTTCGCCAGTGTTGTCAATAACCGCTTATAAGTTTTAAATGCCGACTGCATCAGTTCCAGCCCCCCGATAGGAGTGCTAGGCGGTTGGAGAAACTGAATATTATAAATTCGCTTAAACAGTTCGATTTTGTAAGCGGACAGTTTTTCTACTAACTCATCCGGTTTAATTTCAGCAGGAGCGCTTGCCTGTCTGATTCCATAGTCAATATCAGCCAAGTACATCCCTAACCCGGCGATCGCCGTCGCATGAATATCGCTATGACTGTAATCCGGTAATACTTGGGATAAATAACTGCTTATTTCCTCTATAGTTGGCAGTTGTTGAATGACTGTGGGAACTTCGGGGGCAATGTCAGATGACACAGTGGCGTTTGACCCTAAGAGAATCGCTGTCTTGTTGCAAGAGTGATTGCACAGCTTCAGGTTAATGAGGGCAGACTTAATCCACTCGGAAGTCAGAAAGAAATCGGGGTCAGTGGTAGACTCTCCTAGCCAGGGGAATATACCTTCTAGTATCAGGATTCCTGATAAATCAGTAGTTTTCCAGAATCGGAGAATTTCAAAGTAATGTTCGCGCCTGCTTTTGGCGATTGCCTGATACTGCTCAACTCTTTGTAAAGTTAATCCCTCCTCATTAGTAGATAACTGGTGTAGCGCATCATCCTCCAGCGTCCACAGGTAACAGTTAATGTTGTATTGCTGGCATTCACTGGCGAGATTTGTCAAAAGTTTGAGTCTTTCTTGTAATGGAGACTCGACAGCTATCAGCTTATTGTTAAGTTTGATTAGAGAGAATATTTGCTTTGTTAACTCATTACTCATCAGGATTTTAACTAATTTTCACCCCAATATTATTGATAGCTAAAACTCTTTACTAGCTACTTTGGTACTGAAAAAATCGGTACTAGAGTAGCTTGACTTTTTTGCAACTATAGCTCTAATTCCTCGTGTTTTTGTTGTGAATAACGCTGTTGCAATTGATGGGAGAAATTGATTAACTGCGTATTCCAATCCCGACTTTCGCACTTGAGTTGAGTCGAGTGTGGCAGTAGTTCTTTAACAGCCCGTGCCACTGTTGATTGACTAAAAGCTACCTGTACATGAGCAACATTACGTAATCTTTCAACAGGTAAACTTGAAGTGTCATCTATTGCCATGTAAACTGTTCTGTTTTCTGGTATTCCTTTAACCTGATATTCCAGCATGGCTACTGAAATGGCATCAATGGGAGAGTCAGACAGTACAGCAGTGCTAGTTTTCTCACTAGGCTTTTTCCCCAAAGTAAAGTAAAACCAGCTATCACGACGAACTGTACCTAACTCATAACCAGAGAATGTATTAGCTGTCCCTTCTAAAAATGCCCCTTTGGTCTTTCCGTTGAGATCCCGCATTACAAAAACTACATTTGCTTTTGAGTCGGCATAAACTAGACCCTGGTTATGTAACATTTGTACGCAATCAGAAGGTATGCCTCGTTTCTGGGTTAGGTAATGTTCTACTTGCTGCCACTGTTTTTTATCCTCAATTGGTGGAATGAATTGCGGTACTGGTTGAGTTTGGATAATGTCAACCGCAACTTTTTGAGCATGAGCGCTCGCTGCACGTTTTGCGCCGACTTCACCAAATCTTTCCCCGATCCATGCGATCGCTTGGACTTGGTTGCATTGATTAACGTGCTTGACCAAATCAATTGCATGATTACCTTCAAAATGAGAACCGGGAGCAAGACCGCTAAATTTACAGCCATCTATATTAATGGTGTGGTTTCCTCCTACCCATTCCTTCCCTTTACGCCACAGTCCCAACTCAATAGCAACATCATCCAAAGCTAAATCAGTTGACCATTCGGTAAGTTTTTTTATTGATTGATTGTCTTGTTCTAATTGTGCAATTCGTCGCCGTAACTGTTCATTTTCAAGTGAAAGAGCTTTGGCTGTAGCTTCCATTTCCTGTTTTCGCTGATTCGCCCTGTCTCGGTCGGCAGCTTTGGCCTTCAATTGCGCTGCACTTAGCTCATCAATTTCTAAGTCACGCCCCTCCTCCACAATGCGGTAAAAGTCTTTGATGTCCTGGTGCTTTGCTCTGCTTCCTTTGATACCGCGCTCTAGTTCAATTAACCGCATCGTGTTGTAGTACGAATCCTGAAATTCATGAATTTTCTGCCGCCCGTCAAAGAAATGATTGCACCGTAGCTGTCCCTGATCATCCAAAGGCACAAAATAAGCGTGAATATGGGGGGTGGCTTCATCTAAATGCAACTCGGCGCGGACAATGCGATTGCCATATTCATCCGCTAACCACTGGTGAGTCGCTTCCATCCAGTTATCCAGCTTTTGGGGTTCATAGTAACCGACTTGAGTGGGGCAGTTGGGACGGAAATAACTGGGCGATGCACTCAACAGTAACTCCACGCAGTACACCGCATCAGTGCGAATCTTTCGCTTCTGCTCATGCTCGGCAATTTTGGCTAGTACCAAATCCTCTAGTCGTTCCTCTGGGTCAAGACTACCGATGAACCGAATATTTTTTTGAGTGGGATCTGCGTTTGGGGTTTCTCTTTCTCTTGCAGTGTGAGATGCACTGCCTGATATGTTCCCCCGCTTTAATTTTTTTAATCGCGCGATCGCGTAGCTCATGGCTTCACTTCTTGAATAAACTTGGTATCATTCTCAAGTAATGCTGATTTTTTTAAATTATCTAAATTTTGGCTACCCCTAAAATAGCCAAATTGCTCAAATGCGGAAATGGGTAAAAAACCGTAGTAAGTACGACTATTTTATTATTTTTTCAGAGAATTGTTAGCGGTTTATGCCCCCTTATTTCCGCGACAGTCATAGACCAGTTGTAGGACAGTCATAGGACAGTTGTTAATTAGGAGTGAGCCTGTGACTTTTATGCCATAGAACAGTCATAGGACAGTTGTAGAGCAGTTTTAGAACAGGTGTAGAACAGGTGTAGAACAGTCACGAAAAAAGGTATTGAGATATACAATTTATAGTTTTTAACCACAACAAATATATACTGTTAGCGAATTGAATAATGAATTTGTAAAAATAACTTTCTTCAGCTAAACTGTACATAAGAAATTCCTGAATTTCGACTGTGCAAAGAAAATGGAACTATCTAACAACAGTGACAACAGTGCAATGAATAATTGCACAGAAACTTTGCCCAGACAAAAAAATGGAACAAAATCAACAAGTAATTCTTTCAGTTAAGCGGACGGTAGATACCGCAGAAGGTCATCTCCTAAATTATCTACAAACAGAACCATTTGACTTAGGGAAACTACCAGAAGTAGTGATGTTGACTCTGAAACAACATTGGTCGCCTTTTGCCATGTCTGCTGATGGGGTAGATGGTGAGCCTTTAAGACAAAGGGCTATATGGGCAATTCAACAGTTGGAAGCACAAGCGGCTTTAATTCGGGCGGTATTTATAGAACCATCAGTAGTGAAGACGGAGACATTCACCAGCGAAACTCAAGCTCAAGCTCAACAGGCGAATGGTGTAGAGTCGAGTATACACCAGACCCAGACAGAAGAAGTCCAAGCGTTAGAGCAGATTGATGACGATGAGATTGATGACGATGAGACTGATGACGATGAGACTGATGTCGAATGGATAGATATAAAACCGTCACTAGAAATGCAACAGATTAATAAACTGTTTGGTATTGGTTAACTAAAGTGTCCTAACTATACCAATAACCAGTTAATGATTGCTCTCAAGGGTGAATAACCCGGATTTCTCACAAGCTCCTTTGCGTTTGATGAAGAGTAATGAGTAATAAGTAATGGGTAATAAGTAAAATTTTTAACTCATAACTTCTTACTCCTTACTCATTACTCCTCTATTCGAGGTGTGGTGAGAAATTCGTGAATAAGACTCTTCAGGCAATGTCTATTTTCTTTTGCGATCGCACATAAATAGGAAAATGTATGAATACGCCCAACAAAGAGATAACCTCAACGATGCCAAAGATAGTAGCGTCGTTTGATTTAGGTGGCAGTCATAACCGAGGGATTGTTCAGATATACCCAGAAGGTGTGCCAATAGTGATAGCGATGAGTCCAGAAGTGGCAGATGTCAGCAGGGATTCAATAGCGCACTCATTTACACAGGTGCGGCTTGACTCGACTTGGGTAGGAATTGGGAATGAGTATTATGTATTAGGTGCTGTAGCTAAAGAGGCTTTTTTCGGTACACCAGCACTCAAAGAGTTGAAGTTCCACTATGGTTTGCCAAAAATAGCGGGTTTGTTCTGGTTAGCTAGTTGGCAGTTGGGTTTAAATCAGCCAATGGAGGCTTTTGCACAATTGCTGCTGCCCGGAGGAGAAATTGCCGATGGCAAGGATTTAGGGAAGACATTAAGCCGCAAACTCAATAAAGGAGTTAAAACGCCTAATGGTCAGTTGAAAGTGAAACTAGTCAATTTTTCAACTTCTCCAGAGGGAAGCGGGATTATGTCGTACCGTCGTCGTGCTTTAGGTAGTGAGTTTGATAAAAAAAGTATTGGCTTGCTGATGCTGGGTTATCGTAATGCCAGTTTTTTACTATCATCCAAAGGGAACTTAACTAAATTTGAAACTACAGATTTAGGGATGAGTTGGTTGGTACACCAATTTGTGGAGCGTACTGCTGTTGGGTTATCAAAGGATGATTTCCGATTAGCGCACTTACTGGTGCAAGCGCAAAATGGCAACCAAAATGCACTGCGTTCAATCTCACGTAAAGCTACCCCAACTGGTGTAGAGTCAGATTTAAAGTTATTTAACTCGGTCTTACCGCCTTTAGTTGATGATTACTGTCGAGCAATAATTAGATGGGTGAAAAATCTGGCTGTTTTGGATGAAGTGTTAATCTGCGGGGGAACTGCGGATTTGATTCGCGCCCCGTTAACCCAATATTTTGAAAGCGTTGGCATCCCCATTGTTTGGAATGGTGGAGTGCAAATTCCCAAAGGGCTTGATACTCAAGGGTTAGAAAATAGAATTGCTGATGTGTGGACAGCGCATATTAACTATATCAAAATGCTCGATGAATATTCTGGCTATGAGCGCAAACAGAAATTATTCCCAGATAATTATCAAGCGCCACCCAATATGAATTGGACTCCAGCTAAAGACCTGTTCTCTATCAATGGGTTTTTCCCCCAACCCCAAACATCTAAGAGAAATCACAATAGCTCAAATTAAGCAATCTTGATGTTAGACAGAGATTCTGTCTAACATCGCCAAATCCTCTACTTGCAATAGTTTCAGAATATGCCCAAAACTTTGACTTTTAAAATAGACCAGTACATCAATGCTTTTCCTAACTGCATTATCGCTACTGCCCATGTAGATAGTTTCCCAAACCTCCCACTAGAGCCAAACATTAGAGAGCCGAACCGCAAAAGCTCAACCTACAGACAAATATTCGATTCGCTCTCCACTGAACCTGAAAAATTCTTTCAAAGAAATAACGGGATTGTGCTGTGTGTTAACAAGGTTAAACCAATAAGCAGGACTGAGCTAGAACTAGAAATACTTCTCTCAAACGAGGGCGGCAACGATGGCATTATCAACGGTGGGCATACGGTATTAGCATTTGAACAAGCTAGAGCAAATAAGTACGACCTCTCTCTAGCTAGGGTTAAAGTTACTATTCACATTGGGTTAAGTGAAGACGAAGCGAAAGATATAGCCCTAGCATCCAACACGTCTGCCCCAGTGGATGCGCGGTCAAAGGTAAACGCTAGAGGTGATTATAAATTTCTCAAACAGTTTTTAGCAAAATTAGAGATGGAGGAAGAAACGAAATTCCGCATTGCTTACTATCAACATCAAAGTGGTGCGCCCAAAAATCCACAGTGCAATGTCAACCATTTAATTAAGTTAGTAAATTGCTTAGATAGAAACAAATACAACCCCCAAACGAAAACTAAAGGTAAGCACCCACCTGTCAGCAATAACCCCTCTTTAACTGATGCAGAAAGAGAAAGGCTGTCAAGATTGTTGCCACTGTTACCCGCATCTTTGTGGATTGAGCAAAGGCTGTTTAAGACTATTGAGGAACACATCACCAACCCACGCAAGAAAGGAGTCATTGACCTAGCTTCAATTGATGCGCGAAAGAATACCCTTTTGCCCGACAGCCGCTACTCATTTGGGTTTAGTGCGCCGGCTGATATTGCTATGCCCATCGTTGCCGCCTATCGAGTCTTTTTGGATGAGAACTATAACTGGTTAATTCCTTTTGATGATTTCGCGGAAGATTTTCTGCAACATCTGTGGACGAACTATTACAAGAAATACTTGGTGTCAGAGAAATTAGCAGGCAATACAGTTGGGAGCAAAATCTGTCGTAATCCAGTGATTTGGGATAATCTCTACGTTTCGGCTCAAAATTATCTTAATCAACAATTGCTCAAGATGGTTGGGTCAAACAATAACAAGCGTGAACAATTAACATTGGCAAATTAATATGTCAGAAACGACACATTTGCAGGTACAAGAATTATCACGATTTGCCCAAGAGCAAGACTTCAATCAGCAATATCGACAGTATTTCGGGGATGTCTGGGACGAAGTTGGAGTTAAAGATATCTCCAGAATGACCATCCAAGATGCCGAGCAAACCTTGAAGGTACTAGCTGATAGTGAAGCATCTCCCCAATTCATCAAATCTCTACTAGCACAAGCAGCAATTGATGGTGCTACACCGCAGGTTTTGCAGTATTTCTTGAGTAGTGACATTGACGACTATGGGCGGACTCTGGCACAAGAATTATTTCAGGATGGGACGAACCCATTGCAGCCAGATACACGCCAGCCACCACCCAAGGCACAGATTTTATCTCCATCTCCAACTGAAGATTTAGACTGGGAAATATAGCATACATTCTCAAAATTTACTAGCAACCTGAGCTTTGATTTTTTCAGTACTCAAGTTGCTAGTTCTTTTTTGAAAGCATATTTAAACTTCTTAAGTTAGATACGAGTTCCATTTTTCAAAAAGCACAGTAGGGTGTAGTTGAATTATCGATTACACCTGTTCCCTCAGCTAACTCAACAATTAAAGAAGGCCATAGTATGACTATATTAGGTATTAATAGATCTTTAGATACGACCCAGGCAAAACTGTGGGACGAGCGCGATTTGTCTACAAGCGATCGCCGCCGGGAGCATCTAGAAATTCTTCTGTGCCAGAAAGTACAGATAGGTGAAGACCCTACCTTGTGTAAACAAGTGTTGAATTATTTGTATTTCTCGGCATTTCAACAGAATCTGAATCGCATCACTGTCCAAAAGGAGAAAGAAAAGTCAGTATTTGCCTCCCTACAGCAAGTGATTATTACGTCTTTTGCTATTTTAGGGATGTTTGCGTTCCTTGCCGCCGCTTCCAACAAGTCAGTTGTCCGATCGTCTGGGGTAATCCCTCCAGCTATAGAACGGCAAGCCAATTAACCAAACAATTCGCTTTTTCGCTCAGGAAGACAACGGAAGATCAACTGAAAGTAATGTGGGCTGAAGTAGTCAGAGAACGCTCGGCATTCAATTCACTGCACATATTAATCATTACAGCCTTTGTCATCTTAGGAATGATTGCGTTTTCTAACGGTTTTTATCATCAAAAATTCCCCCCAAATCAATGAATTTAATCACGAGGTTTGGGGTAAATTTACTGCTGACATTGTTTGCTAAAAAACTTAGCATCACGTTGCCCAAGCAAATTTAGATGTTAGGAAATTAGAAATAGAGCGAAATCTCCCTATTCCTCAATTTGCTAACTAAAATGCTGTGTCCTTGTCGAAAGGTAGACTGTCTTCCGGCTCAAAGTTACGCAGGTCTTGCTCCATCTGCTGCCGACGTTGAATGTATGTTGTGCTGTTTCCAATCCTCCCTTCCATCAACCATTCACCAAAGTTGATGCCTTGTTCTACGTGTGAGGCAGACATTTTATTATAATGATCAACCTCCATTTTCTTATGCCACTCAAGCTGTTCTAACGCACTTTCACTGATGCCAATTTGACGAGCATATTCTATATATTCAGGTCTGAGAGAACCATCAGGATTAAATTCCTTTTTTTCTTGTTCAGTAAAGAAATCGTAGGCTGTGTAGATTGGCCACGGCTCTGGATCAGTCTCATCCAGGTGCTTCCACTCGTCGTATCTCGCTTTTAGCCTAGAGGCATAATCATCAATTACCTCGTTACTCATTCCCACAGATAACATTTCTTGTCGAGCTTCATTTTTCAAGCTGCCATCTGGATGGAACTCATCCTTGTGCATATTTATCCAACGCTTAATCCTTGGCATATAAATCTCCTCAAAAATTGATTAAATTCCATCAATTTAATTAACATTTATGACTTTGGAATTGAAACATTTTGACCCTCGTTTAAAGCAATGGATCTACACAGACGATAACAAAACTGGCTCTCAATCAATTTTAACTGAAAAGCTAAGTAATACTTTACTGGAATTTTACTTTCCTGATAAAATTTTTTCATTTGGACACTCAGATGAATACAGCACCACCGAAGAATTAAAGAATCATCCAGATGGACAAATTTTATTACTGTCTTCTAAGACTCGTTTACTTTATGGAGATAAAGAATGCTTAGAAACGATTCAAAAAATTTGTCCAGATAGTAAAGACCGGGGCGCTTATGGTTCTATCTTCCTTGGGGCTTGTAAAAATGCGATTCACGAAAAGCTAAATATTTTGGTAGTAGATGATTCTACTGAAAATGCTGGTGAAAATGGAGGGATATTATCAAATGATTTGGCATATAAATTAGTTGGAGATTGTTATGGGCAGATTTCAACACAACTCTATGACTTGCTCACTTTAAGAGAATCCCAAGCAGATAAAAGCTATCGTGTAATTCAGCATCGATTCGGTTGGGTGGATGGAGTTGGAGATGATACTACTAAATATCGCTTTGGCAAAGGAACACTGCGACCATACAGGCTAGACGAAATCAAATATGCAGATTCAAATAACAAACCAAAGATAGACATAATTCTCCCTGTAAGCAGTTTTAAGGGAACAGACAAGGATAGACCCAAAGGCCCCACAAAACCTCAAATTCAACCAGGATTATATCAGCAAAATATTTGGTTAGCTGAAAAAGGGCAATCTCAGCAAGGTCAGATGTCTATCTCCCAACTGCTGGCATCTTTCCCCCAAGGAATTAAAGATTTTGCCGAGGAACTAGAGGTACAAGCTCAAAGATTAGCCTCTATTCAAGATGACCCTAGAAATGTTGCTGCTTACTATTGTGAAAGATATGAAAAACGTAAAGAATCATTGAGCCAAAATAAATTAAAAACAGGAGAAGTCACCGATCAAGAAACAGATATTAAAAAGTTAGAGACAAATGATGACTTAGATACAGATCAGGAATTGGATGACGAAAGTACTAAAGATGACTTGTTCATGTACAAACTTATTAAAGCCGATATACTAGGGCATCAGCAGCTATTAGAAACTGAGAAGGTAAAGCAGGAATTAAGTCGGTTTGTACAAAGTGAGTGGCGAGATATTGCTGTTGGGAAAACGCTTACTTTTGACCGAGGGATGATTATTCCCTCCAAGCAACTCAAAAATGGTGAAATTTGTGTCTCTTGGCTTGATGAGCAAGAAAAAATTCTTAATTTCCGTTCTCCTTTCCTCAACTCTAATGGTTTGTGTGTTTCTACTAATAAACACGTTTTAGACCGTGTTGCTCCAGATGGTAAATCTTTGCAAGGCATAATTGTAGTTAATGACGAAGACCACAAGCGTATACAAGCCAGAATTACAGAGTTAGAAGCACTCTTGGTTGATGTTGATTTTATCGACCCAGCAGAAACCGAATCAGAACGCCAAGCGCGAGACTACGATGGTGATTGCATTGGTGTAGCAAGAGCTAGCTTATATCCCAATTTAACAGCAGAAGCAGAGCGGAGAAATCTTCCCCAAAACGCCTATTCGCCCACGGTTAAGCTCAAAAAACAATCATTTTTTGATCCCACCGATGGAAGCCAGCCCCCATTTGAAAAAATCGCTATCCACATGAGTGATAGCATCAGCGTGGGCATAATCAACAATCAAGTGACGGCACTGGAGGCATTAGAATCAGAAATTGAAGTACTTAAAACTTACGGTAACTTAGAGCAACAATCAACTTATTTAGACCAAGTATCTAGCCATTATCAAAGTTTATTTGAACAGGAACATGACGAGAAGCCCAAGCCAATTAGAGCAGAGTACAAACCCTTCATGCAATCTGTTGTAGCTCTAGCAAAGAATCCTAACAGAAGAAGAGAGATTATTCATCAGGCAATGGATGTTAACCGCCTGATGTACCGAGAAATGATTGGTGAGGGATGTTATCAAAACCAAATAGCGGTTGATTTATTCAAAAGTGCTAAAAAACCTGAGATGAATTTAATCAGAGAAAATAGCCGCTACTTGTATCGTGATGTTAATTATATTAAAGATAAAAAATCTTCGTCAGTTTATTTAAGCACAGGTATAATACCAAAGGGCTACTCACCAGTAGAATTATTGATTAGCCAAACCAATAAATATTTCCAAGAATCACAGTTAGAATCGCGTCCCATCGTCCAGTTTAAAGATTTGTTCAAAGGAGTGGAATTTACACCACAGCAAAAATTTGCAGCGATCGCCGCCAAATACGAGTTTGATCTGAAGTTCAACGCTGCGGTTCGTGCCTCAAGGCGGCGAGAAACAGAGTCTGGCCCTAGCGCAATTGTTCAAACGGATTCAGGAACGCAACTCGAAATTACCAATCTCACCCGCTACGGGCATCCCCTAATCTGGAAAGCCCAGACGTTGAACATTCGCTTAGATGAAATTTTAGAGAAATTCAGAACTAAAGAACGCCCCCACAAATTACTAGCAGTTGCACAGATAGATGGTGAGATTGGGGAGGATGGAAAACCCGCTTACCGCAACCTGGGGACAGTTAGCCAACAATCGGTGACTGACCACAACCTCAAGGCGGGGATGACCATGCAGGCAGGTAAACTTTTAGAACTAAGACCAGAACTTACTAGAAGCCAAACTAAACTACTCTTTGCCTTAGCAAATGACGCAGCTCTCGCATTTTACGCCTCAATCCCAGAGTCAGAAAAACTTGCTCTATCCGCCGCCGCTTGGAACATCTGTGCATCTCGCCAGGATGAACTCGAAGTTGCAAGAAAAGAAGACGCAAACCCCCAAGCGATCGCCAAAAAAGTCTCTAATTTTGCCTTCGCTGCTTTCCCCAATGAGATTATCTCTCGCTTAGATAAATTGCAATTTACCGAACCGAAGTTAGTCACATTAAATAATGAAGCGAATCAATTTTTAGGTCGAGACTGGAACGCTCATGAAAAACATCCTATAGAAATCAGAGCTTCTCACCACCCAGTCGGACATGAGCGCCATATTTCCAGGCTAATGTTTGTCCAGGATAGTGACGGCGAATATAAGGAATTCGCCATGCTCGAAACCAGAACTGCACAGCTTCCCATTGGAACAAAAGCGCAAGCAAGTATGGTTGGGGTAGAACCTGCCACTGCCAAAGCAACTATTGGACTGCCTGGAAACGAGCCGATTGAAATTACTATCCGTGAACTCAAGAACTTCTCTTATGCAGGACTTGTTTTTAACGCCGAACCCGTAAACTTAGAATTTGGCACTGTGCCGATTCCTGATAAAACAGTAAAAATAAAAATTGATGCTTTCACTCTGGGTGAGTTAGACAGTGATTCTGTCCAACAGTTAAAAGAAATTAATTATCTCAAAAATGGTAATCTTCTAAAATTAAAGCTCACGTCAATCTCTGAAATTGGAGATCAAGCTTTTGTACTGGGTGAATCTCCCAATGGTAATCTCCTGAAAATTAACAAAATTAACTTTTATGATTTTTCTGGTCAGTCATTTTCGGCTGGAGATTATCGAAAAGTAACTATAGAAATACCACCCTTAAAAACTAGAGATGCCGTGTTTTTAAATGGTGAACCCTTGGGAGTATTGCACTTCAAAAAAGACAAAGACGCGCTCAGACAGCTTGGACTGCTCAAAACCGGACAACTTACACACGCCGACGCTATTATTCAAAGTAATTTTTCTGTTATTTGCGCTCAAATAGACCCTAATACCGTTGAATATCCCCAGAAGTGGACGAAGGAGTTTCAGGCTTTTGGGACTCAATCAGTTAATCCTCAACAACTGTATATGATTGAGAGTAGTGCGAAAATTCTACATCATATTAAAGAGCGTCCTACTTTCCTCTTTTCTACAGAATCAAACGAAAAACTTGGAGTCATGGGCTTGGCTGTTGACAACCAGAAAGCTGATACTGTGACTAAATGGTTAACTGCTCAAAAAGTTGAATTCTCGCTTGCCTCAACAGAAGATGTTATCAGGGAAACTAAAAAAGGTCTAGCGGTATTTAACTTAGTCAGTAGTTCAATTCCCCCCAAAACTTTGTCGAGCATGACCAAGAAATTCGGGGCTGTGATTGAATCTACTCTTGAGTATCAACAATTTGTTAGCTCCCTTGCCACACGACCGCAGTTTTTGAAACCACCAGAACAAACAGCACAATCCCCGCCCAACCAATCTATAACTCCATTACTCTCCACTAATCCTTCTACAACAGACATTACTAATAGTACAAAAACCGAACCTCTAGGTGTCGAGAAGTCCGCGACAGTTACTATTGATGATTTGAGAAATTGGTACAATGCCGCAGACAAGTTAGGGAAGCCGGAAAATTACAAAAAACGCATTGTAGAAGTGGCTTATGGGTTTAAAGCTGGTGAGCAATTATCAGCCCAAGCGTTGGCAGTAATGAATCAAGATACATTTGAACTTGAAGCCATCAGTCGGTTGACTCAAATTGCTCAAAGGATTGGCATGGTCTGGGGTAAGTCTAATGAAAATGGCACTCAAGTTTTGGGAAAAATTTATGATATAACCTTTAATACCCAGCAGAGAGATTTAACTATTTCACAGAAAAATGGGGAGGTAATTTTAAACTTGCAATCTGGTCAGATACAGACTAATAAATTAACTCCACAGATATTGCAAAGTTTTGAGGACGCGAATAGTCAGATAGATAAAATATTAGAGAAAAATAAAAGTCAAGAATTAGAAATATACGGTTAACAATTCAAAATTCACGCATTCAAAATTAAATACATTTCAGACGGGTATTTAAACCCTAACTGAAATTGGGGCTACCTGTAGAGGTAGGGGTCTTAAACCCTTTGATTTACGATAAATTAACTGACTCGGCTAAATATCCGAGTTGATAAATATTTAAGGAATTTTAAATTAAAAGAGGGAAGATTTGGTGGAATTAATGCAAGAAATTGATATAGAACAAGGGCAACTGTGGTATGACAAAGGAATAGAGCATCTCAAATCAGGAAACTTATCTGGAGTGATGGAGTGCTTCAGAAATGCACTTTATTTCTATCCTAATTTTGCTGAAGTTCACAATACTATAGGACTAATTCAGTTTCAAATCGAAAAATATGAAAATGCAATTCAGCTTTTTGATAATGCATTAGCAATAAATCCGAATTTTGCTGAAGCTTATAATAATCGAGGATTAGCTCGCTCAAAAATCTGTCATAAGTCAGAATTTCCAAAGGTGATTGAAGATTATACTAAAGCCATCGCTCTGAATCCAAAATTAGTCCAAGCTTATCTAAATCGGGCTGATATTTATAAAAATTTAACTGGTGACAACCCAGCAGCTATCTTAGATTACAATCAAGTAATTTCACTTGAACCAAACTGTTTATCAGCTTATATAAATAGGGCGAATATTTATTTTTTATCTGAGGAATTAGAAAAATCACTCTTTGATTTAGAAAAAGCATTACAGCACTTCCGGCTATTATGAAGCACAATTTTACCTATATCCCTTTCCTATCATAACTTTTGAGACTGTGTGCGTACCTCATAGCAGGCGGAAGTGCTGTATCTCTAGATGCTGATTGTGCAGAAGCATATTGTGGACGAGGGACAGTCAGATTCTATCTGGGCAATATTGAGGGCGCTAAAAAAGATTTATTTAAAGCTTTTGGTTTGTATGAGGCGCGAGGGAATATGATTTACTGTGCTTTTACTCGAAGTTTGATTATGGAACTTTTTCGAGATTATGAAGTTTACAAAGATTTGTTTGGGGTTGAAAGTAGGATAATCAAATCGAGAAAGTAGCCACTTTTTTCGAGTGGCTACAAATTAGATTCTTTTTTCACTCCCTGCGATCGCAGGGAGTGAAAAACCTTTCAGCAATAATTGCTTCAATTCGTCTTAGGTTAGTATCTTTTTTGTTCGCTTTGGCACGGCTACGCCAAATACGCTAAATATAAAGGTAAAACAACTGCCAATGCTCGATTACGTCAGTGCAGGAATCGCGTTTTACATTACAATGCTTCCCGTACAAGAGTGGATATTGGAATTCCGCCTCGGTTATCTCGGTCGCTACTGGAGCTTGATAAGCGTTGTGGGCTTATTAATTGGCTTTTTGCTCTGTCTGCTGATATTTGTGCCATTGATCATTAACATGATACTAGATCCGTTCAAATATCCAGGACATTTGGTTATGAGCGGGATCGCTGCGGTGATTTTTGGTGCAATACTCTGGCTGGGGCAGTGGCTAATTCTCCGTCAGACTGAGATGACACCGAGAATTTTTGCGCTGATCAATACGGTAGTTGGAATTTCTGTGTTTTCTGTACTGGTATGGTTTAACCAAAAAAGTTTGCAGTGGAGCGGTGGCCCGATTGAAGGCTGGAAAACTGGACTCATTTTTCTAGTGGTTGGTACAGTTACCGGAGCGGCGACGGGTAAGGCTTTGGATTTTTACTGTGGACGAGTTGAGCAGCGATTAATCAGACTTGAGAGGGAGAGGGTAGAGCAAGAAACCCAAGAAAGAGAAAGGCTGGAAAGAGAAAGGTTTGAAAAGGAGAGATTAGAGCAAGAACTCCTAGAAGCAGAGATGGCAGAGCGGAAAAGGAAACAGCGAGAGGCGGCTATTGAAGAAGAACGCCTCTGGTACGAACAACACGGGAAAGACTATGCAGATTATGAATATGAGGATGAGGAGGAGGAAGAATAACTTTGTGCTGACATGAACGACCGTAAGCGATGCCTGCGGCGGGTTACGCCTACGCTGACTCCTTAGCTCTCACTGATGGAATGGCATAGGTTAATTCTCCTTTTTCACCGTTAACAACTTCCTTTGATGGTTACAAATCAAAATCAAGGCTGAATGTTTCCCCTGAAGAATCTTCTTCTTTCTCCTGTGCAAATGGAGTTTGAGTCCAAGACGTGAGTTGGTTTGACTCAGTATTAATCGGTGGGGAAGATATTTGTTGTACAGGTAATCCAGCCTTAATGAAAACAAAATAGCAATCAACTATAAAGTAAATCGTGTCCAGGTAACTTTTATCTAGTTTTTGGGATTCTGCAAATATGCGCTCTCTGTAATTATCTTTGAGGCGAACTTTTTCCGGTGCTAAGTCTTTTTTATCTGCCATTGTTATAACTTTACTTAATAGATGTAGATGCTGAATTCTTGCTGCTAATAGTTTTTGCCATCTCTAAAAGCCCAGAGACATTGGCTTCTACCGGATTGTCCAAGATTTTGAAGCCGTTTTTCTCCAACAGCTTTTTAAATCCTGGTAAGAGGCAACCTCCACCAATCGCCCAGATTTCATCCCCCTGGTGCTTGGCATCAAGCGTGAGATTCACCACTTTCTTCAAGTATTTTTCATACCAATCTTTTAAACTTGCGCTGTAAACATCTTTGATATCGATGTCACGGCTGTATCTGGTATGCCCCATTTCCAAACAAAATCGGATTTTGGATGGATCTCCGATTTTTCCGCCATTTAAATGTTTCATTTTTTGGGAGATATCATCGATGAGAACTTCTACACCAATAGGGTAGGCAGTATGAACTTCTCGCTGACCCCGGTTGTAACGGGAATACAAGGTCGTTCCATTGCCAAAGTCTAAAATGGTTAATTTTTTGGGTAGTGGATGCCCAAATAATGCACCCATACCCTCTAGTACAACTTTCAGCACTTCTACTTTCACGTCTGATTGCTTGCCAGCAAGTATTGGCTGATATTCTCCATTGAGTACTTTTTGTAGTTCTTCAGCTAGACCAACATCATGTAAGCTAACGACTAATTTTAAGTGCCAAGCCCTACGGTGTGGTAAATGTGCCAATGCGCCCAACAAAGTCAACAACGCATTATTGACTTTATTTTCATTATTGTCTGTGTTGCGGTCAAAATAATTTCCTGTACGGTAAGCGGACTCTCCAACTGTGTAAGCACTGCCGTTAAAAACTACACGCCCTGGAACATCTTCCATCTCGGCATTGGTTATATAGCTGGGGACACGAACTACTTCAAAGCCATCGACTAAAAGTTTTAGACTTCCGTAACCGTTATCGAAACCCGCAGGAAAAATTTTTTGTAACGTGTGAATGTTTGACATAAAGACAAAGGTAATAGACTTTGATTTGTGAAAATTATCTGTTCAGGTAATTTGGGGGAGCAGAGGAGAGAATTAAAACAGTTCTTAGTGTTTACTATTTACTGTTCAAAATGGAGAACTCTGACCTTCAGCAGAATAAATAGTTTTTATTACACCGATAACTATAATTGTTAATGCAAACAATTTTCTCTTGCTCCCCTGCTCAAGAGCCTTTTTTTCCCCAGACTCAAGAGTTTATCATAACCCCTTGGGGGCTAAGTGGGGTACAAAATGTTAACCAGTCAAATATACCCCATTTAACCCCTATATATACCCTATATAGGGGTCAAAATGTCCCCAAAATCCTGAACTATTGTTGGGGTATATATAGCCCCCATGTAACCCCCAATAAGATTTTTTGAAATCTTTTTTATCAACGCAGCAGAAATTAATTTAGATGGTTGACTCTTTGATTTATACTCTACTATCAATGTCTTTGTTAGCAATTTATTTCCTTGCAAGATGTCTAGCCAAAGCTCTGATCCACTTGGAATTTACCTACGAGAAATTGGTCGCTTCGAGAGGCTATTGCCGGAACAAGGAATTTTCTATGCACGACAAGTAAAGCTATGCTGGCACAAGATGAGCAAAATAATCTTCTCATGCAACGGCTAAAGCCTTCTCCAACTATGGCTGAACTTGCTGCCGAGGCGAAGAAAACAGAAACATAATTAACCCAAATCCTTGAACAAGGTCAAATAGCTAAACAAAAAAAGATTACTGCCAATCTCCGGTTAGTGGTTGCTATAGCTAAAAAGTATCATTGGAGTAAGCCGGAATTTCTGGATCTGATTCAAGAGGAAGCTATCGGTTTACTTTCATGCGGTAGAGAAGTTTGATCCGAATTGCGGTTATAAATTTTCTACCTATGCATACTGGTGGATTCGACAGGGAATTACCAGAGCCGTTGCAAAACAATTGCACACTATTCGCTTACCGCATGACTTGACCAAAAGATTGATGCAAATCAAAAAAGCAGATATCGAACTTTTTCAAACCTTGGGACTAAAGCCCATTATTACAGAAATAAGTACGGTTCTT
This sequence comes from Nostoc desertorum CM1-VF14, assembly GCA_019359245.1. Taxonomy (GTDB): domain Bacteria; phylum Cyanobacteriota; class Cyanobacteriia; order Cyanobacteriales; family Nostocaceae; genus Nostoc; species Nostoc desertorum. The sequence goes on along the minus strand of JAHHHR010000054.1, from coordinate 13,889 downwards.
GACGTATCTTCTAAGCAAATCTCCGAATGTCTCAACGCATTTCGTCCGCTACTTTCTTTAAAGTTAGGAATTGGGGAGGAGCAAGAAACTTAACTACAAGAGATATTAGCTGATGAAAGAATCTCCGCACAAGAGTACGTTACCCTAGAATGTCTCCAGTCAGATTTGCAGGATCTATTAGCTATCTTGAAGCCAAATCAACGTCTTGTTTTAATGTTACAGTTTGGTCTGGAGGGCGAGGACAAGCTGACTGCAAAACAGATTGCACAAAGACTTAATCTCAGTCATTCCAAGGTACGCTCTGCTTATGGGCAGGGTATCAAAGCTTTACAACGTGAACAAGATCAGATTAAAGATTATTTGGCTAGTTAAAAACTGTTTATGGCCAAGGAGAAGGAATTGCTGTTGTTGAAAGTACTTCTGGTGTATTCAGTCTAATCGCCGTTTGCTCACATTTGGGACATCTGAGTCTTAGACAGAATAAGGTGCAGTAACTTCTAGTCCAGTTTTAATCATCCTCGTTAATTAAAATCTCTATTTGAGCAAACAATAATTCAAGCTTCTTGCGCTTTTTGGGATTATCCCATAGCTTTGATTTTTTCATTTTCTTATAGGTAGAATCTATTTGCTTCTCTAATTCCTTCTCTTCTGTTGACGACTTATGGGTTTTCAACCGTTCTCGAATTTCATTTAGTGATAAATTTTGTAATATCGCCTCTTCCAATAAAGCAATACGTTCTGTCTTTTCTTTCAACTTAGCGATTACTTTAGCTTTTGTGTATTCAATTTTTCCTTGGCGTAGAACTTCTAAAATTTCATCAGGCAACCGCAAGAGAGGAAGTCTGTTAGCAGTGAACGACTCCCATTCCATAAGCCCCAAGCCTGTAAAAATCATTTTTACATCCTCTGCATCAGAATTACTGATAACGTTATCAGTAACTTTTCCCGCCAAAATATTTTGCATTTTATAAAGTAAAGATATAACTTCTGGCACTTTCTTATCTAGTTGAAGTGCTATAAGTTCTAAAATACCTTCTGTTTCTTCAATAGGATTGAGATCGTCTCGCTGTAAATTTTCTACTAATGACAGTTGCAGGGCTTCCTGATCATTTAAGGAACGTGCAATTACAGGTACTTCAGTTAATCCTGCTAAACTAGCTGCTCTGTAACGCCTCTCTCCAGCTACCAACTCATATTTATCGTTAGATAAATAACGGACTAACAATGGTTCTAAGATGCCATGTTCTTTAACCGACTGTACTAACTGCTCTAACTTTTTTGGATCAAAATAACGGCGAGGCTGCTGAACAGAGAGTTGGATTTTTTCGATAGAGACAAACTGTCCACAGGGAACAGTGTCAACAGACTCCCCAATCAAAGCTTCTAATCCCTTAAGACGGCGACCATAAGGCTTGTCACGCTTTATACTCATAATAATTTCTCCAGCCCTTTAACAATTTTTTTTAGGATTGATAAAGCTGGATGCTTAGGATTAAAGATTGCCAAAGGAACATTTTCTTCAGCAGCATCAGCAAAAGCAGTAGATCGAGGAATTGGGTCATAGACTATCCCAACCTGTGACAATTGTTCTTGAATAGCTAATAGTGTTCGTTCATCTTGGCTATTACGTGAATCAAACATCGTTGGGATAAACCCAGCAATTTTTAGCTTTCGATTTGGAAGAGACTTAACGCGTGTTACTGTATTTAAGAGTAATTCTGTCCCCAAGAATGCCTTGTATTGCGTCTGGATCGGCACTAAAACGTGAGTTGATGCCACTAAACTGATATAAGTAAGAATGCCTAAACTAGGGGGGCAGTCAATCAAAATAAAATCATACTGTTCGCTTACAGGTTCCAAAGCATATTTAAGACGTAAATCACGCATATCTGCTACTACTAACTCTAATTCAGCTGAAGTCAGATCCTGAGATGATGGAACAAAATCCATCCCATGAATTTCTTTAAGAATTGGTAGTGCTTCCTGATCAATCACTGCATTATAAATGGTTTTTTCTTGGGATTCAGGCACAATTCCCATAAAGTTAGTAAGTGAAGCTTGAGGATCTATATCAATTAAAAGAACTCGGTAGTGATGCTTGGTTTTAGCAGGCTTTAATTGTGCTAAGTGATAACCAAGATTAATCGCTAGAGTGGATTTCCCAACTCCACCAGCTTGATTAAATAAACAAATGATAAGGCTCACTAAATTGGCTCACTTCTAATTTCGACTAACTTTTTCTTGAAAACTAGATTATAACGACAACGGAGTAAGCACAGATAATATTTGACTATCTAAATTTGGACTTTTATAAGCTAATATAGTTGAATCAGCTCAAAAGCTTATCATCCCTTCGTTTCAAATAAATTAGGCCGGTCTACTCTGCGTTGCTGTCCAACTAGCCACCGTAGTTCTACCACGAAATTAGATGATTTCATCAAAATCAAGATTGAGGTAACGTGCGGTGTCAATCTCTCTTCGTTTCTGAAGATAGGATCTGATGTATTTTGTGCTTCTTCGTTCCACTAATTTCAGGCAGGCAACTTAGTATTTATGTACTATACTTAACTGACTTCCAGTATTATAATAATGTGCGGCCTCTTCTAACAGGCAATGTTCACTCCTCCTAATCTTTCCGCTCAACAAATAAGTGCCTTCCCTCAACACGAAACAATCATCGGAGTCGTAGAACGTTTAACTTTTTACTCTGCTGAGTCAGGCTACACTGTGGCAAGGCTGACTCGTCCGCGTAGCAACGAACTCACAACAATTGTTGGTAGCTTTGCCAATATCCAGCCAGGGCAGACTTTACAACTAACTGGTTTCTGGCGTGATCATCCACAATTTGGCCCGCAGTTCCAAGTAGTCAACTACAAAGAAACCAAACCAGCCACTCTTACTGGAATTGAGAAATACCTTGGCAGTGGGCTGATTAAAGGTGTGGGCCCAGTCACAGCAAGACGGATTGTTGCTCACTTTGGGCTAGAAACCCTGGACATCATCGAAAACCAAATTGAACGACTGATTGAAGTCCAGGGTATTGCCAAAAAGCGGATCACTCTCATCAAAAACGCCTGGGAAACTCAAAAAGCCATCAAAGAAGTGATGGTATTTCTCCAAGGGCATGGTGTTTCTACCACTTATGCTGTGAAGATTTACAAGCAATATAAGGATGAGGCAATCGCCACTGTCACCAATAACCCCTACCAGCTAGCAGCCGACATCTACGGTATTGGTTTTCTGACTGCTGACAAGATTGCGAGAAATATAGGAATTGCCCCTGACTCAGAATTTCGTTACCGTGCAGGAATTATCCACTGTTTAAGTGAAGCTGCCGAAGATGGCCACTGTTACCTGCCACAAAGCGAATTGATTGAATCGGTAATCAAACTGCTGGCTACCGAATCTTATCAGCCCACAGAAGAAGCGATCGCGATCATTATTAAAGATATGGCTCTCGCAGACGACCTGATTAGAGAGCGGGATGAAGAAAAAACGCTACTTTGCTATAAGCCGACTTACTTTCATACAGAACAGAATTTAGCTCAACTGATACGCCAACGCTTGGAAAATCCTGTTGGCACTGACATTGAGCGTGTGCGTGATTGGATTGACCGCTTTACAGCCAGCCGGAAAATTCAGCTTTCAGAACAGCAACGCCAAGCTGTAGAAACAGCAGCCTATTCCAAAATCATGATCCTCACTGGTGGCCCTGGCGTTGGAAAGACCTTTACCACTCACACCATAGTTAGTTTATGGAAAGCAATGGGTAAATCTATTGCCTTGGCCGCACCTACTGGACGGGCTGCTCAACGTTTGGGTGAAATGACTGGGCTGGAAGCCAAAACCATACATCGCTTGTTAGAATTTGACCCCCGCTCAAGGGGTTTCAAGCGCGATAGCGAAAATCCTTTGCCCCACACGGCAATTATCGCTGATGAAGCTTCGATGCTTGATTTGTTTCTGGCTTACTCCTTAGTTAAAGCAGTATTAGCTGGCGCTCTACTGTTATTGGTGGGTGACATTGACCAATTACCATCTGTGGGCCCAGGTCAAATACTCGCTGACCTGATAAATTCTAGGCGAGTTCCGGTGGTGCGGTTGACCCAGGTATTTCGCCAAGCTCAAACTAGTGCCATTATCACTGCTGCTCACCAAATTAATCGAGGAATTTATCCCACGATTGAACCGATTTCTGACACACCTCAATCTGACTGTATTTGGCACGGCGGCGGACATCAGCCCGAACATGGTGTACAGGCAATCTGCGAGTTGATTACCGATTTAATTCCCCGCTTAGGTTACAATCCTGCCACTGATGTCCAAGTGCTTTGCCCGATGACACGGGGAGTAATCGGGACTCGTAACCTGAACACAGTATTGCAGCAGTTGATCAACCCACCCAGCCCCAGCAAGGTAGAGATTAACAGAGGTGGGAATTTGTTACGCGAGGGCGATCGGATTATCCAGTTGACCAACGACTACAACCGCGAAGTCTTCAACGGTGACTTAGGAATTATCCTCGCTATTGATACTGTCGAGCAGGAAGTTACAGTGCAATATGGTGAGCGGACTGTGGTTTACGATTACGCTGACCTCAATGAAATTGCGCTAGCGTGGAGCATAACTATTCATAAAAGCCAGGGGTCAGAATATCCGGTGGTGATTTTGCCAATCTATATGCAGCACTATATGATGTTGACCCGGAACCTGTTTTACACTGGTATAACTCGTGCCAAGAAATTAGCGATCGTAGTTGGCGCAAAAAAAGCGATATCTCTAGCGGTGCGCTCTACCGATGACCAAAAGCGCTACACACGGTTACAGCAGAGGTTACTTCAGGCAGGGCTGCATTGTTAAAAATAGAAAACTTCAATGAACTATTTGATTTATACTTTTAAATTCCTTGGTTTAAAAAAGCGTTGAGTTTGTATGTCCAGCTTGAGTTCCGACATGGTTCGCATCTATTTACAGGAAATTGGTCAGTATCCTTTATTGAAGCCAGAGGAAGAAATTGCTTATGGTAGACAGGTACAAGAAATGATTGCCATTGAGCAATCTAAAAATGAACTCACCCAACAGCTAGACCGGGAACCAACAATGACAGAATTAGCCAATGCTGTTGCTCAACCTGAAACACAAGTCCGAGCAATACTGCACCTTGGCCAAAAAGCTAAACAGAAAATGGTGACAGCTAACCTGCGACTAGTAGTTTCTGTTGCCAAAAAATATCAGAACCGCAATTTGGAATTTTTAGATTTGATTCAGGAAGGAGCAATCGGTTTACAAAGGGGTATAGAAAAGTTTGATCCCAACCGAGGTTATAAATTATCAACCTACGCCTACTGGTGGATTAGCCAAGCAATAACCAGAGCAATTGCAGAACAATCCCGCACTATTAGATTGCCTGTTCATCTAACTGAAATACTTAATAAAATTAAGAAGGTGCAGCGAGAAAGCTTTCTAAAGCTCGGTCGCCATGCCACTGCTGAAGAAATAGCTGCATCATTAAACATCAGTCCCGATAAGCTTCGAGAATATCTCAGTGCCTCTCGTACAGCCATTTCTTTAAATAAAAAAGTCGGAGATGAGAAAGAGACAGAATTGGGCGAAATTTTAGCAGACGTTGGCGCTTCACCAGAAAAACTGCTCACCCAAGAACTTCTATCGCAAGACGTAGCTAAATTCTTAGAACCATTGACACCGATTCAACGTCAAGTATTGACTTTAAGCTTTGGGCTAGAAAATGATCAGCATTTCAATCTCGCTCAGATTGGCCAACAGCTAAATCTCAGCCGAGAGCGGATTCGTCAAATCCAGGTCAAGGCAATAAATATTCTCCGCCATCGACAAAATGACATGCAAGAGTATTTATTTGATTAGGAGGATGTTTTAGTCAGATGATGCACGGATCTTATAAAACTGATATGAAAAACTATATTAAAGAAGTAAGGCTACATAGTAATCAATGCCCAGCAAAACAATCCAAGTCCGAGAGTACACCGTCAGAGCGCACAAGCGGGAAATTCATACTCGCGTTTTTAACTTCGTATGTAAGCAGTGCGAACAGCCCACACAACGAGAAACCTTTGGTGTGCGACCGCTCTACTGTGAAACATGCCGTCCGCCACAAGCACCTAAGAGATCAGTAGTCCCTCTCAAGAAGAGAAAACCCAGAGCTATGACTTACAAGAGTGGTAAAGACATAGCCGGATGATTTGTTGTCTCAAGGTTTTGAGTGAGCGCACGAAAGTGAATGAAACAGTGCGCTCATTCGCCCAAGCTAACTCAAACTGGTAAAAAGTAACAAGAATGAATGTCACCCTTGTAAAAGTGAAACTTAGTTTGGGCTATCTTGTTGGGGGTAGGGTTAGACTGAGTGTGTTTAAGGCAATTGAATTTTAGTGCGTCAACGGATGTAAAGTTGTGACGCAAAACGTAATTTGGCACAGCGACAAATAATTTGTCACTGTACATTTGGGAATGATATTTTCTAAAACAATGCTAAATATATCTGCGTCCGTTGGGCGGGGTGTGCAATGGCATACCCGCCCGCCAAGAAAGCGATCGCCAAAATCCCTAAATTTTTTAATCTACAGAAGAACAGTGAAATTGGAAGCGGCTAAAAGAGGAGAACCCGCAATAGTTACAAACAAACCTCCTGTACCAAAACCAACGGCATCGTTATTCTGGTTGTAGAACAAATTGCCATTGCTAGAGTTATAAACAATCTCTGCACTACTACCTTGAGCTAGAGAATCACTAGTAACTACAGCAAAGTCAGAGTCAATTAATGCACCACTAGTAGTGTTGTCTAGAGCCGTAAAACTTCCTTTTGATAAACGGATGCTGTCTGTACTACTTGAAAAGTCAGTAATTTGGTCTACACCGAAAGATACGGTAAAAGGTGTTTCAGCGAAGAAACTGAAAACATCTGAATCTGTGCCTCCCGTTAAGGTGTCATTACCTGCTCCACCATTGAGGGTATCGCTACCTGCTCCGCCATTGAGGCTATCGTTACCATCGCTCCCCCGAAGAAGATCATTGCCTGTTCCAGCGTTGAGGGTATCGCTACCTGCTTCACCATTGAGGCTATCGTTACCACTACCTCCATTGATAGTGTCGTTGCCATCTCCACCATCAATGGTATCATCTCCAGCATTACCTTCTAATTGATTGTTTTGTCCATCGCCTTTAATACTGTCACTTTCATTTGTACCGATCACATTGTCAAAGTTGACTACATCGAATCTTAATGTTCCTAGAACAGGAACGTTATTGGCAGAGATAGTTTGGGCTTGCAGGTCTGCGATGGCAAATACCCCAGATCTCGATGCAGATGCATCTATAGTATTGTTGGCAACAGTGGCATCAGCAATAACCCTTTCTATTTGAAAGACTTCATCATTTCCAAGAACTCCGTCAGCTTTTTTAACTGTGCCTACACCTGAGAGGGTTATGGTTACACCTAGTGTGCTATAGTCTGCTACATCAATGCCAGAACCACCAATTAAGGAGTCGTTGCCATTTCCACCAATCAGGGTGTCGTCGTTAGAACCACCGTTGAGAGTGTCGTCGCCATTTCCACCATCGAGAAAGTCGTTGCCATTATTGCCAAATAGAAGATCGTTACCAATCGAACCTATAAGAATATCATTTCCATCATCACCAAGAATAACATCAGATAAAGCAGTACCCGATGTGGTATTATTGTCAGCTAGATTGCCATCAAAAATGTCGGTAAAGACTGGGTTAGGCATAATTTTTTATCTAAACTTTACTTTTGTACTCAATTTACATTTACAAAGAAAGGCAGAGGGTAGAGGGCAGAAGGCAGAAGGTTAAGAGTATCAATAAAAACTTTAGTTGTGGTTATAAAGCCCACTAAAAAGGACTCCCGATGCATAAATTACTCAACAAAATTCATCACCTGAATTTTGAAAAAGGATGATGGGGTAAGAGGTGTGCTTCCACCTCTTTCACCTCTTACCCCATCAAATATGTTTCTTTCAATATTAGGAGTGAACGCCATTCGGCTTGAATAGCCTCACGGTTACAAAATGTTGACTCAACAATTGAACCTTTGCAAGGATAAAGTTTTTAGCCGAAGTAAGTATAATTAATTGCACAGTGAAACTTGAGTGGAAACAAGCCCTAAGCAGCTGGCTGATGGACAGTAAGTTTATGCAACTCCAGCGAACTTCAGCAAGCTAACAATACCAAATTTCTCCTCTGCATTAACTGGCAGTGTCGGGTGCCAAGTCGGATCTGCTCTTAAGAAAGATAGGCGGTCTCCTTCTAACAGACCAATGAATACTTCTGCCACGATCCGACCACCTACAGGACCTAAAGTTCTGCCCTCGGCTCGTAGTTCTGCTTCTTTGAGAATATAGAACCATAAAGGTGTTTTCTGCTCCATTTCAACTCCCAAATCTTTTAAATCTTTAAGGTCATTGTTAGTGAGAGGTTCAATGCACATTGCTTTGGCAAGCGCTTGTCCTGATGGTAAACTGAAAGTCAAATGTCGCAATAAATTTCTCTGCGCCAAAGAAGAAGGATTGTCAGACAAGCCAGCTATAGCACTGAAAGGCAGTTGGAACAGTGCGCTTGATATCTTGGAATCAATTTTTTTGCTGATGTTGTCAGGTTCCGGGCTGCCATCTATCTGAAAGAATCTGTGCCATTCCACAAACCTTCGTAGAGCGCGCTTGCCACCAGCTAAATTGTCAGGGTCAGGGTCTGGGTTAGCCGGATCTGTACCGAACATGGCAGCACGGAACCCGCTATTGACCGCGTATCCTGGTCTAACTTGGCTGTGACCAAAGCGATATGCAGCGACAGAAAACTCTACGGGAATAAATGGTTCGTTGCGCCAATTGTAAAACTTGCGACCATTCTTAAGGATATCTTGTACCAGTTGTTCACCGACGATATGAGGTAAGAACTCATGTAGTACAATCCATTGGTAATGCCAGCGCACCAAACGCTGTGCTTCTGCGAATGCCTGAGTGGGGTCGGTAATTCCGTCTGCGATAACTTTGTCGATTACCGCATTGTGAAATTTCAGGAACGCTAGGTGTAATTGAGAGAGAATTGTGTTTTCGTCATTGCGCGGATCGCCAATCAAAGCTGTATTTTGACTATTTCTGGGCAGGTCGTCTTTAGATTCTGCATTGGTGGGATCAAGTTTCTCAATTAAGAACTTAATCCCACGGCCATTTGGCGAATTATCGTACAAATGGGGGCTAGCAGCCGGACCAGAGCCATAGACGCTATCTAGCTCGAACCCTGGGGTACGGAAGTTGACGATTGATTCTGGGTCGTTTTGTCGTTCGAGGCTAGAAGTAGGATCGAAGGTGAGATCGTGGTCAAGAAACTGGCCAAGAAATGTAAAACCGGCTGGTAGGACAGAGGGATTATCAGGATTGTCAGCCCCTGCATCCATGATTCCACCGAGTTCTCCCAGAGTTAGTAGCGATTTTCGTACCGCTTGTGTGTCAGGTAAAAACGGCACTAGCGATGGAAAAAGTCTACCAAACCTGCCCTGATCGTAATACTTGGATCTGGGGGGGACGATATCTCTCAAGTACAGTTGTCCATGCTTAGTCATTGGAATTCCTCAAAGATTGATTAAGACCTAAATAAAACTGTAAAACCATCAGGGCAAAAGCATTTAAATTACTCTTGCTCACAACCAAATAGCGATAGTAAATAACGCTGCAAAATTGAGGATACAATTATATTTTGAGTAAACTTGAAGCTTAGTTTTATACCAAATATTGTTTGGTTAAGCTCTAATAATTAATCAACTCTAATTCTGAAATTTACGCAGATATTTACAAAACTTCAAAAACACTTTAATTGCCAATTAACCTTATACCAGTTTAATATGAAGCCGCATAGAATAAAGCTTGCAGGATAAAGTTGGAAGAAGAGACAGAAATTACCTGATCAATTGTAAGTTGGTCGAATATTTCTTGGATGCGCTCGCGTCAAGCTTGTAAAGAAGAAAAAAGTTGATTTTTGAGTGGTTTTTTGAGGAGTTGCCAAAGCCTTTCAATGGGATTGAGTTCAGGGGCTGAAGGTGGTTGAAACAGAGGAATAATATTTGTAACCGTTCATAGAATCTGAAATACTACAGCCAAAAATGGGTCGATTATTGGGATCAGGTGCTAAGTAAGAAAATCTGAAATAGAACTGCATCTAAGTTTTTTAATTGCGTTAGCGCAGCGTAAAGCCAACTCTTAGAGAGGCTTGTCTGCGACACGCACTCCCGTTTGTCAACGGCATGGCAACTCTTGGACACGCTACCGCAAACGCTTAAGAGCAATGTAGGAGTGCCATTGCGTTAGCGTTCGCGCAGCGTCTCGTAGAGAGGAACGAGCGTCATTGTAAATTGGTATAACCCGTCCTCATTTTTGGGTTACAGAGAAAATATTGGCTGTAGCGCAGTTAGTGAACTTTTGTAAATATTGCGTGTCGTCTGTGAAAAACTTATGAGATGGAAATGACAACTCAACAGACACGGGATCTGTCAAATTATCGGACAGGATTATTTATGAAGTTTTGTAAATAATTGATTGATTCTGCATAAATTTTTCCTTAATCCAAGTGTTATGTATAAGCTCAAACTTCAACAAACCACTCACACTAAGACTCAGGAGAGCAATTGTGTAACTCATAACAAAAACATTAGTCAATCAGGAGAAAGCAACATGATTAATAAAAACATTAAAAAAATGGCAGTTAATCAAACAGTCCAATTTTCCTATGAAACAGTATTAATAGAAAAATTTGAAATACTTACTGACGAGCAATGTCAGGCAATATCCGAAGGTATGACTTATTATCATGAATATAATTGTTACGAACTTGAATCATTTGAGTCACCAGCCTTTATTGGAAACGTGTATCCCTGGTCATATTCGTCATAATTTTATAGCTAAGGAATGTGTATTGAATAAAGTGTAAAAGTAGGCTGCGTTAGACGAAAGCACTTTCCCATTCCAAGTTAAATCAGAATTGCAGGTTATTAAATTTGCGTTCTTAACCTTAATGGGTCTAAATCTCCTTTTAAATACAACATAAAAGCCTTCTGCTTCTTACCTTTTCAACAAAAGCAGACTCGCGTTAAAGGTAATACAAAGTGTTCTTGCTTGAATCCCACGTTTTTCAACGTGGGTTTTTTTTGCTTGCGGGGGGAAAATGGTCTAGAATGGTTAGATTACAAAGAGTGTAGCAATTTGTGGTAAAAGAAAAAGAGCATTAATTCGCAACAAGCTCTATTTAATGATAATGTTACCAGAATTCTACGAAACAAACCTCAAGCGAGAATTGGGACGTGCAGAATATTTATTACTAAAAATCCTGATAAATTTATTACAATCTATTAAAACTGTAAGCCTTGAGGCATTGGCTACAGCTTTACCTATTCCAATATTATTTGAAAGTAGGCGTTGCTTGCTGCGGACACGATGATGATATTCCGAATGGCGACCAAGCAAATCTGCCGTCAACAAGGTTACATCGCATCATTTATGTGTTGTCCAGGACTGCAAGGTTCTTCTTCTAATGGCTGGCATTTGCACCAATCCCTTGTAGACCGAACCACAGGCGAGAACGCTTTTATGTCCGGAAACTCTAAAATTTTGATGTCAGATTTAGGTAAACACTTCGTTGGTGGTCCTCTTAAACACGCCAATCCTGCTTCTGTGTTCACAACCCCGACAATTAACGGCTACAAAAGATTTAGGAGAAGTGGCAATGATACGGTTTCGGGGGGTAAGGGTGACGATTTGTTGGTCTATAACTCCCTGAGTAGCCAGGGAATCACAACGACATTTAATGCTACTGCTAATACTGGCTCGATTACAGCAGGCACGAATCGGGTTAACTACAAAAATATCGAGCGATTAAATATCACAGGTACACAGTACGATGACTTGATTGTAGGGAACAATAGCAATGATACCCTTTCCGGGGGCAGAAGTGGCAATGATACGGTTTCTGGGGGTAAAGGTGACGATTTGTTGGTTTATGACTCTGGGAGTGTTGAGGGAATTACAACGACATTCAATGCTACTACTAATACTGGCTTAATTACGGATGGCACAAATCGGGTTAGCTACAAAAATATCGAGCGATTAAATATCACAGGTACACAGTCCGATGACTTGATTGTAGGGAACAATGGCAACGATACGCTTTCCGGGGGCATTAGTGGCAATGATACGATAGATGGAGGTAAGGGTGACGATTTGTTGGTCTATAACTTCTCTAGTACTGAGGGAATTACTTGGACATTCGATGCTACCACTAATACTGGCTTGATTACGAATGGCACTAGTCGGGTTAGTTACAAAAATATCGAGCGATTAGAAGTCACACTTACAGGTACACAGTCCGATGACTTGATTGTAGGCAGCAATGGCAACGATACAATAATAGGAAATATTACTTACACTGTTGGGTTCCGTGATCTTGAAGAGGTTGCGATTATTGCTGGCAATGACACAATAGATGGGGGCGCAGGTGAGGATTTGTTGATTGTCAATGATAGTGGTAATAGTGAGGGCAAGGGAATCATTTCAAATTTTAATGCCAGCACTAATACTGGCTTAATTACGGCTACTAGCACTGGTCGAATTAGCTATAAGTCTATCGAACGATTAGATATCACAGGTACACAGTACGATGACTTGATTGCGGGGAGCAATGGGAATGATACCCTCAATGGTGGTTTTGGCAATGATATCCTCACAGGTGGCAAAGGTAATGATAGCTTAATTGGAGGAGCTGGTACTGACACTTTTGCTTTCAATAGTTTCAATGAAGGCATTGATACTATTTATGACTTCAACGCAACCACGACTAATGAACTGATTCAAGTATCGGCTGCTGGTTTTAGCGGCGGGTTATCATTAGGTATACTCTCAGCGAATCAGTTTACCCTTGGAGCATCTGCAACCACTAACCAAGAGCGATTTATCTACAACACTGCTACAGGTGGACTATTCTTTGACCTTGATGGCAGTGCGTCTGGGTTTGCTCAGGTAAAATTTGCACAATTATCTGCTGGATTGTCAGTAAGCAAAAACAATTTTGTGGTTGTTTAATCGGAGTTAGCGTGATTCAAGTCGCCAACTAGTATGGTTTGCGGGGTGCTATTTTTAGCATCTCGCATCTGTCTTGCTCCCGACGCAAGTTGTTTCGGTAAGCGATCTTCTCGCCAAAAGCAACTTTCTCACGCCATCCATTCAGCCCACTGGGGCGCATCTGTCACCAATTGAGCAAATTTGTCAGGGCTTGCATCTTCAAACTCCAGCATCACACCGCAACGCTCATCACTCGTTAGGGTACTGAGTAATTCTTTAATATATTGCCCATTTCTTGGCTTGAGCGGTTCTTCGAGAACACCGCACATCGCAGAAATCTTTGGTGTATCGAATATATCTTAAGTTGCTCCCGATGTGATAGCATACCTTCAACAATTTTAGATAGCATATCCTTTGCATGAATCAAGTTCGTAAATTAATGGAATTATTTAAAGAACTGAATTAATAGGATGACTAATTTGGCGAATGATACCACAAAACTGCAAACACAACTCGCTCATATATACTTCGAGTTACATCCTTCCTTACAAAAAATTATTCAGTTATTTTCGATAATTTATGCACCGATAGACAAAAATTCCTTCGTAAGTTGTATTAGTAAGACTGGTGCTTTAGATGAAAAGAATAAACCTTGGGGTACTAAAACCCTTATACCAATTTAATATGAAGCTGCATAGAATAGAGCTTCCAGGATAAAGTTGTAAGAAGAGACTGAAATTACCTGCTCAAATGAAAGTTGGTCGAATATTTCTTGGATGCGTTCACGTAAAGCTT
>JAHHHR010000053.1 GCA_019359245.1 Nostoc desertorum CM1-VF14 | reverse complement strand
AATAATATAATTGCAGTTTATCATTGTAAAATTTATAGTCAACAAAAACTTATGATTGACTGGGGCTGAACAACTAGTCAACCCTTGAAATTGCTTCTTTCTGACTTTTTCAGCAAGCCCTATTTAGTTTTGATAAAATATTTTTACAAGTTTTAGCAAATCACTTTTTGCAGGTTCACCGCTATTTAACCATTCTATTAAATCATTAACGGATAACCAAAAACTTTCAATAAAATCATTTTTATTATACTCTGGGTTCAAATCTAATTCGATTTCATAAACCTTCATAAAAGCAGATACTTGATACTGATATGGTATTAAATATCCCAAGGGTCGAACATTAACCATGTTTAGCTCTAAGTTCAACTCTTCTTTGAGTTCACGTTGTAAAGCATCTTCATAGGTTTCTCCAGTTTCAACATGACCCCCCATGCTGACATCAAGACAAAGCGGAAAAATAGTTTTGTGTACAGAACGCCGAGGTATCCACAGTTGACCTAATGAATTAACAACAAAAGCATTGACAACTCTAAAATTGCATAGTCCTTGACGATATATTTCCGAACGTTTCTTCTGTCCAACAACGCAATCGCTTTCGTCTACAATGTCAAGTATTTCATCATCTTGTATCATGATTAAATCCCTTTATAATTTGAATTAGGCGGTTAGGCATTACCGTGCCAAAACCTTATTTTCAGGTATAATTATGGTGCAACAAGTTTTGCGCTCGCTCAAGTCAGGTAAAAGCAACTTACTGAATGAGCGATTATTGTCAAAAAAGCCTTGGTAAATGCCTTAACCTTCACTAATCAGCTGTAACAAGGCTTCCGTTGATATCTTGCCACTCATATCAGTACCTTCCAATAGACTGTCTGCTAAATCTCGCTTTTGGTGATGCAATTGCACAATCTTTTCTTCAATAGTATCTTTTGCAACTAGACGATAAATGGTAACAGGGCGTTGTTGCCCAATACGATGGGCGCGGTCTGAGGCTTGGTCTTCCACTGCCGGATTCCACCAAGGGTCTGTATGAATCACATAATCAGCAGCAGTTAGATTCAGTCCTGTACCGCCTGCCTTGAGACTAATCAGAAATACATCTCCTGAACCAGCTTGAAATGCATCCACCCGTTTTTTGCGCTCTGCCACTGAAGTACTGCCATCTAGATATTGATAATTAATACCTTGCTGCTCCAAATAATCTCTAATAATGTGCAAATGGTCAACAAACTGACTAAACACCAACGCCTTATGACGATTTTCCAGAAGTTCACCCAGCACCTCACCAAAAAGTTGCAACTTAGAACTGGGTAATTTAGTATCAGGCATAACCAAACTAGGATTACAGCAAGCGCGACGCAGTTTCATTATCTCAGCTAAAACCTGCAAATGTTTCTTTCCTGCTTCTGCATCACTTTCGGTAAGTTTAGATATGGCGTGACGGCGCAACGCTTCATAGAATGCCTTTTCCTCTCGACTTAACTCTACATGCAACAGAATTTCGGTACGAGATGGCAACTCTTCTAATACCTGATTTTTTGTGCGCCGCAACAGAAATGGTTGAATAAGTTTTTTGAGTTTATTACGTGCAAGTTTATCCTGAAATTTTTCAATGGGGGTAGCAAAGCGTTGATTGAAGCTTTCAAAAGAACCCAATAACCCAGGATTAATAAAACGGAATAAATTCCATAACTCACCCAGGTGATTCTCAATCGGAGTCCCGGTAGTCAGCAACTTAAAATTAGATTTTAAGTTCATGGCTGCCTGAGAACGTTTAGTGGTCATATTTTTAATCGCCTGGGCTTCATCCAGAACAATCGTTTGCCACTGTACACCAGAAAGCATTTGCGCTACTTCTTCCTGCTGTAATAAACCATAGCTACATACCAACATATCCAATGGTTGTAAACCATCTAATAATTTTTGGCGGTTAGCACCAGAAAATTGAATAATATTCAGAGTTGGGGCAAACTTCTGCGCTTCACTCACCCAATTCATGCACACGGAAGTCGGCGCAATAATTAGGGTTGGCCCTTCATGGGCGTTTCTGAGAATGACAGCCAATGCCTGCAAGGTCTTACCAAGTCCCATTTGGTCTGCTAAACAAGCGCCCACACCCCAATGTGCCAGACGCGCCAGCCAACAAAAACCCTCCATTTGGTAGTCACGTAGTTCTGCTTGAAGCGTAGATGGCAGTTCCGGCTGGAGGTTTTTTACCTCCTGGAGACGCTCTCTATGTGTTTTCCAGTGTTTATCTGCTTTTACCTTACCTACCTCATCGACAAAATCTTCTAACCCTAATGTTGCCAAGGGATGAAAACGAATACCTTTACCATGTTTTTCTGAAAACATCCGCAATTCGTCGAGGCGTTTCCGAAAAGCTTGAGTTAAAGCCAAAAATTGACCATCACCAAGGGGGATAAAACGGCTGGGGGTTTTCTCTAATAGTTCTAGTAGTTGCTGCATATCCAGCACTAGGTCGTTATTCAATTTCAACTCCCCAGTGGCTGCAAACCAGTCTTGCTGACGTTGAATTGATAAATTAAAGTCTTTCAAGTCGGCATTATGGCTAACACGCAGTTTTTCTCCTTGTGGCCATTCTATGACTACGCTACTTTCCAGTGCTTGCAGTTCTAGCAGCAATTCTAAACAGTCCTCTGGGTCAGCTATAACCCATTCACCATCTTGTTCTTCAGTTCGAGTCAAGGTGGGACAGGCGGCTACAGCATAGGCGGCAAGTTGCTTTTCTTCAGACAGATTTCGTCTAGTTTGCAGACGTTTACCGTCAATCTCGGCAATTACTGTTTCACCACCTGTACCAGGACGGTAGTAGGGGCCACCTTGGGCAAAGGGGCGCGACAAAAGCGCGACTTTCAAGCCGGTATTGGCAGGTAAAAGGTGAATATGGGGTAGAGTCTGGGCGGGTACTTCTTCTGCACCTTCGAGTCCGCCACCAATGTCAGAATGTACGGTAACGATGCCAGAGACGGCATTAATCGCTGCCAAAACTTGCTTCTCGGCAAAGGCAGGTACATTTAATTTATTATCTTTACCAATAATCTCCGCAATGCGTCTGTGTTCGGCAGTAATTTCAATGACTTTGATGCGGGTTGGGGTTTCTTTGATATGCAGAATATTCTGTGATTCTGGTAATTTGGGAGAAAATTCCAAGGTGAGACGATCAAGTTTCCCTTTTTTAACCAGTAGTTCTGGTTCTCCTTTAACAATTTCTACACGGATAGTCGGTGTATCTTCCCAAAAAACCAACGGGTGTCCAATTAAAGCAGAGATGGCTTTTTCACCAAAGGTATAATCAACTTTGCCGTAATAGCCTTCACTATATACTTCAATACAACTACATACCCGCATATCTTGGGGTGTGATGTAATCAAACTCAGATAATGCACTGTTGAGACGCTTGAGGGCTATGGGGCGACCTTTACTCCATTCCCCTTTGGCATTCACTTTTTGTTCTCGTGGTTGCAAGACACATCTGCTGGGATAGAAGGTGATGAACCATGCTAAACGCAGTTCGGATTCTGGTTTTAGGGATGTTTGTGGTCTTGATTGGAGATTTGCCAGGGCATTGAGGCACATTTCCCAAGCTTCTTGGGGTCGAATTAAGTCTACGATGGTTTGGATATTGCTATCTTCTCGCAGTGCGGGAGCAAGTTTATTATAGTTACTACTTGGTTTGAGCCTGGATAGGAGTTCTGCGGTTTCCATTGCCAACCAGTGATAACCGGAGGCGAGCGATCGCTGATATAGTGGTTCTAGTAAATTAGGTAAGCGTCTTTTAGCACTTTCTGCATCCATCCAGTAAAGGCATAGTGAACAAAACAATGTTTGTAAGCTATTTTCTTCTTCCACTGAAGAAATATGACCACTGACTACAAATTCTTTTTGGGTAATATCGCCAAGGTGAACTTGTAGTACCATGTTCAGTCTGCCATAAGTGAACCTGAGCCAATGATCCCCTTGACGGGACATTAAACTGCTATACTCTTCTGCTTCTTTGAGGTGTTGCGCTGAACCATCTTTTAACAATGCGAGAATAAAAAATAAGCCCCCCATTGTATTGAAATATATTTGCCGTTTGCCTGTAGCCTTTTTGATCGCTTTCAGAGCATCTTTATAATATTTGATGGCTTGTTCATTATCACCCCGCAGAAAACTTAACCAACCCCAAAAAATAGCTCCGTTATTTTGATATTCATTTGATACACGCTCAAGACTTTCTTGTGCTTCTTGGGTACAACCCTGTAATAACAGTTGTTCTGTCAAAATCAGGTGTAGATAATCTGAGCAATGTTTTTCCCTGTTAGAGCATTCTTCTTCTAACAGCGTCAACGCATCTTCAGAAGCAGATAATTTTAAGGCTGAATTGAAGAGGATACTTGATATGCCACTTTCATATAATCCAAGTGGAAGGGTCTTAAACCAATCTGCATCAAATGGATTATTGTATATCTGCTCAAAGATATTTTCTATTACTATTTTTTCTTCGCTATCACTGTACTTCTGGTAATCTTCTATTTGCTGATTAATAAAACTAAGGTCTTGGCGATAAATACCAATGCGGATTTCTCTGATACACTGGCGCAGACTGGAGAAAATCCGAGAATCTCTGTTCCAGTGAGTACGTATTGGTAGCTTCTCTTCTACTGCTGTTACCAGGATTTCAAACTGTCCGGTTTGTACAGCATGGCGAGTAGCAATTTCTGTTAGTAACGGGTGACATTCAGCACCTTGTCTGCTTGACTGTACTAACAAGCCTGCTTTTAACAATTTATCAATTTGGGGACTAAGGGTTTTAGTACTCCAAGGCTTATTCTTTTCATCTAAAGCGCCAGTTTTACTAATACAACTTACGAATGAATTTTTGTCTATCGGTGCATAAATTACCGAAAACAACTGGATAATCTTTTGTAAAGAAGGATGTAACTCGAAATATTTCTTTGCGAGTAGTGCTTGTTGTATTTTGGAATTAGGCTCAAAAATAGTCATATTATTTATTCAGCTCTTTAAATAATTCCATTAATTTACGTTTACGTCCATGAGCCGCTTCTAGTTGTGAGCGATAAGCAGACCATTCAGATTTTTGCCCTAGTTGAATATAAGCAGCTTTTACTTTTTTTAGCCAATTAACCGCAGCGTCATAACGGTCAGCTTTTCCTTGTTCCATAATTGGTTCTGCCCGTCTGCGAGCGTTATCAATTACCCAATCTGGATGATGGGAAACTGCTGCATCCATGACTCGATGAACCAATTCTGAAGCATAGTAAGTGTCTCTTTCTACTGTTTTAATTGCATCATCAATTAATCCTTCATGGAGGAAAATATCAACTTGAGCTTCTTTTATTCCCCAATCTGGCTGATCTCGTAGTGTTTGCAGTAAATCTTGTTTGAGTGTCAACCAAGTTTCTCCTGCATAGTCTTGAATCTTACCATAGTCTCGAAACGATGGTCTGATTTTAAAAGCAATGATGCTGGCAGTTAACGCAGTGGCATTATCTTCTAATCCTTGGGCTAAATCACTTGTCCAAGTAGCAAATTCATATAAACAATTACCTGTTAAATTTATACCAGCAAGGCATATTTCTAACGCTTCAACCAAATACCCATCTTCCCGCAATATTTTTGCCAGGGCAAAACCCTCTTCTGCTCTTTCCATCAGGATTTTAGCCGCAGACATCGCCTCTTCTACTCTTCCCAAAGCTGCTAATTGTGTCAGGTATTGCAGAGTCATTTCCTCTGCTAAAGCTAGATTTAAATACTCTGTGTAACGATTTTGACGTTCAAGAATTTGCAAGCGAATCAATGCTAAATCATCAGCAAAGCTTGGTCGTTCATTTTCCCAAAGTTCTGCGGTATCATCTCCTTGCATAATTTGTTGCAGTGGTTCATAATCCCAACCTTGACGCAATGCTTCTAAACTCATACTAAAGTCTGCACTGATTTCGTCTTGCCATGATTCCAACATCAACTGCAAATCTACTATTTCTCCTGTAGACATTTCTGCACACAAAATTGCTTCTGTCCACGCGCTGTCAAGAGGTTCTGCGATGGAATAACTGTCTCCACCGTAATCTAGTAACTCGTCCCATTCTTGGGCATAAGTTTCGGTAATAGTTTCGAGAATTGCAATCGCATTATTGCCATCTCCATTTTCTGCTAACTCTCGCGCTTTCTCAATTACAGCCAGCAAATCATCTGTAAATGGGTCTTCTTCTGAACCATACTCTAATTCTTTCAATCCATCCCGCAAAATCCGCTTGACATGAGAGTGGAAAGGTGATGTGTCAATTTTGCTTTGGCGGGTAGAAGGCTGTTTTGTTTTTGGTTTTGGTAAGTCTATTAAACTTACAAACTCATCAATATCATCAATTATTTCTGGTCTATTTTCCACCAGTTCTTGCAGTAATCGCTGTGTTTGAAGAATATCGAGGCGATTTAATAATTGTTCTAGCGTTGGACGTTCTTCAATCCTATCTGATTGACGTGAACAGCTTAATAAGGTGGCAACAATATGTTTGCACCAACCATCATAATCATAAGGGCAAGTACAACTTGCTGAGGTAATTCCACCTGCATCAAAACGAATACTGATTTTATATGGTGTAATTTCGCCGCCTTCTACCTCTGCTTGAATCAGATTACCGCGTTTTTTGAGATCGGCGTTAGCGAAGCTCACCGAAGGTATCGCACCCCTGCGGTAATATTCTTCACCACGACTGTAGGATGAAGCGTTGGAGTTATGACGTATTATTGCTTCAGAAATTTCTGGAATCGACATAGCACCCAAGTCTTTTATTTTTAGCTTACGCTTAAACTGCCTTTATTTCTCCTTGGGCCTGTATCCCACTTAAATCCAATATCCATGAATGAAATTGATTCAAGTCGGAAAACTGGACAAGGGATAAAAGTGATGTTAGCTTCTCTGATGAAGAAAATATTAGGCTTTATTAATCGTCACAGTGGGCAGAACGTGGATTCTGTAAGAAATGTGAGAGCCATCTATTTTATAAAATAAAACAAAATAACCAGTATTTCATGCCTGTTGGACTATTCGATAATTCTGAAGGTCTTGTTTTCGATCATCAGGTATTCATTGATGAAAAGCCCAAATATTACTGTTTCGCCAATGAAACTAATGACCTGACAGGGGCAGAGTTATTTGCACAGTTTGCAACTCCTGAATGACTCCTAAACAGTAGAGTTACTTTTTACCAGTTTGAGTTAGGTTAGGGCGAATGAACGCACTGCTTCACTCACTTTCGTGCGATGGCGTAACCGTTGGCAGGCACTCTATGCCAGTCAAGTTGCAGCAAAAACATCAAATAGTTGGTTATTAGGAAAATAAAAATGGTACCTACATCTACAAGCAACGAATTAACAAAAGAGCAAATCCAGCGAGCAATTGACTTGATAATTGACCGGATGCCGCAACAGACAGAACTACATCAGGAAGCCTTAACAGCATTTCGACAAGGCAACTATGCATTGGTTAAACGCCTCGCTGCGTTCAACCCACTTGACAGATATTGCAAAGCATTAAGCTTTATGGGTGGAGCGTTCAATCCGCAAGCCATAAGCTCCGGCAATACATTTACGATACTTAATGAAAGCATCCTGAATGTTGCCGAACTGGCTAAAGAGCGTACTGCTACAGAGCTTGGGGCAGATATTGCACAAATATTTGGTTAATAACCAAGTGCGATCACCACTCCAAATCTCATGGCGGTCGCACTTCCGTAGCTAAAATATTTTCAAAAAAGAAATTGATTACATTACCAAATAAGAAAAAAACACAAAAAACCTTTCCGGTACCGTCCATTTTTTCAAAGCCTTATCAGGAGGTGGAATTTCTGGAAGTAGAAGAGAGTAGTATTTCTGAGGCTGATTTGGAACAGATTGTGGCGATCGTTGCAGCTACTGCTAATCCTCCAGCTTCTTTTGCCGCTATCAGAAACAGCCGCAAGTGGGGCGAAGAGAAAAAGAGTGTTCTTTACTTGAGGAATGCCTTGTCACAATTGATTGACACTAACCGATTGTGCGGAAATGAAAAAGATGGTTTCAGCGTAATTAATGCTAACCAGTAACTAAGCCATAGTTCCCGTTGAGTTCCTGCTGAGTTCCGGTCGAGTTCCGGTCGAGTTCCGGTATTCTTACATCTGTCGGCGTTTTGAATGGGTGCGACGGCAGAGGATTGTGCTGGCGAGGTGTGGTTGTTTATACGTTCCTCTGGCTTTTCTGGCTAAGTGGTGAAACAACGAAATAGCAAGGGTTTCACACTATATATTATTTTCAACAAATTAGCTTTAATGACAATAAATTACGATATGAAATAGGACTTTTGAATAAAGGTATAGTAAGCGACACAGAGCAGCACATCGTAAATATCAATGTAGGCATCGCTTCGTCAAGGACATAACGGATAGGGGAAGCAGTGAAAAACTACACTGTGCCCCGATATTTTAGTTATCTTGATAGATGCATTCTACGTGTTTACTTGCCTTCACATAGGTTGTTTTTCTTGGGCACTTACTCAAAAAAGTATTTTTTATTCGCTCTCATTCAAGTTTGACAACTTGTCATTTGACATCTTTGCTACAAAAGGCAAACATTTTAGTAAGGAGGTATTTAAGAAAAAATCAAGAGCCATGCTTTCAATTTAGTCCTATTTTCTACTTGACTACAGTTAATTTTCTAATTATCCATTTTTTATTAAAAAGTATTACTGTTAGCACAAAGTATGATATTTAATTAATAGCAAAAAAAGTATTACAGCTACTAAGATTTGCCAACTATCTTTGGTAGTTGGAAGTTCGTCGCTGTTCAAACTACTTTAGTGTGAGGACGTTGAGAAATTCATGAACCAACTGTATCTACTAAGGAATTTAGGGCTAGCTACAGTCATAGTAGCGATTTTCAATCAGCAAGCATTAGCAGAAGCTAACACTACAAAAACAAGTCATACAGCAAAACTAGTCACTATTAAAGATATTCCCCAAGCTAAAAACATCCAACATCCTTACACCAATATTAAGGAGTGGCTAGCGCAGCAAGAGCAATCGAGTCCGATTATTCAAGTAACAGGAGTCAAGCTAAATCAAACACAAAGTGGTTTAGAAATCATTTTAGAAACATCTGTTACATCTGAAAAGCTGCAAACTTCATTTAAAAGTGAAGGTAATACCCTGACTGCTCTGATCAGCAATGCTCAATTAAAACTGAGTAGTGGTAATTTTTTGCGCTCTGAAAAACCCATTGCGGGAATTAAGCTCTTACAAGTCACAAATCAGAATCCTGGTACTGTCCAAGTAACACTGACAGGTGAAGACGGATTACCAACAGCCGAGCTGTTTGACAGCGACGAAGGTTTGGTTTTCGCGGTGACACCAGCTGTAACCTCAGCAGAGAAGCCCACCCCTAGCCCTTCCCCGCCTACAGCACCCCTACCCACAGACGAGGAAAGCTTACCATTACCTGGTAGTGAAACACAGCCTGCAAAACCATCAGATGCTGGTGAAGAACCGATTGAGCTAGTAGTGACGGGAGAGCGAGAGGAAGGGTATCGGGTTCAAGAGTCAACTACCGGAACTAAGCTACCTGTGCCGCAACGCGACCTACCCTTATCAGTACAAGTAGTACCACAAGCCGTGATTCGCGATCGCGGACTAACACGATTAGAAGAATTCACTGAAAATATCAGCGGTGTAACTCGCTTCCCTGGTTTTCCGTTTGCGCCTGGATACCGGGTGCGAGGCTTCGGGGAAAGCTACCAGCAACTCCGCAATGGTTTTCCAGACTCGGCTTTTATCAATCCACACGGATTTGCCAATGTCGAACGGGTAGAAGTTCTTAAAGGGCCAGCTTCGGCAATCTATGGGGGGAATTTTGCCTTCGGTGGTGTTGTAAACACAGTCACAAAGAAGCCCTTAGATCAACCATTTTACCAACTGAATTTCACGGCCGGAAACTATAATTTTTTTCGTCCAGCATTCGATATAGGAGGTCCTCTCACCGCAAATGGTTCTCTCACCTACCGTTTGAATGCTTCCTACGAATCCGCAAACAGCTTTCGGGATTTTGTCTTTAACGAGGACTACTTCATTGCGCCAGCTTTTACCTTGCGCGTTAGTCCGCGAACAACGTTAACAGTAGAGTATGAGTATTTCAAAATTTCTAATAACATTTTTGGTGCTAACTTTCCACCAGAGCGAGAGTTTTTGCAAGTGCCTATTAGCAGGTACCTTAGCGAACCAGACTTAGGACCCACTACGGGAACAACACACTGGGGATATTACGACTTTGAACATCGCTTTAGTGATAATTGGAGATTTCGGCAGGGGTTTAGCGTACTCGTTGCCGATCTCAATATTGGCTCGGAACGATTGGCTAGCACTGCGCTAGAACCGGATCGGCGAACGCTCAACCGTGAATCGGTTAAGGGACCGCAGAACAATCAACTCTACACGCTGCAAAACGAAGTCATTGGCAAGTTCAATACAGGCTCTGTGCGACACAATCTTCTGTTTGGCGTGGAATTAAGTCGATTTGTCTATCCCTATACTCGGAGCAGCGCACCTCTGGCTTCTATCGATATCTTTAATCCTGTTTATGGTGCTAGGCCTGGAACTTACACTCTGTTGGACTCTGCGGAATTTGGCAACGATAGTCTCGGAATTTACATACAAGACTTGGTTGAGCTTGCCTCAAATCTCAAGGTACTAGGTGGCATTCGCTTTGACTCCGTTTATTCCTTCAATGAAAATAGACTAACAAATGAGTTGACAGACCGATCAGATACAAAAATCTCACCCCGCGTGGGCATTGTCTACCAGCCAACGAATTCTACTTCTGTTTATTTCAACTATGCACAAGCCTTCGCTCCCAACACTGGTTACATCACCCGGACGGAAGAATTATTACAACCGCAGACCGGAGACCAGTTTGAGTTTGGACTTAAACAAGATTTCTTCGAGAACCGAGTTTCAGCGACCTTGGCGTTTTACCAAATTACCAGACAGAATGTGCCAACAGCTGACCCTGACCCGGAATTTCGAGACTTTTTCAGTGTTGCAACGGGTGAACAACGTAGTCGTGGAGTTGAATTGGATATTGCCGGAGAAATTTTGCCAGGATGGAATATCATCGCTAGCTATGCTTACACGGACACAGAAGTAATAAAGGATACTAACCCAGAGATAGTTAGCGATCGCTTGCCTGGTGTTCCATATCATAGCGCCAGTTTATGGACGACTTATGAGTTGCAAAGTGGAAATTTGCAAGGATTGGGATTTGGCTTGGGACTAACGTATGCAGAAGATGCTGAGGTGATACTACCCAATACTTTCAAAATTCCCTCTTACCTCAAAGCAGACGCGGCTCTTTTCTACCGTCGAGACAACTATAGATTCGGGCTAAATTTCAAAAATCTCTTTAGTACAAGGTATTACGACGTTGATAATGGCTTTGCCTTAATTCCTGGAGCACCTTTTACAGTTTTAGGAACCCTGTCAATCAATTTCTAAATAAGCTGGGGGACAGTATTGAATGTCACATAATGTTGTGATCGGGCAATATGTCCTCTGCATTTTTGATGATTTTGAAGAGATAACCACTTAGGCCAATTAATATACCTAATAAGCCTAGAATAAAAAGGACTAAACCCATTCCAGCACCAGGGCCAATACCTATGATTCCGCCAAATATAAGTACAATGCTACCTCCTGGCTGCATTGCTGGCTCAAAAATGTAGTCAGCTAGTGGCCCTGCAATAATTATGGCTAAAGGCATAGTAATTTCTCCTATTTGCCGTTGCACGCCAAAAACACGCCCTTGCAAATCGGGTGATACATTGGCTTGCCAGATAGCTTGATTACAGCCATATATAATCGGGGGAAAGAACTTAGTAAAAAAAGCGGCTGTAGCCCAAACAGGAAGGTTTTGTCCCAGTCCCATCAGCATTGTACCCAGTAAACTAGTAAATGCTATCCCAAGCAAAACCCCGTGTATTTTGCGCGTCGGACCACCCCAATAGCCCATCAACAAACCGCCAGCTATTCCCCCAATACCAAAAGCTGAAGATACACTTCCAAAGATGAGTTGATTGTTGTTTGTACGAGCCAAAATCATGGGTGCAAACAGAGCCATATAAAAGCCGAAAGTAACGTTGATAGTGAAGAAAATAAGTACAAGTCCGCTAAAGCTGGGACGCTTAAAAATGTAGCGAAATCCGTAAATAGAATCTTGCCATAAACTAACGCTGCTCACTTTTTCAACACCTGTTTTTTCGGGCTGCGGAATATGGATGAAAAGCAATGCACTTATTGCTATTAGAAAAGTAAATATATCAATGGTCATAATACCTTTAATGCCAATTATTGCAAACAAAAAGCCTGCCAATAAAGGAGCAAAAACACCCGAAATAGACTCCCAAAGTGAGAGCATACCGCTAGCTCGACTGTATTGCGCTTTTGATAGCATTAAGCTTACAGCAGCATAATAGGCAGGAAATTGAAAAGATTCAAATATTGAAGTAATAGCTGTGGTTAGATATAGATGTTTAACTTCTAAAGTGTTAGTAGCATAAAGTATCAATAAACAAATTGTTCCCAAACCTGCGCCTAAGTCGCTGATAAATAAAATCAGTTTTCGATTGCAGCGATCCACGAGCGCGCCAGCAATAGGGCTGAGTAGTATAGATGGCATAAATGAACAGAACAATACCAAAGCTGTAGCTGTGACTTGTTGGGTAATTGTATATGTCCAGATGGTAAGAGTAAAGCGGGTCATAGCAGTACCCAACTGTGAAATCACCTGACCAAACCAGATAAGTGTAAATCCCTTCATGCCAGTTAGTAGCTTCGCTTTACTCATCAAATTTCTCTCTTGCGATGTGTGGCAACTATCCTTAAAGATGGCTTTACTAATTCGTAATTCGTAATG
This sequence comes from Nostoc desertorum CM1-VF14, assembly GCA_019359245.1. GTDB lineage: Bacteria > Cyanobacteriota > Cyanobacteriia > Cyanobacteriales > Nostocaceae > Nostoc > Nostoc desertorum. Next base: position 40,129 of record JAHHHR010000053.1, on the reverse strand, counting down.
ACGCTCGTTCGCGTAGCGTGCCGTATGCAAGACTCGCTAACGTAATTCGTAATTAAGATTATCCGAACTTGGTATAAGATTGCTAATGCTTTGAAATCTTACAACCGAACGATTGAAGAAATGAGCGATCGCACTGTTTCCATGAAGTATTCGGCTAGGCTCTCAATAGTGGACTGTCGATGAATATTCTCGCTATAGATGAAATTCATCTCCAGTCTGTCCTCAGATATTACCCCGATGACATCTAGTAAATGCGGTCGATTTCCTTGTTTCTGCCTAATTGTTCCAGGAGATTCTGGGGCAAATTGAAATAAAGAAGCTTGAGAAAAATCTACTTGACCAAAGTAGTTGAAAGCAACTTCAGGTTGAGGTAAAGACCTTAATTTTTGGGCAACTTGAATATCTGAAGTAAGATAACGAACAATACCATAGCCAATACCTCGGTTGGGAATGCGTTGAATTTGGTGTTTGACCATTCGCAACGTATCTTCCAAAGTATCTCCATTGCCCATATCTAAAAACATAGGATAAATGCTGGTAAACCATCCCACAGTGCGAGATACATCTACATATTCTAAAATTTCCTCGCGCCCGTGACCTAAGAAGTTGAGCAACAGAGAACTTTCGCCTGTCCACCGGGACATGGCACATAATAAGCTAGCCAACAATACCTCTTGAGCTTGAGTGTCATAAATAGGAAACTCCCGCAGCAGTACATGAGTTTCTTTTTCATTGAGAAACCTGGAAACAGTGTGGCTAGAATATTCAGTGTTAATGCCTTGAGGATAGTCCACTGGCAAAGGGTTTGCTTGTTTGGGAAGAGTTTCTAACCAATAGGACAACTCTTGCTGAATTTTATCCGACTGGGCATATTCAGTCAGTTGTTTAGACCATTGCTGGAAAGAAGTACTCTTGGGGGGAAGCTGAATAGGTTGACCGCAACTAAGCTGTTGATAGACCGTTTGGAGATCCTCTACCAAAAATCGCATCGAAACCGCGTCAATTACTAGGTGATGGGCAACTATTAATAGAAGGTCTGACTTTTGGTAATCGAGTTCAAAGAGAACAACTCCTATCAGTGGTTCTTGGGACAAGTCGAAGCTAGCCAGTAACTCTGCTGCCGTTGCATCGATTGCTTGTTGGCGATTGATCGTTGATATGTGCGATAAATTAATTCGCTCAAAAGCGATCGCTGCCCCAGGACTGGCGTTATACTGCTCCCAGCCAGAAATATTTCGTTCAAAGCGCAAGCGGAGAGCATCGTGGTACAGCAGTAAATGTTGGAAAGCAGCTTCCAACAGAGAGACATCTACTTTTTGCCGCACCTCCAGCAGCCATGTCAAGTTCCAAGGATAAGAGTTTGGTAGATCCAGCTCCAATAAAAAGTGCTGGATGGGAGTGAGGGGAACCAAACCCGTTACAGGTTCCTGTTCGGTGCAGATTGCCGTCGCCGTGCTAGCTACTGCTGCTACCTCAACAATGGTTGGATGCCCAAACATCTGTCTGGGTGTTAGTTGAATACCTGCTTGCTTGGCACGAGCGATCGCCTGCATAATTAAAATTGAATTTCCACCCAAAGCAAAGAAGTTGTCGTGAATGCCTATAGGTTTGACAGCAAGCACCTCAGCCCAAATTTCCGTTAGTATCTTCTCTATGGGAGTGCGAGGTGCTGCATATTCAGTGCGGCTACGCCCTAATGTGATAGGAATTTCCAACTCAAATTCGCCCTTAACTTGCTCAGGTGCTGGTAATGCCCGCCGATCCACCTTGCCGTTAGATGTCAGTGGTAGGGCATCCAATACCATGAATGCAAAAGGAATCATGTACTCAGGCAACTTCTCGCTCAAGAAGTGGCGCAGTTCGTCAACGGTAGGGGCTGGCTTTTGCACGGGGACTACATACGCCACCAAACGCTTATTGCTTTGCTGTTGAAATACCGTAACGACAGCTTGATGCACAGCCGAATGCTGCACCAAAGCCGCCTCAATTTCTCCTAACTCAATACGGTAGCCGCCGACTTTAACCTGGTAATCTTCCCGTCCTAAAAACTCAATCTGACCATTTGGTAAATAGCAACCTAAGTCACCTGTACGGTACAAGCGACTACCAGTAACGGGATGAGTGATAAAGCTACTAGCAGTCTTTTGTTCATCCCGCCAGTAACCTTTTGCTAAACCAGTTCCCCCGATATATAGCTGTCCCGGAACCCATACAGGACAAGGTTCTAGTGCTTCATTAAGGATGTAAAATTGCTGGTTAGTCATCGGACAACCGTAGGGGATGCTTTTCCAGGTTGAGTCAATAGTTTCAATCGGGTAAAGAATTGACCAAACCGAGGCTTCGGTAGCACCTCCTAGACTAATAACTTGAGCGTTTTTAGCCATAGCTTTAATTCGAGAAGGTAAAGTAAGTGGCAGCCAGTCTCCACTCAGAAGTACCAGACGTAAAGAGTCCAACGAAAATTCTGAGCGCCCATAGGCATATTCTACTAACATCTGCATTTGGGCTGGTACTGAGTTCCAAACAGTAATTTGTTGATGTGCGATCGCATCCAACCAATAAGATGGATCTTTAGCGGCATTTGCTTGGGGAATGACAATTGTTGCCCCAGTAGCTAAAGTGCCGAAAATGTCGTAAACTGACAAGTCAAAACTCAGAGAAGAAAGCGCGAATACTCGGTCAGATGAGTTAACATCAAAACGTTTATTGATATCGAGGATGGTGTTAACTGCTCCGCGATGGTCTATCATTACTCCTTTAGGCATCCCGGTAGAACCAGAAGTGTAGATAACATAGGCTAAATCTTCGCTTTGCTGCACTGGATGCAAAGCTAGATCGTTCTTTTGCAATACCAATTCTTCTGTATCCACACAAATGCAGCAGACTCCCGCAGGCCACTCTAAGGTTTGATTGAGTTTTGATTGGGTAAGAATTAGTTGTACTTCTGCCTGTTCTAGCAGATGCGATCGCCGTTGAATCGGCAGTCCGGGATCGATTGGTATGTAAGCCGCACCAGCAACTAAGATGCCCAAAACAGCTACCACCTGCTCCCATCCTTTCTCCATAACTACAGCCACCAGAGTGTTTGGCTTTGCACCCAAATGCCGCAGTCGATGTCCTAATGCTTGTGAAAGGCTATGCAACTCTTGGTAAGTTAGGGTGCGGTTTAGTGCAATAATGGCGGCATGATGGGGATGCTGTTTTACCTGAGACTCAAATAAAGTGTGCAGCAGCGAATTTGGTGCTGGTGCTGTTGTAGCGTTGATGGCAGCGAAAAGCTCTAGTTGACTATTTGGTAACAGTTGCCGTCTAGTTTCCAACCAAGCTGATTCATCATTAGCCAAACGAAACAGAAAACCATAGTAAGCTTCAAACATATCATCTAGAAGCCCACCAGGAAAAAGTTCCTCGACAGCATCCCAGTTACAAACTAAAGTCTCTTCTTCCTCATAAACTTGATGGTCTAGCCAAACTTGGGGTGTTTGGGTGATGCTGTAAACTACCGAGCCAAATGGGGCAAATGGGTCAGTATTCTGTCCAGCTTCTGTTAAGGTAAGGGTGCTGGTAAATACGACTGGCATCAAAGCTTTTGATTCCTTATCTTGGATGCAAGCCAATTCTCGCAACACCTGCACTCCGTCAAAATAGCGATGATCTAAATCTGACCAAAGTTGCTCTTGTATGTTTCGAGCATGGGTTACAAAGGAGTCTAAAGTTGAGTTGTCTACAGCAAGTAAGCTTAATGTCGTGAAATCACCAACAATTTTGTTGACTTCAGGATGCAGGGGTAGGCGATTAAATAGCGTTAGGTTGATGGTAAACTGAGGAAATTTGCTCCAGACATTCAGAACTTCGGCAAAGGCAGCTAATAGAACTCCTGATGGCGTTAAACCGACCTGATTGGCTCGTGTTTTCAGTTGTTGCCAGATTTCTGGTTGTAGGGTTGCACTCCGACGCACGAACCGAGGGGAATGTACCAAGCTGGGATGTTTAGCCAAAGGTAATTCGGGTGCGGGTGGAAGGGTAGGAATTCGCCTCAGCCAATAATCCCGCGATCGCTCAAACTCACAAGAACCTTGCAGTGCGACACAAGCGAGAACATAATCTCGGAACGATACCGCGATCGCACCTAGAGGAGCATCGGCATCTTGGTAGAATTCCCAAAGTTCTTGTAATAAAACTTGCAGACTCCAGTCATCGCCAATTAACAAGTCGAAGCTGATATGTTGCCGAATACACCGTTCATTTAATACAGAAACACGAATGTCAAATAAAGGCCAGCAATCAGTTAGCATTATTTGATGAGACATTTCCTGACGAGTCGCTGACAATCGGGAAGCTCTTACATTTGGGCTTTCTTGGCACAGATCCAACACTTGAATTTGATAAGGTGGTACAGAGTCCAGAATTTGCTGTTCTCCAGAAGGTAAGACAATCGTTCGCAGCATTTCGTGACGTTCGATTAACCGCTGCCAAGCTTTTTCATATCTTTCTAAATCTAAATCAGCGCTTTCAATTTCCCAGTAAGCATGAGCTGCTACATTGCCCAATTCCAGCGTTTCACTACGACCGATCCAATAAGCTTGTTGAATGTTAGTAAGTGGGAAAGGTTGGTGCCGTTTTTCTGGAGCAGATATTATGGGAGGAAGTGATTGGGTTTGCGAAAGTTCTATTCCTTCTTCTGCAAGTAAATATGCGAGAAGCTCACGCTCTTCGGTAGAAAGTTCATTTCCGTCTGCAAAGGTTTTGATATTCATTAAACTCTAGCTCCCCTTTTCCTTTCTTGAAGCGTCTGTTTGATGTCTTGAGCAGACATATTCTTGAGCCTTTTTAAAGCTTTAGCAACCTTTTCGGTTTGTCCTGGCTTTGGTTCATTAGTAATAATGACCTGCGACAAATCTGCGATATTAGTTGCTTTAAAAAGAGTGCGAAGAGGTAGTTCTACCTGGAAGGTATCACGCAACCTAGAAACTAACGGCAACGCAAGCAAAGAGTCTCCCCCTAGTTCAAAAAAATTGTCATATATGCCTATTTGTTTGATACCGAGCAATTTTTCCCAAATTTCAGTAACAGTTTCTTCAACCTCATTTCTCGGAGCAATGTAGGAATTTGATAAACTCGGTCTAGGATGGCTCGACGATGAATTTACTTCTTGGGAATCTTTGACTTGTTGTAAAGGTTTAAAGTTAATCCATTGGTCAATCCTAGCTTTTAAATCTCCTGTAGAAATGACAATTTGAGCCGGTGCATTTATGGCTAAAATACGTTGTAAAACTTCCACCCCTTCTACAAGTGTCATGGTTAATTCAACCATACCTGCCCCTAAACCTATAGTTGTTGGTTTTTCTTCTTTAAATCGCCAGTTGTCCCAATTTACATTCAACCAAGAGAAAGAGTGGGTTTGATTACACTTATAAGCAAAAGCATCAATGAATATGTTGGCGGCAGAGTAGGCTATACAACCTAATCCTCCTAAAACAGATGATAGGGAAGATACCAACAGACAAAAATCAAGTTCTCTTCCTTGCAATTCTTGTTCTAATACTATTAATCCGCGTCCCTTCGCTTGAAACTGTTGTTCGCACTCGGTTTTATCTGTTTCTTGGATAGAGCGAAATGACTTTTCTCTGACAATGCCTGCGGCATGGATGACTCCGTGAAGCAAACCAAATTGTTCGTATGTCTGGGTAATGACTGCTTGCATTTGGCTGCGATCGCCCACATCTGCGTTCTTCACCAAAACTTCGGCACCTAATTTTTCAAGTGCTTGCAATTTCTGAATCTTGCGGCTGATTTCATCCTGAGAATGGTGAGTTTCCAGCCATTTTTTCCACTCGTCTTTTTTGGGAAAAGGCGATCGCCCAACTAATATTAGTTTAGCTTGCACGGTTTTTGCTAGATGTTCAGCAAGTACCAAACCAAGACCTCCTAGCCCACCTGTGATGAGATATACTCCATCTTGGCGCAGCCTTGTTTTGCTCCCAGTATCATCCAGTCGGATTGGTTCAAAAATTTGCACCCATCGATGATTTCCCCGGTAAGCAACAACTAAGTCAGACTGCGCTGCTGTAAATTCGGCTATAAGTTGCTTGACTAGCTTATTTTCCTGGGAAGTTTTGATTTCAGGAAGCACAATATCAATGCTGCGGCAAGTTATATTGGTATATTCTTGAGGAATAACTTTACACGGGCCTAATAAAGTCGCCTTTTCTGGAGAAAGTACTTCTTCTTCTGTCACTCCTTGCATATTCGCCGATACGACTTGGATTTGCAAAGAATCGGTAAGATTTCTATCTTTAAATGCTTGTACAAAATAAAGTAGGCTGTAAAAACCAAGTTCCTGAGAGCTTTCAAAAAATTCAATTTTAGATTGTTTCTGCTGATGTGGTTGAATACTCCATAGGTGGGTAACTATTTGGGGAATTTTTCTTAAAATACAAAGTTCTTTTAGTAAACTATCGTAGTCTTGGCGTGATCGTGGATTGATAATATACACACCATCATCAACTTTGCGAAACTCCTCCCCAATCATCACTTTAATGACAGTCTGCTTTTCTTGCGCCAAAAGTTGGGCGATTTGCTCTCCCAAACCGCATTCATCCACAAACATCAACCAACAACGTTTTACGCTTTCTAATTTTCCCGGTTGAAATAGAGGTGCAATGGAACGTTTCCACGATGGGATGTAAAACCAGTCGGCGATGTCAGGCTTTTTGCTTAATGATACTGAGCGATTAGTTTCAGCTTCAGATAATTTTTTCGGTTCAATCCAATAACGCTGACGTTCAAATGGGTAAGTTGGTAAGGGTAGGCGATGACGTTTTTCGTTAGCATAAAATTTCGACCAATCTATCAGCTTACCCTCAAGCCAGAGTTTGCCTAATGTATCTAATAAAAAGGCTATATCTGACTGTTCTTCTTGAGGATGTCGTAACGAGGAAAGCACAATTTGGCTCGGTTCTTGTTCGAGATGCTGTTTTGTTAAACTGCTTAATGTTCGCCCAGGGCCAAGTTCTAATAAAATTTGTTTAGGGTCTTTTAACAACTCTTGTATTCCAGAAGAAAACTGGACTGTGCAGCGCAAATGTTTCGCCCAATAGCTGGGGCTTGCTGCTTCTGTTGCTAATATCCAAGTGCCTGTAAGATTGGATAAAAAGGGAATTTGAGGGTGGTTCAGCTTAACTTTTTTTACCAGTTCGGTGAATGGATCTAAAATAAAATCCATCATAGAAGAATGAAAAGCATGGGAAGTATGCAAGCGGCTGAATTCTACACTTCTCGTTGCCAACTCATCTTCTAATTGGGCGATCGCTTCTACTGCACCAGAAACAACACATCGAGATGGTGCGTTTATTGCTGCTAAGGAAATTCCTTCTTTTAAGAAAGGTTGCACTTCTGCTGCTGACAAGGAAACAGAAAGCATCAAACCAGGAGGCAATTGCTGCATCATTTTTCCTCTAGCTGCTACCAATGCCAAGGCATCTTCCAAACAAAAGACACCAGCGAGACAAGCAGCTACATATTCTCCAATGCTGTGACCGATCACAGCTTGAGGTTGCACTCCCCACGACGTCCACAATTTAGCTAAAGCGTATTCAATGACAAATAATGCTGGTTGTGCAATTGCCGTCTGTTTTAGTTGCTGCGTTGCCTTATCCATATTTGATTCATTTGGATACAGCACTTGTCGCAAATCTAAATTCAGATGAGGTTGTAGCAGTTGACAGCAGCGATCGATTTCCTCTCGAAAAGTTGGCTCAGTTTCGTAGAGTTCCCGCGCCATATTTACATATTGTGTTCCTTGACCAGGAAGCATAAATACAATTGGTCTTTCGCTTGGCTTTTGCAAATGATGGGATTGCTGCAAATTTAAATTTTCCAATGCATTTACGGCATATTCAACGTTTTGGCACACCAACATCCGGCGATAATTGAAAACGCTGCGCCCCACTTGTAATGTGTAAGCTACATCGGCAAGATTAATATCAGGATGCTGTCTAAGATGTTGAGCCAAATTCTTAGTAGCAGTTTCTAAAGCCGAATCAGTTTTAGCCGAAAGTAGCAACAACTGAGATTTTCTCCCCTGCTGTCCTGCTCCCCTGCTCCCCTGCTCTCTTAAAGAGGGCGCTTCCTCTAAAACTATATGCGTGTTAGTTCCCCCAAAGCCAAAGGAACTAATACCTGCACGACGGGGAGTACCGTTTGCCTTCCATTCAGATAGAGAAGTGTTGACGTAAAATGGGCTATTTGCGAAATTTATTTGAGGATTTGGCTTCTGGAAATGCAGGCTAGGTGGTAGTAATTTGTGTTTGAGAGATAAAACAGTTTTAATTAAACCAGCGATACCAGCAGCCGCATCTAAATGTCCGATATTAGTTTTGACAGAACCGATAGCACAGTATGGTTTCTGATTAGCATTAGTAGGAAAAACTTTAGAAAGAGCAGCAATTTCAATTGGATCTCCTAAAGGAGTTCCGGTTCCATGAGCTTCAACATAGCTAATAGTTTCGGGTTCTATTCCTGCTACAGACAAAGCTTCTGCGATCGCTTTTGCCTGTCCGTCAACGCTGGGTGCTGTGTATCCAACTTTAGAAGAACCGTCATTATTGATAGCAGAACCTTTGATTACTGCATGAATGCAATCACCATCTGCAAGAGCATCTTCCAATCGCTTCAAAACGACAATTCCCAATCCATTACCGCCAACAGTTCCTTGTGCTTTAGCATCAAATGCGCGGCAATGTCCGTCTGGGGAAACAGCTCCTCCTTCTTGATAAAGATAACCGAGTTTTTGCGGAACTTTAATCGAAACTCCACCAGCCAAAGCCATATCGCATTGATAATCTAATAAGCTTTGACAAGCCAAGTTTACAGCAACTAATGAAGTAGAACAGGCAGTTTGAACGCAAATACTAGGCCCGTTAAGGTTTAATTTGTAAGAAACACGGGTAGCTAGATAATCTTTATCGTTACCAATCAAAACTTCAACAAATTCTGAAGGTTTTCCTAGTTTCCATTGCGATCCCAAGTTTAATAGTGAATAAGTGTTAATCCCTGAACCAGCATAAACACCGATTGCTCCTTGATAATTTTCAGGAGTATAGCCAGCATTTTCCAAAGCTTCCCAAGCACACTCTAAAAATATTCGCTGTTGGGGATCTATAATTTCAGCTTCTTTAGGAGTCATCCTAAAGAATTGAGCATCGAATAAATCTACATCTTCTAGGACATATCCTGCTTTAACAAATTGAGGATTTTTTACAATGGCGGGGTCTATATTTTCCTCCATTTCCTCAGAAGAAAAAACCGAAATTGATTCAATGCCATTTTTTAGGTTATGCCAAAATGTTTCAATATCTTTAGCTTTAGGAAAACGGCCTGCCATCCCAATAATAGCTATTCCGGTCAAATCCATTTCTTCTTGATTCATCACGGCTTTCCTCCAATAAACACAAAGCTTTCCTTAAACCTCCGCGCTCCTCTGCGTGAACCTCTGCGATCCTTTGCGTTTAAAACTATTTGTGAAGCTGTACTTTTTTAACGTACAGGTATACAAATATTAGCGTACAGGTACGCAGAGGTTTTCTAAAAGTTACGCTAAATACTACTCAACTTCTTATTGCCACTTCGTTGTTTTTGTAAAGCGGCTTCTTTTCGCTTTTGCCCTCGGTCATAACCTTCTTTAAAAACAATATTTTTCGTTTCTTTTTGGCTTAAAGCTTGTGCTAAAGCACTGATTGTCGGATGTTCAAACATTGTGACTACTGGAAATTCTGTTCCCAGTTTTTCTTGCAACTTGGTATAAGCTTGAATTGCCTTTAAAGAATTTCCGCCCAACTCGAAAAAGTTAAAGTGAATATCTACAGCACCTTCTAAATTAAGTATTTGAGTCCAAATACTAGCAATTATTTGCTCTAGTGTATTTTGGGGAGCTACCAAAGGTTTGTTTGGATTTAATTTGATTGGACTGAGTTTATTAAGAGCTTGCCTATCTATCTTTCCGTTAGAGTTTAGGGGTAAAGTTTCAAGAGATATATAGGCAGAAGGAACCATATACTCAGGTAGCTTTTTCTTAAGAAAATTCCGCAATTCATCTTGCTTAAATTGCTTTTTAGTAAAAGGTTGTTTAGCAATTATTAAATGTTGTCCAAACAAATCACAAGGGGAGCCGGATTGTGGGAAAGCAACAAAGTCTTCAAAGGCGTTCAATTGTAAAATACTTTGCCATTGCTTTACTGATAAAGTAGGTAAGTTTTCTTGGGTTCTTTCATCTTCATAACTGCTAAAGCCTTTGACAAAACCCATAGTAGTCATGGCTGAACGACTATACTCTGTTAACTCAATCAATAAAAGGAAACCTTGAGGAGCTAAAAGAGAGCGAACATAGGATAAAGTTGTTTTTAAGTTGCGAGCAACGTGCAAAACATTGGCAGCTACAATTACATCAAAACTTTGCAATTGATAGCCTTGTTCTTGGGGATTTTGATCAATATCTAACCGCTTGTATTCAACAAAGGAATATTCTCTGAATTTTTCCTTAGCTAAATTACTGAAAAATGCAGAAATATCAGTATAAGTGTAAACGGTGCGATCGCCTGGTAAAACTGACAACAACGATGCGGTTGTGCCACCTATACCTGCTCCAATTTCCAAAATCCTTAATGGCTTTTCTAAAGGCCATGTTTTTACCAAAGATTTCATTACTTCCCTGGCAAGGCTATTGAAATAAGCAGCAGTAGGAAAGGATTGATACAAACTTTCTACTGTATCTAAACCACCTTCAGGAAATAATAAATCTAGCGGGTCTATTTGTCCTTTTAGTAGCCCCAAATTATTATCAAGATGGCGCTTGAGATAATTCAGAAAATTTTGCCCTTGAGGGATCGAATCAGCATATTGTTTGACCTGATTCCAAATAATATTTAAAGAATCTGTTTCTAAAGAAATATGGTTGACGAAAGTATCTCGTTCTTCTCTCTGCAATAGCCCTTCTTTTTCCAGGACGCATAACCACTGCCCTAATAGTTTTCGGTAGTGAGGTTGAATCTGGAATTGATTTATTAAACTATCTAGGGAATGCTTTTCTTGGGGATGGATATAAACGCCCAAACTGGTTAAGGTAAAACGCATATAGGCAGTACTCAAACGCTCTATAGCTTGCAAAAAAGCTGATAAATTTTGGAGATCTACTCCTTCTGGTTCTTTTTCAGCTTGTTGATAGCCTGAATTTACCAGAGATTTCCAGATTTGTTGTACCTCTGAAAAATTAGTATCTTCCACTTCAAAAAGTGTGGATTCTTGTTCTCGATCTGGAAGTACATAAGCTACTAGTTGCTTATTTTGTTGTTCGCCAACTGCCGCGACAACAGCTTGATGTATCGCCGGATGTTGCATCAAAGCAGCTTCAATTTCTTTTAATTCAATGCGATATCCACCAATTTTTACCTGATAATCTTCTCGCCCAATGAATGAAATATTGCCATTTGGTAAGTAGTAACCGAGGTCACCAGTACGGTAAAGTTTTGCTTTAATTACTGGATGAGTGATGAAGCTAGTAGCAGTCTTTTCTTCATCCCGCCAATAGCCTTTAGCTAAACCAATTCCTCCGATGTATAATTGTCCTGGTATCCACACAGGGCAAGGTTCTAAAGATTCGTTAAGTGCGTAGAATTGTTGGTTAAGCATTGGTCGCCCGTAAGGGATATTTTTCCAAGACGGATCTACATTTTCTATGGGGTAGAGAATTGACCAAATTGATGCTTCGGTAGCACCTCCTAAACTAATAACTTGAACGTTTTTAGCTATAGCTTTAATTTGAGCGGGTAAAGTTAATGGCACCCAATCCCCACTTAGTAAAACTAAACGCAAACAATCCAAAACTGAGACACGTTTTGAAGCATATTCCACCAACATCTGCATTAAAGCGGGTACTGAATTCCAAATTGTCACCCGGTGTTTTTCAATCAAATTCCACCAGATTGAGGGATCTTTAGAAGCATCTGTTTTAGGAATGACAATTGTTGCCCCAGCAGCTAAAGTGCCGAAAATGTCGTAAACTGACAAGTCGAAACTCAGAGAAGAAAGCGCCAAGACGCGATCGCATGGATTAACACCGAAGCGTTGATTAATATCCAGGATAGTATTAACTGCACCGCGATGGTCTATCATTACCCCTTTGGGCAAACCCGTAGAACCAGAAGTGTAAATAATATATGCTAAGTCTTCGCTTTGCTGTACCGGATGCAAAGGTTGGTGATTTTCAGATAGTGGTTCTTCGATGTCTACACAAATTCTTTGTACAAAAGCAGGCCATTCTAAAGTTTGATTCAGTTTAAATTGGGTTAAAACTAAGCTTACTTCTGCTTGTTCTAGTAAATGCGTCAACCGCTCATTCGGTAATGCTGGCTCGATGGGTACGTAGGCGGCGCCAGAAGCTAAAATACTTAAAGCAGCTACTACTTGCTCCCATCCTTTTTCCATGACAATGGCTACCAAAGTATTAGGTTGTACGCCTAATTGTCGTAAACGATAACCTAGTGCATTCGAGTATGCAAATAACTCTTGATAGGTGAAAGTGCGATCGGGTGCAACAATAGCTAAATGATGGGAACGCTGTTTAACCTGAGTTTCAAATAAGCTGTGTAGCAGTTGATTTGATATGGATGTTGTTGTAGCGTTGATAGATTCAAAAAGCTCAATTTGGGCATTTGGTAACAGTTGCCTTCTGGTTTCTACCCACGCTAACTCATCAGTTGCCAAACGCTGCAAAAGATTGCAGTAAGCCGCAAACATATCATCGAGAAGGCCATCTGGGAAGATTTCTTCAACAGCATCCCAATTAAACATTAAAGTTCCAGCTTCCTCATAAACTTGATGATCTAGCCAAACTTGAGGTGTCTGGGTGATGCTGTGAACTACCTTTCCAAATATTGCTAATGGATCAACATCTGTACTGGTTGTTGGTAGAGACAGTGTACTGGTAAATACAACTGGCATTAACGCTTTTGATTCCCATCTTTGGGTACGTGTTAATTCCCGCAATACTTGAACTCCATCAAAGTAGCGATGGTCTAAATCTGACCAAAGTTGCTGTTGTATTCGCTGGGCGCGAATTTCAAACGAATTAGGGTTAGAGTTGTCTACAGTCAGTAAGCTTAATGTAGTGAAGTCGCCAACAATTTCGTTGATTTGCAGATGCAGTGGTAGACGATTAAATAAAGTAAGATTAATTGTAAACCGAGGATTTTTACTCCAAATAGTTAAAATTTCAGCAAAGGCTGCTAAAAGTACTCCTGAAGGAGTTAAGCCCATTTGAGAAGCGCGGGTTTTAAGTTGTTGCCAAATTTCTGGTTCTAACTTTGCACTCTGGCGTACAAACCGAGGATGAGCGATCGCACTGGAATGTTTCTGTAGAGGTAATTCGGGTGCGGGTGGTAAAGATGGTAATCTGTTGAGCCAATACTCTTTGGAACGTTGATACTGCAAGGAATTTTGCAGCGCCAGACAGGTATAAACGTAATCTCGAAATGATACAGATAGTGGAGGCAAGGAAGTATCGAGATTTTGATAAAGTTCAGAAAGTTCTTTGCCAAGAATTTGAAAACTCCAGTAGTCGCCAATCAACAAATCAAAGCTGATGTGCAGTCGAATGCGCCGATTGTCTAAAACAGAAGCGCGAATTTCAAACAAGGGCCAAGTGTCAGTTGCAAATAGTTGATGCGACATCTTTTGGCGAATAGTTTCTAAATTAGAAGCAACTACCTCTGGAAGTTCCCTACGCAGATCCAACACTTGAATTTCATAAGATGGCACAGAAGCCAATATCTTCTGTTCTCCAGAAGCTAGGACGATCGCTCGCAGCATTTCATGACGTTCGATTAATTGCTGCCAAGCTTTGTTGTAGCGTTCCAAGTCTAAATCAATGCATTCTGTCTCTAAATAAAAGTGAGCTGCTACGTTGCCCAATTCAAACATCTGACTGCGACCTAGCCAGTAAGCTTGTTGAACATCAGTGAGTGGGAAAGGTTGATATCGTTGGTTTTCATGAGAAGCGATCGCAAATACTGTACTGACAATTTTCTGCTGAACTGCATTTTGCTCAATCCAAGCTGCCAAACTACTAACGGTGGATAATTCCAATAGGCGTTGCAAAGTTAGTTCCACACTGAAGGCATCATATACCCGGATTAGCAATTCCGTCGCTAGTAGCGAGTGTCCTCCTAACTCAAAGAAATTATCGTGAATACCAACCCGTTCAATACCGAGAACTTTTGCCCAAATTTCAGCTAATACTTTCTCTGGCTCAGAACGAGGTGCTATGAAAGCTTTCGCCAAATGCGATCGCGTAAAATCGGGAACAGGCAATGCAAGGCGATCAACCTTACCGTTGGGAGTTAAAGGCAGTGTCTCAAGGAATACAAAAGCTGAAGGCATCATGTGTTCAGGTAACTTTTGGCTCAAAAAGTAACGCAATTCACTGATACTAAGCTCAGATGATACTAAATAAGCCACCAAACGTTGTTCGCCAAAGACATCCTTTTGAGGTAAAACTACCACTTCTTGCACGTAGGGATGTTGTGCGAGAATAGCTTCAATTTCCCCTACTTCAATCCGAAAACCGCGTATCTTTACTTGCTGGTCGATGCGACCTAAAAACTCAATATTGCCATCTGGAAGATATTGCGCTAAATCTCCAGTTTTATAGAGGCAATTAAATTTAGAATTCTCAAAGGGGTCAGATATGAACTTCTGGGCGGTTAAGTCTGGTCTTTTCAGGTAGCCTCTAGCTACACCTGCTCCACCTATGTATAGTTCACCCGGTACTCCAACAGGCACAGGATTTAACTGCTCATCTAGTAGATAAATTTGAGTATTGGCGATCGCACGACCGATAGGAATTGAATTCCTCAACTCATCGCTTTGACAATGATATACACTACTCCAAACAGTTGCCTCTGTCGGCCCATATTCGTTAAATAAAGTTGTCCGTGGAAGTATTTGATAATGGCGATCAACTAATTCTCTCGAACAAGACTCTCCGGCAACAATGACAGTACGCAGCGAAACAAGCTGCTGTGACGACCCATGAGTTAGTAAGGCTTTGTAGAGAGAAGGAACGCTTAACCAATGGGTTATTTGATATTGAGATATTAGCTTTATTAACTGCAAGATGTCTTTGTGTAAACCCTCTTGAGGAAGTATAAGAGTTCCTCCACAGCAGAGCGTCCAGAAGATAACTGCAACTGAACTATCAAAAGCAAAAGATGAAACCAACAAAAAGTTTTTAACGGGTTCTTGGTAATAGGAAGTACGAGCAACAGTTGAATAAACTAAGTTGTTATGCGTTACCATTACTCCCTTGGGTTTACCTGTGGAGCCTGAAGTATAGATCGTATAAGCTAAGTTTTCTGAACTAACTGCACTGACAGGGTTTTCGTGGCTCTCATGTGCCATAACGCCGCGATTTAAGTCCAGACACACTACCTGAGCTTTATGTGTAGGGATTTTTGCCACTAGCTGCGCTTGAGTCAGCAATATTGGTACACAGGCATCTTCCAACATCAAAGTCAAACGTTCCTTTGGATATGTTGGATCTAGAGGTATGTAAACTCCACCCGCTTTGAGAATACCCAACAGTCCGACAATCATCTCTAGAGATCGCTCTACGCAGATGCCAACAAGTGTTTCTGGCCCTACTCCCTGCCCTTGCAAATAGTATGCTAGTTGATTAGCGTATTTATTCAACTCTCGATAGGACAAGAACGCGATATCCTTTGTCTCTACGTTTTCAAAGATGACCGCAACAGCTTCCGGTGTCCGCTCTACCTGAGCCTCAAATAGGTGATGAATACACAATTTTGGGTAATTAACTTCAATGTTATTCTGCTGTTTAAGTAGGTGCATTGCTAGCTGGGCGAGGTTAGAATCTGGTGAAAATTCAGCGAGAGAGACAATGATTGCAAGGTCAGCCTCAATGCAACTTTTTAGCTCGATGATGCTCAAGGAGCCTAGTCCTAAACACTTTAAAGGTTGCTGAAGATCCACTTGAGATGGAGAAATTTTTAGCATTTTAGCCACCTGCGTTTGCAGATAAGACTCCAGCAAAATTTGCCGCTCTTCTAGTTCCATTATGAGAAAAGTTTCAAGTTAAATTGATTTTTGTCTGAACAGAGTATATAAGCGCTGTATTATGTAAATTTGGATTATTATAAAAAAGTAATCCAGTTAGGAATTACTCTTATTTAGCCACTAGGTATTGATTACTCAAAAGTCGAACTTTTTAGATTTATGGTATTGAAAATGTCTTTATAGCAGTAGTGTAAACATTACCTAAAAACTTAATATTGAGATATTACTAGACGTTTTTTAACTAAAAAAACTTAAAAAATCCAAAAACTTATTTGGACGATCCCTCGCGTTGATTTTTTGCAGCAAGTTGGAAATTGCTTCATTCTTAATTGGAATCGGCATACTTCTTTCCTGATTATGAGGTTTGGCTTGCTGTTAGCTAAAGTCATAATAACACCATATCACTTGTCTTGGAATTTACAAGTCCTAAACTAAATAATATTAATGTATTTTTTTACTTCCCAGCCAAAGCATTCCTTCCCAACATCTTTCTCTATGGCTTTTTCACTAAATATTTTCGGGTTAAAATTAATTTTTTAAATTAATTTTTACTATAAATTATTAAACTATTAATAACATTTTTTAATTATATTTAGGCGATATTTGATTAAATCTAAACTACTGTAAATGTTTTTGTATTACTTTATATAATTGATTGCATTTCTCAAATGTGAAATGGTATTATTTATGGTTTTACTACTCTAAACTACCAAATTTATAGCGATTTATAGTAGATTTATATGCCCTATAGGGGGATATAAATTTTAAAAAATGTTGGTATTATAATCCAAATTATTTAAAAGAGGTCAAGCTTATATCACTTAAAAGTTCGTAGAAAAAGCCAAACTTTTAACTATAGATAAGTTAAGTAGGCATAATTCAATGTAAAATGCTTATGCCCAGAAACTATATAGGATAAACCTTCTGCCTTCAGCATAGCTGCCTTCTACTTAAATTTTTTATAGGAATAAGTGAAAATTTAAGTTTTTTCTACATATCAAACAAAGTGAAATAATTTACTACTTCAGGTAGATGGAAACGTTCCAAACTGTGCATATAAAAGCTTATAAAGAATAATAAATAAATTATAAAGAATTTTGCTTTGTCTTTAATAGCAAGGTATTTGTATAATGGGTTAAAATTTTATGATGAAAAGAGAAAGTTTACTTTCAGTAGGCATAAGTTATAGGCTTCAAGTTATATATTATGCCTGAATACTTATTCATTTTAAGAAAAAGTCACCTATGGAAACACTAAATGGAGTTTCACAAACGCTTTTAATACCACTTTACGCTAGGTTTTTGGAAACTCAAAGAGATGACGCGATTATTAGAGACGAAAAATCTAGAGAAATTATCGACCAGTTAAATCCCGATTTTTCCCAATTTTCAAAAACTATTTGGTCAACTCAAGTTGGAATTGCTATTAGAACAGAAATTTTAGACCGAGAGACTAGCAATTTTTTAAAACAAAATCCTACTGGAGTAGTTGTAAATCTTGGTGCGGGTTTATGTACAAGATTCTTCCGCGTAGATAATGGTTTTGTAAAGTGGTTTGAGTTAGATTTAGAACCAGTTAAGCAACTTTGGGGAAAAGTCTTTACTGAAACAGAATGCCATCGATATTTGGTTTATTCTCTTCTGGACTTTTCCTGGATAGATGAAATTAAGCCGTTCGCGGCTTCACCGATTTTATTTATTGCCGAAGGGTTGCTGTTTTATTTTGAAGAGTCTGAAGTAAAAGAAATTATTACAACAATTAAAAATAACTTTCCTGGTTCGGAGATGCTGATAGAAGCTATCGGCCCATCACAAGCTAAAAATACTCAAAAACACCCAGTTGTTTCTAAGACAGATGTGTTTTTCAAATGGGGGATTAAAACGGGTAAAGATTTAGAGCAGTGGGATAAGGATATTAAATTTATTAATGAATGGTATTATTATGATAAATACGGTAGCCGTTGGCGTTGGTATCGGTTTTACAGATATATTCCTTCTCTGAGAAAAGGATATAAAATTTTTCACATAAAATTTAATAAATAACTGCGTTTGCAAGTATGTTTCGGAGTTCAGCTATCCAGAGTAATTTCAATAAATTTAAAGGGCAAGCCAAAGTTGTGCCACTGTTATTGCTACTAACTTTACTAATGGCGTGTAGAGGTACAAATACGTCTGGAAATGAGCCACAAATTAAGAAAACACTAGAAACAAATACAATTGAGAAATTAGCAGTACTTGACCAAACTGGTACAAAAGTTAGTGTAAATGCTATACCTAAACGCATAGTTTGTCTAGACACTTTTTGTATTGATGTTTTAAACTCAATTGGTTTAGAGCCAGTTGCACTCCTAGTCCATGATGAATCTGTTGAGCAAAAATATTTTCAGGAGCAAGGTAACAGTAAATTCATTCGTATTGGTGGCTCTTGGTATGAGCCAAACTTGGAGGATATTGCTAAAGTAAAACCAGATTTAGTAATAGGGTCGGCAGGAATTCATGACGGATTACGCGGTGCTTTAAAATCAATTGTCCCATTGTATTTAATGTATCCGTATCATTATACGGCGTTAATAAAAAATGTCGAAAAAATTGGTGAATTGACGGAACGCAGCCAACAGGCAAAGGCGGCAGCAGAAAAGTTTCGCGGTAAGCTAGCTGCTTATCAAGCAAAGTCACCAAATAATCAAACGGTAATCTTAATCAATGGTGATGGCACAAACTTTTATGTTCAAACTAAAAAAGCAATAGAATGCTCTACTTTGGCAGAAGTGGCGAAATGTCCTTGGGGCGAGTCGTCGCAAGCAGAAGGGCCACTTAGCACCTATATTCAATACTCTTTAGAGCAGATAATTAAAAATGACCCAGATGTAATTTTCATGTTAATTCCTAATTCAAAAGAGCAACTTGAAAAACACCCTTTATGGAAAGAACTCAAGGCAGTTAAAAACAAAAGAGTTTACGAGGTAGAAGATCCTGTGATCTGGAATACTCACGGATTACAGTCGCTCAGTTTAGTCCTAGATGAAGCAATGCCCAAACTCTACCCAGAAGTATTCCCGGAGCCATTGCCATGAACGCTAAAACGCCAACGCGTTCTTATCGAGTGTGGAAAGTAGCGATCGCACTTTGTCTATTACTATTAATTATTGGACTACTGGCGCTACTGCTGGGTACGCCGCGTCTGTCACTTGGGCAGTTGTGGGAGATTCTGGTTGGAGGTAGTGGCGAACGCATTACTCAGTTAGTGGTGATAGAGTTGCGCTTGCCTCGCCTAGTTTTAGGTATGTTAACAGGAGCGTCACTGGCACTAGCGGGAGTTTTACTACAGGATTCGCTACGTAATCCCCTGGCAGGGCCAGAGTTGCTAGGTATATCTTCCGGGGCAGCAGCGGTAATGGCGGCAATTATCGTATTGAAGCTTCCGGTAGCGATGGAACTGCACCCCCCTTTAGCCTTAGCAGGAGGTTTACTGGGTGGTGGAGTTGTTTTATTAGCGTCTCGTCGCATTACTGACCCCCTACGCCTAGTGCTGATTGGGGCAGCCATTACCGCACTGCTGAACGCTTTGGTAATTGCAATTATTAGTTTAGGAACACCAGAAGCCGTTAGCTTGCTGTTTCTATTTTTACTGGGTAGCCTTGCAGCCCGTACTTGGGATTATGTGCAATTGGTGTTGCCTTGGGTACTGGTGGGTATACCCCTAGCTTTATTGTCTGCGCGGATGCTCAACCTGCTGCAACTAGGAGATGAAGTTGCTGAGGGTTTAGGATTAAAAGTCTTCCAAGCACGGATACTGATTGGGCTGTTGAGTGTGGGACTGGTAGCGGCGGTTGTTGCTGCCTGCGGTCAAATCAGTTACATTGCATTGTTGGCTCCGCATATATCACGGTACATCCTGGGAACAACAGATGCGCGGCAAGTGTTGCTCGTTGCCGGACTTTTGGGGGCAGTGTTATTAGTTGGCGCAGATTTGGTGGCTAGAGAAATATTGGCACCCCAGGAACTTCCAGTCGGAATTTGGACGACAATTTTAGGTGCCCCAGCCTTATTGCTGCTGCTACGGCGACAAATTGGGAAAAAGTAAATAATGACTGCACCATCGCTTCCCTTAAGTGTAAAGTATTTCCACGTTCTTTTAGGGCTGAGTGCGATCGCTTGCTTACTATTATTGATACTTCACCTGTGTTTAGGCAGCGTTGCCTTAACGCCAAAGGAGGTTTTGGCGGCACTTTTTAACCAACCCGCAGAAGTTCTTCACCGTCAGATTGTTTGGGATTTACGTTTGCCAAGGGCGTTAATTGCTTTACTGTGCGGAGCGATGCTAGGTTTAGCTGGAGCCATTTTGCAATCGATTACCCAAAATCCCTTGGCAGAACCAGGTTTAACCGGAACTACATCTGGCGGAGTATTGCTGGTAGTATTCTGGCTGACGTTTGCACCCCAAGCAATGCAATTGGGATCGATCCTCCCCTTAATTGCCCTTGTCGGCGGTTTGGCTGCGAGTGGCTTAGTTTACACCCTCAGCCGCCAGCGCGATCACAGTAATCCCCTGTATTTGATATTAAATGGTGTGATCGTTAGCACTTTCCTCCAATCCTTAACTTCGCTGTTTTTACTTGTCAAACAACAATCGCTGGGCATGATTTTGTTGTGGCTAATTGGTTCCTTGAACGGGCGAGTTTGGGTACACTGGAATGCGATTTTACCTTGGTCGCTGGTAGCTTTGCCATTAGGATTAGCGAGTGCAGGAATCGCCAACGTACTACATTTAGGGGATGATATGGCAGTAGGACTGGGTTTACCAGTAGAAAAGGCGCGGGCGGGACTATTTTTAGTTGCGGCAATGATGAGTGCAATCGCAGTATCCGTAGTTGGTGCGGTGGGATTCATTGGATTAATTGGGCCCCATATTGCTCGTCAGTTGGTAGGATTAGATGCCAGACGAGTTTTTCCCCTGAGTGCCCTGCTGACAACCCTATTGCTATTAACTGCTGACTTAGTGGCTCAGGCGCTGATAATCCAAGTGGGAAGTGTGCGGTCGGGATTACCTGTTGGGGCAGTGACAGCACTTTTGGGTGCGCCCTTCTTTCTTTATTTAGTTTTAAGGAAAATTTGATGAGTTCCCCAGAAAGGTTTGTATTAGAAGCAGATAGACTTCAAGCTGGCTACGGCGACAGGTCAATTATTGCTGATCTTTCCTTGACGATTGAACAAGGAAATATTACCGCCTTGGTGGGGCCGAATGGATCGGGAAAATCCACGCTACTGAAAACTTTGGCGCGTCTGCTGTCAGCTACTAAAGGTGCAATTTACCTTAACGGTACAGACATTAACTGCTTGTCTACAACAGTTGTTGCCCGACAATTAGCAATTCTTCCGCAAGCACCAAATGTTCCAGCTAGTCTAACTGTAGGTGAATTGGTAGAACAAGGTCGTTTCCCTCATGCTGGGCCATTAGGTATGTTGCATCGCCAAGATCATTCGGCAATTTCTCAGGCTTTATCACTAACGGGAATGACTGAATTTGCTTATCGTTCCTTAGATAGTTTATCAGGTGGTGAGCGGCAACGAGCTTGGATTGCTTTGGCACTAGCTCAGGCGACACCAATTCTGTTGCTAGATGAACCGACTACCTTTTTAGATATTGGACATCAACTAGAGGTGTTGGATCTGCTGCGCTTTCTGAATCGCGAGCGAGGCATGACAATTATCCTAGTGTTGCACGACCTCAATCAAGCTGCTCGTTATGCCAATCGGATGGTGGTACTCAAGCAAGGAAAAATTGTAGCTGACGGGATACCGACAAACGTGCTGACATCGGTGTTACTGGAACAAGTTTTCGGTGTTCGCGCCCACATCCTTGCCGATCCAAAAAGCGGAACTCCGGTGTGTCTACCCTATGCTTGTATAAGCACAGAAAGTTGATTCTCAATTACGATTGCAATTCTCGCTAACTGACGCGCCAACTTTTTGCTTTTTGCTGAGAATCCCACAGCCGTCCATACACTCCGCCTTTTGATAATAATTCGTCGTGCTTGCCACTTTCCAGCAATTGACCCTTATCAATCACTAAGATTTGGCTAGCGTGGGTAATAGTGGAAAGTCTATGAGCAATCAAAATTAGAGTTTTAGACTTTAACAGAGAGTTAATTGCTTTTTGAATTAAAATTTCATTTTCTGGATCAACAGAGGCCGTAGCTTCGTCCATCAGAACAATTGGCGCATCTTTTAAAATAGCACGAGCGATGGATATTCGCTGTTTTTCACCTGCTGAAAGAGTTGCTCCGCCTTCACCAATTACAGTATCGTAACCGTCTGCTAGTTTTTCGATAAATTCATGACATTGGGCAGCTTTAGCAGATGCGATCACTTCTTCCCTAGTTGCCTCTTTTTTCCCAAACTTGATGTTATTCAAAATTGTATCATTAAACAGATAAACATTCTGAAATACCATGCTAATGTGCGACAACAGATAATCTGTTTTTAAATCTTTAACATTCACTCCTCCCACTAAAACTTCACCCTCATTAACATCCCAAAAACGAGCAATTAAGTTAGTAATCGTAGTCTTACCTGAACCGGAAGTACCGACTAAAGCGGTAACGCTTCTTTCAGAAACTTTAAAACTAATATTTTTCAGTATGGGAGCATTTTCGTAACTGAAATCAACATTTTTAAACTCAATATCAAATCTCTCTAATTGTTTTGATTCAAGTGGTTCGGATAGTGGTTTAGTATTCAATAAACCTGTTACTCTATCTAGCGCAGTATCCATCATTCGGATAGCACCAGAAAATTCCACCAAATCGTGCATTGGTACGTATAATCTTAAGCTAAGTATTAGAAATAATAAAAATGTCGGTGTAGTAATTTCACCGTTAAACAGTAAGTATGCACCAACTAATAAGATAACAGTTACACCTAAGTCCAAAACACAAGCAAATGCAAGGGTAGGCACTGTTAATTGCGTCACTATAGCCAGATTAGCCCGCCTATAATCATCAAGCGTTTTGTCTAATTGTTCAAATCTACTTCCCGTTTGATTAAAAGCTTTGATTGTAGCTAACCCTTGAATGTACTCAATTATTCGAGAGTTAGCTGACACAAAAGTGTGTTTTTGTAATTGAGCGAGTTCTTTTTGTAAAGAGAGGTTACTTGCGTAAATTATTACAGCGATTGGAATACCTGCAAGAGTTGCCAAAGTCAAACGCCAATCAACAAATAAAAGAAATGTACTGATAAAAGTAGGTAAAGCAATAGCAGTGACTATTTTAGGGTAAACCCAGGAAGGAATAGATTCTATCTTCGTCATATCATCGCTAACAAGTGAGTTCAAATCACCTACTTGGATTTGCATAAAGAATCCCATCGGTAACTTACGAATATGGTTCCCTAGACGCAAACGTAAATCCTCAACAAAGCGATAGCTAGTTAGATAAGTAATATAATTTGCCACATACAAGGAAATGCTTTGTAATAGCAGACTTAGAGCAATTATTCCTAACCAAATAACTACTTTTTCTATTTTGATAGATTGATTATATAAATCATTAATGATGAAATAAAGGAAAGCATAAGGTGTAGCTGCAAACGCTGAGGCAATTACATACAAAACTGTTCCCTTAAACAGGCTTTGTTTTCTTTCTCCAAGCAAAATAAATAAGTTATTGAGCATTTTCAAACTTTTAATAAAGAAACTTAGTAATTTGAAATAACTAAAAACCCCAACTTTGTGCAGTAATATGTGCATCCCACATTTGGGTATACAAATTATTACTTTTAAGTAAATCTATATGTCGCCCCTTGCCAACAATTTGACCTTTGTTTACTACAATAATCTGATCTGCATCGCTAATTGTTGATAAACGATGAGCGATAATTAATAAGGTTTTATCTTGAACCAAATTACTAATAGCTGATTGAATTTGCACCTCAGTTTCCGGATCGATAAAAGCCGTGGCTTCATCTAAAATCACAATAGGAGCATTTTTGATTATTGCGCGTGCAATTGCAATTCGCTGCTGCTGCCCACCGCTAAGGAGACTACCGCGTTCCCCAATTACAGTTTCATAACCATTTGGTAATGCTTGAATAAAATCATGGCATTGTGCAGCTTTCGATGCTGCTACGACTTCTTCAAAATTAGCTTGAAGATTTCCCATGTAAATATTGTTATAAATAGTATCGTTAAATAAACTAATGCCTTGAAATACAAAAGCGATTTTTGACATGAGATATTCGGTTTGAATATCTTTAATATTAATTCCACCAATGCTAATTGTCCCTTTACTCACATCCCAAAATCGAGCAATTAGTCGAGTAATGGTTGTTTTTCCTGAACCAGAAGGGCCAACTAGGGCGGTGATGCTTTTGGGTGGCATTACAAAACTGATATTATGAAGAACTTCGTTATTTTCATAAGCGAAATAAACATCTCGAAATTCGATAGTTAAATCTTTAGGCATATTATGGTTTTTAGATTCAACTAAAGAAGATTCGTTCATAATAGTGCTAATTCTTCTTGCACTCTCGTCGAGTTGTATGGATATGTGAGATGATTCCACAAATTTATATAAAGGAGCACAAATACCAACTCCTAAAAGGAGAAATAAAATAAATTTTGGTATGGAAATGCTATCAATACTTAATAAGTAAATACCAACAGGAATAATAAATATGATATTAGCAGTTACGCTAACTGTGAATAAAGTCCAAGGCAACAAGCTTTTTTTAGCCCATAGTTCTTCGTAGTCATGGTATTCTCGTACAGATTCTTTATACTTACTGAAAGATTCCGTTGTTTGAGAAAAAGCTTTGATTGCGCTCATTCCCTGGATATATTCAATTATTGAATTGTTCATCTTCTCCATTGCATCGTAGTAGCCTTCCACGAGTTTTTTTGAGCCGCGAAATGCCAATTTCTGAGATCCGATTGCCAGGGGAACACCAGCGATCGCAGCTAAGGTCATTCGCCAATCTACGATGAACAAATATCCTACTACAATAGGGAAAGTACCAAGTATACCAACTAGCTTAGGAAACCCGTGAGCAATAAATAATTCCAGAGATTCCACATCCTCATTCATTACTTTCTTGATCGCGCCAGTTTGCTTGTTGTTAAAATAACCTAGCGGCAGTGTGCCAAACTTTTGCGAAAGGCTGATTCGGATGTCGTATAAGATGTTATAGGCAGCTATGTGGGCAAAAGAACTAGCAATTCCTAAAGTAGTCCACCGTGTAATAATTGTGACAAAGCTAATACAAGAAAGTTTCCAAACATATATTTGGTCAGTAGGTGGGTTGAATAGTTCGATAATAATCCAATAGATCAGAATGAAAGGAACTAAACCCAATATTGTAGCGATCGCAGCTAAAATACCAGAAGCAATTAATCTAATTTTTTGCATTCCTGCAAGTTTAAATATATCGGTTAGAGAGCTTAGGGGCATTTTTTACCTGCTTTTATGTAACTTATACTAATTTAATATGAAGCTGCATAGGGAAGGGCTTCTAAAACATTAATTATCGTGCTGCATGGCTCCAACCTGACAAGCGTGGTCGGTAAAGCTACGGCTGGGCTGGCAGATACCTTTAAGCAATCGGTTAACTTTATTGGCTGTGTAGCTCAAGCGGTTAGCGCTGGTGGTCTACGCAAAATGAATGTTGCTAGTGGAGAATATTTCAAAGCCAATCCTAACAACTTTAGAGAACCCGTTAGCGATGGCAATCTGGGCATGATTCCCGAATGGCTAAAGACTTACAAACACCCAGGTAATGGGCAACCAGACCCAGCCAGAACATTACTTCAATTCTTCCCAGAATTAGTTCAACAGCATGAAAAGGCAGTCATACCTAGAGGGGAGAAGATTGCTCCATCAGACGCAGTTAATCATCTGGAGTCCATTTTTTCAAAGCCTTATCAAGAACTGGAATTTCTGGAAGTAGAAGGGAGTAGTATTTCTGAGGCTGATTTAGAACAGATTGTGGCGATTGTTGCAGCTACTGCTAGCCCTCCAACTTCTTTTGCGGCTATCAGAAACAGCCGCAAGTGGGGCGAAGAGAAAAAGAGTGTTCTTTACTTGAGGAATGCCTTGTCACAATTGATTGACAGTAAGCGATTGTGCGGAAATGAAAAAGATGGTTTCAGCGTTTTTAACATTAATCACTAATATTCGTCACAGTTCTCGTCGAGTTCCGGTCGAGTTCCGGTATTCTTACATCATTAAATACGGCTAAAAAATAGAGTCTTTTTATTTCTCCAGCAAGATTTAATTTTTCTAAACATTTTCCAGAATGTGGGAGCATGGGAACATTAAAAATGAGTGATAAATTAACCACAGCATTACAAAAACTAGCTATTAGCCCAGTTAAGGCAGACAGACTAGCTATCGAACGCTTAGAAAAACAGTACGGCGCTTCTTTACTAGAAATTACCAATGAGCTTGAAAATTATGCCATAGTCCATCAATCCATATCGGACGAAAGGGCTAAATCCAAAAATCAGTTGATTGTCGTTTGCTGCTATGGCTGTCTTTGGGGCGCAGTTATCGGAATTGCGACATTGTTTATTAAGCCCAGTGTGACTGTAGCGGCGATTGGGTTGGGTTTTACGGCTGGGGTATCTGGGAAATTGTTGGTTCAAAAAGGAGAATAAGTCATGGAACGCAGAATCATTGGATGAGTTTCATTTAAAATAATCGCAAAAGAGTTGTCAAAAATATGCAAAACGCTAATGTACAAAAAGCGACATTTGGAGCAGGCTGTTTCTGGGGAGTTGAAGCAGCATTCCGTCAAGTAAAGGGAGTAAATTCTACAGCAGTTGGTTACAGTGGCGGACACTTTGAGAATCCAACCTATGAAGATGTTTGTAGAGGCAAAACTGGACATGCTGAGGCAGTGGAGGTGGAATACGATCCAGCAATAGTATCTTATGATGAACTGCTAAATGTGTTTTGGAATAAGCACAATCCCACAGAATCAAACCACCAGGAGCTAGATGTTGGTGATCAATATCGGTCAGTGATATTTTTCCACACTCCAGAGCAGGAATTATTAGCAAGAGCCTCTAAGGAGCAGCTTGAAAATAGTTCTCGTTATCACAAAAATCCAATTGTGACGGAGATTGTACCTGCATCGCAATTCTACAAAGCAGAAGAGTATCATCAGCAATATCTGGAAAAGCAGCGACGAGCGTCTTACAGGATAGGCTAATCTTTCGCCCTAATTGAGGGGATGTTAAAAGTTCAATGCTGCAAATCCCCTTACTTGCTATACATATCAGGGAACTTTGCTTGAAGTTTAGCCAGCTTCGGCAAGTCATTCATTACAACATAGCGATCGCTCGGATGATGCACTATATAATTCTGATGGTATGCCGCAGCCTGATAAAAACCTTTCAAAGGATCTAATTTTGTCACAATCGGCTTGTCGAAAATTCGTAATTTGTTGAGTTGAGCAATGTATTCTTGTGCAGCCTGTTTCTGCTCATCGTTAGCAAAAAAGATCGCCGAACGATATTGCTTACCTGAGTCTGGGCCTTGTCGATTTAACTCTGTTGGGTCATGCGCTACCAAAAAGTAGACTTTTAGAAGCTGATTATATGATATTTTTGATGGATCATAAGTGATTTTTACGGATTCAGCATGATTAGTTAATCCAGCACTGACAAATGTGTAGTTTGCGGTTCTTGCATCACCCCCAGAAAAGCCAGAAACGACATCATAAACACCTGATAGATGCTCAAAAACTGCTTCCATTCCCCAGTAGCAGCCACCAGCGAAAACCGCTACTTGCTTTCCCTGCGGTGCAACAGTCGAAATATCAGTGGCGGGAGCAGAAAGCATCACACGAGACGCACCGTATAGGAGTACAAAAGTCAGCGAAATGATGGACAAGTTGCGTAATAACTGACGGGAGAGAGTAAAATGATGAATTGACATGAGGTTGTGAACTCCTTTATTTAATAGATGAAGAATCGAGTTTATCAAAACAGAATTCAGATGTTTATAAAATCGCTTGCTCGGTGCGAGTTGGATAGTATTCTGGCAGTTCACAAATTTGCTCAAATAGTTCTGAACCTTGGTCATCGATAAGTAACGGCATGGTAAGGTTTTAGGTTGATTGCTTAGTTCTTGAATAATATCTGTGTCTTCCTGAATTGATAGCTGAGACGAATGTAATTTAATCCAACGAAAGCGAGAATATTATTTTTGTTAAATCCTCAATTTATTGCTCTCCTTAAGGCATAGAAAAACTTACTTGATTATTAGAGGAATTTATTAGATATCTAACACTAATTTTGCAGTTCCAGGTTGAGAAATACAAATTAACACAGAACCCTTATCAGTTGTTGCAGTTGGTTGTTCTTGGTAAGCAACTACACCTTCGCGGATTTTACACATACAAGTACCACAAACACCTACACGACAACTAAAAGGTGGATTAATATCATTAGCTTCGGCAAATTCTAGGATAGTGCCATCACTAGGTTGCCATGTCAAAGTTTTGCCAGATTTGGTAAAGACAATTTCTGCAAATCTTTCATCTCCAGTTGTGATCGCAGTTTGTTTATCAGACTGACTTTTCATCGGTTTACTGAAAGATTCAAAGAATACTCTACTCTCAGGTACTCCCGATTCCTTCAACCCTTGCATTATGGACTGCATAAAAGATGGAGAACCGCACAAAAAATACTCAGCTTCTTCTCGTATTAACTCTTGAATAAGAGCAGTATCAACATAACCAACACTGTTGTATTTACCTCTATCTTCAGGTGTAGGACGACTATAGCGAAAATGCATATTCAGATTATGATTTTGCCCTGCAATTTCCCTCACTTCATCCCGAAAAACATGAAAATTTCCGTCTCTAGCACCATGTACAAACCAGATAGGGCGAGTAGTCTTAAGAAGACTACAAGCTTTCGCCATACTAATCATCGGTGTAATTCCCACACCATTGCTAATCAACACTGTGGGGATAGATTTCTGCACATCTAAAACAAATTTACCGTTTGGTGGTTTTGCTAGAATTACTGAACCTTCTTGAATGCGATCGTGCATAAAATTAGATGCTATACCGGGCATGACATCTAATCCGTTTGGTGCAGATTCCCGCTTAATTGAGAGGCGATAGTATTCACAGTTTTCAGAATAATCTGAAAGCGAGTAAGTACGAATTACAGGCTTATCTTGTCCAGGTATATCAAGTTTAATGGTTAAAAATTGGCCTGGTTGAAAGTTGGGAATTTCCCCTTTATCTTCAGGTTGTAAATAGAAAGAAGTAATTTCTTCGCTCTCTTCCACCTTACGAACAATAACAAAATTTCGCCAATCTTGCCAAACATGACTATCTGATGCTTTGAGGTCTGGAGTAGATTTATTTCCACTTGCTTTGTTTGTATAAATTAAGCTAAATACTGCACCGCTAGCTACTCCAAACAGTGAGGAATAGACACCAAATTGATAGGCAGATTTAGCTTTGGCATTGGTTACTCCAATTACAACAGCAGCAGATAAGGTAATTACCGAACCAACTGTAGCTGCTGCGGCTATACTTCTGACTAATGGATTCTTAATTCTTCCCAGACTTTCTAGCATCGTTGTTTCCTGTCTAATACTTTTAGTGATGTTGGGCTATACCTGCGAAGATGCAGTAGTAGGTGGAGGAATAATTTCAAGACCATACCTCGGAGCCGCAGCCAGAAACGCGACTAAAGAAGCAACGTCTTGCGGTTGACCCAAGCGACCACGCGGAATATTTTTTAACAATTTGTTGGTTAATATTTACTAACTCAAACTAGCAGCGCCAAAAGTAGCATTAAACTTGCGACACCAGATAGCGATGGATTTGTAGTCTGCTAAATTGATGTTTTGAGGAATCGAATATGTTTGAGCGCCACTATATTTTTGTAACGGAGCTAGGATAATGTAGTCTCCCTTTTTTAGAGGATACGATGGTGGCTTAGTTGAATTAATCACGTTATCTGAACGATGTAAAATTACTACTAAATCTGGCCCTGATTCAGAAGTCTTAAATGACTCATAAAGCTCTAAAAATGATTTACCATCTTTAGTGGTAATACTAACTTTCCCTTGTGTTGTATGTTCTCCAGAAACAAATGTGCCTGAATTCATAGCATTTGAATCTGGAGATTGCGCTGAGTTGGCTAAAGGTTTCGCCTGAGTTGAAGACACAGGAACAGATGTATTCACAGCTATAGGATTTCCATTAGCCTGGTTTTTTGAGACTTCCCGGACGCAGCCAACCATGACAAGAGAAGACAAGCCCAGTATTAATAAATATCTTAATTTCATAATTTCAATTTCTCAATGCATTAATCAGCAATATAGCTCTTATACCAAATTATTGTGAAGCTGCATGAAACTGTAGAAAGCTGTAATGCTTGCCAAATATAGTTTCTAGCGTTTTCATCCTATGCAAATTCATACAAAATTGGTATTAGCTTGAACTTTAAACTGATTATTGCTTAAATAATTCATCTAAAAATTATGAATAGATAAGGATTGATATCTAAAAAACTGATATTTCCCTTAGAAACTTCTTACAGATTTCTCAGCAAAATTTAAATTTTTAAGTTACGGTTGATTAAATGTAAAAAAATATACGGTAAATTGTCAATAATCAGCCTGTTGTTTGCTATCTTTTGTATGATTTTATATTTATTTAAGTAAAAGTTCATACTTTTCCTGTATAAATAGCACATTCAGTAAATCGCAAAGTTTTGCTAAAGGGCGATCACCAAGTAGACAGCCAGTAGAGGTTAATTCTAAATAATACCTGTTTTATAACTAAAACTTATATTCAATAAAAGAGGTTCAAAAACTGAAATTATCAAGAATGTACATTTACCCGAATAATGACTATTAACGACTTTACCAAAACAGCTTGCACTAACTGATTCAGAAACCCAAAACGCAAGTTTTGGATTGTTTAAGTGAAAATACTTCGATTGAGACGCAAGGAGCTTGCAATCAGAAAGGTTAGCAGTCGTTAAAAGTTGCTTAATAAGTAATGCTTTGCCCCATTTTCTGCGAGAGCTTTTAAAATGCACAATTGAACTGGTTGAAAAATAATCAATATAGGCTTAAACTTGGCTGAACTTACCAGAGTAAAGTTGATCAGACACTTCCTTAAGTTTTGGTTCAACTACTGTCAAATATTGCTCCAAAATTGCTAAATTGCAAATCAAAAATTTTTTATGCGTTGCTGATTTTCACCAAGTGGATACCAACCACCTTTGATTCAAAGGCGAAAAGTTTTGACAATAGACTCTATGTATCTTTTTTTAACTTTTATTCTTAGTTCAATATGGGTTTTCGGTATTCTGCACCGCTAAGGGCTAATTGCATCCAATAAAAACAAACCCACATCTTTATGCAATGGTTCATTATGCTGTGGACAAGCTGTTGAATGTAGGCATCTTGGACAACCAGCTTCACAATCACATTCGGCTGCTAAAGCGTAAGATGCAGCAGCAAATTTTGTGAAGTCGGAGAAAATAGATTTACAACTATTTGAGCCTTAACTGAACCGTATTGGATGATTGGCATATTTTCCCCCCCCATTAGACAAGCATCATACCGCTACCTGGGTACACATCAAACTTGGCTGTGCAAATGTGTAAACATTTGGGTACCCAGATGTATGAATCGAAGACGGCAACTAGCACTCGCAATACCAGTTACCAGTTATCAGTTACCAGTTAGTTTTTTGGTTAATGTTCACTGTTTTAATGGCTTCTGCTGGATGGAAACTTGAGAAAGTACAAGCATGAAATCCTATCTCCTCTTCCTCTAAGACGCTGTCCACCCGCCATCAACCTCAATAATTTGCCCTGTCACATAGCCGCATGTGGCAAGGAAAAATGCTGCATCTGCCACCTCATCAGATTGACCTGCACGCTTGAGCGGAAGTTTCGCTTTTGTTAACTTAGCAAAATTTTCCACCTGCTCCTTTGACAAATTAGATTGGATGTCTGTGTCTTCGATATATCCCGGTGAGATAGCATTCACGCGGATGCCTCTAGGACCTAGCTCAACCGCAAGGGCACGTGTCATCGAGTTAACAGCACCACAAAGGGCAGAACCCGCGCTATAGTAGGGCAGTCCGACAGTGGCTGCAATTCCAGAACAGAAGATAATAGCACTCCCCGGTGGCATTTTGGGTACTGCATAGTGCGCTGCCGCCAGTTGACCAAAGAACCGTCCTTCAAAAAGGGATTTAGTTTGTGCCACTGGTACTGTATCAATTGCACCAAAGTGTGCTGCACCAGCACAAGTCACAAGAAGATCCACCCGATCCAGTCCCTCAAAAAGCCGCTGCACCTGTTCAAAATCAGAGACATCGGTGGGAATTGCAACAGCCCCGTATCCAATGCTCTTGGCTGCTGTTGCTCCCCGTTGCGGCTCTCTGCTTGCCAGAATGACTTTTGCCCCAAAAGATGCAAAACGTCTTGCTATTGCGTAACCAATTCCCGCAGAGCCTCCTGTGACAACAGCAATTTTTCCTGTAAGTATTTCTCCCATACGGTTTCTTTTAACGCAGTATCAATTTTTATTGAACTTTATTTCATGAAAATACTTTGTCATTCTACCTTTATTACCTTAGTGGTGCAGAAAAGTCCTGAATGCTTGATATATGGGGAATTTTACTGAAACAAGGATGACAAAGAGGGGGACGAAATGGGATGCTCAAGTTTCCACACAAAAAACTACCCCATGTCAGTCCCCCATCTTTATCGTCAACTGCTTGTCTCTTGTAAGTCAATGGATTCGAGAGTTCAGCGCGTAAAGCCGAAACCGTTTTGGGATGGAATCGCCATAGTGTGGAACTGGGCTTGCATGAAAGGCGGACGGGGATAGTCTGTGTAGATAATTATCAGGCAAGAGGAAGACATAGTAGCGTTGAGATTCTGCCCAATTTAGAATCGGATATGCGTTTATTGTGTCCAGCGCGATATTCCCAACACGGTGGCTCGCCCACTCATTGCTAACATGGCCAGGATTATCTGGTTCAATTGCCGCATCGTCGTAGCGTTTATCTGCGGTAGCAAGCATTGTAGCAGTGATAAGATATCGGACATGGGCTGATTGTGGTTTTTGAGTTGTCGTTGTGAGAGACAATAACTCTACTACATCGGCCCTCTCTCCTCATCCTCTTATTTTGGCTAAGGTATTGACTCCTGATACAAATTATCCTGTATGCATCACTGGGAAGCGTGCTTGTCCTCCTGAAGATTGTGGTGGTTCTTAGGGCTATGCAGAGTTACTGGAGATTATTAGTGACCCGTCACATCCAGAGTATGAAGAGAGGATGGAGTGGGTAGGTGAAAGCTTTAATCCAGATATTTTCGACATAGATGAAGTTAATCAAAGGTTAGGGGAATTCAAGTGATCTGCCAATATTCCCCATAACATTTGTGGTTGGGTGAGGAGGCGAAAAAAAACTGAAATACCTTCTACGCAGTCTTCTCAGCCATCAAGTGGCGGCAAATGACAACCTCGCTGATTTCACCCCTATTCCCAATTATTGGACATCACCAAAATACTCGTTAGGGCAAAGAACCAGGCAGGGAGTGATTGTTGGGATTCAGTATTATCCACCCAATAATCTACTGACTGGCTTATGTACCGAATCTTGGCGTTATGCTGTGCTAGATAAAAACGATTTATCAGAAGTGTCACATCTTGAAGAGGAGAAAATTCATCCGCTTACATCGCTTGAATTACTTGCTGAACTTGAAGCTGAGATTGAAGTGTATCAGGGTAAAATATTAATTCTCAAGCAACTGTTAGAAACAGTATCCAATGCTTGAGTCAGTATCCACGTACTAAGAATTACTTCTAATAATAGATGGTTGACCACAGTTAGAGCCGACTTTTTACAAAAGACGGCGATTCATCCCATATTGAAGGAATGGGATGAATCGCTGTTTGCCGTCTTGGTCAATAGTATCGAGTGTACAAAAATCGTGAAAAATTTGCGTAATAACTAACAACTTATGCTATGGCATAAGTTACCAAGCTACTGGTTCCCCAAGATGGAAAAAACCACCACTGGGGCCATCATTCGGTAATATCGCTAATTCAACACCAGTTTTCGCGCCTAATGCGATGTCCATCATTGCACCTTCACCACCTAATTCAGTTTTTACCCAACCCGGATGAGCGCTATTAATCTTCACTGGAGTATTACGTAATTCATGAGCTAAATGAATAGTGAATGAGTTAACTGCTGCCTTGGAAGCATCATAAGCAAATGGTTTTGAATCATAAATGAATGAATTGGGGTCAGCATGAAGTGTTAACGAACCTTCAATACTCGACATATTTACAATTCGACCGCTAGGACTATTCAATATTAACGGCAATGCTCGTTGAGTTAATTCCACTAAGCCAAAAAAGTTTGTGTTAAATGTCTGTCGAATAATCTCTACAGAAATAGAACTAGCATTACTGGTTAACCAGTCACCATCTAAAAACACACCCGCGTTATTGATCAAAACATCAAGCCTACCAAAAGAATCACTAATCTGTTGAACGGCAGATTCAATTTGGGTACTATCAGTGATATCTAGGGCAATTGGGTGAGCTATAACTCCTTCATTCTCCAAGTTACTAACTGCTGTTTTAGCCGCATCTAAACTACGAGCTGCTATTAGAATTGTCAATCCATGTTGTCCAAGCTGACGACTCATTTCCAGCCCAAGACCTTTATTTGCACCAGTAATCAAAGCTACTTTGTTCTTTAATTCGTCCTGCACCATCAATAAGTACTCCTGTGATGAATTTAGATCACATTTCAGAACAAGATGTTTAAGCTGAGTTTAAATACTGGGTTAATCCTCCCACAAAGTCTAAATATTGAAAACCTAGAAGAAAGACTAGGTTAAACAGCAAACACTTGTTGGCATAATCATTGACGTGATTTTGCGATTCGCTCTCGATCCCATTTCAGAAAAAAGCCCAAAAACCGGGCTTTTTTTCATCCCTATTTTTTTTCGTCAACCCTGCCACTTCCTTTGTGACACCCATTCTGTATAGCTTTGAATGGTTTCAAGTGACACCAAGTTCATAATTTAACCATGCCGCTTTTTGTGACATTCCTTTAATAGCAAGGGTTCTAGAGTTTTACCCAATCTTGCCGCTTTCTGTGACATCTATACACAGTAAGGCTTTTAGATGTCACGGCAAACCTTGCTGCTTTTTTATGCCGCTTTGTGATCCGATGCGACAGTAAAATATAGATGACGTTTTAACCAAAATTCAGGCGGAGCAACCAAGAAATACCTCAGTTGCGATCGCTTCCGGTGGGCGGTTACGCGATCGCTAAACTCTTGGTAATTCTCTGTTATGTCTATATTTAAATATGGTATGAATTAATGCTCATCTCTGCCGATACCAAAATTCCTTTTCTACGCTCCCTAGTTTATGCTAGCTATCGTGACAAACTGGTTGAGCTAGTTCCCTATATGCCGAACGTGCGTCGCATCACACTTTTATCACGTAGGGAAGCAGGCAGTAATATTTATACTGTCAATGAATGGCACGGTGGCAGTGAAATTCCAGCAGCAGCAAGAGTTTTGCTCAGTGAAGAGATGCTCTCTTGGACAGAATATAATACCTGGAATCAGGCAGATTTGACAGTTGAATGGCGTATTGAAACTCACGCTTTTACAGAAGCAGTTAAGTGTTCTGGCAAAAATCGCTTTTTGCAAGATGGTAACACCACAGTAATTGAAAGCCGCGGTGAACTAGTGATTGACCCGAAGCAAATCAAGGGAGTACCATTCTTCCTCACAAGTAAAATTGCTCATCTCGTTGAAGATTTGTTGGGGAAAAATATACAACCAAACCTTGTAGCAATGAGTGCGGGAGTGCGCCAGTATCTAGAGCAAAATCCATTAGATTGACATGCTGCTTTTCAATCTAATAGCACACTCGTTCATTTGAAAAACCAGCGTTGAGCGAGGAGTAAACTAATTCGCAATTGGTTCACCGATATTTTGACTGTGTTGGCGAATTCATATAAACCGCAATTTGTGGCGTAATCAGCTATGACATTTCAAGGGAGGATAGCAATCGCATTTCGACAACAGAGTCATATTTTACACGAACTACCCTTTTTCTGTCCAAAGTTCAATAGTCGGAAACATTTATTATTTCTTCTCTACGACCAAAATTCAAAATTTATTTGTAAGTTAAGATTGACTCAATATCATTTTATCAATCATATTTAATATATCGGAGTCTATAGTCATATCAAACTTCCTGGCAAATAATTCTTCTGATTCTCTAATTTTATCAAAATCATTTTTTTCTAAAATTTTGGGGTGAAGGGCATTAGCCTTAGGCCATTCTAAATACGTCAAGCGAGTGTTAATAATTTTATCCTTAAAAGGTGAATTCACAATGAGAATTTGGTAAAACAATTCATCTGGACAATAGGTATAATTAAAACGATTAACAAACTTAGGGTTTTGCTTAACAAAATTATTTATCCATTTTATTGATTCTCCTGTTAAGCACCAAAATGCTGAACCTCCATAAAGAGCAAAGCCTTCAGGAAATTTATGTCTTTTCGGTAAAAGCAAAATCAACAATGAATACAGAATAGAGTTAATACGAGATTTAAACTCACGCTTTTCTGGGATACAAAAATTTTTATCTCTCCAACGAATATGCCAAGAGCCTAATCTTGTTAAACCTCCTTTATACCATTTATTACAAGGTAATGGGAAATACTCTAAAAATTCTCTACCTTTATTTTCTTGGAGAAACTTCTTAATCTGTTCATTTGACTTGATCAAATAGTCTTGACCCGATAAATATATAACATAATCGAAGTAATTACCTGTTTCAACTATTGATTTTATTCCTTTGAGACTAGCTTTAACAATATCAAAACTTCCCCATGCCAAGTCGTATCTCTTAATGAAATAAACATTTTGAAAATCCTTGAGTTTAGTTAGTACGTGATGATAAATTTTATCATCCGCTTTTTTATCTATATGTAGAAAAAATGAAACATCATCTGTATTTAGTTTATAAATAAGACGTACTAATTGTTCCGGATATTTATGTGCCAAAATTATATATGCTATTTTCATAAAAACTACCTTAAATGTTACTGAGGTAGGGTAAAGGTCTATATTCTTACACAATGGTATGAGTGACTCTGGGAGGACAATGTGATTACTTAGGAAGAGGATCAAAAAACGTTAAATTCCTAGTAGACAAGGTGTTGGACGATAGTTATTATATGCCGTGCATTGGTCAGTAGTGGTAAATATTTTGAATTATGAATTATAGCGCTTAACGTAACATGATCTGTCATACTCTAAATCATACTTCGGATAGAATAGGCAGCGATAGCAGGGTAGGAGAGTAGTTATGGAGAGTTGGGATGATTTTCGATCATTTCAGATTCCAAATTTGACTAAGTAATAATCAAACTCAAAACCTTGGCTAAACTGTCGTTGGTAGGTCTTATTCAAGATTTAACTATGGCGACTTAGATTTGTGAAGTTCACTTTCTTTAACATACTATTAATCGTGGTAAACAAAGTTACTAGAAGCTTCTACTGAGGTTTGCTAAATTACCCCTTTGGGCGAGTATCATTTATACTGTATTTATAGCTGAATCTGGCAGTATGCTGTTTTTGAACTATTTGCAGTCTACAACAATAAATGGTTTTTTTCTTCGGGGCGAAAACTGTCCAGAGGATTGTGAAATTAAGCAAAAAGGCTGATGGAAACGTCACAATTGTTTCGCACACTTGTAGTAAAATTGAATTTAACAAAAGATTATGTTGATAGTGTATGCTCTAACTTTTGCTATAAATACAATATAAAACTATAAAAATACAGAATATGCAAAATATCAAAAGTGATTTGTGGCAAAAAACATCATTTTCTACATGCTCATATATTAAATCTTTACGCGCTCATCGTGCATTCATTTCTTAATGAAGATAAAAATATTCTGGGAATAAATTTAATGCATATAGATAGAAGTGCTGGGGGACAGTGGGGTGCGAGTAAAGATTATTTTGCAAGTGATGTTTTTTCTCATCCTCTTCAATATTTTGGGAATTCAGCATGTTTAATTAGAAAGGAACTTTTAGAAGTCGTGAGTTTAAAAACAATTTTTAATTGGGGTAAAGAACAGCCTACTAATTGGGAAGAGTTAGTCTCGACTTCAGATAATACTTCTTCGTTTCTTGTAGCTAAGGTTGGAACTCCCTTTACAGTTGATAATGATGCATGGTTATTCAAGAGTACATTTCGTGTGTCTACTTTAGAAACTTATAAATATTTATTACTTAAGAAATTAGGTTTAAGCACGCTAGCATCCCAATTTTCTAACAAGATAAAAGAAAGGGAGTATAATTCGTAATTGCATTTTACAAAACTATAGGGCTAATAAAGGTGTACAAGTCTTTGCAAGAAGCTGACCTCAAATCACTTAAACAGCACTTACAGGGGCAAGCGGCTTATGATTATGTCACCACTGCAATCGATGCCAAGCGCCAAGTTGCTGACTATGTGAATCGTCTCCCCGTTAATGAAAGACCCCGGTGGATTGCTGAATATCAGTTGCAAGGTTTGGTAACTCTTCCCGAACCGCCAGCACAACAATTACCCCCACGTCCTGGTATCCCCAATCCCGATATTGCTGACATTGATGAAGAGTCGGTGCAGTCGGTAATTAATCCGGGTGCGATGAAAGTTTTACAAGCGATCGCTGCTAATTATCCTGACTACATCAGAATTGATAGTGCTTGGTTAGATGAACTGTGTGATGCTCCATCACATCAAGACATGACCCTTCGCAGTAACCACCATTTTTACCTGTCTGGCGGCACCCAGTCTGGCAAATCAACTTTAGCAGGGGTGATTATCAACAAAATTGCTGCAAAATCTCAAAGCCCGGCAATTGTGATTGGCAGCGACCCAAAGGATGATGTCACCAGATGGCTATGCAAATTTAGCCGCAAGTTTGACGGCATGAAAGCGTTAAGAAATTGGATTACCTTTGCCACAGACCAAATTGACAAGCAGAAAGCCAGAGTATCAATTGTTGGTGGTGAATGTCAGGGTGTCCCAGAATTATTATTTGCCCAAGATGAGGTGGACTCTGTATTTGGTGGAGGTAAAGGGCTTCCGGGAATGGTTGATGCTGACACTGCCAAAGACTTGCAAGGCTTTTGGAACTATATTATCAAGTTCACCGCCGGGCTTAAAGGACATGGGGTGTTTATGGGCCAGTCCCCACTGTCAGGAGAAACCGGATTTAGTCGCCCCTCGCTGAAAAACGTTTGCTTTATTGCGATGGGGCACACATCGAGTTATATCCTTGACCATCCCCAGGATTTTGTAAATGTGAAAAAGGAGATTCTTGAAATCTTGCGGCAAGCTTGCGAAATGTTAGATAAAGCCGGAGTTCGATATGCCCTGGTGATTCCCACTCGGTCTAATCCCTTTCTTGCCCTAATTCCGGAATTTAATATCAAAGGTCTGGAACAAAAACAAGATTCCAAACCGAATGATGACACTGTTGATAGTTATAAAAATAATCAGCAATCCTCACAACAACAGATTGACTGGTATGAAGAAATTAGGAAATGGGCAACAGAATTGGGAAGAAAACCGCATTTTCAGGAAATTAAACAGAAGTGGTACGAATTAACGGGGCAAGAGTTAAACGAAAAAGGCGTTACCCTACTGCTGGAAAATCTCGGTTTTCCCGATTCGGTGAACTAGACTGGAATGCTCGATATGGTAATCCCAAAGAGTACAGAAAACAAGTAGCGATCGCTCACCGAAAAACTCACAATTATTGTGTAGTCTGTCTAACCCGGATTTCTCACAAACTCAGAAAAAAGCGGAGCTTCAAACTGATAAAATGTATATATGGTAAGCATTTGAGCAGTTTTAACCGATGAATCTACCCGCAACGCGATCGCTCCCAAAACAGTT
>JAHHHR010000052.1 GCA_019359245.1 Nostoc desertorum CM1-VF14 | reverse complement strand
GTAGGCATCGCCTGAATATGTTCTTGAAGAGCTTGCTTTTGTTCTGGGGTCATCGGTAAGTAAATATACTCATCTTACCTATCCTGACTGATTTTCGCCTTCTTTGCAAAAAACTGGGATGCTCCCCTTTGCTTGGTTATGCGCGTGCTAGTAAGGGAGCAGCAGCTAGTAAGGTTTTGGTATAAGGGTGCTGAGGATTAGCAAAAATAGTTTTTGTAAGACCGAGTTCGACAATTTTACCGCTATTCATTACGGCAATACGATCGCACAAAAATCGAGCTAACCAAAGATCGTGAGTGATGAACAGATAAGTTAACTCAAACTCTTCCTTTAATTGCAACATCAAATCCAGCACTTGCGACTGCACGCTAGCGTCTAACATACTCACTGGTTCATCGCAGATCAAAAGTTTAGGGTGAGTAATCAAAGCACGAGCGATCGCAACTCTTTGCTGTTGTCCACCAGACAAATCTGATGGATAACGCTCATAATACACTTTTGGCGGTGTTAACCCTACTTTCTCTAGCATCCACAACACCTGTTCTTTTGCCTTAACGGGATCGGCTAGATTGTGGATAAATAAAGGATCGGCGATACTTTGTCCCACTGTCATCGCTGGATTGAGACAAGCATGGGGATCTTGAAAAACCATTTGGATTTGTCGCCGTGAGGAGCGAATTCCTTGACGCGACAGTGTAGTTAAATCCTGTCCTAAAAACTCAACTTTGCCACTAGTGGGACGAATTAGTTGCAAGATTGTCCGTGATAGCGTACTTTTACCACAACCTGATTCCCCAACTAAGCCGAGAATTTCTCCGGGATAAATATCTAGGTTGATACCATCTACTGCTTTAATTGTCTGGGCTTGTGTTTTAAACAGTCGTTCAATAAAGTTAGGTTCTATGGTGTAGTGTTGCTTAAGTTCAGTGACACTCAAAATTGGGGATTTATCGTTAACAATCGGTAATTGCTTTTCTGAGTCATTGACAATTATCAATTCTCCATCATCATTTACTGCTTGAATGTGTAAAGCTGCTTTTAAGAGCGATCGCGTGTATTCATGTTGAGGGTGTCTAAATACGGTTTCTGTAGCACCCATTTCAACCATCTTACCGTTGTACATAACGCCGATGCGATCGCAATATTCAGCCACCATTGCTAAATCGTGAGAAATCAGCAACAATCCCATGTTTTCTTCGCCGCACAGCCGAGTTAATTCTTTCAATATCTGTGCAGAGACGGTGACATCTAAACTGGTGGTGGGTTCATCGGCAACGATTAACTTGGGGTTGAGGAGTAAAGCTAAAGCGATCGCTACCCGTTGGCGCATTCCACCGCTAAACTCATGAGGATATTGATTCCAGCGACTAGCTGGAATATTCACCTTTGCCAAGGTAGCAAGCGCTTTTTTTTTGGCTTCCCGGTTTGATAATTCTGGTGAGTGCGCCTGAAGGGTTTCGATACAATGCTTACCAATCGTCATCAGTGGATCGAGGCGTGTCATGGGATCTTGAAAAATTAACGCGATCGTTTCTCCCCGAAATTTCCGCAATTGGTTAGGCATCAAGTCAAACACCGATTGTCCTTGAAATGTTACCCTCCCCTCAATCCGACTAGAGGCCGGTAGTAAACGCATTACTGCCCGTCCTATAGTTGACTTACCACAACCCGACTCTCCCACCAATCCCATTCTTTCACCTGGTTGCAAGGTGAAAGATACATCATCAACCGCCCAGCTTGCTTCTTCTCCACTCCGCCCAGGATAGGCAACTCGCAGATTTTCGATACAGAATAAGGCTTCACTCATAGTTAGTTATCAGC
Organism: Nostoc desertorum CM1-VF14; assembly: GCA_019359245.1. Taxonomy (GTDB): domain Bacteria; phylum Cyanobacteriota; class Cyanobacteriia; order Cyanobacteriales; family Nostocaceae; genus Nostoc; species Nostoc desertorum. Next base: position 53,030 of record JAHHHR010000052.1, on the reverse strand, counting down.
CCTGAGCTACCAGCTTTTATAATTTCAAATTTAAGATAGTCTATCAAAATAGTATTAGATTTCCGTTTTATTCTCTTAGTGTAGGCGTAACCAGCCGTAGGCATCACCTCTACAAGAGAAACGTTGAGGTTAGATTAACGTAATGTATTTATCGACAATCAACCTAAAGAGAGCAATGAGATCCGTTAATCTCCCATCCTACTAATTTATATATACTGCTTGTCTCAAGTTTTATCCATTCATGGAGGAGACAAGCAAGTATTATTACTATCTAGCTAATTAATGTTCATGATCTTGATGATGATCAATGATGCCTTGCTCAGTTTCTAGTAACCGTGAAATAAGCACATCTGCTTTTCTACTAATAACAGACCTAACTTTATCAATAGCAACTACTTCACTGATTTTTACAACCATTTCCCAGAGAGTATCCTCTTCTGTATCTTTGTTGTAAGTTCTATGTTTAAACCATAATAAATCATCCCAAACTCCAATAACTGTGGCAAAATACCACTTATCTCGTACTAATATCCAGATTTCTTGTTCTAAGTAAGTCTGTAGAAGAGGTTTCACAATGGCTCAGATAATAGGAAATATTGTGCTACATATTAAGTAAGTATTAACAGGTAAGGCAACAGTTAAAATACTGAGATATTGTAGTGTAAATTATATTAAACCATTTTGAAACTTAGTAAGCGCAAAGTCTATGCTAAGTATGGTTAAGCCGATAATCAAGTTGATAATTTTGTTAATTTGGTTAATGCTGCTTGTATAAAATGCAATTTTATAATTTAGTATTGGCTGCTACAGACGGAAGTATCCAATATAGCAGTATCACTGAGTTGCATCGACCCTATCCCCAAGCTGTAATTTGGCACATTCCCAAGGGTGCTGTGCTATCTATAGCGCACCCATCCAACCCAGTATGCTATTTTCTCCTTAGCACCTTGAATGAATTCAGCCAGTTCCAGCTATGTACAAGGTACTTTAGCTGATTAATTCACCCATTTGTGGGAGGTAATTAGCAAGCTAATAAGTATACTTTGCTTATAATCAGATCAACACAAAATGGTTTGAAATACTATTCACGAATAGATGTATTGATCATGTTAAACCTGATATTCAACGGATGCATAAAAATAAAACCTTTAGTGGTTTCAACAGTTTTTTTCCTGGCTATACAAACTTCTGTCAATGCTGAACCACCCGTTCGCAGCTTGACTAGAGCACAAGGTCAAAATTTATCGCGTGACTTAGTTCCATATAACTCTCAAATTTTTTTCAGACAAGGAAAAAATTTGATTGAGAGAGAAATTCAAATTCTTAGGCTAAGGCAATTGCACTCAATTGAACCTGTTCTTAAGATTGATTTAGTCCAGCAGCTAAAAAGACCACATACCCAGCAAAAGCCTAATATCTTAACTAAATAAGAATCATAATGCTTTTATGAGACCTTAGAACCTCCAGGCATCACAATCAGTATGCCATGCTTTTTAATGACAGATTTTTTGTTTTTTAACAAATTTTGCAATATAAATTTATGATCCTAATCATCTAGCAAACTCATCAACGCTTGAACTTCAACGTCTTGCGGCTCTGATAATTGACACTGTAACGTTAATAATTCGTTTTGTAATGCTTCTGCTACATGGAGCATATTAGATTCTTGTGCAATTTTTAGCTGATTCTCTTTAATCTTAATTTGTTTAAGCAAGTTATTTTTAACATTAATTGAATTGTAATTTTGAGCAATCATAGCTTTACCTTTTTAGCAATTTATGGAATACAATTGAATTCAACAATTATGTATTATTCCACATTTTTACCATTCTTTAAATATTTTGTGATTTAATCTTCATTACTCGTGGTGTTTACGAGTATGGTAGGCTGAATACACTATAAACAATTCTTTCGTGAATAGTTATGAACTTAAAGTTTATAAAAAAAGACATTTTCGCCTTTATAAAAATTATATCTATAGTGCTTATAACAAGCGCAATTGGATTGGAATTGTGGAATATTTATGCTGTAATAACTAATACTAATCTACCAAGCAGCCTCAATCCAATTTTTTGGATTGAGCGTTTTGCTATGACTAGCCATTTTATCGAAAGCATTATAGCAGCTTTTTATGCACCGTCAAAACAAAAGATACCAATAAAATATGCTACTTATACTTTTTTCGTAGGCACAATTGGGTTGTTAGAACTATTTGCTCAAGAGAATGACTCTTGACGACTTTATGACTTGAAGAAGAGGCAAGGGAGCAAGAGGGATACTTTAAAGTGGCGATTTAACCCCACCTTGCGCTAGTCCCGCTTTTTTATGCGGAGGTTTACCAATGTAGACGACTGGTGAATCTGACAGGCAGAAGGGAGTATAGTTTATATAGTTAGCTTTTTACTGAAATTTTAGTTTGATACTAAGGGATTAAAAAATGTCTACAGATACTGACATAGTTGCTTACGTTGAAGAAAGCGAATTTGATGTTGTTTTAAATGGAAGTGAAGAAAAAGTAGTAGTTGTTGATTTTACTGCTACTTGGTGTGGCCCCTGTCGCCTGGTTAGTCCGTTAATGGAGCAACTTGCCCAGGAATACAAAGGTCGTGCCAAAGTTGTTAAGGTAGATGTTGACAAAAACAAGCCAATTTTCAAAAAATTTAGTCTCCGCAGTATTCCAGCAGTTTTAATTTTTAAAGATGGTAATTTAGCAGAAACTATCGTAGGAGTTTCACCTTACGAGCAGTTTAGCGAAGCTGTTAATAAGCTTCTTTAGTTAATTAGTAATTAAAAAGGGTTTGTACCCAATGCCTACTAACGGCAGTGACGTTTCATGTGGTGTTTAAATTTCCTCAACTTCTCACCACTTGAAGCATAATTATGAATTATGCATTTTTGAACCTTTTATATTCGCTTATAATGTGCTTGCAGTAAGCCAGTAGAATATTGTTTGGAGTTAATTAGTTCCAATTTTTCTTCAGGGCTAGGCGGTGGGAAAAGCTGTATACCGCCACCTAAGATAATTGGAATAATTGAAATAATATATTCGTCAATCAAGCTGTGTTGAAGAAACGAATTGATTAATGCTCCGCCACCAACTAACCAGATATTTTTATAACCTTGAGCCTCTATATTTGCTAAGGCTGGCTCCACTGGCTCAGAAACAAACACAACGTCTTCACGGTTAGATTGGAGATTGCGCTGGGTGAAAACGAAGGATTTCTTTTCCGGATAAGGCCATTCATCAAAACCAAGCCCTACTTCATAAGTATTGCTACCTAACACAATGGCATCAGTCGATTCGTAGAAAGCAGTGTAACCATAGTCTTCACCTTCTGTATCAAGGAATGAGAGCCAATCAATTCCGCCATCGCTGCGAGCAATGTAGCCATCCAAACTAGCTGCAATGTAGAGTGTAACTTTCTTCGTCATTATGCTTCTGAATGTAGTGGTTTTCACCCAATTACTTACGTTTTTTGATTGTGCGATTTAAACCGACCTGCAATAAATTCTCGCTTAGATAAATGCTTTGTACCGCGTTTGGTGACTCGCTCTCGCCACATCTGGAAACTAGATTTTTTCATTTCGCGCCTCATTAGGGCAATTACCTGTTTCTCCAGCAGTCCAAACTGAGCCTCAATGGCATCGAAAGATGTTCTATCTTCCCATGCCATTTCAATGATGCGATCGATGGTTTGTGAATCGAGATCAGGTAACTTCATTCCTTTTCTGGTAATTGATAAATTAGAGCTATATATATTTTACTTTTCGTTTTGAAGAACCATTGTGTCTGCTGCACCCAATTGCAGAGCATAGAGGTTCGCATAGACACCTTGCTGATTGATGAGTTCGACGTGAGTACCCTGCTCTACAATTTGTCCTTGCTGAATCACTAATACCCGATCTGCCTGGGTAACTGTACTGAGACGGTGGGCAATTACGAAACTGGTACGACCTTGCAGCAAACGAGCGATCGCAGTTTGTACTAGCGCTTCTGTACGGGTATCAATGCTGCTGGTTGCCTCATCAAGAATTAGAATTCGGGGATTAATCAAGACCGCACGGGCAATACTAATTAGCTGTCGCTGTCCCTGGCTCAAAGGCGCTCCACGTTCACCCAATTGAGTTGTATAGCCTTGTGGTAGTGAGGTAATGAACTCATGCACATTTGCCAGTTGTGCAGCTTCTTCGATATCAGCTTGGGTAGCATGGGCAGAGCCAAAGGCTATGTTTTCGGCGACAGTGCCACTAAATAAAATATTGTCTTGCAGGACAATGCCAATTTGTCGCCGCAGACTTGCTTGAGTAACGCTACGTACATCGATATCATCAATTTTCACTGCACCGCCAGATACATCGTAAAAACGCAAAATCAAGTTAATAATTGTGCTTTTTCCTGAACCTGTTGGCCCTACTAACGCAACCATCTGTCCTGGATAGGCGTGCAAATTCACTCCTTTGAGAACTAATTGATCTGGGTTGTAGCCAAACTTGACATTCTCAAATGTCACTTCTCCGTGAATGGGCGGCATTTCTGTCGCATCGGGTGCGTCTTTGAGTTGGGACGGTTCATCGAGTAATAGAAAGATTCGCTCTAATCCGGCGAAGGCAGATTGAGCTTGAGTGTAAAACTGGCTAAGAATTTGGATCGGGCGGAAGAACTGCTGGACGTAAAGTAAAAAGGCTGTCACCACACCCACTGTTGCAGCTCCGGTGACTGCGAGATAGCCGCCATAAGCCAGCACGCCTGCGGTTGCTAGTGTGTTGAGAAAATCGATGGAGGGCAAAAAGGCGGAAGTAATTGCTACAGCTTCGACGTTAGCATCTCTATTAGCGGCGTTAAGAACGTCGAATTCTTCGATATTCATCTGTACACGATTAAATGCCTGTGCTTCTCGGACGCTGCCAATATCTTCTTCTAACTTGGCGGAAAGTTCCCCAATCGTCTGTCGAGTAACGCGAAACCTAGCTCTTGCCCAACGTGCAAACAAGCTTGTGGTAAAAATCATCAGTGGCACAACCAGGTTACTCAACAAGCCGAGTTGCAGGTTGATTGAGAGCATCGCAATGATTATACCGACCAAACTAAAAGTGTTACCTAGCATTTGAGCGATCGTCAGTCCAAATGCCTGATTCACGGTATTGACATCATTGAGCAGGCGGCTCATTAAATCGCCCGCTTCACTGCGATCAAAAAAGCTGAGGGGCAGACTTTGGATTTTAATAAAAATATCTTGCCTCAGTTGAGCCAGCAATCGCTGCATAATCCAGCCGACTCGAATGATTTGGCCCCGGATTGCTAATACGCCAAATCCGTAGTTCAGCGCTAGTATTCCTAATAACAGTAGGAGTCCCTGCAAATTCCCTTGTGCAATAAGGTGATCAATCGACCAACCGATAAAAAACGGCCCAATTGTCTGGGTTACGGCACCAATAAATACTAATGTCAGAGCTATGGGAATTTCTTTGCGATAAAGTAGCAGGTATTGCAAAAAGCGTCGCAGGGTGGATATCTGCTGACTCGCTTGATCCTCAGATGCAACAACGGGAACTATGCCTCTCATAGCAATTTTGGATTGTGGATTTTGGATTAAAAGTCTTTGTGTTTACTACAAGGCTGTTATAAAAATCTCAAGCAATACTTTTTATGTTAATTTGGCATCATTTTTCTCTTTCGCCTTCACCTGAGATTCTAAAATTACACCGTAGAGTGGGCTGGTTTGCATCAATTCTTCGTGAGTACCTTGTGCTACCAATCGTCCTTTATCCATGAGAAAAATGCGATCGGCATTTTTAACGGTGCTAATGCGTTGAGCAACTACAAAGGTTGTACAAGCTTTTTGGCGCATTAAGCTATCTAGTTCGGCTTGAATCTGGGCAGCAGTTTTGGCATCTATAGCCGAGGTGCTATCATCTAAAATCAGAATGCTGTAATCGGTCAGTAAGGTACGAGCGATCGCAATTCTTTGTTTTTGTCCACCAGATAAACCCACACCCCGTTCACCCACAATCGTCTCGTAGCCATCGGGTAAACTACTGATAAAATCGTGCATTTGGGCGGTTTTTGCAACCTCAATTACCTGCTCTAGGGTTGCATCGGGTTTTGCGTAGGCAATATTTTCGCGGATTGTGCCAGAGAAGAGGGTAGTTTCCTGAAATACAATGCCAATCCTCGATCTAAGGCTTTTGAGGGTGAAACATTTTACATCTCGTCCGTCAATGCGAACTGCTCCCCCTGTGACATCGTAAAAGCGGGGAATTAAGTTCATAATTGTGCTTTTCCCGGAACCAGTCATTCCTAAAACGGCAATTAGTTCGTTGGGCTTTGTTTCAAAAGAAACTTTTTTGAGAGTTTCAGTGCTGGCTCCTGGGTAGCGAAAGGAAACATTTTCAAAGGTGATTCTACCGCCGCAGGTTTCAAATGGGACAGCGCCAGGGCGATCGCGAATTTCTACTTCCGCATCAACAACTTCGTAAACACGTTCGGCAGAAGCAGCTGATTGAGCGATCGCAGGTGCAGCAAATCCAATCAACAAAATTGGTTGGAGAATTAAAGCTAAGTAGGAGTTAAACGCCACCAGTTCGCCAATGGAGAATCTACCCCCAATTACTTGCGCTCCCCCATAGGCGAAAACTGCCAATGTTACCAAATTACTCAGCAAAAAGATAAACGGGAAGGTATTGTGGATGGCGCTAATGGTTTTCATGTTTGCCCTGACTAGGGAATCATTCATGGTCGTGTAACGCGACCTTTCGGTGGATTCCCGCACAAACGCTTTCACTACCCGTATTCCTAGTAAGTTCTCTTGCAATACAGCATTCAGGTCGCTTAGTTGCTCTTGTACTTGCCGAAAGAGTTTGTTATTCCGAGTAACAAATTGTCCCATCAACCATGCATTAAGGGGGACTACCGTTAGCGTAATTAGCGCTAGTTCCCAGTTCATCAGCAGCAAAACCACCGAAATACTCACCAATGTTACAACTGAAGCAATGACCTGAATCAGGCTAGTGCCAACAAAGGTACGGATCTGCTCAATGTCGCTGGTGACACGGGTTAACAGTTGGGAAGTCTGCGACTGATCATGATAACTGAAACTGAGATTTTGAATTTTGCTGAAAATTTTGTTTCGCAGGTCATAGGCTACACCCTGAGACGCTGCTTCTGCCAAATAGCTTTGTCCAAAGTTAAATACACCACGAGCGATCGCGGCAAGTACCAACCATGCGGCACTATGTAGCACAATTTGGAGGTTTTTTTGCGTGATACCCTGATCAATTCCCCACCGAAATAGTTGTGGAGTAACTGCGTTTGCGATCGTCAACAGTAACAGACTCACCAATGCTCCTAGCGAAGTCCATCGGTAAGTGCTTAAACTCTTAAGCACGCGCTGCATTGACTGTATCGACGAATTTTCCTGGAGTTCTGGTTGCTGAACCACTGGAATTCACCCCTGTATCTTTGGAAAATTATCTCGTATTTTGATTGTAAAAAACCAATTGGTCAGTAGGGAATGTGGGATCTATTTGTGATGATAATTCTAAATTTTGGGACAACGATATGGGAAAATACCTCTTTGGCAAGCATTGCGGCTAATCTTAAATATCGAAGAAAACCAAAGAACAAGAATAATGGCTCAAAATTTTCATAGCAATTCCCAAGTACCCTCGGATATGTCAACTGCTATCAGTCGCACAGCAAAGCCAAGTTCTGAGTTCTACTCTATTTTTTCTGAAGAAGAAGTTTTAGGAATAATTCATGCATTAGAAGTCAAGCGAGAAATCCCTCTAAAGTATTCTTATAAAGGTAGAGGCGCAAAAATATGGGACGATTTTTATCTAAAATATGTTATTCCTACATGGTATCGAACATCAAATGTAGAAATTGACCTTTTAAAAGACAATTTTAAATATTTGAATGACAATATTAAAACTGGCGAAAAAGTAACTATTGTAGACGTTGGTGCAGGAAATTCATATCCAGTTAAAAATTTTATTCAAAGACTTAATAAATTGGGAAAGGTTAATAAATACATTGCTTTAGATATTAGTGAAGAATTACTTCATGTATCCAAAAATAATTTTACGAAATGGTTCCCTCTTGTCGAATTTATTAGCTCCACAATTGATATAGAAAATAGTTGTGTACCCAAAAATTTATTCCAAAATAAAGCTAGCCTTGAAATTGATGACACAGCAAAAATATTTTTCCACTTAGGTGTTACCATTGGCAATCATCAAAATAGAGATGAGGTACTAAAAAACTTTAGAGATAGTATGGGAAAAAATGATTTTTTGGTATTTACTAATGAAATTGGCTCTAACTCTACATGGAATGGAAACGTGAGAGGTGGCTGTAAGTATCATGTAGAAGAAATATATGGATGGGTTAAAAGTAAGATTGGGATTAAATCTGAAGATTGTGAATTGGTGAGAAAGTATGATTTAAAAACAGATAGTGTAGTTGCTAATATAAAACTCCATCATAATTACACTATAGATTTTAGTAGAATGGGGATAGATAAAAAGATTGAAATATCTGAAGGTGAAGAAGTTACTATTTGGCGACATCATAAATATGAAATGCCTAAACTTTTGCAAGAATTAGAACGTTCTGGACTGCAAATTCTTCACTATAATACTAACAAATACAAATCACATATTATGGTGATTTGTAAGGTTGCTAGTAAATAACCTTTTCAATGAAATTTTGTGCTGTCCAAATCCTCAACTTCTCAAATAAATTGGCAGGGTATTTTCATACAAGTAGAGAAAAACTAAAATTAGGTTTAAAAGCCTCACGCCCTTTCGAGGAAAGGAATAGAAGTGGCGTTAAAAACCATGCTAAAAAAGCAGTTGACTTAGTTTGCGTATTAATTAAATGTACATCAAACGCGGTCTAGGTTGAGGAACTGGACGCCCTAAATCCTTAGCCGTTTCGCTCCATTCCTGCATAACTAATTCTACATTCTGCAAAGCTTCTTGATAAGAATTGCCATCAGCAGCACAGCCTGGTAATTCTGGTACTTCTGCAATAAAGGCTTGATCTAACTCACTCCAGTAGAGAATAACTTCATACCGAAACATCATTTTTACTTCCTAGCTTATACTTGAGAATTACTGCACGAATTTGTTTAATTTGATAACTTTTGGCTTTTCCTCTCTTATGTTGCAGATTCAATATTTCCTCAATATCGGCTTTGACAAAAATTCGATGATCGCCACGAATCCGTTCCTCAAAGCCTAGTGTATATAAGAGTTGCCACAGTTGGGCGAAAGGGATGTCTGTATCAGAAGTCCCAGAGAGGATCTTTTCTAAGAGTTTGTCTTGCTGACTCACGTTTTTATGGCTGTCTTAATACTTCTATAGTCTCATATTTATTTAAAATCAGGGTATACGTGAGTGTTTACTCAAATTTACAAGTCATATAGGTAACTACAGAGGTCAAATTGTTCAGATTGCTCATATTATAAACTGAGGTATAAATCCGTCTCAGTCAACGTAGAATATTGAGTAATAAATATTACATAGATATGAAGAACCAAATTATAGCCATAGCTGCCTTTTTAACCACGATTAGTTTGACAACAACCGTACAGGCAGCAAATTCTGAACATATTAGACAGCTCTTGGCAACCAAACAATGTCAAAACTGTGATTTGACAAATGCAGGTTTAGTGATGGCTGACTTATCTGGAGCCAATTTGAGCGGTGCTAATCTTGCAGGTGCTAACCTCAGCCGGGCAAACTTGAGTGGCGCAGATTTGCGGGGTGCAAACTTGAGTGGCGCTAGTTTATTTGGTGTTAACCTGAGCGAGGCTAAATTTAGTGGGGCAAATTTGGCGAGTGCTGATTTGAGAAATACTTATTTAGCAAATGCAGAACTGACTGGTGCTTACTTAAATGGGACTAACTTCCAAGGTGCAGTTGGTATACCATCACAAATTGCTTCACCAGAAGAATTTTATGCTTTGGGTGTAGCAGAAGCAGAAAAAGGCAACCAACAGCAAGCAATCAGTTATTTTAATCAAGCGATCGCTATTAAACCAGAATATGCGGGTGCTTATTTAGCTCGTGGTGTTGCCCGTTACCAAATATTGGATAGACAAGGTGCATTCCAAGATGCCCAAATTGCCGAAAAAATGTTTACATCCCAAAACAACGGCCCTGGAACGCTAACAGCCCAAGCTTTTATTCAAGAACTGCAAACACCCGTCAATGAAAAAGTAAGTGCTGGTAAGCCCAGTTTCGTTGACTTTTTGGGAAGTTTAGGCTCAGTTTTACTCCAGTTCTTGCCTTTTTGAGGAGGAAAGTTGAAATAACAGAGGGATAATAACAGATGAAAAGTGACAAATAACAAATGACTTTATCTAACGAGTTATGGGCAGCAAATCAAGACCTAGCCCAAGCTTGCCTAGAGCATCCTTTTGTTCAAAACATTGGCGATGGTACTCTTGAGCAGGTTAAATTTGCTTACTACGTAGGGCAAGATACTTTTTTCTTAGAAGCTTTTGCCCGTGCGTACAGTATTGCCGCAGCTAAAGCACCAGACTGGTTAGGTTTCACCACATTTCATAACTTAGCTAGTGGAGTTTTAGAAGAACTGCGGTTGCATAGTGGCTATGCTTCCCAGTGGGGAGTAAATTTGCATTCTGTAGAACCAGGAACTGCTACTCGCCGCTATACTGACTTTTTGTTAGCAACTGCTTGGGGTGGAGATGTGGGTTTAACTGCTGCGGCGATGTCTCCCTGTATGCGTTTGTATTCCTTTTTAGGAGAAAAGTTAGCCTGTAACGGCATTCCTAATCATCAATATGCAGACTGGATTCGTACTTACAGTAGCGCAGACTTTTACCCACTAACACAACAATTAGAAAGTTTAGTTAACAATTATGCCATTAGCAATTCTGTTGTGCATTCAACCTACCGTTATGCTATGTTTTGCGAACACGACTTTTTTCAGGCTGCGTGGATTTTGGAGTAGTTTGCCCAATTAAGCCGACGAGAGAAATTCAACAACCTATCACAGCAGATACGCGGATATTTTAAGTAATCCATATCAGATTAACTTTGTCCTCCTTCATCCCCATACGTACTATAAATTCATGTCCATCATCAGCGAAACTCAACTTCCATAAATAGGTCTGAGTTTCTCCTTGTTTGAGATGACCGAAGTAAGTAATTGTATAACCTTCAGACATACGTGGAATTAGCGGGGAGCTAACTTGGTCAAAAATTCCTTTGGTAATATCTGTTTTGTAGTCTAAATCACCAACTGTGAGAAAAAATTCGTAATTCCCCGTAGCAGTGGCATCCAAGATAGTTTGCAAACAATTAATGACGTTTTCAGGAGGATTTGTCGAATTTGCAATCATATTCTTATCGAGTTAATAGCAATCAACTTACTATGCTCTCACCTAAAAACTAAATTTTTTTGCAAAAAGTTAAAATTATTACAAAATTATTACAAAAATTTGCATTCTTCGTTTTCAAACTACTGTTTGCCTGCTTTCTCTAGCCACAATTCACATTTGGATTAATAGAATTTTATTAGTGGGGTAAATTCTTTGTTGCCGAGCCTCGATAAATTCGCTCCATTTGTTCGGGAGAAAGCACTGTCATTGGAAACCATTCACGTGCAGAAATAGGGAGTTCCTCGGACGATTGAGACGCCTGTTGTTGAGTTTTAGTGAAATGTATTTCCACATTGCTAGTTAAAGGTGGGTTAAGTAATGCCTCATCTATCTCTGATGGGGAAAGCTGATTTTGGAGCAAGACATAGGCGTGTTTTTCTGCTTCGTATGACAAAATTTCTCCTGTCTCAATTTGATAAATCCAAGCATAAATGCTGAGTTTTCCTTGGTGAAGCTTAGAACGAATCACCGGATAAGTCCGTAAATTCTCGATTTGCGTGAGTACATTCTCAGCAATAATTATTTCTAACAGTTCTTCCCCTTCATAGTGGCTATAATTATCTTTTACCAGCCGTCGGGTTGCCTCTGTATACTTGAGCCAGTCATGTACAAGCGGCATTTCTACTCGTAAGCTGTCTAACTTCATTAACCCTTTCATTGCACCACAATGCGAGTGACCACAGACAATAATTTGTTGAATATCTAATGCTTGAATAGCATATTCAATTGTTGCCCCTTCACCACCATTAGTCGCACCAAATGGTGGAATAATGTTTCCTGCATTGCGGATAACAAACAATTCACCTAAGCCTGCTTGTGTAATCAGGTTTGGGTCAATACGCGAATCTGAACAAGTAATAAATAGTACTCTAGGCTTTTGACCATGAGAAAGTTGTTCAAACAGTTCTTCATTGGCAGGAAAATAACTACTTTTGAATTCGCGCAAACCTTTAATCAGTTTTTTCATAAAAGTACCTAAGTAAACAAGTAAAATTTTAAATTGACTTACGAAAAATTTAATTGGAGAATTAAATAACCATGTACCGACAAAAACAACATTTAGTTTATTTTATACCATCGAATATTGCTTATAACAAAGGTAAATCGCAGCAAAGCAGATGACCCCTTTAAGTAATTAAGTACTTGCTACCAAAGAAAACCAAGATTTAAAACTGTGCAAAACCCTGCAAAACCCAACTTCAAGCTGTTAGAGACAATTTACTAAACTTTATTTATGAAATGGATAACAATATCTATAAATAGATTGACTCAATTATCGCCTGTTGCCATTATACCATCGGCTTAGTCAAAGGGTGAAATTTGTTATTGCATTTATTTAAGCTGTCTTGCAAAACGACCCTCTCTGGCGGCAGTTTTAATATGAATCAATCTGCAATTGGTAATAATTTTGGTATTTTATCCTTCCACTCATCTAATTTCTCATTTTTTATCTGCACAAGCAATCCCCTACTGCGGGAATTTTGCCAACAGCTTTTTAGTGACTATCTGCTTTCGTCGGCTCATTATTCCAGCACGCGAGCAAGTACTTAAAGCTTGGCTTTTGTCTTAAAATTTCAGCCATCTAGGATATTTCCAGCTTTTCAGCCCGCAATTCAAACCTAACTCGCTCTAAAATCGATGGTGTTTACCTCGTGTTCACGAGGGCTAAAACCCTAATTTTTACTTTAGTTTCCAAAAGTTTGAGATTTACTGATTAATATTTCTGATGATGACCAAAACTTTACTTTACTATTATTCACTACCTTTGCGACTTGGCAAGAGATTAATACTGATTAAAACAAGAGGCGTACGACTTAAAAAGGTGAGAATAGCGAAAAATCTTGGTTAATAAAATTGACTCAGGTTCGTGAAACAGTTTTTTTTGATAAAAGTACTTGGTAAAAGTACATTTGTCTAGATTAGTTAGTACCAGTAAAAAAACTGTCATAGTCGGAATCAGGTAAGCAATCACCTAAGAAATATATTAAAAGGGGTGATCTAAATTTCTTTTTACGTTGGAGTATTAAATGTTACTTGTAACATCAATGCTTTTCTGGCGTAAGCAACGAAAAAAAGCGGTAGATATACTTTTAATGCGTTTGCCTTAGTAGTCAATTATGGTTAAAGTTATAGGTTTTATGTTTAAAATACCGACATTTATTTTTGTAGTGTTATCTATGTTTTATATTCTAATTTTAAAGGATGCTGACACATCTATGGTTTATATGCTTGGTGCAATAGTTTGTACACTATTATTAATAAACAATAAACTGTCACCTCGAAATTAGTTTATTAAAATAATTATTTAATTAATATGTGTTGTTATAGCACTTCGCATTTTAACCAATTCACCAGATATCTTCAAAATGAAGCACAAATCCAGGTAGCACATCTTCTCCTGATAAGCTAGCAGGGGATTTCAGTACTTCAACATCTCTACCAGAGCGGTAAATTTCTACTTGCTGAGTCTCTAAATCAATTAACCAACCTAATCTAGCACCGCTGTCTTGGTACTCTTGCATTTTATTTTGTAGTCTTATTAAACAATCAGTATCAGAACGCAATTCCACGACAAAATCAGGATATACAGGCAGAAATCTCTCTTTTTACTCCTGTGTGAGAGAATCCCATCTGCCACGTCTTAACCAAGATACGTCAGGCGAACGAACTGCCTCATTTGGTAAAATAAACCCAACCGAAGAACCAAAAGCTATACCTAGTGATTCATCACGATTCCACACTCCAAGTTGAGCAGTTAAATTAGCATTGCGGTTGCTGGTTAAAGCACCGACTAGAGGCATTAGTAACAATGTAGTATCAGTATTACACTCAAATCTAATTAATTCATTTATCTGACATAACTGGAAGAATTGCTCATCTGTTATTTGAAGAACAGGAGCAAAGTTGATAGTTAGCGCATCCATAGAAAAATTTAACTTTGAATATTTCTAGAAAAATATAGAAGCGATCAAATATTTGAGTCAGTTGAAGACGATACTTCTGAAGTAGATGTTGGACTATTTAAAAAGGATTTTTTGCATATTTTAGTAGGAGATCCCGTTTATTTATAAATCCTGTATTCAACTTCATCAAGAATATGACCGCTCTTGTTAATCTGTTGAAACTCCCGAAATACTTTACCCCCAATACTTTCCGCAATTTTACGGCTGGGGATATTTCTTTTATCAACAGGGTAGGAAAGATAATTGTATTCCAAATTTTTATCTACCCAGTCTTTTAATGCATAAATTGCCTCTCTACCAAAACCATGACCATGAGCGAATTTCTTGAGCCAAATACCTAACTCTGGCGTATCAGTATCAATAGCACCAACCTCGCAAATTCCTACAAACTCTAAATTATCCTTCTTGAGAATTAACAACACTAGGTCAGTGTGATTTTCTCGTTGTATAATCATATCTCTGATTATCTTTTCGGTTTCACTGAGACTCTGGGCTGGTTTCGGATACATAAAGGTAGTAATTTCGCTTGTAAATTCTCGAAATACATCTTCTGTATATTCCAACGAAATCGCTTGTAGAATAAGTCTTTCAGACTCTAAACTTACTTTTCCTAAATTCTCCATAAGCTACGATTTTTAATTTTTTTCCTTCAAAAAGGTTTTTTAGCAGAGATCCTATGCAATTTCGTTCAAAGTAGCTGTGATGTCCATGCTGTTTTTAGAGTAGTTGGGCATAGACATTATCTTCAGTGTTATCCCAAACTGATGAAAGTGATGTTTGACTATTTTGAAGCCAAAATTCAGTTTCATCATCAGGAAGTAGCGTCACTAGCACTCTTGTTCCTTCCAGTAATTCCTCCGAAGATGCTAATCAGATGGCTACTGCTATTCGTGGAGGTGCATCATTTTTCTTGACAAATGATGCGCGATTGCCGTCTTTACCAGCATTATCAATGCTAGTGTTGGATACACTCATAGTTTGAGTCTTTTTTGTATGTTGCGATCGCTGATTGTATGATGGCATTGTAGGCGATGGCATTGTAGGCGATCGCCTTGCAGAAAACCTCAAAAATAATGCGATCGCTGTTGTGGAAGAGTGAGTGCGATCGCCTGGGTAGAACAATAATTTACTAAGCTGTTGCAAATTCTGTAAATTTTCTCACATCTGGAGGCTGAAAAGCTAACACAATATCGCTGCTACTTACACCTAACTTCATTAATTCAGTCGCTATTCCTTCTTCTGTCCAGTCTTCTTCTATGAAAATTTTCTCATTTTTAATCCGAATATGAACATGAGTATATTTAAGTCTTTTGCTACCTTGCCAATCTACAGTTAACCAGAGATAATGATCGTGATTTTCATCAAACACTAAACAATTTTCAGTAATTTTATCAGGTGATTGACGAGATAAATTATCATATTCAGTTAGCACTTGTTTAATTAACTCTCGATATCCTATTAATTTATCCATAAAGTAATTTCCTCCCTTTCATTGTTAAAAACAATAAATTCAATTTGCTGAAGTTTAACTACTGCTTGAATAGATTTTCTTTGAAAGAAAGTATCAAATACTGTATCTCTGATTGCTAGATAAATTTTATAGTTTTTATTGGCTAGTTGTAAAATATCGCGGTATAGAATATATTGACCTAAAGCATTTTCAAAATCTCTCATGGGAGAAGGACTGATAAAACTCTTGATTTCTACAACTATTTTCCGTCCTTCTTGTTCTGCTAATAAGGCTTTTTCTACAAATAAATCAGCATAAAGTTCTGCATCTTCATACTGCAAAAAATAAGGGTCAGCTATAATTGTCCAGCCATCTTTAATTAAGGCATTTTTAACAGCATCATGGTAAATGTCTTTTGCTGGCATTTCCTTCGTGGTAATATTGGCTAGATATTAAGTTCAGTTATTATAATTATACTCACTGGTCAAGAACTTCAATATCTCATCCCCTTAAAATTACACTCCCAAAGAGTGATCGCCTGTTGTGGAAGAGTTAGTGCGATCGCTTTGTAGAAAACCTCAAAAATTAAGCGATTGTCTGTTATTATATTTCTGGTTGTGTTTGTTAAATAACTCTTAAAACCCAAAAGCTAAAGCATCCAACATATATTTACTTTTATCCCGCCCCACTTCCAGATAGATTTCTAATAATTCTTCATAAGCAGTTGCTCCCCCTACAATATTCCAAAATTCATTTCCGATAATTACAGCCTCTTCAAAAGGTAAATAGCTTTTTGCCTGTGTCCATTTATAATCAGCTTTGGTGACACCGTATGGATTATAAGGCATAGCATAGTAAGCTTGTAATTGAGGACGATTTACACCGCGTAGTAAATGAAATCTAAGCAGACGTTGCAAGACTTCTAAACATTGTCCTTTGTTTGGTTTAGGAGATTTGATTTCAAATAAAAATTCTGTGCCGTCTTTCGCCAGAATATAAAGATCAGCGCGAACGACCTTTATTTCTAAATCATCACTACGACAAGCATTAATAACTGCTGTTATCATCTGTTCAAAAGATGGCTTTGCTTGTTCTTTTTTAGCAGCCGATTCGTAATTTTGTTTTTGAAGTTCAGCTTGTGCAAAAACAGCAAGACTTACTTCCGATTTAATATCGTAACCTCGACGTACATCTTGATGATGTTCTAGAGCAATTAAGCGAGCGCATTCTTCAAAAGAATTACCTAGCTTTGTACTCAAACCTCTTTCAAATTGGTTGATACGTATTAATTCTGGTGGAATTAGTGCTGCTTGAAATGGTTTCAATTCTCCATTAGATGAGAATCTTGATAAATACTCTGCTGCATTATCTGGCTTTAAAATTTTACGCCCTTTATACTCATCTACAAGAGCTTTAATAAATCCTTCTAGATAACCTTTAATTACTGCACGAGTGTTTGAACTAATAGCTGCCATATTTAAATTTATTTAATTTATGGGGATTATTTTTAACAAAGCTTTTGCTAAATGGTAAACCACAGGAACAGAAACCGCATTCCCAAATTGATGCTTGGCTGTACTCTCACTCTCAGCGATTTTAAAAGTTTCTGGAAATCCTTGTAATCTAGCGTAATCTGTGGCTGTTAAATGTTTATAGTTCTTTTTGACATAAATTTCTTGAATAAAAGTTTGCTTATATGCTTCTGGCTCCTGACATTCTATAGATATAGTTGCAATAAAGTCTCTAGTTCCAGTTGCTGTTAAAGTTGCAATAGCCTCAGCATGAGGCAAGAATATTTTAGAAATGCCATTAATTCCTGAAGAAATTTTAGAATTAACAAATTCATAGCCTTTACCCTCGACAAGATGTAAAATTTCTTTGGCTACTAAAATATTTATTTCTTCAATCTGTAAACTAGGAATGAGAGCTTGTAATATTTTAAATTCTAAAGGATTACCATCTTTAAGTCCATAAATTTTCTTTCTTCTATTTCTCAATATAGTTTTACAAATGAGCTTTTCTCTTAAAGTTGTTTCTATTAAGTCCCAAGAATGAATAGTAGTATGTCCATCTCTGATATCAGCAAAAGTGAAGAAATCATTTAATTCATCTATTTTTTGAAATCTGCCTCTAGAAGCTGGAATTTTACCATCAGGAAATAAAATTTCTGGTGAAAATCTTTTTTTGGCAAAATTACTATGTTGAATACCAGTAATTACTTCATAAAGCTTTAGCTGTTTATTTAAAGAGTTAGGAAATGTAAAAGCCCAGCATTTTTCAAGATCATTTCTAATTCCAACAATAAATATCCTGTCTCTATCTTGAGGTAAACCAAAATCGTAGGAATTAAGCACCTGGTATTTTACTACATAACCACATGCTGTTAAATTATTAAGTATATATTCCAGGCTTTTTCTATTTCTTGGCTCTGTTAAACCTTTAACATTTTCAAATATAAATGCTTTCGGTTGGTTAGCTTTTACCACTCTAAAAACATCAATCCATAGCTTACCTCTGGGGTCGTCTAAGCCTTGTAATTTCCCAGCGATTGACCAAGGTTGACAAGGAACACCCCCGACTAGTAAATCTATCTCAAATGGGAGCTTATTTAAATTAGTAATATCTCCTAAATATGCTTCGTTAGCATTAGCATCACGAATAAAGTTATTTTGGTAAACTTTAATAGCTTCTTTATCAATTTCCGAATAGCCTAGACATATTCCTCCTAACTCTTGCAGAGGGATTCTAAATCCACCTATGCCAGCGAATAAATCTATAAATGTAAATTTTGATTGAGAACTTATAACATTTACAGGTTCAAATAACTGAAATAATTCTAGTTGTTGGGCATAAACACCTGTTTCGATGTGTTTCTTTTTGATCATGCCGGATTCATAAATAAAATAGCAAATTTAGGCAGGCAAGATGCCTGCCCAACTAGTACTAGTCTATCCCTTCAATTCGGTCTTCAACCTCTTGGTACAACTCGCGCAGACGATCCAAATTATCTTCGCTAGTCTCCCAATAACCGCGTCCATTCACTTCCAACAAAGTTGATACAATCTTGCGGAAAGAATGGGGATTAAGGTTCAGCAACCGTTTCTGCATTTCTTCATCTTTGATGAAGGTTTCGTTTGTATCCTCATAAATCCAGTTATCCACAGCGCCGGCTGTCGCACTCCAACCTGTTGTATTTACCAACCGCTTGGAGAGTTCGCGCACACCTTCGTAACCGTGAGACAGCATCCCCTCGTACCACTTGGGATTTAACAATTTGGTACGCGCATCCAAACGCACGGTTTCTGATAATGTCCGCACTTGGGCGTTAGCTGTGGTTGTATCTGCAATATAAGATGCTGGTTTTTTACCATCACCGCGCAGACTTGCCACCAGCTTAGTGGGATCTGAATCAAAGTAGTGGGAAACGTCCGTTAAGCTAATCTCGGAAGAATCCAAATTTTGGAAGGTTGCATCAGCAGTTTTCAATGTACTTTCAAAAATCTGCCGGGATTCGTCCATCATTCCGGGGTTATCGGAATTGAAGGAGAAGGATTTCCGGTTGAGATACATTTCCTGCAACTCGGCTTCGCTATCCCAAGTGCTGTTTTCTACCGCCAAGTTGATATTTGACGAGTACGAACCAGAAGCATTGGAGAAAACGCGCGTCGCTGCTTGACGCAGATTAATCCCCATATCTTGGGCTTGCTGCAAAGCGTGTTTGCGAACAAAGTTCATTTCTAAGGGTTCATCCGCCTCAGCTGCCATCTTCACCCCTTGGTCTAGCAGGTTCATTTGGTTGATGAACAAGTCGCGGAATACGCCAGAACAGTTGATTACTACATCTATTCTGGGTCGTCCCAACTCTTCTAAAGATATCAATTCCAACTTGTTCACCCGTCCCAAGGCATCGGGAACAGGACGCACACCCACCATCCACATAATTTGCGCTAGGGATTCACCGTAAGTTTTGATGTTATCGGTTCCCCAGAGGACGCAGGCGATGGTTTCTGGCCATTTTCCTTCGTTTTCAGCCTTGTTACGGATCAAAAGTCTGTCTACGACAATTTTGGCTGATTGGACTGCTGCTGTTGTAGGGATGGATTGTGGATCGAGTGCATGGATATTCTTACCTGTGGGCAATACATCCGGGTTGCGGATGGGATCGCCACCAGGGCCAGGTAGGATGTATTCACCTTCTAAGCCTCTGAGTAATGCTCCCAGTTCGTTGTCGGCACAAACTTGCTGGAGGCAAAATTCCAAATACTCAAATAGGGGTTTTAGGGCTGCGGTGTCAACTTTGGGATAACCTGCTTTATGCAATGATTCTACCCAAGGTTCTTTTTTGCCCATGTTGAAGAAATTCAACCGAGAAACCAGAGAAACTCGTCCTTCGGCGTCGATTTGCTCTTGGACAAGGGCGGTAACTGCTGCACGGGTTGCCAAGGTGATGTCTTGCAATAACTGGACATCTTGTAAAATGCCTCGGTCGTTATTTTGGTAAATATCGTCAATGTTACGCCCAATGCTGTTAGCAATGATTCCAGGTAAGCCTTGAATGCCTTCTTCCTGACGATCTAGACTAGCAATGTTGACGAGAGTTGCGATCGCTTCTTCTGCACTTGGGGGTTTCCCAATGACGTGCAAACCACAAGGTAACAACCGCGACTCGATTTCCATCAACTTGCGGTAGACGTTGCCAACAATATTATCCCGCTCATCGGTACTCATGTCTCTGGCATCGGTTTCTGGCAGGTTAATATCCTTATCCAGATTCACGATCCGGCATTTATCCATGATGCTGTTGACAATGGAAACACCTCGTCCGCTATCTTTTAAGGTTTGGTAGGAAGCAATCAATTCGCTGAGTTCCTTCAAACCTTTATACAAACCAGCATTTTCTGCCGGCGGTGTCAAGTAAGAAATTGTTTCGGCATAACTCCGGCGTTTGGCAATTGTCGCCTCACTCGGATTATTCGCTGCGTAGTAATACAAGTTGGGAATTGAACCAATTAAGTTATCTGGATAACAATCACCAGACATCCCCATCTGTTTACCTGGCATGAATTCCAAGGAACCGTGTGTACCAAAGTGCAGTACAGCATCAGCTTTCCAAACTTGCTCTAGGTAAGTGTAGTAAGCAGCAAAACCGTGGTGAGGACTAGCGGAACGGGAGAATAACAACCGCATCGGGTCGCCTTCGTAACCAAATGTAGGTTGTACGCCGATGAAGACGTTACCAAATTGCTTACCATAAATCAGCAGATTTTGCCCGTCGCTGTTAAGATGTCCGGGAGGTGGGCCCCAGTTTTCCTCTAGGCGGTGAGAGTATGGGGTCAGCGCCTCATACTCAGGAACCGACATTTTGTAAGCAACGTTCAGTTCTGGGCTGTTGTACTGCGCTTGAGCGTCATGGATGACTTCTTGCATCAACGCTTCGGCGGATTCTGGCAATTCTGGTAAGTCGTAGCCGTTATTTTTGAGGGCTTTCATCACCTCGTAGATGGAGCCGAAAACATCCAAGTAAGCTGCGGTTCCCACGTTGCCTTTATCTGGCGGAAAGCTAAAAACGGTGATGGCGACTTTTTTATCAAGCTTCGGCTTGCGGCGGAGGTTAGCCCATTTTAAGGCGCGTTCGGCTACCGCTTCAACCCGATCGCGCAGTGCGATCGCTTTGCCTGTAGTCCCATCTCTACCTGATAATATAATTGGCTCAATTGCCCCATCCAATTCAGGAATTGCAATTTGCAAAGCTACTTGAATAGGATGCAAGCCTAAATCGCTATCCATCCACTCTTCTGTGGTTTGGAATACTAAGGGTAACGCCACCATGTAAGGACGGTTTAAGCGTTTGAGCGCCTCAATTGCCTTGGGATGATCTTGTCTGGCTGGGCCACCTACTAAAGCAAAACCAGTCAGCGATATCACTGCATCTACCAACTGTGTGTTGGTATTTGGTTCATAGAAGTAAGCCTCAACAGGCTTGGAGAAATCCAAACCACCAGCAAACACAGGTAATACCCGTGCGCCGAGTGCTTCCAACTCTTGCACCATTGCTACATAATGGGCATCATCCCCTGTAACTAGGTGAGTGCGTTGCAATACTAACCCTACACAAGGAGCTAGGGGATCTTTTAGATCACTAGAAATATCCTTACGAGCTGTATACCAATTGAGGTACTCTCTAACATCTTCAAACATACTGGGAGCCAAAGGGTGCCAAATCCCTAGATCGGGATAAACCACAGGCTGTTCGTAGGTAGAAGGTGCAAAATTTTGTTTGTCTAAACCTTTAAATACATATTTATCAGCCAGCATCAGCAAGAAGTTTTCCAGGTTTTCTGGAGAACCACCTAGCCAATACTGAAAACTGAGCATGAAATTTCGAGCATCCTGTGCCTTGTCCATCGGTAAAAACTTCAGCACTTGCGGCAGGGTTCGCAAAAGCTTCAGCATTCCATCTTGGAATCCCGCACCGGATTTTTCTTTGCGTTTCCGCATGAATTGCGCGATCGCACTTTTTGACTGACCCAACTGTGCTAGAGAAAAGCTGCCCATTTTACTCAGGCGCATTACCTCTGGCATGGAGGGAAAGACAACGGAAACGTCTAGATGATCGCGGTGTGGTTCTACTGCTGCTACTACTTTCTGTGCTAAGTCTTCGATGAAAATGAGGGAAGCGATGAAGATATTCGCACTCTCAATTTCTCGTTTGAACTCCTCATAGTTCTCAGGGTCGCGGAGTTCCTCAATCAAGTACCCACTGATTTCAATCGCCAAGTTGGGATTGTTCGCGTTAATCGTGCGAACCGCTTGCGACAAAGCACTCTGGTACTGGGACTCAAGCACGACATAGACCACCTTGATTAAATTACGTCCGCGTAAGTTATCAGGCGCAATGTGTCTAATGGTGGACTTGACGTGTGTGAACATGCTTCTTCGGCTCCTTTGATGCGTGTTCTCTGAAAGAAGTTCCTAGCGGCATCATCAGCCACAGGTAACTTTGTGATCTTTAGGCAATATGTGTTTTTTATCAGAAAACGCTTGCCCAGTGGGCATTTTATCGTGTATCTGACACAAATCGATATAAAAAACGAAATATTTCTTTGTAATTGTTGACTGTGTTTAAAAGTATCCGCTCACTTATTTGTAAATTTTTCGTAATACTTGTTTTTAATAGTTAAATAGCTATTTATCGATTAATTCCACGATGTGGGGTATAAAAATCAGTCGATAAAGGTTTCAGTCTTAGATTTATCACTTGATAAAGCAGTTGTTAATATAAATAAATATAAATAATCAATTAGTATTTTTGATTAACATGAAAATCCCAACTTCTCAATATTTAGATTTTTTTAAAGATGAATTAAATAATTTAGAATTTAGAAAATTATAAAAACAATTAGTATTGATTTCTTGCCCCAGTCAGATCATGCTTGATAAGCAAACAGGGTAAAAATGAACTATAAAATTTATCGTTATGCACAGATAGAGATGGAGCGAATAAATATACCTCAAGCTTTAGTTTAATCTGTTCTTAATACTCCTGGGCAAGTAGTCTTAGAAAAGGAAGGCAGAAAAGTCTACCAGTCAAAAATTGACTTTGGTAGTGGAAAAACATTCTTGCTGCGCGTTATCGTAGTAGATGATATTGACCCGGTAGTTGTAATAACCGTATATAAAACTAGTAAGATTGAAAAATACTGGAGAGGAATATGAAAATTACCTATGATCCAGAAGTAGATATATTAAGAATTATATTGAGTGATGTACCCATAGAAGATAGTGACGAAGAAAAGCCAGGGGTAATTTTAGATTACGATGAAGACGGAAATATTATCGGGCTAGAAATATTAGATGCTTCCAAACGAATCGATAATCCACGTTCGCTAGAGTATTCGATTTCTACATAATTTATATGTATTGTATTAAATTACAGCTTTTCTTGTCCTTTAAGCGATCGCAAACTTGCTGAATGTACGATTAACTAATGACTCAAGTAGATATTCTCATTCTTTCAAATGGCCCAGGTGAAGTAACAACCTGGGTGCGTCCAGTAGTAAAGGCGCTGCGGCAAGAATTAGGGGATGACCCTTCTGTAGTGAGGATTTCTGTGGTATTATCACCTTGCTCAAATGCTAGTGGAAAAGAAGCTGCGATCGCACTTTCTTACCCAGAAGTAGATAGAGTACAGGGAGCAGAGCATTTTTGGCAATTTTTGCTTTGGGGTAAAACATTTGATAATTGGGATTGGAGAAGTCACGGTGTAGTTGTTTTCCTCGGTGGCGATCAAATTTTCCCCGTAGTCATAGGCAAAAAGCTGGGATATCGCACAGTAGTTTACGCTGAATGGTCAGCCCGTTGGCATAAGTGGATTGATCGCTTTGGCGTGATGAAACCTCAAGTTGCTGCCAATGTCCCCCAGAAATATGCTCACAAATTTACCGTTGTCGGTGATTTGATGGTAGAAGCAGGGGAAAGCCTAGATTCAAATTCCCCTCTGTCTATCACTCCATCACTGCCAACTGAATTGATTGGTCTACTCCCTGGTTCAAAAGCCGCAAAATTAGCCCAAGGAGTACCATTAGCTCTAGGTATTGCTGAATACGTTCATGCAAAAAGACCTCAAACTAAATTTGTGATTCCTCTAGCCCCAACTTTAGATTTACAAACTTTAGCTAGTTTTGCCAATCCCCAAAAGAACCCTATTGCTGAAACATTTGGCTTTGGCGGCGCTTCTTTAATTGTGCCAAAGGACGCTAACAGCAAGGCATTGCTCAAAACAACAACGGGCTTAACTGTGGAACTGTGGCAAGAAAATCCTGCATATCACTTATTATCCCAGTGCTGCATCTGCTTAACTACAGTGGGGGCAAACACTGCCGAACTCGGTGCTTTAGGAGTGCCAATGATTGTTTTGCTGCCAACACAGCAACTTGATGCCATGCGTGCTTGGGATGGTTTACCTGGGTTGTTGGCAAATCTGCCGGGAGTAGGTACGCCCTTTACGAAGGTGATTAATTGGTTATTCCTAAGATTTGTAAGACGCAAAGGTTTATTAGCATGGCCAAATATCTGGGCACAGGAGGAGATAGTGCCAGAACTTATGGGTAGACTTCAACCGCAAGAAATTGGGGAAATGGTTTTAGACTTACTAGCCCATCCAGAAAAATTGGCTGATATCCGCGCTAAACTTCGTAAAATTCGTGGCGAAAGCGGTGCAGCCCAAAAGATAGCACAGATTGTTAGTGAGGAAATTGGAAAGTAAAGGGATGGGAGACAATTCAAAATTATTCTTTCACTTTCTTCTCTACTTAATCCGAAGATTCGCCATCCCTGCGCCCAAGTTCATAAATGCCAGCGCCCATACAAGCTAATATACCTGTACTAATTCCCCAACTTTCACCTAAACTAATTTCCAGAACCCAGTTACATAAAGCACCGACTACCAAGAAAGGCACAATACTAAATAATGAGGCGTAGAAAGAGTTTTGGGATTCTCTAGCTTTACGAGTCTTTTCAAATTCTGACTGGCTGGTATAAAGCGATCGCTCGGCAAAGTTAAACCAACGGTTTAGCTGCTCAATTACCCATTCATTGACTGGGGAAAAACCTAGATATAACGCCAATGACCACAAACTCGCTCCGGCGATCGCGATCGTATCTAACTCAAAGCGGAAAGGCAAAATTTCAGTCAGCATTGCTTATGGGAGTCCTGCAAAGGGTTGACTTTAGCTTTTAGTAGATGCTAAATAAACCTCTTGTGCAATTTTAAGCATAAAGGTTAACCAGATTTCAACTACTTGGCAAATTTCCTGCTCTTTTAAGCTAGTAGTCTGCCAAGACAACACTGACAAACTTAGCCATCTTCTAATGACTCATCGTCTAATTCCATACCTGTAATTAGTTCGGCGGCAGCCTCAGACATTGCAGTTGTATAAGGTTGCAGTGTGTTATTTTTAAGCGCTTCTGTCATAGCAAAATCGAGAAACAGCCGCATCATTAATATATCAATCCAGATTTTGCAGCCCCATCGCAATCTTACTATGCTTCTCAATTTGCCCCATGACTTGTTTTGCTCGTTGAATAACTACAGCTGGTAAACCTGCTAACCTTCCCGCTTCAATACCGTAAGACTTATCAGCGCCTCCGGGTTGGACTTGGTGTAAAAAGATAATTTGGTCGGGTAATTCTTTAACTGTTACCTGATAGTTAGCGACATTCGGCAAAATACTTGCCAGTTCATTCAATTCATGGTAATGAGTAGCAAAAATAGTTCGCGCCCGAATATCCACTGCTATATATTCCGCCACTGCCCAAGCTATGGAAAGACCATCAAATGTTGCCGTTCCGCGACCAATTTCATCTAACAGTACCAGCGATCTAGATGTGGCATGGTTGAGAATATTTGCGGTTTCATTCATCTCCACCATGAACGTAGATTGACCAGTTGCAAGATCATCTACTGCACCTACACGCGTGAAAATGCGATCGCATATTCCCAATCTAGCAAACCGAGCTGGTACAAAACTACCAATCTGCGCCATTAACTGAATCAATCCCACTTGACGCAAATAACAACTTTTGCCGCTGGCATTTGGCCCGGTGAGGATGATCAAATCGGGGCTGTCATTTGTCATTTGTTCTACCCTGCGGGAAACCGCTGGCCCGTCTATGTCTTTGGTCATTTGTTCTTGGTCATCTGCTAATGACACATGACTAATGACTAATGACTCTTCACCTAATTGAGTCGAATTTGGCACAAAGAAACCCGCAGGTAAAGACTGTTCCACCACCGGATGACGCCCATCAATTATGTTTATCTCCCTTCCTGACAACATTTCTGGACGACAGTAACCTTGATGCACCGCCAACTCAGCCAAACCACACAACACATCCGCAGCCGCCACTGCACGAGACAGATTACGAATTACTTCCGCCTCTTGTGCTACCTCTTCCCGTAATGCCGTAAAAATCTCATATTCCAACTGATTTAAATCATCCCGCGCCGTGAGAATCCGGGCTTCCCGTTCCTTCAAATCTGGGGTAATGTAACGTTCCTCATTGGTCAGAGTTTGCTTGCGGATGTAATTAGCGGGTACTTGGTCAGCTTTGCTACGAGAAATGCTGATGTAATAACCAAAAGTTTTGTTAAATCCTACCTTCAGCGTAGGAATTCCCGTCTTAGCCCTTTCATCAACTTCCAAGTTGGCAATCCATTGCTGGTCTGCTTCTACAGTCGCTTTTCTCTCATCTAGCAGGGAATTTACGCTAGGGCGAATCAATCCGCCTTCTTTGATTAGTATGGGTGGTGACTCCACAAGATGGGCGTGTAACTTGTGTGCCAATTCTTCCAACACACTTGGGACTTTCTGCAAAGCTTTGAGGAATGGAGAACGCGCCTCAGTTACTAAGTGGGATAATTCCGGTAAGCGTGAGAGGGAATCTGCCAAAGCTACTAAATCTCTAGCATTAGCTGTACCAGAACCCGCCCTGCCTGTGAGG
This sequence comes from Nostoc desertorum CM1-VF14, assembly GCA_019359245.1. Taxonomy (GTDB): domain Bacteria; phylum Cyanobacteriota; class Cyanobacteriia; order Cyanobacteriales; family Nostocaceae; genus Nostoc; species Nostoc desertorum. Next base: position 25,703 of record JAHHHR010000052.1, on the reverse strand, counting down.
CGTTCTAGATCATAAATTTGGCGTAACAACTGCCGCAAATCTTGACGAAGGGGCGTATTTTCCATCAATTCTTGGATGGTATCAAGACGTGCCCGAATGCCTTTAATATCGATTAGCGGTTGCAATAACCACCGCCGCAAAGCACGCCCACCCATCGCAGTACTAGTTCTATCTAATGCCCAGAGTAAGGAACCGTGAAAAGTGCCATCCCGGACAGTTTGGGTAATTTCCAGGTTACGGCGGGTTTGGTTATCAACAATCAGGTAGTCGGTGACAGTGTAGGTGCGGAGTCTTTGGAGGGTAACGGGGTTTTCTTTTTGAGTATCTTCCAAGTATTCTAGAAGACCACCGGCTGCACGAACGGCAAGGGGAAGATGATCGCAACCGAGTCCTTCAAGCGATCGCACCTTAAATTTCTGCAATAATCTAGGTCTAGCCTCGCCTTGAGAAAAGGGAACTTGCGATCGCAAACTATAGCAAAATGATGGTGGCAAACATTGGGGGAGATGAGGCGAAGTTTCTCCCGGACGCAGCAAACTACCTAAATCTGGCGCATTTGTCGGAACTAGCACCTCTGAAGGTTGCAACCGCATTAATTCCTGTGTCAGATGTTCTAAATCACTACCTTGAGTTGTGAGAAATTCCCCTGTAGAGATGTCTGCATAGGCTAAACCCCAATGATTTGCGGCAATTACTACTGCTGCTAAGTAATTATTACGACTGGATTTGAGCATTCCTTCTTCCAGCAAAGTGCCAGGAGTCAGGATGCGCGTTACCTCGCGCCGCACCAATCTACCAGCAGCTTCAGAAGCATCTTCCACTTGGTCACAAATTACGACTGCATAGCCTTTTTCTACCAGCAGCGTTGCGTAGCGTTCCCAAGCGTGGTGCGGAACACCAGACATCGCCACTCGTCCCTGTTCCCCAGCTTGTTTACTAGTGAGAACTAATTCCAATTCTTGCGCTAGTTTTACAGCATCTTGGAAATAGCATTCAAAGAAATCTCCTACCCGATACAACAATACCGCGTGAGGATATTTATCCTTCGTCTCGACATAGTGCAAGTACATCTGACTTAGCTTACTGCGATCCACCTGTTGATGGTCAGAAATAAAAGTACTTGCATCGGGTTTGTTAGATGGAGTTTCAGAGTGAGAGGCGGTCATAGATGCTATCGAGTTACGCGCGGAAATTCCACAATATCCGATGATAACGTGATGTTAGAGGTAAGGGGCGATCGCTCAAGGATATTTTACCTTTTTGTTCGACTGCTACGACGCGTAGGTGGCTGTGGTGGGGGTGGTTCTTGAGATTTTAGCTTGTCATCATCAGTCAAAAATTCTACATGGAAACCCTTTTGGTGATAGTGCCAACCCAAGATGACAATGCTAGCATCACCCATAGAAGTCTTTTCTACAGCTTGATTAGGGAATTTAGTTGCTAATTCTTTTAATCCTTCTTCTTCCCAGAGAACAATTTGCTCACGGAACTTAGCCCAAGGTGTGGTTTCATCAGCTGCATAAGTTATGATTTCAGCAAATTTATGAGCTGCTATACGTTTACTTTCTGAATTTGCTGTTTTAGCCTGTGCAATGTGATTACCTGTTTCTATAACAGCAGCTAAAGGAAGTACCAGCGTTGTTGATTTGTCGATTTCTGCCTGAATTTTTTGATTTACACGTTCAAAATTCCATTCATTATTACCAGCAGTTTCTCTACCCGGAACTTGTAACCAAACGCATAAAAGCGATGTATCGATGAGTAGCACCTTTCTCATATTAGTAACTATTCATTACGAGAAAGGCTTCTTTCAATTGCGCCCTTAGTTGTCATATCACCCAAAGAATATGATGCAAACAGCTTAGAAAAATTATCAATATCTTCTAAAAGTGTAAGTTTGCTTTCTCCAGTTTCTTTATCGCGGTGTGCGACAACCACGAAAGGAACTATATCTGGGCCTAAAGCATCAAGTAAAGCTGGGTTATGGGTAGTAAGTAAAATATCAATTTTTCTTTTGCTACCGATCTCTCGCAGTATTCTTACCAGCAATTCTGCACGCGAGGGATGAAGCCCATTATCTATTTCTTCAATTACCAGTTGACTACCTTCTGGTCGAGTAAGTAATGCTGTGAGTATTGCTAGAAAACGTAAGGTTCCATCTGACATAGTTCTAGCATCAATTTCTGTAATATGACCGGGTTTCCATCCTTCCTGACAGTAAAGCATAGCATCACTACCAAATCTACCAACCTTTTCTGCCCATACTTTTTGAATATCACCTTCTGGTAAATCTTTAATATATGTAGATAAAGTTTTTTCTACTTCAATTTTTCTTTCACCATCCAATGCTGCTAGCAAACCTGCAATATTAGAGGCATCACTTTCAAGATTATCAGAAAGACGTGAGTAATCCCGCATTTTAGCAGGTATAGGATTTAGTATAAATATTTTATCTAGGCACTGAACAACTACATTTATCTCATCGCCTAGTATTTTATCTTGAATATTTTCTTTATTGCTATCAAGCTCAATATATTTAACAAAATTTAGAACTGATATTTTATTATCACTACCATAAACTGCGACACTTTGATTATCTCTATTGAACACATCTGTCATGAGTACTGATAGTTCTTGATCAAAATTAGTTTTGATCAAGAATTCTTCTTGTGTTACACTATTATTTTCATGTTGTGGTTCTTTACGAATTATATATTCATCAAAAACTTGAGCATTAGGTTTAGTTTTTATAGTAATCTTGTAAAAATAATCAGTTAGATCATCATGACCTTGAATTAGAGATTTTAATGTAAATTGAGTTTCTGGTTTAAGTGCAGCCCATTCTACACCACCTCGAATAGAGGGAAGAGTTGAATAACCTGACAAAACATCTTCAATTTCTCTTCCTTTTACTATCCTTTGTAAAAATTCCAACGCTTCAACTACATTAGATTTACCGCTCGCATTTGTACCAATCAAAATAGTCAATGGGTCAAGTGGAAGCTCCGCATAACGGAAACTTTTCCAATTTTCAAGAATGAGTTGCTTAAGCATGACCAACTCCAAAACTCTACCTATTTCAATTTAGCTCCTAACTGTAGCGATCGCTCCAGCATTCTTACCCTTTTGGTGCGATCGCTCCAGTGCATAAGTTATCCAAAAAAAATTAAACACTATAAACAGAGTTAGCATAAATTGCCATTTGCGATCGGTTACGCAAACTGAGGCGGCTTAAAAGGTGAGTCACATGGGTTTTGACCGTTCCTTCAGCAATGTAAAGTTCTTGAGCGATTTCACGGTTAGTCAAACCTCGACCGATCAAGCGCAACACATCTTGTTCCCGTGGGGTTAACTCAGTTAATTCTTTCTGGACTGGCTTTGGTGTAATAGCATCTGGATCTGGAACGTTAGCCATTAGCTTTTCCATTAGTCCTGGTCCTAGTTGAGTATATCCAGCATGGACAAAGCGAATCGCCTGCGCCAACTCTTGGGAAGGCATATCCTTGAGTAAATAGCCCCTTGCTCCCGCACGGATGGACTGGGCAACATAGCGATCGTCATCAAATGTACTTAAGACTAAGACTTTGGTATTTGGATACTGCTGACAGATAATCCGTGTAGCTTCTCTACCATCCATCACAGGCATCCGTACATCCATCAATACCACATCGGGCTGTAAAGCAGCTACCTGCTCAATGGCTGTTTCACCGTTATCAGCAGTTCCTACCACTTACAAATCTGGTTCCAGCGTGAGCATGGCTTTCAGTCCTTGGCAGATTAAACTTTGATCGTCCACCAGTAACAGGCGAATCATGTGAAATGCAACTTTAGCTAGGTAACAACTATTTAATCTACCAACGTAAAGTGCAAAATTTCTGATTCTTGTTTAGATATATTTACCTACCATTAAATACTTGCTCATTTATTTAGCGATCACAATGGCAATTCAACAGTTATCTTACAACCAGAACCAGGTTCAGTTTCGAGGTGAAAGTAGCCTTCTAAAGCAGCAACTCGTTCTTGCATCCCTGTGATTCCAAATCCAGTCCTTTTTTCGTTGACACTAAATCCCTTACCATTATCCTCAATTAGAAGGTTTACACTGTCATTGGTAGCGATAACCTGAATTTTGACTTCTGTGGCTTGTGCATATTTACAAATATTAGTCAGGGCTTCTTGGACAATTCGGTATAAAGTTTTGACAATAGGCAGTGGTACAATTACTTCCAAGGTGATTTTAGAACTGGGAGACAAACCAGTGCCTTGACGAAAATCTTCTACCAAAGATGCGATCGCTTCTTCTAAAGGTTGATCTTCTCGTACATCTTCTCGCAACGCACTAACAGATTGGCGTACCTCCTTCATTGCCATTTCTCCTAGTCGTTGAGCCTGAGCCAGAAATGACTCGGCTGAGGTGGGGTCAACAGACCAAAGTCTGACAACCGTTTGGATTTGCACATTGAGAGCTGTCAGCGAATGACCTAGAGAATCGTGAATCTCGCGGGCGATGCGGTTACGCTCCTGTACAGCAGCTAGGTCTTCTATTTGCAACGCATACTGTTGTAGCTGCTCATGGGCAACACTCAGCTGCTTTCGCGTCTTTTGCTCCACTAGCAATATATTTACCAATTGCAAAACCAAGAATAATCCTAATGCAAACATCAGCATCTCAGCTAATTGATGCATCCAAAATTGCTCTTGCTGTCCCGGCAGCACCATCAGCATAACGTTTTGAAGATACTGTATCTGATGCGCCAAAAATAGAATAAAGCATAAACCTGCTACAACTAAACGTCCAAGTGATTCAAATAGAAAGCAACTGCGAATAACCACAATCAGATACAGCGTGGGTAAGATATGGAGATATCCCAATACTGTGCCGCTAAAAATCAAAAGAATTGCGATCGCAGTATAAAGCACTTTCACCCAGGCATGACCGCTTGGTAATCTCAAACCCATTAAACCAAGCAACACCAAGATCAGTACATGTTGAACTGGTATACTCCGGTGTTCTAGACCTTCAATTAGAGCGAGTGAATCGCAACAGGTGAGCATTACCCATTCGGTGTAGAGCAAAAAGCGAAAAGGATTGGGGCGGATAGGAAGTAACAAACTCATAGAAGTAGCTGGATGCAAGGCTTTCTTTAATTAATACTCTCAACTGTATCTTTAGCACCACAGCAATTCAGATGTTTATAACTTTCGTTGTAAGAGATGTTTTGATATATGGCGAAAGTTATAGACATATTTACTTAGTGGACAACGAAAGCCAGAAAGAATTTATCTAATTAGTTGTGGTAGTATTAAAGACGTTTTTCAGATGTTTATTCTTTGTGGAATCTCTACGATAAATGGAGTTCACAAAACATAAATTTGCAATTTTTAAAGGATAACAGCTATGGCGAATATTGTTGGAAATGACGCTAATAACATTTTGTCTGGTAAAGCCTCCAATGACTTTATTGATGGCAAGAGAGGGAATGACTTTCTCTACGGAAATGGGGGTAATGACACTCTTGAAGGCAGGAATGGAAACGATAACCTTTATGGTCGTACAGGTAATGATGTTTTAAGAGGCGGTTTGGGCAGTGATTTCTTAGATGGTGGTACTGGTGTTGATATACTGACAGGCGGATCTGGTCAAGATACTTTTGGTTATTATGATCCCCCATTTGCTAACGGTTCCCCAGCGCAAAGTCCCAACGGTATTAGAGTGTTGAATCAGCCAGATAGAATTACCGACTACCAAATTGGTATAGATAATTTCGTCTTTGAAACTGGGAAACTCGGACTTGATTTTAATGCCCAGGTTAAATACGCAGAAGGGGTTAGCTCTAAACTATCGGGTAATGCCAATGTATTGGTGTTGTTCGATGCATTTCCAAATGCTGCTGCTGCTGCCAAAGCCATTGCTAATAACAATAAGATTACATCTGATGAAGGGTTATTTGTCTATTGCAACTCTACACTTGGCATTTCAAGATTAGTGTATTCTAATGACTTAGATGACGGCGGCTCGATTAGTGTTTTGGCTAATCTGACCAATCTCACAAGCACGTCTAACCAACCTAAGTTTTCGCCCCAAGACTTCTCTTTTATTACCCTTTAACATGAATTTACAATTGTAAAGGTAGAGATGGAAAGGATAGCCTTTACGCTGATAAAGGTAACGATATTTTAAGAGGCGGTAATGGCGACGATTTCCTAGATGGTGGTCTTGGTGTTGATACATTCACAGGGGGAGCTGGTAAAGATACTTTCAATTACGCAGATGTTATCTTTCCTAATGGCTTTCTAGCACAAGGCAATAAATATAAAAGCCAATTAGATAGAGTAATAAATCAGGTTTTTACTCTATCTAACTGGCTATATTTCACTCAGTTATTGATGAATTTATTTTTCTGGCGGTAAATCTACACTGTAAACAATTTTCCCTACCAAGTTACGCAGTGTTACCGTCATCACTTTTGTATTTCCATTAATTTTTACTCCTCCAAAGAATTGTAAACCTTCACTTGGGGGACGATTTGCTTTCGTACCTGGAGGAAGGCTTTGAAATATTAATTGTGGGCCAAAAGTATTTTCTAATTCGTTTGGCCCAAATGTGCCAGAGTTAAGCGGCCCAGCGACGAACTCCCAAAAAGGCTTGAAGTCGGTAAACTGTGCTTTAGCGGGGTCGTAATAATGGGCTGCTGCATAATGTACATCAGCAGTTAACCAAACAACATTCTGGATATTCTTATTTTTGATAAATCGTAGTAAATCAGCAATTTCTAATTCTCTTCCTAAAGCTGGGCCATTTCCGTTAGCCCAAGCTTCAAAGTCCGTGCTACCGTCTCGAATTATCAGTCCCAGAGGCATATCACTAGCAATCACTTTCCATGTTGCTTTTGATGATAACAATTGCCTTTTTAGCCATTGTATTTGTGTTCTGCCCAGCATTTCTGTTTCTTTACTTGGTACTGGCTGACGGTTAGGTGTGTTTGGCCCCCGATAGGTGCGCTCATCTAGCATGAAAATGTCTAATAATGGGCCATAGTTGAAGGAGCGATAAATTTTCGCTTTATCTGGATCATTTGTTTCATACCCAATAGGCAAATATTCTAAAAATGCTTGCCTTCCCCTTTTTGCTAACAAGTTAACATCCTTAACTGTGTAGCGGTCATCGTTCAGGAGAAATTCTCCAGGATACCAATTATTTGTGGTTTCGTGGTCGTCCCATTGTGCCAATATGGGAACTTCAGCGTTGAAACGCTTGATGTTTTCATCCAGCAAATTGTATATATAGTTGCCACGATATTCTGTGAGAGTTTCTGCTACTTTTGATTTTTCTGGTGTGGTGATGTTTTTCCAAATAGTGCCGTCGTCTAGAGTTACTTCTGATTGAATGGGACCATCGGCATAAATATTGTCGCCAGAATGGATGAAAAAGTCGGGATGAAGTTGGCGCATAGTTTCGTAAATTTTCATCCCACCGAAATCAGGATTAATCCCCCATCCTTGACCAGCAGTGTCACCACCCCACACAAAGAATATATCTCGCCCAGATTTGGGGGGAGTTCGGAAAGAGCCTTTGACAGGAGCGCTGTAAGTACCTTTATAATCTAAATCTTGGAAAATTACTCGATAAAATAATTGTTGGTTTGGTGGCAGGTTCCTCAGATAAAGTCGTGCTGTAAAGTCGCTATTTTGTAAAGCATTGGGCCCTACAACTCGCTGCACATTTTTAAAAGATTCGCTGGTAGAGTATTCTACGATCATTTTGGCGGGGCGATCGCTGCGGCTCCAAATAACAATGCTATCTTTGGAAATATCTCCGCTAGCTACACCATAAGGTATAGCAGGACGCATTTTATCAGAGGTGATAATTGCAGGCGCTTGGGCAAAAACTTGTGATTTGGATACAAGATTTGTGGCAATAATTCCGGCTGCTGTGATAGTTGAGTGCAGCAAGAACTGGCGACGGTTTAGTTGCGATGGGCGATTAGATTCCATGATAAATAATGGCAAGCTTAGGAAGTATTACAGGATAAGTGTTTAGCACATTTTGTTATCACAACAAGTAAAGGTTCGGTTATCCAACGGTTAATAAAATTTTTATTTTTATGAATTAATATAAATTATTTTTAAAGAATAAAATCAGATTTATTAACCACTTATAGAGACAGAAAAAAAGGGAGGGAGAACAGGTAAAAAGAAATAAAAGTAGACTAATTTTTTCTCAAAAATTTAGATATTAGTTCTATATTATTAACTGTGAATTTGCATATGAGCAATTTGCTCAGAGCAAGTTATCTCACTTACAAAGTCTGTTAAACATTCAAGTTTAAACTTAGTATTAGGGGCAGCTAATATAGTTTGTAGTGGCCATTGAAACAATGGATAATTAATTCAATTGTCGCCGTTCATCAGAAGAATTATCAGAAAATCAGCCTTGCGATGGCAGTATTCTCTTCGATAAAATCACCACTTTATCTACTGAAAAATTCGCAGCAGAAGAATTAGAAATTCAGCCTGTTGGGTGTCTATGGGTTTGTGATCGTGGTTGTGCTGTTGCTGTTTCTAACCCGGATAAACCGACATATCTGCTTGTCGATTTGCCTCCTGATGAAGAAAATGCCTCAGCATTACTAGAATTTACACAGATGTATATCAGTAATCGTAAGGGAGCATTTAACTGGGACAAACTCCCCAAACAGTTGGAATCTGCAATTTTAGCCTGTATTCCTTCTGTGATGAGTCAGGAAATCCCTGAGTCTTGATTCAATACCTTTGCAAAAGTCAGATGCCATATAAGAGCAAAACTATAGAAAAAACACAGTAGGCTCTTAAATACTGATTTATTGTTTGATTGATAAAAATGTAGGTTGATTGAAAGTTATATAAATCAGTATTAATGCTATTGGACAAAATATAAGATTAGAAAAAACAAGTGATTCTCTACATAATAGGCTTTGCGATCGCCTTCGATACTGCCATAAATTTGGTAATAGGAATTTAAAAGTCACAATCACCAAATCTCAGCAGTATGCGTAATTTTTTGATTATCTGGGCAGGTCAATTGGTTTCTACTATTGGTAGTAGTATGAGTAGCTTTGCGATCGCAATTTGGGCATGGGAAATTACAGGTAAGGCAACAACTCTAACTCTAGTAGGCTTTTTTAGCTTGCTACCTAGCATAGCGCTAGCTTGCATCAGTGGTGCAATTGTTGACCGTTTCAATCGTAAATTACTGATGATGGTGGGTGACACAGTAGCAGTCTTGATGACAATAATACTGATGCTGCTGTATCTCACTAATCATTTGCAAATTTGGCATCTATATCTAACTAGCGCCATAGTCGGGACATTCAATCAATTTCAATCTTTAGCCTACTTTGCATCACTATCGTTATTAGTCCCCAAACAAAACTACACCCGTGCTAGCAGTCTCCAATTTTTGTCAAGTTATGGAAGTAATATTATTGCTCCCGCTCTAGCAGGATATCTTTATCAAGTTATTGGTCTATTGGGAATTTGGCTGATTGATATTTCTAGCTTTGCGATCGCCATTAGTAGTTTACTATTTGCCCACATCCCTAAACCACTACAAACCAATGAACATGAAAATTCTTTCCATATTTGGCAAGGTTTAGGATTTGGTCTGCGCTACATCTTTGTTCGTAAAAGCTTACTTGCGCTTTTAATCATCACCTTTTTGTTTTGGTTTGCTCATGATGTTGGAAATTCTCTCTATTCAGCGATGATTTTATCTCGAACCGGAAATAATACTGTGGTGTTAGGCACTTTAGCCGCTGCGGCTGGTTTTGGTGGTGTCACCGGAGCCATCATTATGAGTACCTGGGGTGGTTTCAAAAAGAAAATCAACGGTGTTTTATTGGGGATGATTGGCGCAGGATTAAGTAAAATTGTCTTTGGTTTGGGTCGAACGCCTTGGATTTGGATACCCGCACAGTTTTGTTCTTCTTTCAATTTCCCTTTCAACGGTAGTTCCGATAACGCCATTTGGTTAGCCAAAGTTGCTCCCCATGTCCAGGGACGGGTATTTGCAGCCCATTCATTAGTTGTGCAATTTGGGTCAGCAGTAGCTTATTTAATCGCAGGGCCTTTAGCAGATAATATATTTACCCCTGCATTAGCCACAGGTGGTGGTCATATTGAGTTTTTTGGAAAAATATTTGGTACTAACGCAGGTGCAGGGATCGCACTGCTGTATGTGATCTGTGCTGTATGTATGTTATTGGTTGGGTGTGCTGGATTTTATATTCCCCAACTGCGGGATGTGGAGAAAATTTTACCCGACCATGATACTACTGAATATGCACAGTTTAATGGGGAAAAATAGAAATTTAGCGATCGCTTGTTGTTTCAAAGCCCCTGACAGCAGAGAACTTACGGTGGAAGCCTTTCAGTTTTCCACCTATACAATTTTTAACTATAAGTTCCTGCTGTCTCACTTTTGATGATCTTTACAGGTTCTGACACAATATCATCTATCTTGTTAAACTCTCCAGCCCGCCAACTATCTGTTATATCCTTGATAAAACTGGCAATAGGGATCGCAATCAACAAACCGAGGACTCCTCCTAACTTTGCCCCCAACAGCAAAGAAATTACCACCCATACGGGATTTAACCCAGTCAAATTGCCGAGAATTCTAGGCGCTATAAAATTAGAATTAACTTGGTCGATCGCAACAGCTACACCTAAGACTTCAACTCCTAACCAAAAGTTTTGCAGCGCTACCAACAAACTTACTATAGCGATACCTACTCCTGTACCAAAGGGGAAGAGAGAAAATAAACCAATACCGATACCAAAAAGTAGAGCTAAGGGAACTTGCAGCGCCAAAAATGCTAGTGTAATGGTCACCCCTAACACAGCTCCCAATGTTGCTTGACCGATGAAGTAATTGTGGAAATCCTCTCGCAGTAATTCCCGCATTCTTGACCCAATGTTAGGGGGAAACCACTGAAAAACTCCGTCCCAAAGACGTTCGCCATTCAATATTAGGTAGATAGTTAGAACCACTGCCAGCAGAACGTTGAGCACAATACCAATGGTATCGACAGCAAAACCTAAAATTCTACCAGTGAAGGACTGAAGCTGGTTAGATAATCGCTCAAGAACTTGGGTAAATAAACCACTTAAATTAATCGGAAGTTGTTGTTGACTTAACGCCCAATCTTGGAAAGTTTGCAACTGTTGAGTACCAGAATCAATCCAACTGGGCAAGATATTAGCTAGCTCAACGAGCTGTTGGATAATCAGGGGAACCAAGGTGATGCCTAAAGCCACTAAAACCACTAGAGTCAAAAGCAACACTCCTGCGATCGCCACGTTGCGTTTTACCCCTTGTTCTTGGAGAAACTGGATTGGATAGTTCAGTACAAAAGCTAGTAAAATCGCGGCAGCGATAATGCTGACCAAGGGTTGAAAATACTGTATAACCTGGAGTAATAACCAGCCGTTGAGAATGGCAATAGGAAATGCTAATCCTATAGTTAACCATCGCGGTAATTTATTTACTGATTGCATTAGTGATGACTCCACAAGAGTTCTTACTTTATTTTGGCTTCGATTTTGATTTATGAAAAAGCATATCGTCATCTAGGAAATCATCCTGCAATTGCAATATCGGCAAGCAGGGATAAACTAGTACGTCACAGTGTAAATAGAGCAACCATTGAAAATATCTAAAGAGTTTATTCCATAATACTTTTGACTTTTGACTTTTGATTTTTGACTTCCGCCCTGCGGTACTAGATTTGTTGGTTTGTCTGAATAAAATCCAACATAATTTTTTGATGCATATTCCCCAAAGGTCGCACCTCGCCAGCGTTTTGCGAATAACAGTTACCTTGGTGAATATCTTCTGGGGTCAATAATCCCATATCCCAGCCTTCATTCAAAACCAGTTGATCTAATTCCACCGACAGTGGTGCATGAAAGACATGACGGACTATTCTTTCGTCGGGATAACAGCCAAATTCCACAAAAGATGGTAGATTGTAGCCGATTTCTTCTAAAATTTCTCGCTTCACTGCGACATCCGGCGTTTCACCAGGTTCGACATGACCGCCAAATAGCGCCCAGTAGCCGGGGTAGAGAATACCGGGGATATTGTCCCGCAGTTGCATGAGAAACTTGTCTTTTTGATAGAGAATTGCGATCGCTACATGTATCGGTTGATTATTCATTCTTCTTCTAGATAAACTTCCCCCAATTCTTTACCAGCTAAAGGGATACTTCGGTAACGAACTTTACCTTTAATCACCACTTGTGCCCCCTCGGTCAGATTCTTTTGATTGGTGACAACCCAAATTTTGCCAGTCGAGTCACTAATTTCATAAGCCCACTGCTTCATCAAAGGAGCTTTCTTTTCCACCTTACCTTGGATATAAACTGTAGCTTGATTGTCTTGTTCTGGTTTAATTTCTCTAATTGGGGTGACATTAGTACCAATTCTAAAATTAGTCCCATTCAAGCCAGACGAGGTTAAACTTCCACAACTACAAAGTCCCACCACCAATAAAAAAACCAACCCCAGGCGGTAGGGAATAATACTGTGTCCGTACAAGAACGAAAGGGATAAATTTCTCGTTTGTTGCATGAAAGCCACCGATTGAGCAAATTTTTGCTTCACTGCTTGCCTTGTCGCCAGTTTCATCAGGTCTGTTCCCATCTATACTATTCTCTGCACTTTCAGAAACACACTCTCTACTGAGCAAAAAATGTTCTGAATTTCATCCTTAATTCTTTATTCTTCAGATAACGCCATTGATCTGAGAAAATAAAGATTATGGATTTACTGTGAGAAAAACGCTACGACATCAACGAAGAGGCAGGGGGAAGAGGACAAGGAGAAAGACTTGTTGCAAGTGTTTTGACAAAAGGCGAATATAGCTGGGAATTTTCATGGAAACAAAAACTGCCAAACTCCTTGATGGTAAGGCTTTAGCTGCAAAAATTCAGCAAGAACTTTCTATTGCCATTACACAATTACAACCAAAAATTGGACGGCCTCCTGGTTTAGCAGTGCTGATGGTTGGCGATAATCCAGCCTCAGCGGCTTATGTCCGTAACAAAGAGAAAGCTTGCGCTAAAGTTGGCATTGCCTCTTTTGGTAAGCATTTTCCTACCCAAACTACCCTTGGGGAGTTAGAAGAGGTCATAGCTGCACTAAACCACGATGAACGGGTGGATGGAATTCTTGTGCAGCTGCCCTTACCTAACCACTTGGATGCTGTGGCTCTGCTACATCAAATTGATCCCGACAAAGATGCTGATGGACTGCACCCAGTTAACTTGGGACGGCTAGTACGGGGAGAAGCTGGTTTACGCAGCTGCACCCCGGCTGGTGTAATGCGGCTTTTACAAGAATATGAGATTCCTTTGCAGGGGAAACAGGCAGTAGTGGTGGGACGCAGTATTTTGGTGGGTAAACCAATGGCACTGATGCTACTAGAAGCTGATGCCACAGTCACGATCGCTCACTCGCGATCGCATGACCTCAAAACCATTACCCAAAATGCTGATATTTTAATTGCAGCAGTAGGCCGTCCCGGACTGATCGCTGCTGATATGGTAAAACCGGGCGCTGTTGTGGTAGATGTGGGAATGAACCGCGTCATCGATGCTAGTGGCAAAAGTCGCTTAATCGGTGATGTCGACTTTGAATCAACAGCTGCTGTAGCAGGATTTATCACCCCCGTTCCTGGTGGTGTTGGTCCTATGACTGTCGCCATATTATTGCAAAATACATTTGCCAGCTATTCCAGGACAGCAAAACAAGAAAAAAAGTAAGGAGTTATAAGTTAAGCCGTTACGCATTTAATTTGAACTACATGAAGGCTGATGACCGATGACTGATGACTGATGACTGATAACCGTCAACAGTTAACGACCGTAAAGAGTGTTTATACAATTTAGACGCGTATCAGCTTATGAGTTAAAAGTTAAGAATTATTAATCCCAACTCCCAACTCCAAACTCTAACTTACAACTCCTAATTCTTCATTTTTTCAGCGCCACAGCACCTTAAAATTGTGACGTATAAGACAAAAATCCCAAAATGTCAGGAATTAAAGAATGGTAGCAACTAATAACGTTCAAAAGACACCACCAGAGGAAGCCACGTTTAACTTAGCAGCTTATCTAAAAGAACGACAAAAGCTTTGTGATACTGCTTTGGATCAGGCTATCCCCATCATTTATCCAGAAAAGATTTATGAGGCGATGCGCTACTCGTTATTAGCTGGAGGCAAGCGTGTACGTCCCATTCTTTGTCTTGCTACCTGCGAAATGATGGGTGGAACTATCGAAATGGCCATGCCAACAGCTTGTGCTGTGGAGATGATCCACACAATGTCATTGATTCATGATGACCTGCCGGCGATGGATAATGACGATTACCGTCGCGGGAAGCTGACAAATCATAAAATCTATGGCGAAGATGTCGCAATTTTGGCTGGGGATGGCTTGTTAGCTCTGGCTTTTGAGTTTGTTGCCCTTCAAACCCCCCAAAACGTTAAGAGAGAGCTAGTCTTGCAGGTAGTTGTCCGTCTTGGTCGGGCGCTAGGGGCAGGTGGTTTAGTCGGCGGTCAAGTTGTCGATTTAGAGTCAGAAGGTAAATCAGATATTTCCCTAGAAACGCTAAATTTCATTCATAAACACAAGACAGCCGCTCTTTTGGAAGCTTGCGTAGTTTGTGGCGGGATCATCGCTGGAGCATCACCTGAAGATGTGCAGCGACTGAGCCGTTATGCTCAAAATATTGGGCTAGCATTCCAAATCATAGATGATATTCTGGATATCACTGCTACTCAAGAGGAATTAGGCAAAACTGCGGGTAAAGACCAAAAAGCGCAGAAAGTGACCTATCCTAGCCTTTGGGGACTTGAAGAATCTCGCTCAAAAGCCCAAGAGCTAGTTAGAGCAGCTTGTGCGGAATTAGAACCATTTGGAGAAAGAGCCAAGCCACTCCAAGCGATCGCTCATTTTATTATTAGCCGCAATAACTAGTACCGCCTTGCGAAAGTTGTAATTCTTATACCGCAAGCGTTTTATTGATTTTGGGTGGGTGGTTTATTTACACCATGCTGTATTACTACCGCCCAGCGGGATTCAAAATTCACTCATTCAAAAAGCTTATCAAGTAAGCTTTTAGGTTATTTTGAGTAATTGGTCTGTTTCCGCCGTGATGTACTAAGTTAATTTTGGATTTTGGGTTGAATCTAAATGTTTCCTCAACCAACAACTGCTGCTAATATTTACTAACCTAACCAAAATACCATGCAGGACATAGGCAACATTTTAGACAACCGGGTGCTGCTAATTGCTCTGGTAGCTTGTTTAATTGCTCAAGCACTAAAGCTCGTAGTCGAGATTATCAAACATCGCAAACTGAATGTGCGTGTTTTGGTGACAACTGGAGGTATGCCCAGTGCCCATTCAGCTTTAGTTACAGCTCTTGCCGCTGGTGTAGGGCAAACACTTGGTTGGGCATCTCCTGATTTTGCCGTTGCTATAGTTTTTGCCATCATCGTTATGTATGATGCAGCTGGAGTTCGCCAAGCGGCAGGAAAGCAAGCTCGTATTCTCAATCAAATGATTGATGAATTATTTCATGAAAAACCAGACTTTAGCCAAGACCGTTTGAAGGAATTACTCGGACATACACCAGTTCAGGTAATAGCTGGGTCAGCTTTGGGTATAACCATCTATTGGTTAGCTAGGGCTGCTTATTAGTCAATAGTCTACAGTCCACAGTTTATTAACCAATGACTAATGACTAATGACTAATGACTATAACCGTACAGTTGAGCGCAGCAGAATCACCTTACGACTATCTACTATGCTGGCAACAAAACCGCCATTGTTCAGCTTCTGCAAGGTGTTGTATGCTTCAGTTTGGTTAGTGGTATAAACTGCCAACAAGTAAGGGCGTTGTCCATAAGAAACAAAACCTACGTTACCTCCCACTACTTGCTGCACACTATTTACTAGTTCTGGACGGTTGTAATAATCTACCAACACTGCATAACCTTCTCCTAATGCTTGAGGATTATAAACTGTCTGTTGAGGTGGCTGTAGTTGTGGCTGTAGTTGTGGCTGTGGCTGTAGCTGTGGCCGTGCTTGTAGCTGTGGCTGTGGCTTTGCCTGCACATCTGCCGTTGTTGGTCGAGTGGTGATGATAGCAGACAAGCCAACAATATTGCTGACATACCTTGCCCATCGATTGGCATCATCAATTCTGTTAAAGCCCCCTATCCGCGTTACAGTTTCGTTGAGATATTTGCAGGTAATGGTCTTAAGTTCCGGTGGTAAGGCACTACGCAACTGCTTTTGATTATCTGCTGTGGGACTGACTACTAATAAAAGATACTCACCCGCATTTGGTGGTTGACAAGGAGGAATGGTTTGTTGGGCAAAGACAGAACTCGTGCCACCCATCAACCCTGCGATTGCTAATCCTAAAACACTTGGTAAAGTCTGAAATCTATGCACAAAAGTTAGATTATGTAAATCAAGGTGTCTTAAAAGATTTTATAAGAAAAAAGCTGAAAACCCAGTTACTTCAGTATGGGGATGAAAGGAGTGTAAAAAAATATATTTTGTTCTTGCCAAATAAAATTTGAGAGTTGGAAACAAGCAAGGGACGAGGTGGAGCAAGGGAGAAGTTTTCACCTCTGCCCCCTACTCCCTGCCCCTCTGCTTCTTTTCAATGCCCAATTATCTAAGATACGCTAGTAAGCGATGCTAAAGCATCTGGAATTGTCTCAGAAGGAGCCTGGAAGTCTCCAGTGATAACGTACTCTAAACGCAGTTTTAACCAAGTAATAAATTGGGGATTAGTAGAAATAATTGCTACTGCTGGTTGGGGACACTTCGCCTTCAGTTCTGTAAACTGTGGTGTTTCTAAAAAAGCTGGTTGCGGAACCAACCAAAAATCTATTTGTTTTTCTTGTTCATGGTAGTGACGGGTACGCTCTTTGAGAACTTCATGTGTCGGTTCTTCTTCGAGAAGAAACTTTTGACTGGCCAAAACGTAATAATATGTTTGCATTTTCATCCTTTGGTTGCTATGTGAATAATGTAAGGGCACAGTACTACACTCTGTACCCCTACGAACTAACTTTTGTGGGATTTCTTGAACCAAGAACTGAACGGACAAGCACTTCTCTGGCTTTCAGCTTTTGTCTGTTTACCACCAGATGTTAGTTTTTCCAAGAACAGATTATTGTCAAAGTAGTGTTCCAAGGAAATAACCTTCAAGTCATCGGTAACTTTTGCAATGCTCATGCCGATAATTTCTATTGTCTCTCCAGTAGGTGCATGGCCTTTGTATTCTCCGTTAAAATGTCCCCAATGCCGCCATTTGAATGTGACATTTGGTGGCCCTGAGAAAACCTCTAACACTTCCCAAGGAAATCCTTGGGAAAATGTTGTATGGAAGACTTTTGCGGATGATTCAAAGCTTTCTTCTGAAGCCTTGTAATGTTCTGAATCAGCCATAAATAAATTGTAAGTACCTTGTGCTGATAAATCTGCTGCGGTGTACTCTACTCCGCCATTGGTACTTACACGAAACTTGTCATTCACAATAGATAACCACTGTTGCGGGTTAGCTTTGAAGGATACCTCCATCTCGAAGGTTCGTACTAAGTTTTGCACGATCGCTTCCAGTGTACCTTCAAGGTGATTATAAGTACTTTCTTGAGCCAGATTCTCTTTTGAACGGGAATAATCAGGCGGTGTCTGATACCGCCACTCGACATCAGCACTTTCTGCTATCACCTTATCTCGATCCTGTACCCAAAGCGGCAGGTTGTTAGACTGTGTTGCGCTCATAGAAGTTTTTGCTGAAGGTTTGCTCTCAATTTCTAGATTTCGCAGTAGACAACCCCTCTTTTGGGAGTGGGGGCAGGGAGCAAGGGGGCAGGGAGCAAGGGAGCAGGGAGAAAGGGAGAATTATTCCCCTCTGCGCCCCGCACCCCGCCCCTCTGCCTCTTTGCAATGCCCCATTCCCCATTCCCTATTCCCTATTCCCTATTCCCTCTTATAGCTTGTTTCATTTCGCGGACTGCCCGTTCTATACCTACTAATGCTGCCCGGCTGATGATGGTATGACCAATATTCAGTTCTTCCATACCTGGAAGCGCAGCCACCGGATAGACGTTCCAGTAGGTGAGTCCATGACCAGCGTTGACTCGCAATCCAGCTTGAATCGCTTGTTCACACCCTTTGGCTAACACTGCTAATTCTCGCTGGCGATTTGTTTCATCCTTAGCCTCTGCATATTGCCCGGTGTGCAATTCAATAAACTGCGCCTGCACCTTGACAGATGCTTCTATTTGTGATTGTTCTGCATCGATAAATAAACTAACTGGAATGCTAGCACTTTGCAATTTATCGACTATCTCACCTATTCTAGCAATTTGCCCGATAATATCTAATCCGCCTTCTGTTGTGACTTCTTCGCGTTTTTCAGGGACTAAAGTCACGTAATCTGGTTTGATATCGAGAGCGATCGCTACCATTTCATCTGTAGCGGCCATTTCTAAATTAAGATGCGATCGCACTGTTTGTCGTAACAGTAGCACATCCCTGTCCTGGATATGCCGTCGATCTTCCCGCAAATGCACCGTAATTCCATCTGCGCCGCCTAATTCTGCCAGCACCGCCGCCGCCACGGGGTCTGGTTCCACTGTCCGCCGTGCTTGCCGGATGGTGGCGATGTGGTCAATGTTAACGCCAAGTGTAGGCACCCCAAATTTCTCCCAAATCCACAGTCCTCAGAATTTGATTTTACCGGAAATGCTGGTCTTGCGTAGCGAAATAGTCAAGGAAAGATTAAGGGGCAGGGGGCAGAGAAAGAAGTACTTGATTTGTGTCTGCGAATTTCGAAGACTCACTAACGGAGTTTTAATAGGATTTAAACACGACTTGGAACAATGTCTGCATCAATGGCAGAATTTCGGGACATCGCATTATTTGGATTAGAGAAAGGAATAGTCACTACACAATTTGCTGACTTTCGTGTTGAACATTATTAGTACATATGATTACTAGATTCTTTTTTTACTTTATACACTGTATAAATGCTAAAATTCTCAAGTAGACAGTTAGGATACTTAGATGCCAGTTGTAGCTAACTCAATCAAGTTCGGTACAGACGGCTGGCGGGGCATTATTGGTGACGAGTTCACCTTTGAACGCCTAGCCCTGGTCGCACCAGTTGCCGCAAAAGTATTGTATGATACATATTTTACTACGGTGGGTAGCCGGACAATAATTGTCGGTTACGATCGCCGATTCATGGCCGAAGACTTTGCTCGTGCTGTTGCTGATACTGTTACCGCTGCCGGATTTGATGTGCTACTGAGCGAAAGCTATGCCCCAACCCCAGCTTATAGTTGGGCAGCGAAACAACTCAATGCTTTAGGGGCGCTGGTAATTACAGCCAGCCATAATCCTGGCACATATCTGGGGTTAAAAGTCAAGGGTTGTTTTGGTGGATCGGTACCGCCAGAAGTCACAAAAGAGATAGAAGCGCAATTATCGGTTGGAGTACCATTAGCAGCTACTCCAGGGAAGCAAGAAAAATTTGATCCTTGGCCCAGTTATACAGAAGCACTAGAAGGTAAAGTTGATATTGCCAAACTTCGAGAAGCGATCGCATCTGGCAAATTGACGTTATTTGCCGATGTTATGCATGGCGCGGCGGCTGGTGGATTGGCGAGACTACTAGGCAATCAGGTCAAAGAAATCAACTCAGAACGCGACCCCCTGTTTGGTGGTGGTGCGCCGGAACCCTTACCTAAATACCTTTCAAAGCTATTTGAAGTCATCAAAACTCATCGAGAAACCGATAAATCAGGTTTAACCGTGGGGTTGGTGTTTGATGGAGACTGCGATCGCATTGCAGCAGTGGATGGAGAAGCAAACTTCCTAAGTTCCCAAGTATTAATCCCGATATTAATCGACCACTTAACCCTGCGGCGGGGCTTTAGTGGTGAAATAGTCAAAACTGTTAGCGGCTCCGACTTAATGCCCCTTGTAGCAGCATTACATAACCTGTCAGTATTTGAGACAGCAGTTGGTTATAAATACATTGCTGACAGAATGTTAGTAGCAAAGGTGTTGCTGGGCGGCGAAGAGTCGGGAGGAATTGGCTATGGCAGCCATATTCCCGAACGCGATGCACTGCTGTCAGCATTGTACGTTATAGAGGCGATTGTAGAATCTGGTTTGGATTTAGGTGAGTATTATCGCTATTTGCAGAAACAAACAGGGTTTATTTCTGCATATGATCGCATTGATTTGCCCTTAGCAAGCATGGAAGTGCGATCGCGTCTTTTGCAACAGCTGCAAACTCAACCCTTAACAGAAATTGCCGGGTTAGCAGTGACTGATTGCCAAACAATTGACGGCTACAAGTACCGCCTAGCTGATAAAAGCTGGTTAATGATTCGGTTTAGCGGTACTGAGCCAGTTTTACGCCTCTACTGCGAAGCCCCAACAATTGAGCAAGTGCATCAAACTCTTGCTTGGGCGAAACACTGGGCAGAGTAAAATTAATTATTAGTCATTAGTCCTTAGTAAATGATCAATGACTAATAACTAATGACCAATGACCAATGACTAATGACCAAATTACTCGTAGTAGCCACAGGAAATCCAGGTAAGTTGCGGGAAATGCAAGCTTACCTGACCAATTCTGGTTGGGAATTAACCCTCAAACCTGAAGAATTAGAAATTGAAGAGACAGGCGAAACCTTTGCTGCCAATGCTTGCTTAAAAGCGTCACAAATTGCTAAAGCTACAGGAAACTGGGCAATTGCTGATGATTCTGGCTTGCAAGTAGATGCCTTAAATGGCGCACCCGGAGTTTATTCTGCACGTTACGCCAAAACCGACTCAGAACGCATTGCTAGGCTATTGAGAGAATTAGACAATGAGGTAAATCGACAAGCTCAATTTGTTTGTGCAGTAGCGATCGCTCGCCCTGATGGTGCGATCGCATTACAATCTGAAGGTGTTTGTCGCGGCGAAATTCTCCACGCACCGCGTGGTGATGGTGGTTTTGGCTACGATCCAATTTTTTATGTGCAAGAGTTGCAATTGACCTTTGCTGAGATGACACGGGAGTTGAAGGGGTCAATTAGCCATCGAGGCAAGGCTTTTACAGCTTTACTTCCGCAGCTAGAGAAAATTAAGAGTTAGGAATTGGGAGTTTGGATTTATGAATTTTGCTAAATCTTCACTCATTTAGCCTTGACTCACAAATCATAACTCTTAACTCATAACTCTTAACTCTTAACTCATAACTTTTTTAAACTGCTTCTGTGTTCTTTTCCCCGGTGCGGATCCGAATCACTTGCTCAACAGGCGAGATGAAAATTTTACCATCGCCGATTTCACCAGTGCGGGCAGCAGCAATAATTTTGTCCACCACCATATCAACTTGATTGTCATCAACGACGATTTCCACTTTGAGTTTCTGTAGAAACTCAACGGTATACTCAGAACCGCGATACCGTTCAGTTTGACCTTTCTGCCGTCCGAATCCCCGAACTTCAGAAACAGTCATGCCGACGATACCAGCGTTAACCAAGGCAATTTTTACCTCATCTAGCTTAAATGGACGGATAATCGCTTCTACTTTTTTCATCCTTTTGACTCCTGACTTCTACTAGCTTCGTTTATATATCTAACCAGATCCGTTGTCTGAAGCTGTAACTACCAGTGCTTTTCCTAAAACATATGTAATAATTACCACTTTTTAGAGTGTAGATGCTTTACCTGAGAGTTTGGAACATGAAAATCGGCAAGGATTTATTAATTGGATAATCTTTAAGGCTCTAACATAAAGAAGTTGCTGTCAATTTAGCATTTTATGTAGCTTTTATAACCTAAAAATAAATTCCGCCATGTAGCAGATATGCTGAGATATTTTAGAGACTGATTGCAGAAGAATTGCTTGATAGCCCAAAAGCTTGGTGTTGCTAAATGTGGGAGTATCAACTAACGTTTCTGATGTTCAAACAAGGGACGCACAACGAAATATCCAGCACTAAAGGCAGTAAGCATGATTAACAATATGGTGATAATTAACCACCAGCCATTGAGTTCCTTGGCATCTGGCTCAGTAGTGGAATAATAACTTACTTGTTGCTCTTCTATAAAAACTGGTTCTGGTATCGGGAAATTCATTTCCATTACTGGTGTAGGGAAGTCTTGGCGGCGGCTTTTTTCGGGTGGCGTTTTGGGGTTAACCAGTGGATGCGAACGAGAAACCTGCTGGCGTGGACGTGCTTGTGTTACTTGCTGTTTAGGGGCATTTTTAACGTCATTAGAAGCTTGGGGGGCTTGGTGATAACTAGGCGTAGTCTGGGAATTCACAAACTTTTGCAAATGAGAAAAAGACTCAACGACTTTAATAATTTCTTGGCGTAGTAGTTCATTTTCTTGCGCTAATTGCTGATTTTTAGTCGTAAGTGCATGTAGCTTCGCCTGTGCTGCTTGCAGCTCTGTTGACAATTCCCTGTATACAGACAGTGGTACAGAGGGAGGGTAGGCTTGAGTAGTCGGTGTTGGCGAATTCCTGTGAACAGAACCTATGGTTGTTCGCATCGGGGGCTTGGTATTAAAAATCAAGGTAAGTAAGTTGTACAGAGATGCTAACAGAGATAGCCAGCCCTGAAACTATGCCCAAGAATAATAGAAAAATGCCGAAAGGGCAAAGATTTCTTGTTGGGGCATTGGGAATTGGGCATTGGCATAGGGAAGAGGACTTGGGGACAAGGAGAATTGGAGACAAGGAGAAAGACTTGTTTCAAGTTCTCACCTCTTGTCCCCTTTTCTCCCCTACCTCCCCTGCCATTGCTCCAATCCTCTTGATAACTGACCACGAGGTTAATTTCGTAACAATGGGAAGAAGTGTCCTACAGGGCCTTGCCCCTCGCCAATATCTAGGGCGTAAGTGAGTGCAGTAGTCACATACTCTTTTGCCTGTTGCACTGACTGCCACAAGTCTTTTCCCTTAGCCAGATTAGCAGCGATCGCAGCCGATAGTGTGCAACCAGTACCGTGGGTATTTTTTGTCTCTACTTGCTGGCAAGTCAAAACTTCCAACTTGTCTCCATCAAACCAAATATCAACGCCACGCAAATCTCCCTGCATACCTCCGCCCTTGACTAAAACAGCCTTTGTCCGTAAAGTTTTGTAAATAATTTCAGCAGCAGCTTGCATATCCTCCAAGGAATTAATTTGTAAACCGCTCAAAATTTGAGCTTCGTAGCGATTCGGCGTGATCACAACCGCCTTGGGAATAAGAGCATGGCATAGAGCCTTCACAGCATCATCATCAATCAATTGTGCCCCTGTACGTGACACCATTACTGGATCAACTACTAGATTATCAATTTGTAAAGCTTCTACCTGCTGGGCAACAGCTAAGATAATTTCCTGATTAAGCAACATTCCCGTTTTGGCAGCTTGTATGCCAATATCCTCAACTACTGCCTGAATTTGCGCCACAACAGCCTCTGTTGGCATAGCATCAATCCTCATCACTCCTAAAGTGTTTTGTGCCGTGACACAGGTTATAGCACTAGTACCGTGGACACAGTGAAAAGCAAAGGTACGTAAATCAGCTTGAATTCCTGCACCGCCACCGCTATCGGAACCAGCAATGGTTAAAGCAACAGGTATTCTGGAGTTTATTTCAGTGTTCATGATTATAAAGATTAAGTAAGTTGGCGCAATCAAACCAAACTATCTCAAAGTATTGATTAACTAGGCTAACACCCCCTTCCCTTCTACTTTCTGTCTCCTGAAGGTACGCTTGGCGTAGGCGTAGCCTCTGGTAAAGAAGGCATCGCTGACAAAAAATATTTAGAGAAAGTTCATCAAATCCTTGTACAAAGTGCTCTCGTTGCCATATCAGTCTAGAAATTAATAGGATTCCAGCACCATACTTCCATATTTTTTTGGTTGTTTCTGTAAAAAAAATAACCAAGTTCAGGGCATTCACTGATATCAAGCGCTGTTTGTAAAGGTTACTTTTAATTCAGTTCACAAAGCCCAGTTACATCGATTACAACAGGTTCGACTAAGTTGTTACATTAGCTCCCTTAATTTAAAGGGTAAACCTACTAAAGTTTCAACCAATCCAACTTTGACCACTGTAACTTTAAGTCCCCAGCTATCAGCAAGGGGTGCATTTTACCACGCCGATTTGGCAACCTGCTGACCTAAGACAACGGATAAAGTTCAGAGCAATTACTATGCCAATTTATGATTATCGTATTGAAATATAGCAGATAGTAAAACTGGTTTGCAAAGAGCAGCAATCGCGGCTGCTACAAATGAAGTTCCAAGTATTCAACTCCAGTTTTGGTAATCAGATAATGTCTAATAAAAAACGCAGAGAAGACAGGAAATGTCTCCGATTTTGCGCTGCCTTATCTATGTGCAATTCGTCGGATCATCCTCAATAAAAGCCTGACGATTGACGATGTCGACATCCTTGATTTAAAGATCAACAGTTGATACAAAAAAAATTTCAGTTTTACAACAAAGTTTCTAAAAACGAAGCAATTTTAAATTGCGATTACACAACTGTGGCTGTCCTGAAAAGTCCAGATAAATGACTCGTTCAAATAACTACTTAGCAACTTAGTTTATTGCTGAGAGCGTACTACCAATTCACCTTACACAAATTCGGAGTAAAACAATGGCTGGCAAAACATACTACGTTTCTGGAACAGGCAATGATAAGAATGATGGCTTGAACGAGGGAGCCGCATTTCGCACCCTCCAAAAAGCCGCAGATTTGGTGCAAGCAGGTGATACTGTTTATGTCATGAATGGTAATTACACCAATATTTACGCTAATATCCTGAGTCTTTCAAATAAGCATGGTAGTGCTAATGCACCAATCACATTTACTGCTTATCCTGGACACAAACCTGTTTTAGAAGCACACAAAAATAATTGGAATGCTATCTCAGTTACAGGCTCTTCTTATATAGTAATCGAAGGACTGACGCTAACGGGAGCGCGAGATGAAATTACATTAGAATATGCGCTCCAAGAAAAAGATAATTTGAATAACCCAGCAACATCTGGGAACGGTATTAACGTTACATATATCAATGGCGCTCAAAAGCAACGTTCACATCACATCACAATTAAAAATAACAAAGTTTCTGATTTCCCAGGAGGCGGAATTACAACAATTGAAGCAGACTACATAAAAGTAGAAAATAATGTAGTTTCTGGAAATTCTTGGTATTCACCTTTTGGAACCCAAGGAATTACAATGTTTCAGCTTTGGAACTCTGATAATAACGTCACAGATTACAAAGTGATCATTAAAGGTAATACCTCCTTTGATAATAAACAATTAGTTCCTTGGGCTGCGACAGGACTAACAACGGAAGGTCATGGAATAATGCTTGACACTTCTTATATTGGAGATGTTGCTTATACTGGCAAAGCCTTAATCAGTAATAACTTAACTTATAACAATGGTGGAGCAGGTATTCAGATTTACAAAGGAGAAAACCCTGTAGACATTGTAAATAATACAGCTTACCAAAACTCACAAACACTTTCAGTCGGAGAAGTTTTCCTTAACAGCGTTAAGAATGTTCAGGTCTCCAACAATATTATGTATGCAAAAGACGGAGAGT
>JAHHHR010000051.1 GCA_019359245.1 Nostoc desertorum CM1-VF14 | reverse complement strand
GCTGACCACTGTCATGCAAGGATTTTGGGCTATTTTACCTTCTTTCCTTGCACCTGAATATACTTCTAGGGTCTTTTTATCTACAGACTGTCACCTTTTCTTTCTTTTTCAGCAAGCCCTAAGTATTGGTTCTGAAAAAATCATGTTTTTGCTTGTGTTTCTGATTCATTTAGGAGCCAATTAAAAATTTTAATTTATATTTCGTAATTCATAATACAATTATGAATTACGAATTACAACTTACGAATAGGTATCAGTGTAACTACCAACGCCAGGAGTATTAACATTAGTTGCATGAGGATTAACTAAGGCAATGGCTTGTTTAAGTGCATCTACAGGATCTACAAACATGAACCTATCCCACTAATAATATTTGTGCTATAAATCTTAAGCTTATTGAGAACTGAAAACGAAAAATTAAAGTTTTCAAGCACGTTTTATGAAAAGAACTAGGGATTTTTAGAATAGTGGGATAGATCCATGTAATGCTCATCACGCCAATCCCAGACATAAATCCAGAAATCACGCTGTAAGGCATGAGGGTAATGTATTTACCCAACTTAAAATATCCCAAAAAAGATTTGAAATATTCCCGCTAGCATGACTACTGTAAATGCCATTGCCAAGCCGTTTTCGGGGTTAGCTGCTTTCATGGAACCGACAATTGCAGTCATAACCACGGTTATTGGCCCGGTTGGCTCAGAAATTAGGGTTGGTGTCCCACCAAATAAGGCTGCGAAAAAGCCGACGCAAACTGCACCATAAAGGCCAGCTACAGGCCCAGCACCAGAAGCGACACCGAATGCCAGCGCTAGAGGTAACGAAACGATCGCAGCAGTTAAACCACCGAATAAATCACCTCGTAAGTTTCTAAAATGGATCGTATTAGTCAATGACATACTGGGATTTTAGTTACAAAAACAGCAAAATAAATTTTGGGTTGTAAAAATTGCCAACTACTTTGAGTAAGTCTCATGTTTTATTGCCATGAAAATTAGGCAAAGAAAACTTTAATGCTTTGCAAAGCAGCAGGCTATAGTACCTTTCTACATGGCGAGTCGCTGAATACGAATTTCCACTAGAGAAGGCTTAGGCCAAAGATGGTTCAAAAATTAGACTAAAAAAACTTACAATTTATGTAAGTTTCATTGATTGTAAAATTTAATCGGATGAATAATAGCTTACAGCTTTATATGTCAATGTTGTTGATTCACAAGCCTCAATATTAAATAAATATTAAATTGCTTTCATAGATAAAACACTATACTTGTTGACTAATCTTTGATTGCACTAATTAATACAATATGTAAAGTTTATATTAATTATTATTGCAAAACTATTTGGACTAAAAATCAAACGCAGAGCGAATGACTTCAGGCATGGGGATACGTTAATTTGCACTTTTAAGCACTCTCAATATAGCGGTTCTCAATTGTGTGGAATACAGACCTAACCCCCAGCCCCTTCCCTGCAAGGGAAGGGGAGTAAGCCTCAAAGCCTCTCCTTTTAGGAGAGAGGTCAAAATTGTATTGCTTCCATTCGAGAAGCGCTATATTGCTCTAGTTACTTCATAAGAATAGCTATCCCATCTGCACGATGACTCATCCGAGTACGAAGAAATGTCGGCAAAGGAGATATCAGCGCTCAGGCTCAAAGAATAGTTGAATAGTTGGTTTGAATCTGTAGAGTGGTTTTTGCCAGAACCGTTTATTGAAAGTTCATTCGTGGACTTCTTGAAAATCATTAGCATAACGGTATGAGGAGTATCAAAACTGGTGCAAATATCGCAGTTTTGATAAACCCTATTAAAACCGTTAAAATAATTTACCTGTCAATTACATTTGTAGAGACGTTGCAATACAACGTCTCTACCTACAGGAAAATCTCACCAATGACCTTAACTAAACGGTAAGGAATAAGAGTTACAGAGAGTTCTTGCCTTAGTGATAGCAAAGTTTAAGGTAATTTAGCGTGATTTTATTCAACTACTGTTACTGAAGCCCCTTCATTTGCTGGAGGTACACCGGGTAATTCAAGACAGTATCCAGCACCATATACTGTCTTTATATAGCGGGGATGACGCGGATCTGGTTCTAGCTTGGTTCTCAAGTGGCGAATATGGACTCGAATCGTTTCTATGTCATCATCAGGATCGTAGCCCCAAACTTCTCTGAGGATTTCGCTAGGAGAAACCGTTTGACCGTGGCGTTGCAATAAGCAGTGAAGTAACTCAAATTCCAAATGAGTTAATTTCACCGTTTCATTGAACCATATCGCCTCAAATCTTTCGGGAACGAGGGTAAGTGAGCCATAGTTGAGAATTTCACTATGCTTTGCTGCTTGGGGAATGCGGTCAGTCCGCCGCAAAAGGGCCCGCACCCGCGCCAGCAGTTCTTCAACTTCAAAAGGCTTGGTAAGGTAGTCATCTGCGCCAGCATTGAAGCCTTCCACCTTGTTCTGAGTTTGGCTCATAGCCGTCAACATTAACACGGGAATCTCAGAGGTGCGCTCGTCGCGGCGCAGGCGTTGGCAAACGGTAAACCCATCTACTCTAGGCAACATTAAATCGAGCATGATCAAGTCTGGTTGAAGCTGGAGGGCCAGCGCTTGACCTTTGATGCCGTCTTCAGCCTGACTAACATCGTAGCCAGCCATTTCTAAGTTGACGGCAACTAGTTCTGAAATCGCTGGGTCATCGTCTATGACAAGAATCCTCGGCATTCTTAAAAATTATTACTACTTATTAAGGATAAATAACAACCTTTGATAGGTACAAAGATTTTTGAATCAATGATGAAAAAGGTTTTAAATCTTACATAAATATTAAGATTAAATGACTGTGAAATCAAGACTCAACTACACGAAATCTTATAGTCTATGATGTGTTATACTCCCCCCTACAATCCGTCTTGGTTTTTACAAAACGGTGTGATCATGACTGTGTACACCGCTTTGTGGGGAAAACGTCACTGGGAAAGTACTACTAAAGACCCAGAACCGTCTTATCACGAGAAAATTTTTGTTGGTGGCCAAGGTGTGCCAATTTTTGGCTTGGTTGCCATCCCGGAAAATGCTCACAGCACGATTATCGGCACTTATGGCATTACTGGAGAGTTAGAGACGGAATGGTTTTTGAGGGTGCTAGGACGTAAAGCCTACGCTCAAGGATACGCGATTGTGTTATTTGATTGGCGGGCCCACGGCAAAACGGCCGAATTGTCGCCGACTCTAACTTCTGATGGTTTGTATGAGGGGGAAGACTTTGTTCGCATCGCCGCTGCCGCTAAGGCAATGGGATGTCCCGGTAAATTTTGGTTTACAGGGTATTCTTTAGGAGGACAATTGGCGCTATGGGCAGTGAAGGTTGCTGGTGAGGTGATTAGGGAGTATGGAGATTTAGGGTTAGAAGATAGCGATATTGGTGGTGGTATGGTGATTTGTCCGAGTTTGGATTCGGAGCGATCGCTATCTTATCTAGTTACAAAGCGCTTCGGCAGATATTTGGAAGCGGGGATTGCCCAAAATTTAAAAAAACTGGCGTGGCGGATACATGATGCTCACCCTGGAAGCATTGATGCAGCGGCGATTGAACGGGCAAACAGTATCTGGGGTTTTGACAATGAACTGGTAATTAACCGACTTGGTTTTCCGTCTGTGGAAGCATATTACCAAGCGAGTAGTGCTTTACAAATATTGCCGCAAATCTCGAAACCGACTTTGATTTTATATGCTGCTGATGACCCACTTTTTGACCCAGCTATCATACCGGAATTAGAAGAAGCGTGCGATCGCAATTCCGCAATAGATTTGTTTCTCACTCAGTACGGCGGCCATGTTGGCTACTTGAGTAGCAAAAAGTGCCAGGGCCAAATACAAGACCCTGATCCTTGGTGGGCATGGAATCGGGTTTTACAATGGTTAGAGGAAAAGCGAAGAGAGTAGTAAACGAGACAATATTTTAGCTGCTAGGTTACTCAACGGATGCAATCATATTGTTTGGAAACCTAAAAAAGTGAACAAACTAGCTTGTTTTCACTACTTGTCCTAAATAAACTATTGCAATAGAGAGGATGGCATTGACCCAGAAGCTACCACAATATTATTGGTAAACCAGCAATGACAGAAGCAACGCCTGTCCAGAGAGTAAAGCGCTCAACATCTACTTCATCCAAAGCAACGCTCATTTCCTTAATTGATAATAGCAGCGCTGCCAGTAGCAGCACAAAGAAGGCAAGGTACTCCAAATTAATAATCATTCATTCTCACAATGTTTTGCAAAAAAGTAGTTCTAATAGATTTTTAACAAGCTTTGGCAAGATTTTTTTGTTTCAGATTTAACATTTTGTCAGAAAAATGATTTACCAGTGAAGAGATATCAACTTCAGATAGCCAAATCATGGTTTCATAACCAACTCGACCCATTTCTGGCTCTGGCCCCATAGGCATCTCCACCAAATATTCCCAGCTACGTGACTCAAAGCGGTAGTTTTTGATGATGCCTTCCCCACCCATAAACTTTACTCTTTGACCTTTACAAAGTTTAGGTACTGGTAAAACACTTGCAGACATTTCTCGTAATTCCTTGGAGTAATACTGTAATAGCTAATGTTTTAGCTAAAAGAAAATTTGTTGTTCTCTGTCAAGGGTTTTAATGCATTCTCTTTCAGGAGATTTAACCTTGAGTTAAAGATAGTACACCTAGAGTAATAAACAGTCCACATATATGTAGGGCAATAAATTAGAATATTCGTCAGTAAAAGTAATCACAGCTACTTTAAATCAGTATTAAGTAGTTATATTTACAGTCAGATGTAACATTTAATAACTCTTTTGGCAGACTTTATAAAAAACAGGTGCAGTTATATAAACAGTGAGGGAAATTGCCCATCCTAAGCATGTGAAGCATTGCGTTTTATATTGGTTTTTTAAGTATTTTTTGACTATTAATTGCGGCTAGAAGTTGAGAGATGATTGTCCTTAACGCAACTGTTTATAGCACATTCTTGTACGAATATACCCTTAAGCGGATTGAAATTTTTGCCGAAATATATATAGTTCCTGTTTTGCAAATTTACTTAAGCTTGATGAAAAGATTTAAGATAGCAAGGGCGTGATAGTTAGAGTGCGGTTAGCTGCAACCCCGCGTTGAAACCGCGAAGCGAGGTATGGCTATGCTTACCGCATTGGTCTGGCGCATAGTATAGTAGCCTTAAAGCATCAAATCAGATTCACCTATAATAATTGTCGCAATTAAACAAACTACTAGAGTACAACTAACTCCCTTGACCTTTTGACTCAATGACCGCTTCTAATGATATTTGGCTACCTGCACCGACGGATTTAACTTTGCTACCAGATGATATTCATGTCTGGCGCATAGACCTTGAACAACCGGAAACAAAACTGCAAAGTTTAGCAGCAACTCTTTCCAGTGACGAAACGGCTCGTGCTGAACGGTTTTATTTTCAGGAACATCGGCAGCGTTTTATCGCTGGCCGCGGTATTCTCCGAACTATATTAGGTCGCTATTTGGATATCCAGCCCCTACAAGTGCAGTTTAATTATCAACGCCGTGGTAAACCAGTATTAGCAGATACATTTGCCGATAGTGGACTGGCGTTTAACTTGTCTCACTCCCAAGGGTTGGGTTTGTGTGCGGTGAATTGCACTAGGGAAATTGGTGTAGACCTAGAATATATTCGCCCGATGTCTGATTTAGAAGCTCTTGCCAAACGGTTCTTTTTACCGAGAGAATATGAAATGTTGCGATCGCTATCTCCCGAGCAACAGCAAGAAGTATTTTTCCGTTACTGGACTTGTAAGGAAGCTTATTTAAAAGCAACTGGAGACGGACTAGCTCAGTTAGAGCAAATTGAAGTGTCGCTCACTCCCACAGAACCAGCCAAGTTACAGATAACTGAAGACTGGAGTCTTTTTGAACTAGTGCCTGCTAACAATTATGTTGCTGCTGTTGCAGTGGCGAATTTAGGCTGGAATTTGAAGTGTTGGCAGTATATTAATTAAGTTACTTATTCTCTCCCTGCTTCCCCTGCCTCCCCTGCTCCCCCTGCTTATTTATCTTCCTGCATATTTCTCACAATTCTTGTCACCAGTTTTCTGGGTACAAATCTGACGCATTTTGCAAGTAGCTTATTCATAAAACCAGGAATAACAATGGTTTGACCCTTCATTAAGGCGTGAAAACCAATTTCCGCTACTGTTTGTGCATCCATCATCCTCTTACCCTTGAGTAACTTAGAGTCAGCCATTCCGGTTCTTTCATGAAAAGCAGATGCGGTTGAGCCTGGGCAAAGAACTGTTACAGTGACACCTGTACCTTCTAATTCATTAGCGATCGCTTCTGAAAAAGATAAGATATAAGCTTTAGTAGCAAAATAAACCGCCATCAAAGGCCCAGGTTGAAAAGCAGCAGCCGAGGCGACGTTTAATATTTTACCTTCACCTTGCTTGACCATGTGCTTCACGAATAGCTTAGTTAAATGGGTGAGACACACCAAATTTACCTGTAGCATTTCCAGTTCAGTAGCTAGGTCTGTTTCGTGAAATAATCCATAGATACCAAATCCAGCATTATTGACTAGCACATCAATCTTAATATCGGCGAGTTGCAACTCCGTGAAAATTTCTTCAGGAGCGGTTGATATAGATAAATCCTTGACAATAGTTTTGACAAGATTTCCAAATTTTTTTTGGAATTTACCTGCAATTTCTACAAGCTTTAACCCGTTTCTGTCTACTAAGACAAGATTATAATCATGGGCAGCAAAAATACATGCTAATTCGTAGCCAATACCACCGGCTGCTCCAGTTATAAGAGCAGTTTTTTTGCTCTGAGTTTGATGTGTTGTGTTCATGTAAGAATATTGGTGAATTCAACTTGATGAAGCTGCGTTGCATTGACAGTAGTTTTCGTTCTACAATTAAGTACGCGTAATATCTGAACCGACAAGAAATGTCTTGAGTTATTACCCTTTCAAATACTTGTGTGATGAGTTAGATAGATGTAGCAGTCCAAACGTAAATTTAGGACTTATACATCGAATAAGCGGGGCATTAAAGAAGTTCGGTTATTTCAAACCACTAGCACTGGCTTTTAATTACTCACAACAGCCAGCAGGTAAAACCAAACTTTTATGCCCAACACTAACCATTCTATCCTCAATTGCTTCTGTCAAGGGGTGAATACTAAAAATTTACATTATTGAGCATAAAAAAACAGGGCAATTATATTGCCACTGTTGGTATATAAGTTGTTGCTGGCATCTGAAATATTAACTATTCAGCAGTACTGAGTTTTAAAAAACATCGACTAAATAAACTTGTTTTGTTGTAGTTGTAGGGTGTGTTACGGCTTCCGTAACGCACCGAAAGTATCAGGGATAATACGTTAAGCTCCTAACACATCCTACGCAAGTTGTGAACTCCTAAGCGAGATTCAAGAAACCACTTTGAATCAAGTAGGCGGTATAAGTCATAAACAATTGAGAGTCAATTGGAGGACAAGCAATAGAACTACCTGCCAATGCATGAAGAGTATCTTGGCAGCTAATGTGGGGTCTTCTAGCTTGTAAGTACAAATCAGGAATAGTCAGTTGTTCATCAGACCAGCGTTCCAGTAAAAAGGGTCGCAGAGTGTATAAAGGATTGTCCGCAGAAGTCACATTATTGATTAACTCAGATTGCCATTTTTCATAAGGAATCATTTCAACTGAATAACCAAAAGAGCGTATCCACTCAACTAGCATTTTCAAAGCGGCGGGTTGAGGATGTTGTAAATTGAAAGCCTTACCTATAGATTCTTTTTGCCGTGATAGATAAACGATCGCTTTACTTACATAGTCCACAGGTGACATATCCAACATATAATCTACATCAGGGAAATATCCCATTTGTAGACAGCCCTTGGTCATCAGGTTAATAAAGTCATGTGTGTTGCAAATGCCTGTTTTGCTGTCACCTGAAATCAATGGTGGTCTATGGATAGTTACAGGAAGCCCACGGTCACGAGCAATTTTTACTAACTTTTCGGCTACCCATTTAGTTTGTGAGTAACCAAGATAAATACCTTCCCAATGATTGAATTCATCCTGTTCTTTAACAACCTTGCCAGCATAAGCAGTTGATTCAAAAACAGCAACACTAGAAACGTAATGTACAGGCTTGACTTTAATTTGACAAGCCAATCTCAAAACTTCTTGAGTGCCTAAAACATTGGCTGCCTTCAATGCAGAGTATGGAAAAACATAATTCAACAAAGCAGCACTATGATATATAGTATCAATATTGCCAGCTAAAGTTTGAAACTGTTCCGAACCAATACCTAACAATGGCTGAGATAAATCGCCGACAATCGGAATAATTCTGGAGCTAAATTCTTCTTGCCAAATTGCATACTGTTCCAAATTCTTTTGGAGTTTGCTTTTGCCTTCTTCAGCATTAGCAGCACGCACTAAGCAATAGATATCCGCATTGGTTTCTTGTAGCAATTCCCGGATGATAAAAGCTCCTAAGAAGCCTGTTCCTCCAGTTAAAAAGATGTTCTTGGGTTCACCTATAGCTACATTAGATGCAGCACCGGGATGGATGGTGGGGTCAAGAACAGCTTCGGCAGATAAATCTAGAAGAGAGGGAGCAGCATTAGCATTAGAAGCTGTCACCCCTGTATCTTGAATTGGTGAACCATCATGCACTTCTTCAGCTAAACGCTGTGAAAGAGCTTCAATATTTGGATAATGCCACAGAAGCAATGGAGATGGTTGAAATCCTAGCAATTTTTCTAAGTTACTTACTAGAATCATTGCTTGGGCTGAATCTAACCCATAGTTTTCTAAATGTTCTTTGAGATCTATTTCATCAGTTGCAACTCCTAGCAACTTAGCTAAGTTAGATACCAAAAATACTTGAATATCGTCTGCGGTGAAAGACTGTTTTATAGTCATTTTTAAAGCTCCAACAATGATGTAGAACGAACAGGGTGATATTGACTGTAATAATCGGAAGCTTGCAGTCCTTGAATTTTCAAATTTTGAACACGATACAAAAAGGCTGCACCAGTCATAATTTGATTAGCAACATCAACTACACCACGATTATTTGGTTCAGACAGATAAGAACCACGTACCCAGTCATTGAAACCGCCCATTGCCGGGCCACACCAAATTTGATAATCGACTTCTCTACCTTTTTCACCAGAACTAGACCAGCGAGAAGATAATCCTAGATACCAACGGAAAATTAACGCCATTTTCAGTTTAGGATTATTAACTGCTTTCCCAAGTTTCTCAGGATTCTTTTGGGATAAATAAGCCGCAGTTCCTTCCCATACTTCGGCAATAGTTTTGCGAAAAACTTGTTTTTCTAATTTCTGCCTTTCTGCCAAAGGAATCTCTTCAATGGAATCATAAGCGCGATAGAGTTCAAATAATTTCTGCGCTCGCATGGGGAACATTGTACCCCGTTTGAGAACTTGCAATTTGACTCCCATTTCAAACATATCTGCTGCTGGAGCCATTATCATATCAGCCATTTCTGCTTGAGCTAGTAACTTTTTGGTATGTTCACAAGCCCCAGATTCAACACATGATTGATTAATGGAACCAGTCATTATATAAGCAGCACCCATCATAAAGGCTGCTAATGCTGATTGTGGTGTCCCAATTCCCCCTGCAACACCAATTCTAATGGGTGTTTGGTAATGATATTGTGCTTGAATTTCATCCCGTAAGGCAATAATAGAAGGTAACACGCAAACCAGGGGACGGTTATCTGTATGACCTCCAGAATCAGCCTCGACGGTAATATCATCAGCCATCGGAACTTTGGTTGCAAGAGTTGCTTGTAACTCAGTAATTAACCCTTGTTCTAGGAGTTCTTTGATTATTCTGGCTGGTGCTGGTTGCAAAAATTTAGTCGCAACTTCTCGGCGAGAAATTTTGGCAATGATTTTATTTTTGATTTCAATTTGATTGGCGCTATTCAACCCCAATCCAGCAACACGGTAGTAAACAATGTTAGGGGTCAAGTCGAGAAATGCAGATGCTTCTACTGTTCTGACTTGATATTTGAGATATAAATCCACAGCCCGGCGTTCAATCGCAGGTTCGTTAGGACTGTGAATTAAATTAAATGCATAAGGCCCTTGAGGTAAAGCTTCTTGAATGCGATTTATGGCTGCTTCCAAACGTTCTGGAGTTAAACCACCTGCACCAAAGGAACTCAAAATTTGCTCTTTTCCTAGTGCAATGACCATTTCTTCAGAAGCAATTCCGCCAGCCATTGCACCGGTAACGTAGGCATATTTCACTCCATGAGAGGAGAGAAAATTCGGATCTCCAAATTGTTGAATGCGGATTGGTGCTGCGAATGTCAGTAGTTCGACTTGTGCTGTTGTACCATTATCACCAGGGGATAAATACCCCTCATTAGTGACACCGATTTTTCCGGCAACTTTCACGATGTAGCAGGGTTTATCTAATACCATCAATTTATCTTTGATGGTTTGTTTCTCGAAAGATACAGTTTCTAAAGAACCTTTCCAAACCTGGTTTTTGTTATAAGACCAGGAAGAGAAATTAAGGCCATTATCGTGTTTACTTAGTACCGTATCTACGGTTGTCACGGCAGTTATCCCTCGGATTACAATTATTAAAGAAGGGGAGTGGGAAGTGGGGAATAGGGAATGGAGAGGAAATATTTTCCTTTTATCAGTTCACCTTTCCCCTTCCCCAAGGTTATTGACGGTTGAAGTATGTAGACTTATGTCAAGATTCGTCGTTAAGCAAGTTTTGGGCGCAAGCTAGTTGCAATTGAATGATTTCGCTCATTTGCTGACTGTAATCTTGTCTAGCTTGTAAGAAGGCAGTGTGTGCTTTAGTTATCTTTGAATTATTAGCATTGAGCTTTTGATACTGGGTCTTATTTAAATCGAACATGCTGATAATGCTACTAATTTTTCGAGTTATGACTGGCGGGGAAGAAAGAAAAATTGGCTGTCTAATTGCGCTTGACTCAGAAGATTGTAATTGTTCTCTCGCTTCAAAAACGTTATCAATGATATTTTTCAGTTTTACTTCTTCTGGCTGAGGCAAGATGTTAGAGGGATAACTTTCTTGTTCGGTTATCTGGTTGGAAATCTTAAGAGAATCTGTGATTTCAGGTTGTTGGAGATTAGGTATATCTGGATGCTGTATTTTGAAGCGATCGCACTTAATATCCTCAACCAAATTTTCAACAAGTTTACGATTTTCTTCGCTCAAAATTGTAGCAGCGATCGCTTTCCCACCCAAGGTAACTATTCTCAATGTTGCTTTACTTGAATTAGCGGTTTCTTGGGCTTTGTTGTACAACGGTGATAAATCCACATTCACCTGATGACTGAGTAGTTTTGCTAATGCTTTAACCATCGAAGCATGGTCATCCATCCCTCTACGATTTAGAGAGACTGTGATATGTTCTTTGCTGCCGAGGATTTTATCAATCCATCGTGAACAAACGCTACCTGCGCCTGCTTCTAGGAATATTTTCACACCATCATCGTAGACACGATTTACCAATCGCGGAAAATCAAGCTCTTGGCACAATCCTTTGGCGATGTTATGCGCGATGGCATCTCTTTCAAGTGCAACTGGTTGATAATCGGCGGCAGAATAAAACACAATCCCAGGAAGATTTTGTGATGGTAAGCTGTTTACCTTCTTGATTTCCTCGAACTGCGATCGCATCGCTTCACAATGTATTACATGGTCGAAGGGAGCGGGGAAAGAATTACAACCTAGAGTTGTAATCACTCGCTTACAAGCTGCATCCTCGCCAGCAATTAATACTTCTTCTGGTGTGTTGATTTGAGTTAAGTAGACGTGATTCTCATGTTTCAGGCATTCTCTCACTTGAGATGGAGTAGCCATGAGAACATAGGTATTCCAAAAATTGTTGTTTGGTGAATCTGTTAATCCCCAATATTCACGCACAGCATTTTTCGGCCCAGATAACTTATCGCCAAATAGAGGTGATGAGTTTAAAGTGTTACTTCCGCCCTCAAAATCACTCCAAACTCCTTGGGCAACCATCATACTAGTTTCACCCAAGCTATACCCAAAAACGCATTGCGGCTTGACTTGAAAATCATCTCGGAAAATTGCTGTCATGTATCTAGCAAAGGCAATTTCACTTTCAAACATTGCCAGTGAATCATCTAACAATTGTTTTTCGAGAGTTTCTAGTTGTCTAGTTGTCAATTTAGGCAAG
Organism: Nostoc desertorum CM1-VF14; assembly: GCA_019359245.1. GTDB lineage: Bacteria > Cyanobacteriota > Cyanobacteriia > Cyanobacteriales > Nostocaceae > Nostoc > Nostoc desertorum. The sequence continues at coordinate 43,467 of JAHHHR010000051.1, read as the reverse complement.
CTTCTGGGATAAACTAGCTTTTCAACATCGGCAGCTCGATTGTAGAGGTTGTTACTTTTTAAGTCCTCGAAGACTTTCGGAAATAAGCGAAAAACAGTCCGACCAATGCCAATATAAGAATTGACTGCTGCGGGGTAAACATAAGCAACTGCTCCAGTTTTACCCAATGGTTTCGCTGTGAAATAACTTCCTATTGGTGTTTGCCAATCTGTGCCATTTTCAAAAGCATTATTTACACCTTTGCGGGCAGATTCAATTTCTTTGAGTAGTTCTTTTGTGTTACGTCCTGCGATTGATAAGACGTATTTTGCATCAGATTGCTGCTCAAAGGTAGCAAATGTTTGGCTGGCGGTAGCTGATAAAGAGGAACTAGCTTCAATGCATTTTTGAAGATGGTTTAGGATATCGGGTATAGTAGAGCGATCGCTAACTGCGATAGGAAACAGATGAAAAGGCATTTGTTGCAAATATCTGTTGTCGCGCTCCTCTTGGCTGGGTTCCTCCGACAAAATTAAATGCGCGTAACTGCCATCTATACCCATGCTATTAATTGCTGCTATTCTGCGTGTGCCGCCTTTATCGACAAACCAAGGTCTTGATTCCATTGCCACATAGAAGGGGCTACCTTCCCATACTTGCGGTGTTTTGACACCAGACCATTTTGGTGTGGCAGGAATATACCTGTAATAAAGACAGAGAGCAGTTTTGATTAAGCTAGCAATTCCCGATGCTGTATAGGTGTGACCGATATTGGATTTAACGCTGCCCAATGCACAATGCAAACCATTGCCCACTTTCGGATAAGCTTGCAGTAAACCTGTGATTTCCGCTTCATCCTCCTGGGGAACGCCGCTACCGAAGACTTCCACATAGTTAACTTCTGTGGGTTGAATCTCCGCCATCTTGAAAGCTTGTTTGCAGACATTGCTGATAGCTGAAGCATCAGGTTTTACCAAAGCGTCACTCAAAGTAGAATTACCTTGTGCGAAACTCATGGCATCAATTACTGCATAGATGCGTTCATTATCTTCCTTAGCAGCTTCGTAACGCTTGAGGACGACAGCACCAGCACCTTCGCCAACCGTCCAGCCATTAGCTTGTTGGTCAAAACCCAACGTATTGACACCCGTATTAATTGGTGCAAATTGGCTGCGGAACAAGACATTTTCCACACCGCCTGCTAAATCTACTGCACCCACAACGACTGCATCAACTTCTCCAGTAGCGAGTAGCATTTGGGCAATTTCCAACGCCTTGAGGGCAGAATTTTCGCCAGCGCTGACGGTAAATGCAGGGCCAGTGAAATTCCACAAAGCAGAAATCCGACTTGCCATGATGTTGGCGATGTGACTCACATATTCGCCGATTTCTACTGGTTGGTGAATGCTATCTTTGACAATGGTTTCCAGTTGGGAAAGGTGTTCAGCAGGTAGAGAAATTCCCTGGTTGAGTAAACCGTCCTTAACTTGCCAAGATAGATTCCATCTTTGCTGTAGCTGATGCACAGAGAATTCTGTCTCTGCGGCAACAATCACAGCCACATTGCCACCCTCCTGTAGTTTCGCATCTTTGACGGCGCGATCGCTAACTTTCAGAAGCAACAATTGTTGTGGGTTTAACTTCTCGATTTCATTCGGTGGGATTTTGCACGATAAAGTATCGATTTCAAAATCTTTGATATATGCCCCTACTGGTGCTTTTCCATCTGGTAAACCGTACTCTTTCAGAACACTTTCTTGATTTTCTATACCATGCCATCTTTGAGGTGGTAGGGAAGTAAAATGCTGTGTTCCATCATAAATACTGCGTTCAAAAGCATCTAAACCATTGCAGTTACCAAAAAAGGCATCCATGCCGACAATGGCGACTTTGGTAGGTGGAACAGGCGGAGTTGATTCAACTGATTCTGCTGTAGTTCCTTGTTCTAAAATCAGATGAGAATTAGTACCGCCAAAACCAAAAGCGCTAATAGCTGCCCGTTTAATTGGTGCATTATTAGGCCATGTCGTAGCTGTTCTAACAATCTTGTCGGCAGAGATTGTACCTTTTTCTGATATTAAAGGTTCCGAAACATTCATGGTTGCTGGAATTACACCATGCGACATACTCAAAATCACCTTAGTCAAGCCAACCATGCCAGCAGCAGTTAGCAAGTGACCAGTATTTGCCTTAGCAGAACCCACCAGAGGCGCGGCTTGATGTTGACCAAAAAATGTTTCGATGGAATTGAATTCGGTTGTATCTCCTAGTAATGTGCCGGTGGCGTGACACTCTAGATAATCGATGCTTTTTGGACTAAAATTCGCCTCATTGTAGGCTCGTTCAAAAGCTAAGGTTTGTCCTTTAGGATTAGGGCTGAGTAAGTGCTTACCTTTACCATCATTCGATAGCCCATTACCACAGATAGTGGCGAGAATATTATCACCATCTCTAACGGCATCAGAATATCTCTTCAGCATCACCATCCCAACACCATCGGCGGGAATTAGCCCTCTAGAGGATTTATCTAAGGGGCGGCTGATACCGTTTTCTGCATATCCTTGAACACCGGAAAATAACATCCGCACGAATAAGGAATCTGCACAACTTATGGCTCCAGCTAACATTACATCAGCTTTGTGTGACCATAAGTAATGAGATGCTAATTTAATCGCATAAAATGATGATGAACAAGCAGCATCCAGACATAAATTAATCTGGGATAGAGATAAAGCTTGAGCAACTATAGATGCTGGTAAGCCAGATATCATCGCATTGTATAAAGATGCTTTAGTTGCACCTGGGAGGGCAGCTAAATCAAAATCCTCATCCTGCAAAAGTTCTCTGACGGCAGGATTAATAGCTTGCTGATAAATTGGAGAGAATAATTGATTAGATAATTTTGTTGGGAATGACAAATTACCTAAAATTACGCCACATTTTGACAGGACAGTTTGATTACCCCAATAACCACTTTGTACAATTGCTTGTTTAGCAGCATACAACGACCATTTGAAGGTGTTATCTAAACCAGCAACAAATTCTGATGGTAGATTGTATTCAGATGGATTAAACTGGAAGTTGCGGATGTATCCGCCTTTGAGTGAATAAGTTTTGTCTGGTGTACCTTTAACTGGATTGTGAAATATTGTCGGATCTACTCCGATTTCTTCGACGGTTGCAGAGGATGTCGAATCTTTTTGATTAACGATGTTTTGCCAGTATTCTTCAGGATTGTTTGCATCGGGGAATAAGCATGATAATGCGATGATGGCTATTTTTTCCACGATTTATATGCTCCGAGTTTGGGTATTTAGCAAGAGATAATTAAAAGGCAGGATTTACGCTGTTCCCCAAACTTTGAAGTGGCAAGTTATAGTAATCCTATTCGAGTTGTGAAAAATACTTTTTTAACGAACCGCAAAGAGCGCAAAGGACGCTAATAAGAGAAAGAATTTCACAGAGATTTTAGGAATGCTATAGGTGTTGAGTGGTAAAGGAAGATTACTAGCTTCTGAGCATTTTCATTGACCAAATAATGGCATGAGCACCGAGCATTCGTGAATAGATTTTACCTTGGCGGTCGTGTATGATAAAGTTTGCGATCGCACTACTTGGTGTCTTAGATAGTACTTCACAAGAAACGTAAAATGTTTCGTTATGTGGGATCATCGCAAATTGTTCGAACTTTTCTACTTTTCCAGGTAAACAACCTTCTTCATGAAAGTGCTGTGTCCAAACCCATAAGGCGTGCATACTCAAGTCAGTTGTATAAGGATTTACCCATTGCACGGGGAATTGTCCTTGTTGCTGTGCGCTGAGTTCTGGCCACAGACATTCTGTAGTGATTTTTTCAGGGCTGATGTTTAAGACTCTTTTGATTTCTTGAAAAGCGGGGCCGTGAAATAATGTAGCCCCACCATTTTGGTAAAAATCTTTTCCTGTAGCGGTGATGATATTATCTTCTTCGAGATTGAGAGATTCATAAGTGGGCACATCTGGAATTTCTAGCTGGAGATTGAGTTGAGCGCTAAAATGAAAATGGATTCTGCCTTGTGGATTTTTACTCGAAATTCTTGCTTTAAGCTCGATTTTTCCAAGATTAACTTTAGAAATTTCTTCTATCTCTAAAAGATGTTCTTTTGCTAATGTCTCATTGAAAGTAATCCCCTTCAAAACTTTGAAATCTTGGTAATTAAACAACCGATAACCGGGATATAATTGTTCACAAGCATTGATAATCCACGTCATTGCACAAGTTGCTGGTAAAACTGGAGAACCAGCAATCGTATGATCGTGCAAAAATGGATTAGCCTCCAATGTCATTTGGCGACGAATACGATGTGTTCGTAGTTCTGAATCTAGTTCTGTAGCCATTGGAACTAGTGGACTACCAATAACAACTTGTGCGGTTGTATGATTGGTATGATCCATTTCCTTAACGAGCATTTGTGCCCCAACTGCAATCGGAATTATTTCAATTTTCCGCTCTTGAAAAATCTTCTTTAATTCTGCTGTCACCATGCCACTATCCCAAGCGCCCCAGTTGATAGCGACTACATGACACGAGGGATAAGTTTGCTTAAATATATGGGCTGATTTGTTCAGAATTTCATTTGCGATCGCATAATCAGATTGTCCGGGATTTCCGTAAAAGCCTGTTACGGAAGAGAACAAAACTAAATGCTGAAGTTGATTAGGGTTGACGCAAGTTAGCAGGTTTTCTAATCCCTGAACTTTAGCGGTGTAAACTTTTTCAAAATCCTCTTCAGTTTTCTTTTCAATTAACTTATCAGCTAAGTTTCCAGCGCCGTGGATAATTCCGGTAATTGGGCCGAGATGTTGCACAGCAGTAGCAAGTTTTTCTTGTAAAGCTTGCGTATCTGTGACATCGACGCTGATATATTCTGCTTTAGCTCCGGTTTTTTCAATTGCTGCTAGAGTCTTTTTAATTTCACGACTAGAGGTAATTTTGTTATATATTTTTTGCACATTCATGGGTGTGGGCTTCTCTCCTTGAGAAAGAAGATTTTCCATGATGCATTTTTTCAATGCGGAGTCATCAGAATTTTGAGCAAAATCTGGCTCGGTTTCTAATAGTTCGGAGCGACCGAGGAGGATGAATTTGCAGGGTTGCTGTTGGGCTAATCTGATAGTACACTCAGCCGTAATCCCTTTTGCACCGCCGCTCACGACAAAGACAGATGATGGACTAAGCTGGGCTGTTTGTGTCATAAATCCTCGTGAATACCTGCATAAATTGGGTTTTTTGATATACGAACCGTAAAGGGCGCATTCGCGCAGCGTCTCGTCAGAGAAGGACGCAAAGTAAGAGAAATTGGGAATCTTGTAGTAGAAAGTAAAAAGTAACGTACTATAGCAGTCTTAAAATTTGTGAAATTCTCTGTTTATCTCTTTTCTTCGCGCTCTTTGCGTCCTTTGCGGTTCGTTAAAAACAGGAATTTTCACAACTCAAATAAGACTGCTATATCAAAGAACTAATTAATCGGCGATAATAGTCACTCGTCCTTGTGAGCCGTAGCCAACTTCACTTATATAAAGGTTGGAGTCGTGAAGTTCGGCGATGATGTTTTGTACTGATTGTTTAGCATCAAGTCTGGGGCTTAGGTCGATCGCACGAGTAAATACCTTTGGCCATTCCCATCTCAGAGTTTTGCTTAATCCAAATAAACCAGCACCGATCGCACCGAAGTTGACTTTGTACTCTAAACCGAAGGCTCCATCAAGGTGAGCAACTGTGCAGAAACAACTACGTCCATGCTTTGCGGCTTCGTTTAGAGAAGGTTTGAGGTGTTTCGCCATCAAAAATACGTGCTTGACGATCGCCTTTTCTGATTCGTTATAAGAAATACTGCCGGTGTGATTTCCTACAAACATCGGATGTAAGTGGATGAAGGCCCCAATCGCTCCACAGTGAGATGCGATCGCTTGCAATTGTTGTTGAAGATGTTCTTCACTTAAGTTTGCTAAGGTGACGTGGGTTACTCCTGTGGGTAAAGGCGCTTGTTGAGCGATGAGCGATTGGGGAAAGCTGATAACTACTACTTTCCAGCCTTTCTCGATTAGGGATTCAGTTAATTTATAGGTGGTGAGGGAACCATCATCGGTGATTAAACCGATGTGTCCCTCTGGTAACGTGAAATCCAAGTAATCGGGCTGTGGTAAGCTTCTGAGTTTGACCGGATGGCGCTGGATAGTATGCTCTAATTCGGGTGGTTGTTGGACAAACTCAGGCTCAGACTTTTTTTTTTCACCTCCAGCCAACTGCTGTAGGTAATCGACTATTTGACCGATGGTGCGAAGATCGCCAAGTTCTTCGATATTTGGCTTGGGTAAGTTGGGGTACATTTCTTGCATCGCCCCTAAGATTTCCACCCGTTTAATCGAGTCAATCCCTAAGTCGGCTTCCATGTCCATTTCCAGTTCCAGCATTTCGACTGGATAGCCGGTCTTATCGCTGGTGATGGCTAACAGGGTTTCACCTAAGTTTGCAAATTCATCACTTGTAGCGGGAGCAGTTTCTGGTTCTGGGGTGAATGTGACAACTATGCTTGGTTCCGGTGCAATGACTACCTCAACTACTGGCGCAGTCTCTACTGGAACCTCGGCTACTTGTTGTATTTCGTGGACTGCAATTTCTACAGAAACACTTCTGGAAGCGTGAGATTGCAGATACTCTACAACTTGACCGATGGTGCGTTTTTCTGACAGTTCTTCTAAATTAGGCTTGGGTAGGTTGGGGTACATTTCCTGTAGCGCCCCTAAGATTTCCACCCGTTTGATAGAGTCAATCCCTAAATCAGCCTCCATATCCATGTCCATTTCCAGCATCTCGACTGGGTAGCCGGTCTTATCGCTGGTGATGGCTAACAGGTTTTTATCTAAGTCAACAATATCGATGGTTGCGCCAGATACAGGTGCAGCAGTTGTGGGTGCTGGTTCTGGGGTGAATGCAACAACGTCGCTGACTGGAGGTGAGCTAATTTTGACTACAACCTCGGCTTGGGGTTCTACTACTGGGACAGGTGGCTCTACTGTCTCGACAGTGGCGAAGTGCGGTGTGGGTAGTAGAGACGCGATTGATTGGGTATTTGGAGATACAGGAGTTTCAACTACAGGCTCTACAGCAGGCGAGAGAGGTTCTTGGGTAACTGTTGAGCCGTTTTTAGCTACAGGCTCAGTTAAAGGCAAAGGCTGGCTTTCTACTATCTTGGTAGTAGCAGGTACGGGTGCATCAGTAACAGTTGTTTCTGTTGTGAACGGAGTGAAATTGCTGAGTTTCTCTGTTAGTTGGGTTGCTCCATCACCAGAGATGATTTGAGAATACTCTTGCTGTATGAGTTGGAAAAAGCTCTTAGTATATTCCAGTTGCTCTTGAAGATATTGCTCATGGATGCGTAGGGTTTCACCTTGTTGGGAATGAAACTGCATCATGCTGCGCTCTAAGCTTTCCATGACAACTAGCTTCATTTTGGCAGTTTCGGCTGTTGATTTACTTTCGCTCAACAAGGAATTCTGCTGCTGCATCAGTTGGAAAAACGCTTTGGCGTATTCCATTTGATGGTTGAGATAAGTACCGTGAACTTGTAAATTCTCGGCTTGATTTTCCTGGAACTGTGTCAGGAGATATTCTAAACTTGCTAAAAGTTGTTCGTAATTTGTAAGTTTTTCTGGTGTTGGTTGCATCTTAGATTCCTGGACTGGTTGTGACAGGGTAACAGGATTCATCTGTTGCTCTGGCTGGGTGATGATACTAGCAGTCACACCGTTCATTGCTGGGGTAAGTTTTTTATGTCCGTTAGTCTCGATCGCTGCGAGAGTTGGAGTCACACCTGGGCTGCTAAATAAAGGAGCCGCTTCAGAATATTCAGGAGTGGGTAATGTGACTTTATGCCCATCCTGCAAAGCTAGAGCGAAGGCATTTTTCGTTTTTTCGGATCTGTAGTTTATGCCGTTTAAACGGACATTTAATGTCTTCTTCGTCTCAATTGGGGGGATAGTTTGGGGAAGTTGGTAAGGATCGAGGTTATTCAAAGCCATACCAATTACCCGCAACTGCACAACTGCTTCTCGCAAAGAGCGATCGCTATTCTTTTGGGTGCTGGGGTTCAGAGATACAGTAATATGTGGGCGATCGCCAAGGATATCTTTGACTAAGTTAGTAAGAATTCTCCTCGGCCCAAATTCCACAAAGCAAGTACCACCCGCCGCATAGATATTTTCAATTTCCTGCTTGAACAGCACTGAGTTGGAAAGGTGCGTTTCCAGAATCTTTTGAATACCTTGGGGTTCTTTGGGATACTGCTTACTGGTAACGTTGCTGTAAACAGGGATTTTCGGACTCTGAAATTTGACAGACTTGGTAGCGATCGCAAATGATTTTTGAGCAAAGGCAATTAGCGGTGTATGGAACGCTGCTGATACAGGTAACAATACAGCTGTATATCCTTTCTCGTGTAAAGCCTCTTTGATTCTCGCTATTTCTGCGGTAGGCCCAGCCAAGACAAATTGAGTCGGAGAATTTTGATTAGCGATCGCAACTTGCGGAAAATGTCTCAGCACTGCTTCCACTTTGCTGATGTCTTCTTTGACAGCCAACATACTTCCCGCATCATGATCCGGGTCTTCGGGTGCAGCCATTGCTTGCCCCCTAGCTTTCACTAAGAACAAGTAATCTTCTGTACTCAAAACCCCCGCAGCCCACAAGGCTGTTAGTTCACCAAAGCTGTGACCGGCAACAAAATCTGATTTAAATCCAGCTTGTTGCAGAATGCTGTACATCCCTGCACTCAACACCCCGATGGCTGGTTGAGCGTATTCTGTACGTTGTAAGGCAGCAATTTGGACATTCTTTTCTGCCTCTCCAAACACAGGATGAGGAAAAACGATTTCTGACAACGGCTGCAAATTATCTTTGAGCAACAGGCTATCCATATAACCATGAAGACGGCGCATCAAAGGAAAATTCATCACCAGTTCGCGTCCCATCTCCAAGTATTGCGAACCTTGCCCAGAAAATAGAGAGACAACTTTTCCGCCCAACTCCATACCAGAGGAACGGTAATAAATCCCTTGGGGATGCTCCCAAGATGCTGCTGTTCCTTTGTGTTTCAGCCATTCAATGCTAGTTTGCAGCAACTTGCAAGCTTCTTCGAGATTCTCAGCTACAAACCCAAATCTGGCAGCAGAGAGGGGAATTTGTTGTGATTTGCACTCATTGACTAATTGTGCATAATGTGTGGGTGCTTCAGGCGATCGCAACTTACCTAAAATGTCTTCAGATTTGCTCAACAATTGGTCTACTGTAGGAGCAAACAACAGCACTTCACTAGTATCACTATGTAAGCGGTAAGCGGCGTTTTGGTCGGCTTCATATTCTTCCAAAACGACGTGATAGTTCGTTCCGCCAAATCCAAAGGAACTCACACCTGCGCGTCTTGGTGCTTCCCCTTCTGGACGAATCCAAGGTCTGGTTTGGGTATTCAAATAAAAGGATGAATTTTTAATGTTGAGTTTGGGGTTCGGCTCGGTGATGTTAATTGTGGGTGGTAATACTTTGTGATGTAAAGCCAAAGCAGTTTTAATCAAACTCGCCGCACCCGCAGCCGCTTTTGTGTGTCCGATTTGCGATTTCACACTACCTAAAGCGATGTGCTGCTTTTTGTCATCATGTACATCAAAAAAGTCTTTTAAAGAACCGAATTCTGTCGGATCTCCAGCCATTGTGCCGGTGCCATGTGCTTCCATCAAACCAACGGTAGCGGGAGAGAAACCAGCATCTTCATAAGCGCGTTCTAAGGCTTTAACTTGACCTTCTTTGCGGGGAGCATAAATGCTCTTATAACGCCCATCGCTGGAAGTACCAATACCTTTAATTACGGCATATATTTTATCGTTGTCCCGTTCAGCATCTTCTAACCGTTTCAGGACAATCATTCCGATACCTTCACCCAGCATCATCCCATCAGATTTAGCATCGAAAGGTTTGACATTTTCACTAGGAGAAACAGCCGGTGTTTTGCTGAACGAGATGTAAGCCATGATGGTGTTGTCGGTATCAACACCACCAGTTAGCATCATGTCAGAACGATGTTCAACTAGTTCGCTGATGGCCATTTTCAAAGCACCAAAGGAACTAGCGCAAGCGGCATCAACTACACAATTCATCCCGCCAAAGTTCAGGCGATTGGCAATTCTACCCGCGACTACGTTAGCCAACATTCCAGGGAAAGCGTTTTCATCCCACTTCACATAAGCGCTTTTAATTTTATCAACGATTTTTTGGGTATCTTCATCAGATAAACCACTGCTTTTGAGCGCTTTTTCCCAAATCGGATATTCCAATCTGGCAGAAAGTGGCATTCCTAACTGCTTGGCCATAGCCACGCCTAAGATTACCCCAACCATTTCGCGGTTAAAATCACGTTTTTCGCCATAACCTGCATCTTCCATTGCCTCTTTTGCAACTAATAAACTTAATAGTTGCGATACATCTGTGACTTCTAAAATGCTGGGTGGTATGCCGAATTCCATCGGGTTAAAATCAACCTCTGGAAGAAAGCCACCTCTTTTACAGTAAGTTTTATCTTCAGTAGTTCTAGGATTAGGATCGTAATAATCTTCGACGCTCCAGTGAGTGGAAGGAACATCAGTAATACAGTCAATTTTGTTTACTATATTTTGCCAGTATTCTCGTAGATTTCTGGCTTGAGGTAATAGAGAAGCCATCCCAACGATGGCGATAGGATTGTGTTGTAATTGTCTGTTAATTCTGTTGATTGACACTGATTTATCTGATTTCATTTTTTTTCCCTCGATAGACTTAATTACAGCCTGTTCACAATTATTTATCAGGCTCTCTAACTCTGTTAATGCAGTATCAATTGAATAAGCAGACATAGGGCATAGTGAGTACTGTGGATTGTGTAGTTACAGTAATTTCTGTTGCCTACTAATAATCAAAAACTCTTGTTTTCTAAGCAGTTAGCTATTTTATCTTTGCTAAATGCTTGTTTCCAAATCGACACCACACGATACATACTGCCAGGGTAAAGCTTTATGTTTCCAGGCGACTTTGGCACACTGCGTAGGCGTAGCCCGTCGTAGACATCGCGAAAAAATGTTATCCAACGCTAGACTCTTTAAATTGTGGCAATAGGTCAACGACGTTGTTAAAACTGGTAAAATAGTCTTGGAGTGTAATAGCTGCTTGACCAGTGAATTTAATCCATTCGTAATGGTAAAGATTTTGAGTAATGGTATCCTACTGGAGCGATGGAAGCTGAGGAGTAGCTAAGAGAACAGAAACGTTTTTTCATCCGAAATTGTTTGATTATCTAGTCTAACCACAGCATCATAAATGTTGTTAATGACAACGTTCTGTATCTTGATCAATGCCATAGCTAATTTCAGCATCCGGGATAATATATTTTATGGGATCTAACCCAATCAAGTTGACAAGTTCGTTACAGAAAAGACACCACCTTTAATCCGACTTTATGTAACTTTTGCAATTAATTAAACGATCAAAAGGTGATGCCTGAGCAGTTATTTTTAGCTATCTTTAATTTTAAAATTTAAATTAAATAACTAGTTTGCCTAACTACTTTTAAGCATTGAATTAATAAAAACAATAACACACTTTATATAAACTAAATCATTTCTTTAAAGTTATTTTATAAAGAAACCTCCACGATTGCTGATGTGAATTTTGAATAGAATCGAGCTTAATAGTATAATTTATGACCATATAAATGTGTGAGATATTTTATTACCTACGGGTTAGCCAAAAATTTGTGCTGAATTAAGTTAACAATGTAAATCTGTTGTCTAGTAAGTAACAATTCAATGAATACAGAGATAAATTGAATAACCATAAGTATGTTTTCTCAGAGAAACATCATAATTAAATCAAAGTTGTCAGTTATTTTTCAATATAGGTCAAGTTAAGAAGCAAAGCGGTTATTTATAAAGCAATTATTAATTTTTAGTATGTTGCTTGATAAACATAATCATGGTTACATCAGTTAAAAGGGCGAATAGAATTGCCTGCGGCACAGTGCGTGTAGCGCGGCTGTACAAGGCAAAGCCTTCTGGCAGGCTAGTCCGCCTCCGCAGAGTAAAAAATTGGGTATTTGAAGCCTACGGAGATAGGTTTTGGCTATGTAGATGCGGTTCCTAACCGCCCTTTAATTACTATGAGTAAACCTGATATAGCGGTTCTCGTTTACGCTATCAAAATGTCTTATACTACACAACCTTGCTAATAATAATCTGTTAGTAATATCAAATCTACTTAATAACGAATCATCTGTTGGTATTTAATTATTAGATAAAGCATTAGTAATGAGTAAAATATTTCAGCATCTAATCCTACTGTGATGAAACATTTTAGTGAGAGAATCAGGATTTATGCAAAGATAATGAGTTGACAAGACATAAGTTTTATGTCATTGTTAATAACAAGTTTATCCAAGCTTTAAGTTCATATTTACTGGCGCTTCGTTGTTCTTGAGAATTAGGTTTTCTGGTTAGCGCTATTGTATTTTACGCTACTGGATTAAATGTAAAGATAGGATATAACTTAGGAAGCTTTGAAGTAACACCATCATTAATTTTCACGCCACAATAGTTAGTTTGGGCGGTAAAAGCGTACAACAATTCATATAAAACCAATTTAGACCCATCCACTTTATTAAGGTAGAAACTGTAGAGGGAAAATTCTCTTAGTAATTTGTGGAGTCTATATCTAATCGACTAAATATAACCAGGCTATCCCCTAGAAAACAGAATTGGAATGAAAATATGGCAGTAAATAAAGAAAGCCGATTATTCACAAAACCCGTAGGGCGATCGCAGGTAATTTTAGCAGCTTCTTTGACTTTGGCGGCCGGATTAATAGCTTTTTATAGTTTGGTACCGTTTTGGTCTAAAGCTAAAGTTGAGACCCCACCAGCAAATCCTCCCAAAGCTGTCGCTCCTGCGAAAGTTGCTGTGACTGCCTTAGGACGTTTGGAGCCAGAAGGTGAAGTTACTTCTTTGAATGCTCCCAATTCAAATAATGGGGTGCGAGTAGAAAGACTGTTGGTGAAAGAAGGAGATGCGGTTAAAGCAAGGCAAGTACTAGCGTATCTAGAAAATTATGGTCGTTCTAGAACAGCTTTGCAACAAGCTTTAGACCAACTGCAAGTGGCCAAAGCTAAACTAGCGCAGGTCAAATCTGGAGCTAAAACCGGAGATATCGAAGCTCAAAAGGCAGCGATCGCGCGTTTAGAGCCACAATATAAAGGAGATGTTGCTACACAACAGGCGACAATCGACCGCATCCAGGCTGAAGTAGACAATGCTCAAGCTGAAAACGATCGCTATCAGCAATTATATAAACAAGGTGCGATCGCGGCTTCTGTAGCAGATACCAAAGCTTTGCAACTCAAGACTACACAACAGCAGCTAACAGAAGCTCAAGCTACTCTCAAACGGACTCAAGACACATTCCAAGAACAACGCAAGCAAGCACAAGCGCAACTCACCAGTATTAGCGAAGTGCGTAGTGTAGATGTTCAAGTCGCACAAACCGAAGTTAACAGTGCAACAACTGCTGTTCAACAAGCAAAAGCCGACTTAGATTTAAGTTACATCAAATCTCCCATAAATGGCAAAATTTTGAAAATTCATGCCAAAACCGGAGAAGTAATCAACACCAGCGCAGGATTTGCTGAAATCGGTAAGACATCTCAAATGTATGTGATTGCAGAGGTGTATCAAACCGATGTTAAAAAAGTGCGTGTAGGACAAAAAGCCACCATTACCAGCACTGCATTTACTGGAACATTACAAGGAACTGTCAAAGAGATTGGTTGGCAAGTTGACAAGCAAAGCATCTTCAGCCTCAATCCTGGCTCAGATACAGACCGCAGAATAATTGAAGTAAAAATATCCATCGATAATCCCGCAGATAGTGAGCGGGTAGCTCGTTTAACTAACTTACAAGTGGATGTCGCCATTCAAATATAGTCATTAGTCATTGGTCATTCGCAAATGAATGACAAATGACAAATAATAACTAACAAATAAATTCATGAATTTCAAAATTCCTTTAGGATGGCTACAGCTAGCGCAGCAAAAAGTTCGTTTACTAGTAGCTGTAGCCGGGATTGGTTTTATTGTGCTGCTAATGTTTGTGCAACTTGGTTTCCAAGATGCCCTATATTCAAGTGCAACCGCAGTACATCAGAATCTCAAAGGAGATTTATTTTTAGTTAGTTCGCAATATAAATCTTTGACCTCAAATCAAAGTTTTTCGCGGACTCGTTTGTACCAATCTTTGGGGTTTGATGGCGTAGAGTCAGTTAGCCCCATGTATTTGCAATTTGCCAAACTAAAAAATCCGGCAACCGGTGAGAAATATTCAATATACGTTATTGGTTTCGATCCAGGTAGACCTGTGATGAACCTCCCAGAAGTTGAGAAAAATTTAGATAAACTCAAAATTCCCGATGTCGTGCTTTTTGACCGAAGTTCTCGCCCAGAGTTTGGCCCAATAGCTCAAAAATTTGATGCGGGAGAGACTGCACAGACAATTGAAATATTTCCCTATAGTTTATTAATTGGCTATAGAGTCAGAATTGGTGGTTTATTCAGCTTAGGGCCTTCCTTTGGAGTAGACGGAAATTTACTTGTCAGTGACTCAACTTTCTTGAGGATAAATCCCAATACTCGTCCGGCAGATATGATCGATATTGGTTTGATTTCCCTCAAACCTGGTACTAATGCAGAAACAGTACTGAAAAATTTGCAAGCAAGTTTACCTAATGATGTCCAAGTTTTTACACGCCAAGGCTTCATTGATTTTGAGAAAAAATATTGGGCTGTCAGAACGCCTATTGGTTTTATACTTAATTTGATGTTGACAATGGCTGCGGTTGTTGGTGTAGTAATTGTTTATCAAATTCTTTACAGCAATATTGCTACACAGTTCGTTGCTTACGCCACTTTAAAAGCTATAGGTTATGCCAATAGATATTTATTAAATGTGGTATTTCAGCAAGCTTTGATTTTGGCACTTTTAGGTTATATTCCAGGGTTTCTTACTTCTGTTTTGTTATATAGTTTTGCAGCAGAAGCAACTAAACTACCAATAGTTATGACCGTTAATAATGCAGTAATTGTCTTAACTTCAACAGTTTTGATGTGTATGGCATCAGGTGCGCTTGCTATCAACAAACTTCGCTCCGCAGATCCGGGAGATATTTTCTAGCTATTCTTATCAGCAAAATAATCAAATTATTTTCCCTGATATAGATTCATAATTAAGCGTTGGTGAAGCCTCTCCACAGAAAAATTACTCTTTATACCCATTTTAGATTTTAGGTTAAAAGTCTTTACCAAAACTCCAATTAGTTCGGTATAACTTTAAAACCTTTCATCTAAAAACTCAAATTCACCTATTTAACAATAAGCCCGAATTTATGAACCTCAAAAACAAAACCCTCCTAATTACTGGGATTGATGGACTTGTCGGATTGCGTACAGCCGAGCTAGCTATAGCGCAAGGAATGAATGTTCGTGGACTGCAAAGTTCCACAGAACAGAGCAAAGAATTACAGAATTTAGGTGTTGAGGTAATTATTGGTAAAATCATCGATTCTACTATTGCCCAAAAGGCTTGTCAGGGAGTAGATATCGTTTTACATACAGAGCAAATTGCCGAAGAAGCTGGTGCAATTAACCATTTTCGTGATGTGAATGTTGGCGGTACTGTCAACATAGCTAAAGCCGCTAAACAAGCTGGCGTCAAAACATTTGTGCATCTATCCAGCGCGATGGTTTACGGTTTCAACTATCCTAACGGTGTTACAGAATCCGGGCCACTCTCTGGCGAAAATAATCCCTACTGTCAAACAAAAATAGAAGCCGAAACAGCAGTATTAGAACTGAATAATCCTCCAGATTTTGGCATCATCGTTATTCGAGCTGGAGATGTTTACGGACCAGGAAGTATTCCTTGGATAGTCAGACCAATTTTAATGATGCGTCAGAAATTATTTGCCTATGCCAACGATGGTAAAGGAGTAATCAATCACGTATATATAGATAACTTAATAGATGGCATCTTTCTAGCGATAGAAAAAGAAACCTATGGTGAAATATTTAATATCACCGACGGACAAGAAACATCGTGGAAAGAGTATTTTATGCGTTTAGCAGCAATCGAAGGTTTATCAGCACCGCTTTCATTACCAAAAGATGAAATCAAGTTGTTTCTAAAGCTACGGGTTCAAGGACAAAAACTTTTTCGCAAAAAAGTTGACATTTTACCAGAGTCTATAGATTTTATGACTCGTCCCTATGCTTATTCTATTGCCAAAGCACAAAGCCTGTTAAATTATAAACCAACGATTGACCTAGAAGAAGGAATGCAGCGAACACATGAATGGCTGCAAAAAACAGATATTCAAAACTTGATCAAATAGTTAGCAGATTTTCAGGAGTCAGAATTCAGAATGATTGGAAAATCAAGAAGCTATAGCATGGGTGATTGATTTTCTTGAATTTACTCAGCTTATACCAATCTTCTATGAAGATGCACAGAATAAAACACTTGAAGCTCCATGCCTAATAAAGAAATTATTCTATGCAGGCTCATATAAATTTGGTATTAGATATCAAATTATTCTAGATTATGACTTCTGGCTTCTGAATTATTCCATTGCATCTACTTAACAATTATCTGCAATCGAGCATTAAATAATCCACAGATTTTCCGAATACTTGTTTTATATGAGTAGCAATCAGCCACGATTGAGCATCGGATTACCTGTATATAATGGTGAAAAATTTATCAGAGAAGCCATAGATTCACTCTTGGCTCAGACTTTTGAAGATTTTGAGCTAATTATTTCAGATAATGCATCTACAGATAAAACTGAAGAAATCTGTAGAGCTTATGCCGACCAAGACCAACGTATTCGTTACTACCGCAATGACAAGAATATCGGTTGTGCCCGTAACTTCAATCGCGTTTTTAAATTGTCTTCAGGTGAGTACTTTAAGTGGGCAGCCTATGATGATCTACATGCTCCAAGTTTTATCAAGAAGTGTGTTGAGGTGCTTGACCAAGATCCTACTATAATCTTGTGTCATTCCCAGACATATTTCATTGATGAAGAGGGGAGTTATCTGCAAAACTACAATATCAAACTCAAGGCTGATGCACTAAAACCACAAGAGCGTTTTCATGAATTGCTGACCAAGCATTTATGTTATCAATGTTACGGTGTAATTCGCGCTAGCGCCTTGAGAATGATACCGCCTATGGGTGGTTATGGTAATGCAGATGGAATGCTCTTGTTAAGACTTGGTATTCTCGGCAGGTTTTATGAAATTCCCGAATACCTGTTTTTTGCCAGAAGCCATCCAGAACAATCAATGAGTATGTATTTCCCCAATTATTTGTTGTTTAATAACAACAGTAAAAAACACTCATTGAATATGCTGCCTGATTTCTATGAGTATTCAGTGTGGTTTGATTCAGCAAAGAAAGGACAATTTTTATTGCCACATTGGAGAATATTCTGGGAGTATTTACTTTCTATATGGCGTAGTCCCCTGAGTTTGTATGAGCGGCTGTGCTGCCATACAAGTCTACATCAGCAGTTAAAAGGGACAGAATATCTTTTGCTGAAAGATTTTCTAATAGCACTACAAAAGCTTTGGAAAGGTTGGCAAATAGCATCAATTAAAAGACAGCAAGCCAGACTTGCAACTAATCATTTCAAAAATTAAAGCTGCGTTTGTCGCAGCTTTTCCCCAACCCAAGAATCACCTATTATCCACTACAAAATTATGCTGAAACTATCTCAAATTTCTCATGTTTTGCTTGCTACTTTAGTAAGCATCAGCTTTGCTAAAACAGTTAATGCAGAGCCAACTGCAAGCCTAAGTGTAGTTGTAAATGGAATACGCCACCAAAAAGGTGAGATTTGCTTCAGAGTTTACGCAAATGAAAAAGGATTTCCGATGAGTAGTACTAGTGAAGCTCAAAGTGGCTGCGCTAAGATTACTGGCAATTCTGTAACCAAGGAATTTTCCGGTTTAAAGCCTGGAACTTATGCTGTCGCTATAGTTGATGATCAGAATGGCGATCGCAAGCTCAATAAAGACTTTTTCGGTATTCCCAAAGAAGGTTTTGGGATTTCCAAAAATCCAACTGTGTCCATACAAACAGGTACACCAAAGTTTCGTGATGCCAGTTTTGCTGTAAATAAAGATACAACTGTCAACATCATCATGAAATATTCGCTGGATTCGTAAAGGTGACTGGGGAGTGGAGAAAAGCAAGGGGCAGGGGGTAGGGGGAGAATAAAAATTACCTTTTCCCCTCTGCTCCCTGCTCCCTGCCCCTTGTCCTCTTCCCAATGCCCCCTGCCCAATCGCTTATTCTGTCGGAGACTAAAAATTTAATGGAAGATTTGGCGATATTTCTGTCTAAGTCTTTGATGGGTTGGTTAGTGATTCAGGTATGTTTAACGCTTGTCTTTATATGGTATCTGCGCTCATCTAAAAAAAACTTGTTACCAGATGACCAGTTACCCAAAACAGCAGTGATTCTTTGCCTACGCGGAGCCGATCCATTCTTGCCTAGATGTTTGCGATCGCTCTTAAATCAAAACTATCCACAGTATGATTTAAAGTTGATTGTTGATAGTCACGAAGATCCCGCTTGGAAAATTGCCAGTGAAACCATCATAGAGCAAGAAGCGACCAACGTTCAAATCAGCCCTTTGAGAATAGTACGCAACAATTGTAGTCTCAAGTGCAGTTCTTTAATCCAAGCTGTCCGTGAATTGGATGATTCCTACAAGGTGGTTGCTTTAGTAGATGCTGATACGATAGTCCATGTGAATTGGCTACGAGAATTAGTCAGTCCTTTAAACGATGCCAAAATAGGGGCGACAACAGGTTACCGTTGGTATGTCCCTACAGGTAAATATTGGGGATCTTTAGTGCGCTACGCAGGCAATGTAGCCACAGTCGTGCAAATGTTTCTCTTCCAAATTCCTTGGGGTGGGACTTTGGCTGTGAAAACAGAAGTGCTTCGCCAAACAGAACTGCTAGATAAGTGGGGGCAAGCTTTAAGCGAAGATTTTATGATGCACGACATCCTTAAAAAACAGGGCTTTCAGGTGAAGTTTGTGCCTTCGCTACTGATTGTAAATCGTGAAGAGACTGATTTATTCAACTTAATAGATTATCTCAAGCGCCTAATTCTTTGTTCTCGACTATATCACCCACGTTGGTTAGCTTTAGTTAGTGAAGCTGTTTCTAGCATTTTGTTTCCTACTACAGTCATCATCTTAATTCTAGAGTCATTGTTAGCGGCAAAATGGGAAGCTGCGGCTCTCTTATTAGGCTGCTATGGAGTCTATACTGTAGCGTTACTCTTGATAATGCTCGTGTTGGAATTAGAGATCCAGCGAGTGGTTCGCTCTAATGACCAGGCGATCGCAAAATTATCACCTGCTACAATCATTAAAATGTTGATTAGCATTCCCTTGACACAGTGGGTTTATGGGTTAGCGATGCTATCATCCATTTGGATCTCAACAGTCACCTGGCGCGGTGTTTCCTATCGGGTTCAAGGGCCCTGGAATGTTCGCCTAGTAGAATATCGCCCTTATCAATGGTTAGATCAGCCTATTGATAGTAAGGTTTCTCTTTGAATTAAATCACTAAAATATGAACAATTCGTAGTTCGTAATCACGCTTTCTACGAGACGCTATGCGTACCGTAGCTTGCTTATTTGCAGGAATACGTGAACTCGCTACCACTATGCTAGCGTAAGTAATTATGTTTTATATAAACGGGGGTATCAACCCGTATTTAATTACGAATTACGAATTACGAATTATGATGAACTAGGGCATGAAAGTTATTACACTAAACATTCCCTAGCCTTCAAATTATATTATCTTATATTTAGTAGAACTATATTAGCTATAACTCTTGTCAGAATACACGCTTTGACTTGTTAATGACCAAATGTATTTGCATTAATGGCAAGAGTTTAGACCAATATATTAAGGGGAATTTTGACTGATTAATTTGGATGTTTTGATAGTTTCTAGAAAATGTTTGTAAAGCCTATAGTTGTATTGAGATCCCTCTTAACCCCCTTGAAACCGGGGGGATAAACTTTTTAATTAAGGAGAATTTAAGAGAATCTCAAGTTTTTAGATACATCATCGGCTATTTTTACAACATTCTATAATCCAGGTTTATAAACATCCGCTTCACAATCGAGAATTTCATTTATTTGAAAATGCGTAAATCCTTAGTCTAACTATATTAGTGGGAATTTCTGAGCGAAAGAATCAGGATGTTCATGAAACATTTGCTGCGTAAATCCTAAATTCAAAAACAGCATTTTCGTGAAATATTCCCCTTTTTTATGACTAAGAAACCACTTCGTATTGCACTGTTTACAGGATTGTACGCTCCTTTCTTAACTGGAGTTTCCGTTGCAGTACACCAACGGGTTCGTTGGCTGCTAGAGCAGGGACATGAGGTTTTTCTAATCCATCCGCAAATCAACGATCGCTACCCTAAAAATGTTGGCGATCGCCCCATGCCAGGTTTGAATGAAATTGAGTCTTTCCCCAATTTATCTACTTACGCATTCCCCACACAACCACTGTTATTCTATAAATCTCTTCCTCAACCATTAAACTATCGGCAGTGGAGCGATACCAAACTGCTGGAGAAATTTCAGCCTGATATTATCGTGGTTGAAGAAGCCGCGCAAATGAGAGGTTTATACTCATTTTTCTTACAAGGTTATGGTCGGCCAATCGGCACTGAATACGGAAGACGAACAGGCACACCAACAATATCACTCTTCCATACTGATATCGTTGCATATATCAAATATTACTTTGGGGACAAGTTCTTTAACTTGGTTCGTCCCATCATTCCTACTTTGGTCAAGCAATTTAGTGAGTCTTATGACTTCAATTACTTTTCTTCTAAAGAACAACTCGCTAAATACGAAGAACTAAAATGTCAACGCGCTGAATATGTCGCTTATCAAGGCATCGATTGCGAAAAATTTCACCCGCGAAACATTTGTTATAATCCCATTCCTAACGACAACCGACCAACTCTTTTGTTTGTCGGACGCATCACACCGGAAAAGAACGTCAACCAACTGCTTGATATATTTCCACTCATCGCTGCCAAAATCCCTGATGTCCATCTGGTGATTGTTGGTAGTGGCCCGCTAGATAAGGAAATTCGTGAGCGTGCTCAAAAGTTTGGATCGGGTATTACTATATGGGGCGAGTCTCACGGTACAGAACTTCTGGGTTGGTTTGCCAGAGCTGATGTCTTTGTCAACCCCTCCGTCACCGAGAACTTCTGTACTACAAATAACGAAGCACTAGCCTCTGGAACCCCTCTGGTTGCCGTTGTTGCACCGTCAACCTCAGAACAGGTCTTTCCTGGTCGTAACGGCTTTCTCGCCCAACCTAATAACCCTACAGACTTCGCTCAAAGAGTGATTGCGATTCTAGAAAATCCTGATTTGAAAGCAGATATGACTAGGCACGCTCGCCCCTCTATACTCGAATTTGATTGGTCGGCATGTATGCAAAAATTTGAAGACAAACTTTACCAAATCGTTGAAGGATCACAGAAGGTGAAGATAGGTACAGGCAATATAAGACACTAACGATAATACCCACTAGCGATCGCTAGTATATACAGTACTAGCGATCGCTTATTCCTACTTCTAATCCAGGCAAATGGCCAGAGTGCGAGTGTCCACACATCACCACTCCCCACTCTCTTATGCTTCAATAACCACCCGCAAATTACCGCGTTTTTTCGCAACGCGACAAGCAGTCGTAGTACCAGAACGCTCGAATTCTAAATCAAGGATGGTGGGGCCGACTCGCAAATTATGAAAAGACAAGCGATTAATTGATTCTGGCAAAGCGGGGTCAATTATTCGCAAGCAGTTATTTTGAGCATCAGGTACCAAGTTAACCATCATTTGTAGCAGTTGGAAGACACTACCAGTAGCCCAAGCCTGAGGAGTGCAAGCGACTGGATACTGCACAGGAGCATTATCACCGTTCCGCTCGTAGCCGCAGAAAAGTTCTGGAGGTCGTTGATAAGGCTGCTGACTAGTCATGTCGAATAAACCTTGGAAAATTTCTAGGGCTTGATCGATAAGACCGAGCGATCGCAATCCCATTGCAATCAGAGCGTTATCATGGGGCCAAACCGAACCAATGTGATACCCCATCGGATTGTAAGCGGGTGACGAACTACTCAGGGTACGGATGCCCCAACCATTAAACATATCTGGTGCTCGCAAGCGTTCTGCTACACTATAGGCTTTTTCGTGGGTGAAAAGACCCAAGTGCAGACAATGCCCAGGATTTGAGGTAATACTGGCTACTGGCTTGCCGTCTCCATCCAAAGCCAAAGCGCAGAAATCTAGGTCTTCCACCCAAAAATCTTGATTAAAACGAAGCTTAAGATTTCTAGCCTCTTCTTGCCAACGATCTGCCAAATCAAGCCGTTTTTTCATCCTAGCTATTTCTGCTAGGCGCATTTTTGCAGCATAGACATAAGCTTGC
The DNA here is from genome assembly GCA_019359245.1 of Nostoc desertorum CM1-VF14. Taxonomy (GTDB): domain Bacteria; phylum Cyanobacteriota; class Cyanobacteriia; order Cyanobacteriales; family Nostocaceae; genus Nostoc; species Nostoc desertorum. The sequence continues at coordinate 20,823 of JAHHHR010000051.1, read as the reverse complement.
ACTTCACAAAGGGCAATTGGACCGTTGGCTAATTCTCCCTTGTGGTCTACGATACAGTCGTCAGAGTCTTTCCAACCTTGGTTAGGAAGACCGCGTTTAGATTTACGAAAGTAGCTGAGGTAGCTGGTTTCTTTCATGTTGCGATCAATCCAGTCCATTGCTGCTAGAGCATTCGGCCAAAGTTGCTCTAGAAGTTCTTGATCGTGAGTCCAAGCATAATGTTCGGCATACAGCATCAGCCACAGAGGAGTAGCATCAACTGTACCGTAGTAGGGTGTATGGGGAATTTCTTGACAACGAGCCATTTCTCCCAAGCGTAACTCGTGCAAAATCTTACCCGGTTCTTCTTCGCGCCATTCGTCCTCGATTTTACCTTGGTATCCTGCAAGCAATATCAGAGTCTCTTTGGCGATTTGCGAGTTTAACATCAGGGTTTGGGAAGCTGTAATCACCGAATCTCGCCCAAATAGTGTAGAGAACCACGGCACTCCAGCCGAAACTGTTTTATGCTTACCAAAAGACTGGCGCAACAAATACATATCTTGTTCGGCCCGCTCAATCACTCGATTGAAAATGCTCTTATCTGAGCTAATGCGGGTAATTTGCTGTACCCAGTGTTGCTCCTCCATTAACTCAGCGGCTTTCGCCTGTCCTAATGTGATGGCGGCGCTGACGGTTGAACTGGATTGGTTGTTTTTCAACATATTCACCCGGTAGCCCAGCTTTTGAGTTTCATGAGAAGCCAACTCTAGCTGCCAAACCGCAGTGTAACCCTTGAAATAGTCTGGTTGGCGATGCTGGAATAAAATACGAGATTCCATCACCGAGCCATCAAGACCTTGATAGGCGAGTGTTAAGGATTCTTCCCTAAATGCTTGTAGCTCTTTGGGTACAGGTGGAACGCCATCGGCTAGAGAAGATGTTCCTTCTTCAGCCGTCGGTTCTACTAAGCGTAAAAGTCTACCTCGTTTTTCTCTGTCATAACCCCGGACTTCAAATAAATCAACAAAATCTGCATCAAAGCTGATACTTAGTTCAAAACTGACGGTTGTTGTGCTGTAGTTAGATACCTCTATTTCTTCAAATAATGCCCCATTCAGCACCATTTCTCGGCGAATTCCTACAGTGTCGGCTTTCAGGCGTTCATCGATTCTGGGGTTGGTACACAAAACTGAGAGTGAAAACCCTTTTTCAGCAGTACTACTGAGGAGTACAGGCGATCGCCCTTCAATTTGAAACTCTAGGCGATTGAGAAATCTCGTATCACAACAAAACAGTCCCATGCTAGGATTACCATCTTTGAGGGAGCAGCCAGAAATGTTCCCGATAGTATCTGTCACAAAAAACAAATCATCATCTTTAACCGTCAGTGTCGGTTGTGATTTTTCACTCACAACACCAGGCCACTCCGGGATAGGTAATTGTTCGGCAGGAATAAAAGTTTTTCCATCTAGGAAAATTTTTTCCGAGGTCATTAGCGTATCCGGTGTCATTAGCCAAAGTTCCGTGTACAGGTTCTATATTTTTCTGGTCTTGCAAGTAGAGGTCGCTGACCCTCACAACTTTCAAAAAAAAGACGCTCTCTAAAACTCCTTTGAGCGATTGGAGCTAAAAAAATAACACTTACATCATAACTACTGGCAAAATAGCAGTGTTCAAATTTGTATAAGCAAAGATTTATAAACTTATATTTTATAGCTCAAAACTCAAGGCTGAAAACTAAGGATTTTTAGATAATTTATTAGTCATTAAACTTTCCCAAGACACAAGACACATAAGATACTCAGCAAAAAGGCGAAATTCACCGTTTTTGTTGAACATAGACAGTATTTGTTCTCTAGTAATATACGATTTTGTCTTAAATAGCTATGGGGTTTAATTAAATTAATTTATGATAATTAATTTATTGATTAATTTATGTGAATGTAGCAGTAATGATTTTTGGGTAAAAACATTTATTTACAATTTAGGCAAACTAGGCAATGTCTACGACAGGCTACGCCAACGCCTGGACTATCAATCACCGCCCAGTATTTATTAGCGAATGCAATAGCTAAAACAATACAACAATTAGTTATTTGGTACTTAGTCATGAAATATTTTAGTTATGCAAGCATATTTCAAAGTTAGTCAAGAATGTATATTGGGCGTAGTAGGTTGTCAATCAACAAATCAAGTTGTACCCACTCCTCCTAATTCGTAACAAAGTGTTGCGCCTGCTTTGGCAGAAGGTGCTTAAGCGCGTTCTTTACATATTGCAATCCTCTATTTAACTTGAGAGTCCTTGGAATTTGTACAATGCAGCTGTGACTTTTGATCTTGTCGAGGTTGAGCGTTTAACAATAATTCATGAGCATTTCGACTTCTGTGCTGAGTGATCTGCTAAAGTCCCTACCATACTTGCGGCCCCAGCTATATTTTAAGGCTTCACTAACGGCGCTCTCCCATGCGATGGAAGATCAAGTTTTGGCTGCGACTTTAGCACAACCCCTTGTAATTGCTAGTTTCCAGCGAGAGCGATTCTACCGCCAAGAAGCTCATCGCTACCTGCGACTTGCTTTGCGGAGTAACCAAATATATGTATTATCTGCTCCAGAAACGGATTTCACCAATAGTTCGGAACACTACGAAAAGATCGCTTTTGAGCCAACGGATGGCTTAAGCCAAGAGTGGCATTTGGTAGTGATTGCCGACAATTATGCAACTTGTCTAGTTTGCCGGGAAAGCCTTGGTTCTATTGCTAAAAACAAGCAAATACCAGAACTAAGCCCTAATCTGGATATAGATACAGCGCGAAGATTTGAGGGAGTTTGGACATCGGAAAGGGGAGTTAGCCTGAAAGCCGCCGAATTGCTTTTAGACAGGGTTTTGGTTTACAGACCAGAACTGGCAAGTAAAATTGAGGAGGCACGTCAGAGGTTTGGTATCGGAGAGCCGCGAAGCTACTCTGGAGCAGAACAGCTCAATGAATATGCTTGTGACATCGATACAGACCCCTTTGTACAGCGCTTAGTAACTTATTTGCAAGCTAGTCAGTATAAATTACACAAAGCCTACCGTTCTATTGCTGCCCAAGCACGAAAAGAACAATTAGTCAACTCGATTAGCACTGCTATTCGGCGATCGCTCGATCCTCACGAAGTTCTCCAGGTGGCGGCACAAGAATTAGGACAACACCTAGAAGCTTGTCGCTGTCTAATTTACCGCGCTCAAGCCGCAGATAACCAAGCCATAATTGAACACGAGTTTTTGAATCCCGGTATTTTATCTGTTCATGGACAAACTTGGGAATTAGAGAAAAATTCCCTATTTCAGGACATAATGCAACAAGGCGAAGGAGTCTGTATTAGCGATACACTGAATGACCCTCGTGTCAACAATTCGCCAGGACTTTCCTTGATCGCCAAAAAGTTTGCCATTCGTTCTTGGCTGATGGAACCAGTCTTCTATCAAGGGCGAGTATTAGGCATTGTGGAGTTACACTATTGCCGAATGCCACCGCACGAGTGCCAACCTGGGGAATTGGATTTGGTAAAAGCGATCGCTACCCAAGTAGGAGCCGCTCTCATCCAAGCGGAAGCTTACGCCAACCTAGACGAACTTAACCAGCAGTTAGAGGCCTTAGACCGCACTCGCAGCAACCTTATAGCCATCACAGGGCATGAACTGCGTACCCCCCTATCCACCATTCAAGTGTGCCTAGAAAGCCTCGCTAGTGAGCCGGATATGCCCTTGGAGTTGCAGCAGATCATGCTCAACACTGCTCTTTCCGACTCAGAGCGGATGCGAAAATTGGTACAAGATTTTCTTACACTTTCCAACCTGGAAAGCGGTCGAGTGGAATGGCACCCAGAATCCCTGAGTTTACAAGAGTGTATAGATTTATCACTCAGCCGCAATCGTACCCGTTCCTCAGAGGAAAAGCCGCCTAAAATCAAAACTCAAATTGCCGACAACTTACCTCTGGTAAGAGCCGATGGTGATTGGCTAGTAGAGGTACTGGCAAAACTTATGGATAATGCTTGTAAATTTACGCCACCCCAAGGAGAAATCACCATTAAAGCGATTCAGAACAGGCATCAAATGGTCGAGGTGACTGTAGCTGACACTGGACGCGGCATTGAACCAAATCGTTTAGAAGTAGTTTTTGACCGCTTCTATCAAGAAGAGGGAGCGCTGCGCCGCACTACTGGCGGGACTGGACTTGGTTTAGCAATTTGCCGTCAAATTGTTAATGGCTGGGGTGGGGAAATTTGGGCAGAGTCAATTGGCAAAGACCAAGGTAGTCAGTTTCACTTCACCATCCCGATTGTTCAGAGTAGCAAAGAGGAAAAGCGGACAAAAGTTAGGAGTAAATAGGTATTGGGCATGGGGCATGGGGCATTAGTTTTTGACTAATGACAAATGACTAATGACTAAAAACTGTTACAGTCTATGACGCGATCGCAATATGATCCTGGTTGCAGTGTTACGATTCCCTAAAAACGTTGAGAGAACAGACTTTATGGCAGAAACACTCTCTGGACAAACCCCGCTATTCGGTGGCCACACTGGTGGCTTGCTTACAAAAGCACAAGTGGAAGAGAAGTTCGCTATCACTTGGACTAGCCCAAAAGAGCAAGTTTTTGAAATGCCTACAGGTGGTACTGCTATTATGCGGAAAGGTGAAAACCTACTGTATATAGCTCGTAAAGAATATGGCATCTTCTTGGGCGGTCAACAACTCCGGAAACTCAAAATTACAGATTACAAAGTTTACCGGATTTTACCCAACGGCGAAACCACTTTACTTCACCCAGCTGATGGTGTCTTCCCTGAGAAGGTGAACCCAGGACGTGAAAAAGTGCGTTATGTAGATCGCCGTATTGGACAAAACCCCAGTCCCTCTAAAGTTAAATTTAGCGGTGGTACTACCTACGACGCTCCGTAACTAGCTACTAGTAGCTAATGGGTAATTAGTAATGGGTAATTGGTAAGAAAAATAATTACCCATTACCCATTGCCAATTACCAATTACTTTTGAAAAATAATGATGTTTCCGGATTTCTCCCAGTTTTCTACCCTAGCGCAACAAGGCAACTTCGTCCCGGTATATCAAGAATGGGTAGCAGACCTAGATACGCCCGTATCTGCTTGGTATAAAGTCTGTGCAGGTCAGCCCTATAGCTTTTTATTGGAATCGATCGAAGGTGGGGAAAAACTGGGACGCTATAGTTTAGTGGGTTGCGATCCGCTTTGGGTTTTGGAAGCAAGGGGCGAGCATACGACCCAGTTAAACCGTGATGGTTCGCAAGTCGTTTTTGCAGGCGACCCTTTTACAGCTTTAGCCGAATGTTTAGCACCTTTTCACCCAGTCAAGCTACCACAGCTACCGCCAGGAATTGGTGGTTTGTTCGGGTTTTGGGGCTATGAATTAATTCGCTGGATTGAGCCGCGCGTGCCAATTCACCCACCAGATGAGCGAAATATCCCTGATGGGTTGTGGATGCAAGTAGATCAGCTATTGATTTTTGACCAAGTGAAGCGGAAAATTTGGGCGATCGCTTATGCTGATTTACGTGACCCCAAAGTAGATTTAAAAGCAGCCTATCAACAAGCGTGCGATCGCGTCACCCAAATGCTTGAAAAGTTATCTCTACCGCTATCGCCGGAAAAAACCAGATTGGAATGGAAACCGCCAAGAAGCAAGGGAACAGAGGAGCACACAGGTAGAGAGGCAGAGGAGTATAAGAGCAATTTTACCCGACCTGATTTTTGTGCCAGTGTCCGAAAGGCCAAAGACCACATCAAAGCAGGTGATATTTTCCAAGTAGTAATTTCCCAGCGATTATCAACAGCATACACAGGCGACCCCTTTGCCCTTTATCGCTCCCTACGTCAGATAAACCCTTCGCCTTACATGGCTTACTTTAACTTCCAAAATTGGCAAATCATCGGTTCCAGTCCTGAAGTGATGGTGAAAGCTGAAACCGATTCCGATGGCGGAGTGATAGCAACGGTACGCCCAATTGCCGGGACGCGTCCACGGGGTAAAACTACTCAAGAAGATGCAGCCTTTGCCAAGGATTTACTCGAAGATCCCAAGGAAGTTGCCGAACATGTGATGCTTGTAGATTTAGGGCGGAATGATTTGGGGCGTGTTTGTCAAAATGGTAGCGTCAAAGTTGATGAATTAATGGTAGTTGAGCGCTACTCGCATGTAATGCACATAGTCAGCAATGTTGTGGGTAAATTAGCACTTGGTAAAACAGCATGGGATTTATTGAAAGCTTGCTTCCCAGCAGGTACGGTAAGCGGCGCACCCAAGATTAGGGCGATGGAAATTATCCACGAGTTAGAGTCTAGCCGTCGGGGTGTTTATTCCGGTGTGTATGGATATTACGATTTTGAAGGGCAATTAAATACTGCGATCGCAATTCGCACAATGGTAGTGCATGATAATACGGTAAGCGTGCAAGCCGGTGCAGGTTTGGTGGCTGATTCTGAACCAGAAAAAGAATACGAAGAAACCCTCAATAAAGCCAGAGGTCTATTAGAGGCAATTCGTTGTTTGCGTTGAACTCGAACTTAGGGACTGGGGATTGGGTAAAGAGCAGAAAAATTATGGAATTTACTTTGACCGATGCCAAATTTTGGAACGAATTTCCCAGTTCCCAGTCCCCAATCCCTAGTCCCTTTCACTACCTGTATAAGTTACTTTCGCCAATTAATTGCACACTGGTTCTTGTTGGTTAATTGTAAAACCGGGCTTGAGATAAGTACAGTAACAGTTCGATTTGCTGTATGAGAATCTAGACCAGACTTTGAAAGTTGATTGATCAATATTGTTCTATTTTGAATTACATAGGCTTTAGTTTGAACTGCAAGATGTTTGGAAACAATTTGTGCTACTTCTAAGCCTACGTATCCACAATACCGTGACAAATTGGGAAGCTTTATAAATCCAATTAACATCAAACTTTTTCCAAAGCTAACAGAATTTTTTAAAGTATTGAAAAGTGAAAAGAAGTTCTGGTATTCAAATCCAAGACCTCCGTTGAAGCTACAACATACTAGAAATGAACAAACTTGCTCATCCCAATTGGCTGAAGTAAACTCCCCAAAGAATTCCAGTTGCTCCAATAGCAATTAAGAGGTTAGTAAAAAATCTGCCGAATTCAATTTCTTGTCCCAACCCCTTGTCGTCTTTACCAGCAGTGAAAAACAGTGACCACGCTTGATTTGCATTAATGGTCTCAAAGTTATTGAAATCAGGTCTAAAAACGACTGATCCAATCAAATCTTTTCTGGAGTAATCAAAATCTGTCTTCATAAGTTTGCCTGTAAATTGTTTTATTTGTCAACTAAATAAAATTCGTAAATCTGACTTGTCTTCTCTAAAGGTTGGTTAACCATCCAACCAAACCGTTCCGGTGAAAATTTTGAAGGCTAATGAGTGAGACAAAACCAAACGACCATTTAATTTTTCAACATATTTAGTAAAGCCTGTCCTTGGGATTTCATCAACGTAAACCTTGGGTTAAATCGCAAATCTATTGAATTGGCCACGCTTGTTAATAGTAAAACCTTTATTTGTTATCTGTAAAGGAATATTAACTAGTGTAAATATTTTTTACAACTGCTTGACACGAAGAAAAAAGTAGTAAAAACCGTACTAAGCAAGTAGGACTTTTTGGATACGTGCGTGAAGTGGGGATGTCTACAACAGTTTGTGACGCTCGAACTCAAGAGCGTGTCACACAATAAGTTTGCAATTGTGCGTAATCTATTTTAAACAAAACTTATATTTTATATAAGCAGAAGTTATGAACTTACAACTGAGAAAGTATTGCTTATTTGTAACGAACTTGTTATGTTTCTTTACATAAAGATACAAAAGCAACATTAATGCGTTAAACCACAGTTGATTAAAGCTTTCTAGATAACTATGCAGTTAAGCCTGCAATGTGCTTTGCCGAGTATTCAAACTCATAGGCAACAGAATCACTGTGTCTTTGGTAAAGCAATGCATACGATGGGCTGTGATGCTTGAAAAGCCAACAGCGTCTCCGACACGAGAAGAATCGTTAACGGTGATGTAAAGACTGCTGAGTGCCTTTGTTAAAGGCTAAACGCATCTTCCTTCCGTCTTTGCATATTTGATTTTCACATTTCGATAGAACTGTAATTTTCTTTTGGGAATTTTTGTTATGTCTTTTACCATCCAGTCGGCTCAAAGTATTTTTCCCGGAACTCTAGTTGCTGACCTTGTTCCAAATATTGTCGAATCATTTTCTCAGCTCAATGCTGAAGATCAACTAGCATTACTCTGGTTTGCCTATACCGAGATGGGTAGAAGTATTACAGTTGCCGCTCCAGGAGCAGCTAACATGATCCTTGCACAAGGCTTACTCGAACAAATTAAGCAGATGCCTTTTGAGGCTCAGACGCAAGTCATGTACGATTTGGCTAACCGTGCTGACACTCCCCTGTGTCGTTCTTATGCATCCTTCACAGTGAACATCAAATTGGGCTTTTGGTATCAGTTAGGAGAATGGATGGCCCAGGGAATTGTTGCTCCTATCCCAGAAGGCTACAAGCTTTCTCCTAAAGCTGCTGATGTGTTGCAAGCCATCCGCAATGCTGATTCAGGTCAACAAATTACAATTCTACGTAATACCGTAATTAGCATGGGATTTGACCCAAATGCTCCCGGTAGTTACAAAAAAGTCTCAGAACCTGTTGCTCCTCCGACAGCACCAGCGTTTCGGACCAAAGTCACCATTGAGGGCATCAATAACTCTACAGTGTTGGGCTATATCAACAACATGAATGCCAATGACTTTGATGCTGCGGTTGCTCTGTTTCTCTCTGAAGGTGCCTTGCAACCCCCCTTTGAAAGACCAATTATTGGTCAAGAGGCAATCCGCGCTTATATGCGTGAAGAATGCCAGGGATTGAAGATGATCCCAGAGCGTGGTATATCTGAGCCGGTGGAAGATGGCTATACCCAGATTAAAGTTACAGGCAAAGTCCAAACCCCTTGGTTCGGTGCTAGTGTTGGGATGAATATTGCATGGCGGTTTTTGCTAGATCCCCAAGATAAAATCTTCTTCGTAGGGATTGACTTGCTTGCTTCTCCTAAAGAACTGCTCAACCTAGTACGTAAATAAACAACTCTTGTAGAGGCACGGTATGCCGTGCCCCTGCTGTGATTTAACGAGTCGATACTGTAATTTTCAGGTGAGAAATGGAGATTTTGGGAGACGGGCTGTATGGATGCTGATGAACTTCTCAAACGCTATTGTGCAGGAGAGAGAAATTTCACTCAAATAAGTCTGCACTTAGTTAACCTCAGCGAAGTGTGTTTAGCTGGAATTAATTTGAATAGAGCTAACTTAGCTAACGCGACTCTATCACAGACTAACCTGCGTAAAGCAAATCTGATCGAAGCAAATTTGACTGCGGCGGCTCTCTGGAGGACCGACTTCAGTGGAGCAAACCTGATTTTGGCAAACCTCAAGGCTGCTAACTTGATACGGGCAACTCTCAGTCAGGTGGATTTGCATAAGGGAAGCCTTGTGAAAGCAGACTTGCGTTTAGCAGACTTGCATAATGCTGACCTCAGTGATGCAAATTTGGCTGGAGCAGACTTACGCTATACCAACCTCAGTGGTGCAAACTTGGCTGGGGCAAATCTCAGTGGTGCAAACCTGACTGGGGCAAACTTGAGCAATACAGACCTGAGTCATACCAGTCTTGCCAAAGCTATTTTGTACAAAACTGATCTAAGTAACATTGATTTTTCAGAAGTAGACCTGACCGAGGTCGATTTGCACCACTGCTTATTTAATGGAGTCACCCTAACTGAACGAAGCTTAATTAAAGTGGTTTGAGCGCCGCCGCGGTCTAATTAAAAATCCAAAATTAAAAAATCAGCCTTTCATCTTTAACTGTACGCAAAAGTCTCCACACTCAATATACTCATAGGGTGGGGATGAATAACGGGGGTTGAGGATTGCATCTGGAATTGATTTAAAGCATAAGTAAAAACAGATTCCAGATGTATGACGAATCCCCAATTATTTTATTTTGAGACTTTATCACGATATATATTTTATATATTTAAGGACGATGTAGCTTTAGTAGAGGCGATCGCTACCCAAGTTGGAGTCGCCTTAATGCAGGCACAAGCTTATTCGCCAACTGGTAGACTTGGAGCGGACTCAAAGTAGCTTGATTGCGATCGCAAAAACGGACAAACCACTGTCCGGCATTTGCATTTGTATGTATCAAGAGTTTTGAAATCATGAAACTTTCAGTTAACCTGAGGAGTCATTGGGCATCGGGCATGAGAAAAAGGGAAGTAAATTCTCCCTTGTCCCCTCACCTCCCGTATGCTTACCCTTTTCATTCGGGGGTTACGTAGTTAACAATGGGTTGAATGTTTTTCAAATCATCCAATCTTATGGCTAGAACTGCAAATGAATATGCCGTATACCTCCTACTGGAAAGCGGTCATCGGGAAGAAGTACGCTTTCCTACTATTCAAGAGTTTCAGAAATGGTATAGCGGCGAACTTGTGCCAAAGTCTGCTTCTAATGACTTTATTAGCGTACCGATCAAAAATATTCAAGGGGAATATATGGTAGTACGCCCTTCTCGGATTGTGGCAATCCGGGTAGAACCAATTTTTAGTTCCAGTGTTGAAAGATTCAACTAAATGATGAGAAAAACCCTTGCTTTGCTTTCCTTAAGTCTGGGAATCGCCCTTGTAAACCCTCTCTGGTCTTCTGTTGCTCAGGTTCCTAACTTACTGCCGTTGCCAGTACCCACCGCCCCTGATCTCCCTCTGCCAGTACCAACCATTCCTGATATAACGCCACCGTTAAAACCAATCGCTATCGGAACCGATTGTACGCCCCAGCACGCTTGCTTGGGTTGGGATGAGCAACTATGGGGTCAAAGGGGTAAAACAGGCGTTCGCGCTTCGCCCACCAGAGGTGATCGCAAAGCACTGTTGGCTTCCATTGATAACAGTTTGCTTTACCTAACAAAGAAAGAGGCGATCGCAGCATATCAAAATTATCCAGTTCAAGAAATTACCCTTGATCGCGTCCGCCGGAGTTTGGTACGTTTTCGCCAACTAGTTGTCAGTTCTAAGTCAGCAGCGCAACTACAAGCTGCTGTCCGCCGTGAGTTTGTCTTTTACCAGTCTGTAGGCAACGATGGCAAGGGTACTGTTAAGTTCACTGCTTACTACGAACCTATTTACACGGCTAGCCGTGTCAAAACTGCAATATATAAGTATCCTCTTTATCGGCTACCACCTAATTTCAGCCAATGGCCTAAACCCCATCCCAAACGAATTGATTTGGAAGGGAAGGATGGTTTACAAGGGAGTAAGAGCCAGTTACGCGGTTTAGAAATGCTTTGGTTTCGCGATCGCTTAGATGCATATATGGTACATATCCAAGGTTCTGCCCAAATTAAATTAACTAATGGCAAAACAACATCAATTGGCTATGCAGGTGGAACTGATTACCCTTGGACTAGTATCGGCAAAGAACTAGCAAAAGATGGCAAACTTCCACTGGAAGGATTGACAATGCCACGTTTGATTAGTTATTTCCGGGGAAAGCCGCAGGAGTTGAGCAATTATCTGCCACGCTGGGAACGATTTGTTTTCTTTCAGGAAACAAATGGTAGACCAGCTACTGGTAGTATTCATGTGCCAGTAACAGCAGAACGTTCCATTGCTACAGATAAGTCTCTCATGCCTCCGGGAGCGCTAGCGCTAATTTATAACTCGTTTCCCTATCCCGTCAGTGGTGGCAAATTAGAGAAGCGTATTGTCAGCCGCTTTGTACTTGACCAAGATACAGGAAGTGCCATCAAAGGCCCGGGCCGGGTGGATTATTTCATGGGTTCTGGTAAACTAGCAGGCGATCGCGCTGGCATCACAGGCGGTAATGGTTCACTATATTATTTGCTGCTCAAAGAATAGATATTGGGCATCGGGCATCGGGCATCGGGAGTGTTGACTGTTGAATGAGGATGTTATTCTCCTTGCCCCCTTGTCCCCTTGTCCCCTTGTCCCCTTGTCCCCTCATCTCCCTCATCTCCCTCATCTCTCCCTGCTCCCTGCTCCCTGCTCCCTGCTCCCCACTCCCTACTCCCTGCTCCCCACTCCCTACTCCCCACCCACTTCCACCTAATATGGCGGATAAGCAAAATCATCTTCATCGGCATAAACGTAAGAGTTAGAAACTCCTGCCATTGCCAATTTAGGCGTTTCTGATTTCACAGGTTCCTTTCCAAAATCTTTGTATTCTTCAAAAGTCTTGCAAATCATTGCAGACTCAACAGAATCCGAAGCAATTAAATATTGTGTTAAAGTGCCTACCGTAGGATGCTTGAAGTCTACAGTTGAAGCTACTAGAACTGTATTTGGTTCAATACCTCTTTCTTCGCACTCAATTATGGGGCAAAAAATCCCGTGAGCGTGGAACAATGGCCCTTTTGGTGCCAAGGGTTGCTTGCGATAAATAGCATAAGTTTTTTCTAGTTCAGCAACGAATCCACTAACTACTTTGCCTTGTTGATATTCGCAGTAGGTTTTGCTGAAACTCGCTCCGGCTGCACCATTAAGAGTTAATTGTAATGGGGATTCATGTAAAAACTTTTTATTTTCACCCACTATAAAAATTAGATAACGAGTAAAGGTTTTAAATTTAAGTTTGTCTGCCAAAAAAGCATCATAATTCTCTTTGAGCGTACCTAGCTTTAGACCGCTTTCCCGGTCTTTAACAGACAATGGCCCCCGACGCACTAAAACCAAACGTGGAGTAGTGCTAATAAAAACTGTTTCAACTCCAGAGCTAAATTCATGCTCTACCTGCTGCCAATTATCATCTGGCACAAAACCGACAGCATTGGCATTATCTAGCTTAATCGCCAAACCGTGGGATTGCATACCATCTGTGCCATACCGAGGATTAATCATCTGACACCAGGGGATGACTTGAGAAGGCGGTGCATTAAATTTCTCGTCTTCAAAGTCGAAATTAGCAGATGCTTTCATCGTTTTAGGCTATCAAAGTGTTTTATTGAACAAGTTTATCGGCACGCTGATCCTGGAGAACCAGAAGCAGAACTTGGTACGTCGCCCTTAAAATAAGGCTGAACGTGGCGTCAAACTGATGTAGTAGTTTTTCCAGATTAAGGCAGAATTAATCTATGTTGCAATCCCTGTATCGTTTTGTAACAACAGATCCTTATCGAAACAGTACTAGGCGCTGAGTACTTATTGCTCAGTATTATTTCGGTGAACTCAAAGCAGCAAGAGTCTTTAAATCCGGCACTTCTAAGTCAGGTTGACTTATTGCTGATTTTCTGGGGCTAACTGCTTTTTGGACTGCTCGACGGTTTACCCAGACTGTTGATAGCCCCAGAGATTTGGCCGTAACGATATCGTGATATACACTAGCAGCAACGTGTAATATCTGGTCTAACGGCAAATCAATTCTTTCAATAGCCAGTCTGAAGTTGTTTAAGGAGGGTTTGTAGCTTTTTGCCTGTTCTGCTGTAATTATCTCATCAAATTTTATCTCCAAATGCTTTGCCGAGAAAGCAAAGAGATCGTCATCTACATTTGAGATAATAACCAGCTTAAAGTTTTGCTTTAAGACTCTAAGTGCCTCAACTGTATCCGGGAAAGGCAGCCAATGCTGAATAGAATCAGCAAGTGAATTTAGTTCGTCAGTAGTTGGCGCAAAGCTAAATCGTTCACCGAATTTTTGGACTACTCTCTTCAAAACTTCTCGATATTTGATATAATCACCATTTTCTAGTTCTGCTTCAAATTCAGCAAAAAGTTCAAGAATTTGATCGTCATCCAAATTAGTGTTATGTGCTATTAGAAGTGGTTTTAGTACGCCTAAGATGCCGTTCTCCCAATCGATTAGGGTTCCGTAACAATCAAAAGTTAAAGCCTTGTACTGATTAAAGTCAGTCATTTTTCATACTCCAGGTCTTGATTAATTATGTTCAGTTTTCACAAACCAAAAGACGAGCGAACTCATCTGCTTTGGCACAGCCCGCCGCAGGCATCGCCATATTTGCCGCTCTTAAAGCCTCTGAACATTTCTTCTATATCAAAGCATTTAAGTAGGTAGACAATAAAAGACTAAAGTGTGTGAATACAAGTAACTAGATTTGCACAACAAAACTAAACCTTACATCTTGCACCTGGAAGTATGAATGTCAAAACCACAACTACGTGCAAAGAGAGCTAGGCGTTCAATTTCAAGTAAAAGAAGAGACACGACTATTTGGGCAAAGATAGACTATAAAGCAGTTTGTGCTTTTAACTGGGGCATTAATGGCGTTGAACTAATATGAGTGTAAAAATAAGGTAAATTAGCAAAGTTGATACAGTCGGTACGCACAAGCTGTAATTTTATCTGCGTAAGCATACTATATATTAGAAAAATAATCATACAATCGTATATTTTTACATTATCATCAATAATAAACATCTCAAAGCCTTCTTATAAGGTACATACTAGCTAATTCATGATGATTGCATTTACACCCTATAGCTTAGTCCAGCTATCTCCATCTCTATTTTGTAGCGAAAGTAGTATTTTACCTCCTGGAAGATATAGGAATGCATAATGGACCATGTGTGAGAAATTTTTCATTGATACTGAATCAACACATATTTCGTCTGACGGAGTAGTTGTGGAGACTGCTAATCGGACTTGGTTACATCAACCCGAATATCCGGGGATGAGTTATTCCTTTACTCGAAAGATGATTGATGCAGACACCTTAGCTGAAACTCGAAAGCTTTTAAATAATGCAATAGTATGTGCTTGGTACGCAGTGAAGTCGGAGCGCAGACCACCAGATCTAACCCCTACACGTTGGGTATGGCGACTTGCAGGTTTTTACCATTTGTGCCATTCCACACCCCAACTGATGGAGGAAGCGCAAGAGCGCTTCGCTTCAGCAGATCGTCAGAGTTTGGCACAGTGGGCTGTACAGAAAGCCAGAGAAGAGGCAGGTCACGACCTACTCGCTTTACGGGATATTGAGTCGATGGGATATAGGGCCGAAGCTGTTGTGCAAGCACTTGTTCCTCCAGCTGCAAAGGCGTTGCTGGATTACTTCACCCAGAGCGTTCGGGGATCAGATCCAATTGATTGCGTGGGCTATTCTTATACAGCAGAACGTTTAGGGATATGTATAGGGATGGGTTACATACAGAGTGTGGAAGCACTGCTACCACCAGGTATCACAGCTACCCGTTGCCTGCGCGCGCACAGTGCTGTTAGCACTGAGGTGGAACACGTAAAGGAAACGCTTGCAATGATTGCTGGTCTTACTTCTGAAGAACGTGTTTGCGTGGCGAAAGCTTGTTATCAAGCTGCATTGTTGCGCTTCAGCCCACCTGAGGAACCTTATATATCAGATGAGGAGATTCAGAATGTGTTAAAACCGCTAAAAGCTTAGAAATCATCTAACAGCCAAGCGCAACTTTTTTAAGACAACTGAGAAAGTGTACAAATTAGCACAGTTAAAAAAAAGATAATGGAAACAGCAACAGCAAAAACTACAGCCATTGAGCAGCAATCTTTCAGCCCTTATAATTTTGCTATCGAGCAGCAATCTTTCAGCCCTTATAATTCTGCTAGGAGCTTCAGCGAGAGCAGCTTAGAGACTTTGGATGACATGGAGTTGGAGTTGGAAAGAATCATGTTTGAGGAATTCGCAAAAGGATTAGCAAGCGATATCCCTATGGCTGATTTCTAGTTTCGACTTATCTACATACTTTAATGATAAGGCTTGAGTTACTAGTTGATATCCCTCAATTGTTTAGCTTTTACTAAGGGTTTGAAGAAGCTCAGATGCTAGTTAGATTCAAATACCGTAACAGTTAAACAGTTAGGGATTGACACTTTTGGGCAGAGAAAACCTCGTGTCTACTGACCTGACGTTTCAAACATATATTGCAGTAGGCTCCTCCAATCAGTGAAATCTTTACTAGTTTTATATAACTCCTTGTCGAGGCTGTTTTTCCTAAGCAATTGCCCCCAACTTTTTCAGAGTAGCAATAGTCGCAGTAGTTAAACCCGTAACCCCCCTAATATTCATTCCTTCATAAAATTTCTTAGCCTTCAAAGTTTTCAAGCACTTGCTCGTGTTGATATCCCAAAGTCGAATTGTCTCATCAGCGCCACTACTAGCCAGAGTTTGATTATCTGGGCTAAAAGCGATTGACCAGACCCAAGCTGAATGTCCATGTAACGTTCTTTTGCATTCACCTGTATCAACGTCCCATAACTTAATTGTGTAATCGGGACTGCTACTAGCTATAATCTGACCGTTTCGACTAAAGACGACTGCTTTAACGATACCATTTGCACAAACCTGGAAAGTTTGGAGGCAAGCACCAGTACTAACACTCCACAACCGGATTGTTCCGTCATAGCTAGCGCTTGCCAGCAATTTACCATTTGGGCTAAAAGCAATTGACCAGACCCAATTCGTATGCCCTTCTAACGTTCCTTTACACTCACCAGTGCTGACATCCCACAACTTGACTGTCTGATCCCAAGCACCACTGGCTATTGTTTTCCCTTGAGGACAAAAGGCAACTGACTGGATTGCAGCACGATGCCCCTGGAAAGTTTGTAAGGCTTGTCCCGTATTGACATCCCACAACTTCACCGTACAGTCGTGACTGCCACTTGCTAAAGTTTGACCATCGGGGCTGTAAGCAACTGACCATACTAGAGCATGATGTCCCAGGAAAGTTTGTAAGGCTTGACCCGTATTGACATCCCACAACTTCACTGTTCTATCGTCACTGCCACTTACCAATGTTTGCCCTTTTGGACAAAAGGCAACTGATCGAACCGCAGCACTATGCCCCTGGAAAATTTGCAAAGTTTTACTCGTATTAACATCCCATAACCTTACTGTGTTATCGTGACTACTACTTGCTAATGTCTGACCATCCGGACTGTAAGCAACTGACCAAACTTGGCTAGTATAACCACTGAAAGTTTTGAGACATTGACCAGTATTAATGTTCCATAGCTTCACTGTTTGGTCTTCACCGCCACTGGCGAGAAGATCCCCTTTCGCACTAAAGACGACAGAGCATACCCAACCCGAATGTCCTTGAAGAGTTTTTAGACATTGCCCAGTGCTAAAGCTCCATAGCTTCACTGTGTGGTCGAAACTGCCACTAGCGATGATATTACCTTGAGGATTAATGGCAACTGACCAGACCGCAGCATGATGCCCTTGTAGAGTTTTAATGCATTCACCAGTGTCAAATTCCCATAACTTTACTGTCTGGTCATCACTGCTACTGGCTATTATCTGACCGTCCGGGCTGATAGTGATTGATCGTATTCCATCATCATGCCCCTGTAGAGTTTTGATACATTCGCCAGTGCTGACATCCCACAATCTAATTGTGTCGTCATCACTGCCGCTCACTAGCGTCTGACCATCCGGATGGAAGACCGCAGAAATTACCCAACTTGTATGTCCCCGGAAAATTCTGAGACATTCAGTGGTGCTAACACTCCATAGTCTTATTGTATGGTCATTACTGCCACTTACTAGCATATTACCATCTGGACTAAAGGCTACCGACCAAACCTCACTATTATTGTGTTCCGAAAAGGTTTGCAGGCATTGACCTGTAATGACATCCCACAATTTCACAGTAGAGTCAGCACTCCCGCTAGCAAGTGTTCTACCGTCAGGATTGAAGGCAAGTGATACAACCCAGTTGGTATGACCCTTGCAGTTGAGGATCTGTTTGCCATCCGCAGTATTTCGTAAGCAAATCTCACCATTGCTATCCCCCGTAGCCAAAAGTTTGCCGTCGGGGCTAAAGGCTACGGACAAAATACCACCGAAGGCTTCAGCAAAGACAGACTTAGCTAGATCAGCGTTTTGGAAATTTACATCGTGCAATTTCACATTCCGCAAGTCTGCTTGCCAAACCGTTAGTTCAGAAAAATCATGACCCCTTAAATCTATCTGTAGTTGACAAAGCAAATTAAGAATATTTCCACCTGTGTACCCTAGTTCTTGCGGCGATTCTTCCCGTAGCTTTACTAAAATTTTAGCTAGTCGATTTTCAATGCCTTTTTTACTTCTCAATATAGTGAGCAGCTCATCAAGAACCGGTTTAAGGATGAGGCGAATTTGAGCTTCTCTTATATAGTCTTTCGCACTCGCCTTGATCAGAGCGTGGCATCTAAAAAGTTCAATATTTTCAGTTGTAATCTCTTCACAGACTTGCTCTATGAATACCTGAGTTACATATTCTATGACTACAGGTTGTAGGGTGAAAGTTATTGCACTTTTCTCAACTAGCGATCGCCTTCCCAGAGATTCCACAGCCTCCATTAGTTTTGCTTGCGGTACTTGTGATATAATATCGTCTCGCAATTCTGGAAGCGCCATTGG
Organism: Nostoc desertorum CM1-VF14; assembly: GCA_019359245.1. GTDB lineage: Bacteria > Cyanobacteriota > Cyanobacteriia > Cyanobacteriales > Nostocaceae > Nostoc > Nostoc desertorum. The sequence continues at coordinate 2,343 of JAHHHR010000051.1, read as the reverse complement.
CTCACGATTAATCGCTAGCCAATACATTATTTCCTTTTCTAAATCTGACAAACGCTCAAATTGCTGCTCTAAGATATCGCGAATGTCTCCAAAAACAGATGTGTCTTGTTGCAGAAATCCAGTCACATTACCATCAAAAATATCTTGAATGGTCGTGGCAACTATCTTCAACGCTAATGGATTACCTACATAGCGTTCAATCATCACTTTCCATTCATCTTCGGCCGCCGATAGCCCCTTGAGCTTTAAGATTTCTTGCCCTTCTGCCACCTTTAAACCATTCAGTGATAAACAGCGAACAGGTAATGCTTGTCCTTCTAGCAATGCCACTTCTCTAGGTTTTTCACGACTAGTCAGCACTAAGCAGCTTTGGTGAGTTGCTTCTCCTACCCGTCTTAAAAGCTCACCATATTCCTCATATCCTTCTCGATAAAGTCCGGCTCGACTCCCACTGCGAAGAATTGATTCTGCATTATCAAGGATTACCAAACAGCGATGATTTTGTAAATAATAGAGTAGCCGCGATACCCTCTCACTAAAGCTTTCTGGTAAATTACCTTCTGTTTCTTGTTCGTCAGATAAAAATTGGATCAGGTTACTTAGAATAATTTTAACAGGCGGAGCTTCTCGTAGCGATCGCCAGATCACATACTCAAAGTTCTCCTGAATCTGTTGAGCAAACTTTACAGACAGCGCCGTTTTACCAATGCCTCCTATTCCCAATACTGCCACTAATTGGCAGTGTTCATTGAGAATCCATTGTTCTAGCGTGGTAAGTTCTTCTGTGCGTCCATAAAAAACTGAGTTAAAGATAGCCTCTCCCCAATCTAAGCGAGTATTTGAGCTTGAGTAGTCACTTTTATCTATTTTTAGCTGAAAAGCTGAAAAAAGCTTTTCAATAGTTTGTCTATCAACTCCTCCTTCGCGATTTAGTACTTTCGAGATAGTAGCGGAATATAACCCAGAGCGGACGCTCATTTCTTCGAGAGTATACCTGTTTCCAAAATTTTCCTTTGCTTCTGACTGATGCTTTGCCTCCTTAATTTTTTGTAACCCCTTGTTAGTAAGTGCAACGCCACGCTTGCGTCTCCAATTCTGTAAAGTCATGTATTAACTCACGTTTGGGTAATCGCTTTTGATAATAAAAAATAATTATCTACTAGGTTGCTATAGATATGAAGTGATAGCTATCACAAATGAATAATCTCATGTTGCAGAGGATTTTAAAGAGGTCTATAGCCAAAATGTTTACTGATACAAGCCACCTTTGGCAATCCACTCGTTTCACTAATTCAACACCGCTTGCTCAACAGATAATCTGGTTTGTGCAGCATTGATGACATAAGCCCTTCAGCCGAAAGTTATTTGCATCATACATAATGGCACCTTAGTTACGTATGATGCTATTTATTTCATACTTAAAATTCTCAGTAATATATTTGGCTCGTAAAGCTTAAGTTCAATCTCAAGATCTCGATTTTCACTGGTAAAGACGTTTCTGAATTGGCAAGCTTGTATAAGGAAAGTTTCTATATATCTAGCTTATCAATCCATGAATAAAACTGCTGCACTTAAATTTACCCATTTGGCAACCTTCAGTAAAAAAAGGGCGCTTAAGCGAATTACCTTAAACTTGACATCAGATGAAGCTCATAACCTTGAGAAGTATTGTGAACAGACTGGCAGACCAGCAATAGATGTAATCCGGGAACTCATTCAAGCCTTGCCTTAACCTAACTTTTCATGCCAAGTCTGAAAAGCCCCAGTCTCAAAGAGCCATTCGCCTACAAGATTTTTGATTTTACCTTGTAGTTAGCTTGCCGCAAGTTTCATTCTTCTTTTCTGCTTACATCTAGCTTTGGTAAGTTTAGAAATCAACTTATCGAATCAAAAACATAGTTTTTGAATTTGCAAGTTAGCGGCTATCCAATTTCACCAAAGCTGGATTCAGAAAAGAATGTGATAAATGTTCTGATGCCGGGGTCAACCGCCACAACACGTCCTTGGTTATCAGACTTTTGTTGTGGTACATTCTCTGGAACTGTCAGATAGTACTCACGATACGCAAACACTAAACGACAGTCACCAAAGCTTTGTGGTAAGGGTTCTTTGAAGGTTGCCTTACCTCACATAGTGTGGTATGTTCTCAAGTCTTTTACCGCAGACTTGGGAATATAGCAAGATTGTACAGAGTCTTTTCTTGACCTAAATCTAACCTTATACCAATTTAATATGAAGCTACATATAATAGATGGAGGCAAACTTGATAAATTTGAATACTCATGAGCCGTCCTTTTGAGATTGAAATCGCAGAGAGCGAAGAAGAACTAAAAAAACGTCTGC
>JAHHHR010000050.1 GCA_019359245.1 Nostoc desertorum CM1-VF14 | reverse complement strand
GAAAATGCTTCCTGAAATGCCTGAGCCTATTTTATTAACCCAGATTTTTGCCAAGCTTACTTCTCTAGGACGTATTCATACGGTTTCTACAGGCGTTGAACCCTCGTAAATTGGCAGAGGTATTGCTATATATTCAAAATATATTACTTAGGTCAACGTCGCCACTTCTTAAAATATTTAATTATGGGTGCGTCTATATGCAATTAGCTGATTCTTTGAAATAGTATCGCACTAAATCGTCTTTCTTGTATCTCTGTTTATACTGAAAGTCCGTATACACATAAATATATTCCGTACTTAAGCAAAATCACTAAATTCAGTTTAGTATAAATAAGTACCTATGTGCGTGTGACGACATCTGCCAAAATGTGCTGATAGAAAAGAAGCAACGAAAAATTAGCATTGCGCCCAAGACGATAAACTTGCCTATACCTACATCTCTGTGAGGGAAGAAGTAGCAGACGAAAGCGCGATCCTAAGCAAATAAACACTTCCAAAAACCCTTCTTTTTATTTCTATAAATCTCTAAGTTGTTACTAATCACAGTGTTACTAGGATCGAGGTGAACAGCTATTTCTAGTTCTGCGATCGCTTCTTCGATACCTTGCTTGTACAGAGCAGACCCCAGGTTATTGTGAGTGAATGCATAATTTGGGTAGATTTGCAGGGTTTTTTGGTAAACGGCGATCGCTTTGCTTCCTTTAATTTGTCTTGATCAAAAAGCGCTAACCCCAAATTATTGTGAGTTATCAAAAAGTTTGGGTAGATTTGCAGGGCTTTTTGGTAAACGGCGATCGCTTCCTCTAGTTTGCTTTGATAATACAGAAGAATTCCCAGTTAGTTGTGAGCGAGTAAAGAGTTCGGATCAATTTGTAGGGCTGCTTTGTACTTGATGGCTGCTTCCTTGAACTTTTTAGCTTCGCGCAAACGATCTACTTCGTTTATCAAGCTTGTCACTTGACATCGACGTTCTTCTAGTTCTTGTGTTGAAGGTTCGAGTTCAGAGGTTGAGTGCTGAACGATTTCATAGGGGCGTAGGAGTCTGCGATGTCTACGACGAGCTACGCTAACGCACATTGCCTCAATGCAATTTGATACAGGCTACATTATTAATTAGCTCAATTTCTCTGCTGCACGTCCAAGCAGCAACTCGTCGTCAGGCATCGCCTCTGTAAAACCCGAAATGACTAACGAAGAACTGCTGCAAATTATTGAACAAGCTGTCAGAGACAAGGTGACAAGATTAGACCTTTCTGGCAAAGGTTTAACAACGCTGCCAGCAGAGATTGGTCAACTCTCCAACATCAACCAGCTTTACCTCCACTCGAATCTACTGATGACATTGCCAGCAGAGATTGGTCAACTCATTAAACTCAGGGAACTTTACCTCGGCAACAATGAACTGACAACGCTGCCAGTAGAGATTGGTCAACTCTCCAACCTCAACCACCTTTACCTCCACTCGAATCTACTGACGACGTTGCCAGCAGAAATTGGTCAACTTTCCAACCTCAGCGGCCTTTACCTCCACTGGAATCCACTGACGACGCTGCCAGTAGAAATTGGTCAACTCTCCAACCTCAACCACCTTTTACTTTTAGGCAATCAACTGACAACACTGCCAGCAGAGATTAGTCAACTCATCAACCTCACTGGGCTTCACCTCAGCTACAATCAACTGACAACACTGCCAGTAGAGATTGGTCAACTCATCAACCTCAGTAGGTTTTACCTTAACAACAATCAACTGACGACACTGCCAGCAGAGATTGGTCAACTCATCAACCTCAGTAGGCTTGATCTCAACAGCAATCAACTGACGACACTGCCAGCAGAAATTGGTCAACTCATCAATCTCAGTGAGCTTGACTTCAGCAACAATCAACTGACGACACTGCCAGCAGAAATTGGTCAACTCATCAATCTCAGTGAGCTTGATCTCAACAGCAATCAACTGATGACACTGCCAGCAGAGATTGGTCAACTCACTAACCTCAATGAGCTTGGCCTCAACAACAATCAACTGACGACACTGCCAGCAGAAATTGGTCAACTCATCAATCTCAGTGAGCTTGACCTTAGCAACAATCAACTGACGACACTGCCAGCAGAGATTGGTCAACTTATTAAATTAGAAGAACTCAAGCTTAGTAATAGTAGATTAGAAACTTTGCCTGTAGAAACATGGAAACTCACCAACTTGACTGTACTTGACCTACGTGATGGACGAATAAAAATGCTGCCTGATGGGATTGAGCAGCTTTTTGAACTGAGCAGGTTAAACCTTCGCAACAATCTCTTAGACACACTACCTAAGGAAATCTGGCAACTCACTAAGCTCAAAAGATTAGACCTAAGAGGTAACAAACTTCCTATTCCACCTGAAATTTTAGGAGTAGCGGATCTCCGCAGAAATCCTGGCGATCCATCTACGATCCTCAACTATTTTTTCCAACTTCAGAAAGAAGAGAAAAAGCCTCTCAATGAAGCCAAAATGCTATTAGTTGGTCAGGGTAGTGTTGGTAAAACCTCTCTTGTTAAACGGCTAATCGATAACTATTACAACGCTCATGAGCGCAAGACTGAAGGCATCAATATCAGAAACTGGCAGATTACTGTCAAGGATCAGTTAATCCGGCTCAACGTGTGGGACTTTGGTGGACAAGAAATCATGCACGCCACCCACCAGTTCTTTCTTACTAAACGCAGCCTTTATCTGCTAGTGCTTGATTCTCGCGTAGATGAACTGCAAAACAAACTAGAATACTGGCTCAAGATTATTCAGAGTTTTAGCAACGATTCCCCTATTTTGATCGTTGGCAACAAGATTGATCAACATCCCCTCGACATCGATCAGCGCGGTCTGTGCCAGAAATACCCAGCTATTAAAGGCATCATGCCTATATCTTGTCAGACTGGGGAAGGTTTAGAGCAATTGCAGTCAGCCATTACTAAGCAAATTGCTAATTTAGATCACATTCACGACCCATTGCCCCAAAGCTGGTTTCAGGTCAAAACCCGCTTGGAACAGATGCAACAGGACTACATTCCCTATAGTGAATACGAAAGTCTGTCTCAGGAGGAGCAAGTCAGCGATTCATTAAGCCAAACTACCCTGATTGAACTTTTGCATCAACTTGGCATCGTTCTAAATTTCCGGGATGATCCGCGTTTGGCAGAAATGGGAGTTTTAAATCCAGAATGGGTCACGAACGGAGTTTACAAGATCCTCAACGACAATCGGCTGATAACTGAATTTCGGGGTATTCTGGATCGCACTCAGCTTAACCGGATTTTAGATAAATCCCGCTACCCTGGCAATAAGCCACTATTCATCATCGATATGATGCGGAAGTTTGAACTCTGCTTTCCGCTAGAAGATGGCAACGGCGATCGCTTCCTCATCCCTGACTTGTTGCCTAAAGAAGAACCTGCCACAGGCGACTGGGAAAGTGGTTTGGCATTCCAGTATCATTACAGCGTCCTCCCTAACAGTATCATCTCCCGCTTTATTGTACGGATGCACCACAACAGCGATCGCCAGACTTGGTGGCGTAGTGGCATTGTTCTCAAACACCTTGGTAATCGGGCACTTGTCAAAAGCGATCAGGAAGACCGCAAAATCTTTATCATCATCAGCGGATCACGCTCCACTCGCCGAGAATTACTAGCAATGATCCGTTCTCAGTTTTATGCCATCCACCAAACTATTAAAGGGTTGCTACCAGAAGAGAAAGTACCGATTCCAGGACACCCGAATATTGTTGTGGACTACAAAAACCTGCTCGTTTATGAAGAGAAGAACTTACCTATCATTCCCCCAGGTTTGATAGAACCATTCAATGCTCGACAACTACTTGATGGCATCGAACTCAAAAAAGAACGACAGCGTGATCACGAACAAGAGGAAAAAGGCAGGGGAACTTGTCCATCTACACCAGAATTCGAGAAGGAAATCTTTATCTCCTATGCCTGGAGAGGAGAAAGTGAGCAGTTTGTCAATCAACTAGATCAGACTTTGCAGGCAAAAGGGATCACAATTGTTCGAGACAAGCGAGATTTAGAGTATAGAGGACTAATCAAAGAGTTTATGCAGCGAATTGGTCGGGGAAAATGGGTAATTGCTGTTATCAGTGATCGCTATCTCAAATCGCGCAATTGTATGTTTGAGTTAGTCCAAATTTCTAAAAATGGGAATTTTAATGACCGCATCTTTCCTATTGTGTTATCAGATGCCAATATATATCAGCCTATTGATCGCGCCGATTATATACTCCATTGGGAAGCAGAAATTCAAAAACTAGAAGCAAAAATCAAACTGTTGTCTTCTTCTGCAAACGTGCCAAGTCTAACAAGGTCAATCAACGAGTATACAGAAATTAGAGCTACCATTGATGGACTGGCAGATATCCTTCAAAATATGAATACACTCACGGCTGATATTCACAGCGAATCAGACTTTGAGTCATTGCTGAATGCGATCGCAGTCCGTATAGATGAGTAAAATTAGACTATTGCTGAGGTTGACACATAGAAACATCGCCCTTTAAGGTCGAGCGATGTCTCTACGCCTACGCACTTTTTACTTGATTTGCGGATGCGCGTCTTGTCCATCCCAACAGACTAAGGTAGGTGTAGCTATGCTTTTAGTCTGATAAGCGTTTTTGACACCAACCCAGTTACTAGCAATTGGCATTCGCCAACCGGTTCCAAAAGCGCGATCGGTAATTTTTAAGCCGGGGGGTGCTTGTCGCCGTTTAAATTCAGCTCGCGCTACCATTTGAATTACTCTGTCTACAATTACCGGATCGTGACCGGCTGCAACAATTTGCGCTGCTGATTGGTGGTTGTGAACTAGGCGTTGCAAAATATCGTCCAAAATTTCGTAGGGCGGTAAAGAGTCTTGATCAACTTGACCTGGTTTGAGTTCGGCGCTTGGTGCTTTAGTCAAGACGTTTTGCGGGATGATTTCATTATTGCGATTTAACCATTGGCAAAGTGAATACACACGGGTTTTAGGAACATCTGCAATCACCGCTAACCCGCCATTCATATCGCCGTAGAGAGTACAGTAACCAACAGCCATCTCTGATTTGTTACCAGTAGATAAAAGGAGATAGCCAAATTTATTAGCGATCGCCATTAATAAATTACCCCGAATTCGGGACTGTATATTCTCCTCAGCTAGCCCAAATTCAGTACCTGCAAACAAATCACCTAAAGTTTGATCAAAGCCTTGCATTAACTCCCCAATTGGTAAAAGATTAGTCTTAATCCCCAAATTTTCGGCTAATGCCACAGCATCGCTAATGGAATGCTCGGAACTGTAAGGGGAAGGCATGAGAACACCGAAAACATTTTCTTTACCAAGTGCAGCAGTTGCGATCGCAGCTACTATTGCAGAGTCAATGCCGCCACTTAAACCCAACACTACTTTAGAAAAGCGACACTTGCGAGCATAATCTCGCACTCCCAAAACCAAAGCTTGCCAAATTTCTTCATCTTCCGATTCATAAGCAGGTGCTACAGAACCTAATTGAAAATCCCGTTGCGCCTCGTCAAATTCAACTACCACTAAATCAGTGTCAAAGCCACGCGCACGACAGATAATTTCACCTTGACGATTCAAGGCAAAACTACGCCCATCAAAAATTAGGTCATCATTTCCGCCAACCTGATTAGCATAAATAATCGGTTGTTGAAAACGTACTGCACTATGCCTAAGCATTGTTTCTCGGAACTGTTGCTTACCGACGGTGTAGGGGGAAGCAGATAAATTAACGATCAAATCTACACCCAGAATTGCTAAGTCAGCAATCGGATTCACAGCATAACTACGTTTGCCCCAAAATTCCTCATCATTCCATAAATCTTCGCAAATAGTTACGCCAATATGGATATCATCTAGGGTGAAATAATTAGCTTGTAACCCTGGTTCAAAATAGCGACGTTCGTCAAATACATCATAAGTAGGCAAAAGTCGCTTGTAAAAAACTTGCTTAATCTTGCCATTCTCTAACAAAGCCATGCTGTTAAATAAAGTTTTGCCACCACTAATATGTGCATTGAGGTTTTGTTCAACAGTTCCTACCAACACAGCTAAATTTGGTGGTAAATCTTGAGCCAAGTTTTGTAAAGTGATGCCCATCGCTTCCATAAAACTTGGATTTAGTAATAAATCTCTTGGTGGATAGCCACACAATGAAAGTTCTGGTGTTAACAACAAACGCACACCGCTAGATGCGGCGCGTTGTGCCGCCTCCAGGATCTTTTGGGAATTCAAAAGTAAATCACCAATTGTCGGATTAATTTGAGCGATCGCAATTTTCATATTATTTGTGATTAGTCATTGGTCATTTGTCATTTGTTAAGAGTCTGAAGTTACTCTAGACTTAAGACTTTTAACTCTGAACTTTTGGTAGAGATTGGTTAAATAAACACTAAAGGTTTATCTTTTAAAGGAGCAAAAGCTTCCGCATCAAACTTATACAAACTAGCCGGACGGCCAGCACCCCGTGATACTTTAATTCCGGTATCGGATAAAAAACCTAACTTGAGTAGACGCGCCCGAAAATTAGAATAATCGGAAAAGTTATCACCTAAAACTGTGGCGTATAACTGATATAAATCATTCAACGTAAACATTTCTGGCAAAACTTCAAAAGCCACTGGGCTATACTCTAATTTATTACGCAATCGCCGATGCCCATAAGCCAGAATTTCATTATGGTCAAAAGCTAATTGTGGCACTTGTTTTACTGGATACCAAGCTATGCCAGTCATGCGATCGGCAATCAATTCGGCTTCCTCAAATCGCACTAGGGCAAAGTAACTAACTGATAGATAACGTACACCATAACTATCAGTTGCTTCCCGTGGATCGCGATTCGGCCCTCCAAATGTATAGAGTTGTTCTAAGTAGAGATTGTTTACCTTAATTTTCTCCGCCATAATGCGATAGGCGGCATCTTCTAAAGACTCTCCTGGGCGCACTAAAGTACCAGGAAGGCTCCAATAATTTACAAATGGTTCCTGCTGTCGCATTACTAATAAAACTAACAGCCGATTTTGTGCAGTATCTACAGAAAAAATTACATTATCAACACCAACCTTGAAATCGGCCAAAGGTTGTTGGTTTAGCGAAGTTGGTATCTTTTTTTGTGAACGTCCTGGCATTCGTACAAATGCTCTCGATTAATATAGGCAACTACAGGGGCTGTGAGGGCTTGGGGATCTCCATGTTCGCGGTACGCTGTTGAGGAAACATCTAGACCGGTCAGACTAGCGATCGCAATCTTCCCTCCCAGCTTTTGCACTACCTCTGAACTAGACTCATCTATTGCATATCCGGGTCGCGGTACAATCAGTAGTTGCACTTCCTGTAACAAATCTTCAATGCGATACCAACGTGGTAGCTGACTCAGTAAATCTGAACCAATAATCAACGTCAATTCAGCATCTTCACCCCAAGTAAGCTTTGCTTTTTCCACTGTTTCTAGTGTTCTGAAGCTACTCAATTCTTGTTCCAAAGCAATATTGTGCCGTGGCGCGTCTATATTCGCAATCAACAGTTGCAGCATTGCCGCCCGATGTTCTAAGGGTGTTTGATGGGACTTAAATGGATTATCTGCCGCCCAAACCGCTACCCAATCATAACGCTCAGACAACCAACCCAGAATTTTTTGATGTCCCGCAGTTGGTGGATCGGCACTAGTACCAAACAAAGCAACTCTCATAATAATTCGTAATTCGTAATTCGTAATGACGCTCGATGACTCGCTAACGTAGTTCGTAATTAAGACATACTGAAAGAGTAATTATTACCTCTGTGTACTCAGCGCCTCTGTGGTTCGTTTCTTAGTTTCTTCAGTCAACACCCGTAACCCCTCAGAAATCTCTACTTCTACAGCTACAGGATGATCCAAACGCCGTGTTTGTTGTGGCAAACTGGCAACTGAGGCGGTGGTACGTTGACGAATTGTTGCCAAAGACTCTAACGGTTGCACCCGTTGTCCTTCTTGCACTACCAACTGCAACAAAGGTTCTTCATCCAGAGAACTTTCATCTAAAAGTCCCAACCTGTCTGCTTTTACCTTGCCTCCTGTAAACGAGCGAAAAATCTGCTTGCGCCCTGGATAAGTAACTTTACCACTAGACTGCTTCATCACTGGGATGCCATCAATGTCTACAAGTTTATAAACTCCATTTACGGGCGAACCTGTAACTAGTCGCGTTCCCAGTCCGTAACCATCAATTTGCGCTCCAGCAGCTTTTAACCTGGCAATTTCCCATTCGTCCAAGTCGCCACTGGCAAAAATTGGCACACCGGGAAGGAGCGATCGCACCTGTTTTGATAAGGTAACTAAATCTCCTGAGTCCAATCTCACTCCTGTTAATTGCATTTCCCCGGAATTTACTTTTTCGGCCAAGCGCTGGGCAGCAGCAATGGTATCGTAAGTATCAATCAGCAATGGCGCACCCGGAAAATAGCGATGAAATGCACTAAAAGCTTGTTCTTCAGTGCCTTCTATTGCTGACAACGCCATCACCAGGGCGTGTGCCATCGTACCACTTGGCTTTTGTCCCAGTTGTAGCGCTGCTAACACATTAGAAGTGGAATCTAAACCACCTGCTAATGCCGCCCGCGCCGCCCACAAAGACCCTTGGGGACTAAATGCTCGTCTTGTGCCAAATTCTAAAAGTGTTGCTGACTCCCCCGCTACATCCCTTAACCGTGCTGCTTTTGTGGCAATCAAAGTCTGGTAATTAATAGTATTCAGGAGGTAAGTTTCCACTAGTTGTGCTTGCCAAAGGGGTGCTTCCACCCGCAACAGTGGCTGATTGGCAAATACAGCCGTCCCTTCGGGGACTGCCCAAACATCACCCGTAAACTTTCCCTCAGCTAAAAGTGACCAAAAGCGATCGCCTGCGTGAGCGAAAATTCCCGTTGCCTGTAATGCGGCAATTTGCGAGGGACTAAAGCGAATTTTGGCCAAATATTCCAATGCCTGCGTCAGTCCCATTGCAATTAAATAACCAAAACCCTCTGGCAATCGCCTGACAGACAACTCAAAGCTTGCACGTCGTTGTTCTATACCAACGCCAGTGTAACAAGCTGCCATCGTCAGCTGGTAAAGGTCGGTCAGCAAGCTGTAATCATCCGCAGAAAGGTTTAGTTCCTGGTTCTGTTGGCTCTGCTGTTTATATACATAGTCCAAATCTGGCAAAGTTGTCATGCAAGAGCTTCCTTACAAGATGCTTCTAATACTTATGGTAATATTTACCATAAATAATGTCAACTATCAGCAAGTATATTTTCTAAGATTGCCGTATAACAGTAGATTTGTAGGCAAATTAATACTAGCTTTATAAAATATTTAATATATTTTAATAGTAATAGCTAGCAATAATGTTAATCAAATAAGGCGGTTAATAAAGGGAAATAATATCCTTTGTTTTGCTTCGCTCTTTTACCAACTGGGGTTTGAGAAATAACTATGTTACAATTAGAATCAAAGGGAAAAGTTTGTTTTTATGACAAGCTAAAGTATTGCGAAGTTATCTGAATAAACATTGCATATATTATCAATATATTGAGAATAAGAGCCAGCCTTGAATATCAGTATTAGAGTATAGGTAGCACAATTAAAGCGGCTCGAAAAAGGAGTCCAATACTATGGCTATTTCCCGAATCATTGCAAACATAACCCAGTATATTTCTGAAGCTGCAATGCGGATTTTTGGCCCTACTGATGATGCTTATCCTGTGATTGGCGTACAACCTTTTACAGGTGAGCCTTACGATGAACATACAGATGATAATTGGTAGGTGCTAAAACAACATTGGTAAATAATACAGAAGTTAAAATTCAGAATTCAGGCAAGGGCGATTACCGACGGATTCAGGCAAACCATAAAATTGAAAAGCACTAAATTGTAGATTTGGCTCCGTACTTAAACGCTATTATTCAAAAATAGTGGCGTATTGTAAGATGCTACTATTCCAATTCATTCTGCATTCTGGCTTCTGATTAATAGATATCTTGCAAAAATCATATAGCAATCATAGTTGCAACTCATATATAGGGTTACTATTTGATTTTTGATAAGATATGTAGGGTGTGTTAGACGAAAGTACGGCACCATTTATAATGATTTGGTGCGTTACAACGTTCCGTCTAACACACCCTACAATACCTAATTTTTTCATGAATCAAACCGGATTCCTAATAGAGTCAAGTGTAATAAATAAGATAAAAGCGTGAGTTTTTTCCTCACGCCTTTTTATTTAAATTTTTTTCCCACCGCCTGCTAAGAGTTCCAGAATGACTCCATTTGTCCAGCCAAAACCAACTTCGTTAGAACTATATCCAAAACAGATTTCATCAGAAACGTTGGCAGAACAGCGTTCAACATCGTATTTCTCAACTAGGGTATTGTGACGCTCGAATTCTTTAATTACCATTGCTAGAAATTTGTTGGCAATGCGATCGCCTTCTGTATGAAACCCATAGCGGTGAAGTCCCTGGACAGCAATTAATGTCAATGGTGCCCAACCGAAGGGTGCATCCCACTGGTTCCCGGTAACACGAGTACTGGTAAAAATCCCGCCTGGGGCTTCAAACAAAGAGAGGTTTTCCGCGACGCGCTGGGCTTGGGCTTGAGAAGCAATTCCTAGCCATAGTGGATAGAAGGTGGTAGCAAATTCGTAACGACGGCGTTTTCCACTCTGGAAGTGATAATCCAAATAAAGTCCTTGTTCTTCATCCCAGAGACAGCGATCAATACGATCGCGGCGGATATCTGCACGATCGCGCCATTGTTTTTGCAGTTCTGCGTTCCCAAAAATATTGTGGATTTGCCCTAAGTCTTGTTCTACCTGATACAGCAAACTGTTGAGGCACACAGGCGCATAGTGGAGGATATCAGCACTGAAAGGGCCAAAGCGGTTGGTAATATCAAAACCGGACTCGCGCATGGTGCGATCGCCCTTGTAAAATAGGTGCGTCAGTTCGTCTTTTTCCCGGTTGTAGTAAAGACTAACGTCATAATCCTCAACCTCAAAAGTTTTATAGTATTCCTTGACGCGATCGTAGTGGCTTTTTCCCTCATCATCCCGCTCAGAGAACAAAACTTCTGGTGCAGGGCCTTCCCCAAAAGCATAGAATCGGGATAAGCCTGTTGCCGGATTCAGGTGAGGCGGTACTACCCAGTAATAATAAAACTGTTCTAGGATTGGTATGGTTGACTTTAACCACTCTTCATCCTGGGTGTGCTGGAATAGCGCCAAAACCATCATGCTGAGGACGGGGGGTTGCGATCGCGACAGCATATAAGTCCGGTTGGAATTCAGAACAGTACCGTAATGCTGCACCTGGTACAACAACTGATCAACTTGGCTTTGTGCTAGCTCCCATTCTTGATCGTGCAAAAGTCCCAGTAATATAAAGTAGCTATCCCAGCCATACATTTCATTAAAGCGCCCACCTGGAACAACATAAGGCCCTGGTAAGTATAGTAACCCATGCTCTTTAATCGCCTCTGCTTCAGTTGGCAAAGTGCGGATTTGCAACCGTTGCATATCCTTGGAAGATAGCGATCGCTCCAACACACTTTGAATGTTGGGACAATCTTCTGAGGGTGAAATGTAGACAATCCAAGGAGTATCAGTTTTGTGGTCTAGTTTGGTATCTTTTGCAGATTGTAATAAGTGTTCGTGCGATCGCGTTAAGGTTTTCCAGGTTTTTTTGATATGGAGGCGCACGGTGTCAATCTGGGTGGTGGTAAGTGTTGGGGGAGCGATCATAATTTAATCTGACGGGGTGGTGAGGAGTTTGGAAGAATTTTTTTTAACGCAGAGGAACGCAAAGGGAATCGCAGAGGTACGCAGAGGTTTTAGGGGTTTTCTCTGCGTGGGGTAGATTTATGTTTTTATTGGGCACTACTAATTAATAGGGCGACTGGGAAATGGGCGAGGGCTGATCCGATAGATAGGGTTTGTGTGGTTTGTAAGGGTTGTTGAGTAAGGACGTTTTTCCAGGTGGAGGGAGTTCCAGGGGGTAATTGCAGGTGCGTATCTTTCCATATTGGCTCGCCCAAGGGGTTGTCTCCAGGCTGGATGAGGCTTGTTAAAAAGCGAGGTGCGATCGCGATCGCTGTTTGATTCCCTTCTCGCCGTGCAAAGGCGATTATATGATTGGCGTAGGTTCCCTGAACTTCTAACGGTAGATAGTCGCCGTCCTGGAATAATGAAACATAGTTGGTTCTAGCTTGCAGTAATTGAGCCGTTAAAAACAGTTTGATTCTGCCGTCGTTTTTATCACTCAGTAACTCTTGAATTAAACCCAGAATGTCGGTTTTCACTTGTTCGCGGATAGCGCTTAAGTAAGTGCGTCGCTGTTCAAAATCTACGGGACGGCGATTGTCTGGATCAACTAGGCTAAGTTCCCAAAGTTCTGTTCCTTGGTATACATCAGGTACGCCGGGCGCGGTAATCTTCAGTAGAGTTTGGGAAAGGGAATTGAAGATACCATACTCTGCAATTCGCTGTTGAAAGGGACGAAAGGCTTCTAGAAATTCCTCGGAGAGGGAAGGGTCGAGTACTTTCTCAATGAAGGAGGTACAAGCTTCTTCATACTCGCTATCAGGTCGCAACCATGCTGTATGCACCTTCGCTTCTCGAATTGCCTTAATTATATAGTCTTTTACCCGTTCCACGAAGGATGCGTGTTCATGTTCCGCAAAGGGAAACGCCCCTACCAAGGTTTGATAGAGAAAATACTCGTCGTTGCGATCGGGCATAGCAAACCCGTGGCGATAGCTACGATGTACCCGATTCATGGCGCTCCAAGTATTTACCTGCTGCTCCCACTCATCTGGGAGTTCTGAGAGAACATTCAACCTAGCTCGCACATCTTCGCCGCGTTTGGTGTCGTGGGTGGCTGTGGTGTTCATTGTGTGTGGCCAGGTTTCTTGATGCTGTTTGTTAAAGGCATGAAATTTGGTTAAGTCGATGCCAAAATGGCCGGGATTTCCCCCTACTTCATTCAGCGACAGCAACCGATTGTATACATATAATGTGGTGTCTTCTACGCCTTTTGCCATTAACGGGCCACTGTATTGCTGCATCCGCAAGACAAAATATATCCACTGTTCGCGTTCTGTTTGAGTTAAAGAATTATCAAACTCTAGCAGCATTAACTTCTCAATAAAGGTCAGTTCGTTTTGCAACAAGGGCGCTTGTTCTTTGGCTTGATCGATTACTTTCTGAATGGTAGCGCGATCGCTTTCTCCAATTCCATCGGGTGTAATGTAGGTGCGGTAAATCGGGAACAGTGTCAAAACTTCGGCGATCGCTCTTTTCAAGCCATTCAATGTAAAATCATTGCCATAGCGATATTTGCTGGAAACGTTCTTTAATAAAAGAGCCAAATTGTCAATATCACCTGCTAAATTTTTTTCCAAAATCAGGTGCTTTTTATCCTTCACCACCGATGCATAATCTACTCTTGAGCCAATAAAGTTTTGGTAGATTTTATCGAAGGATGATTCATTTTCAGTTTGGCAAAATACGCCATTTACATAATTCAAGAAATCATAACCAGATGTTCCTTCAATTTCCCAGTTTTCCGGCAATTCTTCGGTGAGTTCTAAAATCTTCTCGACCGTAATATAAACATCTCCCGTTTTTTCTCGCAGTCTTTCTAGATATTGGATTGGGTTATAAAGTCCATCAATATGATCAATGCGTAAACCAGTGAACTTACCTTCCTCAACCAGTTTTTGAATGAGGCTGTGGGTATTATTAAAAACCCGCACTTCTTCAACTTTAACGGAAATTAGTTCATTGACAGTAAAGAAACGGCGGTAGTTCATTTCTTCCGCGCCAACTTTCCAGAAAGCGAGACGGTAAAATTGGTCATTTAGTAATTCATCTAGCAAGTTAAAGCTATCTGAATTACCTGGTTCTCCGTTGAAAGTTTGAATATTTTCGTCAATGAACTCACGGATGGCATCGTTTGTGGTGTAGAGTTCCCAAACCAATCCTTTAATAAATGCGATTTGGTCTTGTCGCTGTTTTCCCGCAACTTCTGAGGGCACATTTCTAAGAATGTAGAGAATCCCCAATAGTTTAATAAAATCGGGATGATTGCGTCCTAGTGTGCGCGTGAGTTTACCCAGATTATGGGTGATAAATTTTGTGTAAGACTCTAACCGCAGTGGCAGTTTCAAGCTGTAATAGTTGACAGTTAAACCGTTTTGTTCATATTGCAGTTGAATGTGTCCGTTTTCCAGGGATGTACCATAGAAATCTCCCAGCAACGGCGCGAGAATTCGCTCTTGGCGATCGCCAAAGGGAGCATTCCAAGAAAGATCGAAGTAGTCGGTATAGCTAGAATCTGGGCCGTGTTCCAATACGTCCATCAAGTAATCGTTTTCGCTGCTATAGGCCATGTGGTTAGGCACAATATCTTGTAACCAGCCCATACCAAGGGATTGGATTTCACTTGCTAATGCATCAAAGGATTCATTAGTTCCCAGTTCTGGATTAAGTTGGGTGGCATCTACTATATCGTAGCCATGCGTACTCCCGGATCTTGCTTTGAAAATGGGGGAAGCATATAAATCAGAAATACCTAAATCTGCAAGATAAGTTGCGATCGCTTTGGCGTTGTCAAAGCCAAACTGAGGTGTAAACTGAATTCGATAAGTGGCGGTAGGAATTCGCATATTTTTTTTGAGTGGGGAGTGGGTAGAGACGCGATTAATCGCGTCTCTACAAAATGGGGAGTAAGGGGAATGTAGCTTTAGCTTCCCGCAGGGTAGGAGATGGGGGAGTTTGAGCCTTTTTACTCGGACGTTGAGGTTATGAGGCTGAAACTTTAAGTTTTAACTTTCCCTCTTATCCTTTTTCATAGAGTACTAAACTAGTAGGTTGCAATTTGAATTCTTGACCTACAGACAGATGTTCAGGAGCTTCAGAACCATGCCCAGACCATGAGGTATCAGCAGAGTCTAATAATTTATTAGCATTTTGCTCAAACGGCAGCGTCACTGCCACTGGAGACGAATTGAAATTCATCACAAATATTAGTTCACTTGATTCGCACCAACGACGCACGATTACCAACTCCTTGTCTTCATCGTTAGTGGCTTTGATGGAGTTGCGGTCTTGATTCAAAAGTACTGGATGCGTCTTGCGTAAATTAATTAACTGACGATACCAATCCCAGAGAACTTTGTGCTTACCATCATTGCGTAATTCCCAGTTGAGTTTAGACTTTAGGAAAGTTTCTGACGATTCGGGATCTGGGGGATCATCTGCGAAGTGAAATGCTTCAAATTCTTGTTTGCGTCCGGCTCGAACTGCTTGAATTAAATCTGGATCGGAGTGACTAACAAAGTAAATGAAGGGTGCTGTTTCTCCATATTCCTCTCCCATAAATAATAAGGGTAAGTTAGGTGACAACAACACAGCGCCAGCAGCTAACTTTAATCCTTCAAAAGAGATTTTCTGGCTGAGGCGTTCTCCTTTCATTTGGTTGCCGATTTGATCGTGATTCTGAATACAGATTGTAAATTGTGACAAAGGGCGATCGCGGCAAGATACGCCATGAAAACGCTTACGGTGTGGTGCGTACTTCCAATCGTAGACAAAAGTATCTTCATAAGCTTTTGCCAACTGAGCAGTTTGCCCAAAATCTTGATAATATCCTTGGCGATCGCCTGTCAACAGTGCGTGTAATGAATGGTGAAAATCATCACTCCACTGGGCATCAAGGCCATATCCACCCAATTCTACCGGACGAATTATTTGCGGATTATTCAGGTCACTTTCGGCAATTAAATGGCGTTTCCATTTTTGCCCTTGTTGTGAAAAATGATGAACTGCTTCCGCCAGTTCCCATAAAAAATGCTTGGCTCCTAAGTCGTAAATTGCTTGAATGGCATCCAGCCGCAATGCATCTATGTGGAACTCGCGCAACCAGTAAAGCGCATTTTCGATAAAATAATTTCGCACACCCTGACTATGGGCATCGTCAAAATTCAGCGCTTCGCCCCAAGGTGTTTTATAGGTTTTAGTAAAGTAGGGCGCGAACTGACTCATATAGTTGCCTTCTGGCCCAAAGTGGTTATACACCACATCCAGGACAACAGCAATTCCGTGTTGGTGGCAAGCATTTACCAATTCCTTCAGATCGGCTGGGCTACCGTAGGAATTTTGGACAGCATAAGGGTAAACGCCGTCATAACCCCAGTTGCGGTATGCAAGAGTTGCTTCAATATGAGCATCTCCCGGAAACTGAGAGATGGGCATAATTTCAATGGCGTTAATTCCCAGTTCTTTTAAATCCGGTAAGCGGGGAATAATCGCGGTGAAAGTTCCTTCAGGCGTGAATGTCGCAACGTGGAGTTCATAAAAAATCATCGATTCCACAGGAATGCCAGTCCACCCTTCATCTGTCCACTCAAAATGTTGATCGACAATTTGAGACGGTCCATGCACCCCTTCAGGTTGATACTGCGACGCAGGATCGGCAAAAGCGTCTTGCCCATTTAAGACATACCGATAAAGCGTGCCTGGATACACATCGTTGACTTTCGTTTGCCAGTATCCCTCAGACTGAGGCTTGAGTGGAATTAACTGCTGTTCTGGCGTCAAAATTTGTACAGTGACGCTCTCTAATAGCGGAGACCAAACTGTAAATTCACACTCTCCGTTACCCAAGTAGTTAGCACCTATTCTCACGCAGTATCCTCCCATCAGTTCCAGTTTGTTGTGCCGAATCGTGGCGCGATGGCGTATCCGCCCGCCATAGGCGATCGCAAATGTCATTGATTGCACAATATTTACAAACACGCCAGATAGCATAATGGTTGGTCTAGCAGAGTTTTTGCTAGCACCTGGAGGCGGATTTTTGACCAGAATAAATTCTGTCTAATGACCAAAGAGGCAGGGGAGCAGGGGGCAGGGGGCAGGGGGAGAAAGATGCTGGAATTCCCCAACAGTATAGGGTTACGAGCTAATAAATGTATTTATACTTAAGGAAAAAATATTTATTTTGAGCGAAAAGTGCGACGATAAATAATGCGTATTTGTCTCAAAGCCAATACATTTATATTTATTGATGGGTTTCCCCTCATCTCCCTGCTCCCTGCTCCCTGCTCCCTTCCCCCTGCCTCAGACTCGGAATACCTACGGCTTGCAGCTACCATCTACACAGTATGACGATTGATATGTATTAGAACGCTTACCAAATATAGTGTAACGATTATCGCGGATTTGTTCGTAAAAGCGATCGCCTGCCCATTTCATGCCCGGTAAGGCTCGATAAGCATCTACAAAAATACTTCCTGCTGGCAATAATCGCCCAATTTCTTCAGCTGCATTACTACCTTGCCAACGTCTCTGAGGTTCATTGGCATCAATTAAAATCATCCCCTGTTCACAGTCTTGAGCTGTAATTCCCCACCGTAAAAGTGTCTGCTCATCTTGCATAGGACTGTAGCGAAACAGCTTTCCTTGGTCTAAGGTTTCTAGCGATCGCACTAGGGTAACGCAGAGATTACAATTCCCATCGTAGATTACGTAGTAATTCATAAAAATAATTGACTTATCAGATGTGTTTAAATACAACTTTGGTATTTTAGCTCAGAAAACCGTAGCGATCACTCTAGCTTTAGTAAAGCACTCTTAAATAATCCGATTCACTTCAGCCAAAACAAAATTTCATTTATTAAATATGCATAATGTCGTCTAGCTTAAGTTGTAAATTTGGCAATATATTAGACGAAATACTATCTTCTAAGCGATATTGTTGCTGCTGATACACACCATTAACTAACTGGCAAACGGTGAATGTGGGTTGTTTGGGATTGCCAATAAATTGCAACCCACCCAAGCCACGAAAATCTACAATCCAATATTCTGGGATGTTAAAATTTGAAGTTTCACCCTTAGAGGTTCAACTTTTAAGTTTTAACTCCTTCTGAATTCTGAATTCTGCTGTATCATTCTTTTGGAATGGTATTTGCTTAGTTTTTTCATTAATGAGAAAATATTCATGAGATACAAACTCTTGGGCAAAAGCGGGTTAAGAGTCTCTGAACTCTCCTTGGGAACCATGACCTTTGGTGAAGATTGGGGTTGGGGTGCATCTGTTGACGAAAGTCGTAAAATCTTTGATAGCTATGCAGAAGCAGGGGGAAATTTCATTGACACCGCCAACGGTTATACCGATGGTAGCAGTGAAAAAATTGTCGGTGAGTTGATTGCTAAAGAACGGGAACGCTTTGTAGTTGCGACAAAATATTCCTTTCCCTTGCAGATGAATAACAAAAAGGGCGACCCTAACGCCAGTGGAAATCATCGCAAGAACTTAATCCAGTCTTTAGAAGGTAGCCTGAAACGACTCAATACTGATTACATTGATTTATTCTGGTTACACGCTTGGGATTTTACAACACCTATTGAAGAAGTCTTGCGTTAGCGAAGCTCACCGAAGGTATCGCTTGATGATGTAGTCCGTCAAGGTAAAGTACTTTATATCGGCATTTCTGACACACCCGCTTGGATC
The DNA here is from genome assembly GCA_019359245.1 of Nostoc desertorum CM1-VF14. Taxonomy (GTDB): domain Bacteria; phylum Cyanobacteriota; class Cyanobacteriia; order Cyanobacteriales; family Nostocaceae; genus Nostoc; species Nostoc desertorum. Next base: position 37,194 of record JAHHHR010000050.1, on the reverse strand, counting down.
GTTTCCCAAGCAAATACCATCGCTCAATACCAAGGGTGGACGCAATTTGTCGCCCTACAAATTGAATATAGTTTAATTCAACGAACACCAGAACGTGACTTGCTACCGATGGCTAAAGCCTTCGATTTAGCAGTAACACCGTGGTCGCCTTTGGGTGGTGGTGTGCTTACAGGTAAGTATAATCAGCCTCCTCAAACAGGCGATGAACAAGGAAGATTAGTAAATCCAGCGTTTGGAACTATTTCAGAACGGAATTTAGCGATCGCTCAAGTTGTCAGTGAAGTTGCAACCGAAATTGGACACACACCTTCACAAGTAGCATTAGCTTGGTTACACGCTCAAAATGGTGTGATTATTCCGATAATTGGGGCACGTAAATTAACGCAGTTTCAAGATAACTTAGCTTCTTTAAATATCACTCTCTCGCCAGAACATTTGCAACGTTTAAATGAAGTGAGTCAAATTGAACTAGGTTTTCCTCATGACTTTTTGCAGAGTGATGTAATTCGCGATCGCCTTTTCGGTGGCACATTCAATACCATAGAAAATCACCGTATTTAACTAATAGTCATAAACTTTAACATATTCAGGCATTAATTCAATCGGTCGTCAGAGAGTTTCGCCAAACCAAGCAATTCTGTAGAGTTAGATGTAAAAGGCATTAACAACGTAGAATCATGAGCGATAACAGCATTACATCACGTTTGTACCCTACCCGCATTGACATTCCCGCCGAAGCGCGAGTGCAAATCGTAGTACTTCTCAACCAAACTTTGGCAGCTACTTCGGATTTGAAAACCCAAGCAAAGCAAGCGCACTGGAATGTTAAAGGTACTGACTTTTACCAGCTCCACCTATTATTTGATGAACTTGCTGGGGAATTGGAAGGATACATCGATATGGTCGCTGAACGCGTTACAGCTTTAGGCGGATACGCTTTTGGAACAGCCCGCGCCGCAGCTAGTAATTCAATTTTGCCAGAATATCCCCTAGATATTTTGGATGGTAAAGACCATGTAACAGCCTTATCAGATCGTTATGCATTCTATGCTAAACATCTCCGTAAAGCGATCGATAAAACTGATGAATTAGGCGACCTTGATACCGCCGATCTTTACACCGAAATTTCTCGCACCATTGACAAACGACTCTGGTTCTTAGAAGCTCATCTGCAAGTAGCAGAAATTAAGGCAGAGAATGGCAAAGCGGCTACTACTAAAACTCAAAAGATCCCTGCTGGTGTAAAGTAAGCACTTCTGATAAAAGTAGTCTTTCGTAAATCTAATAGTATCTTTTTGGTAAGTACGTCACTTTTAAGTGCGTACTTTTCTTTTATATGTATATACTTTACTATTGAAATAGTTCAAAAGTAGGTCGAAAAATTCAAAAATATCTTTGCAAGTGATAGATCAAAATTTATACTTCAACTTGAAGTAATTAGATCACTGGAAAGGTATGCTACTTCAATTCTAATTCTTAACTCCTAATTAAATATTCATTAACAACGAGGTGAATCTATGTCTCAAAATACAATTAGCCACCTAATTCACGATCGCAATGCCCGTGGTCACGCTAAAATGGGCTGGCTCGATAGCTATCACACATTTTCCTTCGGTAATTTTTACGATCCCAACCGCATGGGCTTTCGCTCTCTGCGAGTGATTAACGATGATCGCATCGCCCCTGGTGCAGGATTCCCTACCCACAGTCATCGTGACATGGAAATCCTCACTTATGTCTTAGAAGGTGCTGTAGAGCATAAAGACAGCTTAGGTACAGGTTCGGTGATTCGCCCCGGTGATGCTCAAATTATGAGCGCTGGAACTGGAATCAGCCACAGTGAATTTAATCCTTCACCAACTGAACCACTGCACTTGTTACAAATCTGGATTCTTCCCAATCAAGAAAGGTTGACACCAAGATATGAACAAAAAGCTTTTCCTCTAGAAGAAAAGCGCGGTAAATTACGCTTAATTGCTGCAAAAGATGGGCGTGATGGTGCTGTGACAATTCACCAAGATGTAGATTTATACACATCTGTTTTAGAGGAAGGTGATGTTGTTAATTATCAAGTCAAACCCGGTCGTTATGCCTGGTTACAAATAGCTAAAGGGATAGTTGACTTGAATGGCGAAGAACTCAGAGCCGGTGATGGTGTGCAAATCAATGGCGAAGAACAGCTAGAAATTAGCACCAACATCGGCGGCGAAATCTTGCTTTTCGATTTAGGTTAATCTTAAGTCTGTAAGGTAAGCATTGTAAGCTCCAGATCCCCGCCTTCTTTTATGAAGCCGGGGATTTTATTTATGTGCTTTTAGTTCAAAATTACTATATTATCTCCTGGTCCAGTTAGCAATGATTTAGAATCTTTTTTACAAGATTTAGGATCTTTTAGCTGGATGGCTTATTCTTGTAGCAGAGGTGTTGTTTTACTGGTAGAACAGTAGATGAAACTTGGATTTGTATTTGTCCAACTGTTTATAAAGAAACAGAAATTCTGTAAAAACTAATTTATCGTTCTCCTTTCTCCCAATCAATCTCTAGCCAATTATACGGACAAAACACATTAAACTTTATTTCACAAATTGAAGCAATTACTTCAGAGCTAGGCACAATTTCCTTAGAAGGTGATTTGGGTGGTGGTTATTACTATAACTACGATCATCAAATTGTTTATAATGTTGCTGTATCTAAATAACTAGCAACTGAACAGGCTTTCCAAAAGGCTGGACTTGTAGAGATAAAACAATTTCATAGCTTTTTTCCTGATAAAAACGACTTAGGAGACTACTATGAAGGGTATAAACTTGAAGAAATGTTTGCAAAGTATGAGCAAATTAATAATTTTTTTAAGCAGACATTTTCTGAAGCAATTATGTATAGATTCAGCTTTTTTACTCAGGAACATATATACATAATAGGTAAAAGTCAGCCTGGAGATTGGGTGGACTATATCTAAAAAGTGAGTTTGTTTACAATCCATACAGATATATGGGTTTTCATACCCTGTGGGAAGCCGCCATGCGTTTATGAATGCAATATACTCTGATATCTCTCCTTTTATGAGAAAAGTTTAAATCTTACTCCCCTTCCCTTGCAGGGAAGGGGCTGGGGGTTAGGTCTGTATCCTATGCAATTAAGAACCGCTATATCGCTGCGAGATTCAGCTTCAATCAGCTCTGAAGAAGGTTATACTGTCTCAGAAAACTACCAAAACAAGTAGGCGGCGATCGGATCGCCAAAAAGTTCTTAGTTTGGGAAAGATGTATCAGACTTTAATAAATATTAGAGGTTGCTGTAATGCCGACGATTCATTTTGTGGATGGTGAAAAAGGCGGGGTAGGAAAATCTCTCTTTACCAGAACAATGATTCAGTATTGTCTGGATAAGAAAATCCCGTTTGTACCAGTGGAGACAGATAGATCGAATCCAGATGTCGCAGGGGTATATAAGGAGATATGTAAGTATGCTGTATTTAGTGAGAATGAACGACAGGCAAATAAGGCAGATAGAATATTTGAGTGGGCGATAGAGAAGCCAGTAATTGTGAATTTAGCCGCACAATCGCATAGAGCAGTACAAGGGTGGATTGACTCTAATCAATTAATTGAACTAGGGAATTCCCAAGGAGTGATGTTTTGCAAATGGTTTGTATCGACAGGGGGATACGACAGCATCAACCTGTTTACTCAGTCAGTGAATACCTACGGTGAGAGAATCCGTCATATTCTGGTGAGAAATTTAGGGCTGTGTGATGATTGGGAGCATATAGAGTCCGACTCCAACTTTCAGATCATGGTAAATAAAAATCAGATAAAAGTTATAGATTTTCCGAAGTTAACATATAGAGAAAGAAACATAATTGACCAGCATCGCCTGACGTTTGCAGAGGCTAGAGAGTATAAAGAATTTGGGATAATTGGGAGACAAAGAGTAATTAATTTTCTGAAGCTTGCTTATGGTGCTCTTGAGAAAGTAGGCATCTGGTATGAAAAAGTTGAATAGCAGTCATTAGTCATTAGTCATTAGTCATTGGTTATTAGTGATTAATACCAATGACTTTGGACAAACCGCAGTAAGGAGATTGGCTAGGGGTGCGTAGACACGTTCGCGGAGCGTCCCCTAGAGAAGTGGCTTGTCAAGAGACATCGCAAAGCTAATTTGACTACAATTCTTAGAAAGAGTAGCAAAAACCTAATGTCTAAAAAGTCCGATTCGCAGTTCCAAAATCTCTTTACTTCGCCCAAATCAACCAACTGGGACGAAAGAGTAGCCCAAATAGCCTATCGCTTTAACCGAGAATATCAAGGTGAAAACTTTGAACTCCCAGCCGAAGTACAGGCAATGCCGATATTTGGCGAGTGGATTGGAGGTAGTTTCTCAGGGAGAATTGCTTCCCCTTTCTGGGAAATTGCTAAACCTCAAAAAAACCAGCACTGTTTGGATATTGGCTGTGGTATTAGCTTTTTAATTTATCCTTGGCGGGATTGGCAAGCATTTTTTCATGGGCAAGAAATCAGTAATGTGGCACGGGATACCCTTAATTCTCGTGGCCCACAGTTGAATTCCAAGCTGTTCAAAGGTGTTGAGCTAGGAACAGCCCATCAGTTAAACTACTCATCAGAACAATTTGATCTAGCGATCGCAACAGGATTTAGCTGTTATTTTCCACTCGAATACTGGAATGCTGTACTGGCAGAAGTTAAGCGGGTATCAAAACCAGGAGGACATTTTGTGTTTGACGTTCTCAACCCAGAACAGCCTTTAGCAGAAGATTGGGCAGTTCTGGAAACCTATTTAGGAGCTGAGGTGTTTTTAGAGCCTTTGGCTAAGTGGGAAAAAATGATTAAAGCGGCTGGTGGTAAAATAGTAGCGCAGAAATCAGGGGAATTATTCGAGTTGTATAAGGTGCGGTTTTAAAATACTACTACTCAGGGATAAGCGAACTCGATGGATCTAAAGAAGTTGTAAAAACAAAATAGATTACCCCAGATCCGAGAATCATGATCGCGAGACTGAACAGCAACACCCAACGGTCTGTTGGTTCATAAGTATCTTCTTCGATATCACGACGGACTGCAAAATAATGCCCCGTTGAAAGCCACACCGTGATTAAACCCACTAGCGAGAAGACTAAACCTAACTTCCAGCCGTTGCCGGGACGGGGCATCAAGGGTACTTGGAAGGCGCGCAAACGCACAATAACGACACCAAAACCTAAAAGAGCAATCCCTGTCCGCATCCAAGCGAGGTAGGTACGCTCATTTGCCAAGTGATCTCGGATCCGGGACGGATTCAGTCGTCCTGGCTTTCTTTTATCTTTATCTTCTTCTGTAGATTTCAATTTTAACTGCATCAATAACACCCGTATCCCCAAAGCGGCTCTTATCAAAAAAGTCTGTAAATAAGAATAGCAAATCTCCTTCCAGATGACTTGTACCCAGCGCAATAGTTGCGCTAATGAAATGTATTTATTGTGATTGTACATTTTTTCAAATTCAAAATTTATTTTAATGCAGATATCTAAATAAAACAAGCCTGAGATTGAGGATAGATAAATTCAAGAAAACAGCCAAGACCAGAGAGGTGTTTTCCAGTGCAGTCAGGTTTCTCCTCTGATTTTGGCTGTTAATCTATTTAAATTGAGAACAATCATTCAAAAATAGACTATACCGTTTTATTTCAAGACTGATTGCTAGGCGCATTAGGAACTCGTGTATCTATGAGAGCCTGCGATATATTTGGGATAAACCAGTTAGCTGTATTGCTGTTAAGAACCTTCACAGTAGGAACATTCAATTCAATCGCAGCAGTATCTGGATTCGTCTTAATCACCAACTGAGTTCCATCAAGTATCTTGATAGCAGCCGGTCCTGTCAATTCTTGGCCTTGACCATTTGGACTAGAACTGAAATTTGCTACGTTGACATCACTCGGTAGATAGATGCCATCACAATCCCATTTATTTTGAGTAGTTTGACCAGGCGCTAAAAAATAAAGCTCATTATCGTATGAGGATTTCTCATCGTCATCGTCAGCTTTTGGGTTTTTGCCGTAGACCCCTAAAGTTTTACTTGTTTCGTTACGACATTGCCCCCAGGTATTTCCTGCCTCTAAAGCATATTTTTGCAGTGTTAATTCATCGATTCTGTTTTGAATTTCTTCTTGTGTAAGACCTTCAACTTGAGTTTGGGCATCTTTTTCTTTTGTCTGAGATAGTTCGTTCAGAGCTTTAGTTACTTCGATATAGTCAGGGTTTTTGCTAAATTTTGGTCTATCAGCAAAAGAAGGTTGAGCAAAGGCTAGATTAGCGACAATTATCAAGACAATTAGCAGAGATTTCCAGATTTTCATCTTTTTATTCCTATTGATGGATAATATTTTTTGCAGTTTTGAATTAATTTTGACCAGAAAATTCATGATGCACCTCTATTTTAGATACTTATTTTTTCTTTATCTTCACTCGACGATTGAGTATTGAACCCTAAAATCAATGAAAATATATAACTAGAAACTACAGATAAAAGAGTCCAAGTAACATTTTCTGTAACAATAAATATACCTAGTCCAATCAATATACAAGGCACAAAAGTATTGCCATTCTCTGTTAAAAATTGAGCGATCGCAGGCAAGTAGGTTAATTTATAAGCGGTATAACACCATACACCTACTAATGAAAAGAATACACTTAGTATTACCAGCAGACTATCTAATTCAGAGTTGGCAAACAAGGGCACGTAGACGCTGATATTATCACTACCGTTGGCAAAGGCGATCGCAGCTACATTGTATGTTTGCGGAGAGAGAAAGCTGGCAATTACAGAGGGACAAGACGGCTCGATTTCTTCTTCGGCTTCCTCTGGTGAATCCTCTTCGCGTTTTAGTAAACTATTTACACCAATGATTATTGGCATTAAACCAAGTAGTCTAATCCAGTCTTGCGGTATAATTAGTCCACCAAAAAAACCGGGAAGGCTAGCAAGGATCAATACAGCAAAACCGAGATACTGACCAGCAACGATGTGGCGACTGCGAAACGTCTTATTGATTTGTGAAAAAAGCAACGTCAGAATGACAATATCATCGATGTTGGTAGCGCTGAATGCCGTAATCCCTGTGGTAATTGCAGTTACTAAACCGCTCATTTGTGAAAGTCCTTATTTTCATGCTTGGAAATTAGAAGTTGGGCATGGGGCATTGATTACTCCTCTGCTTCTTTTGCTCTCTGCTTGGATATTTAAGACCGTGCAGAAGCCTTGGTTTATACTTTAGTCAAACTAACCGATAGAATCAAATGCTTTTGTTTGTCAAAATGATAAATGGAAGTGATTGAAATTTTGACACCAAGTTGTAGGGATACCATAAATGGCAGGAATGACGCTTGAGCAGCTAAAAATCTTTCTGGCTGTGGCGCAGCACTTACACTTTACTCGCGCAGCAGAGGAGCTTTATATTACACAACCTGCCGTCAGCGCAGCAATCCACAACTTAGAGCAAGAATACGGTGTGAAACTGTTCCATCGGATTGGTCGCCATATTGAGATTGCTGAAGCTGGTAAATTATTGCAAGTGGAAGCGCAAAAAATTCTTGATCAAGTCTCCTTGACTGAAAGGGGATTGCGAGAATTGAATAATCTGCAACAGGGTGAGTTGAGATTAGGGTCAAGTCTAACAATTGGTAACTATTGGCTACCAAGTAAGATTAGTGAGTTTAAGAGCAGATATCCCGGTATTCAGATTGACTGTAGCCTAGCCAATACAGAAGAGATTTGTGTCGGAACAGCAACAGGACAGTTTGATTTGGGCTTGGTGGAAGGAGATATTAAACCAGCGCTCCAGAGTACTCTAGATTACGAGATAGTAGGGAGCGATCGCTTGCAAATTGTGGTAGGTCAAAAACACCCTTGGTTTGAGTTGGGAGAAATTGATTTAAACCAATTGACTAAAACCCTTTGGGTGATGAGAGAACCAGGTTCTGGAACCCAGCAAAGGTTTGAAGAAGCTCTCCAAAGTTGGGGAATCAATCTCAGTGAATTGAATGTAATTTTAGTATTCAATAGTGGAGAGATGACAAAAGCAGCGATCGAACATGGTGTCGGTGCAATTGGAATTTCTGAGTTGATGGTCAAAAAAGAAATACAATTGGGAACTCTGCGAGCAATTCGAGTGATTGATAATAAAAAGGATAACGGTGCGATGCCTACGGCGGGCTACACCTACGCAGAAATAGTTCGACCTTTTTTCAAACTCAAGCATCGTCAGCGTTTTCAAACTGCTCTTTCCAAAGTCTTTGAACAAATGTTGATATCGTCTATGTTAGATGGCTCATATCAACAAATATCAAAATCAGTTCTTTAAAAAGGACTGGGGACTGGGGATTGGATGCCAAATTGAAAAATTATGGTGGTGGGTAAGAGCAACCACCAATTTTAAAAACTTTTTCCCAGTACCCATACCCAGTCCCCAATACCCAGTACCGAGTCTCCTTCACACCTTCCGCATATTTCTACTAATGGGGTCAAAACCTCTAGAAAACCGCGTGCTTTCATCGTAGTAAGCGCCAGTCAGATTCGCTCCATACAACTTGGCATAGTTAAGTTTCGCTCCTCGGAGATTTGCTTCATTCAGTTTGACACCACTTAAATTAGCTCTGGTCAAGTTCGCTTTGGCTAGATTGGCTCTACTCAAATCTGCTCCCCAGAGTTTAGCTTTTGCTAGGTTAGCTCCACTCAAGTCAGATCCCCATAAATTGATTCCAGGTAAATAGGCTCCAATTAGTTTGTAGCTACTCAAGTTGATTCCTGGAAAATATCTTTCTCCTGCGGCAAAACGCCGCTTTAATTCCTCAGCATTCATGCGTTGTGTTCACCTTCCTTAGTAATACAGAAGTTATTTCTTCCCATTCCTGGCTTAATTCTCCTTGGAACTCTGGCTGACCACTACGTTGATACCAGAAATGGGCATTGTTCAAATCGCCTTCTTTGCGGTGCAGATAAGCATGAACCCAGGCACTATCGACATCTTTGGCATCTGTAACTATTTCATGAGCTTTGCTCCAATCATCTTTTTTGTCATACCACATTGCTTGCAGCCCTTTTGGCAGTGTCTGAGGACATGAGCGCTGCTTTTCAATCAATCGCAGGAATTCCTCTGTATTCATTGATCACCACCGAACAAGAATCAAACTTCTATCTCTAAGATACTCTTCAGCTTAAGGTTAAGGGGAGTAGAGGGTAGGGGGACAAATAATTAATGCCCAATGCTCAACCCTTTTATATCTGCTTTACTGGAATAATTTCAAACTCGAAAGTACTAATTAAACGGTCATCAATATAGACCTCTATTCTATGCTTACCAAGCGGATCGCCAGGAGTAATCGTCCAAAAATTCTCAATCACACCCTCTGGAGCCGACTGTGTACGTCGCGTCACAGATGTCATGCCGTCTGCTGACATTGAGAAGTCTTCACCGTTATCTGTACCCCAAGTTACTGGAGGTTTTGGTAAACGCAAGACTTCACGCCATTTCACTTCACCTTGGTAGTCTTTGAGTTTAATCCGCCATCCATAGGCGTTTCCTTCTTGAAGTGGCACTTTTGTTGCCTGTAAAATAGTAACGTTCCCTTTGGAGTCAACTCTCCTCAGCCCGAACTCGGTGTTACTAACAGTAATCTGTTTTGTATTTGTTGGCACAGGAGATGATATGGCATTTTGTACCAAAACAGAAGTAGCGTTGATTGGCTCAGAACCTATCACCCCAGATATTAGCCAAGAAGAAGCTAGCACAGCAGTAGTAGCCCAAATTCTCATTAGTATGGTTTTCCTGTCAGACTTTTGGTACTTATTCAAGTAATCTGACATATTTTCCGGGTCAAGGCTATCTATGGTCGGACAAAGACGAAATTGCTTTTAATAATCGACAGATTCAGAAACTCAAGGAAAACTCGAATTTCCTAAATATTTTTACTGAGGCTTGACCGTATAACTTGCGTTAATTTGAGGCGTCGATACAAACTAATTTGGTGATTTCGTGTTTGCTCAAGTCTCAGACAGTAACTTTATTGCTTTTAATGTATCGTCTCAAAATAAGTTCCAACAAAATCAAAATATACAGAGCTTAACCGAAGTTTCGCCTATAGGTAAAATCTGGGACAAGCACAGAAGTAATACTGATAAAGTCTTGCATTATTATGCCAAAGCAGACGAAGATTATTTTCAGCAGTATGCTTGGCGGATGAGAATATGTTCCGAGTTGCTGAAGTTTCAATTAGTGCCAGACGAATCAGAAGGTATTCTCAAGTTAAAGCTATCAGATGCCCGATTCTGTAGGGTTCGTCACTGTCCGGTTTGTCAGTGGCGGCGATCGCTGATGTGGAAAGCAAGAGCTTACAAAATTCTCCCACAGGTTGCCACTGATTACCCCAAGTACCGTTGGCTGTTTGTCACCTTGACTGTAAGAAATTGCCAGATTGAGGAACTCAGGGAAAACTTGAATTTGATAAATAAAGCTTTTAAGCGATTCACTGAATTGAAAGCATGGCCTGCGAAAGGTTGGGTGAAGTCTATCGAAGTAACTAAAGGTAGAGATGGAGTCTCAGCACACCCGCATTTACATATTTTGGCAATGGTGCCGCCTTCGTATTTTAGTCATGGGTATCTTTCTCATGCCAAATGGGTAGTGTTGTGGCAGCAGTGCTTACGGATTGATTACCAGCCTGTTGTTCATACTAGCGCGATCGCAAAACATCATAACCCATCACTACTTATCCCAGAAATTCTCAAGTATCAGGTGAAAGAGTCAGATTTGGTGGGTGATAGAGAATGGTTTTTAGAGTTAACCCGTCAACTGCATAAAAGTAGAGCGATCGCTGTTGGGGGTATACTCAGGCAGTATATGCGCGAATTAGAGGAGAAAAACCAAGACCTCATTAATGAAAGTGAAGAGACAGATGAGGTGGATGGAGAAAGTTTGTTTTTCCGATGGGAGCGCAAGTTACAAAGATTTAATATAGAGTGACATCAGCGATACAAGAACAGCCCTATAATCCTTACAGGGAAGGGATTAGATAGGTTTAGAACCGTAGTTAGTGTGGCTTAATCCGGCGAAAGGACAAAGACCAGCGTTCAGATACAACCGGAAGTAGTTCATGGAGAATACTAGAATCAAACTTGATAACCTGACCATCTTCAAGCTTATGTTCCTGATTACCGATGCGGAAAGTAGCATGTCCAATATTGACTAATCCTACCAGAGGTTCAAAAACGGGGTGGTCATAGTGTGGTTTCATGCCAACACCTGGAGGATAATGGCAGAGTAAGGCACAATCCCATCCTGGAAGAATGCGATCACCAAGTCGATTAACCCTGGCATCCCAATGTCCTTTCTTGATTTTCGCATTAGGCTTTAGTAGTATTACCTCGTATCCAAACCATTTGTGAGTTCGACCAAAAGCAACCCGACTAGAAGACATTGACCTCATGCCAAATTGATGATTAGTCCAATCATGAAGACTTTGAAGGTCAGTACGAACATATCCAATAGTTTCAATTAAGTTCATTATTAACTCCTGAAAATTTTAACTCTGCAAATCAAACTAATTACACCTACCGTCAGCGCGAAGCGTTTTAAAAAAGATATTAAAGGCTGTTCCACCCCAAGCGTATTGAGGTAGAACACTCTAATATTCATTTTCTCCAGGCGTTAGCCTCTCTTTATTTCTTCAGCGCGAAGCTTTCCAAAAAAAATATTAAAGTCTATGTCACTCCATGAGGATTGCAGTACAACTCTTTATTTCTTTTATTCATTCCCTTTAGGCGTTAGCCTATTCTTTCTCTAACCACAAAAGCACAAAAAATAAATACCAGTCGTCCGAGAAACAGATAACTGGTATTAATAAATCACCTTTACTTGAAGCTAGAAAATAGGTTCGATGATAAAGTCAAAGAGTTAAAGTAATAAATTATAATTTTCATATATACTGTTAAATTACAGTTTCCATAATTAGGAAACAAAAAAACCAGACAAACAACTAGTGAATGACTGGGATATGCAAATTATCTTCCCTCAAAATTAGTAAATAACTTCAAGGCGGAATTTATAAATTGTAAAAATAAATTGGGAAGGTATAAGACTGAGCGATTTAAACTGTCCTTAAAAAATCACCTCATGCTGACTTCACTGTTACTGCTAGCTGTAATCCCAATGCATCCAGTAATTTCCTCAGACAATAAAATTCAATTTCTCCTTGCTCAGATAACATCAAGTCAAGTTGCTCATAGGATTGTTTAACTTGCGCTGGAAACTGATCAATTCCACCCTGTGCCTCAATTACATTCCTGAGTGCTTTTCCTAACATTCTAGGATCGCCCTCTTCTAGAACTACTTCGATATAAGATGCTGCTTCTAATGGATCTTGGAGATGTTTAACTAGTCCTTCATGATAGCTTGCACTTTTAGGCATTATCTCTACTCCTATAGTCTTTCCAATATTCCTGAGCTTTATCAACATCTTGTTTTTGAGTGCTTTTATCTCCACCACATAAAAGAATAATAATTGTTATACCTTCTTGTCCAAAGTATATGCGGTAGCCTGGCCCATAGTCGATTCTCAATTCAAAAACACCTTCTCCAACTGACTTACAATTACCTAAATTACCATCTTCAACTCGGTCAAGTCTGGCTCTTATTTTAGCTTTTGCTTTTCTATCTCGCAGAGAATCAAGCCACTCATCAAAAATATTTTTTCCATCTACTGTCAGATAATTCCTAATTTCTCTTGGTTGGACTTCCATAATTCTTTGGACAAATCTAGTTATAAATCATGAAATAATTCATAGTTTTCTCGCCGCCAACCTTTGACTCACCAACTCAGCCGCTAAATGTATCGCAGCTTTCATACTCGTAGCATCAGCAATCCCCTTACCCGCAATATCAAATGCTGTTCCGTGATCCGGTGAAGTCCGAACGAAAGGAAGACCAATAGAAGTATTAACTGCCCGATCAAACGCCATCAGCTTCACAGGAATTAAGCCTTGGTCGTGGTAAAGTGCCAAGTAAGCATCAGCAGGATTTTGTACTAAAGAATTTCCATACCAAGCTTGACCAGGTTTAACCCACATCGTATCTGGCGGTATTGGTCCATCTAACTGTAATTTTGGTCTGCTTTGCCGCTCTTGCTCTAACCACGGAATTAACCAATCTTGTTCTTCATGTCCAAGTTGTCCCTGTTCGCCACTGTGGGGATTTAAACCTGCGATCGCAATTCTCCCATTTTCTATCCCAAAATCTTTCTCCAAGCACTCCACCAGTAAATCCAATTTCTGTGTCAGCAATTGCGGTGTCAATGTATCGGCTACTTGACGTAAGGGAATATGTGTGGTGGCAAGTAAAGTGCGGAGTGTCCAATTAGTATGAGGCGATCGCGCTACAAATAACATCCCAAAACGGTCAACACCTGATTTTTGCGCCAAAAGTTCTGTTTGCCCTGGATAATTATACCCGGCGGCTTTCCAAGCAGATTTAGCGATCGGCCCTGTGACAATAGCATCAAATTTACCAGCGAGTGTTTGAGCGATCGCACATTCCATATAGGCAAAACTAGCCGCACCACTAGCCGCATTACCTGTTCCAGCGATAATTTGATCTTTAATTTCCCCACCCAACTGCACATCAATCACTGACAACTCGTCTGGATTTGCCAAAAGGGCTAAATTCTCGATTAAATTCAGTTTGTGATAAGCCTTTACCAGCAAAGCCCCGTTACCCACCACTGTTACGTCGTATTTTTTACTAATTTCCGGCTCTGCTAAAGCTTTCAAAATCACTTCCGGCCCAATCCCCGCCGGATCTCCGAGCGTCAGCGCCAAACGTGGGCGATTCTTTTTGCTAAAATTCACTAAATCACCTTGATTATTTTCATACATAAAATTTATTCATAATTATTATCATTAATTTTTTCTCCATCCCCCTCATCTTGCGCTCTACAGTAAGGATTGCCCCCCAAGCGAGTAGGGATTACTTGCTAAACTAGTTTAAAATTATTTACACAGGTCTAATCCTACAGCAACAATTCAAGAGCTTTTATTAGACCTAGTTTACACACACTAATTTGCATAAGGAGAATCACACCAATGGGCGGCGAAATTTTGAATGCAGCTATATTGTCCTTCGGTTTAATCTTTGTGGGCTGGGGCTTAGGCGCATTGTTACTGAAAATTCAAGGCACAGAAGAATAATCCTTACGGTAATTGGCTATTGAGAGGGAAGAGGTTTTCCTCTGCTTTGAAAAGTTCTGTTCGCCCCAAGCTGGCGTTCATACTTCTCGCTAACTGGGAAAAAAGCTTGTCCGTTTACCGGACAGCTATTTTCTCATGAGTCTGTCCATAACAAACGATTTTCTGAGAAAAGATGTAAACTTTTGTTTGCATAGGTTATTCTGATAACATTCTTTTCATAAAACATTAAAATTTATTACAACCCTCATGACATTATTAATCGTCGGTGCCACTGGCACCTTAGGAAGACAAGTGGCTCGTCGGGCAATCGATGAGGGATATAAAGTACGCTGTCTTGTTCGGAGCAGTAAAAAAGCAGCTTTTCTCAAAGAATGGGGTGCAGAACTCGTACCGGGAAATTTACGTTACCCCGATACCCTAGCCGAAGCTTTAGTTGGTGTAACCCAAGTTATTGATGCGTCAACATCTCGTCCTACAGATTCACTGAGTATAAAACAAGTTGACTGGGACGGGAAAGTAGCATTGATTCAAGCAGCAAAAGCAGCAGGTGTAGAGCGTTTTGTCTTCTTTTCGATTTTAGATGCTGATAAATATCCAGAAGTGCCGCTAATGGAAATTAAGCGGTGTACAGAACTATATTTAACTGAGTGTGGGTTGAATTATACCATCTTGCGGCTAGCTGGGTTTATGCAAGGGTTAATTGGTCAGTATGGGATTCCCATTTTGGAAGGACAGCCAGTTTGGGTAACTGGTAATTCTTCTCCCATCGCCTATATGGACACTCAAGACATTGCTAAGTTTGCTATTCGAGCATTGAGTGTGCCCGAAACGGAAAACCAAGCTTTTCCTGTAGTCGGGACTCGTGCATGGAGTGCAGAAGAAATCATCAACCTGTGCGAACGCTTATCTGGAAAAGACGCCAGGGTTACACGGATGCCAATAAGCTTACTGCGTGCTGTGCGGGGCTTAATGCGGTTCTTTCAGTGGGGATGGAACGTAGCAGACAGGCTAGCGTTTACAGAAGTATTGGCTAGTGGTAAACAGCTAAATGCCTCAATGGATGAAGTGTACACAGTCTTTGGTTTAGATCAGCAACAAACCACGACTCTAGAAAGCTATCTACAAGAGTACTTCAGCCGAATTATGAAGAAGCTCAAAGAGGTAGACTACCAGAAAAATAAAAATAAGAAGCAGAAACCTAAAAAAACTCCTTTTAAACAGTCTTCAAAAGCCAATAGTCAATAATCATTACAAAATAAACATTAGTCGTTAAACTCTAGACTCTGGATATTTGGCTCTAAATTAATGACTACATGGCCAAAATGTGTAAGGATTACATAATAAAGAGCACCGCCTAAACTTGGATATTTGAGTGTGCCGAAAGCAGGCATTATCTACAATGACGTTAAACCGATAGCGGGCCGTGTCGCTATCGAGTTGAAAGACAAACTAACCACTGCCGGTTGGGATGTGTGTATCACATCAAGTATCGGTGGAATATTGGGCTACTCTAACCCAGATAGTCCTGTATGCCATACCCCCATTGACGGTCTGACACCCCCTGGTTTTGACTCAGATATGGAATTTGCAGTGGTGTTAGGGGGAGACGGTACTGTTTTAGCAGCGTCTCGTCAGGTAGCCCCCTCTGGTATTCCACTGCTAACAGTGAATACTGGCCACATGGGATTTTTAACGGAAACCTTCCTGAATCAACTGCCCCAAGCACTAGAACAGGTGATGGCGGGTGAGTATGAAATTGAAGAACGAGCCATGCTCACCGTCAAAGTGTTTCGGGGAGAAGCAGTATTGTGGGAAGCCCTCTGCTTGAATGAGATGGTTCTGCACCGGGAACCTTTGACCTCTATGTGCCATTTTGAAATTGCTATAGGGCGTCATGCACCAGTAGATATTGCAGCCGATGGTGTGATTGTTTCTACGCCTACTGGTTCTACAGCTTACTCATTAAGTGCTGGTGGTCCAGTTGTGACTCCTGGCGTACCTGTTTTACAGCTAGTACCCATTTGTCCCCATTCCCTAGCTTCTAGAGCATTGGTATTTCCAGATACTGATTCGGTCAACATCCACCCAGTCAACATTCCTCGACTGGTGATGGTAGTAGATGGGAATGGAGGGTGTTATGTACTACCAGAAGATAGAGTATATATGGAGCGATCGCAATATAGTGTCCGATTTATTCGCCTGCAACCGCCTGAGTTTTTCCGAATTCTGCGAGAAAAATTAGGTTGGGGTTTACCACATATTGCTAAACCAACTTCGGTAGAATTACCGTAGTATTGGGCATTGGGCATTGGTTATTAATTCTTCTCCCTCACTCCTACCCGCGGCAAGCTAAAGCTACATCGCCCTATTTATTGTCCATACCCTATGCCCCATGCCCCTCTACCCAATTTGCTAATTTCCTTCCAGAATTACTGGTGTAGGAATGGTATTTGGAGTTAGTTATTAAGATTGCATCGGAGAATTCGATGGCTGACACCTGAACGTGCTAAAAGATTCTTAGCAGCGTGTCAAATCAGGATTGCTCCATCACTAAAAACTCGTAATTGCACTTTTAACTGATGTAAAGATTTTCTCTGGAATATCTTTACAATTCCAAATCCAATATCTCAAATTGTTATGACAGTTGCTCCAAGTCCCTGCGTTTTGGTGATTGAAACCGATGAGAGCCTTGCAAATCAGCTTTCTTGCGATTTGCAAGAAGCCGGCTATGAATCAATTTTGGCTCATGATGCAACCAGTGGTTTACAACACTGTCGCGATCGCCAGCCTGCTTTAATTGTTTTAGACCGGATGCTAGCAGGAGAATCAGGACTCTCATTGTGCAAAAATCTGAGAAGCACTGGTATGCGATCGCCTGTATTGATTTTAATGGCAAGGGATACAGTCGATGATCGGGTAGCTTGTCTAGAAGCTGGAGCGGATGATTACATCCTCAAGCCTTACCGCTCAGAAGACTTTTTGAAGTTGATTCGGCTCTACTTAAAACCTGATGTGGATACCACAGAGCAGTTACGCTTTGGGGAGCTAATTTTAGATATCGCAACTCGCCGTGCTATACATGGCGGACGGGCAATAGACTTAACAATGAAAGAATTTGAACTATTAAAATTCTTAATGGAACATCCGCGTGAGGTGTTAACCCGCGAACAAATTTTAGAAAACGTTTGGGGTTATGACTTTCTGGGTGAGTCAAATGTAATTGAAGTGTACATCCGCTACTTGCGCCTAAAAATTGAAGATGAAGGTCAAAAGCGGCTCATTCAAACGGTGCGAGGTGTAGGGTACGTTTTAAGAGAATCCTAGTACAACTGTAGCGAAAGTTTGCCTACCTTTAACAAAGGGATTTCGCCCCAAGTCTTGTTAATTGAGGTTGAAAACGTCTGTGGATTACAGGACGAATAAAAGCCGTGGGTTTTCTAGCTTAAATTCTGTAAAATTGAAATCTAAATTACGAAATCAGAAATAATTATGACTCGTCGGCTCAGTTTGCTTTCAATTTTGCTGAGTATTTTCCTAATGGGGTGTTCTGTGCCAACAACAGCTAAACCTCCCATCCCCACATCTAGTTCTCAAACTCCAGCACCAGAGAGCTTAGGTCAAACACTACCAATTTCTGCTAAAGCCATCCTTCCTAATGGCACAACGATTCAGCTAGAAGTGGCAAAGACACCACAACAGCAAGCGATGGGCTTGATGTATCGACCAGCTTTGCCAGATGACCGGGGGATGCTATTTGGATTCCCTTCACCACAACCAGTTAGTTTCTGGATGAAAAATGTACCTGTGCCCTTGGATATGGTATTTTTACAAAACGGTGTGGTTAAATATATCCAGGCTTCTGCACCTCCTTGTACAAGTGAGCCTTGTCCTACCTATGGCCCCAAGACACCAATCGATAAGGTGATTGAACTTCGTTCTGGAAGAGCTGCGGAATTGAAGTTAAAAGTGGGCGATACCGTCAAAATTGAGTTTTGAGACTTCGGTGCTTCGCAAAGATAAAGATTTGGATAGTTGTTCTGCCCAAAGCCTATACTATCGGGAATTATGTTTTTTTTGTAAAAAATGTCACGTCTTGTGGTGAAAAAGTCATCTGTAACGCTAATATTTAAAAACTGTGGTAATAATGTAAAATTTTCCTGTCTCCAACCTGAAATTGCGGTCTTGAGGTTTGGCAAAAATATTCCCTTGGGCGTAAGTGTAAATAGTCGCCAATAAGAGAGTATAGGCTATGGAATCTTTGTTACTACATGTGTAATTAAATAACGCACAACAGTAAGCAAGATGGAGGCAATTTAACTAAGTAAAAATACTGCTTGAAAATTGAGCAGATGATTTGTACAAAAATTTCTATTTCTCAAACCTTCTGTGAGAAGTCTCTTTATGAAGGCAAATCAAAAACACTGTGCTGGGATGTATAGCCGAGAACAGCACAGTGACAGATAAAATACTGGCTACTGGCTACCGAGCAATGGTGAACTAATATATGACAATACATTCTACACAAGGAGGTGAAATACAAATGTCACCATCAAAATATTCTCGACTGATTCATTTTTTGCAAGAAGATTTGGCAATTTCCACAGCATCGCTGGCGGTGGCACTTCGGCATCGGGAGCAAGACCCGGGTCCTTTGGCAATGATTCTTTGGCAGTATGGGTTAATTACTCTAGAGGAGTTAGACCAAATTTATGATTGGCTGGAGACGGCATAGATAATACCAATTTTAGATTTTAGATTTTGGATTAAAAGTCTCTACCATAAGGCTAATATTATTTATGCCAATTTGGTATCATGCTAAGTTACTAAAGTTAGTCTTGTTTAGTATCAGAGATGGTGTGCGACTGTCTTTAGAGCAAATAATACTATTTAGGGCAACTTGGTATCATTTAGGAGAATTGAAGGATGTCACATCCACTTTACCTTGTGCGAAAGTTGATATATAGGTCTATTGACTCTTGGCGTTCCTACTCATTTATACACAAATTAAAAGAGCGAGTTAATAATTTAACTCGCTCTTTTAATTTAATACTAACTACTTAGGACTGACTAAACACTCTAACTGCTGCCGCTATACCAGCTCCGGGCGTGAAGTCTTCGTAGCCAAGTTCTGCTAGGGTAACTTCTAAGGATGCTATACAGCTAAGGATATCGCGATCGCTCACAAAGCCCAAGTGACCAATACGGAAAATCTTATTACTCAAATGGTCTTGACCACCTGCTAGGGCAATATCAAAACGTTTTTTCATCAATGACCGAATCTTATCCGATTCAATTCCCTGTGGCGCTACAGCCGTAATTGCTGGACTAGCAGAACTATCTGCTGCAAACAGGGGTAAATTTAACCCTTGAATGGCGGCGCGGGTAGCATTCTTAAGCCGTTCATGTCGAGCAAATATTGACTCCAAGCCTTCCTCTTTCATCATTCGCAACGTGGTGTGCAGCGCTACAATCAAGTTCACAGGCGGAGTAAATGGAGTTGTATTTTTGGCTGTGGCTTTGCGATATTTCCCTAAGTCCAAATAATATTTCGGTAGCTTCGCAGTTTTGTAAGCTTCCCAAGCTTTGGGGCTGACGGAGACAAAACCCAATCCCGGCGGAATCATATAGCCTTTTTGGGAACCGGAGGCGACTATATCCAAACCCCAAGCATCCACGGGTAGATTGAACGCACCCAAGCTCGTCACAGCATCAACGATAATTAAAGCTTCACCGTGTTCTTTGACATGGCGGTTGATGGTTTCTAAATCATTCAACACACCCGTCGAGGTTTCGCTGTGGGTAATGATTACGGCTTTAATTTGCTTTTGGGTATCTGCTTGAAGTTTTTCAGCAAATACTGCGGGGTCTAAGGGTTTTCCCCATTCCACCTTAACTTCTTCTACATTCAAACCGTAGGCTTGGCCAACTTCTACCCAGCGTTCGCCAAATTTACCATTAGAACCAACTAAAATGCGATCGCCTGGAGAGAGAAAATTAATTATTCCAGCTTCTACAGCACCTGTACCACTTACATTCAGCGTTAGCACATCACTTTGAGTTTGGTGCAACCACTTGAGGTTTTCCGTCACCTCTGCCAATATGTTGCTAAATTCACTGGTGCGGTGTCCAATTGGGTGCTTGGCTAATGCCAGTAAGGCAGCTTCTGGTACCGGGGTTGGACCTGGAATCATTAGCATCAGCTTATCGTTCATGTTTCTATCCTAAAAGTCAAATAAAAGTCAAAATTGTGGGGAGTTGGTTTGGTCTGGTAGCAAATTCTAGATATTTATCTAAAAATTACACTCAGATCGTTACCAGATTTGTTGTATATTTTCCAAATCCATAGGAAAAGTATCGTATCGTGGGAGTTAATTAACGGTCAGCTTGACCTTTGCAATTTATACCAGACTCCAACTCAAATAAAACTTCTGTTCCAGGCAATCTTACCATACACTTAGACGCTAGGTTAAGGCTTCTGCTCGTAGAGGAGTAGCTGTTTTAGCCAAGAGTGAAGCGTTTATCTATAGCAGTTCTGGTTTGCATGAAGTACATTTTTAAACCTCACCCTCAACCTCTCTCCTTGCTAAGGAAAGGGGAGTGTTTGCGTAAGCAAATACGGGGTGAGGTTCAGACTTTATTGCACCGGAGTGAGAACCGCTATAAAATCTTACAATTTTAGGCACAGGTATGATAAATTCTTAAATCTTATCTATATGCCTCTGTTGTTTTTATAAAAACACGCAAAATCAAGTTGAATATCGTGGGAATCGTCGGTAAAAAGCTATATTTTGCTTCAACGAAGGAAGTAACCGCTTACACTATGCGGAAGAGTTAGATGTCATCTTTTGCTAAGAGATAAAAGATACCTAACCCAAAGTTTTCAATCTGCTTGGGCGGAAGATTTATTCTTCGGTTGCCATTCTCTAAAGAATAGCTCTATCTATTGAGTAAGTAATAATTTATTGCAGTCTAAATCGCTTTTATGCCAGTATCTAAGCCATCTCCCGCTTACTTGAGGGCGATTTTTTACTAATACTTTCCGGTTTATTTACTGCAAAACCTGAAGTATTATGCTGTTAATTGCTGCACATTTTAAGATTTTACTCAGAGGTAAGCGATGCTTAAGACGAGCTACGTCTACGCCAATCAATTATAAGTTTTTATACTATGCTTATAAACTTGCTACAGTTGTGCTTAGTTCCGTTAATTACCATTCATGGTGAGTCGTTTTTAACTAGTGTTCAGTTCATAAACTGTCACTCATTAGATGCCTGATTTTCTTGTAAAAGAGATATTCTTAGTTAGTGCAAGGAGTGATACCATTTCACCACATGTTTGTTACAAGTTATCCTCGCAATGCTCCCTAATAAGGGGGCGTTGCAGATTTTGAATGTTGCATCAAACGAGTGAGTTGGTATAAGCTTTTACGAAAAAGCGCTTGAGTGAGCAAAACTCTCAAGCGCTTTTTCGTGTATAAATAAAACAGTTTAACTCCTCTGGAAAATAATACATATGTTTTTAAATACACATATACCAGAAAAAGAGGCTACTGTTATAAAAATTGTTGCAACACATACTTGATCACTTTAGCATTTGTGCATTCCATCAAAACTTTTTAAGCAATTCTGGGGGTTTAAATCCCCCGCTTCTAAAAGCCGTAACTATGTTAGGCAGGAATCTAAATCCCCGTTTCAAAACTTAATTACGTTAGCGCAGCGTAAAGCCTTCTCTACGAGAGGCTGCGCCAACGCTTAGAGCGACGCAGGAGCGTCATTACGAATTATTTTAAGTGACTGGACGTACCACACGAATTAGTTTTCCTTGCAACGGTTCTTCTGCTGTCACAGTCTCATCTATCCGTGCTGCAAACTGTTCCCAATTACGATTGTTCGTGCAAACAATAATACCAAAGTGGCTAGAATCACGACGGTGCAAACGGATAAAATCAACTCTGTTGATAGTTAATATTGAGCGTTCTTGACTTATGGCAAATGCTAGTACTTCCTCATCAGGTATACCTTTGTCTGCATTTTCTGCTTCTTTAACTGTCAAAACATCATGTCCCAAAGCGCGTAATAATTGCACAACTGGAAACGGAAACTGCTCATCTGCGTAAAATCATACCATCGACTAGGCAACCTCATTACGCTCAATTACCAATTCGATTTCATCGGGATGAGCTTCTGCATATACCCAAGCATTAGCTAAATCTGTAGCTGTAATGGTTGGATAGCTCGTCAAAAGGTCAGCATCACTATATCCAAGACCGCGAGCTTCCACAAGTACCCAAACGGGAATACGAGTTTTAGCGATGCAAGCCTCTCCACCACAGACTCTAGGAGTTTTTTCAATTCCTTGCCAATGGTTGCCGAAACTTTGAGCAAGTAAATGTATAGCCTGCAATTTTTCACCAGGACTGAGGGCAAGAAGTTGTTGTTCTAACTCTTTGAGTGTCACGGATGTAAATCCTTTGATGTTTGGTCAGGCTATATTTACAATTTTATCGATTGCTAAGTACAACATTTAATTAATTCGTAGTAAATTCTCTGCGTACCTCTGCGCTTCCCTCTGCGCGAGGGCAGTCGCTACAACGGGGAGCCACTGCGGTGGACGGGTTCCCCGGCATAAAGCAAGTGGCGTGGGAACCCCCGCAACGCGCTGCCTCCACTTTGCGTTGAAATCTCAACCCTCAATTCGCCACGATTTTAAGCAAAGCTGTACTTAGCTAACTACAAAATTCACCAACTTTCCAGGTACGACGATTACCTTTTTAATCTCCTTACCTTCGATGTAACGTTGGGCAATTTCTGATTCACGGGCATATTTCTCCAACGCTGCTTTATCTGCTTGTGCTGGTACTTGAATCGAGCCGCGAGTTTTACCCATGATTTGAATCACTAAAGTGATTTCATCAGCTACCAAAGCAGCCGGGTCAAATGACGGCCAAGTTTGAGTGTGAATTGAATTGCTTTCACCCAATAAATGCCACAATTCATCAGCAATGTGTGGTGCAAATGGTGCTAGCAATACCACTAAAGTCCGAATACCTTCCGCGTAAATTGGTGAATTCTTACTGTCGGCATCAGTTAGGGCGTTACTCAACTTCATCAATTCTGATATAGCTGTGTTGAATTGATATTCGTCTTCCACATCTTCTGTCACCGCTTGAATAGCCGTGTGAATCGCCCGTCGCAATTCCTTTTCTGCCTTAGTTAAATCAGCGAGTTGGGCTTGCTTACGGGATACCCCAGCTGCAACATAATCTGTCACCAAACGCCAAACCCGATTTAAAAAGCGGAATTGTCCTTCCACATCGGCTTCATCCCATTCCAGGTCTTTTTCTGGCGGCGCTTTAAATAAGATGAACATCCGCGCTGTATCTATACCGTATTTGGAAATTACGTCTTCTGGTGCTACACCGTTGCCCTTCGATTTAGACATGGTGGCGTAGAGACGTTGCAGTGGTTCGCCTGTTTGCGGGTCACGAGGGTCGGCTGAATTTACTAGATTAGAAGGAATCCATTTATCTTTGCCGCCCTTGTTAGGATTTAGATAAGTTAAACCCTGTACCATACCTTGAGTTAACAGGCGTTGGAAGGGTTCATCAAAGTTCAGTAACCCTCTGTCCCGCAGAACTTTAGTAAAGAACCGCGAATACAATAAATGTAAAATCGCGTGTTCAATACCACCGACATACTGGTCTACTGGCATCCAGTCGTTAATTTTGCTGGAATCGAAAACCTGTTGTTCATTCTTAGCGTCAGGGAAGCGTAAGAAATACCACGAGGAATCAATAAAAGTATCCATCGTGTCGGTTTCCCGCTTTGCAGGAGTGCCACAAGTCGGACAAGGCACATTTACCCAGCTTTCCAACTGAGTTAAAGGTGAACCGCCACGTCCAGTAAATTCCACTTCTTCTGGTAACTGTACAGGCAAATCTTTATCAGGTACTGCCACTATTCCACAGTTGGGACAGTGAATTACAGGTATCGGTGCGCCCCAGTAACGCTGCCGCGAAATTAACCAATCCCGCAAGCGATATTGCACCCGCACTTTACCAAAACCTTGTTGTTCGGCGTATTCAATTATTGCTTGTTTAGCATCTGTGGAAGCCATACCAGTAAAATTCCCAGAATTAATTAAAATTCCTGGTTCAGTGTATGCCTGGTTATATTCAATTTGGATGAGTTGTGTGACTTCATCAATCCCTGATGTTGGAGTTAAGTCAAAACCTGCAACATCATCTGGGGAAGCAATAACAAAATCAATTGGCAAATCGTAATTTTTGGCAAACTTAAAATCTCGGACATCGTGTGCTGGTACACCCATCACTGCCCCAGTACCATACTCATACAGTACATAGTCAGCAATCCAAATGGGCACTTCTTCCCCTGTAAATGGGTTAATTGCCACCCCACCTGTGGAGATACCGCGCTTTGGTTTATCTTCAGAGGTACGTTCCAACTCACTTTGATTGGAAACCTCTTTAATAAAAACTTCTACGGCTGCTTGTTGTTCTTTTGTGGTTACACGCTTTGTTAAGGGATGTTCTGGTGCTAACACTAAGTAGCTGACACCATAAACGGTATCTGGGCGCGTGGTGTACACGGCGATTTTTTCATCTATTCCAAGGATAGGAAATTCTAAGTAAGCGCCTGTAGATTTACCAATCCAGTTTGCCTGCATCAACTTGACGCGTTCCGGCCAACCTGTCAACTTATCCAAGTCATTGAGTAATTCTTCGGCGTAGTCAGTAATCTTAAAAAACCACTGCCGCAATAATTTGCGCTCAACTATTGCCCCACTACGCCAAGAACGTCCTTCGTTATCAACTTGCTCATTTGCCAATACTGTTTGGTCAATGGGATCCCAGTTTACTGCTGCTTCTTTTTGGTAAGCTAACCCTGCTTGCAAAAACTGCAAGAAAATCCATTGTGTCCACTTGTAATAATCTGGCGAACAGGTAGCAAGTTCACATTCCCAATCAATGGATAAACCAAGACGCTGCAATTGCTGCCGCATCTGGACTATATTCTGATAAGTCCACTTTGCTGGCGGTACACCACGGTCAATGGCGGCATTTTCTGCTGGCAAGCCAAAGGCATCCCAACCCATTGGGTGTATTACCCGATACCCTTGCATTCGCTTGAGGCGGGCAATTACGTCGGTAATGGTATAATTACGGACGTGACCCATGTGTAGGCTGCCTGATGGATAAGGGAACATGGAAAGAGCGTAGAATTTTGGCTTGTTGCTAGCTGCTGGTGTTTTATCGAAACCAAGGTCTACCCATGTTTTTTGCCATTTTTCCTCAATCGCTGCTGGATTATATCGGGAGTAGTCCACCAAAAATTCTCCTACTGGGTCTGTAATTCTATTTGCCTCCATACATATTGGGTTAACCCAATATGTCAACCTATATTGTAGGTCAAGTACTCACAGATTTATATATAAGTGCGATTGAGGAGCAGCTTGAATTATGCCCAAACTGCAACCCTTTCAGATATAGCAAGAGTTATTTGATGAAGGTTTAAATGGTTGAATCAAATATAAAATTTTCTGATTTAGTGCGAGTTTTTGTCTACGGCACACTCAAACCGGGTGAAGCTAACTATAAAAAATATTGTGCTGGCAAAGTAGTTGATGTCAAAAGAGCCTTTGTACAAGGCAAATTGTTTGCTCTGCCAATGGGCTACCCAGCGATGACGCTAGGGGATAACCAAGTTTACGGATATTTACTCTCTTTTTCCAACCCAAGGATTTTAAATGAGCTAGATGTGCTGGAAAATTACCAGCCCGCTAGACAACCATCAGAAAATCTCTATAATCGCCAAACTATTGAGGTTTATGAGCCACAGTCAACCTCTCTGGGTTGGGCTTGGGTTTATTTAATGGCTCTAGAGCAAGTTGAGCAGTTAGGAGGCTTCCTCCAACCTGATGGCTGGTGGAGTGGCTGTGGTTTAACCGCAAAGTACAGCCCTTATCTATAAACTGTTAATGCGATTAGTTTATTTCCTGTTTGGAGTCGTGGTGTTGTGGTTGTACCGGATAGATTGGATTTTTTGGAGAAGCTACTGCTGCTTTAGGAATTTCAATTACCGGGTTATTTAGTCCCACCATCAGCGGGGAAGGTGGAATTATAGACGCTGAGGAGGTTTGTATCGGTTCTATTTGTGGTCTTTGTGCCAGTTGCGGCGCTCTAGAACCAATAGGTACTAAGCCAGATACTGCACCAATTACACAAGCAGCAACGGCTGCACCTCCCGCCATCCAGTTTAAACGGGAACGGCGGCGTAAACGTGTTAATACTTGCTGAACTGTTACTTCTGGTGACTCTTGGGCTGTGGGCACTGGGAGAGTCCGCAAGCCTTGGCGCAGCTTTAACAGTCGAGCATACAAGCATTGAACTGAAGCATCATTTGCCAGCCATTCTTCTACTTGCCTGCGTTCGGAAGCTGTGACTTCACCATCAAGGTAAGCACTCAATAACTCGAAGCGATCGCGCTTCACCATATCCATAAGACCCGTTGATTCATTGGTATGATTGGCCATTCCATCTGACAAATCTTGAGGAAGTTGTAAAGGAGAACGGTCGTAAAACTGAGAATCAGTAGTCATCTTAACATTATACCAATTCATACACGGCTAAACTGGGCGGGAAATTCGGAGAAATTAGCCAATTTTCCTCCTAAGGGCACAACCGAGCTATATTCTGGTAATTCTTAATCAATCCTTAAATTCTCCCATTGAGCAGAGGCAAGATACTGTAAATTAGGAATCTAGATAATTCTGCAAGTGAGCTTGCAGCCTCGATCTAGCTCTGGCTATTCTTGACTTTACAGTTCCTAAGGAAACTCCTGTGATTTCGGCAATTTCTTCGTATGCCATGCCTTCGATTTCTCTCAGGACAATAGTCGTACGAAAAACTTCTGGTAAATCCGCGATCGCTTCCCGCAGTTGCTCGTAAAATTCTCTAGTTGTCAGTTCTTCCTCAGGTCCGGGAGTATCGCCAGCGATTTCCCAATCCATCTCGCCATCCTCTAAGGAACGAGGAGCATCCAGTGACAAAGGACTCATAACCCGCTTGCGTTTCCGCAACTCATCGTAAAACAAGTTGGTGGCAATGCGGCTTAACCAGCCCCGAAATTTAGCAGGCTCTTGTAATCGGTTAATATTCCGATAAACTCGAATCCACACTTCTTGAGCCAAATCGGCTCTGTCAGCCCAATCTGGAGCTAGGTGGTATAAAACTCTATCAACTTGACTTTGATAGCGGCGCAATAATTCTGCAAACGCAACACGATCTGGTCGCAGTCCCGCTTGACAGCGCAAAATTAAATCGTGGTTAGGGAGTTTGTCAACTTGCACTGATGCTTCTGGATACTTTGCATCAACTGTTGACCAGGATACAGAGATCGACTGACTCATAGATCGTACTGGCTCTAAATCATCCCTATCTATTAGACCTGTTAATGGGACAGAAGTTCCATGCTAAGGTGACGGATTTATGACTGGAACACTGAGGCATACAATTTTGGATACATTTATAGCAATAAGCAGAGCCACTTTTTCCTTATACTGCTAGCATAGTTGCCCTGGCACCATCAACTAATAAAGGTGTAGTAATATGCACATTTTAGTACTTTTAGCAACTGGGTATACACGCTTGATAAAAATAATTAAATCTGGTTATAAGGATGAAGATAAAAATTTTGTAATTTTAACTTCTTGATACCTTTAAAATTCAGGCAATAATTTCTGTAAGTTGGGTTGCTGTGGTTATTATAATGGTGATTTATTTTTTTGATTTTGTTACTAGAATAGTTGCTGGTTGTTCTGCTTGTGACTCGTAGGTAGCACCATTATGTTGCTCTGGTACGCGAAATTGAAAAAATAAATTGAGGGAAAATGTAATTGTGACTGCTAGCAATAATTTTTCAAACATGATTTTTCTCTCACCTACAGCACTAATGATTGATTGCTACATTCCAAAGGTTCCATCAGAAAGTCTAAGTATTGGCTTACAACCCCCAGAAATTTGGAGGAATGAGGTTGGCCACTTGGAGGTTTGCTGCTGGGACAATTCGCATAGTCTTAGTTTGCCCAGAGGTATTGGCAGATTTATAAGGGAAATGATAAGTATTGATAAATTTTTGATAATAGGATGATGAACACATCCAATTGCTCGGCTGGATATGTCAGGGATAAACAATAGGCAATGGCAATGGTAAGAAACGAATCTGTAGGGCGGATGGTAATGTTGCTCTGTTGTGGCACAGCATTTTTATCTTTAGCTGTCCATTGGCGCATTACTACGGCGAAAGGTTACCTCGAGAAGTCTGCATCTAGTTCGATGCGGCAAGATTCGACTTTAACCAATCCTAAAGAAAGCCGCCCAGAGGAAGCCTACAAGAATCTTTCTCAAGTAAGTTTAGGGGAAATTGCACTGGGTGCATCTGTGCCTCCTGGTGAAGTCACCGAAGGTTCAACTGCCCAGAGGGCGTTTACACTAAAGTCCTCTGCTATTAAGCCTCAAACTAAGTCAAAAATAGTTAAGAAAAATGTAGTTAAGGCAACTGTCCGAAGTACTTCTACACTCAAGCCTTCTACTATTAAGCCTCAAACTAAGTCGAAAATAATTAAGAGAAATGTAGCTAAAGCAACTGTCCGAAGTACTTCTACACTTAAGCCTTCTACTATTAAGCCTCAAACTCAGCCCCAAAGCATTAAGAAGAATATAGCTGAAACCGATCTACCAACAACTAAGACGCGGCTGGTGGCGCAAGCAGAAAAACAAAATCCAGTTGCGGATAGTTGGCCAAAAGCTTTATGGTCTAAGGCTTCAGCCCAACAAGTACCTTCTAATAGGTTGGCAGATGCCAAGACGCAAGTAGTGGTTGATTTAAGCGATCGCCGCACCTATGTATACGCAGAAGATGAGGTAATAGCCAGCTATCCAATCGCTATAGGTAAGAAAGGTTGGGAAACGCCCACAGGTTCTTTCCAGGTGATCCATATGCGGCACTATCCAATTTGGCGTCACCCAATTACAGGTAAAGTATTTGAGGCTGGTACGGATAGTCCCTTGGGAGACAGATGGATTGGTTTTTGGTCAGATGGACGGAATGAAATTGGCTTTCATGGCACGCCGGAAATTGACCTGGTAGGAACAGCTGTATCCCACGGCTGCTTAAGAATGCGTAATTCTGATGTTCGATTGTTGTATGAGCAGGTGAGTTTAGGAACAACAGTGTTAGTACGTGATTAATTGATTAAGAGTCATTAGTCATTAGTCCTTTGTCCGTTGTCTAAAACAAATGACCAATGACTAATGACTTCTAAAACTATAATTTTTGCTCAAAGTTAGGTGCGTATGTTTGGAGTAAAGCACTAACTTGGCGTACAACTTCATTGCCAGTATTTTTGCCTAAGGCTTGTCGTTCTGGGAAGAAGTTAGGTCGATCGAGGTAACGATTAATCGCTTCACTTATTTGCTGAGAAATTAAGTCTTGGAGTTGTGCCTGAGCCGTTTGGCGCTGGAAGTTAGCACCTTCTTCTGTAGTAGCATATAGAGGTGGTAGCCGATTGAGGGCGTAAGCAGCAATATCCCCGACATCTAAAGAACTTTCACTGGTAGCTTCAATTTCTGCGACTCGTGCGATCGCTTCCGTCAGTACCAATTCTTCCATAACGTTAATGAATTGTTTACGAGGTACCGCCACTACCTCACCAGTCAATAGTGCCCCCATTAGCCGATCAAGCGCCATATACTCTTCAATTGAGAGTTCTGAGGCGTTGTCACAGATTCTACCGACTTCTGCTTCCATTGCTGGTGTCAAAAAACCATCCTGGAGAGCTTGTTCTACAATTTTTTCGATACTCATAATGCTTATCATCATTTATGTTAGCCAAGCAAGGTAGGGGCGGTATCAATCAAATTTATTTTGCCTAATTATCAGCAAAAAAAACATAAATTACGCACAGACGAGATAACTGTGCCTTTATTAGTTAACGGCCTTGGTTCGCCAAGGTGTTGGATCAACAGATTGTCCGTTTACATATAGACCCCAGTGTAAATGTGGCCCCGTGGAAGCACCTGTTGAACCTACTGTGCCAATTAGTTGACCAGCTTTCACAAAATCACCTTCTTTAACGTTAATACGGCTCAGGTGCATGAAAATACTAGTTACTCCTTGACCGTGGTCAATGCCAACTACGTTACCGTGTACCCGAAACCCTTGGGATACCCTACCTACCAAAGCAATTCGCCCAGAGGCCGGGGCAATTACCGGTGAACCGGCTGCACCAGCGTAGTCAAGACCACGATGATAGTAGTCCTTTGCAAATGTACCATTATAGTAGCGACGTACACCATAGGTTGTACTCATTCGTCCTGTATTTGGCTTTAAGAATACTCCATTCCAATATTTTTTTGGTGTTTGCAATGCCTTGAAAGCTGCCACACGCTTAAGTTCATGCTCTGTAGCACCCACTCCGGCTTTGCCGGGTGGTAAAGTAATGCGTTGTACGGGAAACTTGCGATTAAGTACATTCACTGCCAAGTTTTGTACTTGACCATCCCCTGTAACCCGAAGTGTTCTAGTTCCAGCTTTTTCTAGTGGAGTTGTGGGAATCAAAGCCCGATATTGATTAGGAGCAATTTCAAAGGCTGGGTATGTATTATTACCACTAGCTACTGTTGGATTTGTACTATTATCGGGATTATCTTGATTAATCTCCACCGAGAGTGTATCCCCCAATTTAGGATTAGTTGGAGTCACCTTTACTTGTAAAGCATCTACAGGCAATGCAAAGGTGATAGGAAGAACAGCAAATATTCCCTTTAACACATTTATTGCACGCCGATTAGCTGTCAAACTCTTGACATCAAAACCGAGCAACTTCTTGTTTGAACTACTAGCGCTATTGTCAATAATCATAGAGCTACAAAAATTCCTCGATTGTGTTGGAAAATAGACTAGCTTATTTCTACTAGTGTTTCTAGTTCGCAATAGATGTTGTTGAAAACCATAAATGCTGGGAAATCCTCTACAGGCTTATAAATAGCACAGCCACAGGGGGTAGGAAACAAGGGGAAATGATTTATAACTGTAATGAAAGTGAATCGGGATTAATTTTAATAGCCTACATTGGCAATGATCTTAAAATTTAACTAGATTGATCACGAAAACGCTCTTGTGGCCTGCCGTAGGTATCATTTGTCAGGTAACAAAAGAAACTCTAAAGGGTTATAGCCATTACATAATAGTACTTGAAGGAAATCTTGGAAGCAACTGGACAGTTGTTTAACTGGACACTCAACTACACTCTTAAGTTAAAGTTGGTGTAAGGAAATCACCGAGTCTGTTGCCTTGGAGGGAAGAGGGAACTTTAACAACTCTAAGCTGATAGTTTTACTTTCGACTTGAGTTTGCCATCTTCCATGTGAACAATGCGATCGGCAATGTCTAAGATGCGATTGTCATGAGTGACCATCAAAATGGTACAGGCTTGCTCTTTTGCGAGTTTTTGCATGAGATTAACTACATCTCGTCCCGATTGACTGTCAAGGGCGGCGGTAGGTTCATCCGCTAAGATTATTTGAGGATGACTAACTAAAGCACGAGCGATCGCTACTCTTTGTTTTTGTCCGCCAGACAGTTCATCAGGATAGTAATGCAAGTGATTTGCTAATCCTACCTGTTCTAGCATTTGGGCTGACCTAGCTAGCATTTTTTTTAACCCAAGATTTTTGTGCAATTCCAAAGCCATTTTGACGTTTTGGAGTGTCGTCAAACTACCATGCAAGTTATGTGCTTGGAAAATATAACCGTTACATCGTCGTGCTTGCACTAGTTGTTCAGCACTAGCACCACAAAGTTCTCGTCCCAACACCCTTAAACTACCAGATTGGGCAGAACGCAACCCACCCACTAAGGTCAGCAAGGTTGTCTTTCCAGAACCAGAGGGCCCAGTCATGATAATAATTTCACCGGCGTTAATTTCTAAGTTGATGTTAGATAAAACTTGCTTACGGAGTGAAGCGTGACCAAAATAGTGGTCGAGATTCTGGATGGAGATGACGGGAAGCATAACAATTTTAGATTGGGGATTGGGGATGGGGGATGAGGCATTGGCAAGAGGACTTGGGGACAAGGAGACAAGGGGACAAAGGGAAAGACTTGTTTCAAGTTCTCACCTCTTGTCCCCTTGTCTCCCCTGCTACCGATGCCCCATGCCCATTTTTTAGAACATATCAGCGGGGTCGGCGGCTTGGAGTTTGCGGGTGGCGATCGCACCGGAAATTGTACACATTATGATAGTCAGCACTAATACCTGTAATGCTCGAATTGCAGTCATGTACATGGGCAAATTTGTGGCGCTGCGAGTCAGTTGGTAAAGTGCTAAAGACACTCCCAATCCGGGGAAGAAACCCAGTGCTGCTAATATCAACGATTCTTCAAGCACCACACCTAGTAGGTAGTAATTGCGATATCCCATTGCTTTGAAGGTTGCATATTCTCGAACATGGGCATTAACATCGGTGGAAAGGACTTGATAGACGATAATCACGCCCACCACAAAGCCCATTGAGACACCCAGGCTGAAAATAAACCCAATTGGAGAATTTGTTCTCCAAAAGTTGTTCTCAAATTCAATAAATTCGGCGTGGGTTAAAACTTTGACATCATCTTTCAGGTAGGCTTTCAATGTTACTGCCACCTTTTTTGGGTCATAGCCTGGTTTTACCTTAATCAAACCTAAACTAACACTGCTGGACTGTCGCCCAGAAAATAGCCGCAAAAAGTTTTGATCGCTGGTAATCAGATTGCCATCAGCGCCAAAGGAAGCCCCAACTTGGAATAAGCCACTAATGGTAATTGTACGCCGTTCTATTTCGGTAGTTAGGGTTTTACCTTGATCAATTTGAGCGATCGCTTCTTGGTAATCTCCTCTAGCACCACGATCAAACAAGGCAACACCTGGCAGCTTGATTGTCTGCAATTGCTGGTTAACATCGGGTAAGTCAAAGGCTGGCTTATCTGGATTGAACCCGATAACTAGAACCCCTGTCTCACGGTGTGTTTGGGGGTTTTTCCAGATAGTGTTGTTGAAATACATTGGTTCTGCCGACTTCACCCCTGGTATATCCATTGCTTGGTAAAGTCGCCGCCGAGAAAATGTAGACAAGCTTGGCAAGTTACGGGCTTGGGGACTGGTTAAAACAATGTCTGCTTGCAAACTGCGATGCAGTCTAGTGTTACTGTCATACAGCGCAGTCTGAAAGCCCAGTTGCATGAACATAAGAAGATCCGCAAAGGCAATGCCTGACAATGCCACTAAAAGACGGCTTTTTTCATGATTCAGTTGCAGCCATCCGAGAGGGGTTCGCCGTCGCAGTTTTTTAATCAATCCCATTATGAGGAGTGGGGGGCAAGGGGCAGGGGGGGCAGGGAAGGCAGGGAAAATAATAACCAATGAATGCCCAATTCCCAATTCATAGTTCAATTACTGCCTTAACTTGCATATTGGTTAAGGTGGCGGCTTTTCGGCTGGAGGCTTCATTGAGTCGGATGTGGACTTCCACTACTCTGTTATCGATATTGTTTGCAGGATCTGTGTTAATCACATTTTGCCGCCGCACCTGTAAGCCTTTGCGGTCTACGATTCCCTGCAATTCAATCGAGAGGGAATCACCAAATACTTGTGCTTGCTGCCCTGAATGCACTTTACCGATATCGCTTTCGTAAACTTCGGCTATCACATACATCTGGTTGGTTTGTCCGATATCAGCGATACCATCATTTGATACTAATTCGCCAGGATAGGTATGGATCTCGAATATCTGTCCATTTTGAGGCGATCGCACTTGGGCCTGTTTTAGATTGACTTTTGCCAAATTCATGGCTGCTACCGCCCGATTGACTTCTGCTTGGGCAGCTTCTACATCCACTCCGCGCACTTCGGCAATTTCATCAAGTTTTGCTGTGGCTTCTTTTACCTGTTGTTGGCTAGTTGATTGGGTACGATTTAACTGTGCTTGTGCTTCTTGCAGGTTTTTTTGGGCGGTTTCCAAGTTTAAACTCTTGCTATCCCGTTGGGAAGCGGAAATTGCGCCCTGTTGATATAGTTGCTGATAGCGTTCGTCTTCTGCTTGAGCGTTACGCACTTCGGCTTGAAATCGTTCAACTGTTGCCACTTGGGCATTAATATTGCCTTGGCGTTCTGCTTCTAAGCGAGCGATCGCAGCTTTTTGGGCGGCAATTTCACCGCGTTTAGCACCTGCTTGGGTGCGGTTTAGGTCTGCCTGGGCTACTTTTACTTGTTCCTGCGCCTCATCTAATTCTGCTTGCAAGCGATCGCGGCTATTCAAAATTGCAATCACCTGTCCTGCTTTTACCTTATCCCCCTCCTTCACTAACAACTTTTCTATCCGACTTCCTTCCGCAGATACCGCAGCAGAAAGTTTAATTACCTTTCCCTGTGGTTCAATCCGCCCTAAAGCTGTTACCGTTTTTAACTGTGGTAATTGTGTTGCTGGCACTTGTGCCTCTGGATTTGCATAATTTTGCCAGCGTTTTACTATATAAAAACTTATTCCGCCAACCAATAAAGATGCAATTATACCTATAGCAACGGATGGACGCAGAATCAGCTTAGGGAACGTTCTGTACCCTAGCTTTGAGTTTCGCACCATAGATTACCTCTTAACTAGCGGCGCAGAAAAAACTAAATAGTTATTGTTAATTTTTCGATTCAGAGTTCATAAAAAATTGAAACTGTTGATACACCAGTTTGCTTTTTAAGTGAGTTACAAAATGCTGGAATCACTTATCATACATAAAGATTTTCTACCTCCTACCTCAAAACCGGGAGTTTTATACTTAATCCAGATGAGAACTGCTGTAATTTACCAATTTACTGCCATTTAGCCGACTAGGATAATAACAAATCATTCTCCAATATTAAGAGATTTATGTTCTTAACGAACTACTTTTGTTTTTTGAAAGTACTCAGATATAGTAAACGGGTTCAAAGATGTGGGTTGTAACAGTGCCAACAATTAGAGACAAATCAATCAGAAAAAATATTTTTTTATAAAATACTAATAAATTACAATTCTTAAAAATGTCTTTCAATTTGATATTTATATAATTTCTAGTGATATATTTAACCCTTAAAATTTATTCTCCTAAAGCGTCTAAACAAACAAACCCGCTTGTGCGGGTTGTTAGAACAAGGGGCTTAATTTGACTGAAACTGAGCTTTTTATTACTTCCAGTGTTTGGGTATTTTAAAATTTTCCGGTAGGATTGTTGTGCGATCGCCAATTGCCTGTTCAATCTGCTGTAATTCAAAGTTTTCACATCCGCTGAAGTTTGCTCTAGAGAGGTTAGCTTCTTGGAAGTTAGCATCTTGCAGGTTAGCTGTACTGAGTAATACAGCTTCTAAGTTGGCTCCAGCAAGTTTTGCGTTTTGCAAGTTACTACCAATCAGGTTTGCATCTTGAAGGTTGCTATCCTCGAAGTTTGCTCCTTCTAAGTTGGCATCACAAAGGATTGCTCCTTCTAAATTGGCACCACAAAGGATTGCTCCTTCTAATTTTGCATCACAAAGGATTGCCCCTTCCAAGCTAGCATCATAAAGGATTGCCTGCGAGAGGTTCGCTTTTCTGAGGACTACGCCTTGGAGATTGGCTTCTGGGAGGATTGCTTTTGAGAGGTTGGCTTCATAGAAGATTGATCCGCAAAGATAGGTTATTGATAAGTCTGCCTCCGAGAGATTTGCTCGTGTAAAATTGATCCATTGCAAGTTAGATCCTGTAAGGATTGCTTTTGAGAGGTTGGCTTCTGTTAAGTCTGCATTACTGAGGTCTGTATTGCGTAAATCTAGTTTCTGATTTACCGGATCTTTATGTGAATCGCGTCGTCCAATGACAGTTAAGGCTGTTTGAATATCTGTAGGAAGTTTTGATGACTCCTGCAAATCGTCCTCATATTTATGACTCACTGGGGCATTCTCGCGGATAAACGCAGCGAGAATTTCCATAATTGTCCAATGGTCTTTGTGAGAATCTTTGGCAATTCTTTCTAAAGCATAGATTGCAGCAAACCGCGTTTCAATCTTTTCATTTCCTAACTGTTCAATTGCTTTAGAAAAACGTTCTGGAACAATTTCTTCTATAGCTTTTTGGGTGTTATTAACGCCAGTTTCGATATTGTTGTCCCAACCTAACGCCCCAAAAAGGATTTTAGTTAACGCACTCTGATTGTCGCCAAAAGAGAGTCTAGAAGTATAGTAAGCATTAATTATTAATGCTAACCCTCCAATCATTATGGCAATAGTTGTTAATGCTTGATTAATATATTCTATTTTTTCTTGATTTGGAAATCCTTCAATATTTTCAAAGAATGAGAAAATTAGAGTTAATGTGAAAATAAATATAATTGAGACAAATACCAACAAAGTCGTGAGTCCATTTGTCTTTATGAGAGATATGTCATAAGTCTTCATATCTGGCTCCTTTCGGAAGTAAATTTAGGTTGATTTTAAGAGTATCTGTAGCGTTATGATAGAGTACAAACACGTAACTACTTGATAGCTTTTTAAATGTATTTCATAGAAATTATCTATAAAATTTTTGATAACTTGATTTTTTAAACATTTCAAACATTCTCTAAATTGTGGTAGTTAGTGGTAGAGACACAGCATTGTTATGCTTACAGTGAGGCTATTCCAGGCAATTGAAACGTTTGTATTACTTGTAAAGAATAGTTTAAAATCTGTAACACTAACGAGGTTCATCTAATTATTCAGGTTGATCACAAACACCTAAGTAGGGCTTGCTGAAAAAGAAAGAAAAGGTGACAGTCTGTAGATAAAAAGACCCTAGAAGTATATTCAGGTGCAAGGAAAGAAGGTAAAATAGCCCAAAATCCTTGCATGACAGTGGTCAGCC
>JAHHHR010000049.1 GCA_019359245.1 Nostoc desertorum CM1-VF14 | reverse complement strand
AGCTTGATAATGGCTATTTTGTACTTACTTTGTTTACCATCATACATTTCAATTGATGATGTATCAAAAAATGTCTTATATCAAGCGATGTGAATTGATTTTTTATTGTTTGTGAGAAATTTGCGATCAAGTAGTTTATTAACTCCAAAAAAGCCGAATGTCCACCATCTATTTACTTGGACTTCATACACTTGATTATTTTGTGCTGCTTTGAGCGTAGTTAAAAGAGGATTTTTGAAAAAAGTTTGTGTCAACTGCTGAGTATCATTCATAACAAATAAAACATCGGCATCGTACTTTTTTAATACCTCAATACTCGATACTAAAGTATCTTCCTTTTGGTTTACTAGTGTAGGTATGAGTCTGATACCAATGTCTTGAAAAACTTGATTATAAGTTTCATTATCTGAATATGTAGCGATGAGGCTTTCTGCAAAAAGATTAATCACTGATACTTCTATCTTTTTTAAACGCTCACCCATTAAATTTTGTAA
This sequence comes from Nostoc desertorum CM1-VF14, assembly GCA_019359245.1. Lineage (GTDB taxonomy): Bacteria > Cyanobacteriota > Cyanobacteriia > Cyanobacteriales > Nostocaceae > Nostoc > Nostoc desertorum. Next base: position 55,690 of record JAHHHR010000049.1, on the reverse strand, counting down.
ACTTTTAACTCTTTCATAGTATTTAGCGATGACTTGTTCTGCCTTTTCACTCTCACCTAGTACTTGAGCAATAAAGCGGAGATTTTCTTTAAAAGAGTAATTTAGACCCGGTAAATCTACAACAACTGTAGGTGCGATTGCTGATAATTGTTTATAGAAACTTTTCTGGTATTCACGCATCAAAATTAAATCTGGTTTGAGCAAAATAACTCTTTCCAAATTAGGCTGATTTCCATCACCAACTATCTCAATACCAGCCGCTTCATCATTGGTTACACCCCAAAATAAAAAGTTGTACTGTGGAAAATAACTTACTGTACCAATTGGTTTGACACCCAGAGATAACACGGGATCTAAAAGCCCAATATCATTTAATACAATTATTCGCTGTGGCTTGACAGGAATTCTTGTCTCACCCAAAGCGTGTTTGATTAATTTTGTAGCTACTGGAGGAGGAAATATAGGTGAGGTGTTGTTACCTTGAATTGCATTTTGCAAAATATTAGTCTCGCAAGCTAAAAGCAAGGCAATAGTAACAATTACTAGCAAAAATAATTTGAAATAACGATACACGTTAGTATTTTTTCCTATTTATATTTTGATTAGAATTTAAGCAAAAGTCATCGTATAATTGTCAATAGTGTATTGGAAACAACTGTATTTTTATTAGCGTTAAAATTTATTAAATACTTAAATAAATCATCAATAATTGCGTTTGCAGCTAAGATACCACCGCCAATCCAGTAGTCTGGAACTATATAAACTTTATTTTGTTGTACAGCTTTTAAATTTTTCCATAGGGGACTTAATTTAAGTTGCTCTAATTTTTTTTTGGCTGTTTGACTACTTTTGGCATCATTTTCAGCTGTCCAGATAAATATAATATCAGCATCTATTTTTTCGATTAATTCATTACCGATGGACATTTGAATCTGATTTCCAAATAATTTTTTTGCCTCTATTGCAGTAAAGTTTTGGGATTCTGGACGAGATAATCCGGCATCTTGTAAAACTATTCCGCAGAAAGAATCACGTAAATAAAGATTGATATTATTAGGATATACTCGTACTACAGAAACTTTGAGATTTGACAATTTAGTGCCCATTTTCTGCTTAAACTCTGCGAGACGATGGTAATAATCTTCCATTATTTTTTGACCAACTTCTTTCTTATCTAATGCCACACTAATATTTGTAAATACCTCTTTCCATTGGCCACTATGTTCAAATTTCAACAAAAATGTTGGAGCAATTTTTGAAGTAATAGAATAAATATCTTGTTGATAATCAAAACCCGCAATCAAATCTGGTTTAAGTGCGAGAATACTTTCTAAGTTAGGTTCGCCAATTGTTCCGATATTTTTTACTCCTGTCAGCTTATCTTGCCAATATGATGAAAAATTCGAGATAACAGCACCAACAGGCTTAATCCCTAGTGCGATCGCATTTGCTAAGGAAGTATCATCTAGAGTCACAAGTCGCTGAAAGTTTTCTGGAATACAGGTAATTCCCGCAGCGTGTTCGACATGACGACAAGCTACGTTTTTACTGTGATCATTAAGAGGTATAGAACCACCACGATGACAAGCTACAGCAAGCAGTAGAGTACAAAATATTACAATGCCAAATCGCAACCAGCGAATAAAGCTTTTTCTTTTGATATAACTGTCATTCATGATGGTATCTCATACCTAAAACCTATTTTTGTCAAAATTCAATCGAAAATGAACCAATCAATGTTAAAGGCTCACCGTAGTAGACACCTAAACGGCTACTATCAGAACCAGTAAAATAGGTATTGTCAAATAGGTTACGGACATTTACAGCGGCTCTCCAGTTATTGCGCTTGTAAAATACCGAAGCATCGGTACGGACAAAACTAGGGAGAACATAACTGTTGTCTAAATCTCCAAAGCGATCGCCCACAAAAAATAATCCTAATCCAAATCCCAACCCTTGCAGGCTTCCTTGTTGCATTTCATAAGTTGTCCACAAACTTGCAGCGTGTTCTGGAACATTATCTCGACGGCGACCTACTAAATCGGGATTGGTATCTTCGCTGACAAAGGCATCAATGTAAGAATAGGACGCAATCACTCTCCAACCAGGAGTAATTTCCCCAGCAATGTCAAATTCAATACCTCGGCTTGTTTGTTCCCCAGTTTGAATTTGGTCGTCGGGGTCATCTACTGTACTGACATCAGCAGTAGCAACATTTTGCTTGCGGAGGTCATACAAAGCTAAAGTTGCACTCAAATTGCGGGTAATATCAGCTTTCACACCTACCTCGAATTGCCTACCTGTTTCTGGTTCAAATGGTTGATCATTACCATTACGATTTGCAGCAAGGCTAGGTTCAAAAGAGGTTGCATAAGATGCGTAAAGCGAGATATTTTGAGATGGTTGATAAACTATTCCTAAGCGGGGGCTAAAGTTACTATCCGATTGGGAAAATTCTTGCTTTTCTTCACCTAAATTCCGTGTACTGCGAGTTTGATCAAAAATATCAAATCGACCGCCTGCCAGTAACTTGAGTTGGGGAATAATTTCGATTTGATCTTGGAAATAAAACCCATATTTATCGAGACTATCATCACGGAAGAAATTTAATATTCCTTCTTTAGGATATTCTAAACGAGCGTAGACTGGGTCAAATATATCAATAGATGGGTAAGATTCAAAGTCCCCAAAAGTACCATCTTCAGTAATTTTAGTATAGTCAAATCCCAAGACAACTTGATGTTTAATCGAACCAGTATTAAATTTTCCGAGCACATCCGTTTGTAGTGAATAAGCATTATCTCGACGTTGGGAAAAATAACTCAATCTACTTAATTCACCCGTTTCTTCATCGAGAGAACTCCGTAAAGGATAGTAACGTTCTAAATTTACAAATTGAGCGCGGAAAGAGTTTCTGATAGACCACTGCTCATCTAACTTATGGTCAAGTAAATAGCTAAAATTCGTGACATTGATTTCTACATTCTGAAACGGTTCACCTAAAAAACGGTTCCGTGGTAAATTTGCTGGGCGATTACCTATTGCCACAGTACCATCATCTGCGGTGCGTTTTTCTTCCAGCCAGGAGCCTTCTATAGTTAAATTGGTGTTAGGGCCAAGGGCAAACTTAAATATAGGAGCAAGAAACACACGCTCTGAATTTACAAAATCACGAAAACTGCCAGCATTCTCATAAATACCATTGAAACGATAAAGGATGCTTTTATTATCAGTTAAAGGCCCTGATAAATCGATCGCACCTCGATAGTTGCTAAAACTACCAACTCTTCCTTCAAAAGAGTAAAACGGTTCAGTGAAAGGTTGTTTAGTCACCAAATTCACTAAACCTCCTGGGGGCGCATCTCCAAACAATACTGATGCTGGCCCTTTAAGAACTTCAATACGTTCGATATTTGCTGTTTCAGTCAAGCCACCATAATCTTGATATAAACGAATTCCATCCCGAAATAAATTTGCCTCAAAACCACGTAAAGAAAAATATTCACTAAAACCTTGGTAGTAACCTGCGCTAGTAGAACCACTCACATTTTGCAGAGCATCTTGGACGCGAACTGTTCCTTGGTCTTTGAGGACTTCGCCGGGAATTACCTGAATTGATTGCGGGATATCACGAATAGGTGTATCTGTCTTAGTTGCGGTTGATGCTTCTTCTGCACGATAACCACCCTGTTCACCCGTCACAACCAATTCAATTGGTTCTTCATTTTCAGGCGTCTGGGCTGTGGGTTGTTCTGAAGGGGTTTCACTGGTTGGTGGTGTTGGTTGCGTTTGGGGAGTCTCGCTAGTTGGTTGTTCTGTTGGTTGTGTTGGTTGCGTTTGGGGAGTCCCAGTGGTTGGTTGTTCTGTTGGTGGTATCTGGCTAGTGGATGTAGTTGGTATCACCCCAAAAATTAAGCCCTCATCACCATCAAACAACTCGACTGTTGGCGCACTAGTTTCACCGATCACTGTCACCCGGATCGTATTCGCATCCAGGTTCGTCACAATGATTGCTGTAATTCCTGTAAATGGTTTTTCTTGACTAAATGTACCACCAGTAGATAGACGCAATTGAGCATTGGGAATATCTGCAATAAAATTATTTCCCTCGCTTTTACTCAAAGGTTGCAGCTGATTTCCTTGAGCCGTTTCTAAAATTATCTCCAGTTGTTTAGCGACTGAGTTAACTTTGACCCCGGTAACTTGGATAATTTCTGGTGCTTGAACTAGCTTTTGAGTACTTTTGATTCTGTGTTGTAATGTCTTTTTTGCAAGGCTATAGGGTTGAGTTGTAGTTTTTTTAGAAATCGCCTCTTGATCATTAGAAGTTGTTTCTTGCTGTTTTTTAGGAAGTTGTACTTCTTCACTCCAAGCGGGAGTTGCTAACAATAAAGCAAATGAGCCTGTAAGTAACAAGCTTTTAAATAACAGCACTGGTTTCATCTATTTCCTCACACACGCTTAATAAGCTGTTAATACCTTGATATAATTGATTTTCTAGATGCTTACTAAAATTTATTAGCACTAGTCTTATCAAGATTAGACTATTACATTATCAAAAATCAGTTAAAAGATACATATTTTTTGCATACTTATGTCAATAAATCTCGACAAGTTACCCTAGTTATATGCCTCTCTATTTTATGTATTTTAATATACCAATATTTAATAAGTAATTAAGGCAAGATGCTTCCCTTAATAATTTTAGGGAAAATTTAGAGTTTTCATGGATCTTGTCGTGCCATGTTTATGGCTGGAAAGCAATTTACTGATCAATAGTAAGTATAAGACATCTATCTTAAGAATTATCTTTTTCTAAAAAGAAGGGGTGACTAGCGTAAAAATTTAATAGGATTCAACAAAAATAAAAATTAAAAGAGAATCATTTGCGTTAATGTGATATGAATAATATTGAGAATAAATTGCAAGACTGTGTGTAAGATTCTTATTTATGAACTTTAACGATCGCTAAACTACCCATTACCCAGGACTGTATGCGAATCTGATTTGCTCAAGAAGCCTACAAGTTAGCCGCTAGTACCGTTTTCAGCTAAACCACGTATGACAGTTACATTCCAGAATTAGGTGTGCATCTAAATGCCTGAACATCAGAATACTCAAAGCAGTGATGCCTTTGAAGGCATTTGCGAATTTTCTACTGTTGTTGAACTTTTACGTTATAGAAGTAGCCGACAGGCTAAACAACTGAGTTACACATTCTTAGCCGATGGGGAAACAGAAGGCGATCGCCTGACCTATCAAGAGTTAGATAGATGTAGCCGAGCGATCGCATCTCAACTGCAAAGCTTAGGTTTAAGTGGAGAACGTGCGTTACTCCTTTATCCCCCAGGTTTAGAATATCTTGCCGCCTTTTTCGGGTGTTTGTATGCCGGCGTAGTAGCGGTTCCGGCCTATCCACCACGCAACCAACGCAACACCCCCAGAATTTTAGCGATTCTACAAGATTCACAAGCCGCAATAATCCTGACGACAGCCGCCATTGTGTCTCAGGTACAATCTTTATTTGCTGATAAATTTGATATAGATAATATTCATTGGCTAGCCACTAATAACCTCGCGCCTAATATAGAAGAGGGTTGGCAAGAGCCTCCCATCAATACAGACACACTGGCGTTTCTGCAATATACTTCTGGTTCTACCGGCACACCCAAAGGTGTAATGCTCAGTCATGGCAACCTGCTACATAATGCTGTCGTGACTCGTCAATATATGGAACATTCTGCCAGTAGTACGTTTGTCACCTGGCTGCCTGTTTATCATGATATGGGTCTGATTGGCGGTGTACTACAACCTTTGTATGGCGGATTTCCTTGTATTATGATGCCGCCAGCTGCTTTCCTCCAGCGTCCCTATCGTTGGTTAGAAGCAATTTCTCGTTATAGAGGGACTACTAGTGGCGCTCCCAACTTTGCTTATGAACTGTGTATTGAAAAAATTACCCCCGAACAACGTTCAACCCTAGATTTAAGCAGTTGGAGTGTTGCTTTTAATGGCGCTGAACCAATTCGTCAGAAGACTCTAGAGAGGTTTGCAGCTACCTTCGCTGAATGTGGTTTTCGTCCAGAAGCCTTTTACCCATGCTACGGTATGGCAGAAACTACATTGATGGTATCTGGTAGTGTCAAAAATGCTTTAGTAACAACAAAAACCTTACAAAAAACTGCTTTAGAAAGCAATCATATAATTGATGCAACTGCTAATGAAGAAAATTCAATATCATTAGTTGGTTGTGGTCGAGTTGTACCACAACAACAGATTGTAATTGCTAATCCAGAAACCTTAACCTGTTGCGATCGCGATGAAGTTGGGGAAATCTGGGTATCAGGCCCGAGTATTGGTCATGGTTACTGGAACCGACCAGAAGAAACAGAGCAAACTTTCCACGCTTACCTCCAAGATACGGGAGTTAACAGAGCGTCAGGGCCATTTTTACGGACTGGAGATTTAGGCTTTCTGCACAATGGCGAACTCTTTATTACCGGACGAGTTAAAGATTTAGTTATCATCAGGGGGCGTAATCTCTACCCACAAGACATTGAACTAACTACAGAACGCAGCCATAACGCATTACGTTCAGGAAGCGTTGCAGCCTTTGCTGTGGAGGTAGAAAAAGAAGAACGTCTAGTAGTTGTACAAGAATTAGAGTTTCGTGCCAAACCTAATATAGATGAAGTTACGGCCGCTATTCGCCAAGTAATTACAGAAGAACATGAAGTACAAGTTTATGCAGTTGTTTTAATCAAAGCCGGTACGATTCCCAAGACTTCCAGTGGTAAAATCCAGCGTCGAGCTACCAAAGCCGGATTTTTGGCAGGTACATTAGAGGTTGTTGGTAGTAGTATTTTGGAAATGACCCAGACAACGGAAGCAGAAGATTGTCTGACACGCACAGAATTACTAGCAGTAGAAGCAGAACAACGACAGCAGTTATTAAACTCTTATTTACAAAAGCTAGTAGCACGAGTCCTAAAGGTAACACCTTTTCAGATAGCGCTAGAGCAACCTTTGAGTAGTTTGGGTCTAGACTCCCTCAAAGTTTTTGAGTTAAAAAACCTGATTGAGGTTGATTTTGGGGTAACTATATCTGTAGCCGACTTCTTTGATGGTGCTGGTATTGCTGAGTTAACAACCCAAATACTAGACCAAGTTAATAAGAATTTGACTAGTGTATATCTGCCCATCTCTAAAGTAGAGACAGCCACTAGCCAACATCCACTGACCTTTACTCAACAGCAGTTGTGGTTTATCAATCAACTGCAACCTGGGACAGCTACATATAATATTCCTGTAGCTATTCATCTGACAGGAAAGTTGAATGTGCCTGCGTTGGTTCGCAGCCTCACCGAAATTATTCAAAGACACGACATCTTACGAACCAGCTTTGAGGTGGTGGATGGTGAACCGATTCAAAAAGTTGCAGATGCGATTGCGCTTAACGCACGCTCCGCGATCGCATTCATTTTACCAGAAGTTGATTTGCGTCATTTAGCTGACGAACAACAACAGACTGAAGTACAAAAGTTATCTCAGCAAGAGGCTAAGTCATCTTTTGATTTAAGACAAGCACCTTTGTTGCGGGCAAAACTGCTGCACTTGCATACAGAATCGATTTTACTTATAAATTTGCATCATTTGGTTGGTGATGGTTGGTCAATCAAGATACTAGTTCAAGAATTATCTGCAATTTATCAAGCTTTCTCTGCTGGCCAACCCTCTCAACTACCTCAACTTCCTTTACAGTACACAGATTTTGTGTATTGGCAACGAAACTGGTTGCAAGGTGAAGTTATAGACAAGCATTTAGCTTATTGGAAGCAGCATTTAGGCGGAAATCTGCCTGTACTGCAACTACCTACTGATCGTCCCAGACCGCCAATACAGACTTTTAGAGGAAAGCAGCAAAAGTTTGTATTGTCCAAAGCTTTAACTGAGTCCATCAAACAGTTAAGTCAACGGGAAGGTGTTACTTTATTTATGACCTTGTTAGCAGCGTTTCAGACTTTGCTTTACCGCTACACAGGTCAAGAAGATATTCTTGTTGGTTCACCCATAGCTAATCGCAACCGTGCTGAACTAGATCAGTTAATTGGTTGTTTTGTCAATACTTTAGTGTTGCGTACTAATTTAGAAGGAAATCCCACATTTACAGAATTGTTGGGACGAGTGCGAAAGGTAGGAATTGATGCCTATACTCATCAAGATTTACCCTTTGAGAAGCTAGTAGAAGCATTACAGCCAAATCGGGATCTTAGCTATAATCCACTGTTCCAGGTCATGTTTGTGCTTCAGAATCCTGCGGCAAACAGCATCTGTAAAACTGAGGAACTTGAGACAGGAACAGCCAAATTTGATGTCCTTTTATCAATGATTGATAGTGAAGAAGGATTGATAGGCACACTAGAATACAACACCGATTTATTTAATGTAGATACCATAGCCAGGATGGTAGGGCATTTCCAAACCTTGCTAGAGAGTATAGTTAGTAATTCCAACCAGCCTATTTTTGAGTTACCAATATTGACACCTGCTGAACGTCAAAAGCTATTGGTAGACTGGAACAACACTCAGGTTGAGTATCCTCAAGAAGCTTGCATTCATCAGTTGTTTGAAGCACAGGTAGAAAAAACACCAGATGCGATCGCTCTGATTTTTGCTAATCTAGAACTTACCTATCGTGAGTTAAACAATCGAGCCAATCGACTAGCTCACCACCTACAAAATCTAGGAGTTAAACCAGATACCTTAGTTGGGATCTGTATGGAACGCTCTATCGAAATGGTAGTTGGGATATTAGCAATTATGAAAGCAGGCGGTGCGTATCTGCCGCTAGATCCTACTTATCCTAAAGAGCGTTTGGCATTCATGTTAGAAGATGCTCAACTACCATTGTTGCTAGTGCAACCGCATCTAATTCATGAACTACCAGCACACACAGCGAAAGTAGTAGCTGTAGATGCCAATGAAGCAGCATTTGCTGACTACAGCCAAGCCAACCCAGATAGTAGTGTACAACTAGAAAACATCGCTTATGTAATTTATACTTCTGGTTCGACAGGAAAACCTAAAGGAGCGATTAACACTCATAAGGGTTTATGCAACCGCTTACTGTGGATGCAAGATACTTACCAATTAAAAGAATGCGACAAAGTTTTACAAAAAACACCTTTCAGTTTTGATGTCTCTGTTTGGGAATTCTTCTGGTCTCTCTTTACTGGTGCAACTTTAGTCGTAGCTAAACCAAGTGGTCATCAAGATGCAAGCTATTTAGTCCAACTCATCGCCCAACAGCAAATTACGACATTGCACTTTGTACCTTCAATGCTGCAAGTGTTTTTAGAGGAACCAGGACTAGAGAAGTGTTATAGTATCAAACGAGTAATTTGTAGTGGTGAAGCACTACCCTTGGAACTGCAACAACGCTTCTTTGAGCGCTTGAACTCAGAATTACACAATCTTTACGGCCCAACAGAAGCAGCAATTGATGTTACAGCATGGTGCTGCCAAGCAAACAACAATGAAAAAATTGTTCCTATTGGTCGTCCCATTGCCAACACACAGATATATATATTAGATAAACAATTGCAACCTGTTCCAATTGGGATTCCGGGTGAATTGTATATTGGTGGCGTGGGTTTAGCGCGAGGATATTGGAATAGACCCGACTTAACTAACGAAAAGTTTATTTCTAATCCATTTGAGCCAAAGAAACGCCTTTACAAAACAGGAGATTTAGCACGTTATCGTGCTGATGGCACAATTGAGTTTTTGGGAAGAATTGACCATCAAGTTAAACTGCGCGGTTTTCGGATTGAACTAGGAGAAATCGAGACGGTTATAGCACAACATTCTAAGGTGCGAGAAACGGTAGTTATTGCCAATGAAAACCGCCTGATTGCTTTTGTAGTTCCTAACCAAAAAGGAAATTTTTCTATCAATGAATTAAAGAATCTACTTAAGGATAAACTGCCTGAATTTATGCTTCCTTCTGCCTTTGTCGTGTTAGAAGCATTACCTCTTACCCCTAATGGCAAAGTAGACCGTCGTGCTTTACCTGCACCAGATAATTTGCGCCCAGAATTAGCAAATAGCTATCAAGCTCCTCAGTCTGAGGTAGAAAAATCAATAGCTAGGGTTTGGAAACAGGTACTACAGCTAGAAAGAGTGGGTGTTCATGATAACTTCTTTGACCTTGGTGGACATTCTTTACTGGTAGTCCAGGTGAACAATAAACTAAGAGAAATTTTGAACCGAGATTTATCAGTTGTAGAAATTTTTCAAAATCCAACTATTAAGTCACTGGCGGAATATTTAAATAAAAAAGGAAATGATATTTCTACCTTACAGTCAATGCGTGACCGCACTCAGAAGCAAAGAGAGGCTATAAATAAACAACAACAATTCATTAGGAAACAGAGACAAAATCTTTAGTTTTTAGCAAACATTTCCAGATTGTACGAGACAAAGTATGAAGATTAAAATTGTTGCCTGGGGTGGGCATGGAGACCTCAGACCTTATGTTGCGCTAGCCTTAGAATTACAAAAAGCAGGTTATACAGTAGACCTTGCAACTCTGGCTGATGATAAAGATTTTGTAACCAGTTTTGGCGTTAATTGCATTCCAATGGAATGGAATTCAGATGACAGACTATTTTTAAGGTATCCACCTTTTAACACTATAGGTCTGCACAGTAATCAAGTGCGATCGCTTCAAGATGGATTACTAGCTGAATTGTGGCGTGTTTGCCAAAATGCAGAAGCAATTATTTTTAACGGTCCTTCTTATCCATGCTTGTATATTGCTGAGAAATTAGGTGTACCTTGCTTTGCCTCTGCTACGCAACCCCACCATCAAACACGAGTTTTTCCTCATCCATTTGTCACAACTGGCAAGCCTTTAGGAAAAATTTATAATTGGCTAAGTTATCCATTTTTTGACCAACTTTTTTGGCAATCAGTTCGCCAATCAATCAACCAATGGCGACAAAAAACATTGAACTTACGTACTCTGAATTTTAGAGAAGGTATAGTACGTAGAATGCAACAGCAAAAAATACCATTTCTCTACAGTTATAGCCCTACTTTTTTGCCTGAACCATCGGACTGGAATGATGATTTCATTCATGTAACCGGCTATTGGTTTTTAGATACTTCTGAGAATTGGCAACCACCTACTAACCTAATTAATTTTTTGTCTGCCGGAACGCCTCCAGTATATATTAGTAATATTTGGCATCGCGAAAAACTAGGAAATAATCTAGCACTGGAACTTGCTAAACTAACAGGTCAGCGAATAGTTGTACAGGGTTTAGATGATGAACAACACGATGTAGAATCAATAGATAATGTATTTTATATCAAGGGAATGATACCTCATGAGTGGTTATTCCCAAAAATGGCAGCAGTTGTACATCATGGTGGTTGTGGAACAACAATGAGTTGTTTACGTGCTGGTGTACCTATGATTATTACTCCATTCAGAGTTAGCGCAGAACACTATTTTTGGGCGCTTCAAATATCACGGTCTGGTTTAGGTATTTCTGTCTTTCCACATAAAGAACAATTATCAGTTGAAAGTTTGGCAGCAGCAATCAAAACTGCTACTAATGATAAAAATATGCGGGCTAAGGCGACTGAGATAGGCAAAAGAGTTCAAGCAGAAAATGGTGTACAGCGAGCAGTCGAAGCTTTTCATCAATATCTTTAATTTCATCACAATTACCACTATAAGATAAAGGAAAAAGACTAATGGGTATTACAAAAACCTATGAGTCAATGGAAGGAATAGCTATTATCGGTATATCGGGACGTTTTCCCGGCGCGAGAAATATTACGGTGTTTTGGCAGAATTTATGTGATGGAGTTGAAGCAATTTCTCAATTCAGTGATGAAGAATTAGTTGCTTCTGGCGTAGATCCATCATTACTCGATAATCTTAACTATATAAAAGTCGGTGCGGCATTAGAAGAGATTGATTTATTCGATGCTGGTTTCTTTGGCTTTAATCCTAAAGAAGCAGAAATGACTGATCCCCAACATCGGTTATTTTTAGAGTGTGCTTGGGAAGCGTTGGAAAATGCTGGTTATGACGCTCAAAGATGCGAAAGCAGAATTGGGGTTTATGCAGGTGCTAGTTTAAATAACTATTTGCCATTTAAGTTAAACATTGACCAAATTGGTTCAGCGCATAGTTTTCAAAAGCTAATTGGAAATGATAAAGATTTTCTATCTACTCGCGTTTCTTACAAATTAAATCTGACTGGACCAAGTCTCACTATACAAACAGCATGCTCAACTTCCTTAGTTGCAACTTCTTTAGCTTGCCAAAGCTTACTCAATTATCAATGTGATATGGCTTTGGCTGGTGGAGCTTCAATTCGTGTACCCCAAAAAACAGGGTATTTACACCAAGAAGGGGGAATTCTATCGCCTGATGGTCATTGCCGCGCCTTTGATGCTAAGGCAAAAGGCACAATTATTGGTAATGGCGTGGGAGTAGTGTTATTAAAACGGTTATCAGATGCGATCGCAGATGGTGATCATATCTATGCTGTAATTAAAGGTAGTGCCATCAATAATGATGGTTCCGGTAAAGTGGGCTATACAGCGCCTAGTGTTAATGGACAAGCAGAAGCGATCGCAGAAGCAATAGCCCTGGCTGATGTTGAACCTGAAACAATCACCTATATCGAAGCTCATGGAACAGGAACCGCTTTAGGCGATCCTATAGAAATCGCTGCGTTGACAAATGTTTTTCGGGCTGAAACTGAAAAAATAGGTTTCTGTGCGATTGGTTCTGTTAAAACAAATATCGGACATCTAGACGCTGCTGCTGGTGTAACAGGTTTAATTAAAACCGCTTTGGCTTTGCAACATAAGTTGATTCCTCCCAGTTTAAATTTTGAACAACCCAATGCAGAAATTGATTTTGCTAATAGTCCTTTCTACGTCAATACAAAGCTGACGAAATGGAATGCAACTTCCTCACCACGTCGTGCAGGAGTGAGTTCTTTAGGTATCGGTGGGACAAATGCTCATGTCATTCTAGAAGAAGCTCCTTCTGTAATAAGAGTGGAGAAGCAGAAGAGAGAATCTCAGTTATTAGTACTTTCAGCGAAAACTGATTCGGCTTTAGAAACTGCGACTAAGAATCTTGCTCAACACCTCAGGCAGCATCCTGATGTGAATTTGGCAGATGTCGCTTACACATTGCAAGTAGGGCGTGGGGTATTTAATTATCGCCGTGTTGTGGTTTGTCAAAGTACTCAAGAAGCTATAACCGCATTAGAAACTATAGATCCTCAACAAGTATTAACTCACTTTGAGGAAGCAACTCAACGCTCTATTACCTTCATGTTTCCTGGGCAAGGCGCTCAATATGTGGGAATGGCTAAAGAACTTTACCAGACTGAGCCTATATTCCGCGAACAGGTAGATCGTTGTTGTTTACTACTCGAACCACATTTAGGGTTAGATTTACGTTCAGTTATTTATCCACACGAGTCTGAAAAACAATTAGCAGAACAACTCAAGCAGACATCCTTAGCACAACCAGCATTATTTGTAATTGAGTATGCTTTAGCTCAACTGTGGATGTCTTGGGGTATCTCGCCGCAGGCGATGATTGGCCACAGTATTGGGGAATATGTAGCTGCTTGTCTTGCTGGTGTCATGTCGTTGAAAGATGCGTTAACTTTGGTTGCTGTGCGCGGGCGACTGATGCAGCAGATGCCCATCGGTGCAATGCTTTCTGTTTCTGCATCAGCAGCAGATGTTCAAATTTTCCTCAATGAAGATTTAGCTTTAGCCGCTAGTAATGCGCCTTCTTTATGTGTGGTTTCTGGAAGCTATGATGCAATAGACAAGATAGCTGAAAAGCTGACAGCTAAGGGCATAGAGTGTCGCAGTTTGCATACTTCTCATGCTTTTCACTCCCAAATGATGGAACCGATGTTAGAACCATTCATAACGGAACTGAAAAGAGTCAAACTTAATCCTCCTCAAATTCCCTTTATTTCTAATTTGACGGGTACTTGGATTTCAGCACAAGAAGCAACATCTCCAGATTATTGGGCGCAGCATTTACGTCAAACAGTACAGTTTTCAGATGGTTTGTCAGTTTTGCTGCAAGAAAGCGAACAGCTACGCTGCGCCCCGGGCGATCGCATACTCTTAGAAGTAGGGCCAGGAAGAACTTTGTGTACTCTTGTCAAACAACACACCCAACAAGCAGCCGGACAAGTTGTATTGCCTTCATTACGTCATCCCCAAGATGAAAAATCAGATGTTAATTTTTTACTTAACATTTTAGGACGGCTCTGGCTAGCAGGGGTTGAGATAAATTGGTCTGGTTTTTATACCCATGAACAGCGTTACCGCGTGCCTTTACCGACTTATCCGTTTGAACGTCAGCGTTATTGGATTGAACCAGAAATACAAACTCAAGTATCTGATATTGAAAGCAAGCAGGGTAAAAAACCTAACATTAGTGGCTGGTTTTATATTCCTTCTTGGAAACGAGTTCCCCTCGTTAAAACAAAAGATATTACCTCTGGTTATTCTCTAATTTTTGTAGATGAATATGGCGTAGGTTCACAACTTGCTCAACGATTACAACAACTTGGGCAAAATGTAATTACTGTCAAAGTAGGAGAAAAATTTGCTCAACTTGATGGCAATACATACGCTATCAACCCGGCTCAAGCGGATGATTATCAAAACTTACTACAACAGTTACGGGAACAAGAAAAAACTCCCAATACAATTACCCACTTATGGAGCCTTACCCCACAAACTTTATCTTGGGAAACAACCCAAAATTTAGGTTTCTACAGTCTTGTTTACCTAGCACAAGCGATTGGACAACAAAAGATAAGTGATGCAATTCAACTTTATGTTATTGCTAATCATCTGTATGACATAGCAGGAAATGAAGAATTATATCCTGGAAAAACAACTATAATAGGTGCGTGTAAAGTAATTCCTCAAGAATATCAGAACATCAGTTGTCGTCTGGTTGATGTTTTACTACCTACATCAACAAGCGAAGATATTCTAGAGCAGCTATTGGCAGAATTAACAGCAGAATCAGAAGATTCAATAATTGCCTACCGGAATAATTACCGTTGGGTACAAACATTTGAGCCTATTACATTAGAACCCGCTACCGAAAATAAAATCCGGTTGCGTCAAGGTGGAGTATACCTAATTACAGGTGGTATGGGAGGTATTGGTTTAGTTTTGGCTGAATATCTGGCTAAAACTGTACAAGCCAAACTCGTTTTATTAGGACGTTCATTCCCATCTGATAACGACAAAATTAAACAATTAGAAGCATTAGGTGCAGAAGTATTGGTACTGGCTGCTGATGTGACGAATGAGGAACAGATGCAAAGTGCGATCGCGCAATCTTTAAAACGTTTTGGTACAATTAATGGTGTCATCCATAGTGCTGGTATTGCTGGTGCAGGGATGATTCAACTAAAAATACCAGAGACTGCCGAAAAAGTTTTTGCACCCAAAATTCAAGGAACAGTAATTCTAAATAATGTTCTCAAACACATCAATTTAGACTTCTTAGTTCTTTGTTCATCCTTAAGTTCAATCCAAGGAGGATTTGGACAGGTAGACTATTGTGCTGCAAATACCTTTTTAGATGCTTTTGCTCATTGGAATACAGCAACAAATAATAGATTTACAGTTGCTATTAATTGGGACGCTTGGCAACAAGTTGGGATGGCAGTTAATACTAGTGTTCCTGATGAAATCAAAAACTGGCGTGAAGAAAGTTTAAAAAATGCTATTCTGCCAGCAGAAGGAGCAGATTGCTTTAGCTGGATTTTGGCAACCTCTTTACCTCAAGTTATAGTTTCTACGCAAGATTTACAGGTAGGAATTGAGCAACTCAATCAATTAGCTTTATCTTTATCATTAGCTCAAAAGCCAGTAAATTCTTGTCAAGTATCTGCCAGCAGACATTCACGAACTCTACAAGAAAATACTTATGTAGCTCCTAGCAATGAAATTGAACAAACTATTGCCAATATCTGGGAAGAACTCATTGGAATTGAAAAAGTAGGGATTCATGATAACTTCTTTGAATTAGGTGGGCATTCTTTACTGGCAGTCCAAACTATTTCTCGTCTCCGAGAAGCTTTTCAAGTCGAATTACCACTACGTACCCTTCTCTTTGATGCGCCAACAGTTAGCGAATTAGCTAATGTCATCGTCGAAAAACAACCACAATCAGAAGAGCTTGATGAAATCACAAAACTATTAGCAGAAATAGAAAACCTGTCCATTGAAGAACTTCAAAGACAAATAGCTCAAGAATCACCAGTTAGTTAAATAAATTTTAATTTTGTACCTCCTTCTTTGCGTCTCTGCTCCTACCCTGCGGGAAGCCGCTCCACGTCTATGCACGAAACTTTCATAAAATATGGAATTCAGCATCCTCTACTTTTCCGGCGATGGCTCAACAACCGAATCAGAGAAATATAAACTCTTGATAGAAACAGCTAAACTTGCCGATAAAAACGGTTTCACAGCAGTATGGACTCCCGAACGCCATTTTCATCCTTTCGGAGGTTTGTATCCCAATCCATCGGTAATTAGTGCAGCCTTAGCAATGGTGACAGAGAAAATTCAACTCAGATCAGGTAGTATTGTAATGCCATTACAACATCCTGTCAGAGTAGCCGAAGAATGGGCTGTAGTTGATAATTTATCTGGTGGTAGAGTTGGACTTTCTTTTGCACCGGGTTGGCACGCCGATGATTTTTTATTACGTCCAGAAAATTACACTGAACGTAAAGAAGTTATGTGGCGTGACATCGGAATTTTACAAAAACTCTGGCACGGTGAAGAAATTGAATTTGTTAATGGCTCAGGCGCTAAAGTTGAGATAAAAACATTTCCCCGCCCCATACAATCTCAAGTACCTATATGGGTTACTTGCCAAGCTGACAGTACGTTTATTGGTGCAGGTAAAATAGGCGCTAATGTTTTAACCTCTTTGTTGTATGCCACTATTGATGATTTAGCTCAACAAATATCTCTTTACCGTCGTACTTTAACTCAACATAGTCATGATCCAAAAAGTTGCAAAGTATCTTTGATGATGCATACTTATATAGGAGATAACGAACAATTAGTTAAACAACAAGTAAAACAGCCTTTTTGTAATTATCTCAAAACCCATTTTGGCTTAGTTGAAAACTTAGCTAAACGCATTAGTTTTCAATTCAATCCCGAAAATTTTACAGAAGAAGACCGACAAGAGCTTTTAGAGTTTGCTTTTGAGCGATATTTCCAACAAGGTAGAGTTTTAATCGGTACGCCAGAAAGCTGTCGTCAAACAATTGCAAGGCTTAAAGAAATTGGTGTAGATGAAATAGCTTGTCTGGTTGATTTTGGTCTAGATTTTGATACAGTTATGACAAGCTTAAATAAGCTAACAGACTTTCAGCAAAACTATCAAATAAAAAAAGACATAAGTAAATATTCAACTTTAAGTTTATTTGGGTGATTAATTGTGAAAGATATTAATGAAAGAATTGCCGCCTTATCTCCCGAACAAAGAGCATTGTTTGAAATGCGGCTAAAAGAGAAAAACTTACAAGTTAAAAAATTAACATCAATTTCTAAAAGAACAGCATCAGATATTTTATATTTATCATTAGCTCAAGAGAGGTTGTGGCTGCTTCATCAGCTACAACTAGATACACCTTTATATAATGAATCAACTCTATTGCGTTTTACAGGTGTTCTCAACACTCTAGCTTTAGAAAAAAGTATTAATGAAATTATTAAAAGACATGAAATTCTCCGCACTAGCTTTCAAATTGTAGATGAGCAAACTTTACAAGTAATTGCTCCCAACCTCACATTTACGCTGATAACTATAGAATTACCAGTATGCTCAGAAGCTAAAGTAAACCAGATTGTCACAGAATATGCTCGTCAACCTTTTGATTTGAGCCAAACGCCACTGTTTCGAGGTACGCTAATTCATCTGAGTGAGCAAGAACATATTCTGCTACTCACTAAGCATCACATTATTTCTGATGGTTGGTCATGGCAAATCTTTTATCGAGAGTTAGCAGCCCTATATCAAGGCCTCTGTCAGGATAGTCCAGCAACATTGCCAGAATTACCAATTCAGTATGCAGACTTTGCACTATGGCAAAGACAATGTTTGAATGATGAGAAGCGACTTGAACAGCTTAATTACTGGAAGCAACAACTCAAAGATGCACCGCCAATTCTCAACCTACTAACAGATTATCCCCGCCCTGTACAACAAAGCTTCCAAGGTGCGCGTGCAACTATTATAATTCCGCAAGCGATCGCAGATGCACTCAAGTCTTTCAGCCAACAAGAAGGCGTGACTCTTTTCATGGTATTGCTTGCAGCCTTTAAAACCTTGCTTTACCGTTACACAGGACAGACAGACTTATTAGTTGGGACTCCCGTTGCAAACCGTACTCACAGCGCAATTGAGAATTTACTCGGATGCTTTGTTAACACTTTAGTTCTCCGAACTGATGTATCTGGGGAACTCAGTTTTAGAGAGTTGGTGAAGCGAGTACGTGAGACTGCATTAGCTGCTTACACTCATCAAGACTTCCCCTTTGAGCAGCTAGTCAAAGAACTACAACCAGAACGGACATTAAGCCACACTCCTTTATTTCAGGTGATGTTCGTCTTCCAAGATGCGCCAATGTTAGCCTTACAATTGCCGAATTTAACGTTGGCTCCTTTGATGGTAAATAACGGGACTGCCAAGTTTGATTTGACTTTGTATGTGGAAGATACCAAGCAAGGGCTAATTGGATTTTTGGAATACAACACCGAGTTGTTTTATACTGACACCATTAATAGGATGGTGGGACATTTTAACAATTTATTAGAGAGTATAATTGCGAATTGCGATCGCTCGGTAGCCAGGCTGCCCTTACTAACTCTGCAAGAGCAAACCCAACTCCTGACGAATTCGTACTCAATAAACACAGACTACCCAGCAGAACTGTGTTTGCATCAATTGTTTGAGCAACAAGTTGAAAAAACACCGGATGCTGTGGCAGTAGTGTTTGAAAACCAACAGTTGACCTACGCTCAACTGAACATCAAAGCCAATGAACTAGCGCACCACCTACAAAATCTAGGCGTGAAACCAGATGCCTTAGTTGGGATCTGCATGGAACGCTCCCTAGAAATGGTAATTGGGATATTAGCTATCCTCAAAGCAGGTGGGGCTTATGTACCATTAGATCCTACCTACCCAACCGAGCGCCTTCATTTTGTGCTGGAAGATGCTCAGTTGAAATTTATCCTCACTCAACAAAAACAAACCGACAAATTATCTAACGATCAAACACAACTAATCTGCCTAGACACCGATTGGGAAATCATCGCTAAACAAAGTACAGATAATCCCAATAGTCAAGTTGTACCTGCATCCCTGGCTTATATTATTTACACCTCCGGTTCTACAGGTAAACCCAAAGGCGTTTTAGTTAACCACACCAATGTTGTGCGTTTGTTTGCCGCCACTGATGCTTGGTTCAAGTTTAACCAGCAGGATGTGTGGACATTGTTCCACTCAATTGCCTTCGATTTCTCAGTGTGGGAAATTTGGGGCGCTTTGCTGTATGGTGGACGTTTAGTTGTAGTTCCCTACGAAGTCAGCCGCTCACCCCAAGCTTTCTATGAGTTACTGTCTCAACAACAGGTGACAGTTCTCAACCAAACTCCCTCAGCCTTTCGCCAATTGATACAGTTTGATGAATCTGTGCCTGTTGGTGAAAAATTAAAACATATAAGATATGTGATATTCGGTGGTGAGGCTTTAGAACTGCAAAGTTTGCAGCCGTGGTTTGAGCGATATGGAGACAAATCACCGCAGTTAGTCAATATGTACGGCATTACAGAAACAACCGTACACGTTACTTACCGCCCATTAACTTGTGCAGATGTAACTCAGGCACAGGGAAGTGTGATTGGTAGTCCTATTCCTGACTTGCAAGTTTACCTGTTAGACCAACATCAGCAACTTGTACCAATGGGAGTTCCGGGTGAAATGTACATTGGTGGTGCGGGTTTGGCACGAGGTTATCTCAATCGTCCAGAACTTACACAGCAGAGATTTATTTCTCACCCATTTGTACCAGGAACACGCCTTTATCGAACAGGAGATTTGGCACGATATTTACCTAATGGTGAATTAGAATACCTTGGCCGGATTGATAACCAGGTGAAGATTCGCGGCTTCCGCATTGAGTTGGGAGAGATTGAGACAACACTGACTCAACATCCTCTGATACGAGAAGCGGTTTTAGTGGCAAGAGAGGATGTACATAGTGATCAACGTTTGGTAGCTTACATTGTTACTAAATCAGATGCAAATATTACCCAAACTGAACTGCGAAATTACCTTCAGCAACACTTGCCAGAATACATGATTCCTTCTGCATTTGTGTTGCTAGATAGTTTACCCTTAACACCAAACGGTAAAGTAGACCGCAAAGCATTACCCACACCAGAGCAAACTCGTCCTGAACTAGAACAAACTTTTGTTGCTCCACGCAACCCAATTGAGGAAATGCTGAGAGGAATTTGGGTAAAAATTCTGGGAATAGAACAAGTAGGCATTTACGACAACTTTTTTGAATTAGGTGGACATTCTTTATTAGCTACTCAGGTAATTTCCCAAGTACGAAAAGCTTT
This sequence comes from Nostoc desertorum CM1-VF14, assembly GCA_019359245.1. Lineage (GTDB taxonomy): Bacteria > Cyanobacteriota > Cyanobacteriia > Cyanobacteriales > Nostocaceae > Nostoc > Nostoc desertorum. The sequence continues at coordinate 34,945 of JAHHHR010000049.1, read as the reverse complement.
TGGGGTAGAAATACCGCTACGTTACTTATTTGCATCACCCACAGTAGCTGAACTTGCCAAAAATATAGAGATGGCAATGAAGGCTAAACCTGAATTAGATTTAGTCCCTTCTCTAGAACCTGCTGACCGAAATCAAGAATTGCCACTGTCTTTTTCTCAACAAAGATTGTGGTTCCTCCATCAATTAGACCCCGACTCAACAGCCTACAATGGCTTTGACTTAGTGCAACTACAAGGGGCGCTGAATGTAACAGCACTGGAGGAAAGCATTAACGAAATTGTCCGGCGACATGAAGTTTTACGGACGTGCTTTGCAACTGTTGAGGGGCGACCAATTCAGAAGATTATTTCCGAATTAAGAATACCTCTATTAATCGTAGATTTACAGCATTTAGAAACAATTGAAAGAGAACAAGAATTGCAAAGGTTAGAGGCAGAAAATGCCCAGCAGCCATTTGATTTGACACAAGCACCGTTATTACGGTTGGTGCTTTTGCGCCTCACTCAAGAAGAACACATCTTGTTCGTGACAATGCACCATATTATCTCTGATGCTTGGTCAGCAGGAGTGTTTATCCGCGAGGTATCAGAACTTTATGAAGCCTTTTTAGCTGGGAAAGGTTCTCTACTAGCAAAGTTACCAATTCAATATGCTGATTATGCAGTATGGCAAAACCAATGGTTACAAGGAGAAAGGTTTGATATTCAATTAACTTATTGGAAGCAACAGTTAGAAAATGCAAATACAATCTTAGAATTACCCACAGATAAACCGCGTACTCAACTGCAAACTTCTTTAGGAAAAAAACATTACTTCACCCTTTCTTCTAGATTATCCAATAATCTCAAATTTCTCAGTCGACAAGAAGGTGTCACTTTATTTATGACACTGCTGGCAGCTTTCAACATCTTGCTCTACAATTACACAGAGCAAAAAGATATCCTTGTAGGTTCCCCCATTGCTAACCGTAACCGCAGTGAATTAGAAGGGTTAATTGGCTTTTTCGTCAACACTTTAGTATTACGTACTAATCTTTCTCATAACCCTAGCTTTAAAGAGCTATTGCAACAGGTAAGAGAAACAGCTTTGGGAGCTTATGCACACCAAGATTTACCATTTGAGAAGTTAGTAGCAGAACTACAACCAGAGCGCACTTTAAACCATTCACCGTTATTTCAAGTATGGTTTGTTCTCCAAAATGCTCCCAAATCAGAGCTAGAATTGGCTGGTCTAAATCTGAGCATTTTGGAAAGTGAAAGTGGTACTGTTCGTCATGATTTAAAACTGCAATTTACAGAAACACCAGAAGGAATAGACGGTTTTTTTGAGTATAAAACAGATTTATTTTATGCCCCTACTATTGCTTGCATGGCAGTTATTTTGGAAACTTTACTAACAAAAGTTGTAGAACAGCCAGATATTCGGCTTCACCAATTAGTAAAACTATTGCAGGAAACGGAAAAACAACAACAAAACATCCAAAATCAAGAATTGCAGCAAGCTCGGATTCAGAAATTAGGAAAAATTGGACGCAAGGCGATTAGTGGCAAACTTGAATCATAAACCATAACTATACATAGAAAAATGAATCTAAAAACATTTAAGAGAAAATCAATTACAGTCTCTTCAGATAACTTGGTCACAACCCATTTATTGGAGCCTAATCAACAGCTACCGCTTATAATTCAACCTGCTGTTGATGGCGTTAATTTAGTCAATTGGGCAAGTAGTAATCGTGACTGGATAGAAAAACAATTAATTCAAAATGGAGGTCTACTTTTTCGCAACTTTCAGGTAAATAGCCATAGTGACTTTGCAAAGTTTATACAAGCTATTGCTGGGGAATTAATTGAATATTCTTATCGTTCAACTCCGCGTAGTCAAGTTGATGGTAAGATATACACATCAACCGAATATCCGCCTGATCAATCAATTCCTTTACACAACGAAATGGCCTATTCTCTTAATTGGCCAATGAAAATTGCCTTCTTTTGTGTAAAGGCAGCAGAGCAAGGTGGAGAAACACCAATTGCTGATAGCCGTAAAGTATTTCAACGAATAAATCCAAAAATAAAAGAGCGATTTATTCAGAAGAAGATTATGTATGTCCGTAATTATGGGCAAGGGATTGATTTACCTTGGGAAACTGTATTTCAAACTAACAATAAAGCCGAAGTTGAAGCTTATTGTCAATCTGCCAATATTGATTTTGCATGGCTAGATGCAAATAAACTTAGAACCCGTCAAATTTGTCAAGCTGTTAGTAGCCATCCTCAAACTGGCGACTTAGTTTGGTTTAATCAAGCACATTTATTTCATATATCAAGCTTAAAAGCTGAAGTCTACCAATCTTTGCTTGCCGTCCTAAATGCTGAGGAATTACCACGCAATGCTTATTATGGAGATGGTTCAGAAATAGAAACATCTGTGTTAGAAGAAATTCAAGAAATATATGAGCAAGAAACAGTGATATTTTCTTGGCAAACAGGAGATATTTTACTGCTAGATAATATGTTAGTTGCTCATGGACGCAAGCCATTTACCGGAGCGAGAAAGGTTTTGGTAGGTATGGCACAACCTTATACAATTCAATAATTGAAATCTATCGAAGTACATCAAAAGAATTATGCAAGCTCTATCAATAGAAGGCTTTCAAATTTCACCTCAGCAAAAACGCTTATGGTTATTACAACAAGAAGCGAACCATCAGCCGTATCGGGTTCAGTGTGCAGTTTTAGTAGAGGGAAACATTAAACATTCAATTTTAGAAAAAGCCATACATAATGTTTGGGATAAATATGAAATTTTACGTACTAGCTTTCCTACATTGGCGGGAATGGCAGTTCCTTTACAAGTGATTGAAGAAGAAATATCTATAAAATTTAACTATTATGATTGGCAGAATTTAAATACAGAAACACAACAAATAAATATTGACGCTTTATTTCAAGAACATAATAAATTTTGTTTTGATTTAGAGAAAGGTTTTACTAGCCAGATTGATGTAATTAAAAAATCTGAAAATCAATACCTTTTACTTATAAAAATCTCAACTATTTGTGCAGATAGAATAACCCTGCATCATCTTTTGCACGATATTAGTGTCACTTATAATACTTATTTGCAGGAACATGAGCTAGAAGATACACCTTTACAATATGCAGATATTGCTGCTTGGCAAAATGAGTTATTAATTGGAGAAGAAGCGAAAATAGCAAAAGAGTATTGGCTCAATCAAAAAGTATCTAATTCTCTTATATATAAATTACCAAACGAAAAAAAAGTTAATCAAAAGCCAAGGTTTGAACCCAAAGTTATTAACATTAACTTTGATTCTGCTATCACAAATAATATTGCAGCACTTGCACAAAAAAATAATGTTGATATTTCAGTAGTTTTAATGGCTTGTTGGCAAATTCTCCTGTGGCGTTTGACTAACAAATCTGAAGTGGTTTTAGCTTTGTGTTGTGATGGAAGAAATTACCAAGAATTACAGCCAGCAGTTGGTTTATTAGCTAAATATTTACCAATCCATATTCAACCACAAGAGGATAATATTCTTTTTGACATATTAAAGCAGTTAGATAAACAACTAAATGAACTTTATCAATGGCAAGATTTTTTTAATTCAGAGGAGTTTTTCGCTGAAAATAAAGATGATCATGAATCATCATTTTTACCTTTTGCCTTTGAATTTTTATCCCAGCCTAGTCAATATTTTGCTAATAACATATCTTTCTCAATTCAAAAAATCTATAGCTGTATTGAACGCTTCAAGGTAAAATTATTATCCTGGTATCAAGGTGATTCACTTGCAGCAGAATTATATTATGATGCTAATTTATTTGAGCCAAAAGATATTGAACGATTAGCAGTACAGTTTCAGACTTTGTTAATAAGTTTAATTAATAATGCAGAGACTGCGATCGCTCAACTAGAAATTCTCTCTCCACAAGAACGCCAGCAGCTATTAGTCGAATTTAACAATACTAAAATAGTGGCTCCTCCATACCAGTGCATTCATCACTGGATTGAAGCACAGGCAAATAAAACACCAAATAATCTTGCAGTTGTATTTGATAATCAAAATTTAACTTATCAAGAACTCAATACCAAAGCTAACAACTTAGCTAATCATTTAACATTATTAGGAGTTCAACCGGAAACTGTTGTTGGTCTGTGCGTTGAACGTTCCTTGGATATGATAGTTGGTATCCTTGGTATTCTCAAAGCAGGTGCAGCCTACTTACCGCTAGAACCTTCTTTACCTGAAGCAGCATTAACCTTCAGATTGCAAGATGCTCAAGTATCGGTATTATTAACTCAAAAACACCTTGTTGAAAAAATTAATTTCCAGGCGCAGGTAGTTTGTATTGACGCAGATATAAATTATTCGCCTCAAAATAATATTATTAAGTCTGCTAAACAAGAAAACCTGGCTTATGTAATCTACACCTCTGGTTCAACAGGTAAACCCAAAGGTGTTGCAGTTGAACATCGGCAAATAGTCAATTACGTTAACGGTATATTAGAAAAACTTAATTTACCAGAGGCAGCTAGTTATGCTATTGTTTCTACTTTTGCAGCTGACTTAGGCAACACAGCTATCTATTCTGCCTTGTGTACAGGGGGATGCCTGCATATTATTTCCCAAGAACGTGCCACTAATCCTCTAGTATTAGCTGAATATTGTGATGGGCTACGCCCCGCCGTAGGCGATCGCAATGCCATAGACTGTTTAAAAATAGTTCCTTCTCACCTATCTGCACTCCTCGCTTCTGGATACGGTAAACAAATTCTCCCTCGCCAGCGTTTAATTCTTGGCGGTGAAGCTTGTAGCTGGGAATTGATTAAGCAGATACAACAGCACGCACCAAACTGTCAAATTATTAACCATTACGGTCCTACAGAAACTACAGTTGGTGTACTTACATATACAGTAAACACATCCAATATCGCATCAGAAACAGTTCCCCTCGGTCGTCCTCTAGCAAATATTGAAATTTATTTATTAGATGCTTATTTGCAACCAGTACCCATAGGCGTAGCGGGTGAAATTTACATCGGTGGTGATAGTGTAGCTAGAGGATACCTTAATCAGCCAGAAGCCACTATTGAAAAGTTTATTCATCATCCCTTTAGTGAAAATCCCACAGCCAGGCTTTATAAAACTGGCGATATAGCACGTTATCACCATGATGGTAATATAGAATTTATCGGTCGAATTGATGACCAAGTTAAGCTACATGGTTTCCGCATTGAGTTAGGAGAAATTGAATCAGTATTGCGCCAATATCAACAAATCCAAGAAGCTGTAGTATTGGTGCAAGAAGATGAACCCGGACAAAAGCGATTATTAGCTTATATTGTTCCTCAACAATCAGAATTAGATTTACAGGAATTACGCAACTTTTTGAAACAACAGCTTTCTGAATATATGATGCCTTCAATTTTTATACAACTGAAGGCTTTACCCCTAAATTCTAATGGTAAGATAGACCGGAAAGCATTACCTGCCCCTGATAAAATCCGTCCAGAATTAGAAGTCGCTTATACTCCTCCAAAAAATGAGGTAGAAAGAATTATTGCTCAAATTTGGCAAGAAATACTTCAGGTGGAAAAGGTGGGAATTTATGATAATTTTTTTGAGTTAGGTGGACATTCTTTATTGATAATTCAACTTACTAGTAAATTACAATCGGCCTTTAAACGTAGCATTCCAGTAACAGATATTTTTAAAAATCCTACTATACATTATCTTGCCGATTTTATTACACAAGGAGATAGCGAACAGGCTTTTGTAGATGAGACTAAAAACCGAGTAGCCATGCGTCAACAATTGATGAATCGCAGAAAGTTATCTTAAGTTCATGTAGAGGCAAACAGACGCAGAGAGGAATTAAAAAAAGATATGGTTAATAATGACGGTTCATCAAATTTAAATGATATTGCTATTATCGGGATGAATTGCCGATTTCCTGGGGCTAGTAACTTAGAGGAATTTTGGCAAAATCTTCGTGATGGTGTTGAGTCAATTTCGTTTTTTTCTGATGCAGAAGTAGAGACAATTCACATTGGCTCACATCTATCTAATCATCCTAACCATGTCAAAGCTGCGGGAATATTAGGAGATGTGGAATTATTCGATGCAGCTTTTTTTGGTTACTCTCCCAGAGAAGCAGAAATTATTGATCCCCAAGCACGATTATTTTTAGAAGCAGCTTGGAATGCCTTAGAAAATGCTGGCTACGATGCAGAAGCTTATCAAGGTCGGATTGGTATTTATGGTGGTAATAGTGTAAATACTTACTTTTTATTTAATCTTTTTTCTAATCCTAAATTATTAGAATCAGTAAGTCTTGAACAATTAAAATTTGCTAATCATTCAGATTTATTAACTACAAGGGTTGCTTATAAACTAAACTTACAAGGGCCAGCACTTACCATTCAAACGGCTTGTTCGACCTCATTAGTTGCTATTCACACCGCCTGTCAGAATTTACTTTCTGGTGAATGTGATATGGCTTTAGCTGGTGGTGTTTCTATAGCTCTGCCACAAAAAGCTGGATATGTTTATCAACAGGGAAGCATTAATTCTCCTGATGGGCATTGTCGTGCTTTTGATGCTAAAGCGCAAGGAACTGTTGTAGGTAATGGTGTCGGTATTGTAGTTTTAAAGCGTTTAGTAGATGCGATCGCAGATGGTGATTTTATCCATGCAGTAATTAAAGGTTCGGCTATTAATAATGATGGTGCTTTGAAAGTTGGTTATACAGCACCTAGTGTTGATGGACAAGCAAAAGTCATAGCTGAAGCGCAAGCAATAGCAGGTGTACATCCAGAAACAATTGGCTATATAGAAGCGCACGGAACAGCAACAGCTTTAGGCGATCCGATTGAAATCGCAGCACTTAAACAGGCTTTTTCACTGCAAACACAAAAGCGAAATTTTTGTGGGATAGGTTCAGTTAAAACTAATTTAGGACATCTAAATGCAGCAGCTGGTGTTGCAGGCTTTATAAAAACAGTTCTCGCATTGCAGCATAAACAAATACCTCCGAGTTTGCATTTTCAAGAACCAAATCCCCAAATTGATTTTGTCAACAGTCCCTTTTATGTCAATGACAAACTAAGAGAATGGAAAGCAGATAAATATCCCAGACGTGCAGGAGTGAGTTCTTTTGGCATTGGCGGTACTAATGCTCATGTAATTTTAGAAGAAGCACCTTTACAAGTCAAAAGTCAAAAGTCAAAAGTCAAAAGAGAATATACAATATTGGTACTTTCGGCTAAAACTGATTCAGCGCTAGAGGCTGCTACTAAGAATCTGGCTGAACACCTTAAAGAAAATCCGCAACTTAATTTGGCTGATGTTGCTTATACATTGCAAGTTGGGCGGAAAGCTTTTAACCATCGTCGGGTGTTAGTGTGTCTTGATGTTCCCGATGCGGTGCAAGCACTAACAGGACTAGAACAAGAGCGATTTTCAACCAATTTTACAGAAATCTCTAACCGTCCAGTCGTGTTTATGTTCCCAGGACAGGGAGCGCAATATGTAAACATGGGACGGGAACTGTACGAGACAGAAGCGGTTTTTCGAGAGCAAATTGACTACTGTTGTGAACTGCTCAAACCGCATTTACAGCTTGACTTGAGAGAAGTAATTTATCCCACAGGTGCAGTTTCATCAGAACAACTCCAGCAAACTTCTCTGACGCAACCCGCTTTGTTCGTAATTGAATACGCCTTAGCTAAATTATGGATGGCGTGGGGTATCCAGCCGCAAGCAATGATTGGTCATAGTATTGGCGAGTACGTTGCAGCAACTCTGGCTGGTGTGTTTACCTTAGAAGCAGCTTTGGCGCTGGTAGCAGTTCGCGGACGCCTGATGCAAGAACTCGCACCAGGGGCTATGCTTTCAGTTTCCCTTCCCGCCCAGGAAGTAGAACCGATGCTGAATGCAGAACTCTCATTGGCGGCGAGTAATGCGCCATCGCTGTGTGTGGTTTCTGGTACTATTGATGCGATCGCAGCATTGCAAACTTCTTTAACCGCCCAAGGTATAGACTGTAGCCTTTTACATACCTCCCATGCTTTCCATTCTCAGATGATGGAATCCATTCTGGAGACTTTTATACAACAGGTGAAAAAAGTCAAGCTTCATCTGCCGCAGATAGCTTTTGTCTCTAACGTCACAGGAACTTGGATTACAGCCGTAGAAGCAACCGATCCTCACTACTGGGTTAAACATCTGCGGCAAACCGTTAGATTTAACGAGGGAATTGCCACACTCCTACAACAGCCAGAGCAAATTGTGTTGGAAGTGGGGCCAGGACGGACATTAAGCACTTTAGCCAAGCGGCAAAAAGCTGCTGTGCTGACTTCCTTGCGACATCCTCAAGAGCAAGTCTCTGATGTAACATTTTTACTCAATAGCCTATCTCGCCTTTGGTTAGCAGGAGTGCAAGTTAACTGGGCTGAATTTACAGATAGCGATCGCCCTGGGCGTATTCCTTTACCTACGTATCCTTTTGAACGTCAGCGTTACTGGATTGAGCCACAAACAAAAGTAGAAAATACTCGCAGATTAGATAAAAATCCCAATATTAGCGACTGGTTTTATATTCCCACTTGGAAACGCTCTTTTCTGGCTGGAGCAACTAGCCAACATTCCTGTTGGCTAGTCTTTATTGATAGTTTGGGAGTGGGTGGAGAGATTGCCCAACAACTGGCGCTGCAATGTGAGAATGTAATTACAGTTAGTGTGGGTAAGCAGTTTACGAAATTGGGTAATGGTGCGTATGCTATTAACCCCAAACGACCGGATGATTATCATGCTTTACTAACAGAACTGAGTGATCGCAATCAAATCCCGCAAGCGATCGCTCATTTCTGGAGCCTCACACCCAATCAATCAGCACAATCATCTTATGAGTGGTTTAGCAACTGTCAAGATTTAGGTTTTTATAGTTTGCTTTTCCTAGCGCAAGCACTAGGAAATCAGCAGATAAATCACCAAATTCAAATCCTGGCTGTCACCAACAATGCCCAAGAAGTAACAGGTGATGAACAGTTATGCCCAGAAAAAGCTACAGTTTTAGGAATCTGTAAAGTTATTTCCCAAGAATACCCCCAAATATCCTGCCGCAATATTGATTTAGTAATATCAAATACTAGCTCAATTCAACTTCTAACTGAGTTAACTGCTCAATCTTCAGACTCAGTAGTTGCCTATCGTAGCGGTTATCGCTGGGTGGAGACTTTTGACAAAGTAAAATTAGATGCATCAGCCTCAGACAATATAGGCTTCAAAGTAGGCGGAGTCTACTTAATTACTGGTGGATTGGGAAGCATTGGTTTAGTTCTAGCAGAATATCTTGCCCAGACAGTACCAGCCAAACTAATATTAGTAGGACGTTCTAGCCTGCCTCAAAAACCAGAGTGGCAACAATGGCTGAATACTCACGATGAACAGGATAGTACAAGTCGTAAAATTCGCCAAATCCAGGCAATAGAAGCATTAGGTTCTCAAGTATTAGTCATGAGTGCTGATATTGCCTCCCTCCAGCAAATGCAAACAGCCTTGAATATAGCTGTGCAAGAATTTGGGCAAATTAACGGAGTCATTCACGCCGCCGGGGTAAAGTTAGTTAACACTGTGCAAGCCATCACCCAGGAAGAGTGCGAACAGCAGTTTTACCCGAAAGTACAGGGGTTGTATGTTTTGGCAGAAGTTTTACAAGATAAAAAACTAGATTTTTGCGTTTTAATATCTTCCTTGGCATCAGTATTAGGATTATTAGGAAAAGCCGCTTATCCGGCTGCACACATTTTTATCGATACCTTTGCACATCAACAAAATAAAATAGATAATACGCATTGGGTAAGTATTAATTGGGATAACTGGTTAATAGATACAACCGCAGCACTCGAAGGCTTTATAACTCCCCAGGAAGGTTGTGAGGCTTGGCGACGAATATTATCTTTACCTAGAGCTACTCAAGTTATTGTCTCGACAGTTGATTTACAAGCTCGACTCCAGCAATGGATTGAACGTCAATCGCAGAAAAATCCAGAAAACTCTCAGCCAATAAAATCACTAACGCTGCACTCACGACCAAATTTATCTACTAACTACACTGCACCTACAAATCAGGTTGAGCAAACTATCGCCGAGATTTGGCAGCAGTTAGTTGGTGTTGAGCCAGTGGGTATCCATGATAACTTCTTTGAGTTGGGTGGAGATTCTGTTTTGGGTGTACAGTTTATCGCCCGTGCTAACCAAGCTGGTTTAAAACTAGTCACCAAACAAGTTTTTGAACATCAAACCATTGCCGAATTAGCTGCGATCGCTCTTACACAACAACTCAACCAAGCTATACAAGATGTGGTCACAGGTTCTGTACCCCTTGCGCCTATCCAGCATTGGTTCTTAGCACAGAATCAGCCAGAACCACATTACTGGAACCAATCAGTAATGTTAGAGGTATTGCAACTTCTGGATATTTCTTTATTAGAACAAGCTTTGCAGTATTTATTGAGACATCACGATGCTTTACGTCTGCGATTTAAACACTCTGTATCCGGTTGGCAGCAAGTAAACGCTGAACCTAATGAGGTAGTGCCTTTAACCTATTGGGACTTTTCAACACTGTCAGCCGTAGAACAAAAAATGGCAATGGAAGATGCTGCTAATGAACTACAAGCCAGCCTAAATTTATCATCAGGTCCAATAGTGCGGGTAGCTTTGTTTAACTTAGGTGCAAATGTGCCTTCTCGCCTACTGCTAATCCTGCATCATTTAGCGGTTGATGTGACATCTTGGCGTATTTTGCTTACAGATTTGCAAACAGCATATCAACAGTTGAGCCAAGGTCAAGCGATTCAGTTACCAGCGAAGACAACTTCTTATAAACAGTGGACAGAAAAATTAAAAGAATACGCCAGCAAGCCAGAGTTAAACCAAGAACTGGATTACTGGCTGAAAGCTTCCCAAAATCAAATACTCCCCTTACCCAAAGATAACCCAGACGGAATTAATACAGTAGCACAAGCCAAAACTATATCTGTAGCCTTGAGTGTGGCAGAAACCCAAGCTTTGCTGCAAGATGTGTCAAAGGTTTATCGTACCAAAATTGAAGAGATATTATTAACAGGATTGTTGCAAGCATTTAGCCACTGGACTGGTGAATCTTCCCTACTAATTGATCTAGAAGGCCAAGGACGAGATGCTGTATTTGCAGATGTTGACCTAACGCGGACAGTAGGTTGGTTTACTACGATTTCTCCAGTATTTTTAGAGTTAGGCAACGCGAAAAACCCTGGCGAAGTCTTGCAAGCAGTTAAAGAACAAGTACGTAGTATTCCCAATGAAGGTATTGGCTATGGAATGCTGCGATACTTAAGTGAAGATGAAGCAATTAGGCAGAGAATCCAAGCACTGCCGCAACCAGAGATAATATTCCTTTATCTTGGTCAGTTTGAAGATAGTTTGCCGGAATCTTCTTTGTTTAAGCTGGTACGAGATTTAGAAACAAGCGATCGCTCTCCCAAAACCATTAGACCGCACCTACTCCAACTCACCGGATTTATCCGTAGCGGTCAACTACAAATCGATTGGACGTATAGCGATATACACCAACGCTCAACCATTGAAAATTTAGCGCAAGGATTGATCGCTTCAATCCAGTCGCTCATTACTCACAGTCGGTCATCCACAGCCGGAGGCTACACGCCTTCAGACTTTTCTGCGGCAAAAATTAGCCAAAAAGATTTAAGCAAATTATTGACTCAAGTACGTATTTCTGGAGGTGGTAAAGATGGAAGTAGATAAGATTGAAGATATTTATGAACTTTCACCGATGCAGCAAGGTTTGCTGTTTCACACCTTAACGGCTCCCAATTCGGGTACGTATTTTGAGCAATTAAGTTGCACCTTGCAAGGAGAATTTAATGTTGCGGCTTTTAGACAAGCTTGGCAACAAGTCGTAGATCGTCACCCAATTTTGCGTACTGCCTTTTTTTGGGAAGGCTTAGAGCAACCTTATCAAGTAGTTTATCGCCAAGCAACATTGCCTTGGGAGGAGCTAGACTGGCGCGATTTATCTGCACAGGAACAACAAACACGACTGGAAGAACTTTTAGTGAGCGATCGCCAACGTGGTTTTGAACTATCGCAACCAACCTTACTCCGCCTCACCTTAATTCAACTCACTGACGACACCTATCAATTTATTCGCAGCCATCACCACATCCTACTAGATGGCTGGTCTTGGTCTATCCTTTGGGAGGAAGTTTACTGCATATATCAAGCCTTATGTCAAGGTAAAGATGCCAATTTAGCACCAGTTTTGCCCTTTCGAGACTACATTACTTGGCTACAGCAACAAGACCTATCTAGTGCAGAGGCATTTTGGCAACAAAAGCTTAAAGGCTTTACTGCGCCAACAAAGTTGATGGTAGATCAAATTCCCAATAGTCTACCCAGCCAGGGCGAAGATTTTGACAATCAACATATCTTCTTATCCGAGTCCTTAACAGATGCCTTACAATCCTTAACCCGCAAGCATCAGCTAACCTTGAATGTTCTCATCCAAGGGGTTTGGGCTGTTTTATTAAGCCGCTATAGTGGTGAGCAAAATGTAGTTTTTGGTGCCACATCCTCTGGTAGACCGCCCGAATTGCCAGGGGTAGAAAGAATAGCCGGGTTATTTCTCAATACTTTGCCGCTACGAGTCGAAGTATCGCCAAAAGCTTCACTATTAACTTCGTTAAAGCAACTGCAAATAGAACAAATAGAAACACGTCAGTACGAATACACTGCACTCTCACAAATTCAGCGTTGGAGCGAAATCTCGCCCGGTTTACCTTTATTTGAAAGTATTGTAGTCTTTAATAACTTTCCCTTAGATCAAGCTCGCTGGAAATTAGGAGAAAGCATTGGCTCTAGTAATTATCGCTCCTTTGAAAAAACCAACTATCCCCTTACCCTGACAGTAGTACCGAGTTCACAATTAAAGCTCGATATTGGCTATGATACCCGTCGCTTTGATACTGCTACAATTGCGCGGTTTTTAGAACATATCCAATCTTGGCTAGAAAACATCGTTACCAATCCCCAAGGGCGACTGCTCGACTTGCAGCCTGTTACAGATAAAGATAGATATAAAATTCTACAAGAATGGAATAATACGCAAACAGAATATCCCCAAGACTTGTGCATCCATCACTTATTTGAACAACAGGTAGAACGCACGCCGGATACAGTTGCAGTAGTATTTAAAAACCAACAACTCACCTATCGGCAACTCAACACTCGTGCCAACCAACTAGCACATTACCTACAAAAATTGGGAGTCGGCGCAGAAGTATTAGTCGGGATTTGTGTAGAACGCTCCTTAGAAATGCTCATTGGCATATTAGGAATTCTTAAAGCAGGTGGTGCTTACGTCCCCCTTGACCCCAGCTATCCACAACAGCGCCTAGCTTTTATGGTGCAAGATGCTCAAGTATCAGTACTGCTAACTCAACAACATTTAGCAGCCACCCTACCACCACATCAAGCTCAACTAGTCTGCATAGATAGCGACTGGAACAACATTAGCCAACATAGCCATTGCCATCTCAGCCATAAAACAAGCACAGACAACCGAGCTTACGTCATCTACACTTCCGGCTCCACCGGTCAACCTAAAGGAGTGCAAATCACTCATGGTAGCTTAGTGAATTTCTTAACTGCCATGCACCACACTTTAGGACTAACACCAGAAGATATTTTCTTATCAGTCACAACATTATCCTTTGACATTGCCGCACTGGAACTATATTTACCGTTAATTGTCGGTGCTGGTGTCGTCGTAGTCAGTCGTGAAGTAGCGACTGACGGCATTAGCTTATTAAAAACACTGACATTATCGCAAGCTACAGTCATGCAAGCTACACCTGCCACTTGGCGGATGCTGTTAGCAGCAGGATGGCAAGATACTCAGCCACTGAAAATTCTTTGCGGTGGTGAAGCCTTAGATAGTACCCTGGCGTATCAGTTGCGAGAACGTAGCCAACAGGTATGGAATTTGTACGGGCCTACAGAAACGACTATTTGGTCATCTTTGCATAAGGTAGAACACACGGACAATTTAGAATCAGCTAAGAGTATTGTCTCAATTGGTCGCCCAATTGCCAACACACAATTTTATATTCTTGACCAAAACCAACAGTTAGTACCTGTGGGAGTCACAGGTGAATTATACATTGGTGGTGCGGGACTAGCGCGGGGTTATCTCAACCGACCAGAATTAACAGCACAAAGATTTATTGCCAATCCCTTTAGCCAGCAAACGAATGCACGGCTGTACAGAACAGGAGATTTAGCACGTTATTTACTAGATGGTAGTATTGAATTTTTAGGTCGCATCGACAATCAAGTGAAACTGCGAGGCTTCCGCATCGAGTTGGGAGAAATTGAAGCGGCTATCAATCAACACCCAGCAGTATCAACAAGTGTAGTTGTGGTGCGCCAAGATGAGGCCGCAAATCAAAGTTTGGTCGCTTATGTGAGTGTGCAACCTCAGCAGACGTTGACAATACCCGAACTGCATCGCATTTTAGAGTCGATGTTGCCCAGTTATATGGTTCCCTCGGCTTTTGTCACCTTAGATGTTCTACCACTGACACCTAATGGTAAGGTTGACCGTAAAGCCTTACCTGCTGCTGACATAACACATCTGCTACCCGAATCTAATTTTGTAGCTCCTGCTACCCCCCTTGAGGAAATGCTTGTCAGTATCTGGACACAGGTACTTGGTGTCGAAAAGGTTGGTGTCAAAGACAATTTCTTTGAATTAGGTGGACATTCTCTACTGGCGACCCGTGTAGTTTCTCAAATTCGGCAAGTATTCGCAGTCGAGTTACCCTTACGTCGTCTATTTGAATTGCCTACTGTCGCCGAACTAGCTAAAGACGTTCAAACAGCGATTAACATTGGCAAAGGATTAGAACTACCACCTATCAACCGTGTTTCGCGATCGCAAAATTTACCTTTATCTTTTGCTCAACAAAGATTATGGCTACTCGATCAATTAGACCCAGGCAATCATACTTATAACATTCCTACAGCTGTGCGCTTGAGAGGTTCACTCAACATTACAGCATTAGAACAAAGTCTGAAAGCAGTTATGAGTCGTCACGAAACCTTACGCACAGTTTTTACTACAGTCGAAGGGCAACCAGTCCAAAAAATTCAACCTATTGCTGATATTACTATACCGATAGTAGACCTAAGAGTAAAAGAGCGATCGCCCCAACAACGAGAAGTTGAAGCAAAGCGCCTAGCACTCGCAGAAGCACAACGCCCATTCAACCTAGCTCAAGGGTCACTAATACGAGCCACGCTACTCCAGCTAGACGAAACAGAGTATGTATTACTGCTGACAATGCACCACATTATCTCTGATCTGTGGTCAATGGCGATACTCATTCGAGAATTAGCAGACTTTTACACAGAGATTTGCCAAGGTAAATCTCTAACACTCCCAGACTTGCCAATTCAGTATGCAGATTTTGCTATTTGGCAGAGAGAATGGATGCAAGGAAAGGTACTAGAAACCCAACTCAATTACTGGAAGCAGCAAATCCAAGGCGCACCAACAAAACTAGAGTTACCCACAGACAAACCTCGACCCTTGCAGCCAACTTATACTGGTGCAACCCAATCTTTCCAGCTGCCAAAAGACCTCAGCGATGCACTGAAATTACTTAGCAAGCGAGAGGATGTTACCCTCTCAATGACCCTGCTAACAACCTTCAACGTTTTGCTCCACTACTACACTAAGCAAGAGGATATTGTTGTAGGTTCGCCTATTGCTAACCGCAACCGCATTGAAATTGAAGGATTAATTGGCTTTTTTGTCAATAGTTTAGCTCTGCGGACAGACCTTTCAGGAAATCCTACTTTTAGTGAGTTGCTACGACGGACACGCGAAGTAACTTTAGGAGCTTATGCACATCAAGATTTGCCCTTTGAAAAGTTAGTTGGAGAATTGCAGCTAAAACGAGACCTAAATTATAATCCATTGTTTCAAGTGTGGTTTACTTTGCAGAATGTAGCCACGCCAGATATTCAAAAACTTACTTTATCTTTGCCTGATCTCATCCTTAGCCCATTCGAGACCAACAAGCAGCGATCGCCGTTTGATTTAGGAATCCTACTTTCAGAACAACCGGAAGGTATTAGTGGTTGCTTTGAATATAAAACAGATTTATTTGAAACCAGTACTATAGTCCGCATGGCAGAACAGTTAGAAATCCTTTTGCGGTGTGTAGTGACACAACCAAATATCCAACTCAATCAGCTAGTAGAAAAACTTAAAGAATCTGACTATCAAAAACAACTGAATCAAGAAAAAGAGTATAAAAACACAGTTCGCCAGAAGTTAATGAAGATTAAACAAAAATCCAATATTAACAGCAACTCATAATTTTATCTCCTTATTACTCTCCGCGCCTCTGCGTGAATAAAATCCTGATTTTTCAACATTATGCAAACCCCAATTCTTGAAGGTGTCCGAATTTCCCCACTCCAGAAACATCTGTGGTTGTTACAGCATACAGAGAAACAAACACCATTCCGCGCCCAATTAGCCGTTTTAATTGAAGGCAAGCTAGACATAGCTAACCTGAAAGAAGCGTTAAACAATATTGTTAATAAGTATGAAATACTTAGAACTAAATTTCAGTGCTTGCCGGGAATGGAAATTCCAGTTCAAGTAATCAGTGATGGTAGCATCTGTTGGGAAGAGGACTATGATTTAAGCGGCTGGGAACCTCAACAACAAGAAGCTAAAATTAACGCCATATTTCAGGATATGCTTCAGTTGCCTTTTGATTATGAAAAAGGGCAAAATTTGCGTGTCTCTCTTATAACTTTATCACCACAAAAGTATATATTGATTTTGAGCTTACCTGCCTTGTGTGCGGATTTTGTAACTCTTAAAAACTTGGTGCGTGAAATTAGTAGTTCCTACGCAGCTTGTTTGCAGAGTCAGGAATTATCTGAGGAAATCCTACAGTATGCTGATATTGCTGAATGGCAAAATGAATTACTTGAATCAGAAGAGACAGAAATAGGCAGAGAATATTGGCGTAAACAAGATATTGCTCACCTGCTAAATTTAAGTTTGCCATTAGAGAATCAACAGCAAGTCAATCAAAAGTTTCAGCCTCAAGTTGTAAGCTTGCAGATAAATCATGACTTTAGCAATGAAATTAAAACTTTAGCCCAGAAACATAATACTTCTGTTTCAGTATTATTATTGATTTGTTGGCAAGTGTTGCTAATGCGCTTGACTGGACAATCGGAAATAGTTATAGGTACAGCTACGAATGGTCGTAATTATGAAGAATTAGAAAAAACACTAGGATTATTTGCTAAATATTTACCGTTACATTCTCATTTTAAATCACATTGCTCTTTTACCGAACTTTTACAGCAGACCCAAGAAGCAATTAAAGAAATACATGAATGGCAAGATAGTTTTAATTGGGAAATCATTAAACAAAATAATCAGGGTTTAACTCCGTTATATTTACCATTCTGTTTTGATTTTGAATTACAAAATTATAAATATAACTCTGAAAATGTTCGTTTTTCAAATTATAAACAATATACTTATGTTGACAGGTTCAAAGTAAAACTTTCTTATTTTGAATATAACGATTATTTAACTATAAAATTTCACTACGATGCTATTTTATTTAGTCAAGAAAATATTAATCATTTGGCGGAAGAATTTGAGACTTTACTGTATAGTGTCTTAAAAAATCCGTTATCTGCAATTAGTGATTTAAAAATATTACCGCTAAATGAAAAACAAAAACTACTGGTTGATTTTAATCAGACTCAAGCAGAGTATCCCAAAAATAACTCCATACACCAATTATTTGAGGAGCAGGTAAACCGCACACCAGATAATATTGCTGTTATTTTTGAGAATCAGCAGTTAACTTATAGTGAACTTAATACCCGTGCTAACCAACTAGCACATTACTTGCAAAAGTTGGGAGTTAAGCCAGAAGTACCTGTGGGAATTTGTGTAGAACGCTCCCTAGAAATGGTTATTGGCTTATTTGGTATCTTCAAAGCAGGTGGAGCATATCTCCCAATTGAGCCAAACTATCCCCTAGAACGTCAAGCATTTATCCTCAAAGATGCTCAAACACCTGTACTGCTGACCCAACAACATTTAGCAGCAAAGTTACCAACTTCTGCAACTCAAGTAATTTGCTTAGATACTGGTTGGCAAATCATTAGCCAACAGCCAACCTATAACCCAGTCAGTGAGATTACAACTCTCAATCTTGCTTACATCATCTACACATCTGGTTCCACAGGCAAACCCAAAGGTACATTAATTCACCATCAAGGATTAGTTAATTACCTCAGTTGGTGTACTAAAGCTTATGGCGTTGAGCAAGGTACAGGAACAATCGTTCATTCTCCTTTAGGATTTGACCTGACAATTACCAGTCTGTTCTCTCCGTTATTAGTAGGGAACCGCGTAGAAATTCTTTCACCAGACCAAGGTATTGAAACTCTGGCTAATGCTTTACGCACACGTTCTAACTTAAGCTTGGTGAAAATTACACCAGCTCACCTGAAGTTACTGTGTCAGATGTTATCACCACAAGAAGCGGCAGGTCGCACCAGAGCCTTTATTATTGGTGGTGAAAATTTATTAGCTGAAGATATTGCTTTCTGGCGGGAGTTTGCACCAGAAACGGTCTTGATTAATGAATATGGGCCGACAGAGACAGTTGTCGGTTGTTGCATTTACCAAGTACCAACAGGAGAAAACCTTTCGACTTCAGTCGCAATTGGTAATCCTATAGCTAATACCCAGTTATATGTTCTTGACCAACACTATCAACCTGTACCGATTGGGGTGGTGGGTGAGTTGCACATTGGTGGCTTGGGATTAGCTAGAGGTTATCTCAATCAGCCAGAATTGACAGCACAAAAGTTTATTCCCAACCCATTTTCTCAAACACCAGGGGAGAAGCTGTATAAAACTGGTGATTTAGTGCGTTACCGACCAGATGGGGTTCTGGAATTTCTGGGACGAATCGATGATCAGGTAAAAATTCGCGGTTTCCGCATTGAGTTAACAGAAATTCAGTCTGTAATTTTACAGCATTCAGGGGTAAAGGAAGCCGTAGTAATAGCACGGGAGGATGTTCCAGGTAACAAACGTTTAGTTGCATACATTGTTTGGAATACAGAATCGCTCACTTCTATCAATGTTCTACAAAGCTTTTTGTCAGAGAAGCTGCCTGATTATATGGTTCCCTCGGTTGTTGTACCATTAAAGGCTCTGCCTTTGACAACTAATGGCAAGGTAGATACAAAAGCATTGCCAGCACCAGAACAAATTAGAGCTGAGTCAGGTATTTTTGTGCCTTCGAGTACGCCGACTGAAAAATTATTAGCAGACATTTGGACTCAAGTGTTGCGTGTGGAACGGGTAGGTATCCACGACAATTTCTTTGAGTTGGGTGGCGATTCCATCTTAAGTATTCAGATTATTGCTAAAGCTAATCAAGCTGGTTTGCAACTGATTCCTAAGCAGATGTTTGATAATCAAACAATTGCCAAATTAGCAGCAGTGGCAGGTACGGTTTGCGCTATCCAAGCAGAACAAGGATTAGTCACAGGCGAGGTATTGCTCACCCCGATTCAACACTGGTTTTTTGAGCAAAATCAACCTGAGTCACACCACTACAATCAGGCAATTTTGCTGGAGATGCGACAAAATCTCGACACAGAGGTTTTAGAACAGGTGATGCAGCAGTTGATATTGCATCATGATGCACTGCGGCTGCGTTTTGTCAAAGAAGTTTCTGGATGGCAGCAAGCGATGTCTAGCGACAAGCCGCTTGGCGTCTACGCTACTCCCACAGATATTGTTTCAGTGACACGGTTTGATTTTTCTACATTGTCACAGCAGGAACAAGAATTAGCGATCGCCTCTACAGCCACAAAATTACAAGCTAGTTTCAACCTCTCAGAGAGTCCGTTAGTACAAGCGGCTATTTTTGACCGTGGTGCAAATCAGCCCAGCTACTTACTACTAATCATTCACCATTTAGCTGTTGATGGTGTTTCTTGGCGCATTCTCCTAGAGGATTTCCAAACTGTTTACGCCCAACTACAAGCGGGTGAGGCAATTAAATTACCAGCTAAAACAACTTCCTTCCAGCAGTGGGCGCAAAAGTTAAAAAACTACGCTCAGTCAGATGAACTTCAGAAAGAACTAGAATACTGGTGTGCAGAATGCCGTTGTCAAGTTTCTCATATCCCAGTAGATTTACTCAGAGGCGAGAACACAGCCGCTTCGGCTCGTAATATATCTGTTTCCTTGAGTGTGGAAGATACTCAGGCTTTATTGCAAAAAGTACCAGCCGCTTACCAAACCCAAATTAACGATGTATTACTCACAGCACTGGTACAAACTTTTGCTGAGTGGGTGGGAGAGCCAACACTACTTTTAGATTTAGAAGGACATGGGCGGGAAGAAGTTTTTGATGATGTGGATTTGTCACGGACTGTCGGCTGGTTTACGACCATTTTCCCAGTATTATTAAACTTGCCAGCAACTTCTGACCTAGCCACGACGGTAAAAACTATCAAGGAACAGTTACGTGAGATTCCCAATCGCGGAATTGGTTATGGTGTACTGCGTTATCTAAGCGATGATGAATCAATCGCAGAAAAACTGCAAACCCTACCTCAAGCTGAGGTGCTGTTCAATTATTTGGGACAATCCGATCAAGTCCTTTCAGAATCATCAACCTTTAGTTTAGCTGACGCAGATATTGGTTCTGCAAGCAGTCCAAAGGGAAGCCGTCGCCATTTACTAGATATAAACGCGATTGTGATTGCAGACCAATTACAAATCAGTTGGACTTACAGCAATGCGATTCATCACCAAACCACGATTGATAATCTTGCTGAGAATTTTATCAAGGCGTTGAGATCACTAATTCACCAAGTTTCTGAAAATAACTTGCTCCCAGCAGATTTATCAGACTTCCAGTGGAGTGAAACTGATCTCGAAAACATTATTGCAGCAATTGGAGACGTTTAAAATGGGTATGCAAAATGTAGAGGATTTCTATCCTCTTTCACCAATGCAGCAGGGATTACTTTTTCATACCCTATCTGCACCAGATACAGGAGTATATTTCAATCAGTTGGTTTGTACTCTTTCTGGACAACTGAATATTCCTGTGTTTGAAAGAGTTTGGCAACAGGTAATTCAGCGTCATACAATTTTGCGGACTTGTTTTCGCTGGGAAGGTTTAAAAGAGCCTATACAAGTGGTGCTGCGTCAGGTGCAACTACCTTTAAAACATTACAACTGGCGAGGTATTTCACCTACTGAGCAGCAAGAAAAGTTAGCAGCTTTTTTAGAGAGCGATGGGCTACGCCCCACCGTAGGTGAACGCACTTTAGGTATTGATCTCACCCAAGCACCGTTGATGCGTTTGGCGTTAATTCAACTGAACGAAAATACTTACCAATTTGTTTGGAACACCCATCATCTAATTACCGATGGTTGGTCTACATCGATGTTGCTGGAGGAAGTTTTTAAACTTTATACTGCCTTTTGCCAAGGTAAAGAATTACGGTTAGAGCCTCCCCGTCCTTACCGGGATTACATCAAATGGCTACATAAACAGGATTTACAAAAAGCTGAGACGTTTTGGCGACAGACGTTAAGTGGTTTTTCTGCTCCTACTAACCCCCGTATTGAAAAAACCCTTAGTAGTACATATAGCCAATTATCGAATTACGCAGCCCAAAACATTAAACTATCAGCTAGCCAAACCGCAGCAATGCGATCGCTCGTTCGTCAGTACCAAATCACCCTCAATACTTTAGTACAAGGTGCTTGGGCTTGGCTGTTGAGCTATTACAGTGGTGAGACAGACGTAGTTTTTGGTGTCACCGTCTCTGGTCGTCCGGTAACGCTGGTGGGTGCAGAATCTATGGTGGGATTGTTCATCAATACCTTACCTTTAAGGGTGCAGGTAGCAACAGATACTTCTGTTGTAGCTTTCCTCAAGCATATCCAGGCTCAACAGGCAGAAATTTCTCAATATGAATACAGTCCCTTAGTACAGGTGCAAGGGTGGAGTGAAGTACCACGGGGAATGTCTTTATTTGAAAGCATCTTAGTATTTGAAAATTACCCGGTAGACATTTCAAAACGGCAAATTAACAATTTAGAAATCTCAAATGTTGTTACCGATGAACGGACAAACTATCCTTTGACGGTGACAGCCGTACCTGGCCAAGAGTTGTCATTAGAAATTGCTTATGAGCGCGATGCCTACGGCGGGTTACGCCAACGCTTTGATGATGATGCCATAACTCGGATGTTAGGGCATTTGGGCAATTTGTTAACAGGTATGGTTGCAAATCCTGAGCAACGCCTGTCAGATTTGCCTTTGTTGACAGAAGCAGAAAAGCAGACTTTATTGATTGAGTGGAATAATACTGAAATTAATTACCCTCAAGACCAATGCATTCATCAATTATTTGAAGCACAGGTAGAGAAAACACCCGATGCTATAGCCGTAGTATTTCAAGAGCAATCTTTAACCTATCGAGAACTAAATCAGAGAGCAAATCAACTCGCCCACTATCTGCAAAAACTGGGAGTAGGGCCAGAGGTACTGGTAGGGATTTGTGTTGAGCGATCGTTCAAAATGATAGTTGGATTGTTAGGAATTCTCAAGGCTGGTGGGGCATATCTGCCACTAGACCCAGTGTACCCGCAAGAACGGTTAGCGTATATGTTAGCGAATGCTCAAGTGTCAGTGTTGCTCACCCAGGAATGTCTGTTGGCAAATTTTCCAGATACCCCAGCCAAAGTTATATGTATAGATAATGCAGAGTTAATAGCACAACAACCGCAAACTAATCCCATTAATCACAGCAAACTTGACAATTTAGTATATGTAATCTATACATCCGGGTCAACAGGCAAACCCAAAGGGGTGATGATTGAACAAAGCTCTTTAGTTAACTACACACAAGCAGCAATAACAGAATATGGCATAAATTCTAGCGATCGCATTCTTCAATTTGCCTCCATTAGCTTTGATGCTGCCGCTGAAGAAATTTTTCCTTGTTTAGTACAGGGAGCAACTTTGGTACTGCGAACTGATGAAATGTTAAGTTCAATACCTCATTTTCTAAAAGAATGTCAACAGCAATTGCTAAGTGTCTTAGATTTACCAACGGCTTTTTGGCAGCAATTAACTTTTGAGTTAGCTGCACTTAAATTAACTTTACCGTCATTTCTACGATTAGTGATTATCGGTGGTGAAAAAGCATCAATTGATAAAGTATTAACTTGGCAAAAGTGCATAGATAAAAAAATTAAGCTCGTCAATAGCTACGGCCCTACTGAAGCCACAGTGGTAGCTACAACTTGCGATTTATCAGAGCAAACTTTTACCCAAGAAATACCTATTGGTAAAGCTGTTTCTAATATTCAAACTTATATCTTAGATAGCCACTTGCAACCAGTTCCTATTGGTATTCCCGGCGAATTGTATATTGGCGGTAAAGGTGTAGCACGAGGTTATCTCAATCAACCTGAGTTAACGGCTAAAAAATTCATTCCCAACCCTTTTAACGAAGCAGCAGACAAAAAGCTATATAAAACAGGAGACTTAGTACGCTACCGGGATGATGGCAATATCGAAATCCTTGGTCGTGTAGACCACCAAGTGAAAATTCGTGGCTTTCGGATTGAACTAGAAGAAATTGAAGCCAAACTAATTCAGCATTCTTTTGTGCGAGAAAGTGTACTTGTGGTTAGAGAAGATAACCCTGATGACAAGCGACTAGTAGCATATATTGTTCCTAATACTCAAAATTATGAGTTAGAAAATAATATTAAACTGATACCAGAATTACGACACTTTCTCAAACAGAGTCTACCAGAGTACATGGTTCCTTCTGCTTTTGTACTACTGGAAAAACTACCACTTACACCGAATGGGAAAATAGATCGTCGGGCACTACCTATAGCTGAACATTACTTGTCAAATAAAGAAATAAAGTATATAGCACCACGTACCCCAATTGAAGAACAACTGGCGAAAATTTGGGCAGAATTGCTCAAGATTAAACAAGTTGGCATTGAAGACAACTTTTTTGATTTGGGAGGGCATTCTTTACTACTAACACAGCTTGTTTTTAGAGTACGTCAAACATGGCAAATAGAATTACCTTTAAGCCGTTTGTGGGAGATGCCAACAATTGCTAGTTTAGCCCAGAGTATTGAAACGGCTCAAAACATGGGTTATTCTACTCTTGCTATTACTTCAAAAAATCAAATTAATTGGGAAGCCGAAGCTGTCCTTGATCCTACGATACGTCCTGAGACATCAATTAAATATCCAACTGAGCCTACTAACATTTTTTTAACTGGAGTTACAGGTTTTGTAGGGTCATTTTTACTTTATGAACTCCTGCAACAAACTCATGCAGATATTTATTGCTTGGTACGTGCGGCTAATCCAGAAGAGGGAAAAAAAAGAATTCAAAATAGCCTGAAATCATACTTAGCGTGGGATAATTCTTTCAGTTCTAGAATTATTGCAGTTGTAGGGAATTTATCTGAGCCACTTTTGGGACTTTCTCGGCAGGAATTTCAAGCACTAGCTGAGTTAATTGATGTGATTTATCACAATGGCGCGTTGGTTCATCATGTTTCCCCATACGCCACACTCAAGCCTGCAAATGTATTAGGAACTCAGGAAGTTTTGAGACTAGCAACTCAAGCGAAAGTCAAACCCGTGCATTTTATGTCAACAGATGGGGTGTTCTCTCTCGAAGGTTATTCTGGCGTAAAAGTAGTTCGAGAACAAGATAGCCTTGATGATTATCAAGTACCATCTGGCGGCTACACACAGAGTAAATGGGTAGCTGAAAAGTTAGTTACCATTGCACGCGATCGCGGCCTTCCTGTAACTATACATAGAATAGGACGTGTTTCTGGACATAGCAAAACCGGAGTATTCAATCAAAATGACTTTTTATACAGATTAATCATCGGCTGTATAAAACTTGAAAAAGTGCCAGATGGCAATATGATTGAAGATATGGCTCCTGTAGATTATGTGAGCAAAGCCGTAGTCCATTTATCCAGACAAGAAAAATCTATAGGGAAGGCATTTCACTTTGTAAATTCCCAACCTTTTCATTCAATTAAGCTGATCAAATTACTCCGCTCCCTTGGCTATCCACTGCAACAAATTTCTAATGACCAATGGCAAGCAGATTTGATTAACATTGCTGAACACTATCCAGAACATCCACTATATCCACTTGTACCCTTGCTTAGTGAACAGAATCATAACTCAGCAGCACTAAAGTTTGATTGTCAGAATACACTCGATGGGCTAGCAAATACCTCTATCATTTGCCCGCCAATCGATGATAGTTTGCTTAATACTTACTTGTCTTATCTTATGCAAAAAGGATTTTTGCAGGCTCCCAAACATAAATTGATCAACATCTAATATTTTACAAAATTCGCTACACATTAATACTATGCAATTAACAAATTCAACAACTACAGCCAAGGTGAATCCTCAACAGCAGTATTTAGAAAACTTTATTGCCAGTTACACAAATCGCACACAAACATCGAAACAGCTAACTCAAGCATATCGTTCTGTGCTTGCAGATAGAAGAAATTCTATCGGATTTAACAAAACCATTAAAGAAATAGTCTATCCCATTATTGGCAAACGTGCTTCTGGTTCTAAAATTTGGGATGTTGATGGAAATGAATATATAGACCTGTTGATGGGCTTTGGAGTAAGTTTTTTTGGTCATAATCCACCTTTTATTAAAGAAGCCATACAAGAACGACTAGAACAAGGTATACATATAGGCCCACAATCAGATTTAGCTGGTGAAGTTGCAGAGTTATTCTGTGAACTAACTGGTATGGAACGGGTAACTTTTAGTAATACAGGTACAGAAGCCGTAATGACGGCAATACGTCTAGCACGCGCTACAACAGGCCGCCAAAAAATTGCCATGTTTGCAGGCTCTTATCATGGACATTTTGATGGCACTTTAGTTAAAAGACAGAAACTAGACGACAATTTAGTTGTAGTTCCACGTTTTCCCGGTGTCTTGCCGAATGTAGCTCAAGATGTTTTAGTTTTGGATTATGGTGATTTTAAATCGTTAGAAGTAATCAAAGCTTATCAACATGAATTAGCTGCTGTTTTAGTTGAACCTATTCAAGATGAAAGACCAGATATACAGCCTCAAGAGTTTTTGTTGCAGTTGAGAGAAATCACCCAAAAATCCGGCACAGCATTAATCTTTGATGAAATGCTTACAGGCTTTCGCATTCATTTAGGTGGAGCGCAAGCATGGTTTGGTGTTAAAGCAGATATAGCAACTTATGGAAAAATTGTAGGTGGTGGTTTGCCCATTGGAGTTATAGCAGGCAAAGCAGACTATATGGATAGAATTGATGGTGGAATATGGAGCTACGAGGATACTTCTTTCCCGCAAGTAGAAACAACATTTTTTAGCGGAACTTACTGCAAACATCCCTTGGCGATGGCTGCTGCCAAAGCAGTACTTAACTATTTAAAAAATCAAGGTACTGCTCTTCAAGAGCAAGTAAATCAACGTACTTCCCAGTTTGTGGAAAAACTGAATAATTACTTTCAAACAGATGGAGTACCAATTCGATTAGCAAATTGCGGTTCGATGTTTAATAATATTCCTTTAGAAGATGCTTCTAATTCTGGAGATTCTACTTCATTAAGTATGAACTTGATATCCTATCATCTTCTCTATCGAGGAGTGTTCCTAATAGGAAATGGTGGTTTATTATCTACAGCCCATACTGATGAAGACCTGGGATATGTAATTCAAGTAGTTAAAAATACTATCAAGGAACTGCGAGAAGGTGGTTTATTACCATAGTTAGAGCATTGATAAACTTAATTGAAGACAAATCTGGAGTAAAACAATGAGTAGCGTAGATACAGAAGACCAAACAATTTATAAAGTTGTAGTTAATCATGAAGAGCAGTATTCTATTTGGCCTGCTGCCCGAGAAAATGCGCTTGGTTGGACAGATGCAGGTAAAACTGGGATCAAATCAGAATGTTTGGAATACATTAAAGAAGTATGGACTGATATGAGACCCCTAAGTTTGCGAAAGAAGATGGAAGAGTTATCTAGTGAAAAATAATACTTGTATAACTTTAATATTACTATTTGTAGAGAGCTTGAACTTCTCTACAAAATTTTTATTTTTAAAACCCAATATGCAAGGCATACTAGAAAAATTGGCTAAATGTTTGCCGCATAAGTTGCTAGCATAACTTTTATATAAAAAAATTACTATAAATAAGCTGAATGTCCAACCAACTTAGTAAAAGCTCTATCACCAATTCAAAACCATTTACTAACGCTCCAATTTTAACAGTACAAGGCTTAGGTAAAAAAATCCAAAATCAATGGTTGTGGCGAAATTTAGACCTTGAACTACTATCTGGAGAACGCGTTGCTGTAGTTGGCGCTTCCGGTTGTGGTAAAAGTCAGTTACTAAGAGCGATCGCTAATCTTGATCCAATACAAGAAGGCTACATCTTTTTTCAAGGAAAATCTATTGATTCTTATTACACACCACAATATCGCTCTCAAGTTGTCTATCTCCATCAGCGCCCTGCACTTTGGGAAGGAACTGTAGAAGATAACCTCAAACAAGTTTATCGTTTAGCAACCCATCGTCAACAAGTTTATAATCGCCAACTAATTCTTAATTATTTGCAGCTTTTACATAAACCTGCTGATTTTTTACAACGTTCGGTGAGTGCAATTTCTGGCGGTGAGGCTCAAATTTTGGCTTTTCTGCGTGCTTTGCAACTTTCACCTTTGGTGTTACTACTTGATGAACCTACCGCCTCATTAGATATGGCAACAGCCAATAGTTTAGAAGCTTTGGTTGCAGCTTGGCAAAAAGAAGACCCCCAACGAGCATATCTTTGGACAAGTCATGATCCAGCACAATTGCAGCGCATTACTCATCGTCAAATTAACTTAAAACCCAACGAATAATGACAGCCAGTTATATTTCTATTAGTTACACTCAACTTGCATTAGCAGCTTTATTTATTCTCATTAATATAGGTCTTTCATTCGCTTTAAATTTAGGACTAGGAAAAAGCCTTTTAATTGCTTCACTACGCATGGTAGTGCAATTGTTGTTGGTAGGATATTTATTACAGTGGGTATTTACTCTTCGTAATCCAATACTAATTTTAGCTTTAGCTCTAGCTATGACGATTATGGCGGGTATATCAAGTGTTAATCGGACTCGCCGACGGTTTACCAGTATTTACTGGAATAATTTTGTTTCGCTTTTTTGTGGTTCATTTTTAGTTACAGGTTTTACTGTTAGCGGGATTATTCAAGTACATCCTTGGTATGATCCTCAGTATCTCATTCCTCTGTTAGGGATGATTTTAGGTAATGCCCTGACTGGTACTTCTCTAGCATTAGAACGCTTTATGGAGGACTTGACTAATCGTCGAGAACAAGTAGAAGCACTATTAACTTTAGGTGCGACTCGTTGGGAAGCTGCACATCAACCAATTAAAGAAGCATTAAGAATCGGGATGATTCCCACAATTAACTCAATGATGGTGATGGGGTTAGTTAGCCTACCAGGAATGATGACTGGTCAAATTTTAGCTGGAGCTAGTCCTGTAGATGCTATCCGCTATCAAATTGTGATTATTTTTGCACAAGCATCGGGAACTGCGATCGCCACTATAGGAGTTGTATTACTGGCGTTTTTATCGCTATTTAATCAAAAACATCAGCTGACAGATGCTTTGTACAAGCAAAGCTAAACACAATTTTTGTAACAAATCTGCACAAATGGAGTAAGATAAGAAATGAATTTGAAACTCAAAAGAATTGTGTCTACTTATACAACAAAATAGTAACAATTGTTATAGGCTTAAAAAGCCCTTTACTTTTATAGGTTTGGCGAAACTTCACCGCCAAAAAATCACCAGAGCGATAGGAAATTACCTGTGACCAAGTGCGATTGATAGTTATCAAACGTGAACCTGGTTAAGTTGAACATATTTCTGTCAGCAGCATAGGTGACTTCCTACGCCCTGTTATTTATTTTAATTATTCTAGATCAACGGTTTCATGCGATCGCTTGTGGGTTAATAAGCTTGGGTTCAAACTCGATCCTCCCTAAACATCCTTAAAAATAAGGGTAATAGCATAGTAGCTAATACTATTCAGAACCTTCACAAATTAACCAAGAGTCATAAGTTCGTAGTTGGTGCTTTTGCCCTAAACTACCAACTACGAACAATACCTACTCCTTAATCTAACCAATTAATTTCTGCCAGCTAGCAGGCCCGAAAATCCCATCGGCATCTAAACCATTTTGCTTTTGAAAGTTCTTAATAGCAACCTCTGTTTGCGGCCCGTAGACGCCATCATTCTCAACACCTAAACGGTATTGCAAGTATCTGACAACTGCACCACCGGCATGGTTTGCTCTGATAATTCGTTTTGCCAAAATTAGATTTATGGCATTCCATGTAGTTGAGTCAGCAATTCCAGTCGGTTGAACTCCAACAATAGTCTGAAATTTTTCTACAGCAGATTTGGTATTAGCCCCGGTGAAGCCATCTTCTACTAATGTCTTACCATTTTTATCAGTTATTTTGAGTCGATTTAAGGCTTTTTGCAGTCTGAGAATAGTGTCATCTGCATTATCTTCTTCATCTGGTACGGGATTAACAGGAACACTTGGCAATTTACCGGTTAAGCCTTTAACAATCGCATTAGCCATTGTTTCTGGATTAAAAAGATTGATGTCTTTTTGTGAATCAATAAAGCAACATTCTACGAGAATCGCAGGCATATCTGTATTTTTCAGGACATACAAGTGGGAACCACTCTTCACACCGCGATTAAAAAATCCTAACTTGACGATTTCATCTAATACAGGTTTAGCGATTTTTCTGCCATTCTCACTAGTTGCAAATACTTCTGTGCCATTAGCTTGTCGGTTAAAAGCATTAAAATGAATTGAAACAAAAACATTTACTCTAGCCGCATTAGCTGTGCTACATCTTTTAGAAAGTGACTCAGTTACTGTACGAGCACTACTTGGTTTGCATACTACGACTTCATGTCCTAAAGCTCTTAACTTGGATATAACTCTATTACCTACATCTAAAGTTAAATTATCCTCAACTTTAATGCCTCTAGCTCCTGTGTCTGGTGGACAATTGTGCCCGCTATCAATTCCAAATTTCATGATTTAACCCTCAAGTTAGTTATTTTCACACAAATTCAAAACTCTTCTACTTATAGAGACAAAGTTTTGTTAATAAATTTGTTTAAGTACTTGTTGGCAATATCCACATTATTTTCAGTATTAATACACTGGTAAATAAAATAAGTTTTTTACGAACTTTGTAAGTAGAGTTTATGGAAAAAACCATTTTTTGCAAAGTTTTTTGAAATAAGAAACACAACCCTCATAGTTTATCAAAATCAGGAAGATCCGGTAATTGCTACAATCAACTGAAATGCAGCAAGTACCCACATCATTAAAATAATAACGCTTTGTAAAAGTAGAAAGCTATGACAAATGTACCTAGTGCAAGAAGGCAAAGGGGCACAGAAGCAGAGAGGTAAAAGGAAGAAAACTGATAACACAGGCTTTTCAGCCTTATTACAACAGTTTTCCTTTGCATGAAATACAAAGTCACAGGTTTTGAGGCAGAAGGCAGGAGGTAGAAACTCTTGATATCTGATATATGAGTCCTGAATTTTGTATCTCATTTAAAAAGCAGCTTGCTGTAAATGGTATGTTTATTCTCGTCATTCTGTACTACTACGGCTGAATGACCGGAATCTGTCGGTAGATATTTAACAATCAGCCTGAAAGCAAGTTTAAAATTTAAGTAAAGAAATATTTCGTAGCTTACAGGCATGAAACGCATCGTCTTGGTTGCTGGGTTTGAATCGTTTAACGCTGACTTGTATAGAAAAGCAGCTTTTTTGGCTAACTCTCGCTGTCCTGAGTTGGATATTCGGGTATTTAGCGATCGCAATCTTACCAGTCAACGCACCGAGGTAGAAGCAGCACTTGATGGCGCTGATGTGTTTTTCGGTAGCCTACTATTTGATTATGACCAGGTTGTGTGGCTGCGCGATCGCATTGCCCAAATTCCCATCCGTTTAGTCTTTGAGTCAGCCTTGGAATTGATGAGTTTAACCAAGCTGGGTGACTTTGCTATTGGCGACAAACCCAAAGGAATGCCCAAACCAGTTAAATTCATCCTCGACAAATTTAGCAACGGACGAGAAGAAGACAAACTCGCTGGTTACATCAGCTTCTTAAAAATTGGACCCAAACTACTAAAATATGTCCCAGTGCAAAAAGTCCAAGACTTACGCAACTGGTTAATTATCTATGGTTACTGGAATGCTGGCGGCCCAGAAAACGTCGCTTCATTATTCTGGACACTGGCAGAAAAATACTTGGGTTTAAAAGTCGGCGATATTCCCCCGCTAATCGAAACCCCCAATATAGGATTACTCCATCCCGACTATCAAGGGTTTTTTGAATCGCCAAAAGCATACCTGGAATGGTATGAGAAGAAGGGAATCAAGAAAATTTCCCACTCCCCAGTTATCGGAATTTTACTTTACCGAAAACACGTCATCACCAAACAATCCTATATTCCCCAACTAATTCGCAGTTTTGAAAAAGCTGGTTTAACTCCTTTACCCATCTTCATCAACGGTGTGGAAGGACATGTGGCGGTACGAGATTTGATGACCACCGACCATGAAATTCAGCAACGACAACTAGGTAATATAGAGACTCCCTCACTATCAAGTGAAGCAGTTAAAGTGGATGCGATCGTTTCGACAATTGGCTTTCCTTTGGTGGGTGGTCCGGCTGGTTCAATGGAAGCTGGGCGTCAAGTGGAAGTAGCAAAGCGCATCCTCACTGCCAAGAATGTACCTTATATTGTTGCTGCACCACTATTAATTCAAGATATTTCCTCGTGGACACGCCAAGGTGTCGGCGGATTGCAAAGTGTAGTTTTGTACGCATTACCAGAACTGGATGGGGCGATTGATACTGTTCCCCTTGGTGGTTTGGTGGGCGAAAATATTTATCTGGTTCCCGAACGGGTGCAGCGATTAATTGGTAGGGTAAAAACTTGGGTAGCTTTGCGGCAAAAACCTGCATCGGAACGCAAGATTGCCATCATTTTATATGGCTTTCCTCCTGGTTATGGTGCTGTAGGCACAGCTGCATTATTAAATGTGCCGCGTAGTTTGCTGAAGTTTCTCCACGCACTTAAAGAACAAGGTTATACCGTTGGAGATTTGCCAGAGGATGGGGAAGAATTGATTCGCTGGGTGAAAGAGGCGGATGTAATTGATGATACAAAAAATATCCCCGCGTCCGTTAGCGCCCGTACCCTAGAAAAATGGCTGGGATATCTGCAAACCTCCCGCATTGAAAAACAATGGAAATCTCTCACGGGAACTGGAATTAAAACTTATGGTGATGAATTTCAGATTGGTGGTGTGCAATTAGGAAATGTCTGGATAGGTGTACAGCCACCTTTGGGGATACAAGGCGACCCGATGCGCTTAATGTTTGAACGGGATTTAACGCCGCATCCCCAATATGCTGCTTATTATAAATGGCTGCAAAATGAGTTTCAAGCTGATGCTATTGTTCATTTTGGGATGCATGGGACGGTGGAATGGTTGCCTGGTTCTCCGTTGGGTAATACAGGTTATTCTTGGTCGGATATTCTGTTAGGAAATTTGCCTAATCTATATATATATGCGGCGAATAATCCGTCTGAGTCAATGTTGGCAAAACGTCGCGGTTATGGTGTGTTAATTTCTCATAATGTACCACCCTATGGGCGTGCAGGTTTGTATAAGGAATTGGTGGCGTTGCGCGATTTGATTGCGGAGTATCGTGAAGATCCGCAAAAGAATTATGTGCTGAAGGAAGGTATATGTAAAAAAATTGTGGACTCTGGGTTGGATGCAGATTGTCCGTTTGAGGATGCGAAGAAGTTGGGGATTGCGTTTACTCCAGAAAATGTCCGGATGTTTAGCGGTCATGCTTTTGATGATTATTTAGTGGAGTTGTACGAATATTTACAAGTTTTAGAAAATCGGTTGTTTTCTTCTGGGTTGCATATTTTGGGGGAAGCACCAAATGCGGAGGAATTAGGATCGTATTTGGAGGCTTATTTTGGGGATGAGAAAGGAATACCTGAAGAAAGAGAAAAAGAAGAAAGACTAATAAGAGATTTGTTGATGCAATCTACGGATGAGTTAACAAATTTGTTAAGGGGGTTGAATGGGGAGTATATTCCGCCTGCGCCTGGTGGTGATTTGTTGCGGGATGGCGCTGGTGTTTTGCCGACTGGGAGAAATATTCATGCTTTAGATCCTTATCGGATGCCTTCGCCTGCGGCGTATGAACGGGGACGAGAAATTGCTCAAAAAATTATCGCCCAGCATTTGGAAGAACATGGCACATATCCAGAAACGGTGGCGGTGATGTTGTGGGGATTGGATGCGATTAAAACTAAGGGTGAATCTTTGGGGATTCTGTTGGAATTGGTGGGGGCTGAACCTGTTAAGGAAGGAACTGGCAGAATTGTTCGTTATGAATTAAAGCCGTTGATGCAAGTTGGACACCCCCGAATTGATGTGTTGGGTAATTTGTCTGGAATTTTTCGGGATAGTTTTGTAAATATCATCGAATTGTTGGATGATTTATTTCAACGGGCGGCTGATGCTGATGAACCGGATGATCAGAATTTTGTTAGAAGACACGCTTTAGCTTTAAAAGCCCAAGGTGTAGAGAATGCATCGGCGAGATTGTTTTCTAATCCGGCGGGTGATTTTGGTTCTTTGGTGAACGATCGCGTGGTTGATGGTAACTGGGAATCTGGTGAAGAGTTAGGCAATACTTGGCAAAGTCGCAATGTATTTAGCTACGGGAGAGAAGATAAAGGTCAAGCTAGACCGGAAGTTTTAAATACATTGTTAAAAACTAGCGATCGCATTGTTCAAGAAATTGATTCGGTAGAATATGGTTTAACTGATATTCAAGAATATTACGCCAATACTGGCGGTTTGAAAAAGGCAGCAGAAAAACAAAGCGGTAAGAAGGTTACAACCAGCTTTGTGGAAAGTTTCTCGAAAGATACTACACCGCGTAATTTGGATGATTTGCTGCGAATGGAGTACCGCACTAAGTTGGTAAATCCCAAATGGGCGCAAGCAATGGCAAATCAAGGTTCTGGTGGTGCTTTTGAAATTTCTCAACGGATGACGGCGTTGATTGGTTGGGGTGGTACTGCCGATTTTACCGATGATTGGGTTTATGACCAAGCGGCAGATACTTATGCATTAGATGCAGAGATGGCGGATAAATTACGCAAGGCAAATCCTGAAGCTTTTCGCAATATTTTAGGGAGAATGTTGGAGGCGCATGGGCGGGGTTTCTGGGAAGCTGATAGTGATAAGTTAGATAAGTTGCGGCAATTGTATGAGTTGACAGATGAGGAGTTGGAGGGTGTGACGGTTTAGAAAGTAGATGCGTTAAAGCTTATTAACGCATCACTCTTAAAATCACTAACTGCTATTAAGGTTATTGTGTCTTGAGATAATTAGGGCTTGCTGAAAAAGAAAGAAAAGGTGACAGTCTGTAGATAAAAAGACCCTAGAAGTATATTCAGGTGCAAGGAAAGAAGGTAAAATAGCCCAAAATCCTTGCATGACAGTGGTCAGCC
>JAHHHR010000047.1 GCA_019359245.1 Nostoc desertorum CM1-VF14 | reverse complement strand
AACTGTTTTGGGAGCGATCGCGTTGCGGGTAGATTCATCGGTTAAAACTGCTCAAATGCTTACCATATATACATTTTATCAGTTTGAAGCTCCGCTTTTTTCTGAGTTTGTGAGAAATCCGGGATAAGAGATTAATTGTTTTTGTGAGGTGGGCATTATGCCTGCATAGTCAATAAAAAAGCATTTTATATTTAATTAAGGTCATCTACTTGTTACCAATGTAAATGAGGATGTAAATCAACATAGTTCATAATTTTTAATAGCAGATATGTAGTGCGAAATGACAACTAAATTAGCCTGTAAAGAAAGCAGATTTTTTGAGAAAAAATTATACATTTTTATATAACTAAAGAATAATCGCTCAAGAGATAGTGCTAAAGTCGATCACTATATTATGTGCAGGCTTATCTTCTCTTAGCTAAGAATAAAAATCAAGGAAAGTTAAGACATTTAAGTGAATTATTGAGAGAGTTAAGGCAGGAATACTGCTCGGTTAAGGAAAAAAGTAGGCTCAAACCCTTGAAATATCTTTGTCTATAATGAATGCCCAAAAGAGCTTGAGCGAGCAGTATTAGTTAAGCCAGTTAATAAAAAAGTAAGTTGTGTTTTGAACTAAAAAGTTCTTAAAATCAAAGCGCAACCACGGCAACCTAGAATTCACTATCCTATAGTCAAAAAAGCTACATTGAAACCACGTAGACAGAAAAATAAATCGGCTTAGTACCAAAGATTTTATTATGAAGTTAATATAAAGCAATTAATCTGTTATGTAAAGTTTATTTAAATATTAACTTAACTTTCTTAACTGTCTTAACTGTCGTTGCATTTTGACCATAGCTATAAGAAGCTATTTGAGTGTAAAAAGTGCAGTACTTTAACTGTTTATTTACTCTCAGACCACACAAAGCGATTCAAAGCACATACTTATCTTAAAAAGATTTATGGCGTTAACAAACTTTATTGAAACCAAGTTGAACGAATATGCTCAAAAGATTCTCAAAGGTGTTGAACAGCCTGATAACCTTGCCTTTGGTTAACTGAGTTTCTATCTTTGCGTTGTGTGTTGAATGGTAAAGCTAGTCCATAAAATGTGGGGTTAGTAGATGCCATCAATGACTATTACCATTAATTTTGAGTGAAAATTATGACAAATCAGCAAACTCCACAGATAGAGATTACCAATATTGTCTACAAGAATCAGGTCAAGAGAACTCAATCTGACGAATACATTGAGATTACGAATCACGAAAAGATACCCGTCGATGTATCTGGTTGGCAAATTGCTTCAGGGATAGGACGCAGCAAAGCGTTCACTTTTCCCCAAGGAACAATATTAGCCAGCCATTCTCATTTTGAAATAAATAGAGTATTAAGCTCATTTTGAAATTCAAAATGTAGTACAAAACAACTAATTTTTCAGAGAAAGGAGATAGCTAAAAAAATAATTGCATCCATTAGCTAAGTATAAATACTCAATGTACTGTTGGGGATTGCCTGACAACTAAGGGTAAACTCAGGAAAATAGTTCTATGAATGAGAATATAGAACTCAATCGAAATAACAAATTATTATGAAAGTGGAGCATGAATATAAAAGTTCCGCCGCGTTTGTGCCAAATCCTGAAAAAGCGGAAAATGCGGTCTTGGGCTGCTGTTCTGTCATCTTAGCCTTCGGTACTCATTGCCAACCCCTAGAGTACTTTTTAAAATGATTTCACGTAATCCAGAAATTACAAAATGTCAAAAATCTTTTGCTTGCAGTTTTCAACGAATCTATTGAAACTGGGAATTGGATCTGACTATTAGAAGAAAGTAGCGTAACAACTAATCTTTTCGTATTAAATATTTAAAAGAAGAATTGACCCATGCTTAAGCAATGTATTCACCAATTATTTGAAGCTCAAGTAGAACAAACACCTGAAGCTATAGCTGTCATCTTTGAAAATAAGCAGTTAACCTATCGAGAATTAAATTCAAAGGCAAATCAACTAGCCCATTATTTACGAACCCTAGAGATAAAGCCCGAAATGCTTATGGGGCTTTGTGTTGATCCCTCTCTAGAAATGATTATTGGATTGCTAGGCATTCTCAAGGCGGGAGGAGCTTATATTCCTCTCGATCCGACCTATCCCCAAGAAAGATTGCACTACATGGTACAAGATTCCTTAATCTCCGTGCTAGTGACCCAAGCACAATGGTCTAATTTAATCTCAGATTATAGCGGATTAATTGTTTATTTAGACAGTCAATGGTCGGAAATTGCTCGACAAGGAGCGAATAATTTAATTAATAAGGTAGAACCTGATAATTTAGCTTATGTTATTTATACATCGGGAACAACAGGAAAACCTAAAGGAGTGATGATCGAACATCATTCCTTAGTAAACTTTACATACTCGATCATAGATCGATATCGACTTTCTGCAAGCGATCGCGTACTTCAGTTTGCCTCTATTAGTTTTGATGTAGCAGCCGAAGAAATTTATTCTTGTCTTTGTTCTGGGGCAACCTTAATTTTACGAACTCAAGAAATAGTGAGTTCTATTCCTTTATTTATCCAAAAATCGCAAGAATCAGGGCTGACAGTTTGGAATTTGCCGACTCCTTACTGGCATTTATTAGTTAATGAAATTATTAATAGCGAAATCAGCTTACCCAGTAATTTACGATTAGTAATTATTGGTAGCGAAAAAGCTCAACCAGAATGGGTAAAACAGTGGTTAAATAACTTCGGTACTTTTCCCGAATTAATTAATGTTTACGGACCAACAGAAGCAACGATCGCCGCCACTAGTTGCTCCCTATCCTGCCTTAGCGAAAGTCAACTCAATCATGCCGAAATCCCTATTGGCAAACCATTAGGAGACAATGTTCAAGTTTATGTATTAGATGAAAGCTTAAGCCCCGTTCCTACAAATACGCTAGGAGAAATTTATATCGGAGGCGCAGGCGTGGCTAGAGGATATTTAAACCGTCCCGAATTAACTGTTAAAGCGTTTATTCAATCGCCTTTTAACCCCACAGAACAATTATATAAAACTGGGGATTTAGGGCGTTATCTTACCGATGGTAATTTAGAGTATCAAGGACGCATCGATCATCAAGTCAAAATTAATGGTTTTAGAATCGAGTTAGGAGAGATTGAAACGGTTATACTACAACATCCCGAAATCTCTCAAACTATTGTGATTGATCGGCAAGATCATCTAGGCAATAAAAGTTTAGTTGCTTATGTTGTTCCCCGTTCACAGACGCAAAATTTAATTGTTAGCTTACAAGAATTTTTAAAACATCAGCTTCCCAGTTACATGATTCCTGGGGCATTTGTAGTATTAGAACAGCTTCCTCTCAATCCCAACGGAAAAGTTGATCGCCAAGGCTTACCCATTCCTAATGATGTAGATACTCAGTTAGAAACTACTTACACCCCCCCACGTAACCAGGAAGAAGCTACCCTAGCTGAAATTTGGAGACAAGTATTCGGACGCAAGCGTATCAGTATTGATGAGAACTTCTTCCAGTTAGGCGGACATTCCTTGATTGCAACACAGATTTTGTCTCGCATCAGGAATACTTTTCAAGTAGATATATCGTTTAAGCATCTTTTTGAAAACTCTACTATTAGGGAATTAATCCAAATTATTATTCAACAACAGCAAGTTCAACATAACTCTGCTTTTACAAGTATTAAACCGATTTCCAGACAAGGATATTTACCTGTATCTTTTGCCCAAGAGAGGGTTTATTTTATCGAACGCCTATCTCCCTCTGCCACCGCTTACCAATTTCAAGAAAGTTTGCAAATTAAGGGTAAATTAGATGTTGCCATTTTAGAGCAAAGTCTCAGCGAAATTATCCGCCGCCACGAAATTTTTCGTACTACTTTCCCGGCAATTGAAGGGAAGCTAGTACAAGTTATTCATCCCCCAGAACTCGTTAAATTAGCAATTACCGACTTACAAGACATTCCCCAAGAGCAACAGGAAGCAGCAATTCAAAAATTAACTGATGAAGCTGTTTATAAACCTTTTGATATTACTAAATTACCGTTAATTCATTGGACATTATTAAAGTTAAGCGAACAAGATTGGTGCTTAATCCATGTAGAACATCACATGGTGCATGATGGCTGGTCATTTAACTTATTTTTAAAAGAATTAATTGCTCTCTATCAAGCCTTTTCTCAAGGCTTGCCTTCTCCTTTGGATGAACCAACTTTGCAATTCGCTGACTTTGCCCATTGGCAAAGAGAATGGGCAGAGAGTGAAGCAGCCAAAGCGCAGATAGATTACTGGCATAAACAATTAACAGGGATGCCTCCCCTTTTAGAATTACCTTACGATCGCCCGCGTCCCACAGAACAAACTTATAACGGGGGGCTGGTTCGTCTTGAGTTGCCACTAGATATCTGTGAATGTTTAAGAACTCTGGGTCGGCAAGAAGGCGCAACCCTCTTTATGAGTATGTTTGCCGTCTTTTTAGCCCAAATTTATCGCTATACGGGTCAAGAAGACATTTGTGTAGGGTCGGGGGTGGCTAATCGGCGCTTGCGGGAAACCGAGGGCTTAATTGGCATGATTGTCAATAATATTGTTCTGCGGACAAATCTTAGCGGCAATCCCACATTTCAGGAACTATTAAAACAAGTCCGTCAAGTAACCTTAGAAGGGTACGCTCACGAGGATGTTCCCTTCGATAAAGTGGTCGAAGTTTTAAAACCCATTCGTCACTTAAGCTATAACCCCTTATTTCAGGTAATGTTCAGTTTCCATGATGCTCAATTACCTGACCTGAATTTACCAGGATTGACAATTAAGCAACATGAAGCTGTTAGTAATTATTCCGCCAAGTTTGATTTAGATGTTGTAGTTATTCCTCGTTCCGAGCAACGAGTTAGTCGTGATTCTACATCAGCAACTGAAAGCTGTGAAACCCAAGGCATCACGATGGTTTGGGAATACAATAGTGACCTATTTGATCGCCATACGATTGAAAGAATGGTGACAGATTATCAAACTTTATTGACGGAAATTTTAATTAATCCTCATCAACGCCTTTCTCAATATTCCTTATTAAAAGCGGAGCAGAAACAGCAGTTATTAGTAGAGTGGAATCAAACTGAAACTGAATATCCGGCAATTCCAGCTATCCATCAACTATTTGAGGAACAAGTCAGGAAAAATCCACAAGAAATTGCTGTTATTTTTGGCGATGAAAGACTCAGCTATCAACAATTAAATACAAAAGCCAACCAATTAGCCCATCACTTGCAAAATTTAGGGGTTAAACCCGATGATTTAGTGGGAATCTGTTTAGACCGTTCCCTAGAAATGATCGTGGGACTTTTAGCGATTCTGAAAGCGGGAGCAGCCTATGTATCCCTCGATCCCGCCTACCCCAAAGAGCGATTAGATTATATGGTGACAGATGCCAAAATCTCCATTATTCTCAGCTTAGAAAAATGGACGAATCTGATTACCAGAGAATCTGTGCAATGGGTCTGTTTGGATCAGCAAAAATTGCTGATTAATCAGGAAAAGACTAATAATCTTGAGGTGGAAATTGCACCCCAAAATCTTACCTACGTTATCTATACATCAGGTTCTACAGGACAGCCTAAAGGGGTTTTAATCGAGCATAAATCTCTGATTAATTTTACCCAAAGTGCTATCGAACAGTACCAAATAACCAAGCAGGATAGGGTTTTACAATTCGCATCTATCAATTTTGATGCGGCGGCAGAGGAAATTTATCCCTGTTTAAGTAGTGGTGGAACTTTGATTCTAAGAACAGAATCAATGATGAAATCTATCGCCACTTTTATTGAAGAATCCCGCGAAAACGAGATTACCATTTGGGATTTACCCACCGCTTACTGGCATCTATTAATTAGTGAAATAGTACAGGAAAATCTCTCTTTGCCGACTTCGTTGCGATTGGTCATTCTAGGTGGTGAACGGGTTTTACCAGAACGGGTCAAACTTTGGCAGGAATACGTCGGTAATTATCCGCAACTTGTGAATAGTTATGGCCCAACGGAAGCCA
Source organism: Nostoc desertorum CM1-VF14 (assembly GCA_019359245.1). Classification (GTDB taxonomy): domain Bacteria; phylum Cyanobacteriota; class Cyanobacteriia; order Cyanobacteriales; family Nostocaceae; genus Nostoc; species Nostoc desertorum. The sequence continues at coordinate 54,490 of JAHHHR010000047.1, read as the reverse complement.
CCGTTGTTTCTACTCTCTACTATCTACCTGAAGCTACTGTTGATAAATCCGAAATATCCATTGGTAAACCTATTAATAATGTCCAGGTTTATATTTTAGATCGGTACTTAGAACCATTGCCTGTTGGCGTACCTGGCGAACTGCATATTGGGGGTTTAGGTATCGCTAGAGGTTACTTAAACCGACCTGAATTAACTGCGGAAAAATTCATTGACAACCCTTTTAGAATAGGTGAAAAGCTCTACAAAACAGGAGATTTAGTTCGATATAAAGCGGATGGCAATTTAGAATTTTTAGGTCGGATTGATTCTCAAGTTAAAATTCGCGGTTTCCGAATTGAACTGACAGAAATTGAAGCTACTTTAAATCAATATCCGCTTGTCAGACAAGCGGTTGTAGTGGCGAGAGAAGAAAATTTAGGGCATAAGCAGTTAGTTGCTTATTTACTTTGCGATCGCCAGCAAATAACCCTAGAGAATATCCGCCATTATCTCAAACAGAAATTACCCGCTTATATGGTTCCCTCGGTCTTCATTTTTCTAGACAACATCCCAATTACACCGAGTGGAAAAGTAGATTATTGGGCTTTACCAATTCCAGAAAAAACTCTGTCTGATAGCAACGCTCAAAACTTTACGCCTCCAACCAGCGAAACCGAAAAACAGTTAGCCGCGATTTGGGCTGAAGTTTTAAGGCTGGAAAAAGTCAGTATTCATGACAATTTCTTTGAACTAGGTGGAGATTCAATTATTAGTATCCAGATGATTTCTAAAGCCAATCAGATGGGACTACAGTTAATTCCCAAACAAATCTTCCAATATCAAACGATTGCTGAGTTAGCTACTGTAGTCGGAACTAATCAAAAAATCCACGCCAATCAAGATGTAGTTACAGGTATTCTACCTCTAACCCCTATTCAACATTGGTTCTTTGAGCAGAATTTAACTGATGCTCACTTCTTTAATCAATCCGCTTTAATAGAAGTAGCAACGAATTTAGAAATAGGCTTATTACAAACTGTCATACAGCGATTAATTAGCCATCATGATGCGTTGCGGTTACGTTACGAGCAAAATAACGGTCATATTCAACAAATCAATGATGACCTTAAAGAAGCCATTCCCTTATGTGTCATTGATTTATCACAACTTTCTGCCGCAGAGCAAGCAGCCGCTATTAAACGTCACGATATTGAACTGCAAGAAAGTTTGAATCTGACATCAGGGGAAATTGTTAAATTTGCCTTGTTTAAGTTGGATGAGGAAAAACCTAGTCAACTACTAATAGTTATCCATCACTTAGCAATTGATAGTATTTCTTGGCGGATTCTGCTGGAAGATTTAACCACAGCTTATCAACAAGTTAGCCAAGGTCAAGCCATTAAATTACCACGCAAAACCACCTCTTTTCAAGATTGGTCAAAACAGCTAACTAGTTATGCTCAATCGGAGAAAATCAAACAGGAGTTAGATTATTGGCTGTCTGAGTTACAACAAACAACGCCATCTTTACCAGTAGATTATCACCCAGAAAAAGATGGTAACTTATTATGTTCAGCTAAGTACATTAATGTATTTTTAACGCCAGAAGAAACCCAGAAATTATTGCAAGAAGTTCCTCAGACTTACAATACCCAAATTAACGATGTTTTATTAACTGCATTGGTGGAGAGTTTTAGCCAATGGAGTGGGGAAAATGCTTTATTAGTTGACTTAGAAGGTCATGGACGGGAAGATTTGTTTGCAGGCGTAGATTTATCGCGTACCGTCGGTTGGTTTACTACCTTGTTCCCTGTAAGGTTGCAACAAAGTCAAGTGGGGAAACCTGAAGAAACCTTAAAATCTGTTAAAGAACAATTGCGTCATTTACCCAATCATGGGATTGGTTATGGTGTGCTGAAATACCTATCTGAGGATGATGATTTTCAGCGTCGATGTCAAGATTTAATGAAAGCTCAGGTGAGTTTTAATTACTTGGGTCAATTCGATCAGGTACTAACCGCTTCAGGGGTTTTAGGAACAGTCAAAGAATGGAAATCTGAACGGAGTCATTCAGGCGATCGCAGTCATTTATTAGAAGTAAGTGGACTGGTAAGTTCCCAACAATTAGAAATTCAATTCGTTTACAGTGAAAAAATTCACCGCAGAGAAACTATTGCACAACTTGCTAATGAATTTCTCAATGTTTTGAGGAATTTAATTACTCACTGTCAATCTGCGTCAAGCCAATTTTATACACCTTCTGACTTTTCTGACGCTAATATTAGCCAGCAACAGCTTGATCAATTTTTAAACAGAATTAATCGCAAGCAAGCGAAAAACAAGTAGATAAACCATAAAGTTCAAGACTCTATGTATCTAGCAAGAGATAGATACATAGAGTCTAGTCAACCTCAAACAATTGGAAGGTAAATAAATGAACAATATAGAAGACCTGTATGAGCTTTCGCCCATGCAACAAGGTATGCTCTTTCATAGCCTTTATTCTCCCGAATCTGAGGTTTATTTTGAGCAAGTAGTTCTGACCTTACAAGGCAAACTCAACTTAACTGCTTTCCAACAAGCTTGGCAGAAAGTTGTTAATCGCCATACCGTTTTACGCAGTTCTTTTTACTGGGAAGAAATTGACAAGCCTCTGCAAATGGTTAGCCGTCAGGTAGATTTGTCTTGGACAATTTACGATTGGCAACATTGGGATCATTACCAGCAACAAAGTCAATTAGCAGCATTTTTAAAACGCGATCGCACTGAAAATATAGCTTTAGCTCAAGCCCCATTGATGCGTTTTACAGTGATGCAGTTAGGTAACGACAGCTATCAATTTATCTGGAGTCATCATCATATTTTATTTGATGGCTGGTCAATGCCAATTATTCTGCAAGAAGTTTTTGACTTATACGAAGCTTATCATCAAGGTAAATCTTTAACTTTACAACCCAGTTATCCTTATCGAGATTATATTCATTGGTTACTGCAACAGGATCACAGCAAAGCAGAAAAATTTTGGCAAAATCAGTTGCAAGGCTTTGAAGCTGCAACTCCTTTAGGAATTGATAAATTGGCAGGTAAGAAAACTCCTCAAGTTACCTATGAAGAAATTCCCTTACAATTATCTCTAGAAGTTACTCAAAAATTACAATTATTAGCTAAAAAACACCGTTTAACTCTCAATAATTTAGTACAAGGAGCTTGGGGATTATTACTTTCGCGCTACAGTGGAGAAAGTGATATCGTTTTTGGCGCAACAGTATCAGGTCGTCCTAGTAGTCTACCCGATGTGGATAAAAGGGTTGGGCTATTTATTAATACCTTACCGATTCGCTTAAAAATTTCCGAGCAGGCAGAGTTAATACCTTGGCTGCAAGAGTTACAATCTCAACAAATTGAACAAGAACAATACGCTTATTATTCCCTAGCAGAAATTCAAAAAAATAGCGATATTTTGCCAGGTTCGCCCTTATTTGAAAGCATTTTAATATTTGAAAATTATCCCATAGATTCGTCGGCAGCTACAGCAGATAAAACCTTAAAAATTGTTAACTTTCGTTGTTTAGAACGCACCAATTATCCCTTAACCTTAGTGGTTATCCCCGACGCACAATTATCAGGAAGATTGCTCTACGATCGCAGTCGTTTTGTGCCAGAGCCAGTTGAGCGCATGGTGGAACATTTCCAAAATTTATTAACAGCTATTGCTGAGAATCCTCAACAGCCTCTTGCCTTGATTCCCATCCTCACGCTCCAAGAGCAACAGCAATTACTGCGGGATTGGAACGATACCCAAGGTAGTTATGCCTATGATAAGTGTATTCATCAACTAGTTGAGGAACAAGCCGAGCGTACACCCGATGCTGTGGCAATTGTGTTTGAAAATCAATCTCTCACATACAGCCAACTCAACACCCAAGCCAACCAATTAGCTCATTATCTGCGCTCAATAGGAGTAACAACCGAAACCCTCATCGGCTTGTCTGTAGAACGCTCACTCGACACGATCCTTGCTCTTTTGGGTATTCTTAAAGCCGGGGCCGCTTATCTTCCCCTCGACCCTGACTATCCTCAAGAACGTCTGCATTTTATGATCGAGGATAGCCAGATTTCCTTACTACTAACTCAATCCCCATTATTAAAGAAATTACCCAAAACCCAAACTCACACCCTGCTGTTAGATGAACTGTGGCCGAAAATTGCCGCTTATAGTCAAGAGAATTTGACCGGAATTGTCCAAGCCAGAAATCTCGCTAGTGTCATTTACACATCAGGTTCAACAGGTAAACCTAAAGGCGTGATGGTAGAGCATATTGGACTTTATAACCTCGCTCAAGCCCAAATTAAAACCTTTGGTGTACAAGCTAACAGTCGTGTTCTGCAATTTGCATCCTTCAGTTTTGATGCTTGCATTTGGGAAATCTTAATGGCTTTAGGCTCAGGGGCGACGCTTTGTCTAGCTCACAAAGATGCGATCGCACCTGGACAACCCCTATTGGCTGTGTTACGGGAGCAAGAAATTACTCATGTTACCCTACCCCCATCGACTTTAGCCGCCTTACCCTTTGAGCCTTTACCCGCATTAAAAACTCTCGTGGTTGCAGGAGAAGCCTGTTCTCCAGAACTAGTAAAACAATGGTCAGTCGGGCGCAACTTCTTTAACGCCTATGGCCCAACAGAGGCTAGTGTCTGCGCTACCATTGCTCAATGTAAGCCTGATAACGAGCAAATTACGATTGGTCGTCCCATTTCCAACGTACAGATATATATTTTAGACTCACATCTACAGCCCGTACCGATTGGGGTCATCGGAGAAATTTATATTGGTGGTGCAGGAATTGCCAGGGATTATTTAAACCGTCCTGAAGCTCAAGAGAAATTTATTCCAAATCCATTTGAGAAGGTAAAAACTAGCAGATTATATAAAACGGGTGATTTAGGTCGTTACTTACTTGATGGCAGTATTGAATATTTAGGACGTATTGATCATCAAGTGAAAGTACGCGGTTTTCGCATTGAATTAGGCGAAATTGAAGCCGCTTTACATCAACACGAATCTGTGCATTTGGCTTGTGTGATGCTTCGTGAAGATGAATTAGATAAACGTTTGGTTGCTTATGTTGTCCTCAAATCAGGCACTAGTGAAGATTCTTCCCACTTAGAGACACAGCAAGAGCAAGCAGTCCGAGATTTACGAGCTTACCTGAAAGCTAAACTACCCAGCTACATGATTCCCAGTGCTTTTGTTGTTCTGGAAGCATTACCCATAACCCCTAATGGTAAAATCAATCGTCGTGCTTTACCCGCTCCAGATTTTCACAGTCACAAACAAAATTATATTGCTCCCCGGAATGTGATTGAGGAAAAACTCAGCCAGATTTGGGCAGAAGTCCTCAAGTTAGAACGGGTGAGTATTGAGGATAACTTTTTTGAACTGGGTGGTCATTCTCTACTAGCAACTCAGGTAATTTCTCGGTGTCAACAAGCCTTTGAAAGCACGTTTCCCCTACGGTATCTGTTTGAAAACCCAACTATTGCCCAACTGAGCGTAGTTATTCTTCAACAACTACAATCAGGTTCCTTACTGAAACTTCCCACCATTAGTTCAGTTAATCGTGATACAGATATTCTTTTATCTTGGGCGCAAGAGCGACTCTGGTTTGTTAACAAATTAGGAGAGACAAATGCTGCCTACACCATAGATCATACAATCCGTTTGCAAGGGAAGTTAAATATACAAGCTTTAGAACAGGCTTTTCAAGCTCTTATACAACGGCATGAACCCCTACGGACTCAGTTTAAAGTTAAGAATAATCAGCCGATTCAGGCGATCGCTCCTCATGTTAACTTTCAATTATCCATTGTTAATCTGCAAAACCTCAGCCACCCTCAACAAGCAGTTCAGCATTTATTAACCAAGGCTGTCTCTGAACCCTTTGATTTAGACAATGATTCTCTCTTCCGGGTCAAACTTTGGCAACTAGCAGAGGATGAGTACATCTTATTATTAGCTGTTCACCATATCGCGGCGGATGGTTGGTCAATGGGAATATTAATCAGCGAACTCTCCGCCTTTTACCATAGCTTCAGCACAGGCACAACCGTAAACTTAGAGCCTTTACCGATTCAGTACGCCGATTTTGCGCTATGGCAACGGCAATGGTTTACAAATGAAGTGCTGGAGCGTCAACTCAACTATTGGCAACAGAAGTTAGCAGATATCCCCCTACTCCATCAATTACCGGGCGATCGCCCCCGCCCCGCCGTCCAAACTTTTCGAGGGGGAACCGAAGTATTTCAATTAGATCGAGAACTGACCGAACAACTCAAACAATTTAGTCAGCAATCGGGTTGTACCTTATTTATGACCCTCTTGGCAGGATTTGCGGTATTATTGTCCCGCTACAGTGGACAAAATGATATTGTGATTGGCTCACCGATCGCTAACCGTAACCGTACTGAAATTGAAGGGTTAATTGGCTTTTTTGTCAACACTTTGGTCTTAAGATTCGATTTATCCGAAAATCTGAGCTTTAAAGAATTTTTAGCCCAGGTACGAACAAACACCCAGGATGCCTATGACCATCAAGATTTACCGTTCGAGATGTTGGTCGAAGAATTGCAGCCAGAGCGACATTTAGACCGTAATCCCTTAGTACAGATTGTTTTTGCTCTGCAAAACGCCCCCCGTTCCCCGTGGGACTTGCCAGGGATGACTGTGGAACAAATCGATGCAGGGCTGGATTCGGTACGACTCGATCTAGAGATTCATCTCTCAGAAGTACCCGACGGTCTTGAAGGTTACTGTTACTATAACCGCGACCTTTTTGACGGGGAAACCATCACCCGCTTGATGACTCATTTTCGTATTTTATTAACGGGTATCGCTAAAAATCCCCAACAGTCCGTTGCGCTTATCCCCTTGCTAACGCCACAAGAGCAACAGCAATTACTCAAGGATTGGAACGATACCCAGAGCGATTATGCCTACGATAAATGTATTCATCAACTGGTGGAACAACAAGCACAGCTTACTCCCGATGCTGTAGCCGTAGTGTTTGAAAATCAATCACTCACTTATGCCCAACTTAACCGTCGAGCCAACCAACTAGCTCATTATCTGCGCTCAATAGGCGTGGAAACCGAAACCCTGATCGGTTTATCTGTAGAACGCTCTCTAGAGATGATTATCGCCTTGCTGGGCATTCTCAAAGCTGGAGCCGCATATATCCCCCTAGACCCGGAATATCCCGATGAACGTCTGCGTTTCATGATTTCCGATAGTCAGGTGTCCTTACTACTGACCCAGGCGACATTATTAAAGAAATTACCGCATACACAAACTCAAACACTTCTATTAGATGAACTTTGGCAGAAAATTACCTCCTCAAGTCAAGAGAATTTAACAGGGGTTGTAGGAGCCTCGAATCTAGCCAATGTCATTTATACATCAGGTTCAACAGGCAAACCCAAAGGAGTGATGGTAGAGCATATCGGACTTTACAACCTCGCTCAAGCCCAAATTAAAACCTTTGGCGTAGAAGCTAGCAGTCGCGTTCTCCAGTTCGCCTCTTTCAGTTTTGATGCTTGCGTCTCGGAAATTTTGATGGCGTTAGGTTCAGGCGCAACCCTTTGTCTAGCTCGCAAAGATGCCCTCATGCCCGGACAGCCCTTAATCGCTCTCTTACGGAATGCGGCAATTACCCATGTCACCCTACCCCCATCGGCTTTAGCGGTATTACCCGTTGAGCCTTTACCCGCATTAAAAACCCTCGTAGTGGCAGGAGAAGCTTGTTCTGCTGAACTTATTCAGCGATGGTCAGCAGGGCGAAACTTTTTTAACGCTTACGGGCCAACGGAGGGAAGTGTCTGTGCCACCATTGCTAAATGTACGCCTGATGATGTTAATGTGACAATTGGTCATGCGATCGCCAATGTTCAGGTTTACATTTTAGACTCCCACCTCCAGCCCGTACCGATTGGAGTTATCGGTGAAATTCATATCGGCGGCGCAGGTATCGCCAGGGGTTATCTCCATCGCAACCAGTTAACACAAGAGAAATTTATTCCTCATCCTTTCTCTGATAATTCCTCGGATAAACTCTATAAAACAGGAGATTTAGGTCGCTATTTGCCCGATAGTAGTATTGAATATTTAGGGCGTATTGACCATCAGGTAAAAGTGCGCGGTTTTCGGATTGAATTAGAGGAAATTGAAGCCGTCCTATCAAAACATCCTTTAGTACAAGAAGCAGTAGTTGTAGCTCTGACTGATTACGCTGCCGCTCAAAACGACAATAAACTTAATACCAATCTTGCAGCTTACCTAGTTCCTGCTATTCAAGGTCAGGTTTTACCTGAACAACTCGCCCAATGGCAAAGTGAATACGTTAGTGATTGGCAAACGCTCTACGAAAACTCCTATAGCCAGCCCCTAGCATCTGATAGTGATCTTACGTTTAATATCAAGGGTTGGAACAGCAGTTATACAGGCCAAGCTATCCCTGCGCCTGCCATGCGCGAATGGGTAGAAAATACCGTAGACCGCATTTTATTGGGGCAACCCCAACGGGTTTTAGAAATTGGTTGCGGCAGTGGTTTATTGTTATTTCAAGTTGCAAAATACTGTCAGGAATATTGGGGGACGGATTATTCCTTAGCAACCATTCAGAATTTAGAAAGGATTTATGACACTGTTGAAGGCTTAGGAACCGTTAAGTTACTCCACCGCACAGCTGATAATTTTGAGGGTATACCCAAAGGAAGTTTTGATACGGTGGTGATTAACTCAGTTATCCAGTATTTTCCGAGTGTGGACTATCTCTTACAAGTGCTAGAAGGAGCGGTCAATTCTCTGGCTATTACGGGGACGATTTTTGTGGGCGATGTCCGTAGTTTACCGTTATTAGAGCCGTACCATGCAGCAGTCAGGTTAGCCCGCGCCGATGCGGAAACAACCGTTGAGCAATGGCAAAGTCAGGTTAATCAAAGTGTGGCATCCGAAGAAGAGTTGTTAGTTAACCCTCAGTTCTTTATAACTCTCAAACAACGCTTTCCTCAGATTAAGGAAGTAGTAATTGAGCCGAAACGAGGTCAAGCGGACAATGAGTTAACACAATTTCGCTATGATGTTACTCTTTATTTGACTCAAAATCAAGAGCAATTAACGACTCATCCTGAAACTGTAATACCCTGGCTAAATTGGCAAAAGGAGGGTCTATCCTTAGCTCAACTGCAAGAGAAGCTACAACAGGGACAACTTAGCTACTTAGGAATCCGAGATGTACCAAATCAACGACTAGAAGTAGCCTTACAAATTTTAGATTGGTTGGAAAGCCCGCCTAATGTTTCCACAGTGGAGGAACTGCGACAAGTTTTAAACGAACAGAAGATGCGGGGGATCAATCCTCAACAGGTTTGGCAATTAGCAGAACAGGTTGGTTATACGGCTCATCTGAGTTGGTGGAAAGGTAATCAAGATGGGTCTTTTGATATCATTTTCTGCCGCAATGATTTAGCTCCAAAATATGAGGTTAATAAAGTTGCTCATCCTTTCTTCGCTTATTTTTGGGCGGATGAAATGGTTATGATTAAGCCCTGGGCAAGCTATACCAATAATCCTTTATACGGAAAGTTAGTGCAGAAGCTAGTTCCCCAGGTTCGAGAGTTGATTCAACAAAAGCTGCCTAGTTATATGCTTCCTCAAGGGTTTGTGCTGCTCAATGCCCTACCCTTAACCCCTAACGGCAAAGTTGATAGGAAAGCTCTACCAACTTTCGATACAGCTACTCGCAATTTAACGACAGGCTTTTTAGCACCCCGCACTTCTATTGAAGTTCAAATGGCATCTGTCTGGAGTCAGATATTAGGGATTGAACGCATCGGGGTCAATGATAATTTCTTTAAATTAGGTGGGCATTCTCTCTTAGCAACCCAATTAGTTACCCGTATTCGCGATCAATTTAAGGTAGATTTACCCCTCAATAAAATCTTTGAATATCCAACTTTCAAAGATTTAGCTACTTATTTGGATACCTGTTTATGGTGTAATGAATCCGTCAATTCCCAGCCATTAAACCTAGATGAAGAAGAAATTGAACTATGAGCGACAAAGCAAAAATGATAGCTTTAATGAGCCAATTGCGGGAACTCGGCTGTCGAATTTCTGTAGATGGCGAAAAACTACGCATCCGCACAACTAAAAACATCTTGCCGTCGGAATTAACTGCAACTATTAAAGCAAATAAGTCCGAGATAATTGAATTTTTAAATTTCGCAAAAGAGCCAGGAAAAACGCTTTCAGAAGCGATTCCGCATTTGCCAGAGAATACCTCTAAAACGCTTTCTTTTGCCCAACAGCGCTTGTGGATATTAGGGCAATTAGAAGGCCCTTCTCCAACCTATAATATCCCGATTCCCTTACAGTTAGAAGGCTATTTAAATGTTGAGGCTCTTTTTCAGAGCTTAACCTATATTGTCAACCGTCATAGCAGTTTACGGATGTGTTTTCCTGCTGTTAAAGGTCAACCTCAAGTTCGGATTTTAGGAATAGAAGAACTAAACATTTTAAGTCAACAAGATTTACAACATTTAGATCAAGAAACTCAGTCTGTTACAGTGCAAAAAATAATTGATGCTCATGGTATAGAACCATTCAATTTATTAACTGGCCCTTTATTTAAAGCTGAGTTGTTACAACTACAAGCCAACAAATTTGTCTTACTGATCAATATGCACCATATTATCAGTGATGGCTGGTCTATGGGAATATTTATGCGGGAATTACATCACGCTTATAGTGCCTTTTCCCAAGGTCAACAACCAAGCCTTCCTCTGTTACCTATCCAGTATACTGATTTTGCGGCTTGGCAACGCGATCGCCTACAGGGAGAGTTCTTAGAAACCCAGGTTAATTATTGGAAAAACCAGCTAAAAGACGTTCCTCCCCTATGCAATTTACAGACGGATTATCCCAGACCTTCCAGACAAAGTTATCAAGGAGATTATTATATTCATAGTTTGAGTATTGAATTAACGGAAAAAGTAAAAGCTCTAAGTCAGCAAGAAGAGGCTAGCTTATTCATGGTTTTATTAGCCGCTTTTAGCCTTTTGCTTTCTCGTTATAGTCGTCAATATGACCTCTGTATTGGTTCTCCCATTGCTAATCGCACCCATAGTCAAATTGAAGGCTTAATTGGCTTTTTTATTAACACCTTGGTTTTGCGAAGTAAAATTAATCCAGAGGAAAGCTTTATTCAATTACTTCAACAAACTCGTCAAACTTGCTTAGATGCATACTCTCATCAAGATATTCCTTTTGAGTGTATCGTAGAATGTTTGCACCCAGAGCGTAGCCTTAGTTATAATCCCCTCTTTCAAGTGCTGCTAGTTTTACAAAATATCAAAGGGGTTGAGCAGGGGTTTAGTTTACCGGATCTGAATATTCAACCTTTGCAACAGAGTTATTCTTTTGCTAAGTTTGACCTGCTGCTTGATATTTCCGAAAAGCATGATCAACTGCGCTGTGGGTGGGTATGTGCCAAAGATTTATTTGAGCAAAAAATGATTCAAAGAATGGCGGGTCATTTTGAGGTTTTGTTACAAGAAATTGTGAATAACCCTCAACAACCACTTAAGAATTTACCTTGGCTTACCGAAGCGGAACAAAGATTATTAATAAGTTGGAATCAAACCCAAAAAGATTATCCTCAAAATAAAACCTTACTTGACTTATTTGAAGAAACCGTCAAGCAATTCCCTCATCACACCGCCTTAGTCTTTGGAGAGCAAAGTTTAACCTATCAAGAATTAAATCAAAAAGTTAATCAAATTGCCCATTATTTACACCAAAATTATAGCATTAAATCTGATACACTAGTTGGTATTTGTATTGAACGCTCTTTAGAAATGATTGTCGGGCTATTAGCTATCCTTAAAGCAGGAGGCGCTTATGTCCCAATTGATCCGACTTATCCTGAAGAGCGCATTAAATTTATCCTAGAAAATAGTGGCATTTCCCTTTTACTTAGTCAGAGCTTTATTAAAATTCAATTATTATTATGTCAATTAAGTAATCATTGCCAAGTCATTAATTTAGATCAAGTTAATTTTAAATCTTTTTCAGTTCAGAATTTAAGTATTCCTATCCGAGCTACTAATTTAGCCTATATAGTTTATACCTGTGGAACGACAGGACATTCCAAAGGCGTAATGATTGAACATAGAGGACTTGTTAACTTAGTCCAAGCCCAAATACAGACTTTGGATATACATAGTAGCGATCGCATCCTCCAATTTGCCGATGCTTCGCTTTGCGAAATTTTAATGGCTTTCGGCACGGGGGCAACTCTTTATTTAGACAGCAAAGATTCTTTAATGCCTGGAAAACCTTTAATTCAACGATTAAAAGATTATAAAATTACACATATCACCCTCCCGCTATCAGTTCTTAATGTCTTACCATTTGATGAATTACCGAATTTAAAAAAAATCATTATTGCTGGGGAGATGGTATCCGCAGAGATAGCTAAAAGATGGTGTAAAGAACGGGTTTTAATCAACACTTATGGCTTTACAGAATTAGCAATTTGCGCTACCATAGGACAATGTGAAGTTAATAAAAAAAATCCTTTTATTGTAAAACCAATTGCTAACCATCGTATCTATATTTTAGATGAAGATCAACAAGTTATGCCACCAGAAATAGCAGGGGAATTATGTATTGCAGGTGTAGGTTTAGCGAGAGGATATTTAAATCGTCCTGACCTAACAGCAGAAAAATTTATTCAGGTTAATATTTTTGGAAGAACGGAAAGAATTTATCGCACGGGAGACTTAGCAAAGTGGAATGATGATGGCAATCTTGAGTTTTTAGGGCGCATTGATAATCAAGTAAAACTCAGGGGATTTCACATAGACCCAGGGGAAATTGAAACCCTGCTTTTAGAGCATCCTGCTGTTAACGAAGCCCTTGTAACTTTATATGAAACCGAGAGTAATCAACAATTAGTTGCTTATGTAACAGGAGAGGCGATCACAGATCTTTCTACACAATTAAAACGATATCTTAAATCACACTTACCTGATTATAAACTTCCCACTAAAATCATCCAAATCGATCAGTTTACTTTAAGTGCAAATGGCAAAATTGATCCTCAAGCGTTACCAATTCCTAATGAACAATTTCGGAGTGTCTATGAGGCTCCTCGTAACGATATAGAACAACGATTAAGCGAACTCTGGTCTTTAGCTCTTGGTTGTTCAGAAATTAGCATTTATGATAACTTTTTTGACTTGGGCGGATACTCTCTATTAGCCATCAAACTTCTCAGCGATATTCAAGAAAGCTTTAATCTAGAACTCGCTTTAAGCAGTTTATTTCAAAATCCGACTATCGCTCAGTTAGCGCCAGAACTTTCTTACCTTATGAGCCAATCATCTCTCCCCGACTATTAGCTTAGAAACAGAGAAACAGGCTCACCAATATATTTTATCCCCAAAGTTAATGAATATCTTGAAGAGCCTAGTAATGAGTTATCTTCTGAGATTTTGTAGGATTCAGCCTGGGGCTGAAACAAGTTTTTTGCCCAACTAAAGTGCATTTTGTCCCAGGCAAGCATATGACAATGATGGCTCAACCCCACATTCAGGTTTTAGCCGAACAGTTGAAAGCTTGTATTGAACAAGTACAAACAAACATTTAACTGCAAAGATAGTTTCGAGGATTGAGTGCTGACTAAGATTTCTTGCTTAACACGAAAAGTACTCATTTTGATGCAAAGATTTTAGTTTATCTAGAAAATATGCCAAGCCAAGTTGTCCAAGCTCAAACCTTAACAAATATTTTTTCTGGTTTTACTCAATTTTGGGAAAACGTCAAAGCGGTTGTTCAGCCTTACTGGTATCCAACGAAAGCAGGGGAAAGAGCATTTTCAGACGTGATTCGCGCCTGGGGAATGCTCATTCTCCTAATATTATTAATAATTGCACTTGTAGCTGTAACTGTTTTTAACAGCTTTATTCAACGTTCCTTACTCGATATCATTATTAAAGAAAAGGATCTTTCTAAGTTTTTTGATACTTTATTGCTTTATGGTGTAGCTCTGGTATTGGTAACACTGTTGGTCGGATTCTCTAAATTTTTGAGAAAACAAATTGCTCTCGATTGGTACCAATGGTTAAATAATCACATCTTATCAAAATATTTAAGTAATCGAGCCTATTATAAAATCAACTTTCAATCTGATATTGATAATCCAGATCAACGTCTATCTCAAGAAATCGAACCTATTGCTAGCAATGCTCTCAGCTTTTCAGCAACTTTCTTGGAAAAAGTACTCGAGATGACAGCATTTTTAATAATTCTTTGGTCAATCTCTCCGCAAGTTGCAGGAATTTTAGTTACTTATACTATCATAGGCAATTTGATTGCCATTTACTTAACCCAAGAATTAAATAAAATTAATCAAGACGAACTCGAATCAAAAGCTGATTACACTTATTGCCTGACTCATGTCCGCAATCATGCTGAATCAGTAGCTTTCTTTAGAGGAGAAAAGCAAGAATCAAATATCATCATCCGCCGATTTATTAATTTGATAAAAAATGCTAAACGCAAGATTGATTGGGAAAGAAATAAAGAGATTTTTAATAGAGGATATCAGGCTGTAATTCAAATATTTCCATTTATAGTATTTGGGCCTTTAGACATTAAAGGTGAAATGGATTTTGGAGAAATTACTCAAGCTTCTTTAGCTTGTAATCTGTTTGCTACTGCTTTAGGAGTATTAATAGAAGAATTCGGGACTTCTGGACAATTTTCTAGTTATGTTGAGCGTTTCTCTGAGTTTTCAACTGCGTTAAAAGCAGCGATTAAACAACCGGAAAATGTAACTACCATTAAAACGATAGAAGAAAATCATCTCGCTTTTGAGAATGTCACCTTACAAACGCCTAACTATGAACAGGTGATTGTTGAAGATTTGTCGTTGTCGATTCAGCCAGGTGAAGGTTTATTGATTGTTGGGCCAAGTGGTCGAGGTAAAAGTTCTCTATTGAGAGCAATAGCTGGTTTGTGGAATGCGGGGACTGGTCGTTTGGTGCGACCTCCATTAGAAGAAGTTTTATTTTTACCCCAACGTCCTTACATAATTTTGGGAACTTTACGCGAACAGTTACTTTATCCTAATACCAATCGTCAGGTGAGTGATGCAGAACTCAAAGAAGTTTTGCAACAAGTCAACCTGCAAAACTTGCTTAGTCGAGTCGATGGCTTTGATACAGAAGTTCCTTGGGAAAATATATTATCGATAGGAGAACAACAACGCCTTGCTTTCGCACGACTGTTAGTTACTCATCCTAGCTTTACTATATTAGATGAAGCAACGAGTGCTTTGGATTTGAAAAATGAAGGAAGTTTATATCAACAGTTACAATCGACGAAAACAACATTTATCAGTGTTGGCCATCGGGAAAGTCTTTTTGATTATCATCAATGGGTTTTGGAACTTTCACAAGATTCCAGTTGGCAACTTGTGACTGTGCAGGATTATCGAAATCAAAAAGCAATAAATATTCAAAGCGCGCCTAATAATGAGTCGCAAAATCAATCTCAAATATTGACAGAAACAATCACAAGTGAAAAGCTCACTCATAAGGAAATAAGTGAATTAACTAACTATTCCATTAGCACTATTAGAAGTAAGGCAAGCAAAGGAGATTCTATTACTACTAGGGATGGCTTGACGTACCGCTATAACAAGAACTCAAGTGTGTTGAAATGGCTGAGAGTTTAGCGGTTAGACAATCTGTTCAGTTTGCTGAATTCTCGCCTGTGAAAGAATAGTTTTCTATTTTGATTTGTAAAAATCGTCCTTGTTCAGAACCTCGACTTTTTTAAAAAAATTGGGGTTTTTGTTGTTCACTAATGGCTTATAACTGCTGTGTATAGGAATTTGGTTTACAGCGCTTCCCGCTATTATGCAGCACAGTTTTTCCTTGCCCCTTTCTTAGCATACCTTTCAGCTTTAATGATGTACCTCATAGCTGCCGGAAGTGCTGTAAGTAAGTCGGCGGGGAAATTTATAACTATGTAACGAAAAGTTAAACTGAAGAATAAGAGTTAAATTTAATACGTTCCGTACTATGTTTTCCTCTTTCTCCCCTCGCTTTAACCCCATTGATTACGGCATAGGCAAGGTCTAATTCGTCGTCAAACATTTGTCCCGACAGCTCATCTTTTTTAAGATGCTGCCACTCTAATTCAATTGGGTTCATCTCAGAACAATATTTAGGCAGAAAAAAGATGTATAAACCCATGTATTCCCACTTTGACCATAACTGTTGAACTTCCTGGCATCGGTGGATTGAACCGTTATCCTGTACTATTACTCTTATACGCCCAAATTTTTCCGCCTCTTGGGCTTCAATCTCCATTATTTGGATATAAGATTTACGATTAACACCGCCAATAACTAAGCCGTAAACAAAGCTGATTAACGGTTGAAGAAGCCCAATAATGCTTAATCTACGCCCACGGCGCAATGTGAAGCTCTAAGCGTTTTTGCTCACCTCGTTGGTAATAGGTATAACTTGGCTCGCTCCACATACAGAAACCTGATTCATCCAAATACTTCAGGTCTATTTCTCCAGTGGCAGCAGATAATTCCAACATATCTAGGTCTGCTTGCTTTATTTCTTTGGTTTTTGGGTCTTGCTTACTTTTGTGACTTTTTCTTACTCGCTTCCAAATGACCCCCTTTTTTTGAGTACCCGTCTTAATCTGTCGGGACTCAGTTTAATAGAGCGATGCCTGCGGCGGGCTGCGCCTACGCGTTCTAATTTTTGAGCTAATTGAAGACTGTTGTATGTGCGTGGTTCTTTTTTCAAGCATTCTTCCAAAAAAACTATGTCTGACTCTTTGTACTTCGGTTTTCCCCCTCGACCTGGTTTATCCCAAAGTCCTTGTATACCATGCTTTTCCCATTTATGCAAAACTTCTCTGACCCTTTGTGGTGTCCAGTTGAAATGGGCAGCTATTTTTTCAACGTACCAGCCATGTGCATTTAACCTGATTATCTCTGCTCGGTCTTTGACTTTCTGTAGTGCATCCGCAGTTCTTAGGTTTACAGCACTTCCGGCAGCTATGAGGTACATCCTAAAAGCTGAAAGCAATGATAGGAGAGGGGCAAGGAGAAAACTATATTGCATAATAGCCGGAAGCGCTGTAATAGAGTTTTGTCCTGATCGCGAGTCAAAAATACCCTTAAACGAGCGCCCATCTCTTAGTCACCTCGGTAAGTACATTGTCCGTATTTATTTATCTTTACATAGTTTGGTTTTTTCACGCTGACTTACTTATATAAAATTACTATGATCTTGATTACTTAACTTGATAATTATTAAATATCTTCTTCTTAACTTTCTTAACTTTCTTAATTTTCCTAACTACCTTAGAACAATTACTTCTTAAATGTCTTAACTGACCTTGAAAATATATTTAACTAATGATATATTTTACTTGAAAAATCAATTTACTTTAAAGAAAACTCTATGCCTACAAACACAGTAAAAACAGTGAATGTTGTAGCGGTACCATTCTTTGCACGTTTCTTGGAAGAGCAAGCTACTGAAGGTGAAGGAACAGATATTCCTTGGACTTACAAGTTTCCTTCAGATTTGGAAGATAGATAATTTATTTACTCTTCTACATCTGAAAGTACCTTATCTGATCGGAAAGAACCTTGTAATTGGCTGAATCATAATTTCATAGAGTAGCAGTTATCAAATAAGTAAAAACTACTCATAGAAATACGATGGGCCAGAGCGCCCGCCGCAGGCGATCGCTTTCATATTACCTTATCCATAACATGGAGGTGATTGCTTTTTCTAGTACCCTAAATTCTTCAAAAATTTTGGGTTATAAAAAGCAATTTGTTTGCTATTCCTTAATAGCTACCTCCTAAAATTCCCAAATAAAATATATTTTATGCACCTGTCTGGTGATGTTGTTTTATTAATCACCCACAGTGGTGATTTCTTCACAATAGATAGAGTGGCAGAAGCCTTATCAAAAAAAGGGGTGCAACCATTTCGTCTAGATACTGATAAGTTTCCTCTAGAAGTGCAATTAACAGCACATTTTGACAAGTCTAAAAGCCACCACACTATAGAATGTAATAACCACTCTATTAGCACAGAGCAGGTGCAAGCTGTATGGATGCGCCGTATTTGGGAACCAAAACTGAGTCAAGAATTAGCGCCAAAGTTCCGAGAAGCTTGCGTTAGAGAATCACTTGCAACTTTAGATGCCTTTTGGGACAGCCTGAAGGAAGTTACATGGGTAGATAATTTAGAGCGGATAGATTATACAAGTAACAAGCTGCGTCAACTGCGGATTGCGTCTGAAGTAGGTTTTGTTATTCCCCAAACTCTTGTTACCAACAAAGCCCAAGCAGCACGAGAGTTTTTTGGGCAAGTCAACGGCAAAATGGTGAGCAAGCTCTTAACTGCTCTTTCCCGCACTATGGAAGCTAACTCCTCGTTTTTTCTGTACACCAGCATCGTCAAAGAAGAAGACTTACAAGATGCCGAGTCACTGCGCTATTGCCCAATGGTTTTTCAAGAGCAAATTCCGAAGCAACAGGAATTACGGGTGGTGTATGTGAATGGTAATGTATTTGTGGGGGCGCTAAATGCAGATATATATGCGGCAGCCAAAGTTGATTGGCGTAAACCAGGTGTTGAGGTTGGCGCATGGCAACACCACCAGCTTCCTGATGAAGTAGTTAGTCGTCTCAAAGCCTTTATGGGAAGGTTTGGGCTGTTGTTTGGAGCCTTAGATTTCATCGTCACACCATCAGGCGAATACGTCTTTTTGGAAATCAACCCTGTGGGGGAGTGGGGAATGCTGGAGAAAGATTTGGACTTGCCTATTGCAAGTGCGATCGCAGACACCCTACTTCAAAAAAAGAATTGAACGAGCAAAAATTTAATATTTGATATTAGTCTGCGGCAAGCCACCCAAAGGGTGTCTACATAGTTCACACTTCATACTTTTTATGACCGTATTAATAGTCACGTTTAGTAAAGACAACGAAAGTATTCCTCTAGTCATCAACGAAATTGAGGCTAGAGGAGAAAAAGCATTTCGGTTTGACACAGATAGATATCCCACCGAAGTCAAGCTAGATATTTACTCCGGGGATACTGAACGAGTAATTATTACTGATGGCGAACAGAAGCTAGATTTAAGTGAAGTCTCCTCAGTTTGGTATCGGCGGATGCGCTACGGGCAAAAAATTCCCGACTCAATGGACAAGCAATACAGAGATGCGTCAATTAACGAATGTCGCGCCACAGTCAGGGGTATGATTGCCAGCCTTCAGGGATTTCACTTTGATAAAATGTCCAATGTGGATCGGGCTAATAATAAACAACTACAATTGCAAGTTGCACGAGAACTTGGTCTTGTAACTCCACGTACTCTGACTTCAAACAATCCAGAAACAGTTAAGCAATTTGCTCAAGAGTGTAAGCAAGGTATAGTTGCCAAAATGCTTTCTTCCTTTGCTATTTATGATGATCAGGGGCGAGAAAACGTTGTGTTTACCACTCCAGTTACAAATGATGATCTGGAGAATATGGAAGGACTGCGTTTTTGTCCGATGACATTTCAAGAAAATGTGCCCAAGGCGCTGGAGTTGCGGACAACTATTGTCGGACACCGCGTATTTACTGCCGCAGTAGATTCCCAAAGCTTGTCAGGATCTACTTATGACTGGCGCAAAGAGGGGAAAGCCTTAGTTAAAAATTGGCAACCCTACGACTTGCCAGAAGATATTGAGAAAAAACTGCTCAAACTGATGGCTTATTTTGGCTTAAACTATGGAGCAATTGATATTATTGTCACGCCCGATGGTCAGCATGTATTCCTCGAAGTTAACCCAGTCGGGGAATTTTTTTGGCTGGAAATATATTCACCACACTACCCCATTTCGCAGGCGATCGCAGAAGTATTGCTGACTAATAAAAATTAGGAAATTGAGCCTTGTATATTTTTCTTGTCTTCTATTTTGAAAGGTGTTAATGAGATTTCACTATTAAGTTTATTAATATTAAATTACTTATTGAAAATTATGAATTATTTAGATTTGGAGATTAAAGCCTTGTGATAAACCTAGTAAATACACAAACAGTTTTAACATTTGATGGGGTAAATGATTATATAGATTTTGGCAGAAACGATATTGGCGGCGTTTTCGCTCAAGGGAGTTCAGCCTTTACGGTTTCAGGATGGGTAAATCCACATGAATTAACAAATAAAGCCACTAGTTACGGGACGCGCAATGTATTTTTTGCCCGTTCTTCAGAGAGATTCAGCGATAATTTTGAATTCGGCATCAGTGAAACAGGAAGCCTAGATGTCTACATTGATGAAACTGTTAGCAAGGGTATTAAAACCTTTGGGCAAGGAGAATTAACTATAGGAGAATGGCACTTTTTTGCTATTGTTTTTAATAGTGGTCAACTAGCCGTATACCTTGACGATCGTGAATACAGCGATTCTCTCAGAGGTTCATCTTTAAACAAAGCTACAAGTTCTATAACTCTGGGAGCAACGTTACACAAACAAGTCTATTTCAAAGGACAATTAGCAAACATTAGCATTTGGAATTCTCCCTGTACTCAAGCACAAATCCAGACTCATCGTTGTGGGCTAATAGTTGGGGATGAAGAAGGATTAGTGGCTTACTGGAAATTAGACGATGGGCAAGGTACAACTGTCAAAAACCAAACTGGAAAGTCCTATCAAGGAAATTTTCGTGGTAATCCTATTTGGACTTTAGCAGAAATTCCATTTGCAACACAATCATCAAATCCAGTTCCATTTGTAGCAGAATTATCCAATCAAGAAGATATAAAAGAAGAGATCCAAACTGAGACAGCAGTTATTCCTGACGAAAATATCTCACCACTAACCACAAGTTTATTAGCAGCAACGGTATCGTTACTAAGCGACGACGAAGATCAACCAAAGGAAATTCAACAGGCAGAAATAAACAGCGAAGAATCCGAGATTATTCCAACTGCGATCGGTTTCAAGCCACATGACGAGGGAACCAAAACAGACCAAATTGAAGATCCCGTCAATATCCAACAAGCACAAATATTAACTCAGGAGGACTCGCCGTTAGTAAGCGACGACGAAAACCAACCAAAAGAAATTCAACAGACAGAAACAAACAGCGAAGAATCCGAGATTATTCCAACTGCGATCGCTCTCAGTTCACAGGACGAGGGAACCAAAACAGACCAAACTGAAGATCCCGTCAATATCCAACAAGCACAAATATTAACTCAGGATGAATCGCCAGAAACCATGAATACAAAAGCCCGTCCCAAATATAAAATACTTTCCATTGATGGAGGCGGTATTCGGGGCATTATTCCTGCATTACTCCTAGCAGAAATTGAAAGGCGGACACAAAAACCTATATTCAGTTTGTTTGATTTAATTACTGGCACTTCCAGTGGCGGAATTTTAGCACTTGGACTAACTAAACCCCGATTAAGTTCCAATGTATCTGATAACTTGCCAGTAGCCCAATACACTGCTGAGGATCTCCTACAGTTATTTATTGAGTATGGGGTAGAAATATTTTATGAGCCGTTGTTTGAAAGACTACTTGGCCCATTAGAGGATATATTTCTCCAGCCAAAATATCCTTCCGAAGGCAAAGAAGAAATTTTAAGACAATATTTTGGTAACGCCCCTCTAGACAATAATCTTAAAGAAGTTTTTGTAACGAGTTACGATATTGAGCAGCGAATTCCGATATTTTTTACAAACAAAATAGAAAAACAGCAAATAGAACCTAAGAATTTTCAGAAGTTATGTGCGGGTTTTTCGCTCCTAGATGCAGCATTAGCAACTAGTGCCACTCCGACTTATTTTGCTCCTCATCGGATTGTAAACCCCCACAATAGCGGCATCGCTTATACTTTAATCGATGGTGGAGTATTTGCTAATAATCCAGCCCATTTAGCTATTTTAGAAGCACAAATTAGTAGTAAACGAAAATCACAAAAAGTCCTGAATACAGAAGATATTTTAGTAGTTTCTTTAGGTACAGGTTCGCTGACAAGTGTCTACCCTTATAAAGAAGTCAAAAATTGGGGACTCTTACAATGGGGAAGACCGCTTTTAAATATTATGTTTGACGGTAGTAGTGAAGTGGTTGCTGGAGAATTAGAGCAGTTGTTTGAACCTACTGATAAAGAAGCTAAAAGTTTTTATTATCGCTTTCAAACATTGTTAGATAGTGAATTAGAAGAAATAGATAATACTAAACTCCAAAATACTCGTCAGCTACAAGCTATAGCCCATCGACTAATATCTAACAAAAGTCAACAAATCGATGAACTGTGTAATCTTTTGTTGGGCTAAATCAGATTTCTTACATCTTGCACCAACTAACTGGTGCAAGATGTAAGATTTTTAATTTCTTCACAAAAGAAATTACTAATGACTCTCTTAGTCATGTTTTCACTTTATAAGGATTGTAGGTAAGTACAATGGATGAACTCGTCAAAAAAATTTCTGGTTTAGGCCTTCCTGGCATACTTTTCGTGATAGCAACGGGTGCATCAGGGGGTAATGTCGCTGCCGTTGTCGCTATGCTTTCAACACTTGGCGGGCCTTTTGGCCTCTTAGGAGGTTTAGGCTTGCTTGGGCTGGTAGCCGTTCTAGGGGAATATATAGCGGGATTTGGAATTGAAAACATTCTCAAGCTCGTCTATACAGAACGTAGCAAAACTGAATCTGTCAGATTTCTTCTCAAAGAAATTCAAGAATTGCCCATTTCAGATGAGTTAAAACTCAAACTGAAACATCATATTAGCCCAGTAGTCGTTACTGAGCCTGACCAAGGCCCTTTTCCGAGAACAGTCGAAATTGTTGATGACGAACCATTGACCTAGTACCGCAAGGCGAAAGTCACGCATTCAAAAGTCAAAAAGCTTATATTCTAAGCTTTTGAACAATTTGAAATAGTTGCTTTATTTACGCCCTGCTGTACTAGTGCATTCGATTTGATCTCCCCTAGCCCATGTCAGGCGCTACCCTGCTTTAACGCTGACAGCGTAGCTGGCTTAAAAAGGGAGGAAATTTAATTAAAGTCCTCCTTAAAAAGGGCAATTGAGGGGGATCTACAAATCTCGAATACAATTTTCAGACATTCTCTAAGAGGAAAAATGACCTTTGAGTCTAACTTAAGTCTCAAAGGTCATTTCAAAATTCATCATGTAATTAGTAACGGCTACATTTTAGAATATGCAAACTCCATCTGTGCGTGAGCAAAATACAACAAATCCTTTTTCAGCCTTGATTCAATTTTGGCAGGATGTGAAAGTAGTTGCCGGGCCTTATTGGTATCCAACAAAAACAGAAGGAAGAGTCTTTTCAGATGTGATTTGCTCATGGGGAATGCTCATTTTATTAATATTATTAATAGTCGTAATCGTCGGCGCAAATGCTGCCAATAGTTATTGGAATCGCTATGTAATTGATATCGTTATTGAACAGAGAAGCCTTGATAAATACAATAGTACTTTATGGCTGTCCAGTTTCATTATTGTCGGGATGGTCTTGTTAGTAACTCTTTTGAGGTATGTTAGAAAAAAAATAATTCTTGACTGGTATAAATGGCTAAATTTTCATGTTTTAGAAAAATATTTAAGCAATCAAGCTTACTATAAAATTAATTTTCAATCTGATATAGATAATCCAGATCAACGCTTATCCCAAGAGATAGAACCCATTACTAGTATTGGCTTGAGATTCTCATCTTCTTTACTAGAAAAATCTTTAGAAATGGTAAGTTCTTTGATAATTCTCTGGATAGTTTCTTCACAAATCGCAATATATTTAATTATTTATACAATTATAGGTAATTTAATAGCTGTTTACTTGAATCAAACAATAAATAAAGTTAACCAAGAAGAACTTGCATTCAAAGCAGATTTTGCTTATTGCTTAACTCATGTTCGTAATCACGCCGAATCAATCGCTTTTTTTCAGGGAGAAAATGAAGAATTTAATATAATTCAGCGCCGATTTAATAATGTTTTAAAAACTGCTGAACGCAGGCTGAATTTAGAGAGGGGACAAGACGCTTTTGGCAGAGCATATCAGTCTGCTATTAGCGTATTCTCGATGTTCATTCTTACACCTTTATTTCTTCAAGATCAAATTGATTATGGACAAATTAACCAAGCTAGTTTTGCTTGCTTTATGTTTTCTAATGCTCTAGGAGAACTAATATCTGAGTTTGGGAATTCCGGGCGATTTTCTAGTTATGTAAAGCGTTTAGCAGAATTTTCAGATGCGCTACAGGCTGCTAGTAAACAACCCGAGAATGTCAGTACTATTCAAATTCTAGAAGAAGAACGTTTAGCTTTTGAGAATGTAACTTTACAAACACCAAATTATGAACAGGTGATTGTTGAAAATTTGTCATTTACTGTTGGGCCAGGCGAAGGGTTATTGATTGTTGGGCCAAGTGGTAGGGGTAAAAGTTCTTTATTGAGAGCGATCGCTGGTTTGTGGAATGCGGGAACTGGTCGTCTAGTGCGTCCTCCTCTAAAAGAAGTATTATTCTTACCCCAACGTCCTTATATCATTTTAGGGACTTTGCGCCAACAGTTGCTCTATCCTCACACAGATAGGAAAATGAGCGATCGCGAACTTGAACACATTTTGCAACAAGTTAACCTGCAACACTTACTTACCCGCGTAGATGGCTTTGATACAGAAGTTCCTTGGGAAAATATATTGTCTTTAGGAGAACAACAACGCCTCGCTTTTGCACGGCTATTAATTACACATCCTAGTTTCACTATCTTAGATGAAGCAACGAGTGCTTTAGATTTAAATAACGAAGGTAATTTATATCAACAGTTACAATCAACGAAAACAACTTTTATCAGCGTTGGTCATAGAGAAAGCTTATTTAATTATCATCAATGGGTGTTAGAACTTTCACAAGAATCTAATTGGCAACTTGTTTCTATGCCAGATTATCAATTGCAAAAAGGAATTGCTGTTAAACCATCAAAAAAGGAGCAAATTACGATAGATATTTACCCGAAAAATGAACTCAAAATGAAACCAGAATCAGCAGCGAGCGCCACAATTATAGGACTTTCTCATAAAGAGCTTCAGACATTAACAGACTATTCTATTACTACGATCAGAAGCAAGGCTAGTCAAGAAAAGTCTGTGACTACTAAAAATGGTGTAACCTACCGCTATAACAAAAACCCGGGGGTATTGAAATGGGTAATAGATTAAGCCTATATGGTTAAAGTCATCTCAGATAGCACGGGTTTACATAGCGGTTCCCTTGAAATTGGCTATTATATCGACAACAGGAATACCCGTCTGAAGGTACGAAAGCTGTGGTAGATTGGGCGTTATCTCAATCTAATGTGCAAATCGTGACTACTGGATGCGATCGCGATAATATTAAGTTCAAAGCGAGTCCTAGAAAAAATGGGCATACAGCTTATAGAATCACGAGATAAAATGCTGGTATGGTAATTATGCAAAACAGCTACGGTAAAGTAATTTTGTCTGGTTTAAAAACAATATCTTAACTTAATGTAAACACAAAAATCTTCAGGTGTTGAAATGAATAAGAGTTTAGTAACTATTTGTATATTTAAAAACAAGTGATGCTAACTAGAAAGCAAAAACAGTTAGTTACTTATGAATCTATTACGATTTATGGAACACATTACAAATTTCCTACTTTAAAAAATCCCAAACTAAAAAAAGTTCAAAGTAAAATTAGAAAATGCCAAAGCTTAATTAAAGAAGGTACTAAATATTATTCTTATTTTTGGGGAATAATCAAATGGAAAAAAGGAATTAGTCAAGGAGAAACTTTAGTAGAGGTTAAATTATTAATTACAGATTATATTCAACTTCTTGATTTTTTAGAAAATTATAAGAATAGTTATCAAAATTTTTTATTAAAGTTTATAGATGACTGGAAAAACCTATTTAAACAAAAATATTATGAAATTAAAAAAGTCAATGAAGAAAGAAATAAGCTAGAGATAAAAAATTATACAAATACTCAAATAATTGACAAGTTAAAATACGAAGAAGAAGAAAATTTAAAATCTATTTTGTTATTAAGCAATACTAATTTTTTAATTTTAGAAAAAGTAAAGCTACTAAGTGAAGGAATTAAAAATTTAGCGGAAGATACCAAAAATCAAAAGCAAGCTATTCAGAAAATACTTAAAGATATAGAGGTGTATCAAGAAATTTATGAATACCAAATCAGAGCTACAAAAATTCGTCAAGAAATCGCAAAAATAGCTGAAACAGCAATTAATCTAGAAAAGTCTCTACAAGATTACTTTAGTCCGTTTCAATCTTTAATAGATGATGTAGTAAAAGTAGATGCAGATTTTTACGCAATTGTAGGAGAAATTCAAAATTTAGCAAGTAATACTCTAAACTCTCAAGGTAATTTATTAACTATACAAGATACTAGTACGATATCTCATGACATACTCAATTTATTAGTGGCAAGTTATGATAAAAAAGATAGACTGCAAGATGCTTTCTTTCAGTCAAAATTCTTAGATTTACAGGTTCAGGACTTCGATTTAAGTAAAGATAATATAACTTTAAATCAAGCGATTTACCTAATATCTAATTATATGTCTACTCAACTGGTTGCTCAAAAGAAAGTACTAGGGATAGAAGAAACAGATATTGTTTCTGATTATTCTCAACTTTTTATAGAGAAGACAGAATTGGCGGAACAACCTAATATTGATATTGAGTTGGTCACAGAATTTAAAAGTAATTGCAATATTGATTACAGGAAATTGCAAAACCTTCTTACACAGTGTAAGTGGCAAGAAGCTGATATTGAAACAGCTAAATTAATGCTACAAGTCATGGGCAAGAACGATTGGAATGAAGTTTATAAAGAAGATATTCTTAACTTTTCATGTGAAGCTTTTCATAAAATTGATCAACTTTGGCAACAATACAGTCATGGTTACTTTGGCTTTAGTGTTCAGCAAAGTATTTGGAACGAAATAGGCGGTCAAATAGATTATGAAACAGAAAAAAAACTTGGCGATCGCCTGGGTTGGCGAAAAGAGGGAAACTGGTTAAATTACGACCAACTAACTTTTAAATTATCCCCGACGACACCGATGGGACATTTACCAGTTAAATGGTTACATTATGACCAAAATATATTAGACATATCCCCACATTCATCTACAGCCCCCCTGTCAATGACAGCTTGGCGAGTTGGATCTTGGCTAGTATGGCAGATGCATTTATTTTTTACTCGTGCCAAAACTTGTCATGAAACTTTACCATGAGTAAATTGCACATTATTTAATAATAGGGGAGAAAGCAAATGAATAATATGAATTTGTCAGATACAGAAATAGAAATTTTACTTTTTGGAAAATGGCGTTTTAATACAAATTGGGAAAAAAATTCTATTGAATTTAAAGATAATATGACTTATGAGCAAACTAGAATTCAAACGTTTCTTTTATCTAAACCCAGCGAATTTATTACGGGT
This sequence comes from Nostoc desertorum CM1-VF14, assembly GCA_019359245.1. Lineage (GTDB taxonomy): Bacteria > Cyanobacteriota > Cyanobacteriia > Cyanobacteriales > Nostocaceae > Nostoc > Nostoc desertorum. Next base: position 26,877 of record JAHHHR010000047.1, on the reverse strand, counting down.
AATAAATTTACTGGTGTATGGCATGTAAATGATAGAAGATTATGTTTAATTGTTAAAACTGTTCCTAAATCATTTTTCAATTTGCGATTACTGATATTATCTAAAGTAGATTTGGCAGATATGATAGCTAGCATCTACTCTATATTTATAACCGAGAATTATGAAGTTATTGAAATTAATAAATTAAATTTTATAATAAGCGATAAAAATCAGAGAATTGCTGGTATAAAAATCAATTAATACTTTTTACCTTCTTGTAATATTAAATTAACAAATCTAGGTAACAATCTAGTTTAGTGCCACTAAGACTAACTATAACTTGAATTTAACTTGTTTTTACCCTACTTATGTATTCCTTTTGAATGGTTGGGCTTTTTGATAATGTGCATACCTAAAATTTTTAAAGTACTATTATTATGGCGGATAGTGAGTGATGTTAACTCTTGACCTAACAGATAAAAGCTACCCATAATACTAACCCAATTGTACAGTCCGCTTTTTGGTCTGTTAAGCGTTATTGTCGCATTCCTTCGATTATTTGCTCCTTTAAGTATTAAAATACCACCAAAATTAAAACTACCCGATGCAATTAATTGGCTGCTAGTAATGCTAGCCGTGATATTGGCAAAGGTGTAGCCTAAAAACTTGAGGCTTCCTGCAATACTGGCAGAATTATTGATATTACCATTAGTTCCTTTGCTGAGAGTGACTGTAGCGCCGTTGAAAGCTAAAATACCAAAATTGAAATTACTTGTAGCTTGAAATCCGCTCTCGTTCAGGCTGATACCTAACGCGGTGAATTGTTTGCCTAAGAGAGTAACATCGCCTAAACCAAAAACCTTTTTATTAGTTAAATCAAGTTTAAAACTAGGAACATTGAGCTTTATAACATTGCCTAAATTAAGAGCTACATTATTAATTGAAACGTTCTGAGTGTTAAATGATAAAGTGCCGCTACCCAAAGATTGATTAAAAGCAATAATATTTGCTGTCCCTGTTGCACTTTGATTCTTCAAATTAACTGTGAGGTTCGGAATAGCCAAAGTCAAGAAACCTGCTAAACTCAGCCGAACATTCCTCAGATTGACACTATTTGGAGTAACATCAAACATAATGCCTGCGAGGGTATTCCCAAAAACTGAAATTGTTCCTAAACCACTACCGCTACCAGATTTTATATCGATACTCAGGGCATCAACATCAATACTTAACAGATTACCTAAACTCAGGTCAAAGTTTTTAAAGGTAGTATTGGTAGGGGTAATTTTAAATTCAACATTCGCAATTTCGTTGTCAAGAATTTCTAGATAACCATCTCCCTTAAGATACTGCTCACTAGGCATTACCTTTAAAGATAAATCTAAACTATCGTCATCCGTTCCCTTAATTTTCAGAAATCCTAAATCAATTTCTAGAACTTTTAATGAACCGCAGATATTATTAAAAGTTTTATCTCCTTGAAGGATTAAGATTGCCTCATGCCCCCAAGCATTAATTTTGCCATTAATTTCTAAACCTTCTGATATCGCTTGAGCCGCAATTATTGTCGGAAAAGGAACATACTTAATTAAAGAATTGATTTTCCCGTCTCCATCCCCATCAATTGATTCGATGTTTAAGTTGACTAAGCTTTCTAAAAGCTCTAGTGCTTTGTTAACTAAATCGGTTGAATAACCTACTTGTTTGGTAAGAAAGGAAGCGACTGGCCCCCGCCACAAATCTATTAAGCTAACCGCTTGCTTCGGATTTAAAATTAAAGCTAATCTTTCAGGATCATTAGTGTCCATCAGAAAAGCTACCTCAAGGTCTGTTTTTTCCCATTTCAAATCACCAATGAAGCCAAAGTTATCAAAGTAAGGAGGTAAATACGTTCCGCCTCCTTGAAACCTGATATTACGAAGTTCAGTTCCTACCAATCCATAGGGATTCAACCAAGATTTTTCACCTTGTTGAGAAAAGTATGCTGTTAAAGATTCGGGTTCGAGAGAGAGACTACCAGAGAGAAATAGCTTAAGTTCTTTTTCTTGGGTGGGATCGTAGCCTTGAAGAATCAAATTTCCAGTTAATTCAAAGTTTGGCTCTAAATCAGCCCCAATATTTAACCCTATGAGCAAATTATTAAAAGTAGCTTTAAATTGTTGCTGGGAAAATAGCTGAATATCGCCTGCAATATTACCTGTTAAGCTAACCTGTCCTGCCGGATTAAAGTTAATTATCGCTCCTAAGCACCCAATTTCTAAGCTTCGATGAATAAAACTGCTGAAATTTGTCTGGAGATTATTGAAATCAATATTTCCAATAAAATTGAATCCTCTGCCTAAGGTAATGGAACCTAATTTTGAATGTATAAAATTATGTTCAATATCAGTGATAATTAGCTCTGGGTTGGTTAATTTTAAATCGTTGATAATAGGAAGTTTAGTATCTAAGTTGCTAAAAATAAAATCTTCATTTAATTTATATTTTAATGTAGTTTGCTTGCCAAAAAACAATTCAATATTTTGGTTATTTAGTAATCCTTTAAAGCTGAGTTCAACTTCTTGAGAATTTTTATAAATTTTATATTTTGGTTCAGATATTCTAATTTCAGGTTTGCCAAATATTTCAACAATGATTGTATCAAATATTACATTTATGTATGGGACTGTACTATGAGTACTAAAAATTTTATCTAAATTTAACTGCAAATCATGGTCAAAATCTAAATAAATTCCTGAACTGGACGAGACTAAATTTACATCATCTAAAAAATCAAGTTTTAATTTGATAACATTAGGTAAGGGAATTATTGTGAAATCAATGCTATTAGCCATAAATAAGTTGATGTAAATGTTTTTAACAGATTGGTTTAGAGGTTATTTCTAGCAAAGCGTTTAGAACCTAAACTCAAGTCTTTGCTGGCAGATCGTATTCTCATGAACGGGCGCAACCAATAACAGTATGTCCCTGTTAAATAAAACCCTCGGTCATCGCATAACCTAGACCTTTGCTTATGCCTGTAATTAAGATGAGCTTAGTCATAACACTAACCTTGGCGGTTTCATGATTGATGTTTTAGTTGAGCAATTCGTTGAAAAAAGTAACCACTTCCTCTTGCAGTGAGTATATACTCTGGATTTTCCGCGTCATCTTCTAACTTCGAGCGCAAACGTGAGATATGCACATCCACCACACGAGTATCTGTGTGTTGTTCTGCGTTATAACCCCACACTTGCTGCAATATTTCTCCACGGGTAAAAGATTTGCCAGGATACCTCATCAATAACTCTAGTAAGCTGTACTCTACACCCGTTAATGGAATCCGCTCACCTCCTTTGTAGACTTGTCGCTTATTGGTATCAATTTTGAGATTGTCTACAACCATTACTCCAAAATTAGAAATAGCAGCAGTTGTTGTTCTATCGTTTCTTCGTCGCAGCAACGAGCGAATTCTTGACTCTAATTCCTTGGGAGAGAAAGGTTTCGCCATATAATCATCAGCACCTAATTCCAACCCCGTGATTCGATCTGCTACATCTCCCAAAGCTGTAAGCATGATGATTGGCACATCTGATTGTTTCCGTAATTCTTGACAGACACCGTACCCATCCAGCTTTGGCATCATCACATCCAGAACGATTAAGTCGGGAGTTTCTTTACGAAAGGCTGACAAAGCTTCTTCACCATCAGAAGCTTGGACTACATTGTAGCCAATCATCTCAAGACGCGTCTGTAAAATCCGGCGGATGCTGGCTTCATCATCTACTATCAGGATTTTTGCTTTATGGCTCTCCACGTCTTTTTGTACTCCTTGATCAAAAGGATGAGATTGTTAAGCATATATTCCCACTCTAAAAGTTAGTGGAGGCTGGACATCGATATTTAACAATATTAAATATTGATTTATTTAGGTAAAATACTAATTTAATTATTCAAAATGGCTAATTCATTTGCTCTGGCTAATCTAACCTTACTCAAAAGTGTTTTGGTGCAAACTGGCAAAGAATTACGTCTATAATTGAATTAATGGATAAAAAATAAATCTGCTCAAATTACCCTATTGCTTTGACTCCTGCTCAAAAGCCAGCAATAGTGTCTCGTAGAGAACATCTGAATAAATGAAAAGAATGAAAATACTTAGATAAAGAGTACCTAAACTTTTTTTAAGTACCCCCCCTATGCAAACTTATCATTAGCTACTTAATAACAGCTTAGTTGCTGCCTTGCTTTTCCTGCTCTGGCAAGAGATAGATTAGTTACTCATACTTGGTTGGTTGCGCTCCAGCGCAATCCTTCACGCCAGATATTCATAAATTCTTCAGCAAGGGACTGGTATTTGCCGTAGATTTACAGTAGAGTGTTTATTCCGTGCAAATTATTTACACCTTCCTTTCCCAACTTTAGCCATCCAAATTTTCAGCCAATGCCTTTGAGAGAACAGCCAATGAAAACTTCTAATGAGATACACACTAAGAAAATCATCAAAAAATCTGACAAGCTCACGCTGAGACAGATGAAATTAATCGAGGAGGCTGAAGACCAACTTCTTGAAGCTAATACTGTCAATTCTACTGCCCCTGTGGTTGAGGTTGAGGAGAAACCAGTAGCAATTTCAGAGCCTAGAGTTCCTGACTATGTTCCATTCCTTGACAATCCTCCAGTGCAATCGGTGGGCAAATCAGGCTGGCAGATTTCTGATATTTGGCGTGATATCCGCGTTGATGATTTCTGCGGGTAAAAACCTAGTAAAGATAGGTGAAAAAAATACGTTGCTATTGTGTGTACGCATTGTCACAAACAGAAGTTTTCTTTTGATAAAGAAGCCTAAAAGATAATTAACGATAGCACTAAAATTGAATGCATAGACGCTTAGGCGACTCATCGCAGACATCGCAATGGCATCAGGTAGTTGAATGGGTAAACGAAAGAGAAGACATCACAAGACATCCTTCCCTTGGATGCTAGAAGAAAAGAATCTGTTCATTACAAGGACTGGTAACGAAATAGTTACAGATGCAGGATGGGAGAAAATTTCATTTGAAGAAGCCAGAAAACTATTTAGTCCCGAAACTTTTCAAGAGTGGTACGAACTGTTCCTAGAAAATACAGATATCTCGGAAATACTTTCAGAATCTAACGTAGATATAGATTTAGATGATGAATCAGCAATAGATAACTTTTTACTTCGGAGCAACTGGACACCAAAACAAGTCAATTTAGTTGTAGCGAAGGCTATCTATAAAAATCATGCCTGGGTGAGAGGATTGCTGATTTCTACACCTGATGTTGAAGAACCCAATTTTCACAATTATGAAATGGAGGCAATTCGTTTAGGAGTCCAATTGCGAAAATACATCAAAGAGGATATTCCAGTAATTAATGACTGCAAAAATGCTGTCAGATATTTACATGGGAGATACGCCCTCATTGGCTGGCAACCAAGAAATTGTGTGACAGCAGCTCACAACCTAAAAATATCTCAAGCTACTAAGGTTTACAATGAACTTCTCTGGGATGAAGATTGGCTAGATGAAGAAGACGAAATTTATTAGTCAAGAACAAAAAGACTCTACAACACTGGAAAATATAGTCCCCATTACTGATGACTGGATAATAATAGAGTTACTGGGAAATAAGACCAGAAATCTTTGAAGAGCTTAACAGCGATGGCGTAACCATCATGAGCCAGTGGCGAAGTGGCGATCGCTCTAGTAATAACGTAGCGTGGGTGCAGCGTAGAGGCTCTTTCAAGCGATTTCTGGACGGATGCTTGGAGCGGGGTAAAGCACTTAACAAAAATTGTTAAACTTTTTTATTCCCATAGACTAAGGCAACCGCCTGAGCAACTTTTGTAAACTATCTTTGCACTAAGTCGAAGCTAGAGTTGCATTGTGCTTATAATAAGTTACGGCTAATTATAACTAAAAGTTAGCACTTCACCTGTGTATTACTTGACTTACGCATTACAAGGCATACCAGGGATAACCAAAATTCATCGGCAGCGCAATAGTTTCTATTCTCGTTGCCAATATGCTTAGTCAGCGATCGCATATTGGTGAAAGTGTTGTGTCTGGGGGAAAGTAGTTTTTATCGTAGTTTATGTCGGATAAAAGATAAGGGTATCTTATTTTGTCTTCACACCGCGATCGTGTATACTGAATTTTTAAATTCAGAGCCACCCAGTGCGATCGCATAATCTAGTGAATAACCCTGAACTAAATAACTTACCTCCCATTAAACTTATTCCTCTGGACGCTGAAACTGCATCGCTCTCTGGGCGTACTAGAGTTACAAGACCACCAACCGATATTCGGTGGGTAAAAGTTCTGGAATTTTTACGCAGCAACAATCTCGCACCTAACAGCCGCAAGCTTTACGAACGAGAACTCAAACGATTTTTGGCTTGGAGTGAGCTGCACTATCATGAACTGCGTCCACGTCACCTTGCGCTATATAAACAATATCTCCGTGATGAAATACTCACTGATGCTGGTAAACCGCTTTCCAAAAGCAGCATCAATGCCTCAATTGCTGCCCTTAAAAGCTTTTTTAAATGGATGTGCTATACGTATCCTGAAATTATTGCTACCTTACCGACACTGGGGATTAAACTAGAAAAAGTACCTCTACCACCAGCCCAGAGTTTAACCCCAGAACAAATGGAACAGGTTTGGTCAGCGTTGGAATTGTTGGGAGAAACAAAGCAACGCGATACAGCACTGGTTCACATTCTCAGTCATGGACTCCGGGCAGGGGAAGTTGTACAGCTAAATGTTGGGTCATTTGATGGCAAGCTGCTGTTTTTACCAGACACTAAAACCAATGAACCACGCTTAGTGCCACTGCGAAAAGAGAGTCGGGAAGTAGTGCAAGAGTATTTGCTTACGCGCGAACAGCAAGGGGAGGTGTTAAACAGCGACTCTCCATTGATGATTTCACACCATGCTTCATACAAAGGTGAACGCTTGAGTTATCACGGGATTTACTTTGCTGTAGAAAAAATTGGTGAAATAGCTCACATTGAGGATTTGCACCCTCACTCCTTTCGACATACTTACGCCACTGACTTATTGCTATTGGGAGTTGACCCCAGCCATGCACGAAAATTAACAGGGCATCAAAGCGAGAAAGCGTTTCGGCGCTATACCCTTCGCAGTGAGCAAGAAGCGGCGATTGCTGCTTACTATCGTGCAATCGGTGAAACTCAAGGGGAGTAAGGTATGCCAAAGCCACTCGATCCCAAATGTCAGTTATGCGCCAAGTTACCAACAACTCAAGCTAAAGTTTTACATGGAACAGCAGGGGATGGATGTTGGAATCCCAAAATCTGCCACAATCGCCGCTCATTCTATCGTCGCCGCTCCCAGAATAATTCAGCAGAAATTGATTCAGTAACAGTCGAACCACCAGCAACATATTTTACAGTGCTGTATTTGTATAAAGAACCGGGGGATAAACCATTACACGCGATGTCGGCAGAACTCTGGCTGGGGCAAAAACCTGTTTGCCGCTTAGAACCAATTCACTGCTTTGGGTTAACAGCTGGCAAGATCCGCGCCTATACAGATCAGGTGTTGCAGGCATTTGCGAAACAATATGCTATCTCACTATATCAATATAAAGATATGTTTGAGATTACCTCAAGCTACTGCCCAGTGCGGCCTTGCCCCTTGCATCCAGAAGAGTAATTCAAAATTCAAAATTCAAAATTCAAAATTATTAGTAATTACGTACTAAAGAGGATAGGATAATTATTATAAAGGTAATTTTTATAATAATGAATCAGCATCAACATATTACAGATAGAACATTTAACTTTGCAGTAAGAATTGTTAATCTCTGTAAAATTTTAGATGAAAAACCTGGAGTAGGCAGGGTTCTATACAAACAATTAATAAGGTCTGGAACATCTATTGGTGCTAATGTAGCAGAATCTCAATCAGCGCAAAGTAAAGCTGATTTTCTAAGTAAATTACAAATTGCTTTAAAAGAGGCTAAAGAAACAAAATATTGGTTGAGAATATTAATTACTACTGTTATTGTTGAAGAACATAAATTGTTGCCTCTTGTTACAGAGAATGAAGAAATTATCAAAATTATTGCAGCTATAGTAGTGAAAACTAAACAAAATGAGTCCAAATAATTTTGAATTTTGAATTTTGAATTTTGAATTTGATATGACCATCTGGGATGTATTAGATGAGTTGTCTGAATCTCCAGCGACATCCTCACTTGTACCGATGTGGGAATGTTTAGATGCGGAGCTAGAAAATTTACCCTTGGAGGCACAGTTATCAACCGCAGCGCTTGCCTTCAGTCAGATTGCAGACATTCTTAAGTCTCGTGCCGAAGTGCTGTTGCAAGATACCCGCGATCGCAATAGTCTTTTGGGGCCTGTTGTTAGCACCGATCTCTTTGCTGGTCTAGTGCGGACAACAATGCACCTAGATTTAGATGATTTGATTGAACCGCAAACACCACAAACCTTTAAACCACACGGCCCACACCAATTTTCATCTCCTACTGAGTTGGGTGATTCTGTAGCAGCACCTGTTGAAAAAGCGAATGTTTTGGCAATGCTCGATGAGGTGACAACTTTAGAAGATGTCCACAACCTGGCATCAGATGAAGATGTGCCAAAATGGCAAAATGCAATCGCTAACTACCTGATAAATGTCAAAGATGAGATTTCTTTAGTTAAACTGCAACGTGCGCTGGAAATGCCAATGGTAGAAGTATGGTTGGGACTATTGCTTGGTGGGTTTACATTAGAACAACGTGGTGATTTTTATCACAACCATAATGTCTGGGTGAAAATCTCTCCTTTCTAGTACCAGCAACATCCTTGAGGGATGACGCTTTCAAAGTTGCTCATCTTACGGTTACAGTGACACCAGTCCAGGCTGGCTACGAGCGGCGACGACAGCTTTTGTCCCTGTGAAATTGAAAGCGTTAGGGGCGATCGCGTAAACTTGACATTCTCAACAGGCTGCACTCAAGCAGTACGCAAACGCGCAATATCCCGAATCGGGGGCGCACCAAATAGGCGAGAATATTCGCGGCTGAACTGTGATTGGCTCTCATAGCCCACTCGATAGGCAGCATTAGCCGCATCAGAGTTTTCCGCCAGCATTAGGCGACGTGCTTCCAAGAGCCTTAATTGCTTTTGATATTGCAGCGGACTCATGGATGTCACTGCTTTGAAATGGTGATGAAATGATGAAGGAGACATCCTGGCAAGTTCTGCCAGATTATCAACCCGCATTGGCTGAACAAAATCAGCCTTGATCAGCTTGATGACTGAAGCAATCCGCTGCATATTGCTACCAGATGTTGCAATCTGGCGAACCGCTTCGCTTTGTTCCCCTATCAAAAGGCGATAGTAGATTTCGCGGATAATTAGCGGTGCCAAAATCGGGATGTCTTGGGGCGTATCCAAAAGCCGTGCCAGTCTGATCGCACAATCGAGCAAGGGAGCATCGGCAGTGCTGACGAATAAACCTCTGATAGAGTTCTTTTTCTGGCTTTCGATTCTCATACTCAGAGGCTTTGCCAACGCACTGGGTTGGGACGTAATGATATCGCAGAGTTGACGGGGATCTAAATTTAGCTTGAATCCTAAATACGGCTGTTCTGGGGTTGCCTCGACAATAAATGCGCTCAACGGCAAATCAACCGAGACGACTAAATATTGAGCAGCGCCATAACAATAGGTTTCCTCACCCAGCAAAACTTCCTTTTTACCCTGAACTAGGATGGCGAGGAGCGGTTCACTGACGCTATGTAGTGCAGTGGGAACAGACGATTCTCGCTGAAATTCTAGTTGTTCTATCGTTGTTTTATGAAAACCATTGCCTTTGCCGTCGGTTTGTTGAGTGACTAATGCCGCCAATTCATTGCATTGATCTGCGATCGCCATACGGTTCCTTGGCTTATTGAACCCCGCTTCGTTGAACATTGTAGAACATCCTAATCGATTCATGAAATCTGAATTTGGAGGATTAGGCAATAAAATGCGAGGTCTGTGTATTTAAACTCATTGCTTTGACTCCTAATATGAACACATCTGTTTCAAGAAAACAACATCAAATTTCCAGTGACATCAAAAAAATAGGAGATTGCAATGTCGAACGTAAATGGAAAAGTCATTATCATCACTGGAGCCAGTAGCGGCATCGGTGAAGCTACAGCTCGGATGCTGGCAAAAAATGGCGCAAAAGTTGTTTTGGGCGCACGTCGCACCGATCGCCTTGAAACTATTGTCAAGGACATTGACGCAGAGGGTGGCATAGCTGAATATCAGGCGCTCGATGTGACTCAACGCAGTCAGCTAGAAGCGATCGTGCAACTTGCCCAGAGCAAGTTTGATCGCGTCGATGTCCTGATTAATAATGCTGGCATCATGCCGCTATCGACTCTCGATCAACTGAAAGTTGAAGAATGGGATCGCATGATTGATGTCAATATCAAAGGGGTCTTGTACGGCATCGCAGCAGCGCTTCCCGTCATGAAAGCCCAAAAGTCGGGTCAGATTATCAATCTTTCCTCGATTGGTGGACACACAGTGTCTCCCACTGCGGCTGTTTACTGTGCGACTAAGTTCGCGGTTGGCGCTATTTCAGAAGGATTGAGACAAGAGGTAGGTGGCGACATTCGAGTAACGGTGATTTCGCCGGGAGTCACAGAGTCGGAGTTAGCCGACAGCATCAGTGATGAAACTGCCAGAATTGAAATGCAGAAATTTCGCAAATTATCCATTCCTGCTGAGGCGATCGCCCGCGCAATTCTATTTGCGATCAAACAGCCTGATGATGTTGATGTTAGTGAAATTATTGTCAGACCTACAGCTAGCCCTTACTAAAGCATTCAGTTTAGCGCTCTAAAATTAATAAATAGTCTTAGGGTGAGGATGTGCTGCACGAGTGCGGCGTATCCTCACTTGTTTAGGACTGCCCGCAAAAAGATATGTGACTTGAATCGAAGACGGCTATTTTATCTTAAACCCACCCAGTTTTCTCCAACTTCGTTAACTCAGCGCTTAACTGGCGGATCTTGAAATGAGTTATTTAGCTTGCTCTACTGCCTGTTGCCATACATCTGCTTGCACAGTCGGTTCCAACTCGGCTTTCGCCAAAAACCGCAGTTGTCGTTCGTTGGTCGGCATTGGAATTTGCTGACCATTGGTCGGCAAAAACTTTTGAAGGTTCTCGTAAACAGCAGTAGCCGAAATCTTCAAGTACGCTGCATCACGGCTGTAACCAAAGCGTTCGCGGCAGTATTCCTCAAAAGTTCGGTGCGTGGAACGGTATAGCCGTCTGTCTCTCAACTCCATTAACGCCTGACCCGCTTCTAAAAATGCACGTTCTACACGGCGTTCCAATTGCAAGCGTAAGCTTTGTTCTTGGTCGGTCAACTCTTTTACTTCAACAGCCGTAACCGTGATAGTTGCTGAAGCTGGGTTGTCTTGGATAGAAGTATTTTCGGGAGCAGAGTCAGTCGCTGGCTTTGGTTCCCCAGATGCCGCAGGGATAGCTTTCTTGCGTCTGGATGGCGGTTTGTTCATTATTCCACCTCCAGGCTGATAGCAGTTGAACAAATATTGAGTTGTGTCATCATTGAATATAGTGTTTCTTATCTTTACCCCCAACAATACCTTGAATGGGGTTTTCCATTGCTTTTTATATTTGGCAGTCTCAAGGCACTACCAAATATAAGACCTTTTAAAAAACCACCATACCAGAGACACCACAGCAACAAAATACTAAACTTATTGGCATTTGTGGGGAAAAGGAAAAGGGATGGAATTTTCCCTTTCCTAGTAACCTTTCCCCAACATCTTGGCATTTGTTACTTTTGCAAAAATGCCTACTATTTGAGCGTATTCTAGAAAATACCCTCTTCAACACACGGATAAAACAACGGCTAATGCTTGATTATTTGACAGCGGGTATTGCATTTTGGACGGCTTTGTTTGGAGTACAAGAGTTGTTGTTAGAATTTCGCCTGGGTTATCTCGGTCGCTACTGGTTTCTTGCCATTAGTACTAGCTTACTCCTGAGCTTTTTGCTCTCTGCCCCGATTACTATCACGCTAATCATTAGATTTGCAGTAGATCCGTTTACTTTTCCAGGTAATGTTATTCTTTGTGCGATCGCTGCGGTAATCTTTGGTGTGATTCTTAGTCTGGCGCAATGGCTGATACTCCGTCAATCCGAGATGACGCCAAAAGTCTTTGCACTAATCAATACAGTTGTTGGAATTCTTGTCTACTCCCTACTGGTGTGGCTCAATGAGGGTACTTTGGAGTGGAGTGGTAATCCTTTTGGCGGCTGGAAAACTGTCCTCGTCTTTTTAGCTGGTGGTGCAATTACCGGAGCAGTCACTGGAAAAGCCTTGGATTTTTACTGTAGGCAAGTGGAACGGCGATTAATTCAGCTTGAGAGAGAACGGGTTGAAAGAGAAACCAGAGAGAGAGAACGGATAGAAACAGAAATACGTGAAAGAGAAAGGCAAGAAATAGAAAAGTTAGAGAGGGAAATTTTAGAAAGGAAAAGCATAGAGAGAGAAATCGCTTTGGAGGAAGAAAGAAAGTGGTATGAAGAACACGGTGATGATGATTTCGATTATGAGGATGATGAAGAGTAGCATTTGAGTATTACTTTACACACCAAGTCGGGCTTCCAAATACATAGCTGTTTGATTTCTTAATAAATTAATCCCTTTCTTATATTTGCGATAAAACTTCAGTAGTTATAGATAAGCCATTGTACTATTAGGGGCTAGAAAATAGCAATTAAGGCTAAAATTCGCAATTTCAAAGTTTTCTTAGGTTTTAAGCATCTAATATCAAGCAGATAAATGCTGCCAGCTTAAATTCAAGATTAAAATCATGATTTTAACTTGCAAAGTTAGTCTTAAATTAGCAATCCTAAAAGAAAGCTTTAATGTAAAAAACTGTAATTATTAGTAACTAGCAACATAGTATAAAACCTGATTTGAATTAACTAGATAATTTACTAGAAGACGCAACAGATGCCAAACTTAAAAATTGAGATAACTTTTGCTATCACCATTAGCATCACAAAAGTCGTTCTAAAAGACTTTAAAATGCATTTAGAGTACTACTATAAGAAATGTAGCTTACAAAACTTAGCATAAATACCTCATGAATTTTTTGACTTATCTCATGCATCTAGCAAGCTCAGGAGCTGTTGCTTACTATACTGCTTCTCAGATCCGTGACTCTAAAACTCGCCCTATTGTACTTAAGGGTTTACATCTATCAGAGGCTGGCTCCGTTGGATTTTTATCTGCACTTAGTGAGCGTGCAGCTAATGAAGGTAATACATGGCTAGCAGAAAAATTAAAAAAACACGCGTTGGATGAGACTAAGCATAGCCAAATTTTTGCTCATGCGTTGAAGCAAATAGATAAAAATTCCATAGATTCAGAGCCTGAAATTGCACCTAAAAATCAATCAAGACAAGGGCGTAGTCCTCTCTTTGCCGCTTACTATGAAGGTTATAGCAAAGAACAACTTAGCCCTGCCGTGATTGACTGGGATATCTTTATGGCAAGTACCTATATTATGGAGTTAGATGCTGGTAAAGACTATATGCGAATGGCAAATGTATTGCCTGATGATGAGCGCATCACTCATAACTTAAAGTTGGGGATGTTAAGCATCGCCAAAGATGAAACAGGTCATGCTGCCTACCTTTATGAAGCAATGATGCGGCGAATGCCTGCAAGGCAAGTGCAAAAATTAGTTGATGAATGGCGCACCCGTAAAGTTCAGGCAGTATTTAAAGTAATTGATTATGTCCTTAAGGACACCGACACGATAGAAGCAGCATAACATCTTTAAATAAAACAAGTAGGTAGGCGATAAAATTTGGAACTATGTTATTGCGGGAGTGAAGCAATAACAAATGTTTTGCTTTTTTTACATAGTTAAATTTATGTCTACCTACTTAGCTATAACTTTAAGCTAATTGAATATCTAACCAGAAATGCTTCAAAGTTTATCCCTGAATCCTTTTAAAAATGTTCTCTAATAAGGATCTAAAAGCTATTTTTGTTTATTAATCAAAATTTACGTTCTTACTTAAAAATACGAAAACTTTATGAAGATTATTATCAATACGTTTGTAATTACAGTTATTACTTCTTTTGCAGCTATCTTTCCTTGTGAGGCTCAAATTACTCCAGATATTACTCTACCTAATAACACTGATATTAAAATAGAAGGAAATAATCGAATTATTCAAGAGGGAACTCAGGTAGGAAACAACCTTTTTCATAGTTTTCAGGACTTTTCTATACCTATCGATAACACAGTTATATTTAATAATCCTTTAAATGTTCAAAATATTATTACTAGAGTTACTGGTGGATTAATTTCTAATATTGATGGACTGATAAAAGCCAATGGAACAGCTAACTTATATTTGATGAATCCAAGCGGGATCACTTTTGGAACAAATGCTCGATTAGACATTGGTGGTTCTTTTTTAGCAACTACAGCAAATAGCATTAAATTTACTGATGGTATAGAATTTAGTGCTATAGAACCTCAATATTCTCCTTTGCTAACATTAAATGTACCTGTTGGGTTGCAGTTTTATGATACTACCGTGGGAGAAATTAATGTGCAAGGCAATGGTTTCCCCATTCAGAACTCTATCTTGAGATCCCCTATAGATGCAAGTACAATTTTTACGGGTTTACAAGTAAAGCCTGGAAATACCCTAGCTTTAATAGGAGGAAAAATATTATTGGATGGAGGAATCCTTAGTACCAAAAATGGAAGGATTGATTTAGCAAGTATAGAGCAAGGGGAAGTTAATATTAAGCCAGAAAACAAAAGGTTATTATTAACCTATGAAAAAAAATTAAGTTTTAGGGATATAACCTTTTTAAAGAATGCTTTAGTTTATGTTAACAGTACAGAAGGTGAAGGAAATACTATTAATATTCGGGGAAACGATGTAAAAGTATTAAATGGTGCGCTAATTATGAGCCAAAATCAGGGATTTAAGCAAAATGGACAAATTAGTATTAACTCTGAATTTTTGGAAGTTAAAGATGCATCAGAATTTGGTATTAGCGGTATCTATACTAGCAACTTTGGAAATACACCCGGAGAAAATATTGAACTCAATTCAAATAAAATAACTATTGGTGGAGCGCAAATAGCTACTACTACTTTTAGTAATGCTCCAGGTGGTGAAATAATAATAAATGCTAACGATTATTTAAAGATTACTGGCTCTACTCCGTCTTCTGTTAATCAATTTGGATATGGTGCTATTAATAGTTTCAGTTATCTTAATTATGGAGATAGTGGAAATATTACTGGAGTAATCAAAAATTTGATATTAGAAGATGGGGGTAATATAACTACAGCTTCTAGTTCTTTTGGTAATGCTGGGGATTTAAAATTAAGTACACAAAATATTACGCTTAAGAATGGAAGCAGTTTAGGAGCTACAACTTTTAATAGTGGGAAAGGAGGTAATGTTTTAATAAATGCAAATAATACCATAAATATTATAGGTAGGTCGCCTATTGTCGGACCTAGTATAATTAATGCTGCTACTTTTGGTAGTGGTAATGCTGGGAATGTGGAAATTAATACCTCAAAGCTAATTATCAGAGATGGTGCGGGTATATCTACAAGTACCGTATCGTTTGGAAACGCTGGAAATCTTAATATTAACACTTCTGGTTCAGTAGATATTTCAGGAGTAGATTCAAATTCAAAAGTTCCTAGTTTTATAAATTCATCAGGAGATATTCTAGATAATAGTTTGAGGGCTAGATTTAATAGAGTACCTCCTACTCCTACTGGAGATGCAGGCAAATTAATTATTAATGCTGAACAAGTGAATATTGATAATAATGCTCAAGTTAGTGTTAGAAATAATGGCTCAGGCAATGCAGGAATCCTTGAAATTAAAGCTAAGGACGTTAACATTACAAACAACGGAGGCGTTACCGCGACTACTGCCGTGGGTGAGGGAGGTGACATTATCTTCAATACGAACAATGTATTATTAGGCAATAGCAATATCTCTACAACTGCTGGACAGCAAGAAACCAAAGGGAACGGTGGGAACATTAATATTAATACGGAACTATTGCTTCTTTTAGAAAATAGCAAGATTACAGCAAATGCCTTTGAGGGGCGAGGTGGTAATGTCACTATCAATACTCAAGGAATCTTTTCTTCTTTTGATAGTAAGATTACAGCTACTTCAGACAGAGGAATTGCCGGTATAGTTCAAATAAATACTTTACAATTTGATTTCATTAAAGCAGCGTTCGTTCCACCAGCAATTAATATTCCTACAGTTGCTCATATTTGCGCTACGCAATCGGGTAAAGCACCTAATGAGTTTGTGGACAGAGGATCTGGGGGTATTCCACAAAGCCCAAGCGATCCTCTCAATAGTACTTATGGCTGGAGAGATGAGCGACAACCTATTTCTACTAAACAGTCACAACAGCCAATACAGATTGAAGTAGACCAAGAATATGTAGAAGCACAAGGATGGAAGAACAATGGAAATGGTACAGTAAGTTTTACAACTAAACCAAAAGAAGTAGTTTCTTACGGTTCTTTATCAGACTCACCTTGTCATAATTCTCAGAAATATAAATAGAAGGATATAGAGAGCATTGGAATAAAACAGCAGCTTTATGTAACTAAACATAATTAGATAATTTCATTGCGAATGCAGTGAAGTCTTCTTGAAGGGTAGCAATCCCAGTCCTTGCAATTGTTATCGGGGTAAACGCCAGGGCTGTAAATATTTTTGTTATCTACTTAGCTGCTTTTATTAGAGGATAAAAAAGGTTAAAAAATTGGTTCTATGTTAATAAAATGCTATGTTGTCCAAATATCGATGCTTAAATCTGTTCGGAGCAATTTCTTTTCTGGCAATTCCGATATCAACAAGTAACCCGCTTTTAGCAAAAACAGTACCTCTAAGACTTTTTACACAGCAAATACCAACAATTCCTCAGAGTCCACAAGTTCCTTCTCCAATAGAAAAAAGAGAAGAACTGCAAATACCTCCTGCTTCAGTGCCTATACCTGAAATTCCCACAATAAACCGAGAAAAAATTAAAGTTGAAAGGTTCATATTCAAAGGTAATACTGTTTTATCAACTCAGCAACTAGAATCAGTAGTTGCTTCTTACACAGGCAGAGAAATCACATTTTCAGAATTGCTCGAAGCTCGTACAGCAGTCACGAGACTGTACACTGAACAAGGATATTTGACTTCTGGAGCCTTCTTTCCTGTTAAAGAAAATCAAGCTATTACAGCCAGCGGAGGAGTAGTCACTATACAAATTGTTGAAGGCAAGCTAGAGAAAATTAATGTTATGGGTAGCGCACGATTACAAAATTATATTCGTGAACGCTTACAGACAAACACAACTGAAGTTTTCAATAGCAAACATTTGCTGACAGCTTTGCAACTATTGCAAACAGATCCTTTAGTTGAGAAAATTTCTACAGTTATAGATAAAGGCTCTCAATCAAGTACTTCTGTTTTAAACGTTACAGTCCATGCACGTCAACCCATTAGAATTGAAGCTTTCTTAGATAACTCTCGATCACCTGCCATTGGCAGTTTTCAGAGACGAGTTGAATTAAGCAATGCTAACCTCTTGGGATTAGGGGATCGCTTGAGTTTAGGGTATAGAAACACTGACGGCAGTAATACTCTAACAGCTGATTATTCTATTCCTATCAATCCCCAAAATGGGATTGTGCAGTTTTTTTATGCAAATTCTTCTGCCAATGTTATTGAGCGTCCTTTTAGCAGACTAGATATTCTTTCTAATGCTCGTGCTTACGAAGTGACTTTGCGTCAGCCAATATTACGACAAGCCAGCCCTAATTCAACTCAAGAATTTGCTTTAGGATTGACAGCTTCCCGACTAGAGAGCGAGTCCTCATTACTCAACACTCCTTTTCCTTTAAGTGCTGGCGCAGATTCTAAAGGGCGAACGCGAATTTCCGCTATCAGATTTTTTCAAGAATGGACACAACGCACAAGACAAGGAGCATTATTGGCACGCTCCCAGTTCAATTTGGGGATTGGTGCATTTGATGCCACAGTTAACGATTACGCTCCTGACAGTCGCTTCTTCTCTTGGCGAGGACAAGCTTCATGGCTACAGCGTTTAGCAGTAAATGGTACATCCTTGGTTGTCAGAGCAGATATTCAGCTAGCTTCTCGCCCTCTTGTGCCATTAGAACAATTTGCTAATGGTGGTATAAATTCGGTTAGGGGTTACAGACAAGATACATTTTTGTCTGATAACGGAGCTTTACTATCAATTGAAGCACGTATTCCCACTTGGAGAACAGACACTGAACAATTACAGATCATTCCCTTTTTTGATATGGGAACCTCCTGGAATAATATTACTGCTCAAGATACTGGAATAACAGTATTTACAGGAACACTGGCATCTATCGGGGTTGGTATACAGTACCAGTTAGAAGATCGTCTTAATGCTCGCCTTGATTGGGGTGTTCCTTTGATCCCTGCTGACACTAGCTCAAATTTAGAAACATGGCAAGAAAACGGATTTTATTTTTCTATCAATTACCGACTGCTTTAAAATATCTAATCTTGGGACTATGTTTAACTGTAGTGATAGTTTTATGTCAAATCCAAGCCAAATCCCAAACCTCTACAAATCTAGAACAGTCTCAAGCAAAACTTCTCAATCAACAAGGATTTGAAGAGTTAAATAAAGGACAGCCTCAAGCTGCACTACAAACATGGAAAGCAGCTTACAATATTTACTACAAATTAAAAGATTCTGATGGCATTACTGGTAGCTTAATTAATCAAAGTTTAGCGCTACAAGCCAGTGGTTCATATCTTAGTGCTTGTCAAACTCTAAGCAAGACTCTAGAGCTAGAGGATTGGATTTGCTCTAGCCCGATTGAATTACAGGAAATTTCTCAACAAGCCTATCTAGAGACTTTAAAATCCACTTTGGAAAAACAGCCATTTTCAAGAGTCAGAATTATTGGACTCCGCAATCTAGGTGATGTGCTACGGTTGATTGGCAATCCAGAAACATCTTCGATTATATTATTCAATGCTATGGCAATGGTTAAAACTCTAGATTCAAAAGAATCAGATATTTATAATCAAATTTTATTGAGTTTAGGTAATACAGAACGTGCCCTTTACATTCAAGCAAAAGGGAAATATCAGCTAAGTGATGATGTCTTTACTAAACAGAAATCACTTAAAAAAGCTAAGTCAAAAGTCCAAAATGCTCTGAAATTTTATCAAGAGTTAGTAGGTAGAAAACAAAATATACTTTCCTTGCAAGCAAAAATTAACCAATTAAGTTTAATTTTAGACATAAAAAAGTGGAATAACATAGTAAGTTTAGAAAGTTTAGCAACAAATCAACACCTTCAGACATTAATTGATAACTTATTAAGTCGTCCGGAGAGATTGGAATTATTCCCTGCAATCGAATCTATCTATGCTCAACTTAATATCGCTCAGAGTTTAATACAACTTGACCAAAATACTCAGTTGAAGCAACTTGTTTTCCCCAGAAAAGATAATCTGTTATCAATTTCATTACTATTAGCGAATAAAGCTAACACTTTAGCCCAAAAGCTGAATAATAACCGAGCCGAATCTTATGCATTAGGAACTATTGCTACCATTTACAACTCTTTAGGTAAAACACTTGAAGCAACGCAATATTTTGAAAAAGCTATGGGACTGGCTCAATCAGTACAAGCTTGGGATATTGCTTATGAGTGGCAATGGCAATTAGGACGTTTATATCGGGTCTTAAGAAACGTTGATAAAGCCAATCAAGTATATGAATCTGCTATTAACAGTCTTGAGCAAGTTCGAGGTAATCTTCTAGGGGTAAACCCGGAAATTCAGTTTAATTTTAAGGATAAAGTTGAACCTATTTACCATGAATATATGGAGTTGTTATTTTCCCAAGATGAGGTAAAGTCAAAACGAGCAGTTGAAATTCAAGAAAAGTTAAGACTCGCTGAAATAGAGAATTTTTTACAATGTGGTAGATTGAATTTGTCTTCTTTAAGGAATGAACAAACTTCAAAAGAATTTTTTCCAATTATTTATTTAATTAAATTGGGGCAGCAAGTAGAAGTAATTGTTAGAACACCCCAAAAATTTTATCGCCATACTGTAGACTTCAAAAAAATAGTTGACCCGATTGATAATTTACTTAAAATTGTTCAAAGAAAGCAATTTTTAAGAACTGAAGATGTTAACTATTTTATATATTCTCAAACTCTCTATAATCTCTTGTTTTCTCCGATTAAGCAGTTTCTTCCTAATTCAGGAGCTTTAGGATTTGTTCTAGATAGCTATTTCCAGAATTTACCTATCGATATGTTACATGATGGAAAAAAATATTTGACTGATTCATATAGCATCGTCACGGCTTCAAGCTTTAAACAATTGCATAATAATTCGCCTAAATTCAAAAATTCTAATATTTTAATTGGCGGTATTTCTAAACTTAGTCCTAGTCTTAACGACCCCTCAGTTCCTAAAAATTTACCAGCTTTGCCAGAAGTAAAAGTAGAAATCGAAAATATAAAAAAAAGTATTACTTCTGTTTTAACTTTAATTGATAGTGATTTTAATAGTCGCAGCTTTCAACAAAAATTTGAAAAAAATTCATTTTCTTTAGTTCATTTGAGTACTCACGCTCAATTCAGCTCTGACCCTGAACAAACCTTTGTCTTGGCTTGGGACAAACCTTTAAATGTCAAAGACTTGAAATTTTTGCTCAAAAATGAAAGCGACACAATTAATTTACTTGTTTTAAGTGCTTGTCAAACTGCAAAGGGTGATAAACGCTCTGCCCTTGGAATTGCTGGAATAGCTGTACAAGCCGGAGCACGTAGTACATTAGCTAGTTTGTGGCTAGTTGACGCTGATTCTACTGCTCTATTGATGGAGGAGTTCTACAAAGGATTAAAAAATGGACTTGTTTTACCAGAAGCACTAAGACTTGCAAAACTGAGTTTGTTGTCTAGTGAAAAATATTTCCATCCCTATTACTGGGCTGGCTTTATTCTTGTTGGCAACTGAGCAAAAAAGTGTGTCAGTGGAAGCATAAGTTTGCCGCCAAGATGCGATTTAGCTTTCAATTAAGTGACAAACATTCCTTTAAGTCACACTAATTGAGTTCGGAGGACTTATGCTTCCATTTATAGACCAGTTATCGATCCACCAACAAAGCACTCTTACGGTGTCCTCTGCGACGAGTCAGCACTGGTTAAATCTAACCGCCCTTTGCTCTTTCTACTTTTTTCTGGCTCTGATCTGCAATTTTCGCTCCTGCTTCTGCTTTGACTAATTCATCGGCATTATTCTCTTTTCGAGCTAATTTGCTTGCAGTTGCATATGCAGATATAGCCGCAGATGGCAAGTATGCTTCTAGGTAGCGATCCCCTAATAATCGATAGATAGTGGGATTCTTACTACCTGCTTTGGCTCTTGCCTTTAACACCAGAATCGATTCGTTCACTAAGTTCTCTGCTTGGTATACACTATCTACATCAATAGCCAATTCATCTTGAAACTGATTGAGACTTTGAAGACGATTGATTGTCATCGCTATCTCTTGTGCTTTATCAGTAGGGACTACCAGCAGAATGGAGGTAGTAGCAGCAATAGGCTCATCTCCACGATTAGCAACGACGTTTACATTGTAAACGTTCCCCGACTCCATAGCTGGCTGATCTTTCGGGTATGGCAGTTGAGTTGCCTTAACCTCAACTGACCAGTTAACTCCTTTGCCTTCCATTTGCACCATATAGCTAGTAGCTAAAGGAGCCGCAGACCAAGATAGTATCGGATTAGTATTTAAAATGACGACACCATAGGGAGTGATTAATGTAGGCATATTTTCATCTTCCCCTGGCCCTTTGGGTGTCACACAGGTATACCCATTTTTCAAAGTACAATTCTCAAATCGGCGCTGGGAAAGCGGTAAACAATGTTCACCTACATTACTATCTGTGAGGTATAAAACCTTTCCATGTGAATAACAAAAAATCTCAACCTTACGCCCACGAACTGGATGAATTTTGTCATCTTTACAAAGTTTACTCTGGGGTGTCCAATTAATATCGCCACTAATAACTTTTGCTACAACTTCACAGTCTCGCTCATCTGAATCACTTCTACCTATTGATTGAGCTTGTCCCCCTACACTGCTAAAGCTTGAAAACAACACTATTAATGCAATGGACACGAATTGAGAGTTTGAAATTTTTTTTCTTTTGGCTGTTGACTTTGGTACAATCAGCATTCCTATTATTTAGTAATTTGCTATCTATTTGATAGCTTATCGAAATTGACACGCCTTAGTCAATTTGTTGGAAAATGCGCTGTAGAATTTGTTGTTTCCATTCTGAGATTTCTGGTAGACCAGAATTATTTGATATTAAACAAACTTCCCAATGTACCCTAGCATTCTCCAAGTCACCTAACGCTTCTTGTGTTTTTGCTAACAAGCAGTGAGCATCTACTCTTCGAGAATCTAATTTCACCGATTTCTGCAAGTAATCTTTGGCCTCTGTGTAACGCTGTTGTTTGAATCTTGCCCAGCCTAGATTTTTGTACAAGGCTGCTTGCCATACTGGATCTGAAGTACCTTTCAATCCTTCAAGTGCTAGTTGTGCTGCCTCAGAGTATTTTTCTTGTATATTTTTGAGCCGTGATAAATTGTTGACAGCATTCATCGGTTGATTCTTGCCGTACTTAATCGATAACTTGTATTGCTGCTCTGCTTGGTCATATTGGCCTTGCTCATCGTAAAAATTACCGAGATTATAGTGCAGTTCCCAAGCATTAGGCTTGAGTTCAAAAGCTTTTTGGTAGTTCTCAATTGCACAGGTTAAGTCCTGAGTTACCTGGCAAGCTACTGCCAAGTTATTATATATTTCATCATCTTTAGGATTGTAAATTAATGCTAGCTTATAATATTTTTTAGCTATTTCAGGTTCATTCATATAATGTCCAGCTTGATTAAAGTAGTAAGCAGATAAAGCAAGATTAATCTGTTTAAAACTACTATTAATAGTTGCTATCAATGAGCCTGCTAAAAAGCATTTAAATATATTTGAAACCAAAAAGCGATTAAGTTTTAATTTAAATGGTAAACGCTGCAAACGTTCCAATATTACTTGAGTCGTCTGTGGGCGCTGTCCTGGAAAAGGAGCCATCATGTCATCAAGTAAATCAGCAAAAGGCTTATCAATTTGTGGTGCTCTATCTCTCCAGATTAGTCTTCCTGTATTTTGATCTACTGGAAATTCCAACAGTGATATCCCCGTTAATAAATTCACAAAAGTTCGCCCCAAAGCATAAAAGTCTGATTGGGGCAATGCTTGACCGTTAAGTTGTTCAAGTGGAGAAAATCGAATTGTTCTAACAACTGTTACTTCATATCCGCTACTAAAACGTGTTCTTTTATTCACTCCACTAGCGCCAACTTTTGCTAAATATGTTGTGGTAATTTGTCTGGCTGCTCCAAAATCAACAAGTGCCAGTTGACCATCAGGTTGATAGATAATATTTTCTGGTTTAATATCTCTATGAAAGAAGCCAGAGCGGTGTACAGATTCAATAATATCAACTAGTTGTGTTAACCAATCCAATGCTACTTTCTGATGAATTTTTCCATACGTTTTTAACCACTGTTGTAGATTTTCCCCTTCAACTTTTTCCATTACTAAACAGTGCAATACTAGACGATCATCCTTAAGTGTAAAAGTGAAATAGTCATCCACACCGCACTTAGGAATTCCTGGATGATATAACGTCTGTAATATAAGTGATTCTCTCTGAACTAGACGAACTAATTTAGGATCGCTCCACCTTAGTACTTTCATTACTCTGATTCTAGATTTTGCCCCCCATGACGGCTCAACGTCTTCAACCTCAAAAACATCTGTATATGTAGATGAATCTTCATCCAAAGAACGCAATGGGCGCAGTAAACGAATGCGCCCATCTATTAGTAAGGGATTACCACAAGCTAAACAATTTTCAGTATCTTCAGGATTATGCCGCCTACTACACAAGGGATTTATACAGTAGCTCACGGAGAGTTTTGCCCCTGCACATAACTAGTTAATTCTTTATTATTTGATGATTTATATACTAAACCGTATGGATCTACTAAGATGTATTTCTTAACAACTGGTTCCATACCATAGCTGAGTTCATGCTTACTTGATTGCCTACTGGCTTCAATTAACGAACGTTGCTCTAAAGCTTCCAAAGCCGATATTACCTTTGAAATTGACATGACTTCTAATTTTAATCGCTCTTTTAAATCATTAATAAGCTTTGAAAAAGGGATAAAAGCAGAACTTTTTGCCATCTCCTCAGCTAAGTAAACCATTACTTGTTTTTGAAGATCAGTTAAAAGCCCATTTTGTCCAAATTGGAGATTTAACATCGCCTCAACTCGCGGGCCAATTACAGTAGTCCTATAATCGAAAAATTTTTCTATACTCCCCCCAAAAATGCGATTTATTCGGTCAGAAACAGCTTCTAGTTCTGACGGGTTTCCACGATATGTTTCAATCAATTCTTTGCATTTTTCTCCAGCTATGCCCTTTTCACGCATTAACTGGATTGCTGCATCTTCTTCTAAACCTTCTATTTGAATAGATACAATAGATGAATTTACATTCACATAAGCAATTTCTTTTAAAGGCACTTGGCTTGTTACAATTACACAACTCTGATGTTTTTCTTGGGTGATCCCAACAAAAAAATCTTCATATTCTAATCTTTTTTCAAAAACATTTACTGGCGCTATGGCTTCAAAACCATCTAAAACCAATAGACAACGATGTAATTGCAAATAATTTAACAATAAACATAATTTCCTTTGAAGAGTTATATCTTCTGCTTGTTCTATATTAAAAGTCTCAATTAGCTCAGTAATTAAATTATCAATTGTTGAAGAACGGTTAATTTTTTTCCAAATTAAATATTCGTAATTATTTGAATTTTCTAATAATATTTCTTCGATTAACTTTGACACTAGTATACTTTTCCCAATCCCGGCAATTCCAATTAATGCTATACACCGTTTTTTAAAAATATTGACTTCCCTTTTTAAAATACTTATTTCATTTTGTCGTCCATAAAACGATACTATTTTTGGAAAGTCCCCATATAATCTAGTTGTTCCTATTAAACGATCAACATTTTGGTATGACGCTTCTAGCTTTTTCAAATATTCTTTTTTTGCTAGTCTAAGCAAAATATTTCTTAAAGTTAATTTTTTTACTTGTACTCCCTCTCCAACAACTTCTGTAAGCATTGTCCACAACGGAGTACCTACACCAGTCTGCAAATAATGCACATTGTACCCCGAATCGTTTGCTATTTCCTTATAGTCTTTACCATCCCAAGACCCTTTGATTAAAACCATTTCAGAGGGCGACAAATATCTTCCGGTATGCTGAAGCACCCGCTCTTCTAAAATCTCTAGTACTGCTTCTAGGTCTAAATTTTTGTTTGAAGACATATTTACCTACAATAGTACGTTATTAGCACTACCATAATAGCTATTCAAATTTTACCTAAAACTTTTATATAGCTTTTTTACAATTTTTAATAAAAAGCTACTTGCTATCATTGCCTTTTACAGGATATAAGTTTAGAGTGCTACATTGCATAAATAATAACACGCTCTCTAAAATTGTCATTAAAGCTACAATTTAGTTTTAAGTACAATAACTAAGGAGGTAGAGGCTCAGGTGCAAATTTTGGAAGGTGCCTGAGCGAAAGTTTCTTTCTATTAGACATTATCTAAGGTTATCACAAGTCCTTAGATACTCCCAAAACACCTATGGACTATGGAGATATTGAAAACTCAAAACCAAAAAAGAAGATAGCGTTGATACTAGGCGACTAAAACTTCTGTAAGATCAAGCTAATTGAAGCAAAACATGGAGGTAAATTATGAAACAATCAAAAAGCCCCTATAAGCACAAAGCGCCACTAAGGAGTAGGCGCTTTATCTGCTTGTAAAATTCATCGTTTAAAAGAGCGGGGTTGATCTCAAAGGAACAAAACGAGTGGTATTTATAGTTTGGCGACTGTGATCCCACTAAGTTTGTCTAAGAGTATAGTCCGCGCTACCAGATCCATTATAGGGTCTGCCGCTTGGAAAGTCCATTCTTTGCGGCATCTTTTGGCTGTGGAAATTCATAAGTTTTTGTAAAGTTAAGTTTGATTAAGAAATATCCCGAATTTCGTAGCAAAAAGCAGTAGTAGCGCGAATAACAGTTATCAGTTACCACTTATCAATCAGAGTCTTTGATAACTGATCACTGATGCAACCCCCTAGCAAAGCTTGTCAACCAAGTTATCAGGGAAAAATATCGTGAAAAATGACTTATGCCGAATACATCTTGGTGTCGGGGTTCAGGTGACA
This sequence comes from Nostoc desertorum CM1-VF14, assembly GCA_019359245.1. Taxonomy (GTDB): domain Bacteria; phylum Cyanobacteriota; class Cyanobacteriia; order Cyanobacteriales; family Nostocaceae; genus Nostoc; species Nostoc desertorum. Next base: position 381 of record JAHHHR010000047.1, on the reverse strand, counting down.
TCAAAATTTTTTTCAAACACCTCTCCTTGTGCTATTGACGGGAGAGAAATATGCTGACACTAGATAGAGAAAACAAATCAGCACTTCATTACGATGATCTCAACAGCAGTATCAAAGACACCTTCGTTACCATAGACCAATTTGAGTTGCAAGCAGTAGAACTCTGTCGCGTCATGCATGACGAGCGGATGTACAAAATCGCTGGGTACAAAAACTTTGAACAATATTGCCAAGGCGAATTGCATGTATATGGAGGCTATCGGCGTATAAATCAACTCTTAGGGGCTTCAAAAGTTATTGTTGCAGCAGGGGAGTTGGGGTCACAGATTAAAAATGAGCGCCAAGCCCGTCCTCTTTTGAGGTTAGCCAAAGAACCAGAAA
>JAHHHR010000045.1 GCA_019359245.1 Nostoc desertorum CM1-VF14 | reverse complement strand
TATCCAGGCTTTGTTTGATAAAATCTTCTAATGATTGCATCCACATCGCTACCGCCCAAACTCTTGTTGAAAATATTACTTTAATGCCGTCTCAGTATTTTCTCACAAATGATTCCGGATTGCTATAATATCTCTGGTTCTTCCCCGCTAAGGCAATTTAGCAGGTTTTGAATTAGCTGATTATAAGCGTGTAAACGCTGTTTGTTCATGAGCAGGTGTGAGTTAGATGCATCTTAATGAAGCTTCAACAATATTATGCTCAATTTCGGAAAAATTAGGGGATGAAAAGTTTTAGAGCCTGCTTAAAAAGGCTACGGTGTACACGCAAGTTATTGAATTACCCCTTCCTAACCTTCCCCTTGTAAAGGCTACGGTCTACACACAAGTTATCGAAACACTACCAGTCCTCGAATTACCCCACCCTAACCCTCCCCTTGTAAAGGGGAGGGAACTGGATCTATTTTTCCCCCCTTTCCAAGGGGGGATTAAGGGGGGTAATCCAGGGAATAATAAGCCCAGTCCAGGGATATGAAAACGCTGATGACAAAACTGTATAACCAAACCTCAGAAAGGCAAAAACGGCAAACTCTCAGAAACAATATGCCCCCATGTGAAAAAATAGTTTGGGCAAAACTTAGAAATCAACAAATTGAAAGCTGTAAATTTCGCAGACAATACAGTATTGACAGATTTGTAGTGGATTTTTATTCTTCGGAATTGAGGCTTGCTATAGAAATTGATGGTGATAGTCACTATCAAGATGGAGTTCCAGAATATGACCGCGATCGCCAAGCATTTTTGGAATCAAAAGGTACGAGGTTTTTGAGATTTACGAATCCAGAAGTTTATCAAAATATTGATGGTGTGGTGGATAAGATTAGGGAAGTTATTTGTAGGTTGAGGGAAGTTACCCCACCCTAACCCTCCCCTTATAAAGGGGAGGGAACTAGACAGATTTCTTTTTTCAGCAGATTTTGTTTTGGGAGAAGAGAAGCTACAAGCTTATAAAGCGGAGGGAACTAGACAAATTTCTCCCCCCTTTCCAAGGGGGGATTAAGCAGGGTGGTTTCATACGAAAAAAGAAAAATACATAAGCCTTGATTTCTCATGTATAACCATAGATTTTACCCCTCTCCAAACCTCTCCCCGAAACGGAGAGAGGCTTTAAAACCCAGTTTTAGTTTTTCTCTCGTTGTATGAAACCACCCTGCTTTCCAAGGGGGGATTAAGGGGGGTAATTCGACTTGTATGTACGCCGTAGCTAATAAAGGGGAGGGAATTAGATGTTCTAATTTCCCCTTTATAATGTTATTTCGGCGATCGCATTTGTTGATTTAGTGTTCGCATTTGTTGATTTAGTGTTCGCATTTGTTGATTTAGTGTTCGCATTTGTTGATTTAGCGATTGCATTTGTTGATTCGGCGTTCGCATTTGTTGATTTGGCGATCGCATTTGTTGATTTAGCGTTCGCATTTGTTGATTTAGCGATCACATTTGTTGATTTGGCGTTCGCATTTGTTGATTCGGCGCTCGCATTTGTTGATTGCACTTATTCTCAAAAAAAAATCGATATAAAAAATGAGTAAAAATACAGACAAACTCGTAATTATATCGTTGAACTTTTAATGAAATAAATCCACAAAACTACCCATCTCAGGCAAAAGGATACTCCACTATCTTGAAAAAGTAATTATAAAAAAAGGATATCTCATGTCTTTAAGAACTCGTGGTTCTGCTGCTGTTGACAAAGCCCAACTTCGTCTCGCCTTGCTTAAATCCGTTGATGAAAATCTGGATTTAGGACATGGATTAACTATTGAAGCCTACAACCACCTCATCAACATTACCCGTGCGACGGTAGAAGCTCATAACACCCTTGTGTCCAATCTTGAAGAATCGCGTAAAACAATAACCCAGATGGATAAAGCCCTCTCCGAAATGTCTGAACGAATGCTAAGTGGAGTTGCAACTATCTATGGCAGAAACAGTATAGAGTATTCCAAAGCTGGCGGCTCTAATGGAAAAAGAAATAAAAAATCTAGTTTAAAAGTTGCTCCAGTTGTAGCGGTTCTTCACACTCAACCTGCTCAAGCTGCAATTGCGAATGCGTCAACTAACGGTAAAAGCACAACTCCTTTGCTGCAATAATCCACTTAATCCATTACTAAGCACTTCTTAAAGCCACAATGGGATCGAGTTTAGCAGCGCGACGCGCGGGAACAACGCCAAAAAATAAACCAATCCCACCAGAGACACCAACTGCCATACTAATCGCTACAGGAGAAAGACTTGCTTCTAAAGGAGTCAACGCTCCCACTAATAGAATGCCACTGATACCAACCGCAGTCCCAACTAAACCGCCAGCTGCGGAAACTATTACTGCCTCAATGATGAATTGGAGCAAAATATCTTGTTCAGTTGCTCCAATCGCTTTTCTTAATCCGATTTCTTGGGTGCGTTCGGTGACGGAAACAAGCATAATATTCATAATGCCAATACCGCCGACAAACAGCGATATACCAGCGATCGCTGCTAGCATAATTGTCAATGCACCTGTAATTTGACCGACAGTTTGCAAGGCATCCTTTTGAGAGCGCAGAGTAAAGTCATCTTCGCCATTAATTTTGTGCCGTAGACGCAACAAATTAGTAATTTGAAATTCTGCTGCATCCACGCTCTCTGAATCACGAGCTGCCGCGACGAGGTAATCTAAGGCAATACCATAGGGAGAATTCTTTCCCACAAGTCGGTTTGCTGAAGTTGTAATTGGTATTAGAGCAGCATCATCATAATCTGCTCCGACGCTGGAACCTTTGGCTATTAACGTCCCAATCACTTGAAAGCTGGTATTTCCAACTCGCAATTGTTGACCTATTGGGTTACTATTACCAAATAGTTTTTCTGCTAAGTCTCCACCTAACACCACGACTTGGTTATTTCGCTTGATGTCTACATCGCTGAAAAACCTGCCTTTATCAGTTTCAAAGTCCCGTACAGATAAGAAGCTGGAAGTTGTACCAATGATGTTGACATCGGTGTTTCTATTGCGGTATGTAACCACCTGTCTTCTATTTAATTCTGGCGCAACTCCTACTACTGTTGGCACTTGAGAAGCGATCGCTTCGGCATCTTGTAACACCAGAGTTTTTGGTACTTCAAAGGAGATACGCTGAGTTTCTCGATTACCTGGTAGTACAAACAGCACATTCGGGCCTAATGACTCCAGCTGTTTATTAACGTACTTTTGCCCACCTTCGCCAATGCCAATCATGGCAATAACCGAGGCGTTGCCAATAACTATACCCAGCATTGTTAGGGCACTACGCAGTTTATTTGATAGCAGGGTTTTCCCCGCCATTTGGACACTTTCTAAAAAATTCATGTCTTAAATTACGAATTACAAATTAGGTTTTATTCTGTTCTTTCGCCTTTTCGATTTTGTAGTCTTTGGGTGGGTTCACAAAAACGCGATCGCCTTGTTTAACTCCCCCTAAAATCTGAGTTTGGTCTTGGATTTGTGCGCCAACTGTAACTTCGCGGAACTGGGGTTTATTGTTTGCATCTAGTACAAGTACGCCAGTTTGACCCTTTTCGGTGACGATTGAGACTGTTGGTAATACTAAGGCATTATTAACGCGATCGCCCAAGAAAGTCAGATCCACATTTAAGCCAGAACGCAGTTTATCTGTGCCAGTATCGAGAGCAACCCGCACCTGGAAGGATGTCACACCTTGTTCAATTACTGCTTCAGGAGCAATCAGGCGCACATGACCTTTAAAAACTTGATCGGGATAGGCATCAGCAACAATTTCCACCTGCTGTCCCTGCTTAATTCTGCCAATATCGGCTTCAGGAACTTGAGCTAATACTTCTAAACCGCGTGCTACAGCGACAATTGAACTGGAAGTTGCCGACGCGCTAGTAGAAGCAGAGGTTGTGGGTGTCACAAAAGCACCCACGTTAGCATACTTTTGCGTCACAATTCCCGAAAAAGGAGCGCGAATAATAGTCTCGTCCAACTGCACTTGCACACCCTTTAATTGAGCTTCAGCCGATGCAACTGCTGCTTGACGCTGGACAATTTCTTCAGAACGGGTGCCATCTTCTAGCAGGAGCAGTGCGGCTCGTGCTTCATTCACAGCGGCTTGGCGTTGGTCGATTTCCTCAGTTCGAGTGCCACTTTCGACTAACGACAATCGTTTTCTAGCTTCTTCTAAGTTGGCTCTAGCACTCTTGTCTTCGCTGATGGCTTGATCGAGTAATTGTTTTTTCTCTGCTCCCTCTTTATATAGATATTGATAACGCTTTACCTGTTCACTGGTGTAATTCACCCTTGCTTGAGCCGCATCCACTTGGGATTGAGCTTGAGCAATCTCTTGGGGACGATTACCAACCTTAGCTGCGGTGAGTTGGGCTTGAGCCTGTGCCAATCGCGCTCTAGCTTGAGCAATTTCTTGAGGACGGCTACCAGCAAGGGCTTCGGCTAGTTGTGCTTGACTTTGGGCTAAGTTGGCACGATATTGGCTCCTTTGGGCCTCAATGCCGGCGCTATCCATACGGCCGAGAATTTGCCCTTGTTGAATGCGATCGCCTTGCTCCACATATAATTGCGACAGTACTCCGGGGTTCTTCGGACTAATATTTACACTCTGAACTGGCACAACTTTGCCACTAGCTGTAATCCGCAAAGTGACATTTTGGGCTGCCACTGGCACAGTTAATTGAGCAATATCTTCTTTGTTTGTTCCTTGATTCACCAGGGTGTAGGTTGTGAATGTACCAGCAACCAAGACACCCCCTGCTATCAGCCCCATCAGCCAGCGTGATGGATACTTAACTTTGCCAATAACAGGAATTTCTATGTGTGTAGCCATGTCTAAAAGCCTATAAATCTTGCTTTATTGGAGTAGCCTGTAGTTATATATATGATGATGTCCGTCGAATTGCCCATAGCAAAAATACCGCAAAAAGCCAAAGCAGCGCCTCCTCCCTTAAGAGCAAGGGAGGAGGCGTGAGGGTGCATTTTCGGGAAATTAATGCTTAATTGAGCAAACATAAATACTAGAGGGCAATTGTAGGAATCGGGAGTTGTTAAAATTTTTAGATTAAATTTTTATTAATAAACTAATAACTAGACGCATAATGAGCTTCATAGTTGCTTAATCTTTCTTAATAATAGGTATTTTATGTCTGCATGCCTTCACCTGAAAGGGTGACTTTACTCACTAGTACTCCAACCCAAAAATGACGTGTGAAGGCAAGGGAAGAAAAGAACTTGGTTTTATTACCATGAACTCAGCAAAGTTACCTTGCCAGACCACTAATGATCTATCCTGGCTTTTCACGGCATCTGGAAAACCTCACTTCTATTTCTCTCTTCCTTTACTTTAAGGAGAGAAACTTTGAATTTCCCCCTTCCCGCATCGGGAAAGGGTTAGGTTTTTCGTGGACTTTTCCACATAACGTGAAAAGTCAGATAAATCTATCAAGTGAAGTTTGAAGCTTAGAACATAGACGCGCAAAGGATTGCCTCGGGCTACCACAGAGGTGCAGAGGGCACATCAGAGAAAAAAGAGGAAGTGTTTAAACGCTTACTCCACCAAATCAGTTTGGAGAATCGGAGTTAGTCCAGCATGTAGACAGCTTGCTAGCGGAAGATATTATAATTGCCCAAACATAGCCTGCTGGAAGCATTGTTCTACCTAAGTTGGACAATATGCGAACTTCTTGTTGCGTTTCCCGTTGATGACGTTTTTTCTCTATACCTAAATTTTCTGGTTCTCTTGTCCAGACCTGCTGTTCAATAATTCCTAACGGGAGTGCCATTAATTTCTCAAAGAGGAAATTAATCTGTTAACAGTGACAGCTAATTAGTTAACGTATATGTGAAAATACTTTAAAAGTGGGTGACGAGGGAATCGAACCCGCAACCAATAGATTAAGAGTCTACTGCTCTACCGTTGAGCTAGTCAGCGACTGAAATCATAACACTATCGTTGTTTTCTAACAGTCTTTCTCTCACTCTTTAACCGGAGTTGAGAGAGAAATGAGAGAAACTGAAAAGCAAGTTACAACCAGCAATCTAGATAAGCATTTAATCGGGTATGAACGCTTATTAGCACTCTTTAAAGATATTCAGAAGCAAACCCCAAAAGGTGTTGGACTGAAGCGAGAAGTAAAGGCATCTGGCACATATATCTTGTTGCAGTTCAAGTTAGGCGATAAACGCACCGCTAAAGCGTGTAATTGCGATTTTACCGAGATAGGCATAGTAAAGGCACTAGAAAAAGCAAATAAGGTAAGTGAAGCATTAACTAAGTTAACAAGTGAAACAGAGTTTTTGACTTGGTATGATGAAACTATCCTTGAGAAGAATGTTATCAAGAATGATCTGCTAACATTCGATGAAGCAATTAAGCTGGTAGAAGAGGATTTTTGGAACAGGTACAATGGGAAAAAGCAAAAACGCGATAGAAATAACCCATCTCATCAAACTTGTTGGTATGACGCTTATGGGCGCTTTTACAAATCATTACCAATAGAAAAAACAGTTAATCATGCAGATATCAAGTTAGTAATCGACAGTAAAGAGTCTGGTACTAAAAATTTCAAAATGTGTGTACGTGCAATGAAGAAACTTGCAGGCACAGTTGGCAATACTCGATTGAGTGATGAGTTAGGGAAGATAGATATCAGACAAACTAAATACAGAGATGACTTACAAAGTATTTCTCTTGATGACTTCCTACAAATTCGAGATAGTGTGTTGGATATACCAACTAATGATAAACGCTATAGTCTCGAATCTCGTAAATCTTGGATGTTTGTGTTTTCAATGCAAGTGGTATATGGATTGAGAATTAGTGAAGCGTTCGCGGTTCAGAACATTGATAAAATATTTATTACAAAGGATAACATCACCATAGCGGCGCTTAATGACCCAAATAATAAAGAAATGATTGCTGTAGTAGGTGATAAAACCCTACTAGGTACTACAACAAAAACAGGCTATAGGTTAGCACGTCCATTAATTCCACCTACACATCTACATTTAATTGAACAGTTAGAAATAAAATCTGGTAATTTGCCAGTAGTGAATATGGAGAGTGACAATCCTGTATCCATACGTCACAAATACACCAAGACAGCTAGACAGATGTTATGCAATTGGATGAAGGATGGTAAATTTACTCAAACTCATGCTTTGCGTCACCTAGCTAACCTGAATGGGATGATGGCTGGTATACCGTTAGAAAAAAGAGCAATGTCATTAGGTCACTCTCCCACAATGAATGACACAGTGTACAAAAAACGTCAAACAACTAAGACAACACTCGATCTACTAACACAGTCTACTAACCAAGCTATTCCATTACAGTCAGCAGTTGCGATCGCTCAACAGCTAGGATGTACTGATGAGAAATCAATTAAGTTACTAGCTGCTATCTACAACGTTTCTGAAAATGAGATAACAAAGAATATGTAAGCTCAATAATACACGTTTAAGTACCTGAGTTTTAACACCACTTACAATACAAACAATAACTGAGGATAGTAAACACACAATACTATCCTTTTTTCTTACCTCATGTAACATCTAACAGTTATTTCATCTAACGGCGCTCTAAACATTAACTAAATTACTATAAACAAGTTACTCTAGGACAACTAAGTTTAATAGATAATTGCATTTACCTTATTTGCACTAGTTTAATCAGCAATAGATATGGTAGGTATCTTAAGTAATACTTCATATAGTTATCTTGAATAAACTTAACTTAGCTATGATTATATATACAGTTACCTTAACTAATATATTTACTTCTCCTTTAAGTAATAGGTCTACAAATACTTAATGTAATTGCATAAATGATTTTAGTTACATTAACAATAAACTAGACAGATAACACAAACTAATTCATGTATTTTATTTATTACTATACATAATAAGTTGTATAGAGTAAGAAAAATATGACTAATGCAACTAAAGTAACTACCTTAATTGCGCTAAAAATCATCAAGCAATACTGATAAGTAAAATATCAAAAAATATTATATAAAAGGAGAAAAGTGTAATCAGTTATTTTTCTAAAAGTAAACAAAAACAGCTTTTTATTGTTTACAATATTGGCAGGAGGGTAAAAAAGCTTATAGAACCAGAACCTCGAAAACCGAATATCTAAGACGCTCTGAGGTAACAGAGGCATCGACTAGTCAAGGATGCCAACGGTAGGTAAAAAACGGGCTGAGGATATTCTGCATAGTACCTAACCACACATTCTTAGAAAGTCTGTTTAGGTCGCGTCCATTCAAATTAATTATTAACCATAACAACAATGCCAAAAATCACAGATAAACCTCTAAACCATATAATTAGTACTCGATTAAGTAATAAAGATTATGAGCAGCTAGTCAATACAGCAAAACTCCATAAGCTAACAATTACAAGCTTAATAAGGAAGTTAGTTAGAGAATATTTTGACAAATTAAATAGAAAAATACCAGAACTGAATTAAGTACTGGTATCTAGGATTATATATAAAACCACCATCTAAAAATCACTAATTATTTCACCATGAATAACGAATATTATAACAAGTTTGACGATAATAAAAGCCAACAAGAAATTGATTTAATTCAAGAAGAGTATTCTGATAATTTGCTGTTCCTGCCAACAAAAGATGAAACCCAAAATATAGTAAAAGTTAATGAGGAAACTACCACTACATCTAGAAATACACAAGGTACAATTCCAAAAGCTGATATTATAGGTACACAGATAGCTGAAAAAAATAGAGGTAAATGGATATTTAACAGTGAAGCTAATTGTTGGATGATTTATGAGCTAGAACAGTCTGGTATTTGGAGTAAAGTAAATGACTATTATATTGAAGGATTGATCAATGGAGAACTCAAGAATCAAACAATATCCGGTTATGGCTCTGTTAATTATATAACTAGCATTATTGGTAAACTTAGACTTGAATTGATAGAAATAGGTTGGAAAGAAAAATCTCCTACCAAATTACTACCATTTCAAAACTGCGTACTAGAGATTGCTACAGGAACTATTCTCAATCATTCACGAGAATATCGCTTTACTTGGTGTTTGCCGCGTGATTTTGATAACTCCAGTCATGAATTTACACTTATTAATCAGTGGTTAGATGAAGTCACAAATAATAATGAGTCGATCAAAGAAATATTACTATGTTACTTAGCTGCTATTCTCAAAGGTCGTGCAGACCTTCAACAGTTCTTACATTTAATTGGTTCTAGTGGAACAGGTAAAAGTACCTTTATTGGACTTGCACAATCCCTTATAGGCAATAACAATGTATGTAGTACTACTCTTAGAGATTTTTGTACTAAAACCTTTGGAGTGGCTAATGCTCACAAAAAGCGGTTACTAATATTTCCAGATCAAACTTCATATCAGGGAGACGTACAAAAGTTTAAGTCGCTTACGGGACAAGATGAGTTACAAGCGGAAGAAAAATATAAGCAACCATTTCAATTCAAATTTGATGGTATGGTCATTATGGCATCAAATGATCCTGTGTTTGATACTCGTAACTCATCTTGGTTGACGAGAAGACAGATTTTAATTCCATTCACAACAAGTGTAGATAAAACAGAACGTAGAAATTTAGAAGAAGAGTTTCAACCTGAGTTGAACGCATTAACTCAATATTTACTGAATATTCCTGATGATAAAGTTACTCAAGTATTAAGGTGTGCAGTAGATAACTCAGAACTAGCTAAACATAATTTAGAACATCAAATAAGTACTAACCCTATTGCAGGTTGGATTGATGAGTGTATTATCCAAGATGCTAATAGTAAGAACTCAATAGGTAGTGATAAGGCAGATACCCAAACTTTATTTGGTAGCTATACTCAATGGTGTCTTAAGTCTGGTAGCACTACTCAAACTTCGTGTAGTTTTAGCCCTAATCTACTAGATTTTTGTAACTCTACTATGGGGTGGAAAGATGTTAAGAAAGTACGTACTAGCAAAGGTTTTTCTATTCATGGCTTGAGATTACGTCAACTCGATAAAGATGACCATATTCTTTCACCTCTAGCAAGTAGTGTAAAGTCAAAGCTACACAGTGAAGAGTGAGGTATAGCATCATAACCCAGCCAGGATAAGGGTTGTGTAGTTTGTGTAGGGTTAGAGCATTATTTCTAAAATATATTAGGGTAATGCTCTGACCTTGAAATGAAATAAGGGAACAATAACCTAAACCACAATCCATAATTCATTATGGTATGTGAGCTTAAATGTATTAATAACCCTACACACTATACATAACCCAGTCAGGATAAGGATTACAGCACTACACTTAACCCTGCACAGTGTAGTGTTTGATTCTACATAAAATCATGGGGGTGGAATTGGTAATTAAAAGTATAATAAGTAACTCTACCCAAGCATATCCTAAGTATTAGCAGTTATTCTCATAATAATGAGAGTAGTACGAGTATCAATTAAATATGAAATTTGCAATCTCGATGTATGAGGGTGGTCAAGAAATTTATCCAGTTGAATGTGACTTTTTTTCTTACTCTGAACGAGGTTTACTTTGTCCTGAGTGTGAACAAGAAGTTTATTTAAGAAAAGGTAAGATTAGAAAACCTTATTTTGCTCACCTTCATACTAGTAACTCTAGACAAGTGAAACAATGCAGTCTAAGAGTATCATCTGATGAAAACGCTATAGAAACAAATGACTTTATTGAAGATAGAGGACAAAGGTTAAAGATATTTCATGAGCATTTTTTAAGTAAACTTTATATTGGGGAAGAAAAAATTATTGATGACGTAAAATTTAAATACTGGATTAATTCAATAAAAAATGAGAATAATCAAGCGCTCAATAGTATTACTGAAGATTGTATTGAATATTTCATAAAACATCGGCAGCTAATGGAAGATAAGTATGTTCTTCCTATAGACAAAATCAAGGATAATCAAGCTATACTTCAACAGCAAATAGGTTTACAAGTAATAAGTTACTTGTGTGCAAATGCAAAGTTTAATTTTAATTTGCAATATTTACTGCATTACAGTATATACCAATTATATCAATATGGACAAGATAAGTTATTTAAAGAGGATATTTCAAAAAATAATATACTTATTATTTGCAATTTGGTCATACAAATAGTAATAAATAATCCTTGGATAGAAAAATTTGACTCAATACAAAATAAACAACATAATTACAAAATATATAGCAAAAAAGATAATAACCATAAAAAAATAAATATTCAAATTGGATATATTGACAGTTGTTCAAGTGCTTTTACAGTCCAATTAGTTAAAGGTGATTATTTATCTAATCAGTTAGGTTATGGACTAATTACACTAGAAGCATTACATAAAAATAATACTTTAACTTTATTTCGTAAGAAAAATAAGATAATAGATTTGGCAACAATAGAAATAACTTATATACCTATTTATGAATGGATAGCAACTAAATTTCAGTATGAGCATCTAGCTGATTTACTTAATAAGTGCGGCAAGATAGATGCTAAAAGTGCTAGTAGTTACATTGGATTACTTCTAACTGATGAAACTTTATCAATCCAGGATAGAGTATTATGTAGCAAAAAAAATCTAGGTGAAAAAATAGTTATAAAAACTTATCTTAACCATGTTTTTCTTGATAAGAATAATAAGGTTAAAGATAGTTGTATGTGGTTAGACAAAGTACGAATAAAACTAACCGCTAAAATGTTGCAGCCTAATGCTTCAATAATAGCTGATAAACTTAATAATTATAAATTAACTAATAATTATAAATTAACTAGTGAAGATAATGAGAAATCAACAGTTGATAAACATAACCTCAAAACACTACTACGTCACATAGGACATTGTATTAAGCCATTTATAGCTAGTTCTGATATCGCTCGAATTAGAAAACTCAACTACTGCATAGCTAGTTACATGATGCGTGACCTCAAATTGAGTAGATACGATATCATAGCTACTTGCAAGGCATTAAACCAGGAATCATATAATCAACTAGTATCAAAAGCTATACAGGACTATGATTCTAAAGACGGCGGATTTAATGAAACTAAACTACCTAGTTCACATATTATTAAGCAAATAAGTGTAGAGCGCGATAAACCAAAAACACCTGCTACATTAAGTCATTCATTCAATGCTATACAATACGGGAGTGTAGATAAAACTACTAAGGTTAAGACTGAAGAACCCGTATCTGTTAACTGTAAATTAGTTACTGAAACTAACACAGATGACGGTAATACAGCTATTCAATTCTCATTCATGGTAAATGAGTTCATCAAAGCAGATAACCGTATGGGAATCAAAAACTTAGATGGTAAGCCAGTTAAATCATTAGTTGAGATATGGCATTATGCGCGTGTTTACCAGTTTAGTAAATCATTTGAGTTATCTGTAATTAACTACACTGATAGTTTATTTCCTACTGATGGTTACTTGGTTGATTATCCAGATTACAGAACTCGTGCTGACGTTGCAGCTTTGTTTGAAACACTTATCAGTAACGGTCAATTTGAGTTTGTTAAAACGTTAGAGCATGAAGGTAAATTAGTTATCACATCAGCTTATGATCCATCTGTTTTCTTACTCTTAGAATTGCTTGAACATTGCCAAATTGAAGAACATATTAGTGATAAATATAAATTTAAACCAATAAAATTTAATACTGTTATGCAATGTATAATTAATGCGGCTGACAAAGCAGCTAATTCAGGTATACCTCTAATAGATGGGATGCTATTACACAGCTTATTTACTGCTGCTAAGGAAGAATTAAAAGCATCTAAAAATCAAACGTTATTAAATGATAAGAGAGAGATAGATAATCACGACAAAATAGAATTAGCTAAAATGATTAAAGCTAAAAGACAAGAAATGTATGACCGTAAACATGGGCGCATAGTGTGATAACTCAACTCGTACCATAAGTAACTAAACTGATGATTTTTATTAACCTTAATCGAGGTTAAATCATATATACTCGCTTACGATTACTTCTCGATCGATTATTTGAAATCACATGAATGGATACCGTCCATTAAATTTGATAATTAATTTAGTCAACTCAAGCGCCGTCTATTATTTTTTCTATCTCTAACTATCTTATATCTTAAAGTGCTAAGTTAATTATGATAGTTATATTAGGTTAGCTACAGTAAGAAAAATAGGTTATTGCAGTTCTAAATATATATATTAATGTGTATATGATATATATGATATTTGTCTTAATAAGCTATATTTAATTTGGATTAGTGTACTTGCGGCTCAATACGATTAATTATTTTAACTTTTCTTTTCACTAAGTTAACTAATCTTAAGTAATATTACTTTAGCCAGTAATGTAGTAGTTTGGATATATGTTAACAAAACCTCTAATCTGTCTAGATGCTTTAGTATATTTCTTACTTTACCGTGGGTATTAGATGTACTGTTATATGATTTAATTCAACTGTTATATGATTTAATTCATTTGTTCTTGTTGCCTTTATGTCTACTACGTATAAAGTTAATATGTAAGTAACGAGATAGTAGAAACTTTTCCGGCTCATGGCATTTACTACATACTTGAAAAGCTTTTATTTATTAAGCATTTCATAAAACAACCACTAGGTTTCTAGTTTTTGCTAGTGATTGTTTCTTACATTTTTTAATCTGAATTTTACGCTCGAAGCTAAATAATGGAGAAGAAAATTACGTGCTATTTTTTAGTTTTAACTCCGCCTAATGTAGTAATGCACAATCCAATTTTTAATTCAGCAGAGTACTATAATCAGTTACCAAAGAATATCTAAAGGTTCTGGTTTCTTTTTCAGTTTACCCTGAAACACCTCATCAGATATAACGAGATAGTGAACTCCAAAGACTAATGCCACAATAGCAGGGATATAAGTCCAGCAAAACAGTATGCAAATTAAACCCCATCCCCATGCACCTAGATAGAAATAATGAACACCAACATTACCTAGTAATATTGCTAAAATACCTGCCGTAACTCTAGATTTTGTAGCTTTGATTTTTTGAGATGAAGTAGGATCTGCATAAATTGCAAAAGCTTTACTACCATCTGTATCAAAATCAACTCTATTACCTGCTTCTGGAGCCGTAGGTAGGTTCCAATCTGAGCCTGTGAATTCATATCTCTTTCCATTATCTGCTGAGATAAATCCCTGGTTCGCTTGGATAGAAAAGTCGAGAACTGTACCTTGCATATAGAAATAGTATTTAAACTTTATCCGTAAATAATATTGCCTTTCAAAGAGGTTTAGTTCAGGGATTCCACTTAAATACTTACTCAAAACCTAATTTATGTAAGCTATGCCTGAGAATAACTGGACACAACAGTAAACTACTATAGCTATTGCTAACGATAAAACTGGGGAATGGTTGTTTCTTACGTTTCGATTGTTGAATGATTAGCCTTGATAGCATTTAAGCTTTAATACCTAGCTCTACAATTCCCTATAACAAGCGATATAAGACTTAAGCTTGCCATTCTACAAGGGACTGAAAATAGAGGTATTATAGGCGAATATGGCGTAAGTATTTATCTAATTAAAGTCATCTGCTAAATAGTTATAAACTTTTCAGATACTTTTCCTAAACTTAATAACTTAAACTTATGCAAATAATGGTATGCAATAATTTTCTCTCAATCAGCTAGTTACCCCTAAGTAGTTGTTTTAGGGATACAATAAAGTGAAGTGAGAGAAAATTGAGAGAAAAACACAAGATTTTGTTAGTGGGTGACGAGGGAATCGAACCCGCAACCAATAGATTAAGAGTCTACTGCTCTACCGTTGAGCTAGTCACCCACACGAATAACTATCATAGCAAACTTCTAACCAATTAGCTAGTGCCACATCCAAAAAACAAGTTAAAGGGGGAATTTGATGGTGAAGGTGGTTTGATCGGCTGTACTCTCCACATTAATTGAGCCGCCTAAATGTCTGACCATTTTCTGCACTAATGCCAATTCCAGTCCAGTGCCGCTATGTTTCCAAGGATCATGTTTGGAAAGGTGATAGAAAGGCTCAAATATCCGTGACAGTTCTTTGCTGGTAAGCTCTAGCCCAGAATTGCTAATATTAAGCTCTACTGCATCCCCTCTCAGGTGAGCGGAGACTGTGACGGACTCACCTGCTGGGGTATATTTGCAGACATGATTGAGTAGTTCGGTGATAATCCTCTCTAGATCGGTGATATCTGTCTCTAAAAGCGGGAGTGCATGATCAATACTCAGATTTAACACTTGTCGTTGGCAGTTGGTGAGTTCTCGAAAAGACTCGACAATGGGGTAAAGCCAGCTTTGTAAGTCAATAGCAATCAAAGTTGGGGGATCGGGTTCGGCTTCGAGATATGTGAGTGTGAGTAGATCGTTAATTAACTTGCTTTCTCGCGCACACTCATTATGCAGAATCTGCAAGAGTTGTGGAACTATTTCTATCTCTAATATTTCTGCTGGTGTGAGGACGCTTTCGAGGGTTTGGACTGCAAGGCTGATGCTAGTTATTGGTGTCCGCAGTTCTTGTGAGAGGTTTCTGAGAAATTGATTTTTGAGGCGATCGCGTTTTTCTAATTCTTGAACCTGTGCTTGGGTTTGTTGGTAAAGCTGGGCTTGACGAATAGCGATCGCACATTCATTTGCTACCTGTTGCACTAACTCGATTTCAAATTCATCAAAGGCCTCTTGTGTCGGTCTTGTCAACCAAATATTTCCCAAAATCCCTTGAGTATCAAAAATTGGACAAGCCATCTGGGACATAACCAACAAGTTTGGTTGCCATCCAGGCACAATTTCCAAAAACTGCAAAGGTTGTTTTTGCAACAGAGGCTGATAGACTTCAAGACGGTCTGCAATCTGCCTAGTCAATCCTTTACACTGGGGTAGGTTCGTGCTGTACTCGTAAGTAATAGTAACCAAGGTTTGACAGGTGCTATAGAGTTCAATTTGGCAACGATCAAGGTTTAGTAACTCTGCTAATTCCTGGGTGAGTGTCTGCAACACCTGACTTTCATCCAGACTGTCACGGATTTGTTCTGTTATCCGTCGCACCAAGGCTTCAAACTTTCGCACCTGCTGCAACTGATTTTTATGCTTCTGTTTTTGCAATTCTAACTTTGCTTTGAGATCCTTGAACTGCTGACGAAGTTCTGCCTGTCCGGTAGCAATGCCGATTTGAGTTGCCAATTGAAGAGTCAAGTCAGTTTCTGTTTGCTGCCATTGACGCGATTGGCGGCAATGCTGGGCAATCAATAGCCCCCAAATATCTTGCTCTTTGAAAATCGGCACCACTAAATTGGCTCTCACCTGCAAAGATGCAAGAAAATCTATATGGCAAGGATGCAATCCGGCTGTATAAATATCTTCAACAACTTGAATGCAACCTCGCCTATAGTGTTCTCGATGTTTACCACCCAAGCAGGGATCGGTGATGTTTTTTCCCAATAGTGGATCGCTAGCAGCCACGGTTGATTCGGCAATTATTACCCCACTGCCATCAGTCTCGAAGCGATAAATAAGGACGCGATCGCAATTCAAAAACTGCCGCAGTTCAATTGTTGTCTGATGCAGAATTGTCTCTAATTCTACAGATTGGTGAATCCGTCCGGCGATCGCTTCTAGCAGTCGCTCCCGTTCAACTTGGAGTCCGACTGCTTCTTGGGCTTGCTTCACAGGAGTGATATTGCTACTAGTACCAATCAGTCGATAAATCCGGGAGTTAGTATCCCTGAGTGGAGTGAGAGTCGTACTCCACCAAGTAGGAATTCCCTGGAATTGCAAACATTGTTCATAAGAAATAGTTTTGCCGAACAGCACACATTCAGCATAATGTTGACGCACCTTAGCAGCATCGATGGGAGAGAGAATATCTTCTGGTTTTTTGCCCCGAAGATCATCTGAGCAAATGCCTATCCACCGTTCATGAGTGGGATTAAGTGCCACATATCGAAAATCTCCGTCCTCCAGAACATCAACTACAAATATTGATGCCTGCACAGAATCGTACATGCTCAGTAGAAACTGCTCACTACTGCTTTGATCATCTACTTCTGTGCCGAAGATAATCTGGGGAGGCGATAATTTTGTCAACTCCATAGTTGATTCTGCTGGATTTATATTCATGCGAGAGTCCCTGTCTGGTATTACTGACTGTTTTAGGCGCTCTCTTGTCGCTATGCTTGTAGTAGATGCACTTTAGCGCCTATAGCAAAGTATTGTCAGCTGTTGCTCATCGAAATTTGAATCTTTCTCTACTTCTTGTCAGAAATCTAGGAAAGCTAATAGGAGTCAGCTTAACAAATCCTGCTTTTTGAAGGCGAAAATACATTTGCAGGTTAAGGCAAATTTAATGATTTTTGAACGGTTTTTCAAAATCTTTGCATATATCTAGGTGCAATCATCAAGTTATACCAATTAAATTTACAATTCTTAATAAATTTCTTGGCGAAGGTGAGGAATAGAAAGATACAATAAAAGATCCAAAGGATCTTCTATTTCATCCCCAGTTCAACCAAGAGGCAGAGGGATAAGGGACATCCAAAAATTAAATTACTCAATTCCTGCGTCCAATACGACTGTCCGATTTCTTCTCCCCCTGCTCACCAAAGCGATTGATTATTTTTTATTTGGAAGTCCCTAATTCAGATGGGGATTCGACAGTTCGACAAAGCTCAGTATCATGTCGGCGTGAACAAGGGAATGGAAACTCACGCTCGCAATTTATGAGCATTCATTCCGGTGAGGATACCAACCAGCAGCCAAGTGATAGCTAATCCCATAACTTCACCGAAGAATAACTGCGTCAGATGGCGTAAGATCATCCCGAAAGCAGAACCCACAGGGAGAGCAACAGCCCAACTTGCCGAAGAGACAAATATCCATCGCCACGCCACAGGCTGGGGAATTGCTAACCATTGTGCTAATCCGATCCCCAAGCCGCCAAGTGCCCCATACATCGCCCCAGACAAGATTCTCAAGGGAAGAATCTGAGTACTAGGTACAATCCAACCCACCGCACCAATACCGATAACGGTGATGATACTCCAACCCAAAAGACTTGACAAAATCCACCTGATACAAAATATAGGTTCTTTGAGAAGACAACCTTGAGGAAGTGCGATCGCAATTGAGGCAATAGCCACCTCTACTACCCCAATATCTGGCTTCTCGCCAACTTCAATAAAGAGTAAACTTAATAAAAACCCGCCAAAAGTAGCAAAAGTCCACAGCGATGTAAAGGTAAATATAATATTTCCAGGCGCGAATGGCATCAAAGTTTCTTTGGTTTCAATAGTCTGACAGTTCTAGCATTAAACATCTCAAGAAAAGCTTTGCGTCGCTGTTGGGGTGATTCCGGTACAATGTAACCCCAGAGACTCTCCCAGTAGAAAAAGGAGATACCGTCAAAATTGCGATCGCGCACTAGTTGAACTTGTTCTCTAATTTGTGCGATTTTCACAGGATTATGCACCGTTCCCGTTGATATGCCAATACCTACAGGAATTAGACTTCGAGTCAATTTTATAGATGGAAGTTCTAGTTGAGCGATAAAAGAGTTTTTGTCATTCCGATATACCTGCAAAATTAACTCATCAACTAAACCTTTTTTTACCCAATTTTCCCAATCTTGCAAATAGTATTTGTAGGCAAAAGCTTGATAATTAGGAGACAGAGATATTTTAACTTTGGGCTTAACTGCCTTCACCGCTTGATAGATTTCTGCCATGAAATCAGTAATTTTATCTGCCCGCCAACGCATCCATTCTGAGTTAAAAGGATCAGTTGGGGGACTTTTGCCTTGATGCTCTTGCTGGTAAAGTTCTATAGTGAAGCGATCGTAGCCAAACTGTACAGGCATCCCAAAATGATCATCAAGCTGAATCCCATCCACATCGTAATCTCTGACTACTTCTAAAATTAGCTCTTGCATAAACTCTTGCACTTGTGGATGTAAGGGATTCAGCCAGGCCAACTTACTTAGTAAAATATTATCAAATTCTTCTGGTGGGGCATCTTGGATAGACTTTATACCTTCTTGCCCAATTGTCAGCCAGTCGGGATAACGCATTGCTAATTGTGAATAATGCGGCGTCATAAACCCGTATTCAAACCAAGGGATCACCCTCAAATCTTTATTTTTAGCAAGTGTTACTATTTTTGTTAAAACATCCTGTCCACCGTGCATGAAATTTAGCAAAGGTTGAGTATCTGAGCCTGTAGTCATTTTAGCTACAGCACTCTTATAAAAAGTATGCCCTCGGTTCCAAACTACAGGATAAATTGTATTAAAGTTGAGAGCCGATAATTGGCTTATAGCACGGTTAATACCCCAAGGGACAAATAATACACCACTAGCAACATTAGTGATCCAAACGCCGCGAATTTCTGTAGTTAAAGCACGTGTTTTTTGGGAATAAACTGGTGGTGAAGAGGGTGAAAAAACTGTTAAGGCGACTACTAATCCCAAACACAGCAAGTAAGAAACACAACGGCGAGCAACCCGATTCATTTGTAAGCTTGACCTAGTGCGATCGGAATATATATAACTACAAAATAAAGTTGTAATCCTCCGGAGGATGTAAAAAAATGATGATTCTATGCTAAAATGCAAATTAATAAATGTGGCTAAGTAAACAATTTTAGTTATTTTTAATTCTGTGAAATACAAGAGACCATAGTGTGCGTAGTTTCCCTAAGTTAGACGCACCCCAAAAATTCTCGTTCCCCGTCAGAGACTGAAAATGCAGGCAATGATACTCCGCTTCTATATTAACTTGAAGCAGAGTTTCTTAATAATGCATTCCCTGGCTATGCCAGGGAACGAGAGGAACTTCCTGAAAAATTAAAATCTTTCCACCCCTTCAAATTGCTTAACAGCCGATGCATTTGCTGCTTCACCACAAGTCCGTGGTGTAGGGAATATCTTCTCAGGATTTGCTAACCCTTTAGGATTAAAAACTTGCCGCACCCATTGCATAGTTTCTAAATCAACTTCGCTAAACATCTGTGGCATATAGCACTTTTTCTCTGCACCGATGCCATGTTCTCCAGAAATACTACCACCGACTTGGACACAAAGTTTGAGAATTTTCCCACCCATTTCTTCTACTTGCTCTAATGCTCCATGCACAGAATTATCATAAAGAATTAGCGGATGAAGATTGCCATCGCCAGCATGAAATACATTAGCAACCCGGTAACCGTATTGTTCACTTAATGTCTTAATCTCGTGCAGAACATAAGGCAACTGAGTCCGAGGAATTACACCATCTTGTACATAATAATCTGGACTTAAATGCCCAGCCGCAGCAAAAGCAGCTTTGCGTCCTTTCCATAATTTTAATCGTGTTTCTGGGTCAGTAGCAGAAGTAACATTACGCGCCCCATTCTTTTTACAAATTTCAATAACTCGCTGCTTATTTCCTGCAACTTCTACTTCTAAACCGTCAATTTCTATTAGCAAAATGGCAGTAGCATCGCGGGGATAACAATTAGTTGCTACAACATCTTCAACTGCATTGATGCTAAAGTTATCCATCATTTCCATACCACCAGGAATAATCCCAGCGCTGATAATATCAGAAACAGTTGCCCCCGCAGCTTCAATGCTAGTAAAATCTGCCAACAGCACACAAATTGATTCTGCACTTTTAAGAATTCGCAAAGTAATTTCTGTGGCAATTCCTAAAGTACCTTCGGAACCAACAAAAACACCTGTTAAATCATAACCAGGCATTTCTGGGATTTGTCCGCCTAAATCGATAATTTCCCCTTCTGGCGTGACAATTTTTAATCCTAAAACGTGGTTAGTAGTAACACCGTATTTGAGACAATGCACGCCACCAGAATTCTCGGCAATATTGCCCCCAATAGAGCAAATAATTTGACTAGAAGGGTCAGGAGCGTAGTAAAAACCAGCACCACTAACAGCCTGCGTTACCCAACTATTAATCACCCCTGGTTGGACAACTGTTCGTTGATTTTCTAAATCAATGCTGAGGATTTGCCGCATTAAGGAAGTGACAATTAAAACAGAATCTATGACTGGCAAAGCGCCCCCAGATAGACCAGTGCCAGAGCCGCGTGCTATGAAGGGGATAGAATATTGGTTGCATATTTTCACAATTTCTGCAACTTGTTCTGTAGTTCTGGGTAACACCACCACAGCCGGACGTTGGCGATAGCCAGTTAAACCATCGCATTCATAGGTAATGAGTTCTTCGCGGCGTTGCACCACACCATTTTTGCCAAGTACAGCCTCGAATGCTTTGAGAATGGGTTTCCAGTTGCGTTGTTTTTTATCTTGGATAAGCATAGTTTTTTAATGTTCAAGGTAGATGTTGCAGGCTGGTTAGTATGGCTGTAATTACTATTGTTGCAAGGATAGCAGTCAAAAGTGAGTAAAAAGTAGTTGCATTTGATGTAGAGTAAGTGCGATCGCATGATTTAAGCAAAGCGGATGTGATGAGCGAAGTTTAATGCTTTCTGGGCATCGCACTTCTCATAAACAGGTTGTTAAGAAAACTTCTCATCCTGTTAATTGCTGGCTTATAGTTTTCGGACAAACTTTGCTAAGGCTCTCAGCCCAGCTTATGCTGTACTTATTCACTAGTAAGAAGCATAAACTTGAGTGTCTCCGAGAAATTAAGGGGAACTCAAGTACAATTTATCCTGTCACTCACGATAATATAGTGAATATCTTTACAAAAAAACCATATTTTTACGAAACTATTGGTTTTTACGTAATTTTACTGTGAATGTTATTAGTTTTGTTGTCAGTATAATTGCATATTTTCCTAAGCCTTTTTAGCGAATCAATTCAAGCCCATAAGGGATTGATAAGGTTACTACAAACTTTATTTATCTTCAATACCAACTATGAAGCTGAATTCTGATAGCAAGCTAAACTCTTCATTAGGCATACTAGTAACGCTAATAATTGTTTTATTAAATCCTCCTGCTTTAACACAAACGGCAAAACCTAGTGGTAATAATGAGGGAGTAAATGAGGCACAAACTTACTATGTTGGTCTTAGGAAAACATCTGCGCCTATTAGCTATTATGACGATGAAGCAGCTAATTGGAAAGGTTACTGTTATGCCTTAATAAAAACTTTGAAGGAAAAAAAGTTTCCGAAGATAGAAATAGTAGAGATGGAAAGAGACGATCGTTTTACCGGTATAGTCAAAAAGAATAATATAGAAATTGATGCTGAATGTGGTTCTAACACCATAACCTCAGAACGTAGATATAAAATTAATCGAAATAATCTAAATGGTAAATTTTCTGAAGTTTTTGGTTGGACAGGTGCAACTGCTTTAGGATTGAAAGAAAATATACAAAAACTTTCTCCTGGAAAGGAGTTTGAAACACTAAAATTCGGTGTCATCGATGGAACAACTACTATAGAGATAGTAAAAAAAGCTTATCCTTCATTAGAAAATAAAAGCATTAAAACTTTAAAAAATAATAGTGATGGAATAGAAAAACTTAGGGGAAATACAATAAATATATACTTTAATGATGAAATGATTTTGAGGCGTGTTTTAAACAAATTAAATGAGGAAGTAGGGTCAGAAAAATATTTTATTAGCCCTAGCCTGATAAGCAATGAACAATATGGGTTCGTGGTCTATCATACAGATAAACCTAAAAATAAGCAGCTATTGGAAGAGATAAATTATTTGCTGATAGGAGCTGAAATCAAAACTTTTGGCAGCACAAAGCTTAAAATATTAAACAATAATCCATATTTTCAAGATTTTATTAAAAAGGATTTGAGCTATTATAGCGATAAGGTTCTTCTTGCGACTACTTCAAGCATCGTTACTCTTAAACCCGGCTCAGAGCGACTAGACCCTCAGCCCAGCTCAGACCCCTGGAAAAAAATTGTTTTTATGTTGGCTGTACTAATTACTCCTGTGGGTGTGTTATTTTTATTGTTGATTAAAAGATATCAAAATTTAAACAATAACAAACTAGAAAGAGAAGATAAGAGAATCGAAAATTATCATACCCCAACTTCCAAAAATCTAGATGATAAAGTAGGTAACTCATCACCTAATATTAACGTTTATCTCCATAATGCGAATAATCAGTCTAAAACTAGAAGAGGGAATATGAGCAATTCTAACAATTTTGACCAGAGAAATTCAAATATAACTGTTGGTAATCAAGGTACAAATACAAATACAAACACTCAACAATTTGTTGAATATACATCTGAACAAAAGCAATATTTATCTCAATTCGCAAAAGATATACAGCGGATTTTAGAAAAAGTTGAGAAAAATCAACCTAATGCTACTCAAGCCGAAAAACAAAATATAATCTCTTACGAAATTCCTCCAGAGCAAAGAAGCAGGGTTGTGAGAGCTTTAAAAGCCGGAGGGGAAAAGGCACTAGAAGAGTTGCTTGATAATCCTTACCTTAACATTGCAATAGCAGTTGTTAAAGAATGGCACAAGGAAGAGTAGGATTACATTTTAAAATACTAGATAAAGTCATCGTTGAGCAATTTTTAATCAATGATGATGATTATTATGTGCCAAATGCTAACCAGTTAGTGACTGAAATATAACACTTTAGATAATTTTGCTACTTATAAACAGAAACGCCTTTTAATTGGCTCTCTTTACAGTACTTTACACCAGCAGACTTTTTTAGCAGCACCTAATGTCGGTATTTACCATACAAACGGTCAACCCGCAATTGTACCTGACATTTTTCTCAGCTTAGATGTGCAAGTGCCTCAAAATTGGTGGGAAAAACAAAATCGTTGTTATATGGTTTGGCGTTTTGGCAAACCTCCAGAAGTCGTAATTGAAATTGTCTCTAATAAAGAAGGTGATGAACTGGGCAAAAAAATGAAAATTTATGAACAAATGCGAGCTAGTTACTACATCGTATACGATCAAACTCAGCAATTAGGAGAAAAAGTCCTGCGCGTTTATGAACTTAGAGGAAGGCGCTACTTTGAAACTTCAGAAAATTGGTTAGAACAAGTTGGTTTAGGTGTAACTTTATGGGAAGGTAAATTTGAAGAAAGACAAGATAATTGGTTACGCTGGTGCTACCAAGATGGTAATGTTTTATCGACTGGAGATGAACGCGCCGAACAGGAACGACAAAGCGCCGAACAAGCAGAACAACGTACCCAATTGCTAGCAGATAGACTACGGGCTATGGGTGTAGATCCCGACACTCTTTGGGACACTGACTGGAAAGACGCAAAGAATCTTTGCGTCTTTGCATAAGCAAAAAAATTTCACTAAATTGTGCAACTTATAAACTCATTTATCCGATGCCAAACCTTCTCTAATAAATCAGGATCATTAGCATCAAACCATTCAATTTGTGGATAGGCTCGAAACCAAGTGCGTTGTCGCTTGGCAAATTGTCGCGTATGCAAAATTGTTAATTCTTTCGCTTCATCTAAGGAAATATCTCCAGCCAAATATTGTTTAATTTCTTGATAGCCCAAAGTATTCAATAAAGACAAATCAGCGCCATATTTTTGACAAAGATACTCCACTTCAGCGACCAAACCATTTGCTATCATTTGCTCAGTACGCTGTTGAATACGAGCAAGCAACTTTTCAATATCGCAATCTAAACCAATTTGCAAAATCGGATAATTTGGTGGATTCTCCCCTTGCTGTTCTGAAATGGGATATCCAGTTACATAAAATACCTCTAATGCTCTTAAAGTACGCACAGAATCATTAGCATGAATCTTTTGTGCTGCAACGGGGTCAACTTGTTGTAACATGGCGTAGAGTTGTGGTTGACCGAGAGATTCAAGCTGCGATCGCAATTCTGTTTGTGGTGCAACTCTCGGAATTTTCATCCCTTGGACAATGGAACGTATATATAAACCAGTGCCACCAACTAGAAACATTGGTGTAGCACCAACAGAAGCAATTAAGGCTTGTGTTTGCTCCTGATAGTCTGCTACTGTCATCATATCTGCTGGATTGCAGATATCTATTAAATAATGCGGCACCAATTTTTGTTCAGCTACAGTTGGTTTAGCCGTCCCAATATCAAACTCACGATAAACTTGACGAGAATCAGCGCTGAGAATTACAGAACCCAACCGCATCGCCAAAGCCAAAGCCAAACCCGATTTACCCGTTGCCGTCGCCCCACAAATCACAATTAATTTAGTCATTAGTAATTAGTTATTAAGCTATTCACCCCCTGCTTCCCCTGCCTCCTCTGCTCCCCCTGCTCCCGTGCCTCTCTTCCACAGTAGTGCAACCCCAGTATAAACTTCTCTAGAAAATGCCCTACAGACGCCAGCAAGGCTTTTGTGTTACAATTTTGGAGTGTTTTTACTTTTATTTGCCTTTAGGCGATTTCAACCCCACGCATCAGGAGAGTTTACATGACGAGCAGTTACAGTGCCGATCAGATTCAAGTTCTGGAAGGTCTGGAAGCCGTCCGCAAAAGACCAGGAATGTACATCGGTACCACTGGGCCGCGAGGACTCCACCATTTAGTTTACGAGGTGGTGGACAATTCAATCGATGAGGCTTTGGCGGGTCATTGCACTCACATAGAGGTAGATATCAACGCTGATGGTTCAGTGACTGTAACAGATGATGGTCGCGGTATTCCCGTCGATACTCACTCGCGCACCGGAAAATCGGCTTTGGAAACCGTAATGACGGTACTACACGCCGGTGGTAAGTTTGGCGGCGGTGGTTACAAAGTTTCTGGAGGATTGCACGGGGTTGGTATTTCTGTTGTTAATGCCCTCTCTGAGGTTGTAGAAGTTACAGTTTGGCGAGATAAAAAGGTTTATCTTCAACGCTATGAACGCGGTATCCCAGTTAGTGAACTGCAAGTCAAGCCTTACAAAGAAGCTAGAACTGGAACTTCTGTCACCTTTAAGCCAGATACTCAAATCTTTACAACTAGCATTGAGTTTGATTACATCACTTTATCAGGTCGCCTACGGGAATTGGCGTATCTGAATGCAGGTGTCAAAATTACCTTTACTGATCACCGTTTAGAACTACTAAAAAGCGATACACCGAAAGTAGAATCCTACAATTACAAGGGTGGCATTAAAGAATATATCGCTTACATGAACCGCGAGAAGCAGCCACTGCATGAAGAAATTATCTATGTGCAGGGGGAACGCAACAACGTACAAGTGGAAGTTTCTTTGCAATGGTGTACTGATGCTTATACGGATAATGTTCTAGGTTTTGCCAATAATATTCGTACAGTAGATGGTGGTACGCACTTAGAAGGGTTGAAGGCGGTTCTAACTCGGACATTAAATGCGATCGCTCGCAAGCGCAATAAAATTAAAGAGAATGAACCTAACCTCAGTGGCGAACACGTCCGTGAAGGTTTGACTGCGGTAATTTCCGTTAAAGTTCCAGATCCAGAATTTGAAGGACAAACCAAAACCAAACTTGGTAACACCGAAGTTCGAGGGATTGTTGATTCTTTGGTAGGAGAAGTCCTCACCGAGTACTTAGAATTTCATCCTGCGATCGCAGATTCAATTTTAGATAAAGCTATCCAAGCTTTCAAAGCCGCAGAAGCAGCCCGTCATGCGCGGGAATTAGTTCGACGCAAATCGGTATTAGAATCTTCGCCATTACCTGGTAAATTGGCAGATTGCAGTTCTCGTGATCCCAGCGAATCGGAAATCTTCATCGTGGAAGGGGATTCAGCAGGTGGGAGTGCCAAACAAGGACGCGATCGCCGCACTCAAGCGATTTTGCCTCTACGTGGTAAAATTCTCAACATTGAAAAAACCGACGATGCCAAAATTTATAAAAATAACGAAGTTCAATCGTTAATTACAGCACTCGGTTTAGGTGTCAAAGGTGATGAATTCGATTCCACCCAATTGCGTTATCACCGCATAGTCATTATGACCGATGCTGACGTAGATGGGGCGCACATTCGGACTTTGTTGTTAACATTCTTCTATCGATATCAACGAGCGCTCATCGAACAAGGCTTTATTTATATTGCTTGTCCCCCACTGTTTAAAGTAGAACGGGGACGTAATCATGAGTACTGCTATAGCGATCGCGAAAAAGATCAAGCAATCGCTAAATTTCCTGCTAATGCTAACTACACCATCCAACGCTTCAAAGGTTTGGGTGAAATGATGCCACAACAACTCTGGGACACCACAATGAACCCAGAAACCCGCAAAATGAAGCAAGTCGAAATTGAAGACGCTGCCGAAGCCGATCGCATCTTCACAATTTTAATGGGCGATCGCGTTGCTCCCAGACGGGAATTTATCGAAACCTATGGATCTAAACTCAACTTCACCGATTTAGATATCTAATCTCAATTCTCTGGCACGACTCCAATAATTTGTGACATTGGTAATGGGTGATACGTTTTCACCCATTACCTTTTTTATATTCAAAATTACTATAAAAAGTACTCCTTTTGGCTGGTTACAAATCAGGTAATATATCAGTACCTTGTATTGACATTTTTAATACTACAAACTATGTCATTAGATGAGTGACTATATCCATAAATTCATTAAGTATTATTAATACCCTATTTAACTGGATTCTATACAAAGCGATGAAAGCGAGCAAAGGCATAGTAAAAAAAGCATTGTTCAATATTATTGGCATAAGTAGCTTGGTTGCTCTGTCTGCCTGCGCCCAGCGTGTTGAAACTCCCACCGCAACTGTTCCTCCCGTCACGCCAACTCCTACTGCTACCATTGCAACCCAAAATTTAGCAGAACTGGCAAAGTCCGCAGCTAGTCAAGGACAGTTTAAAACTCTCATCCAAGCAGTGCAAGCTGCCGGCTTAAGTGAACAATTGGCTGCACCTGGTCCTTACACAGTATTTGCTCCTACTGACGCTGCTTTCTCTGCTTTACCAAAAGGTGCTTTAGACCAACTCTTACAGCCAGCAAATAAACAACAATTAGTCAGGCTTTTAGCCTACCACACTATACCTGGGGGAATTACCTCCCAGCAATTGACATCTGGACAAGTTAAAACAGTTGAGGGTAGTCCTGTTCAAATCACGGTTGATCGTGCCAGCAACTCAATCACAGTCAACAACGTTAAAGTGACTCAGCCAGACATTCCAGCTAGCAACGGCATCGTTCATATAGTTGATCAGGTACTTCTGCCACCTAATTTTCCCACAAATCTAAACAATACTCCAACGCCACGTTAGTTCAGTAAGGCTCATAAGGGGTACGTTTGAAAACCACCCAGGCTCTGAAATAGGCGCTAACAATCAATTAAAAAAATTAGGTTGGCTTACTACACAAGTGTAGTTTAGTACTACATAAATACAAAATTTTTCAAATTTTCAGTTGGTGAATATTCATATAATTTGCTTATTGTCAATATTTTACAAAAATTCAATCTTCTAGTGTTAGCTAAACTACCAACTTTATTGGAAATTTAGTTAAGATAATAATTTTTGCACTGGCTAGCTGATTCATTTCAACAGCCAGCTAGAAACACATTTGTTATGCTTTAAGGAAATAACTGAATCTCATCTATCAAGCAGCAATTAATAAGTATTTTAAGGATTTCTCATAATAAGATGACTGAAGATTACCGTAATAAAAGTATTTATTTTTACAAGAAAAATACGCAAATTAAGCTTGTAACCAAATCATCAGGCAACCTTTTGGGTTCTCTTGGTTCGAGCTAATGCCTACTGGAAGCAGGCACCACCTGGCAGTAAACTTGTTAATATCTTCATGTACTGCCGTCGCGATCGCTATTGTATTGGATGTATCTAATGAACTTTTGCCTTAAATAGGACTATATTTGCGAGTTCGCAGGACAAATCATTTTTGAATTGATTAAAATATCCTTGTATACAATAAGAAAAGTTTGTCAAGTTTCATAGGGCTGAAATCGCCACAGTGCGCTAACGTGTGAATAAGACCAAATTAGTTAAACCTAAATTGATCTGCTATCAGGTCGATTCTGCTACAGCCTCAACTCCTCAGTTAAGCTAATTAGTACGCAGAAGGTTAACTGCTTTAAGGCAAGCACCATCACCCTTGTTGTATTTACCCAAGGTCAAAACCAGCTTTAGTCTAAGGAATGCGTAATTTGTGAAGGAAATGTAAAATGGGTAGATTGAGACTTATCATCTGAGTTAGCATATAATTCACTCTTCCTAAGTAATTAATGTTGTGTAAAACACATGAAATTCGGCAAAAGCAAAGGTACTTACTTTGTAATGTAATAAGAGGGTCACTGCAATTCCGAAAGGTAGAGAAAAATTTAAGGGTATAACTCCCGTTTTTAATGTCTTTTTGGTAATAGTGACTAATAATTGCTTTAGGAGTTCATGATTAATACACAAAAAGAGTGCAATTTCTGTGAAACAGGCTACAATCGGAAGAGTCTTTATAGGAAAATCTGCCAACAGTCTGAATTCATTAATATAGAGTGGCAAATTTTTTGATAAAGGCGAGTCTTTTTTTTGACCAGTTAGTTTAAAGCAGTGTGTGATAGCAACACACATAACATTTACTAAGATGAAACAAGTCACTTTTAGTAATCGCTTAAACTAAACTAAAAAACCTCCAACTGGAGGTGTAAAACGTCCGAGAATATCTCCGGCAAATCTGCCAAAAAGCTTATTTTCGGTTGACAAATAGCTCGTTTAAAAGAGCAGTAAACACATCTTGAGTAATTGATTCTGCAAGGAGCATGAGGAACGCGGCATGAACCAGGCTAACAACGTACTCGAAAGCATATATCAGCCTGACCTAGAAATAATAAATCAGCCTGAGCTCGAGTTAGAAGAACTCTTAATAGACGATGAAGAGGACTTGCTGATCATCGATGAAGGTGACGAGGAATTTTTAGAGCCTCAGTCTGATGAGGACGACGCAAAGTCTGGAAAAGCCGCTAAATCGCGTCGTCGGACACAAAGCAAGAAAAAGCACTATACCGAAGATTCAATTCGGCTTTACTTGCAAGAAATCGGTAGAATTCGGCTGTTGCGGGCAGACGAAGAAATTGAATTGGCGCGGAAAATCGCTGATTTGCTGGAATTAGAGAGGGTGCGGGAAAAACTCTCAGAACAGTTAGATCGCGATCCTCGAGATAGTGAATGGGCAGAAGCAGTACAACTGCCACTACCAGCCTTTCGTTATCGTCTCCATGTTGGTCGCAGAGCGAAAGACAAGATGGTGCAATCTAACCTCCGTCTTGTGGTTTCAATTGCTAAGAAATACATGAATCGTGGTTTGTCGTTCCAAGACTTAATTCAGGAAGGCAGTCTCGGTTTGATTCGTGCCGCTGAAAAGTTTGACCACGAAAAAGGTTATAAATTTTCTACATACGCTACATGGTGGATTCGTCAAGCAATTACCCGCGCGATCGCAGATCAATCCCGCACAATTCGCCTTCCAGTTCATCTTTACGAAACCATATCTCGGATTAAGAAAACTACCAAGTTACTATCTCAAGAAATGGGTCGCAAACCCACTGAAGAAGAAATCGCTACTCGCATGGAAATGACCATTGAGAAGTTGCGGTTCATTGCTAAATCTGCCCAGTTGCCTATTTCATTAGAAACGCCTATTGGTAAAGAAGAAGATTCTCGATTAGGCGATTTTATTGAATCCGATGGTGAGACACCAGAAGATCAAGTTTCCAAAAATCTTCTGCGCGAAGACCTTGAAAAAGTCCTCGACAGTCTTAGTCCTCGTGAACGCGATGTCCTCAGACTACGTTACGGCTTGGATGATGGTCGGATGAAGACCCTTGAGGAAATCGGACAGATTTTTAACGTCACCCGCGAACGGATTCGTCAAATTGAAGCGAAAGCGCTACGCAAATTACGCCATCCAAATCGCAACAGCGTTCTCAAGGAATATATTCGGTAGTCATTGTCATTCATTGGTCATTAGTCATTGGTCATTAGTAAATAAACAAAGGACAAATGACAACTGACTAATTAATAAACAAATAAAAAACCTGGTAGTGAATTAGCACTCCAGGTTTTTTTATTTATAGGTCATCTATAGGTCATCTTAAATATTAAAACTTATAGGATGCCCCAAAAATGTAGGAAGCCTTGACCAGAAAAAAGCTCAACTAAAACGGCTCCTGAAAAGCCGATCATTGCCAAGCGACCGTTCCAAATTTCTGCTTGTGGAGTAAAGCCCCAGCGCCAAGCGTTGCGATCTTCAATTACAGGAGTGGTTACTTTTGTTGTACTTGCATTTGTCATGGTTGTGACTCCAAACTTTATTTTTAAGGTTTATTGCCTTATGTAAACTAATATAACAAATATTTTTATAAAAGCAACATTTTTTATACTTTTGTTGCCATAGGTTGACATAAACAGCAATAGCTATTTATACAAATTAAAACATCAGCCTTTAGTGAGATTTACTGAGGTAAAAGAAGTGTTACTCAAACTTTTAGCCTTATAAACAATATTATACTATTGAGATTATTTATCAAATAATTTATATGTATTGCCTTATATTTATAGATTTTATGATTTTAAATTAAGAAGATATTGATAAGTTAGGTCAGTACCAGACAATTTCCATTTCTTTTGAAGTTAAGACCAAACCAAGCTTCTCATAGATACGTTTACCATCCTCAGTGGCGTGAAGCCGAAGGGGTTTTGCCTCAGTTGCTCTCACAAAGTTGATAATTTCCTTTAACAGTGCCGTAGCAATTCCCTGTCCTCGCCACATCGGAATTGTATACACGTTCATAAGTAGGCTTATAAGCCTGGGAGATTGCCGTTGTAAGGGGGTCATTGAAAAAATACCAAGCTGCTAGTGGCAACAATTTGAATATCCACTTCAGCCACCCAAGCTAAGAACTCACCGGGCGGCATTTTTTCGCCAAGATATTTTCGAGTTGCTTCTGCTAGGTTTGCGGTGTCAGAATCACCTTTAATATTGCCAGCCTCCCGCAGGAGTTCGAGACGCAGTTAAATTAGCGCCTCTAAATCCTGTAGGTTGGCTTTTCGCAAGTTAAACATCACCCTGATTTACGATCGCACTTCGGCAACGGTGATAATTTTTTCATCGCGGTTGAGTTGGATGATACTCTCACCTTTAACATCTCTGCCCAATATTGGCACAGTTTCCAGAGGTAACCGCACTACCCGCTCCTTATTCGTCACTAAAGCTACCTCGCCAGATGCGATCGTCGCTATAACCATACCAGCTAAGTTGTCAGTTTTGCTGGCAAATTTCATCGATTGCGTCCCTAAATCGCCGCGATTAGCCGCTCTTAGCTGACTCGCAGGCATTCGTTTCGCATATCCTTCTTGAGTAACTAGCAGTAACTGGTCATCTTTACCGACAGTGGCACAGCCAACCATTTGCTGATTTTTTAATAAGCGAAATGCTTGTAAACCCATCGCTGCACGTCCCATGACCGGTAGTTGTTCATCATTAACTGCAAAGCGCAACAGTCGCCCACCGGAACTAGCTAAAATCAGATGATCCCCTGGTTTGGCGAACTGGGTAAATGACAATTCGTCATCGTCTTTGAGCTTCAAAATCGTGATTCCGCGTCGAGTCAAGTTAGTAAATTCTCCCAGAGACAGCCGCTTAATTCGTCCCTGTTTTGTTAAAAGAATCATCTGCTTAGTTTCAAGATTTTCCGGCAGCAAAAAGCGGCTAACCACAGCTTCTTGAGCGCCTTGAGCAGTACTACTGAGCATAGTAATCAAAGGTTTCCCTCGTGGAGAACGCCCAGTAGTTAGGGGAATTTCTCCCACATTCACAGGATAGACTTTGCCGCTAGCGCTTAGTACTAGCAAGTCTTTCTCTGCGTCAGTCAACACAGTTTGGATAATGAAGTCATTATCATGCAAACCATTTTCAACTTTTGACTTTTTCCCAGATGGTTGGGTGCGGCGCACATAACCCCGTTGGCTAAACTCTAAAATCGCTTCCTCTGCCGGTTCAGAAGATTTAAATTCTTCTTCCTCTACTCCTCTTGTTCCTTTGTCCTCTTGTATTCTTGTGTCGCTGCCGTTAGGTGCTAACTTAGTACGCCGGGGATCGCTGTACTTGCGCTTGAGCGATCGCAAATCTTTTTTCAGCACCTTTAATAATTCCCGGCGATCGTTGAGTAATCGCTCTAATAAACTAATTTGTTCACTTATCTGTTCAAATTCCTGCTGCAAATTTTGCTGTTCTAAACTAGTGAGGCGGCGCAACGGCATAGCCAAAATTGCATCCCCTTGTACCTCGCTCAAATCTAGTTGGCTACAAAGGTTGATTTTTGCCGTACTCCCATCAGGAGCTTGCCGCAAAATTTCAATTACCCGATCCAAATTAGATAGTGCTTTAAGTAAACCTTCCACCAAATGCACACGACTTTGGGCCTTCCCCAACTCGTAGTTGTAGCGACGGTTTAGTGTCTCTTCTCGGAAAGTCAAAAACTCCTGCAACAGTTGACGCAAACTTAACTGGCAGGGTTGTCCATTGACTATTGCTAGGAGAATCGCCCCAAAAGTCATTTGCAAAGCAGTTTGATGATATAAATGCTGGAGAACTTCTTGGGGATTGGTATCGCGTTTGAGTTCAATTACCACCCGCATCCCTTCGCGATCGCTCTCATCCCGAAGATCAGAAATTCCTTGCAAACGAGCTTGATTTACTAAATCCGCTACCTTCTCAATCCAGGCAGCCTTATTCACTTGATATGGCAACTCTGTAATGATAATTGCCGTCCGTCGCTTGCTTCCCCTTGTGGCTGGAATTTCCTCCAAAGTTGCGACTCCCCGCAGCAGAATCCCACCTTTACCTGTGGTATATGCTTCTCGAATTCCAGTCTCACCAATTATTTCTCCACCAGTGGGAAAGTCTGGCCCTGGAATTAACTCAAATAATTTTTCATCTGGCAAATCTGGGTTGTCGATTAAGGCAATTAACCCATCAACAACTTCCCCCAAGTTGTGGGGTGGAACATTCGTTGCCATTCCCACAGCAATACCAGAGCAGCCATTGAGCAATAGAAACGGCAACTGAGCAGGTAACACCGTTGGTTCTTGCTGGGAATTATCGAAGTTCCCGACAAATTCCACAGTTTCTTCGCCAATTTCTGTCAGCATTCCCTCATGGCTGATAGGTGCGAGGCGGGTTTCTGTGTAACGCATCGCCGCTGGAGGGTCATTATCGACGCTGCCAAAGTTACCGTGTCCTGCTAGTAAAGGATAGCGGCTAGAAAAATCTTGTACCAGCCTCACTAAGGCATCGTAAACTGATTGGTCGCCGTGGGGATGGTATTTACCCAACACATCACCCACTACACGGGCACATTTTCGATAGGGTCTATCTGGTACTAAACCGAGTTCGTGCATGGCATATAGAATGCGGCGATGCACTGGTTTTAAGCCATCACGCACGTCTGGTAGCGCTCGCCCGACAATCACGCTCATGGCATATTCTAGATAAGACCGTTGCATCTCGGTATGCAGGGCTGTTGTAATTACCTGTCCCGTAGAGAGAAGGTTTAACTGTTTTGCCATGAGTTTTTTCCCTGAAATTTAACTACACAAAAGCCGACAGAACTCAATATTGCAGCAACCACAGCATAACGGATGAAATGGGATTCCTAACAAAATATTGATAGTCATAAAAGAAAAAGCAGTAGTATCATCCTTGATGACAAGGATGTACATTGACTATTAAAAAGGAAACAGATAGCAGGTAGCTGTTTTAATGGAATGATAATTTGCTGCACACTTAATTTGTATCGACTCCATAGCCAGGATACTTGCCATGACTGCATTTTCTCATTTTTAATTTTGAATTGCCTAATCCCCTTACCTCTACCTCTATAACTAAAATTCTCATGAAAACTGTTTTAATTGTCGAAGACGATCTAATTAATGCTCGCGTTTTTTCCAAGATTTTGTCCAAACGTGGCGGCTTGGGAGTAAAACACACTGAAAATGTTGAAGAAGTAATGAAAATTGCCCAATCAGGAGAAGCCGACCTGATTTTGATGGATGTTTCTCTGTCTAGAAGTGTTTACCAAGGTAAGTCTGTTGATGGAATCAAAATTACACAAATGTTAAAATCTGACCCAAAAACAGCAAACTTACCTGTTATTTTGGTGACAGCACACGCTATGGAAGGCGATCGCGAAAACTTTCTCAAACAAAGCGGTGCTGATGGCTACATTTCTAAGCCAGTTGTTGACCATCAGCAGTTTGTTGACCAAATCATCGCACTTCTACCCACAGACGACTGTTGAGAATTGACGACTTGTTTCAGGAATACTCGCCCGCAAACGTTTTTGGGCGACTAGCTACTGTATTTATTTAGTATAGATGTACTACGAAAAGGTACTGTTAGGCAAGTGGTAATAGGAAAGTTATGAGTTATCAGTTGAAATATTTACTTTTAACTCCTAACTCTTAACTCCTATATTATTGGGTAGGTTGTTGTTCAGGGGCTGATAATGAGTTTTCTCGTTGCTGTAAGGCTGCTTGAATACGAGGTAATTCTAGGAATTTTTTCGTATCAGACAGTAGCCGATCGCCCCAGAGATTTTCTTTAAGGAAATCCAAATTAGCATAGCGCGAATCGATGCGGAGTGCGGCTTCTCCGAAGGTTAGTCCTTGTTGGCGCTCGCCTTTAGTATACAGTGCCACTGCCAAAGCCAATAAAGGTTCTGCGGCTTGTTTATCAAGGGTTACAGCAGATTGCCACCGCTTAATCGCTTCGGGGATATTACCCTGTTCGTAGTTGATTAAGCCAATATTGTTGAGGGCTGGCCAGAATTTTTTATCTTGAGAGACTGCTGTGTTGTACTGCGTAATTGCATCTGGCAATCGGCCCAGCATAAAGTAAGCATTACCCAAATTAAACAACCCTTCTGGATCGTTGGGTTTTAACTTCAAACCATCTTGGTAATTGACAAGAGCTGCTTGGTAATTTTTTTGCTGAAAATTAGCTGAACCCATAGCAAACAAAATATCACCATTTTTGGGGTTGATAGATTGCGCTTTTTTCAGGCTAGCGATCGCCGCGTCAAACTCTTTAGTTTGCAGTTGCAATCCACCTAAGAGCAACCACACCTTATCATTCTTCGGAGCCAGTTGACTAGCCAGCCGCGCTCGTGGCAAAGCTAATTCAACCTGTTGAAACTGAGCTAGTTGAGCCGCCTCTTGTGCCAAGCTCAACCCCTGCTTCTCTAACTTTGTTGCATCTAATTGCAGTGTGTGGGGTATTAATGCCTGCGCGTTAGCGGCTTTTGGCATACTCCACAAACTACAGGCCATTAGAAAAGAAATCAAACGAACATATTTAGGCACAATACCGCCTTTAAGCCACTAATCAAAGAATCTTTCAGCTAGCTTAAACGATCTCCGCTATTGACGGCAGTAAAATCTTACAAAGAAAGGCAGGAGGCAGGAAGAAAGAAGTAAGCTGTTAAGCATTTACTTTGCACATTGAGATCGCAGGGGGGCAGGGGGCAGGGAGCAGGGGAGAGGGTTTGCAGCTTTTATCACCATAAAAATGATGCAATTTAAATGACGATTAGCTTATTAACAGAAACCTTAATTCCCGTTGTCCTCTCAGTCCCCATTAAAAACTGATGACTTTGGTCATACATCAGTCTGAAATTACTAGTGACTTTGGTCATACATAGACTGGAATTTTTTGATCAATAATTATAATGTATGAATTTATACGATGAGGTAAATATTATCAAAACAAAGGCAACTGTCTAAGATTGCTAAATGCAAACCTCAGCAGAATAGAACTTTAATGCTAGTAAGGAGTTAATTCCGTGTTGAAACCAAACCGTGTATCGATAGCTTTAGCTGTTGCTGCGCTGATTGTTGTTCCCACTCTTTTGGCTGCACCTGCAATTGCACAGACGAAAGTCTACGTTGTTGGCGATCGCAATAAAACACTAAAAACTCAAAATAATTGTCAGTATAGGGCTACCACGCTATAGTTTTAGGCGTGAAAAATTAGCTTGGTAAGCATTCTTTTTAAATAAAATAAATATGAAAATCGATACATCCAAGCCCGTAGATTCACCACTTTTGGTTCCAGAGGTAAAGAAAAAAAAGAGCAGACGTAATTGGCTGTCTTGGTTAATTGCTTTTTGTCTCTTGGGTGGAATTGGCTATGCAGTTTACTATCAAGTAGCTGTTGTTTCCCGGCAAGAAGCCAGCCGTCGAGTGCTGACAAGACCTGTACAAAGGCAGAGTTTAACAATCACAGTTTCAGCCAACGGAACAGTCAAGCCTGAGCGGTCAATTAACCTCAGCCCTAAAAATTCAGGCATCTTGAAAACACTGCTGGCCAAGGAAGGGGATATTGTCAAACAAGGGCAGATTGTCGCTTATATGGATGATTCCAACCTGCGGGGGCAACTCACCTCTGCTCAAGGACAATTGGCACAAGCCGAGGCAAATTTGCAAAAAGCGATCGCAGGTAATCGCCCTCAAGATATTGCTCAAGCACAAGGAGCATTAGACGAAGCCCAGGCGAATTTGCAAAAGGTAGAAGCAGGCAATCGCTCTCAAGAGATTGCCCAAGCACAGGCACGCTTGCAAAGCGCTCAAGCCGCCCTTCGCCAAGCAGAAGATGATTTTGTCCGTAATCAACAACTTTACAATGCAGGCGGTATTTCCCTTCAGACTCTTAACCAAATCCGTGCCACTCGTGACAGCGCTCAAGCTAGTGTAAATGAAGCACAGCAAGCACTAGGGTTGCAAAAAGCTGGGTCACGTCCAGAAGACATCGAACAAGCACAAGCTGTCGTGAAGCAGAGACAACAAGCTTTGGCACTTGTGAAAGCCGGAACGCGCCAAGAAGATATTGACGCAGCCCGCGCCCAGGTAACATCTGCTCGTGGTTCGCTGCAAAACATCCAAGCCCAAATCAATGACACGGTAATTCGCGCCCCTTTTGATGGGGTGGTGACAAAGAAGTTTGCTGATCCCGGCGCTTTTGTGACACCCACAACTGCTAGTAGTGAAGTAGCTTCCTCTTCTTCTTCTTCAATCTTGTCTCTAGCTTCAACAAATGAAGTTGTCGCAAGTTTAGCGGAAACAAATATTTCCAAAATCCGCCTTGGTCAAAAAGTCTCAATTCAAGCAGATGCCTACCCAGGAAAAACCTTTGAAGGTAAAGTTAGTCAAATTGCTGCCCAAGCAATAGTAGAGCAAAATGTTACCAGTTTTGAAGTGAGAGTATCACTTTCAGATCCTCAAAGGCTACTGCGATCTGGAATGAATGTAGAAGTAGATTTTCAAGTCGGTCAAGTTGAAAATGTTCTAGTAGTGCCAACTGCCTCAGTAGTGCGCCAAGACAATGCCACAGGTGTGTTTGTGGCTGGAGCAAGTAATAAACCTGTGTTTACTCGCATCGAGACTGGCGTTACCGTGAATAACTTCACCGAAGTTAAGTCTGGATTGACAGGAAACGAGCGAGTATTACTGAGTTTTCCACCAGGATCACGTCCGCAATCAACACCACGAGGAGGAGTTTTTCCTGGTCTAGGAGGAGGAGGAAGAGGAACTGGTGGGGGCGGAAATCGTTCAGGCGGTGGTTCCCCTTAAGGAAGAAATGAGTTTTAAATGAAACCTTATGTTTAAGATATTTAAGGGCTTTTACAAAGCTAAGAAGACCCGCACAGTACCGTTGCTGGAAATCTTGACAATGGCGGCAGAGACTCT
Source organism: Nostoc desertorum CM1-VF14 (assembly GCA_019359245.1). Lineage (GTDB taxonomy): Bacteria > Cyanobacteriota > Cyanobacteriia > Cyanobacteriales > Nostocaceae > Nostoc > Nostoc desertorum. Next base: position 27,685 of record JAHHHR010000045.1, on the reverse strand, counting down.
GTGGAGTAACAAATTACGCACAGGTTTAACTATGTTGAGCGTAATTATTGGAATTTCCTCAGTTATTGCCATTACTTCTGTCGGTCAGGGAGTGCAAAAGGGGGTTGAGCAACAGATACAAGCGTTGGGTACAGATGTGATCCAAATCTTGGCGGGTGCTGCAAGAAGCGGGAATGTCAGACAAGGAGTAGGTTCTAGCAGCACTTTGACCTGGGAAGATGCAAAGGCGATCGCTACACAAGCACCATCAGCACAGATGGTTTCTGCTTATCTCCAACGGACTGCCCAAGTTGTATATGCAGGACAGAATACCTCAACAACCATTTATGGCACAGATTTGAATTACCCAGAAGTGAGAAATACCCGCCCTCAACAAGGAAGGTATTTTACTCAGGAAGAATTAGATACTGCCGCACAGCTGGCCATTCTTGGCCCTACAGTCCAAAGCACACTCTTCGGACAGGGTGTAAACCCTATCGGCGAGAGAATTCGTATTCAGGGAGAAGCTTACGAAGTTATTGGGGTGATGGAACCTAAAGGTTCTCAAGGGCCGATGGATCGAGATGACCAGATTTTCATTCCTCTAACTAGTATGTCCAAAAGGCTAGTTGGTAACAATGCCCTGGTAGGCGTTTCTGTAAATGGAATTTTAGTTAAAGGTGCTAATCAAGAGGAGTTAGAAGCCGCTCAGTTTCAAGTCACCAATCTCTTACGGCTACGTCACAACATTTATCCGCCACAAGCTGATGATTTTCGGCTGACCAATCAAGCCGATATTATTAGTACCTTCACTAATGTTGTGGGTTTATTTACAGTCATGGTAGTAGCGATCGCTGGCATTTCGTTAGTGGTTGGCGGAATTGGTATTGCCAATATTATGCTGGTTTCTGTGGTCGAGCGGACGCGAGAAATCGGGATTCGCAAAGCCGTAGGAGCCACCAATTCTGCAATACTGAATCAATTTTTAGCTGAAGCGATCGTGATTTCCATTGCTGGTGGAGGTATTGGGATGGCATCTGGCGTTTTATTAGCCTTTATAGCTGCAAACATTTTCAAATTTCCCTTTGTCATTTCTTTCTTATCGATCATTGCTGGCTTTGGACTCTCGTTAACCGTTGGCTTAATCGCTGGGGTGGTTCCAGCGCGGAATGCCGCCAAATTAGATCCAATCACCGCTTTGAGAAGCGACTAAATAATTCGTAATTCGTAACTTTTATGCCAACCATGATTTGGATGGAATCTATTACCAAAACCTATTACTTGGGAGAGGTTAGTGTTCCAATCCTTAAGGGAATTGAACTTTCCATCGAGGAAGGGGAATATGTGTCGATTATGGGTGCGTCAGGTTCGGGTAAATCCACGCTCATGAATATTTTGGGATGTCTGGATCGTCCTACAACTGGAGACTATATTTTTGAAGGCAGAAACCTGACAACTTTTGATGATGATGAATTAGCCTATATCCGCAACCAAAGAATAGGTTTTGTTTTCCAACAATTTAACCTATTGGCACGGGCAACAGCGCTGGAAAACGTTATGTTGCCAATGGTTTACGCTAACTTACCGAAACCAAAACGCCGTGAAAGGGCATTAGAAGCTCTAGAAAAAGTAGGGCTAGAGGCACGCATATCTAACCGTCCTAGTCAACTTTCTGGGGGACAACAACAACGAGTAGCGATCGCTCGTGCTTTGGTCAACCGACCTGCATTAGTCTTGGCAGATGAGCCAACAGGAGCTTTAGATACTGAAACTTCCCATGAGGTGATGAGTTTGCTGACAGAACTTAATGACCAGGGTATCACAATTGTGATTGTCACTCATGAGCCAGATATCGCTGCTCAAACCAAAAGGATTATTCGAGTTCAGGATGGTTTGATTGTCGGCTAATTTGTTAATATCAACCTTTAGAGGGAGAATTTAAGACTTAAATCTCTGTAGTCAATCAGGATGAAAACTTTTGATTGTATCCTCAAAGAAACCTAATTAATGACTACATCTAGATTATGAATTTCAGCTTATTCTTCGTACATTTTACCTGGATTAGCGTAGTGAGCGCTATTCTGTTTCCAATAGCAAGTGCAGCGAATCCCCCAGCACCGCAGAATTCCTCAAGCACTGTAAAGGTTCAGGGTAACCTCAACCCCAATCCCAATCCTCTCCAATTGCCTACCAAACCAGAGGAAGTAAAGGTTCAGGGAACTGTGCCAATCAGTTTGGCACAAGCTTTGGAACTAGCAAAACGTAACAATCAAGACTTACAAGTAGCCATATTAGAGCTAGAACGCAGTCGCTCGGCGCTACGTGAGTCTCAAGCCGCCTTGCTTCCTAATGTTAATATTGACAGCAGTTTGACTAATCGTGGTAATGGTTTTACTAACAGTTCATCTCAAGCTAGCACCTCTTTTAATGGTTCAGCACAACTGAATTATGACCTCTATACTTCCGGGAACCGACAAGCTAATATCCAAGCGACCGAGGAACAGCTACGGATAGATCAATTAGATGTTGAGAATGCATCTCAGGAAATCGAACTGAATGTCACGACTGAATATTACGATTTGCAACAAGCAGATGAACAAGCACGAATTAATCGGTCTGCTGTGGAGAATGCCCAGGCTAGTTTGCGAGATACTCAAGCCAGAGAGCAGGCTGGAGTAGGTACGCGGTTCGATGTGTTGCAAGCTCAGGTGAATTTAGCAAACGCCCAACAAGAACTGACTGATTCTCTTTCGGAGCAACGAATTGCCCGTCGTCGGTTAGCAACTCGGTTAAGTTTGGCACAGTCGGTTAATATCACTGCGGCAGATCCGGTACAATTAGCCGGTCTTTGGCAACCAACACTAGAAGAAACTATTGTCCGAGCCTTTCAAAATCGTCCAGAACTGCAACAGCAATTAGCACAACGTAACATTGGTGAGCAACGGCGGCGACAAGCACTTTCACAGCTAGGGCCGCAAATTAGTTTGACAGGTAACTACAATCTGCAAGATCAGTTCGATGATGGCATTGGCATTACTGATGGCTATTCATTAGGACTCGACGGAAATTTAACTTTGTTTGATGGAGGAGCGGCAAGAGCAAGGGCGGCTCAGTCGAGAGCTAATATTGCGATCGCAGAGACTCAATTTGGTAGCCAGCGTGACCTAATTCGCTTTGATGTAGAACAGTACTACTCTCAATTGCAATCCAATTTAAATAATGTGCAGACTTCTAGTGTGGCTTTAAATCAAGCTAGCGAAGCTCTGAAGTTAGCAAGGCTGAGGTTCCAAGCTGGTGTGGGTACTCAAACAGAGGTGATTGATGCTGAAAATGACCTGACAAGAGCAGAAGGTAATCGAGTTACAGCTATTTTGAATTACAATCGCGCTCTAGCTAATTTGCAAAGAGCAGCCACTTCCAGGGCTTCGCGCTGATGTCAAATCATTAAATAAATTCTGCTAGTCGTTTTTGGGTAGAAGCTGGGTGGCATCCGCCGTAATTTCATCTTTATCAAGAATAAGATGAATAGGTAAAACTTAGATTTGATTAAACTACAAAAAAGGATGAGTTATAACTACAAGCTTAAAATTTTACCTTTTATAGTAATTTTCTTGTTAATAGTAGAATGCTTGCTAGTTTACCCAACTTCTATAGTAAGAGCAGATTCTTTATCGGTTCCAGTTTACGAACAGCGGATTATCCATAGTCCAGATGGGATCGGCAAATATTACATGGGCCGAGAAATTGCCAAAGTTATGGGATACACAGGCGCTGGGTGGCTAGAACGTCCAAGCCGAGAGGGAGAGGAACAGCCAAGTAAAATAGTCAGCCTCCTCAATCTGAAACCTAACGATGTAGTGGCCGATATTGGCGCTGGTACAGGTTACTTAAGCTTTCGCATCGCGCCGCTATTAACAGCAGGTAAAGTGCTGGCTGTAGATGTTCAACCAGAAATGTTGGAAATCATTGAGTTATTCAAAAAAGAGAAAAATATCATTAATGTTGAGCCTGTTTTAGCAACCCTTAGTGAGCCAAACTTAGCATCTGAAAGTATCGATTTGGCGTTGATGGTAGATGCTTATCATGAACTTGAGTATCCCCAAGAAGTGATGCAAGGGATTGTGAAAGCTCTTAAACCAAGTGGTCGGGTGGTGCTGGTTGAATATCGGGGCGAAAATCCTTTTATTATGATTAAAGGTCTGCACAAGATGAATCAAAACCAAGTCCGCAAAGAAATGCAAGCGGTTGGTTTGGTTTGGCGTGAAACTAAAAACTTGTTACCTCAACAGCATTTAATGGTGTTTGAGAAACCCAATACTAATTCGTAATTAAGGTGTCAAGTCATAATAAAGTAAGACTCCTTGCCAGAGCAGAAAATCATGGTCAATTTATCACTCAAACAGCGAATTCCTCCTTTAGAGAATGGCGATCGCCTCACTCGCTACGAATTTGAGCGCCGCTATCAAGCAATGCCCCGTCATCAAAAGGCAGAATTAATTGAAGGAGTTGTATACTTGGCATCCCCATTACGCTTTGAAAGTCATGCTGAACCACATGGTCATCTAATAGGTTGGTTGTGGACTTACCAAATTGCCACTCCTGGTGTGAGATTGGGAATTGAGCCAACAGTCCGCTTAGATCGAGACAATGAACCGCAACCAGATGGAGTGTTATTAATCACACCAACATCTCAAGGACAATCTCGTTTGAGTGATGATGATTACATTGAAGGTGCGCCAGAACTCGTAATAGAGATAGCAGCTAGCAGTGTTGCTATTGATTTACATGACAAGAAAAAAATCTATGGTCGTAATGGGGTTAAAGAATATATTGTTTGGCAAATATTTGAAAATAAATTAGATTGGTTTCGCCTGCAACAAGGAGAATATGTCTCTTTAGAAGTGGACGCAGATGGAATTATCAAAAGTCAAGTATTTCCTGGCTTGTGGTTGCCAATGTCAGATTTACTTGCAGGCAATATGCAACAAGTATTGGCTGTGTTGCAGTTGGGATTAAATTCGCCAGAACATCAAATATTTGTGCAGCAGTTGTCTGGAGAACAAGGATAGTAAAATTAATTCGTAATTACTCGATAGAAGACAGGTGGTTACTCTGCATCATTAATTACGAATTATTTGGTTACAGCACTTTTCTGGTATCACTCTATTTTTTGGGGAATGAGACTGGCGCTTTTGGTTGCACTATCCCAAACAATCCAGCTAATAGAATTATCTAAATCATCGGGGCTATTTGAAACTTTAAAATATAGCTTTTCTTCACGTTTCCTTTCAATGGCAAAGTCGGCATTTTGAGCATAAACGACTATAAAACCTTTGTCTCGCAAACAATACATCGCCCAGGCTTTCAATGATTGCTTGTATGGTTCGTGTGGAATTGGCGGTTTTTTGATTGTGTCTTCAATTAGTTTAAATATTTGCGTGATTTTCGCAGTCATAGTAGATACTTTTTTTATTACCTTTAGTTAACTAGCTTCTGGATCGCAACGAATTTCAATCATAAAGCCATCTGGATCATAAAAATACACGCCTCTACCAGTAGGACGAGTGACTGGGCCATGTGCGATCGCTATTTTATTTTCTCTGATCACTGTCACCGCTTGCTCAAATAACTGCGGGTCGATATCAAAAGCCAGATGGTATGCTCTGGTGAATGTCTTCTCTGGATTGGGATCTGGTGGTGATAATTCTGGTTCCCCAAATAAATCGAGTATCGTTCCATCCGGGGTGATGAAGTTGGCTACTTTCCCAGATGCGACAAGTTCCGTCAAGGTTGCGGGTACTTCGTCGCCTGTGAGTTCGTGCAAACCCAAGATTGTGCCATAAAAGTAGCGGGAAGCTTGCATATCCTGGACGTTGAGGGCTATGTGATGCACTTTACGCAGATTTCCTGGCGCAAGGACACTATTCGCGGATTGGGTGCTAGATAGCATAATAAAAAAAATTTCCCTACAGAGATAGAAGCTCGGCTTTTTTCTTAAAGTCTATTATGAATAATAAACACTTAGCATGGCTTTTGATTATTCTTTAGACTTTAAAAATATTGATTTTCGCCAACATCCTGAACTATATCGCGTTGGAAAAGGCGAGCAGGGTGTACTTTTGGTAGAACCATACAAATCAGAAATTCTTCCTTACTGGCGGTTCAAAACTCCTGAGATTGCTAGAGAGTCGAGTGAGAAAATTTACGAGATTTTTCTTAATTATTTAAAGAAAGATGATTTTGTCGGCGCAGATATGGCACGTAAATTTATCCAAATGGGCTATACTCGCTCTCGTCGTTATGCTAATCATAAAAGCGGCAGGAAGTATAAACCAAATTCGGAAGATTCAGGTTCTAAAAAAGAGATTCTTCCCTATGAAGTAGACCCAGTTAAAGCAGAATCAGCAGCTATATTTAAAGCTAAGTGGGTAGAAGCAAAGACAAATGAGAAATATCAAGAGCTTTTAGCCAAGCATAAACAGATGTATGAAGTAGATTAATAACCTTCATAGGTGCGTTAGGAATGTAAAGCACCTTCCATGTTTTTACTGCGTTATAGCGTTTCTCGCTTACGTAAGGTGCCCCTACATCTTGCGATATAATTTTGTACCGCATCTGAATGGGAACCGCTCTATGCTGTCGCTAACATACTCTACCAAACAGCCAACGAGTCTTTGATACTCGCAAACGAGTCTTTTATACTCGGCGACAAGTCTTTTATACTCGGCGACGAGTCTTTTATACTCGGCGATGAGTCTTTTACACTCGCCAACGAGTCTTTGATACTCGGCGACGAGTCTTTTACACTCGTGAATGAGTCTTTTATACTCGCCAACGAGTCTTTTATACTCGGCGACGAGTCTAGAGGACTGATTGCAGAAACTTTTTACATTGTCGCCGATTAATTTAAGAGTAACGCGATCGTCGCATCTCCCTTATCTTCATTGAATCTCTTCTCTGGGAAAGCCGACAAAAATCATACTGTGTAGCAATAGCTGTAGCTTAGGAGCATGGCTGACAGCACTAGTACACCACGGCGTAAATAGAGCAACCATTTAAAATCTCTAAAGAGTTTATTCCATAAAACTTTTGACTTTTGACTTCCGCCTTGCGCTACTAGTTTCCACAGTAACCTTCACCGTATTATCCCGAATTACTGAAATTATCGCCGATATTCGTCGCCGCAATCGCCGATTAGCTGGTACAAATCGCGTGACTGGCGAGATACTGCACTGATGCGATCGCGATCGTCTGCATCTAAACTAAAACTAAATACTTTGGCGTTATCTTCTATATGTTCAGATACGCCAAGTCTGGCACCAACTATTACACCTCCCACAGTTGGCTGATCTAAAATGTAACGCACTGCTACGTTAGAAATGCTGACCCCATGCTTATTAGCAATTTCCTTCAGGATAGCCAGCAACTCTTGAAATAATTGCCAACCACCCCAAGCATCGATCATATTTTTATATTTTTTCAAACTAGCAGTGGATAAATCAAATCCTCGTGGTTCAGGTTTGCCCAAATAGTTTTCTGATAACAAACCGCCGCACAATGTACCGTAAGTAAAAAGCTTTATGTCATGCTGTTGACAAAACTCTACCATATTAACTTCGGGGCGGCGGTCAACCAGAGAAAATTGTACTTGGTTAGAAACAATTTTGATGCCTGCTTCGGTAATAATCTTCAGGTTTTCTGTGTCAAAATTAGTTAAACCTAGATGCTTAATTTTTCCCTCAGTCTGAAGCTCTGCCATATATTTGAGAGCATCCAGGTAATTTTTATCCTGATATTCCCACCAATGGAATTGCATCAAATCCAACGATTCCACATTCATCCTTCTCAGGGAAATATCAATATTTTCCTCAACCAGTTTCTTGGTCATTTTCCCTGGACGAGGAACCCATTTTGTAAAGGCTTGTACCTGAGATAAAGCATCTTTACCACGAGTATCAATTAGTTGACAGCGAAACTCACCAATAAAGTCTTCAGCCGGGCCATAATGGTCTGCTAAATCCCAAGTGGTAAAGCCTGCATCTAAATATTTGAACATAGTCTCGATGGCAGCTTGGGGATTTATCCGTCCGTGCGCGCCAGAGACTTGCCACATCCCATTTAATATGCGGCAGATGTTCAAATCGGGAGTAAATTGGAGACGGCTAGCTGCGGGTAAGTTCATTTTCAAATTTAGGAGTTAGAAGTGAGAAGAGTTAATAATTAGTGAGTTTACAAGCTGATTTTTACAGCCTTTTTAAGGTTTCTACTTTATTATGAATGATTTAAGGCTGCTAGAGCTAATAACTGCTAAAGTTTTAACTTCTACCTCTTAATTCCCAACTCCTAACTTTTTAACGCCAGTCTTTTCCAGCTTCTTCGAGAACGTAAGCAGCAACATCTTGGATTTGCTGTTCAGTGAGGCGTTCTTTGTAGGCTGACATATTATTTTTACCATTGGTAACTATAGATGTAACCGCCTCTATTGAATCCATACCATATTTTTTCAGCGCTGGCTTTTTGAGATTTTTACCTCGTCTAATTATGTTGCTGCCGTTGATATGACAACCAGCACAATGAACACTAAATATTTGTTCACCGTTAACTGTGTCTGCTGCACTAGCAGGTAAATTAAAAGTGCTTATGAATAACAAAAACGTTATTAACACTAATGTGAGTAATTTTTTCAATTAACTTCTCCCGATTTTGACATACTGGTTGCAAACATAAGTATTAAAACCAATGCTATAGGGATTCAAAGTAAGTTGTAAATCCAGAAAAATTTGCACAATCTTCTTGAAAAGCTTCTGCATCATTAACATCCTCAATCTTATAGGACATAATGCGTGTGCCATCTGACTTTTTTTTGGAACTAATCAATTCTCCTTGATACTTTTCTGCGATCGCTTTAAATTCAGTACCATAGAGTTTCCAGGCATCGTCCGTACAAGTAATATTTACTTGCCACATATTTTTATCTCAATTACTAGTAATAAATTTTAATCATCTCACGAATTGGTAACATACTACACATCACCTCCTAAAGGTTATTATTTTCTATCTAAAGGAAGTGCCGAGCCTTCTGAGACTACGCAATAATATGGTTATGGGAATATGTCTACAAAATTTTATCCAAAATAGTTAAACCCTAAGAGTTGAAAATGCCTAACAATATCAAACAACAAATTCAAGCAGACTTACAACAAGCTAAAGAAACTGGACAGTTAAGAACTGAACGGATTCGAGAAATTGTGAAATCCGCAGTTTCTCAAGTAGCTTCTGAGTTTAAACAAGGTTCAAGTGAAGTTCGTAGTCTTGTTAAAGATGCTGTTTCTGCTGTAATTGAAAACTTCCAAGAAAAAGGTAGTGACCTCAAAGATGAAGTAACAGCTTCTATTGAAGGAGCACTGGAAGGGATTAATAGCAGAAGACACGAAAGCATTGCTCAAACTCAGACAGATATAAAGAGGCTACAGGCTCAACTAGATGGTGAAGAAGAACAACTCCAGCAAGAGGTTGATGTAATTTTGGCAGAAATTGAAGAAACGGGTAAGGAAAAACCTGCTAGTACTAAAACTGCAATTGATTCTGCTATCAATGCCCTTAAAGATAGTGAAGAAGCAGGATTATTAAAGAAACGTTACGCCCAACTGCAAGCGCAGTTAGCGATTGTGCGAGCTAACTTAGCTGCACGCTATGGCGGACGTAATATGGAGGTTCAAGATTATCTAGACGAGGCTAAACACTGGTATGACAAAGCTCGTCCGCAAGCAGAATCTATGGCTGTACAGGTAGAAGAAAAGCGATCGCAGCTAGAAGATAAACTGGGTGAAGCTGGTACATCTCTAGCAAGAAAAGAACACCAAATCAAACAAACGTTGAGAGAGTTACTCTTAACAGCGGCTGACTTATTCAAAGATAAGGAACCTGCTAATAAAGAGCGGGATACTATTCATAAATAGACTAGACTGCTTTTTCACAAAACTTAGATACATATAAAATTTTCGTAGGGGTACAGCATTGCTGTGCCCCTAAAACGTATATTTATAATTATTAAAGACTCAGTTTTCGTAGGGTGCGTTAGCCTTTGGTATAACCCACTGCTTAATAAGCTAGAAAATATCTAAATTAACTCCGATAAATAATTGAATATTTTTACTTGGAAGTCCTTAAGGTGACTGGTAAAATATCTTTTTTTCTCTGCGCCTTCCGCGCCTCTGCGGTGTAAAAGTTTAACCACGAAGCTATAAGAAACACAGAGTTAAGAGGTTAAAGAGTAGTTTATTGAGCAAAACTTTTATCCACCTTGAAAGTGCTAGTCCTAAATTGAATTAAATAAAGCTCTTGTGGGGTAGACATATTTACCCGCTAATTATGCAAGTTAAATTTATAACATATAATTCTGCTAAAAACTGAAATGGTGCGTTAGGCTTTAAGCCTAACGCACCATACTTAAGATTCGCTAAAATTTATCTAGCGTATTAGTAAATATTTCCTTCTCTATTCAGTTGTTCATCATGCTTGGCAATCACCCAAATTGCATGAATACTACCTGGTAGCCAACCTAGAACTGTGAGCAAGATGTTAATAAATAGAGTTGGGCCAACTCCAACTGTTAGGAAAACGCCTAAAGGAGGCACTAACAAACCTAGAAGAAAACGAACTAATTTCATGATTGTGCTGTATTTTTGTGATTTTCTTTAATTACATTCTGGTAAAGATACCGAATTAGGAAATCTACCTAATGAATTATCTTAATTCGGAGATTTTATATAGAGTAGAAACAGAATATAATTAATATTTCTACTCCTATGGAGAGTTATCTAGAAGGTAACTGATCTTGGCTTTTAATATCACCACTGCCAGTTAAAAGGTTTCTTTCAACAAAGTAGTTGTTAATTAAGGTGTTAGCAAAGGTAAGAATCACTGGCCCAAGAAGGAAACCAATAATCCCGCGAACTGCGAACCCAGGAACTAATACTGCTGCTAACCAGAAACACAAACCGTTGACGACGAGCGAAAATGCTCCAAACGATAGAAAGTTAAGTGGTAAAGAAAGAGTAGATAGAATTGGTTTAACTGAACCATTAATTAGACCAATTACTAAAGCAGCAATCATAGCTGCGGGAAAATTAGCAATATTAACGCCTGGAACAACTAAATCAACAATCAACAGGCTCAAAGCTGTAGCTAGGGCGGTTAATAATGGTGTTAACATTTTTTCTTACCTAATCACTAAAGATTTTTTGTAACTTCTTATCTCATCTTTAACTATGTGCTAGGTTTTAACCTCTCTTGCAAGATAGAATTTCCTTCTATCGTTAGGCCGATCATTGAGAAAACAATAACAGATTTTGTATGGATGCAATATATTGTATGGGCGCATAGCTATGCGCCCATACTCTGTTTGACAAATTGCAAAACTTACAAGTGCCGTGAACCCTTCTTTTTAAAGGTGCATTAAACAAATTTAACGCACCACTACGAATTTAAAATTAATATCATGTTCGCCAAATTACCCATAAAAAAATAACCCCACCCCAGCCTATCTCGAAAAGCGGGGCAGGGAGACAAAGCACAGGTTTGGCGGGGAGGGGTTCTTCGGGTTTAATAAGCAATCAAGCAAATATGAGATCACTCAGATTTCCCAGACTCAGGCTGATAGTAAAGAGCCGATTTATACAAGATTTGTTCTTGATGGGTTTCTAAAGTGCAATTAGACGAGGGGTAAGTTACACAAGTAACAACATAACCAGCCTGTACTTCATTTGGGCGTAAAAATTTTTGCTCACTTTGATCAACTTCACCGCTAATGAGTTTGGCGACACAAGCAGAACATTCGCCTTGTTTACACCCAGATGGTAGGCGGATACGAGCATCTTCCGCTATATCCAGAATATATTGATCATCTGGTACTGGAATGGTACGATCTAATCCAAGTGTAGGATTGATTAATCGAACTTGATAAACTGCCATTTCCTGTTTTTAATTATTGTTTAACTGCTTTCATCGACAAACTAATCCGCTTGAGTTTTTCGTTGATTTCTAACACTTGCACTTTGACAACTTGTCCGACTTTGACAACTTTTTTGGGATCGTCTACAAATCTATCAGCAAGTTGAGATATATGCACCAAGCCATCTTGATGTACGCCAATATCAACGAAAGCGCCGAAGTTGGCAACATTTGTGACCATTCCCTCTAGTTCCATTCCCACCTTTAAGTCCCTGATTTCCTTAATTCCTTCTCTGAAGGTGGCATACTTAAATTCTGCACGCGGATCTCTACCTGGTTTTTCTAGTTCGCTGAGGATGTCGCGCAGTGTGGGTTCGCCGACGCTATCGGTAACATATTTCTTCAGATTGGTCTTTTTAAGTTTTTCAGCAATTTGTGTCACCTGATTTAATGGCACATTTAAATCAGATGCGATCGCTTCTACTACAGAATAACTTTCTGGATGCACTGCTGTATTATCCAATGGGTTATCACCGCCGCGAATCCGCAGAAAACCCGCCGCTTGTTCAAAAGCCTTTGGCCCCAGCTTCGGAACTTTCAAAAGTTGTCGGCGATTTTTAAAGGCTCCATTCTGGTTACGATAGGCAACAACGTTATTGGCAACTGTTGCCGTAATCCCAGAGACAGAAGTCAGAAGTTCTTTGGAGGCCATGTTTAAGTCTACGCCGACGTAGTTAACGCAGCTTTCTACTGTCTCATCCAATTTCTTTTTCAGCAACTTTTGATCGACATCGTGCTGATATTGTCCCACACCAATAGATTTAGGATCGATTTTCACCAGTTCCGCCAGAGGGTCTTGCAAACGGCGGCCGATGCTAATTGCACCGCGCACGGTAATATCTAAATCGGGAAACTCTTCTAGCGCTACAATACTAGCAGAATATATAGATGCGCCAGATTCATTTACCATCACCTTAACTGGTTTGCGTTCTATGGTTTCCAATACTTGTGTGACAAACTCCTCTGTCTCGCGGGACGCTGTACCGTTACCAATGGCAATTAACTCAATCTTGTACTTTTCAATCAGATTTTTGACAGTTTGTGCAGCTTTAGCGCGTTGTTCAGTCGCTTGGTGAGGAAAAACCGCTTGGTATTCCAAAAATTTCCCCGTTTGGTCGAGGACAGCAACTTTACACCCAGTTCTAAATCCAGGGTCTATCGCCAGCGTTGGTTTCATCCCTGCTGGTGCAGACAGCAGCAACTCTCGCAGATTAGTTTCAAATGTCTTGATTGATTCTATGTCTGCATAGACTTTAATCTCAGAAATTACCTCTCCCATTAGAGAGACTTTCATCAAACGATTAAATGCATCCTTCAACATCGCCTGATAAAAATCCCGAATTATCCGTACTTTGGTTTTAATTTCTTTCGACTCAAGATAGTAAAGTACTGTATCCTCATCAAAAGCAATTTCAAAGCTTAATACTTTCTCCGTTTCACCTCGACACAACGCCAGCATATTGTGTGGTGCAATATTTTTTACCTTAATTTGATAGTTACGGTACATCTCAAATTTGGTTGTACCTTCGGGATAATCATCTTTGATGCGGGAAACAAATACCCCTTCTTCGAGAAGATAATCGCGGATATATGATCGTAATTCAGCTTTTTCAGCCACTTCTTCCGCTAAGATATCAGCAGCACCCTTGAGCGCTTCTTCTGCTGTTTTTACTCCCTTGGCTTCAGAAATATACTTAGCCGCTTCTGCTTCTAAGGAAATTGTTGTAGTAGTATTTTTTACATTTAATGATTTGATTAATTCCGCCAGTGGTTCGAGTCCTTTTTCTCTGGCGATAGTGGCACGGGTGCGTCGTTTTGGTCGATAGGGTAGATATAAATCCTCAAGTTCGGTTTTTTGTAGACAGGATGAGATTTTGGCTTTAAGCTCATCTGTGAGTTTACCTTGTTCTGCGATCGCATTTAAAATTACAGATTTTCGTTCTTCCAGTTCTGTTAAATAAGTATATCGATCAGCCAGTTCACGTAGCTGCACTTCATTCATCTCATCAGTGCGCTCTTTACGGTAACGTGCAATAAAGGGAATCGTTGCACCCTCCGCCAAAAGTTCCAGCGCATTTTGCACCTGATGGGGTTTGAGATTTATTTCAGTTGCCAGTAGTTGAGGAATGTTCAGCATTAGGTGTCTAAAATGAAAAAATGAAAATGCTACTTTTAAAGGTAATATGCTAGATGCTTATCCTGGCGCAAGACCAAAATGCTAATTTACCAGATGATTGCTCACAAGAGCGCAATTGGTAAAATAGACAAAATCCACTCAATCCGCATGGGTAAACAAGAGTTTATATAGCATAGCGCAGCTATACTGAGTTGAGGCGACAGAACGAGCATCACCAAAAAGTGTGTATCCTACTCTTAAAGCTTGCTACGTGCAACATCGATCACAGAAAAAGAAATTATTTGCCAAGCTTTTGAGTGCTTTTTCTCTCGTAATCATTACAGCGTTTCTAAATCAGATGAGGTACATCCTCAAAGTTAAAATGCTTAATATTTCAGGTATAGCCATACCTAACTAGTATAAAAGCGCAATATTTCAATAGGTATAAGTTACAGCGTTTCGTAATCTTGACTTTCTATAATATTTATTTCGCTTGGCTGTTGTCGCTAAAACCTTATTGGATGTAAAATTAACCACACTTCCAAAAACTATTTCAATTTGTTTTACAAGCATAACAACTTTTAGTTAAGAAATTTGTACAATGCCTTTGTTTTTTTTGATACCACTGTGTACTGCTTTAGCCATTGGCTACTTCTTTAAAAAGAGTAGTGATGAAATTGCATATATTGCAAGTGTATTTGCAGTTATTAGCTTTATTTTCAGTTTAGTATTAGCACCCTGGCAGATTCAGTTTGGATTGCTAATTGTTGTCTTAATGATTACTAATAGACTTTTGCAGGAAAATGAGTCCAAACAAACTGAAGCTACTAGAAAAAAAACTAGAGAGATTAAATAATTTCAACTACTACGAACTAATTTTTTCTCAACTTTAAACTGCTGAAAATGATATAGGAATCTGTTTTGATTTCTAAGGTGATTTACTCAGGCGCAAAGTAGGGAGTGGGGGGTAGGAAATAGGAAATCAGTCTTTTCGAGTTGTATGGAGTTTTTTGAAAAATCAAATATGATCCTATATTAAGACAGCTATATCTATAGGAACCATAAATCATTCATGAGATTTGTGAACAATATTTTTGTTCTCTCCTCCTTGGCGTACTTCTCTAACGAGATGCTGCGCCTTGCCGGAAACCTCTCGCAGAGAAGGCGTACTTGGCGGTTCGTCATCATCCAAATTTCTCACAACTCAGATAAGATTGCCATAACAGAGAATTCCGAAATATAACCTTCTGCTTTACTTAGACTAGCCTAATTTTAAACTAGGTTTTGTTCGACATCTCTGAATTTGAAGATTTTCGTGGGTAAATAGAAAACAATTCAGACTCTCGATTAACATTTAGAAGTTTTCCGCATCTGGTGTGTTTTTATACTAAAATGCCAATTATTTACGCTGTTGTTAAAGTTACAAATTTACTCTTCCAACTCTTAGCTTTACACCTTTAGAGTTTGATCCTAAATTGCTACATCTGCAAGGTTATTAGCTAAGAAGTGGTAGACAAATATACAAATTCTTAAAAATAAAGATTTATCGAGAGGAAAGTGT
This sequence comes from Nostoc desertorum CM1-VF14, assembly GCA_019359245.1. Lineage (GTDB taxonomy): Bacteria > Cyanobacteriota > Cyanobacteriia > Cyanobacteriales > Nostocaceae > Nostoc > Nostoc desertorum. The sequence continues at coordinate 12,017 of JAHHHR010000045.1, read as the reverse complement.
AGATTTTATAAAGTTTTTGTTTAAGTATATTTCCTTAAAATGAATTTTTGATGAAGTATAGCGATAAATTTGCAACACTGTTTTCTCGTGGTATTCTAGTAAGTGATTATATGTACAAATAACTTATGAGATAAACCTCTAGTTAATATTACATATAGTTAAGAAAAATCAAACTAAAGCAATAGTAAAGATAATGTCAAAAAATCTCAAACTCCCTTGAATCAATGTAAGCTGCAAGTTGATTGATCACAAAAGCTAGTTTACATTAGCCCTTAATCTCGTCAAAAATTCCATTTTGATATTCAGGAAAATCACTCAGAAATATGTAAATTACATTACTGTAGAGTTATCTATCGATAGTTACTCTTCTCAAGCAGATTTCTGATACTTATTGTGTTGCAGTGTTCAAAAATAACACTTAATATACACTCAGTTTGAATACAAATTTTTATTATTTGTCTACAAATTTGTGGCAAAACACTCAATTTTCCTTATGTCTGCATCTACTATGACATAGATATTGCGATCGCCTACGGCGGGCGGATACGCAATCGCACTAAAACTAGTCTGGAACCATAACTGGCTTGATATGTAATATATCTGTAATTCGCAATTGAGCAAAGCCTAAATTGATTGTGCTAATTGCCAAGCCGGGAATGAATTTAGCATACTCGACTCCGATAATAACGTTGGCATAATACAGGAACCGTCTTACAAGCTATATAGTATTTATTTGCTAACTCTTGGATATAAACTTCGATGATTATTTTGATGTCAGCCACTTCAACATAGCCTTACTAATTTTTTTGTTTATTTACTGAAGTGAAAGTTGAATTGCACAGAGGGTATGACCGAAGTCCGAAACATTCAAAACAATGAGCTGTTTACTATCCGGTTTATACCTACTATTTCGATTGAGGCAAATTTACTATGAAATCTATCTCGCAAGTTTCAAACTTTAAAATAATTCCTTATATTATCTTATTTGTCAGTATTTTATTTAGTATTTCTGGACAGTTGCTAATGAAGCATACCATGAGTCACACAGATGAGGGACTATTTACGTGGGAATTTCTTCAAAAATTAGCATTAGCTATTACTGTCTATTGTTTAGGAATAGTAAATTGGATATTAGCTTTGCGCTCTGTAAAATTGAGTATTGCTTATCCCCTGACTAGCTTAAATTATGTCGGGATACTTTTCGGCTCATACTACTTTTTTAATGAAGTAATTACACTAACTCGAATAGCAGGAGTAATTACTATTTTTTTGGGTGTTCTTTTAGTGGTTATTCCACTGAAAAAATCTACATAAATTTATAGTAAATTGCATAACAAGGATTGACAAATGAACATCATTACTTGGTTAGTTTTAATGCTTGTAGTTTTATTCGGAACAACAGCTAACGTATCACTAAAATATGGACTTCACATTTCTAGTCCTGCTAAAGGAGCAAGCGCATCTATCCAAAATCTATTATTGTCTCGTTATTTTTGGATTTGGTTTATCTGCTATACATTTATGACTATTTTGTGGCTTTATGTATTGCGGACGATTCCTCTGAGCCAAGCATTTCCAGTTCTAGGATTAATGTATGCATTTATACCGATTGCTTCTCACTATCTTCTAAAAGAGCAGGTTGTATTTAGCCAGTGGTTAGGAATTTCTATTATCATAACTGGTGTAATTCTTGTTGTAAATTAATGGATCAAAAGGCAGAAAACAAGGCTATTAATATTAAAATTTTTTGAAAATAAATCTCACAAATATCCTTACACAAGTTAAATTTAATTTATGAACATAGGCATTATTGGTGGCGGTATAACTGGACTAGTATTAGCCCAACGTCTTTCAAATCAAGGACATAAAGTAACTGTATTCGATAGTAATAAGCAGCTTGGTGGACTTACCACTTATCATGATTATGGCTTATTTACCTGGGATCGCTTTTATCACGTTATCCTCCCTTCTGATACTCATTTAATAAATTTTCTTAGAGATATTGGTCTTGGGGATAAACTACGTTGGCATCGCAGTTTAACAGGCTTTTATGACAATCAAAAATTTTATTCTATCAGTAATTCTATAGAATTTCTCCGTTTCCCTCTGTTTGGACTTATAGGTAAAATCAGATTAGCTTTTACTCTCTTATATGGTTCCCGCCTGAATAACTGGCGGCGTTTAGAGAAGATATTAGTTGAAGATTGGCTCTTGAAACTCGGTGGTAAAAGCACATACGAAAAGCTTTGGAAACCCTTGCTTTTATCCAAGTTAGGAGAGAACTATAAGCGAATATCAGCAGTTTTTATCTGGGCTTATATCAAACGACTATTTTCAGCGCGGGATTCTTCATTAAATAAAGAACAATTAGGTTATGTCTCAGGCGGTTATAAAACTGTTTTTGACCATATAGAAAAATTAATCTATGCGGCTGGAGGCCATATCCACACAGGTGTTTCGGTGGAATATATCGCACCTCATCCAGAGGGTGGAATGTGGGTAGAATATCACGGCAAGAAGGAGCATTTTGATAAAGTCATCTTTACTGGCCCAGTTAATATTTTGCAACAGGTTGCTGCTAAAGAACTGGTGAAAGTTTCAGACACTGGTGAAACAGTAGAATACCTGGGCGTAATCTGCATGGTACTTATTACTCGCAAGGCTCTAGTTCCCTATTACGTAGTAAATATTGCCGACAGAAATGTTCCCTTTACTGGAGTCATCGGTATGAGTAACTTAGTTTCTTTGCAAGAAACAGAAGGATATCACATGACATTCCTACCAAAATATATACTTTCCACTGACCCGTTATTAAAACAGCCCGATGATGAATTGCGCCAAGTATTTTTCCAAGGTATACGTTTGATGTTCCCAGAACTCAAAGCAGATGATATTGTCGCAGCACACATTAATCGAGCTATTAAAGTACAGCCACTACAAGTTTTAAACTATTCAAGTCTTGTTCCAAAAGTGAGTACTGAAAACGATGATTTTTTCGTCGTCAATACCTCACAGTTGGTCAATGATAGCGTTAACAACAACGCAGTCGTCCGACAGGTCGATGAATTTCTCAAGAAATCAACATTACTGAATTCTTAAAATTTGAAAACGAGATTTTGAAAATCACACGAGGTACTTATGAGTCTTTTTGTTCTTTTACCCGCATACAACGAGCAAGAATCAATTCGCCCCTTGTTTAAAAAGTTCCAGGTATTGCAGCAAATCTCTAATATGGAGATAAAACTAATTCTTGTTGATGATGGTAGCAGGGATACAACTGCTCAGACTGCAATAGATGAAGCTCAATCACTGGGAATATCACTAAAATTAGTTCAACACACCAAAAATGGTGGTTTAGGTCAAGCAATTAAAACAGGTTTCATGACTTTTTTAGAAATTTCTAAAGAAGGCGATTTTTTAGCCGCGATGGATTGCGATAACACTCAACCACCAGAACTGTTGATAAAGATGTATGACACCATGATAGCTGGTAGCTATGATATTGCGATCGCATCGAGATATCGAAAAGGCTCTAAAGTCATAGGCTTATCAAAATTTAGAGAGATAATGAGTTACGGCGCAAGCTGGCTTTTTAGAATTGCAGCTCGTGTTCCAGGTGTAAGAGACTACACTTGTGGTTACAGACTATATAACCGTAATTTAGTTAGTAAACTGGATATATATTATGGGGACAGTTTATTCACTGAAAGTGGTTTTGCTTGTATGATAGATTTACTATTGAAGACCAAAGTATTCAAACCAAAAATCGTAGAAATTCCAATGGTTTTGAGATACGATGAGAAGCCGACTGCCAGTAAGATGAAAATTCTTAAAACTATTACTCGAACCCTAAACGTCTTGTTTAAGAATTTATCATCGACAAAACAAAGTTCTAATTTAGGTGATGCTTTAAATCAGCAAGAAACAGCAAGAATTCCACTGAAAATGATCAATAGAAAATAAACCTGAGAAGGATAATCTGGATTAAATTAAGCTAATCGGCAAACAAGATTGCATATTTAGTAGGAGGAAGTAATCAGGAAGTTTCTGTATTGTGACCAGAGTAAGAACATCTCCTAATTCGTGACTACCTTCGTTGAAAAGAGTGTTAGTTAAGTACATAATATAGGTGCATTTCATTTTAACCGACACCCTCAATCAAAAATGCGAACTTTCAAAATCTCAGCCCGCCTTTGCGGGCTTTGTTTATATATAAAACTTACGCAGTACTCTCTGTTGAAACTCTTATGGTAGTCTGCGGCAAGCCGCTTTGCATCTACGATTTTCCGTTAACTGTGCGTAAGTCCTGATATAACCACAAACTTCTAGCTAAGACAAAGTGCAAAATCCCTTTGTTAGGAGGGAAATCCACACTGCCTTTTTACCAACTGTAGCTTTCACTGATTTGTTAGACTGAACAGACCAGGATTTATCAGTCAAATCTCTGAATTACGCCAGCAGACGAGGCTACCCATGCTTACAAGTACGCTACTTCTCTCCAATCAACTCCCCACCCTCCAATATTCCTCCACACCAGAGCGTTTCGATGAAACCTGGGAAGCCCCCCTGGCTACCCTCCTGGGACTAGGACGCGCCGCTGGCGCTGACTTCATCGAATTATTTTTAGAACGTCGTAACTATATTAGTTCTCTTGCAGAAGACGACTCCATAACTAGTATTTCACCCAGCCTGTCTACAGGCGCGGGAGTCAGAGTATTTCGCGGCAAAGCCGATTGCTACGTCAGCACTAATGACCTTTCTTTTTCTGGTTTGAAAGCAGCTTTAGAAAAAGGTCTTTCTATCCTGGGACTGCAACTACCCACCCCTAAAGCTTTCATCCCAGAAATCAACCTGGAATTATTGAGAGATTACGCCACTAAAAGAGGCAAAGATGCCTGGCTACCAGTGTGTAGCTCCATCCGAGAAATGGGAGAAGTCCTCCTTGATGGTACTGCCCACCTAAAGCAAAAAGCTAGTCACGTTCAATCGCGCCGTGCTAGCTATTTCCGGGATTGGCAAGAAGTTTTAATCGCCGCTAGTGATGGTACTTTTGCTCGTGACATTCGCCTCACCCAGTCAGTAGGATTTAACCTCCTGTGTGCTGATGGTGCTAATCGTGCTTCTATCGGTGAACGCGCGGGAAATACTAGCGATGCCAACTTCTTGAGAACTTGGGATTCTCAACAAGCCGCCGAAAAAATAGCAGAATCTGCTGGCAAAATGCTCTACGCAGATTACGTAGAATCGGGTACTTACCCGATTATTATGGCTAATCACTTTGGCGGCGTAATTTTCCACGAAGCTTGCGGACACTTACTAGAAACTACTCAAATCGAACGCAATACCACTCCCTTTGCTGACAAAAAAGGCGAAAAGATTGCCCACGAAAGTCTGACAGCCTGGGATGAAGGGCGGTCTGAAAATGCCTTCGGGACAATTGACATGGATGACGAAGGTATGCCTGCTCAAAGAACTCTATTAATTGAAAAAGGCGTTCTTAAAAACTTTTTAGCAGATAGAACAGGTTCTGCACGCACTGGACATCCCAGAACTGGAAGTGGACGCCGCCAAAATTATACCTTTGCGGCTGCAAGCCGAATGCGTAATACTTATATTGATTCTGGCGAATATAGCAATGAAGATTTATTTGCCTCTGTTGATAAAGGTATTTACTGTAAAAAGATGGGTGGTGGTAGCGTTGGTGCTACAGGTCAATTTAACTTTGGTGTCGATGAAGCTTATTTGATTGAAAATGGCAAAATCACCAAGCCGTTAAAGGGAGCAATTCTTATTGGTGAAGCTAAGGAAATTATGAACAAAATTTCTATGTGTTCCCAAGATTTGGAAATTGCACCAGGTTTTTGTGGCTCTGTAAGTGGCAGTATTTACACCACAGTAGGACAACCCCACATCAAGGTTGATTCTATTACCGTCGGTGGAAGATAAGAATTTTAGAATTTGGATTTTGGATTGCAATATTCAAAATCCAAAATGCTCAAGCTCCCTAATGTTTGCGTGAGTTCAATCTCAAATCTCAAATTGTTGAACTGTTACCTCAGTCATAACTCTACGAGATAAATACAAGCCGTAACATCCAAAATCTAATATTCAAAGTAGAATCGCTTCCAATCAAAAATCTACAACTAACATCCAAAATCGACTATGCCAAATATCAATGAAATTGCAAATTCTGCCAAGGATAATGCTGATAAGCTTGGCATTAAGAAATTCGACATTTATGGCTCAACAGTAGATGATACTAGCGTGCAAGTAGACCAAGGTGAGCCAAAACAAGTCAAAGCCTCAAATCGCTCTGGTGTTACTGTTCGTGTCTGGAATGAAGATAATACAATGGGTGTCACCAGTACCACAGATGTAGACCCCAAAGGACTGGAATTAGCTTTAAAAACTGCCTACGAAGCCAGTTTTTTTGGTGTTAAGGAAAATGTTCCTGATTTTAGCCCAGAAGCTACTGTTCCTATTGCAAACAAACCTCAAGATAAGACACCCCAAGCATCTGTTGCTGAACTCATAGAAAGATTGTTGGTAGCAGAAAAAGAATTACTGGCAGCTCATCCGGCCATTAAAGGTGTGCCTTATAATGGGTTATCGCAAAGAGATATTGACAGATTTTATCTTAATAGTGACGGTGCAGTAAGAACTGAATCTCACTCCTTAGCATCAGTTTATCTTTACAGCAAAACTGAGGAAGAAGGGAAAAAACCTCGCAGTGCAGGCGCTTTTAGAATTAACCAAAGTTTAGGCAATCTAGACATTAATGGTTGCATCAAAGAAACCGCAGATAAAACTATCAGTCACCTGAACTATGAAAAAATTAAAACTGGTAAATATCGGGTTGTTTTCTCACCGGAAGCTTTCTTAAGCCTGTTGGGTGGTTTTTCTAACTTGTTCAACGCTCAAAGTATTTTGGACAACCAAAGCTTATCTACTGCTGATGATTTAGGTAAGCAAATTGCTTCTCCTCTGCTTTCAGTTTTTGATGATGCACTTCACCCAGCTAACATTGGTGCAGAAAGTTTTGATGGTGAAGGAACTCCTACTCGTAAAATCTCACTGATTGAAAATGGTGTTTTAAAAAGCTTTCTCCACAGTGCAGGCACTGCTAAAAGGTTTAATACCCAGCCAACAGGTAATGCCAGTATTGGTGCAAAAGTTAGCGTTAGTCCCAACTTTTATCACGTTTTCACAACAGCATCTCCTGAAGAAGAGTTAAGCTTAGAAACTGCTGAAAATGTGATTTTTATTGATGATTTACAAGCTCTTCATGCTGGAGTTAAATCCTTGCAAGGTTCCTTTTCTTTGCCATTTGATGGTTGGCTAGTTAACAAGGGTGTCAGGACGAGTATTGAGTCAGCAACTGTTGCTGGCGATTTCTTAGAACTCTTAAAGTCGATTGTTTATGTAGAGAAAGAAGCTGAGTTAACGCCAGGGGGAGTTTGCCCGAAAATCTGGGTTAATGAACTGTCAATTACTGGTGAGTAAAAGTTAAAAAGTAGAGAGTTAGGAGTTAAATTAAACTCTTAACTCATTACTTTTGGATAATGAGTGATCATTAATATTCACCACCTACGCTAATGTCAGTATTAAAGACATCAGCACCAGTTAAATCAATATTAGCCAAAACTGCGCCATTTACTTCAGTATTATATAAATGAGCGTTACTCAAATCAACATTGGTAAGATTAGCATTATTTAGGCTAGTACCACTGACAAAAGCATCTGTAAGATTAGCAGACTTTAAATTGGCACCAGTTAAATCAGCACCTTCTAAGTTAGCACTTTCAAGGTTAGCTCCTTTTAAGTTGGCATTTCTCAGGTCAGCACCTATTAGATGAGCGCCTTTCAGGTTTGCTCCTGCTAAATTACATCCGAAACATTCTCTAGTTTCCAGCAAGCGCCGGACAGAGGCGGAGTTTTCTGCTTTGACGGAAAGGGGAGCAGCTAAAGATAGCGTGCTGAGTAAGGCTGCTGCCGTCAAAAAAATTGCTTTCATATTTACCTCTGACACTTCTAAAAGTCATTAAAATATTGACTTCTACGTTCCCAGTGTCCCAAAATTTCAGAATACTGCCCTCATGCAAGCGGAGGAATATATAGTATCTATGAGAGTAAGTATTCTTCCGTAAGGTAGTCCGATGGGACTAATATTAAAAGGTTGTTAGCAATAAGTCCGCAGGCTGTTGCGAGGGAATAAGAGTTCCAGAGAGTTTTTGCATAAGTGCTATCTGACACCACTAAACTGCTGTTATCGAATAGACAGAATGTGGAAGTACGAAATTTGCCTACACGATTATCGAGTAAAAATGTATTGCCAAGGTTTAGCTTGAGTCTATCCTGTTATACAGCAGTTTGCAGCTAAATGAAGTACAGAACCAAGGATTCACAAATCAAGTTATTCTTCTCCCTCCTGCCTCAAAACCAGTGACTTTGTACCTCATGCAAAAGAAAACTGCTGTATCATGTCTGCTTGATTAGTTATTAAACCCGAAGAACCCCGCCAAAGCTACGCTGTTGTTGTTATTTATAATTTAATAAGATATAAGGCGTGTGGGATGCAATGACTGTGGGAATCGTAACTAATGCGGACATGATATTTATTAAGTTTTACCGCTACCTAACAAATACAGCAGTGCCATGCGAACGGCGACACCGCTAGTAACTTGCGATTGAATCAGACTAAATTCTGGATCATCCATCAATTCAGAACTAATTTCAACACCACGATTGACTGGGCCTGGATGCAAAACTTTGACGTTAGGTTTACAAAGTTGCAACTTGGTGCGTGTAATACCGAATAGCTGATGATATTCTCGCAAACTTGGCAGCAGATGAGCTGTCATGCGTTCCTTTTGCAGGCGCAAAGTCATGACAAAATCGGCATCTTGTAAAGCTGGTTCTAGCTGCCAATGTAGAAAAAGTTGGGGAGTGGGGGAATAATTCCTAACTCCTAACTCCTCAGAGATATACTCGGCAAATAATTTGGGTAAAAGGGTAGGTGGTGCTGCCAGATGCACTTGGGCACCACTGGCAATTAAACTCCAAATATTCGATCGCGCCACGCGAGAATGGAGAATATCCCCAACAATGGCAATTTTTTTACCCTTTAAAAGTTCCAGTCGGGGACTAGCTGGGTCAATTAGAGTACAAAGGGTAAATAAATCTAGCAGTCCTTGGGAAGGATGCTCATGTTGACCATCACCAGCATTGAGGACACTAACTCGTACACCAAGACGATCCATTTCAGCCGCGATCGCATTTGGTACTCCTGCTTCTCGATGGCGGACTACCATAATATCAGTTCCCATTGCCAAATAGGTCTTCGCCGTGTCGAGAATTGTTTCTCCCTTAGTCATAGAGGAAGTGGCTGCGGCAAAGTTCAACGTATCTGCACTTAAGCGTTTTGCTGCGAGTTCAAAACTACTGCGAGTCCGGGTAGAAGATTCAAAAAATAAATTCGCCACCACCTGTCCCTGCAAGGTTGGCACTTTCTTCGTCCGCCGCGATAGCACCTCTTGAAAACTAGCAGCAGTTTGCAAAACTGTATCGTATTCAGTGGTAGTAAAGTCAGCCAGGGAAAGAATGTGATGACGATTCCAGGTAGTAGTAGGCATATTTGAAGGCTGGGGACTGGGGGAGAGATAATTAAGGGACTTCCAAATAAAAAATATCCCAACGCTTTAAAGGCAGAGGAGCAGGGAGCAGGGAGCAGGGAGCAGGGAGCAGGGGGAGGGAAAGTCGTGGTGAAGTTCAGAAATTGGATAATTTATTTTTTGGAGTTCCCTAATGCCCTATACCCTATGCCCAATGCCCAATGCCCCATTCCCAATCCTTTCAAGTTGGTAAATGGAAAATGTTTAAAGCTAGAGAAATTAGGCTGAGGAATGTTAAAAACCCAATTGTATCTAGCATTGTAGTTACTAATGGGCCACTAACCAAAGCAGGGTCAAGTTTCAAGCGTTTCAAACCCATTGGCAGTAAAGTGCCGAGTGTAACAGCCACTATTGTATTAGTTGCCATTACCATTCCGGCAATTAAAGCCACCCATCGCTCTTGGGGCCGCGCCCAAATTAAGGAAAGTAGGATCATTGTTGTAGCTAAAACTACGGCTGTGCCTAAACCTGCTAGGAGTTCTTTGCGAAGAATTTTCATTGTATCTTTGGGTGTTACCTCGCCCACTCCCAAGCCGCGGATTGTTACCGTTAATGATTGAATCCCAACAGTACCACCAGTGTTAGAAAAAATTGGCATGATGACTGCTAAAACTGGCACTGCGGCAATTACAGATTGAAAAGGCGCGATCGCACTGGCTGCACCAATATATAGTGCCATGATTCCCAACAGCCAAGGTAAGCGGTTGCGGATCGTGAGGAGGGGAGAGGATAAAGCTGCTTCATCACCACTCACACCCGCCAGTTTTTGAATATCTTCTGTGGCTTCCTCTTCTAAAATATCCATGACATCATCAATGGTGACGATGCCAACCAACCGATCTTCCCGATCAACTACGGGGATAGCGATTAAGTCATAGCGCTGCATGATTCGCGCCACTTCTTCTTGGGGGGTTTCAGTTCTAACTTTGATGACGCGATCGCTAGCAATATCCTTGATGAAAACATCGGGAAAGGTAAACAGCAACTGGCGCAGTGAAACTACTCTTACCAATGTCCGGTTGTCGTCTGTGACGTAGGCGTAGTAAATCGACTCTTTGTCTTCGTCCTGACGACGGATTTTACTTAAGGCTTCACCTACAGTCAATCCTTGCCGCAACCGGACATATTCGGTTGTCATCACCCGCCCAGCAGTACCTTCTGGATAGCCGAGAATCGTTGCTGTTGCTTGCCTTTGTTCTGGACTCAGTTCTTGCAGTAGCCGTTTGATTACCCCAGCAGGTAGTTCATCAAATAATTCTGCCCGTTCGTCGGGACTCATTGCTTCTACAAGTTGCACTACCTGGACATCATGCAGAGAATTAATTAATTCTTCCTGCACGTCTGTTGGCAGATATTCAAATACATCAATTGCCTGAGCTTTGTTGAGTAAACGGAATGCGATCGCGCGTTCTTTCTCAGGCAGTTGTGTAATGTAATCTCCCACATCCACAGGTTGCAAGCGATTTAAATCCCATTTCAACTGGTTTAAATCGGTAGTTTCTGTCAGCAAATCACGAATATCTTCTGTGAGCATGAGATATATCTCCTAAGTCTCCCCCGCGCTGGAAGACTTCCTCGCCAGCTCAGAGGAGGTTGATACTGCCATCTGGTGGACTATTGCCCATAAAATTTCAACAACTCAATATCGATATCTAAATTAAGGCATCGCTAGTCATCATCCTAACCCGGAATAGCGCTCTCCAGGAGATACTGAATATTAGCATTCAGCATCTGTGATATTCCTCAGTTATGAGTAATTTAATTGCCCTGAGTTTTAAGGAATTTTCGTCTAATCTAAAATAGATTTTACTATTGCCAGAAGCGATGTGTCTTGCCAATCAACGAGTTTACTCGTAAACTTTACAGAGTTACAATATTTACAAAATCAATAAGTAGTATTTGGTATCAAGCAAGTTCATGCATAGTCGCCTGGACGACGGAGAATCAGAAATGGGCTGGCAGGTTTCACTTCGTAGTCGCGGTAAGGTGTTTGAGCTTTGGCGATCATGGAGTATAGCGGGAATTGGCATAACTTCACCCCCCCTGTTGACGGCCTATTAGTTGGCACGTACAAAAAAGGGGGTGTAAAGCGATTGCACCCGCCTCGAAAAGCCAAACATTGGCAATAACCCGGTGTTTGCCAGATGTTCACTTAACTTATTTAGGGCTTGCTGAAAAAGTCAGAAAGAAGCAATTTCAAGGGTTGACTAGTTGTTCAACCCCAGTCAATCATAAGTTTTTGTTGACTATAAATTTTACAATGATAAACTGCAATTATATTATTCGGGAAAAAAGGTGTGGTGTTCAAAAATAGACATAAAAAAGCGTAAAAAAGCCGTGACAAGT
>JAHHHR010000044.1 GCA_019359245.1 Nostoc desertorum CM1-VF14 | reverse complement strand
AGCTTTACGTGAACGCATCCAAGAAATATTCGACCAACTTTCATTTGAGCAGGTAATTTCAGTCTCTTCTTACAACTTTATCCTGGAAGCTCTATTCTATGCAGCTTCATATTAAATTGGTATAAGAAAGTTCCATATCTATCCAGTTAGTTTGAACAGCAATTAGTTGCTACAGCAGAATTCAGCAGCGAACAAGCTTGATGTCTGGCTTTAAGACCTAAGTACTCTACTTTACAAAATTTAAATCTGCTGTATATCCCTAAGATAGTAATTGTTTGCTTGATGCAAGCAGTTATAGCCCTTTGAAATCTTATACAGAGCGATAAATCGTTCATTACGAACAAAAACTATATTTTATATTCTTATATAAAATGGAGAACCACTATCGCTATCTTTAAAGCTTAAAAATCTTAGTCTTAACCAAAAGATAGTATAACTATTTAGCAATTAATGTGATATAGATTCTCATTCTTAAATGTTTGACTTGTAAAAAGTTCTTTTTTTCATTACATTTGGAAAAAGGCTCATATACCAAGTAATTTACTAGCCTAAACATAAAAAATGAAACGGAAGCTACATTCAGAATCTTCAGGTTGTTGCAACTGTGAACATGAGCATCACGAGAATCATAACCATGTTCATAATCATGAAGAGAATCATAACCATGACCATAATCACGATCACAATGGAGAATTAAATCTGAAAAATGAGGTATTGCCTTTGGTAGTAATTTTAAGTTTATATGTGCCCGGTGTAATTTTTGAAGATCAATTACACAATACATTCTATTCAATAGGTGAATATCTGCTTTTCATTCCTGCCTATTTATTAAGTGGATGGAGTGTTTTACATACTGCCGGGCGCAATATACTCAGAGGTAGAATATTCGATGAAACATTTTTGATGACAGTAGCTACACTGGGTGCGATCGCAATTCATAAATTACCCGAAGCTGTTGGAGTCATGTTATTTTATAAAATTGGGGAATTGTTTCAGGATATTGCCGTTAGTCGTTCCCGTAATTCCATTAAAGCTTTATTAGAAGTCCGCCCAGACTATGCAAATATTCAAACAGAGGGAGAACTAAAAAAAGTACCACCAGAGACAGTTAAGATTGGGGATATTATCGTTGTAAAGCCTGGAGAAAAAATTCCCTTAGATGGTGAGATTATAGATGGAAATTCACAAGTCGATACATCTGCATTAACTGGAGAATCTGTACCGCGAACAGTAAGCCTGGGAGAGACAGTTTTAGCTGGGATGATCAATAAAATGGGTGTGATCATCATTAGAGTAACAAAGCTTTTTGATGACTCTTCCATTGCTAAGATTTTAGACTTGGTACAAAATGCCAAAAGTAAAAAAGCAGAAACAGAAAAATTTATTACTAAATTTGCCCGATATTATACACCAATAGTAGTTTTTATATCTTTAGCAGTCGCAATATTACCTCCTTTATTCATTTCTGGTGCAACTTCTTCAGAATGGGTTTATCGCGCCTTAATTTTATTAGTTATTTCTTGTCCGTGTGGACTGGTTATCAGTATTCCATTAGGTTACTTTGGAGGTGTGGGAGGTGCAGCTAGACGCGGAATATTGGTTAAAGGCTCTACTTTTCTAGATACTTTAAATGCAGTCAATACAGTTGTTTTTGATAAAACTGGAACCCTAACTCATGGGGTATTTAAAGTAGCAAAAATAGTACCATCAAATGGTTATATTGAACAAGAATTGCTGGAATTAGCTGCCAAAGTAGAATCGCACTCAAATCATCCCATTGCTCAATCTATCCGCAAGGCTTATGGTGGAAAAATCGATGATTTTGAGATGAGGGATTATGAAGAGATAGCAGGCTATGGAATTAAAGCCAAGCTTGAAAATAGGGTAGTGATAGCGGGAAGCGATCGCTTACTTTGCAGAGAGAATATTGCTCATGATAATTGCCAGTTAGAGGGAACAGTTATTCATCTAGCAGTGGATAATATTTACGCTGGGTATATTGTCATTGCTGATGAGTTGAAAGAAGATGCAAGACAAGCTATTCATGCACTCAAAAGAATGGGTGTAGAGAGAACAGTAATGTTAACAGGAGATAATCAAGCGATCGCATCCCGGATTGCTCAACAGCTAGGCATAGATGCTTACGAAGCAGAGTTATTACCAGAAGAAAAAGTCAATGCCATTGAGAAGTTACTCAGCACTGTTGGTAAGCATAATAAAGTTGCCTTTGTTGGGGATGGTATTAATGATGCGCCAGTGATTGCTAGAGCAGATGTTGGCATAGCGATGGGCGGATTAGGCTCAGATGCGGCGATAGAAACTGCCGATATTGTGATCATGACAGATGCACCCTCAAAAGTGGCAGAAGCAATACAAATCGCGAGAAAAACCCGCAGAATTGTTTGGCAAAATATCGGTTTTGCGTTAGCAATTAAAGGTGTATTCATTGGATTGGGTATTTTAGGGGTAGCGACAATGTGGGAAGCCGTATTTGCTGACGTGGGAGTAGCTTTACTTGCAATTTTCAACGCAACTAGAGTGATGAAATAAAATTTTTGGGAAATCGGGAATCCGTAATTGGGAAATTGTAGAAGTTAAAACTGAAAAGCAATAATTGAATATATTGAACACTCCCAAATCGAATTCCCGCAAAGGTAGACTATGAAATTATCTATTAAAGGTATCGCTACAGCTACGTTGGCTTTGGTGTTAACTTTAGCAATTTCAGTAGTTGCATTACCCCATAAAACCAATCAACCGCCAACTGATGCGCGAACGCAACCCTTAAAAGATACCTTAATCGTTCCTGGCGAACGAGTTGGGCCGATAACACGCACAACCACCAAACAAGATTTAGTCAAGCTGTTCGGTGCATCCCACCTCATTGATAAAACCATTTCTGGTCCTGAAGGAATGGGTAGTTTCGCAGCTACTCAGGTAAACCTAAATCAGGGACGCTCTCTCTTGGTAGTTTGGAGTGATAATACTCGTACCAAACCTGTAGATGTACGTAACCTGGGTTCAGCTTGGAAAACCCGCGAAGGTATCGGTATTGGAACCGAATTGAGCGAGTTACGCAAGAAGTTAGGTGACTTTCAACTCTATGGATTGGCGTGGGATTACGGCGGCACTATTTTGTTAGATAGTAGCCGATTATCTAGCTATCAGGGCAAACTCATCCTGCGAGTAGATACTGCTCCCAATGCTGCACAGAAATATCCCAATGACTACAAAGCAGTGTCAGGCGATCGCACTTTTTCCTCTAGCAATCCCCATTGGAAACCTCTGGGTGTCAGGTTAGCAGAAATTATTGTTGTACTGAATCCAAGTCAGTAGTGGGATGCTAATGCTAAACATCAGTTTGCTTGCAAAGACCTAAAAGAGCAATTCCATAGGCAGCTTCTTCTGTAGTATATTTACTGTCGTTCCAACAGCTTTCTACTAGCTTAACTGCTGGAGTGCGGCGGCGATCGCAACAAAAACTAGATGCACTTCAGGCAGAATTCGACATCCGCAGCGAGAAGTTTAAGCAGATGAAGAAAGCTGTAGCAGTTGAAGCTGGTACAGCAGTCAAGTTTCAATTAGAACAGCAGCTTCTTGATGAAGAGGCAAAACTGGCACATCTTAAGCAATAAACTGGATAAAATTGAGTCTGCATTGCAATTATAAGGCTATGTAAATATACAGTTATTCGGCTGATGAAAATCAGGATTTCCTAACCCAGAAAATAAGGAAAACATAGATATTAAGTTAATTGGTGTTTGTTTATACTATTTCAAATTTTTCTAGTGGTTATACTCATGACTTAGGTTCTACCTGGGAATTAGGAAGTGGCTTTGCCACTTCTTTTTATTTATTCTGGTAGCCCAGTAAAAAATAAATTAAAAGTTAAAACTAATTTAGTCGAACTTTTATTAATTGTTATACCATTTGGCAAAATAACTGCTACACCTACATTTTTAGGGACGTACAGCTGTACGCCCCTAAAGCCGATTCATTTGTTGCAATGATTGTTGACAATGTGATGATTTTGTGAATGTTTAATTGACCAAGTAGTTTGACGGAATTCTGGTCATATAAACATGATACTAATCATTACTCATTGTATCTTGCCATCTCTCACGCTTGGGCTTGCTCTCTACATCACGCGATCGCCCTTCTTGCCAAGTTCCCCACATTAGAGATTGCTGTTTTTCAACATGGTTAATAAACTGCATGATTGACTGATCTGCTTTGATGGGAGTTTTCAAATCAAACTTAATAGTTTGGACAATCTTAATATCACCCATGAGAAAGAACTTACCTGCAATCTTAGTCAGCCATAACACAATTCGATTGGATAACCAACCAAAAATTCCTTTACGTTTCTTAGTAATCAACAGGATTTGACCTTCAGTTTTTCCCCCTTCGTGAAGTCGTACTGCAAACATCGTGTGGACATGGAAGAAATCGGGGCCAAGTGTCACAATGCCAATACTACCGTACCAATAGCAAACACTGTAAGTTATGGCATTTTTGTAGAAAAGACGGATGAGTTTGAGCAAAAAGCAATTTTCTTCTTTAAAAGGTGTAGTGTTGTTAAAAATAATCGCATTATCATTCAGTTCCTGTCTTTGAAAAATAATTTCTAGTGGTAGTTTGTGAACTGCATTAAGGTGTTGAGCATCAATCGCATTAATCATCACCACATTGGGGTGACAGTTCATCATGAAGGCAGAATGAATGGCAACATCACACTCTTTTTGTTCAAACTCTGGAACAAAAGGTAAGGGTTGTTGTGGTATTTCTCCAGTCCAAACCCAAATCATTCCGTATTTCTCAGCAGTAGGCCAAGTTTGTAATTTCAAGGAAGGTGGTGTATCTAAACATGGGATATCAATACACATCCCTTCAGCATCAAACTTCCAGCGGTGGAAAAAACAACGTAGTGCATTACCCTCAACTTTACCTTCAGCAAGATGAGCGCCCATATGTGGACAGTAAGCATCATAGGTAACAACTCTTTTGTCTTTACCGCGGTAAATTACTAGTTCTCTGCCCAAAATCGTAACAGGTTTTACTTCACCCACCCGCAGATTTTGAGAAGGTATTACCCAATACCATCCCTCAATAAAACGCTCTGGATTATTAAAATTTTTAGGTTTACGGATTGAGCTAAATGTCTGCGAGTTAAGATTCATTTTTATGGTTTAACTTGAGGTGAAGCAGTTGATCTAGAAGTAACATGAGAACTAGAAAAAAACAGTTACTTTCAGTACCATGACAAACAGTTGCCCAATGAATAGAGCAAATTAGAGAAGTAAAATATTGAATGGAATTTATTAAAAATGTTAAAATTAGACTAGTTAAATATCAGCTTATGTAAACTAAATAAGCTGTTATGCATTTAACTTGAACATTTAGATGAAGGCTGATGGACTATAACCGTCAACAGTTAACGAGCGTAAAGAGTATTTATACAATTTAGGCGCGCATCAGCTTATTCGGTTTAAGATAGATGTTTGGAAAATAAAAACTTAGTAATATCTCTAATTAGATAAAAATTTAAACTACTTAAAGTCTATTGATAAAGTAAATCAAAACTTAGGGTGTTTAGGCTAAAGCCGTAACGCACCGTCATGTAACACGGTGCATTAGGCGCTTTGATAAAACTTTTTTTGACAAATCATCTGGTTAAGAATCAGGATTTTTATAGAGAAGAAACCACCATAACTCTAATCCAACCAAGGCTAAACCAGCGATCGCAACCCCAACTTTTAAACCCAAAGGTTGCTCGATACGGTGAAATTGGCTGGTTTGCTCTGATGAGTGGGCTGGCATTTCTGCTAATGTTACACCTGATGATCCAGTGAGAAGCATTAAAGCTGTAAGACTTCCCCAAAGCATTTTTTTACTGAACATTTCCTAAATTACCCTGCAATTATGAAATAGCTTTTGGTTGAAAGTTACGCAATCTGAGGGCATTGCTAACAACAGAGAGCGAAGAAAGAGCCATTGCAGCGCCAGCAATAATTGGATTAAGTAACCAACCAAAGATAGGGAACAGAATTCCAGCCGCAATAGGAATACCAATGACGTTGTAAATAAATGCAAAGAAGAGATTTTGCTTGATATTGTTGATCGTGGCGCGACTAAGTTGAATTGCTGTGACAATTCCTTGCAAATCTCCAGAAATTAGAGTGATATCGCTAGCTGCGATCGCAACATCTGTTCCTGTCCCAATAGCAATTCCCACATCAGCTTGTGCTAAGGCTGGGGCATCATTTATACCATCACCTACCATTGCTACAAGGGAGTGGGGAGTGGAGAGTGGGGAGTGGGGGAATGAGGGAGAATAATAATTATTTGCTTGCTCCCCCTGCTTCCTCATCCCCCCCTGCTTCCTCTGCTCTCTTTGCAGAGATTGAATAATCGCTGCCTTTTGATCTGGACGCACTTCCGCAAATATTCGCTGAATGCCAACTTCTAATGCGATCGCTTCGGCAGTTTTACGATTATCTCCGGTGAGCATTATTACTTCTAAACCTAACTTCTGTAAGGCTTTCACAACTGCTGTTGATGAAGGTTTGAGGGCATCGGCAATACCCATTATTCCTTGTAGTTCGCCATCTACAGCAATAAAAATGACTGTTTTACCAGCAGCTTCCCATGTATCTTTATACTGCTGGAGACTTATGGTGTTAATTCCAAGTTCTGTTAACCAGCGTTGTGTACCAATTTGCACAAGACTATCTGAGACAAATGCTTGCACCCCACTACCGGCGATCGCCTGAAAGTTTTTGACCTGTGTTAAACTCACTTCTTGAGACTGGGCATATTTCACCACTGCTGACGCTAAAGGATGCTCAGAATTATGTTCCACCGTTGCTGCTAACTGTAAAAGCTTAATTTCATTACCATTAGCTGTACCGTTAACAGTCACAAAGTCTGTAACTGTGGGTTTCCCCTGAGTCAAAGTGCCAGTTTTATCTAGAACGATGGTTTGAATTTTGTGTGCTAGTTCTAAGCTGTCTGCACCCTTAATCAAAATGCCATTTTCTGCACCTTTGCCTGTCCCCACCATTACAGAAGTGGGGGTAGCTAAACCCAAAGCACAGGGACAAGCGATAATTAGTACACCCACCGTTGTCATTGTTGCTAGGGTGAGGTTGCCAGTGAAATTAAACCAAATGACGAAAGTGGCGATCGCGATCGCAATTACAGCTGGTACAAACCATCCTGTTACTTGATCTGCCAAGCGTTGAATTGGTGCTTTAGAACCTTGTGCTTGTTGCACTAATTTGACGATTTGAGCCAAAAAGGTATCATTTCCAACTCGTGTCACCCGAAACTGAAATGCACCCGCACCATTAATCGTCGCCCCAATCACCTCATCTCCTGGCTGCTTTTTGACTGGCAAACTTTCACCCGTCACCATCGCTTCATCTACCGTCGAAGCGCCTGTAATCACCTCGCCATCTACGGGAATCTTTTCACCGGGACGCACCAAAATCACATCGTTGATTCTGACTTCGGCGATGGGAACATCAATTTCTATTCCATCACGGATGACTCTGGCATCTCTGGCTTGTAGTCCAATGAGTTTGCGGATGGCTTCAGAAGTTTGCCCCCTAGCGCGATTTTCCAACAATCGCCCCAACAAAATTAAGGTAATGACAATGGCGGCAACTTCATAATAAATATGAGGTATCAAGCCCTGAGCAACAAAAAATTTCGGGAAAAGAGTGACGAACAAAGAATATAGATAGGCTGCACTTGTACCCAAAGCAATCAGCGTGTCCATCGTCGCTGTATGGCGCTTGAGAGATTTCCAGCCATTGCGGAAAAAAGATCCACCACACCAGAACACGACGGGTGTTGTCAGCAGTAATTGTATCCAAGGATTTTGCAGGAAACTTGGAATCAAGGGTAAATTTAGCCCAGTCATCATGGGCAACGACCCCAAAAATAGGAAAATGCTGATTACACCTCCCACCGCTACCTTGAGAGAGAGTTGGCGTTGTAATGCTTGCCTACTAGCAATCTCTGCATCATCTTCTTCGGTGAGCAATTCTTCCTGGGGTGAGTAAGAAGAGTATCCCGCAGCAGCAATCGCAGCTTGAATTTTCTCTAAATTGGTTAGAGAGCGATCGTGCTTAATAGTGGCTTGCTCTGCTCCAAAGTTAACATTGCAGTCAATTACTCCAGAAACAGAGCGAATTGCCTTTTCGATGTTGTTGGCGCAAGCGGCGCAACTCATGCCTCGAAGTTTAAGTGTGAGAGTATCCATACTGGAATTAGAGATTAGGGACTGGGCATAGGGACTTGGAAACTAGGGGAAAAGGTTAAAGGGCAAATGGATAGTTCTTTCCTTTCCTTAATACCCAGTCCCTAGTTCTCAGTCCCCTTTCTTTAGGCAACTGGATAGCCAGCAGCAGCCAACGCTTCCTTGACGGCTGTTTCTGATGCTTGAGTTTCTACACTGACAAGCTTGGTTGTTGGATCAGCCTGAATGCTAGCATTGGCATCGACTGCCTGAAGTGCTTTGGTGATGGTGCTTGCACAAACAGAACAAGCCATGTTGGGAACTGTGAGTTGGAGAGTCATAGATTTACGGGATAGAGTGGAAAAGCTAGCTAAACCAAAGTGGATGACTGGGAGATATCCTTCAACAGTCAGCAATTTCTGGTTGAGAGTCGCCTTGAATTTATCCTAGACTCTCTAGCCGAGTGGAGAGTCTAGAGAATTTTAAAAGTTTTTAGCTAAACTTCAAATTTCTTTACAGTAGCAGAGTACAGAAATCGTAAAAATGCAACAACTTGCTCAGGAGAGCAAACGCATCTTTTTAGGTGGTTCAATGGATGGTAACTGGAAACTTGCGCCTAAAGAATTGGTTCCCGATGCTGGACTAGTACGCGATAGTGGATAGAGGCAATCCAGCATTTTGCCTGACATGGGGCGGGAAGGATTCGTTCTCGCTTTGATCTCAACCGCAGAGGTGCATCTCAAAGTGAGGTGGAACTGGGATTAACTGGGGTAGACTGCATCACCCTGCGTCAAGAACGCCGAATTGAAGAAGCATCCGCCGCCTACAAACCGATTCCAGCTGTCATTGATGTGCAGGTTGAGGCAGAAATGATAGCGCGGCACAGTTGAGTCCGGTATTGACATTTAGCTAAATAAAAAGCCCCCGGTCAACACCAGGGGTATCCATCTTTATTCCCTCAATTAGAATCGCATCTGTGAAGCTATAGCAAATCCGTATTAATGCAATTACCTCATAAGTTTGATGATTATTTTGCAATCAACTAATTATATGTGAGTTTACCCACCGTCATATCATGTCCGCATAATTTAATTATGATTCTCACAATCATTGCACCCCACACGCGAGATGCTACGCGAACGCAGACTCGCTCTAAGCGTACTCCTGTGAGAAGCTACGCGTAGCGTCTCTTAGAATTGCTATGCCGTAAAGCCTGCGGCATAGCTTCGCTTAGGGATAGCTCTACTTCACTCACTGCGGTAGGTTTAACCTAATCTTGTAATTCCCCTTCTTCAGCCAAAGGCAGTCGAATTTTTGACAACATCAACTATTTGGCTCCTTCTGAGGCTGTATATATTCTTTTACTATCTCTAAAGGTGCGCCACAATCTCAGGCTACGCTGGGGAATGTAGAAACCCCTAGCTCAAACGAAGTTAGCCAGGGGTAGTTTATCAAAAAAAACCCTGGTTATTATTCCAGGGCACATACACGTTTTTCAGGCATTAACAGGCTGAATAATAACTTTGTAAAATAGTTATTTCTACTATCCATAGAATGATACGAATATTGCTCCATATATGGTAGTGGTGCTTTTTTGTTGCTTGGTCTATTTATAGATGGTATTTTATAAAAATAACTTATATAGAGTTGGATGAAATTTTCTATTCCTCTATCATCAATACAAACATTTTGCAACCTAATATTAATATAAGGTTAAATTCAGAGATTGCAGAGTTAAGTACTTTATTAAGTATAGCAGTTCTTGTTTGCATAAAGTAGATTTTTTAACCTCACCTCTAACCAGTTTCTTAAGCAAGAAGACAGGTTGGAGCGAGGTTCAGACTGTATTATACCAAAATGATAACCGCTATATCTATATGTTTTAGTTGCTTGGTCTTATTAAAAAAAAGGCATGGCTAAAAGCCACGCCCTATGTATACCAAGTGTTTAATATAGCTAAATAATTTAGTATTAATTTAATTTTAGTTCATCTGTCTATAGTATGTTTACAAAATCGACTGGAGGCGTAAAAAGCCAAGAGATAATATTAAGCTAACTTGAGTGTTGCGTGGCGAAAAAATAAGTGTAATTTATGAGATTTTTTCATAAAGATAATCTTGCGATCGCTAACAACTAGATCAGGATCAATAAACAAAACTTTAAATTAATTATTAAAAATTATTATTATGAATTCTTACGTAGCCACTACGAACTAGAGTTCATATTTTACGTTTGATTAAATTAGACTACTTACTAATTTTCTGATAAATTGTGCTTTATTGAAAGCCTAACTATTACTTTCCTCGTTATCTGCTAGCTTAAGGTTTGATTCTTCTATATTATTGGTATTTTTGTAGCATAGAATACTAGATAGAATATTAATAATCTATAAAGAAATTTCTGCGTAGGCATAGCCAGTTGTAGACAAAGTTACTATCAACTCATTGAGAAAATCTTCTGTAATTTTGCGTATAATCTAAAAGTATCTGCTAAAACTCTCAGCTTAAGGTTTTCTTACCTAAGCTATTTTTGCATGAATTAAAATTATCAATTAGAGAAAAGTAAGACACAAGTCAATCCTAACTGAGCACTATTGTATTGTTCGCGGTAAGCCTCGTCTGTATCTCTCAAGTTAAAGACGATTAATCCTAATAAAATCTTCTGGAGAAGAGATGTATTTGGCACATTCATTCATGAGTGATGAAAAGAAGCAAAACTCTTACCAGCCTTTGATTTTGGCAGTGGAAGACCATGATGATAGTCTCCTGCTGATTAGTTATGCTCTTGAGTCAATGGGTTATAGATTCATTTGCCAAACAGATTGTTCTACAACTGTGCTGGTGGCTAAAGAATATCAACCAGACTTAATCTTATTGGATATTTTGTTACCAGGTCTTAGCGGTATCGATGTTGTGCATCTTCTAAAGCAAGAACCCCTGACTTGCAAAATACCAGTGGTAGCAGTCACAGCTTTAGCTAGCACGGAAGATCGTGAGCGTATCCTCAAAGCAGGATTTAATGATTACATCAGCAAACCTTATATGCTTGAGGAATTAGAGGCTATAATTCAGCGTGGGCTGGCAATGAAATTTGCCCCTTATTCAGCTTTGGAGCTTTGTCAGGATTAGCAGTCTAGCAGAGAAATATGTATGTGGAGGAGAATAACTTAAATATTTTTAGGTAGTTGCATAGTAAACAGACTACCTTTACCTAGTTCAGAAGTGACCTGGATAGTTCCTGCGTGCGCTTCTATAATCCGGTGCGATAGATGTAGCCCTAAACCACTACCTGAGCGTTTATGTTTGCCTTGGCGAAATCGCTCGAAAATTGTTGCCTGATCTTCAGGCGCAATCCCATATCCTGTATCTTCTATCTCGATTGTTACCGAATCTGGATTTTCTGAATTAGGTGGTGTTTCAAAAATGCGGATTGTGATGCCTCCTGTGTCTGTAAATTTGATGGCATTTGCAATCAGGTTGTTTATCACCCGCCGTAGTTCCAAGCGATCGCCCATAATAAGACCAGGGTTTTTACGCAGTGGATCTAACCCACTGGTATCTATTTTCATAATCAACCCTTTTTCACTAGTTAGAGGGCTGAGTTCACTGACTACTTCTTGAGATATCTCACGTAAATCACATTCCTCCCAATTCAACGTTTTTTTACCTGCCTCGAAGCGATAGACTTCTAGGAGGGTGTTTACCATGTCCATCAAATTTTGGTTACTGCGAATCATAACTGCGATCGCCTGTTTCATTTCTGGCGAAATTTTGCAGAATGTTTCCATCTCAAATAAACCCAACATCCGATCAGCGGCTACTAATGGAGTTCGCAAATCATGAGTTAGGCGAGAAACAAAGTCTTCGCGTTGGCGGGCCATTTTTTGCTGTTCGTCTAGACTGTGCTTGAGACGCAACAGCGATCGCACCCTTGCCAATAGTTCATCAGTATCAAATGGTTTCCGAATAAAATCGTCAGCACCAGCATCCAAACCTTCGACAACACTGGATTCGTGAAAGGCAGTAATCAGCAAGATTGGAATATAACTAATTGCTGGGTTATTCCTAATCCGACGTGTGACTTCATAACCATCAATTCCTGGCATCATCACATCTAACAGAATCAGATCGGGTGGAGATTGTTCAACTTGCCGCAAAGCTTTTATTCCATCTGAAACCAAATGAATTTCATACCCCTCACTTTCTAAAATTGCTTGAACCAAAATGAGATTATCGAGAGTATCGTCAACAGCGAGAATGCGATAAATTCTATTATTTTCAGCTACAGACATAATTTATCAACTTTTATTAGTTTTTTTAAAAGTAATTTATAGTTTAAATTTAGGATATCCTATTGATGATTACCTAGCTTGCGAAGACGAATGATGTGGGTTTTTAACGGAGAAAAAAAACCGATCCCTATCTAATTGTAAAGGGAGATCATCGGTTCCTAGAGCCGATAATGTGATTTGACGCGGCAATTCAATTTTAAACATTGAACCAACCCCTACTTTGCTCTCAAGAAAGATTTTGCCGCCCATCATTCGCACCAGTGAATCTACAATTGCCAAACCCAGACCTGTACCTGGATATTTCCGAGTCAGAGTTTGATCGACTTGCCAAAATGCTTCAAAAATATGTTTAAAATTTCTGGGTGCTATGCCAATACCTGTATCCCGAACAATAACTGTCATTCGATTTGCAGGTAGTTCTTTAACTTCTACCGAAATCTCACCAGACTCTGTGAACTTAATGGCGTTGGAAAGCAGATTAATTAAAATCTGTTTCACACGAACTGGATCATTAAATATCAAACTATTTTGCAAATCGGTTTGTACTAGTAATGATAAGTTTTTGGCGTCAGCTAGAGAACGCATTTCATCTACAGCAAGATTTATTACCTTTGATACATCAAATATTTCCGCTTTTAAGGCTAATCGTCCTGCCTCCAGCTTAGAAAAGTCAAGAACTTCATTGACTAGCACCAGCAAATGCTTCCCATTATTCAAGATTCGCTCAACCATATCTGCTTGTTGGTGCGTTAGTTGACCAAACTTAGGACGCAGTAGTATTTGCGAAAAACCAATAATCGCATTCATCGGCGTTCTAAGTTCGTGGGACATAGTTGCCAAAAAATGCGATTTTAGCAGTGATGCCTCCGATAACTTGAAGTTTTGCATTTGAAGCTGTTGCTGTTGTCTCTCCAATTCTTGGTTCTGACGAATAAGTTGTTCATGACTTTCTCTAAGCTGGTCTTTTGCCAAATCTGCCTGCATTTCAGCCCGATAAACCCTAATCGCACTCCGCAAAACCTGTGCCAAGTTTTCTGGGGATATCCTAGACTTAGAGAGATAGTCTGTAGCGCCAGCTTTCAGTAGTTCGACAGCAAGTTCATCTTCCTGAGCAATTAGAACCACTAAAGGAATTTTAATTCCTGAAGAACGTAGCTGATCAATTAAGTTTAGTCTGTCCTGGTTTAGTAAGCGATAGCCGAGGAAAACACAATCATGGGCAGTAGTGCTTAAAATAGAAAACGCATCACTGCTATCGCCTACTTCAGATAGTTCCATTTGAATACCTGCTTGAGTCAAGGCACAACGGACTGCCATCCGGTCTACTTCATCATCTACAACCAAAATTTTCAGCGTCTCTTCCATCGGTTTTTATTTTTGCCGCTAAACATAGGTTGATGTATAACAATTCCTATTTTGAGATTATCTAAGTAAATAATATAAAATTTTCAGATATCTAAAATCTGTAACTTTATTGACTAAGGCATTTTGTATAATATCCAATCTTTGTTAAGAGTTACTATAACCTCTACAAAGTTAAGGAAAGTCAAAAGCTTCAGAATATCTTTAGCTAAATTTAAGAAACCAATTAATAATCTTACACTTTATTGAATGCCTCTTTGACATCCATCACATCAACTTCGTTGCCCTCCATTAGTAATATGTTAATCACTATTTTTGGCATTTCCTTGGGTTAAATTCAGTCTGTTGTATTCTCAATCTGGTTAATTTACCAGAATATTAAAATTAAACTCCAAGCAAATGACCAATAATTCCCAAAAATTAGTAAGTAATTAACAAACTGAAAACTATTGACCTGAAGACAGCAAACATAGCTGAGATAAAGTAAAATAAAATACTTTACTAAGCTTAAAATAATTGTAATTGAGTCAGCAAGCGACCGTCCTCAGTCATTGGTGAGAGTTCCACACCATTGTTGCGTGCTATGAGCTTGAGTAGTTCTACTCATCAGATTTATTAGACCAGTTAAAGAAAAAAGTAACTCATTATACTGATTTGTGCAGATGAAGTCATCTTACCTCCTGAAATTCCGATAATTTTCTTAGCGATCGCCAGACCTGTGTTATTTTTTTACTGGCGATTCCAGTGTTCCACTGTTTGGGAAAATACCAAACCCTTCTTGTGAACTCTAGAAAGAATACCAAGTCTTGTTAAGCCTTTTGGTATTAAAAAAATTAGTTTTTGGCTTTGATTACTGAAACTTTTAACTTGTGATCTGTGCTTCCAAATGGTGGATGCACGAGTAATTACCTTTTGTAGTTGTGCTTGAATTTCTTTTAAAATTGCCCACCATTGAGCCTGAATTTTCACGTTATGGGGAAAAAGCAACAAAACATCTAAACTCTGAACCAGCTTCTCTACAAAGGTTGGGCGAAAATTTAAAGCCTCTACCCTTATAGAAGAGAGGTCTTCCACATCCCCTGAAAAGTCAGACCAACAAGTTTCCCACAAAGCACAATGAATTACTTTGCTGCTAGTAATTTCACTAAATTTTAAAGCTGTCTGATTCCCTTCTATAAGGATATCCATCAGCTGTATCAATTCGATAAATCCAAACGTTTGCTTAAAAATCGCTCGAAACCATCGTTCACTTTCTTGTAAGGCAATTTTTACCTTTTGTAATTTGTCCATTTTTGTAAGCTTTGTACAAGATAATAGTAATTTACTAATGGAATATGGCAACTGAAAGCTCAATTTTGAGCTAAGGAGGAGCAATTTTGTATCAGTCTTAATATTTCATACCTTTTGTGTAAGTATCCATATATCTCCAGCTAGATATGTCCTCTATCTAAATGTGAAAAGATAGAATACTTGTTATTTCTATCGGTGGATGCAGACTGGTTGGAAAATCATCTATCTTTGGTTTGGGAAAATAAAAGATAGCTGCTTACAAAAAGTAATACATTGAAAGATGCAAACAGCATAAGAGCGAGTGTAGCGATGAGTGAAATTAGCATTATTTTAATTGAAGATCATGACTTAACGCGAATGGGGCTACGAGCAGCGTTACAGGCTCACAGTGCATTGAAAGTAATTGGGGAGGCCGCAAATGCTACCCAAGGACTAAAACTTTTAGAAACGGCAAAGCCAGATGTAGCTGTTGTGGATATTGGTTTGCCTGACATGGATGGCATTGAACTCACACGTAAATTCAAACGCCACCAAGCTGAAACTGGACAGACGACAACCAAGATTTTGATCCTGACAATGGATCACACAGAGGATGCTGTACTTGCAGCTTTCGCCGCAGGTGCTGATTCTTATTACATGAAAGAAACAAGCATCAGTAAATTAACTGACGCTATCCAAGCAACTCACGGCGGTAATTCTTGGATTGATCCGGCAATTGCCAACGTGGTATTGCAGAAGATGCGGCAAGGTATTCCTGGAGAAAGCCAAAGTTCTGAGAAAACGCCGAAGACTGTAAAAATTGAGGCATTGGCGTCAGAATACGAGCAAGTTTTGGAAACATACCCCCTAACTCAACGGGAGCTGGAAATCCTGGAATTGATTGTAGCTGGGTGTAGCAATGGGCAAATTGCTGAGAAACTCTACATTACAGTTGGTACTGTGAAGACCCATGTTCGTAATATTTTGAATAAATTATGTGCTGATGACCGTACCCAAGCTGCTGTGAGAGCTTTACGTTCGGGGTTGGTAGCGTAAGGGACTGGGGATTGGGGATGAGGGAGCAGGGGAAGATGAGGGAGCAGGGGAAGCAGAGGAAGAACTATTGATTGTTGACTAATGCCCAATGCCCATTCAAAATCGTTCTTGTAAACATTCTGCAATGCGTAATGCTGCCCCAGGTTTCCCCATACGTCGCATACCATTTTCAGCAATAATTTGCAAAATATCAGGATCTTTGAATAGGGACTGTACGATTTTGGCAACTTCTGCTGGCTGCTTGACTAAAATCAAAGATGAACCTAAAAGACGACTTTGAGCTTCAGCAAAGCCAGGGTTATATTGAGGTCCATTACCGGGAATCGCGATCGCAGGTTTTCCTAAACCGATAAACTGTTCTGTGGCTGTACCTGCCATTGCGATCGCTAAATCTCCCAAATGCAAGCAATCATTATAAGCTTTTTGTGTCAGCAGTAGATATGCATTTCTTTGTTTAAATGTCAAAACATTTGGATCAGCAATTTGGATAGGGCATTCTGATTCAGTGCGCCAGCCTTGAGATTGCACACTTTGGGATAAAATATTAGAGTCTAAACCCGGAGCGATCGCACCTAAAAACACAACTGTGCCAGAAGTGTAAAACACCGAATCTCGCTCCTGAAAACTTGCCATTAACGCAGATACGGCAATCATAATTGTTTCCCAGTTAGTATATGCCTCTGGCGGACGGGAACCAGGAAGAAGAGTCACCATAAAAGGCCGAACTGTCTCTTGCTGTTGACTATTCTGACTATAGAATTGTTGGCGTGAAAAAGTTGGTTGCAGACCATCCATCATCGGATTACCCAAATTAAAAGCTGGAATTGGCCATTGCTTTAATATTTCCGTCGTCAGCGCATCTCTAAGAAACACCGCCTTACAACGGCGACGACTCATCAACCAACGTTCCCAAGGATGGAAAACTGAACCGGAAAAGTTTTCCCAACGCACATCTTTAGATTTCTGTGGTAATAATCCAGCTTCATCACGCACATAATATTCAGATTTTGCCGTACCCACAAAAGCATAATTAGCGCCGCTAAAAGTTGCAAACAACAGGGGGAGAATATCTCCCACTGCTAAAATCGCTCTTTTCTGACCTAATTTTTTTTGAGAACTCACCCAACGACGGATAGATTTAATCTGGCTAAGGGTAAGTTGCAATAAACCACCGCGTACATCCCGCGCCAATTGGCGGCCATCCATATAAACAAAACCGCCAGAAGGCATAGTGCGAACTGAACCGATAAGAGGGATATCCAACTGTTGGTAAGCACGTCCTTCACCCACCAGAGGTAAAGCAAAAATCTCTGGTGGGTTTGCTTGTCGTTGGAGTTCTTGCAAAATCCGAACTGCAATCACATCTTCCCCATGACCATTACTTAATACAAGTAACCGTAAAGGAGAAGTTGCAGCTTGAGAGTTAGAAGCTAGGGATAAACGGGATACATTATTCATAAGAAACAAAATATCAAAATTAACTGTCTGTTTGGGTAAGAGGTATAAATAGGAAAATCGGCGAAGAAACTGGAAGTTAATATTATCGCTATTTCTTTACTTTCCTACAACTAAAATCAAATTCGCAAACGATGTATTGTTTCAAATTCTTGGAACAGCCTTTTAGTCAAATCTTTTAATCTCTTTTAATCTAAAATCTAAAATCCAAAATTGATATAACTCCCTGTTAATTAGGTTAAATATTATGCGAGTTTCTGCTACTGCAATTTTTACTTTAGCTACTTTAGCTGCTGCCAATGCCACTCAGCAAGCAACAGCTGCAACTGCCAAAACCGTTACTCTAACTCCAAAAGCTGGTAACTTGGTAGTCCCTATAATTGAAGACACTCCCGCACGGATAGAGACAATTGCTTCCCCAGAAACTATAGTTGCACAACAATTTTCCCAAAATCCCGTCGCCGTGCAAACAGGTGCAAACAAAAATTCCTCAGTAGTCTTAAAGTCAGCACAAGAGTTAGTTTCCCAGGTCATCCTCCCTATTTCCTCCGCCTCCCCTGCTCCTCTCCCGTCCTCTCCTAAAACCCCTACTACTGGAAGCAATTTAGTAGTTACAGCTACAGATGTACAGGTAGTGGGAGCCAATCAAGAATTGCAACAAATTATTCGCCAGGTAATTAAAACCCAAGTGGGTAGAGAAACTAGCCAAAGTCAGCTACAAAAAGATGTAGCTGCAATTTCGGATACAGGTTTATTTAGCAATGTTAGTGTGAATAGCTTTAGCACAAAGGCTGGATTAAATGTAGTTTATCAAGTGCAACCGATTATTGTGCGATCGCTGCAACTATCTGGCGCTAAAGTCCTCACTTACCAAGTAGCCCAACAACAGTTGCAATCTCAAATCGGAACCACAATCAGTCCTGCTAGACTCCAGCAAGCAGTAGCACAAATTAACAAGTGGTACGCCGACAATGGTTATAACTTAGCACGAGTGCTATCAATTAAACCCAGTTCTCAAGGCATTCTCACTGTAAATGTCGCTGAAGGCTTGGTGAGTAATATCAAGTTTCGCTTTATCAACGATGAGGGAAAAACTTTTGATAGCAAGGGTAATCCTGTGGGGGGACGCACCAAACCAGATTTTCTGCAACAGCAACTAAAATTGAAACCTGGTCAAATCTTCCAAGAAAATGTAGTTAAACAAGACATACAACAGCTATATCAGACTGGTTTATTTGAGCAGGTGAATGTTGCCTTAGAAGGAGATGCAACAAAACTTGATTTAGTCTACCAACTCAAAGAAACTGGGGCGCGTGGTGTTAACTTGGGTGGTAGTTACAATGCTGATCAGGGATTAGTAGGCACAATCAGCTATCAAGATCAGAATGTTGGTGGTGTTAATGATACTTTAGGTGTGAATATTGGTGTAAGTAGCCGAGACTTGCAGTTTAATACTAAATTTATCAGTCCCTATCGGACAACAAACCCCGATCGCTTGGGGTACACTGTGAATGGTTTTCGTAGTCAAGAAATTTCGGAAACTTTTGATGACAAGATTAAGCTAGCTAATGGTGACAAAGTGCGGGAAGGTCAAATTGGCGGAAGTGTCAGCTTACAACGACCAATTGACAACTGGAATACCTCACTAGGATTAAACTATACCCGAACTAGTATTCGCGATCGCCAAGGTAATATTAGTCCAACTGATGCACAAGGCAATCCCCTATCTGCGAGTGGAACTGGCGTTGACGACCTAACTACCGTATCCTTCACCGCCACCAAAGACCAACGGGATAATCCTCTCAATCCAACTCAAGGTTCCGTTGTGAGTCTGAGTACAGAACAATCTGTGCCCATCGGTCAAGGAAATATTTCTCTCAATCGCCTTAAAGCCAATTACAGCCAATATTTGCCAGTGCAGTTATTTAACACCAAACAGCCACAAGTATTTGCGGTAAATGTCCAAGCTGGTACTGTCCTTGGGAATTTACCGCCCTACGAAAGCTTTAACTTGGGTGGTTCCAACTCAGTACGCGGTTACGATTCTGGAGATGTGGGAAGTGGTCGCAGTTATGTATTAGCTTCCGCAGAATATCGCTTTCCCGTCTTACCAATAGTAGGGGGTGTATTATTTGCCGACTTTGCCTCAGACTTAGGTTCTGGTGATACTGTATTGGGAAATCCAGCAGGTGTGCGAGACAAACCAGGTTATGGTTTTGGTTATGGGGCTGGAGTACGAGTAAATTCGCCCTTGGGTTTAATTCGGGCTGACTATGGCATTAATGACCAGGGAGAAAGCAAAGTCCATCTAGGCATCGGGCAGCGATTTTAAGTTTTCTACACCAATGTTGAAACTATGGCTAAGTCAGCGAGCGTGAATAATTAAAGTTTGTAGTAAGCGTATCGAATCGCTTACTATGAGCCAATTTGATGAATTTTACATTGCGTAAAAGAATGTTACGCGTTCTGCTGTGCGGCGCTCTGGACAGATTCTAAATCAACATTTAGCTGTTGAGCAATCTGCTCGACGCTCATCCCCGTTTTTAGTAACAGGGGGACTGTAACTTTCAAAATTTCAGCTTCCCGTTCTTCCCGTCCCTCAGCTTTCGCTTCCTGATAAACCCTTGTTTGCTCTAAAGCCAGTCCTAGCATAGCTTCCACTTTCTCTGTACTCAAAGATGAAAACTTGTAAACAGCAATTGTGGTAATGATATCTATTATTTCGTTTTTCGTCAGTGCGTCCTTTGACTCTAATTGTACCCGCTTAATTAATTGCTTCGTGCTGTGCGATCGCTTTCTCTAAGGCAATTGTCAATTGCATTAAATTGATGCCTATTGATTGCTGATTGGGAGTGCCTAACTCATCCAAAGAAATTCGTTGCACTTGGTCACTGTTCAAAAATAATCGATGAGTTTTTGTATCACTAGATTCCAAATTGCGTGATGGAAAAATTACCACACAATACTAGTCATTGTATTAAGACTGATTCCGGTTCAAATACATCATCAACTCAGTAAAGAAGCGATGATAAAGAGCTTCATCTCTCTGAAATTGAACTTCTGCAAAAAAGATAATTCTGGGTGTTGCACCTTCTGGAGGTAAAAAGACCCCATCAATACGAAAGGCGGTTTCTTTCACCTCAACGGACTCAAATCGATAGTTCTGTGCCTGTTCAATCTGGTAATCAATCAGTTCAAAAATAAACTACGGAAATCGCTTAAATATTTGGTAATAAATGGTGTCGCCTTTCACTAAAATATCCGAAATATACTGATTATTAACTTTTGAAAAATTACTGAATTGCTCTTTGGCATTGTAGCAAGTAGCTTGTTAGTTATAACATCATAGGCATGGGAGACAAATTGAGCCTGTTTCCTACTTCAGGATTTCTTGACTCTCGCGTTATCCTATAAAGATAAAACTGTTGTGTTCATCGGGAGGTTTTTCCCGCTTAGGGAATTCCAACAACTAAATCATCCCGTAAAATAAACAAGCGAAAACCCTGCCCAAAAATATGGGAAAATTTTTTGCAAATCCCCCAAGACTCAGAAATCGCTACTTATCTGCTCACTCAAGACTCAGGACTCTCTATGTTAGCAGGCACAATTTTGCAGGATGGAAAATATACCCTAATTCAAGAGATAGGGCGGGGTGGCTTTGGTATAACATTTAAAGCTACGCATCACTACTTGGGTCAGGAGGTGGTGATGAAAACCATCAATGAACGGCTGCGACAACATCCTGATTTTGCGAAATTCGAGCGCCAATTCCAAGATGAAGCCAGACGATTAGCTACGTGTATTCACCCAAATATAGTCCGAGTTAGTGACTTTTTTGTGGAAGCTGGACTGCCTTACATGGTGATGGAATACATTCGTGGCGAAACCTTGGGAGATGCTTTTGTATTACCAGGGATACCGTTACCTGAAGCTACAGCAATTCATTACATCCGGCAAATTGGGGCAGCCTTACAGGTAGTGCATAATAACGGTTTGCTACATCGAGATGTCAAACCAGATAATATTATTCTTCGTCAAGGAACCCAGGAAGTAGTACTGATTGATTTTGGCATTGCCAGGGAATTTAATGGCAGTGTCAGGCAGACTCACACAGGTATGGTTTCTGAAGGTTATTCTCCCATTGAGCAGTATTTGACACAAGCGCCGCGCACACCCGCCACCGATGTTTATGGTTTAGCAGCAACCTTGTATTCACTTTTGACAGCACAGGTTCCTATGCCAGCATTATTGCGCGATCGCGAACAAATGCCTTCCCCCCGCGAATTACAACCACATTTGAGTGCTTCTGTCAACCAGGCCATAATGCGCGGTATGGCGGTGGAGTCTCGTTTTCGGCCAGCGACAGTTGCTGAATGGTTACAACTGCTACCTGAAAATGGGGTGAATATGACACCGCAAACCTTAGCCGCTTATGCAGTGCCAACTGTCAATTTATCTGCCCAACAGGCAGCAACTTTAATTGGAAAAACTGTCCAAAATGGCATTCACAAACCATCTAGGTTGGCGCAGCCCAACTCAGGTATCGCCAAAGAAAATGTACTGGCTAAAAAACAGGGTTCATCTAAAATATTCATTGGTATAGGTATAGCCCTAGTTGCTGCTACGGCAGGTTTTGGCATCACTAGCATCTTACCTAAGTTTCAACCGCAGCCAACTGCAAAGCCGCTTTTTGAACAGCCAACTCAAGAACCAGCCGCGAAAGCACCTAACTCAGAGAGTGGTGAAGAGACTAACACCACCTCAAGAACCGAATCAGCACCTGTTCCTAATTCCAAGCAGCGTCGGCGCTCTCGTCGTTCTTCCCCGCAAGAAACTCCCAGCAGCCCTACACAAGAATCACAACGCGGCGATTCCGAACAATCCGCACCTTCACCTAGCGTTTCTCCCACACCCTCACTAGTGGAAAAACTACGCGCTATCCGTTCATCTCGTAATGCTTCTCCCGCACCATTACTACAAAATAACTCACCCACTTCTAATCAAAATTCTGCTTCCCCTCAACCGATGATTCCGTCAAATTCTGTGGTTATACCAGCAGCGCCACCGATAGAATCTAAACAGTCAGATCCTTCTGCTGTAGTAGTACCAACATTGGAAAAGCAAAATTCACCGATTGATAGTCAACCCCAAAATAATCAGAAATTTCAGGAAAAGCTACAAGATGACAATAATTAGTCAATTCTAGATTTTAAATTTTTTCTTCAATCTAAAATCCAAAATTCAAAATCTAAAATTGAACGCTTCTTATCCAATACAAGAGCTAAACTACTTAGGTGATATCTCACAAATAATATACCCAGGTTGACGAGTTCCGACTTCTTTGCGAGACGCTACGCGTAGCTTGCTTCCCCGGAGGGGTACGCTCAACTCTCGATCTCTTAGTTGGTTGAGCGGAGTCGAAACCAACGGCGACGGTAGATTTATGAATGGAAATTGCCTTATTTCATTTTCTGTACAAGAACTTCCCCCTTCTTATTAATCTTCACTGGGTTTTTGGGGAAAGCTTGAGCATTCAAATAACGCATAAGTTTCACAGTCCGAAAACGCTGATCAATATGAGGTATTCCTTGCTTATCCATCCGCACGGGGATCACTTTACTTGATACTAAATCTCCTGCCGAGTTGAGTTTAACTTCTAAAATCATTGAGTCACCCGTCTGGGCATTTGTAGATAAAGTTCGATATCCTAAAAAGTTTCCTAAAGAATAGGCAATGATTTTTCCCTTATAAATTTCCATCGCTCTCGGAACATGAGGACCATGCCCTAGTACTAAGTCTGCTCCTGCATCAATCATGTTTCGAGCGAACTTAATCGAATTACCTCGATTTTCTCCATAAAAAAACTCTGTCTGATTCTTAACGTGTAGCGCCCCCGTTCCTTCGGCTCCAGCGTGCATCGATACTACTACAATGTTGGCCTTATTTTTAGCTTCTGCTACGAGTGCTTGGGCTGTTCCTAAATTATGAATGGAATTATACATTTCATAAGGAGAAAACCCGATCATTGCCACCGGGATATTGTTAGCTTCCAGATAAAGAATTTGATTTTTATGGCCTAATGTTGCAATGCCCACAGCCTCAAGATTTTTCTTTGTATCTTTGAACCCTACCGGGCCAAAGTCCATTGCATGGTTATTCGCCATATTAAATACATTAAAACCAGCTTCAGCAAATAGCCGAGCATATCCAGGTGGGGAGCGAAAGGCAAAGACTTGTCCTCGACTAATATCTTTAGCAGTGTAGGGATAATTAGTTAAGCTACTTTCAAAGTTACCAAACAAGATATCAGATCCTTGCAAGTGATTTCTCACTGACTTTGGTAATAATTCATCTCGAAACCGGGGTAATCTATGGTTAGGAAAATTAGTGCCAGGAATAATGTCTCCAACGGCTTTGATAGTAATAGTATCTAGAAAAGTTTGTTCTTCTGTTGTTGATGGCGTAAGTTCAGGGATAGCTAATGGAAATTGCACAGGCTCGGTAGGTGTAATAGCAGCGTTTAATCGCTGTGATTGCCCAAGCCTGATAACGACTCCTATACTAATGCCTAGATATAAACAGACGCTGATAAAACTAAATGAGAGCGCTTTCCCCATGCTGCGGTTTGCCATCGTTCACTCCTCACACGATGGCATAAGTTTATCCCATAAATCTCTGCTGGTAGTGTATATTTTAGTGCAAATTGTACAATATTTGACTAAGTAAATATGCAAATATAATACTGTTCCATACAATATCCGTTACAGCAGTTTTCTTTTGCATGAGGTACAAAGTCGCTGGTTTTGAGGCAGGAGGCAGGGGGCAGAAGAATAATTTGATTTGTGAATCCTTGGTTCTGTACCTCATTTAGTTGCAAAGTGCTGTATACGTTATGTAGTTAGGGGTGCATAGCTATGCGCCCTTACTTGCAAATAATCATAGGTAGCATCTATGAAGCCGAACACCATCGGCTTATCTAGTTTTTCAGCAATCATTTTCAACGGAGAGGGGGGGATTCGAACCCCCGTTGGGTTTCCCCAAAACGCATTTCGAGTGCGTCACCATGAACCGCTCGGACACCTCTCCAGCTATATAATTCACACATTTGAGTGTTCAAATGCCGTGAAGTAAGGGAAATCTTAGTACATCCCCTATATTACTATAACATTATCGGTTTATCTGCCGATGTGCTCCACAAGAAAAGGGCAAGTACCTTTCTACTTAACCAGATTTGAAGATTTTCGGACATTTTCACCCAGGCTGCACTAACAATTGACTTGCGTGTGATAAATTTTTGCGACGCAGCGAGGAATCTGAGATTTTCACGACTTATTTAGGATTGCTACATTGAATATGAAGCATGATTAACACTCCTGAAGACTGACAATGTTCAAAAGTACCGCAGCTACGCTCGTCGTAGACATCGCTTCTGTAACTGCCAAGGTATTATGTAGTCGAACATTATGCAGCATACAGCTTGAGGTTTTGCATGAAAGTAGCAGTCTTCAGTACAAAAGCCTATGATCGGAAGTTTTTGTCAGCTGCAAATTCTCCCACTCAACACGAGCTAGTATTTTTTGAACCCCGCTTGAATCGGGATACCGCTATCCTCGCCGCCGGATTTCCGGCGGTTTGCGTATTTGTGCATGACCAAGTTGACGCACCAACTTTAGAGCTTCTCGCCTCACGGGGAACTCGACTGGTTGTCCTTCGGTGTGCAGGGTTTAACAATGTAGACTTACAAGCCGCAGCGGATTTAGGGATTACCGTTGTGCGTGTTCCCGCCTATTCACCCTATGGGGTAGCAGAACATGCTGTGGGATTGATTTTAAGTCTGAATCGCAAAATTCATCGTGCCTATAACCGTGTTCGAGAAGGCAATTTTTCCTTAGATGGACTGTTGGGATTTAATTTGCATGAGCGCACAATAGGCATTGTTGGCACCGGCAAAATCGGTCTGATTTTAGGACAGATTATGAAGGGGTTTGGCTGTAACCTACTCGCCTATGATGTTTATCGAAATCCAGAATTGGAGGCGCTAGGTGGAAAGTATGTAGAATTGCCTGAGCTATTTGCCAACTCGGATATTATCTCTCTACATTGTCCCCTGACTCCCGAAACGCATCACTTGATTAACGCTGAGGCTATAGAACAGATTAAGTCAGGCGTGATGCTAATTAATACTAGTCGAGGAGCGCTGATTGATACCCAAGCAGTGATTGAGGGGTTGAAGTCTGGCAAGATTGGTTATCTTGGTGTGGATGTCTACGAACAAGAATCAGAATTGTTCTTTGAGGATTTGTCTGGTGAAATTATTCAAGATGATATTTTCCAGCGTCTGACAACGTTCCCCAATGTACTCATTACTGGACATCAAGCCTTTTTTACAGCAGAAGCTCTCCACAATATTGCAGAAACAACTTTTGCTAATATTGCTGATGTTGAACATGGTCGACCTTGCGCCAATGAAATTCGCGCTCAAGTGTCAGCTTAGGGACTTCAAAATAATAAAAATATAGCATCGTTATAGAGGCAGGGGGCAGGGAGTAGGGAGCAGGGAGTAGGGAGCAGGGAGCAGGGAGCAGGGAGCAGGGGGAGGGAAAGTCGTAGTGAAATCCAGAAATTTGGATAATTTATTTTTTGGAGTTCCCTTAGGTAATGGTTGGCGATCGCAATTACTTTGAACTAAAATCACTCATCATCAGGCAAATTCTCCATTTCCCCAGTAATTAGCGTCCGAAAATCTTTGTCACAATGATTATGCAGCAGTTTTAGCGGTGAGAGTTGTCAATCATTATGAACGATAGGCAACGCGGAGACTTTGGACTAAAATCACCAAAGATGCGATCGCCATTAACCCGCCCCAAAACCAGTAAGGTAATAGCAAATACCTTTGCATTTGCGCTGTATCCGAGAGTCCAAGGGAACCAGCAGAACTACTAAATAGATAATCAAGTTGATGGAACGTACTCACACAAGCTTGTACACCCAAGAATTGAATAGCAAATCCCTGCGCCCAACGAGGCGCTTTCAGAGCGATACCCAAGATTATTAAACCCAGCAAGGGAATTGCCACCAATCCAAACCAAGAACGTACCCAAATTAATGTAGAAAATAGCAAAAAACTCCCTAATATTTTTAAACAGAGAGTTGCTGCTGTAAAACTGCGAGAAGCCAGAAGCAAAGCTGCACCGGCAAGAGGCGGTCCCATTGGGCCTGCGGCTGCAACCATTGCCGGGCCAATTGGCCCCAATGACGACCGGATGCCATAAGTTGCAACACCGGAACCATTGCTAAAAATCTGCAATTTCTGAAACTGTCCCCCTAATAAAACTGCCATTAAGCCGTGGCCCATTTCATGAAACCAGGTTGCCAGAATTGTAAATGGGTATAAGATATAATCCCCTGCTGGAACTTGCCACAGTAAAGCAGTTGCGATCGCTGCTGCAACTAGCCACGTTAACCCCATGCGTTCAACAACTGGTGGGGCTTCTTTAGTAAGCAAGGGTTCAAAATTTCTGCTTGGTTCCCTCATAGGTCACTCTATTTTGAATTTTAGATTTTAGATTTTAGATTTTTTGGAAAATTCAAAATCTTAAATTGATAGGTATTTTCTCTATCCTAGTGTACTTAAACTGATAAGCATTTAAATTAGATATAGTCAAGAATTAAATACTTGCTGCGCTTAAATTTATTTATTTTTCAATCTTTAGTCGCTAAACAATGCAACAATTCGCACCTCGAAGCGACGGCTATCAACAATGGGGTTATCAAGAACAACATAGTTATCCGTCGCTTGTTTGATGCGGTTCATGTGTTTTTCCTCCAAAAGGGATGCCGGAGGATGGGCAAAAAATCCCTAGACTGATGTCACAATTAATGAAAAATCAGTTAAGCAAGTTGAAAAAGGAACGTCATTAAGTCTCCTTTACCCAAGCTAATGCGATCGCCTGGTCGCAATCGATGACGATTCCCTGGTAAAAGGGGCAAGTTATTAATGTAAGTGCCATTAGAGCTTCCCACATCTTCTACATAGTGAGCGTCTCCCTCAACGCGAATATCTGCATGAATCCGCGAGACAACTTCTGAATTGGGAAATCCCGAAACGTCTATATCTGGGGGAATTCGGTCATTAGGCTTACCGATATGGATCACAGAGAGATTTTGCGGCAATTCAATTAGCCGATCAGTTTGAACGTGGATTAACCGCGCTATAACCTGCTGCAATTGCGTTCTGGCAACTGTTCCAGTTGGTGCTGGTGCTGCTGGTGGGGCTACTTCGGCTTCAGAGGCTGGCACTGGTTCCAACGGTGGTGGAGTAGGAATACTTTGTACAGAGACTACGGGTTGAGCTACGGGTTCTGGAGCGCTGATTTCTGTAACAGATATCTGTGGCGCTGGTTCTGGGGGAGCTGCCACCTCTGTTGCTGGTAAAGATGATATGGGAGGATGGGAGCTAGTAGAAGCGCTCATTCCCAAAGCATCTGGTTGTAAAAGTTCTAACAGGGGATCGGGCGGTACTAACGGCGGTACTTCCACAGGAACATCGGGAGTAACTGTTGTAGCTACCGCAGTATGAACGTGTGGAACTCCTGCTGAGTGAAGGTTATAACCACACTGACCGCAGAATGCAGCATCTGCCTGCACAGTTGCCCCACAACTGGGACAATTAGTAGTCGCGGGTAACGGTGTATAGCAAGCTTCACACTGGACAGCGCCATCAGGGTTGGGATGATTGCAATTAGGGCAGACGATCATCGATATTTAGCCTTTGTTCAAGATCATCATAAATATTAGGTAGGACTGGCAAGCAGAAGGCGGCCCTAACTTTAGATTCTAGCAATTACTGCTGATGGAAGGATGAATTGGACACTTGTGGGAGGGGCAGGGGGCAGGGAATGCGCTATTGAGCCATGCCCAATGCCCAATTCCTCATTAATGTTGAAGCTCCAAACCTGCTGCCGCATCTAGCAACCACCGAAGTTCTCCTTGGGGTCGAATTAAGCGGGATGGGTAAGTGAAATCATCGGCTACAGGTGCAAAGACTTGCGCCAAAGCTGGTCGTTTATTAGCACCAGCAACCAGAAAAATTACGCTGCGAGCAGAGTTGATGAAGGGATATGTGAAACTTATCCGGGGATTTCCGTCTTTGTTACCCACGGTAACTAGGCGATCGCGTACTTTGAGAGCCTCTGTGTGGGGAAACAAAGATGCGGTATGTGCATCATCACCCATTCCTAGTAATACTACATTCAATGAGGGAAACTCGGCCCCAGAAGAATTGAAAAATTCTTTGAGATGTTGTTCATACTTAGCAGCAGCCAGTTCTGGATTGGCTTCCAAGGTGGGTACGGGGTGAATGTTAGCTGCTGGGATGTCAATACGATCTAGCCATGCCCGACGCGTCATCAGTTCATTGCTATCGGGGTGATCTGGTGGTACGTAACGCTCATCTCCCCAGAATATATGAATTTTTTCCCAAGGTAGTTTTTGAGTAGCGATCGCTTCGTATAACGGTTTAGGCGTACTGCCGCCAGATAAGGCAATGGTAAACTGCCCCCGCTCCTCAATGGCAGTTTCTAACTTAGACAAGATTAATTCTAGCGCTCGTGCAACCAGCGCTGGCTGATCGGATAGAACTTCAACAGTTTTGTTCATGGCTTCATCATCATCATATTGCTGGCTTCCAGCAATACAATACCGAACTTATTACAATCCCCCTTTTTAACTTTTGAAACATTTAACATCGTGGATTAAGTAGGCTGGAAAAATGTAGACGCTCCATATCACCTTCAACGGTAAGCTGTCAGTAGTCAGTTGTACTAACTACTAACTACTCTGATGATTATTTTTATTTACACCCAGTTACTTGATACTTTGTTGATTAACGCCACAAAGGATACATTTATTAATTCTTATTAAAAATTAATAAAACTAATTAATTATAAACAGTGCTTCCCAGTCAGCGATCGCTTGGCGTTGGGCAATTAACAATTCCTGAATTCCTTTTTGAGCGACATCTAGGAGCTGATCCAACTGAGTTCGGCTAAAGCTGCCTTCTTCGGCTGTTCCTTGGACTTCAATGATTCCTAGTTGTTGATTCATCACCACGTTAAAATCTACAGTTGCAGCTACATCTTCGATATAATTTAGATCCAAAAATGGCTCTCCCTCTAGTAATCCTACGGAAACTGCTGCTACTTGTCCACACAGAGGCGATCGCTCCAATGCTCCCTCTTGCAACAATTTAGAAATCGCATGAGCCAAAGCTACAAACGATCCTGTAATGGCTGTTGTCCGGGTTCCAGCGTCTGCTTGCAACACATCGGCATCCACAGTTAGCGTGCGTTCTCCTAGTGCCTCAAAATCCACAGCTGCGCGTAAGCTGCGGCCAATTAAACGTTGAATTTCTTGCGTCCTTCCAGATAATTTCAATAATTCCCTTTCTTGGCGTTTTTGAGTAGCGGATGGTAGCATTCGGTACTCAGCAGTTAACCAGCCTTTACCAGTTCCTTCGAGAAATTTAGGAACTCCTTTATTAACGCTAACGGTACAAAGTACTTGAGTATCACCGCATCTTGCGAGAACAGAACCGGGGGCAAAGCGGGTGAAACTGGGATAAAAGCTGATCGGACGTAGTTCGTAGGGAGTCCGACCATCTGGACGCTGCCAAGCCATTGAAGTTGCCTCAAGATTTACAATACTGCCTTTAAGGTTACCTTAGTGTTGCAAATCATCATTATGAGGGTATTGGGCATTGATAAAGAGAACACAGAAGTTCTTTAATTTTGAATTTTGAATTTTGAATTTTGAATTGATTTGCTCCCCCTGCCTCTTTATTTAAGGAACTGAAAGCAGAGTCAAAATATTTTGCTGCACCATATCTGGTGACTGGTCGCCGTTGATGGTTAATAGGCAGCGACGACGGTCGTAGTATTCTAAGATAGGAATGGTGCGATCGTAGAACAATTCTATACGACGTTGCACAATTTCTGGTTGGTCATCTGGTAGCGATCGCCCCAAGGATCGGCTAACCATAACTGCTTCCGGGACTTGTAGATAAATCGCCCAATCTAGCTTTTGCTCTAAATTATCCAATAAAAAATCTAATTCTTCAGCTTGGAAAGCAGTACGGGGATAGCCTTCTAAGACCCAATCGCAATTAATATCTGGTTGTCTAAGGCGAATTCTGATTAATTCAATAATCATTTCATCCGGAACCAACTCCCCAGTTTCCACGTATGGCCGTGCATGGTAACCTAGTTCACTCAGGCTAGCGTAAACCGAAAAAGAAGTCCGGGGATCGGCTTCCAACCATTGGAACTCCGGGAGGAGCTTATCGCCAAATATCGCTTTCCGTAAAATCTCACCTGTAGAAATCAAAGGAATATCAAAGTATCTGCAAAGCCTTTGTGCTTGAGTGCTTTTACCCGATCCGGAACCTCCCAGAATCACCAATCTCACAAAAATTAACTCCTCATCTTGTCAAATTCACTACCTGCTAAGTTTGTGTTGCCCAAACAACCGATAACTCTAACATTTAGCGATTTTCAGCCGTTATGCCCAGCTTTTTTAAATAATTGGAACTCTAACTCATGTGTTGTTATTTTTACAAGTGCTTTCAGAGAAAAAAGAATAATGACTCTTGACTTCAGTACAAACGTAGTGTTTGACTAAGAATGCAATTTGC
Organism: Nostoc desertorum CM1-VF14; assembly: GCA_019359245.1. Classification (GTDB taxonomy): domain Bacteria; phylum Cyanobacteriota; class Cyanobacteriia; order Cyanobacteriales; family Nostocaceae; genus Nostoc; species Nostoc desertorum. The sequence continues at coordinate 38,542 of JAHHHR010000044.1, read as the reverse complement.
CAAATTCATCAAACCTGTGAAAAACAGATTGATTATACAGGCAGATTTGTAATAAGTACCGCCAGCACAAACTTCTAATTTATTGTAAATTTTTGAACTTAACCCTATGGTTGCCCAGCTAGAGACCCCAAGTATAAATTCAACTCTAACGTTACCGTATCCAGTTGAAGGACTAGTGCAAGTTTTCACTAGCTCCCATCGCAACTTTTTTACAAGTGTTATAGCGCAAGCACTGAGGATAGCTGGACAAGGAACGCCAGTATTAATAGTCCAGTTTCTTAAAGGAGGTATTCGTCAAGGGCAGGATCGACCCATACAACTAGGACAAAATTTAGATTGGATTCGCTGTGATTTGCCTCGTTGTATTGATACACCACATTTAGACGACACGGAAAACCAAGCTTTACAAAAGCTATGGCATTATACACAACAAGTAGTGTGTGAGAGTAAGTATTCTCTCGTTGTCTTAGATGAGTTAAGTTTAGCGATTAACTTTGGTTTAATTCCTGAAACGGAAGTCTTAGCGTTTCTGGCAAAACGCCCTCCCCACGTCGATATCATTCTCACAGGGCCGGAGATGCCAAAATCTATTTTGGATGTAGCAGATCAAATTACAGAAATCCGCCGTAGTTATCGACCTTAAAGAAAATACTCAAGTCGTGCTAATATATCAAGTCTGTTTAAATTAACATTAGTAGCGAACTTGTGATTAAGAACGATATCTGGATTACTGAAATGGCTCAACAGGGTTTGATTTCGCCCTTTGAGCCAAGTTTAATCCGAAAAGTACAAAAAGATGAGTCTGTAGCGGTTCAACCTGTAATTAGCTACGGTTTGTCTTCCTATGGCTACGATATACGCCTTTCCTCGGCTGAGTTCCGTATTTTTCGCCACATTCCCGGAACTGTAGTTGATCCCAAAAACTTTAATCCCCAAAATTTGGAGCCAACAGCACTGCACACAGATGTCAATGGCAGTTATTTTATTTTACCTGCTCATTCATACGGACTTGGGGTTGCTCTAGAAAAACTAGAGGTTCCTGAGAATATTACTGTAATTTGCATCGGGAAATCTACGTATGCGCGTTGTGGCATAATAGCAAACCTAACGCCTGCTGAAGCTGCATGGCGAGGCCATTTAACTTTAGAATTTTCCAACTCTTCTAGTGCTGACTGTCGCATTTACGCTAACGAAGGCGTGGTGCAATTGCTATTTTTAGAAGGCGAACCTTGCGCTATTAGTTATGAAGCAAGACGGGGTAAATATCAGGATCAGCTAGAGATTGTTACGTTGGCAAAGGTATAACGGAATATTTTTAAATAACTCAATTTAATTCATGTTCCTGTTGAGCTAAATCCTCCTGAACTTTTAGAAGTTATATCCAGTTATTTTATAGCTTTGATGGAAACTGATAAAACTGGTTTGATAACCATCTGTGGTATTTTCATACCTCTGCAAGTGTCTATATTGAGATAGTCTAAACCTTCATCGCGCTTCTAGCCAAACCTGTAAATCGGCCAAACTAGTAAAATCTAACAGTGCTTCACTCAAATCTTCCAGAACAGGCAAAGGTAAACCAGAAATTGAGGAGCGTATTTCTTCAGAAAGTTGCCCAAATCGCTTAGTCAATTGCCGGAGAATAAGATTAGCTGTTGCTTCCTCACGTCCTTCCTCACGTCCTTCTTCCTTAATTTCTTGGTAAACTCGCGTTTCCTTAAGCGTGATTCCTAACATAGACTCTACCTCCGCTTGAGTTAAGTGTTCAAATCTGTACACCATAATCGTCGTTATTAATTCAATTATGGCGCGACTCGATGCTGATAGCATTTCTTGAGTGGTTCTTGCTAACAAATACCGTGCTTCTTCTGGTGCTTGTTCTTCATCCACTGTAGTTAATACCATCAGCGCCACCCATATAGGTAATTGACGAATATCCCCTAATTCATCTAAATATACCCGGTGTACTTGTCCGCCGTTCAGCAATGAGCGATGAGGATGAATATCGCCCTTCGGGTTCAGCAGTTACTCCACTTGGGGAGACCCCAAGACCGTACTGCTTCACTTTGTTCGATACTGTGCGACGGGTAAATTATCACTGCTTGCCAGTCGCTAAATCTGGCACGGTTGCGGTAGAAATATAATGAAGACTCAGCCCATACTCTCTCATAAAGTTGTTCATCTTTCTGAAACTGTACCTCGCAAAAATATACAACTCCAGCACCATCACTTTCAGGTGGTAGAAATACTCCATCAATTTCAAATTTCGCTTCTTTGACAGCGACTGAATCAAAACGATAACTATCTGCATTGGTTGGAGGATTTGCCACTAGTTCAAACAGCAAATGGGGAGACTGTTGAAACAGTTTGTAAAATATTGAATCTCGACGCATGAAAGCATTTTACAAATTTTTTATAAAAAGAATTCAGAACTCAGGAGCGGAGCCGGAAGCACTCCGCCGAGGCGTCAGAATTCAGTATGAATTGCCCCAAAATGTGATTATGGTGCTAATCTTGCCTTACCTAGACGCTGCTTTTCATACCATTGTGCGATCGCAGGTGTCCAATCTTCAAAATGAGGCCACATCATTTCACACAATTTTTGAATTTCAAGTTGAGCATCTTTCTTATTTCTCAGGTCACAAAAATGCAAGAAAGACCTTAAATTGAAGCTAACTACAAAATGCTGGCGATAATCAAAAGGCACTTTACCTCTTGCATGTTCTTCAGACATTCCACCCTCAAAATCAGCTTTATATCGTTTAGCTGCTTCTAGACACCACTGCAAATCTGCTGCTCGTTGCTCTGGCGAATAATGGTACTTTTTTCCTTGCCTATCAGTGTAATAACCAACGGGACGTAGATAAAAAACATCTTCTATGTCTTTCTTACCTTCTACTACATCAATAAATTGGTTGCCTGTGTATCTAAAAGACTGAACATCAAATGATACGCCTACACGATGAGTACGAGCCTGCTGCATCACACTGTGGGGAAAATAGCCACAGTTGAAAACAATTTGGGGATGCTCTAGAGGCCCATAGTGTCCCCTTTCACCCGCTAAAAGCCGCTTAACAATAACTTCGCCGCTTTGTGACTCCGAGGGCCAAGAATCGCGCTCATCAAACACGAACCCATCAGTATAGTCTTGGTGCATCGCGGCATAAATCACCTGCTGCGGGTTTGGTGTTTTGGCAATAACCTCTACTCGAAATCGATGCATTAGCTGTTGGGGAATGGATTTGTGACTGAAGGTGCTTACGAACAAGGAGTGGAGCCTGTTGCTTAGACATGGCTTTGAACTCGATCCATCATCATATCTCTTCTTTGGCTTGGGTTTTTACTCGATCAATTAGATTAATATACTTTACAAATGTTAATAAACTTGTTACAGTTATTTACATAAAGAGAAGACAGGGAAAAATCCATGCGTACAAACACTGCTATAATTGATGACCAAGGTAAATTGAACAACTTTGCGATCGAGCCAAAAGTTTATATAGATGAGCAAGGCGATCGCACTGGTTTCACTCCCTATGCAGAAATGCTCAATGGTCGTTTAGCAATGATTGGTTTTGTCTCTCTGATAGCATTAGAAGTATTCACAGGACACGGCATCATCGGTGTTTTGGCAAGTCTGTAATAACTAATTTTTATAACTTAATTCTCAACAAATGTAAGAGACGGTAAATTTACCGTCTCTTAATTTATGGAAAACTTAGTGCTAGAGTAAAAATATACTGATAGCAAAAGCCGTTAGTTATCAGCGTAAAGTTATCAGGCAAATTATGGCTTTAACTGCTTCAACTATGTTGCCTTTAGGCACAAAAGCACCAGATTTTGATCTACCGGAAGTGGTATCTGGAAAGGCAACTTCACTTTCTACCTTTGCAGATAAGAAAGCGCTGTTGGTAATGTTTATTTGTCGGCATTGCCCATTTGTAAAGCACATTCAACAAGAATTAGTGCAGTTAGGAAAAGATTATTTTACAAGTGATTTAGCGATCGTTGCCATTAGCGCTAACGATGCAAAAAATTATCCAGATGATGCGCCAGAGTCGTTACAAGCATTTGCAACAGAACAAGGGTTTAATTTTACCTTATGCTACGACGAAAGCCAGGAAACGGCAAAAGCTTACACAGCAGCTTGTACACCAGATTTTTTTGTATTTGATGACCAACGCCAACTTGTTTATCGCGGACAATTAGATGATAGCCGCCCCAGTAATGGTAAACCCGTAACAGGCGCAGATTTACGAGCAGCTATTGAAGCAGTGCTGGCGGGTAAACCTGTTACAAGCGAGCAAAAACCGAGTGTTGGTTGCAATATTAAATGGAAACCTGGAAACCAACCCAGTTATTTTGGTTGAAAGGGATTTGGAATTGGGTATGGGGCATGGAGCATTGAGTATGAGAAAACTTTTCTCTACTCCCTACTCCCCATAAATATCAGTGTTTAATTTCTAAATTAAGTATGTAGCATCCTAGTTGGACTTTTTCCGCCCACAATTCATATTCCAGACGCAAATGTTCTGGTAAAGGATGTCCGTTAAGAATTAGGCTACTAGTAAAATTTCGTAAACGAATAGGATCGTTAGGTTGCAATGACTCAGTTGGCAACCAATATCGACTAATGCCATAAACGCCCTGTTCCCAAAAGTGACGGTAACTCACTTGAGCATTACCTTGCATAGTCATAATAACCCGGTAAGGGGAAATCTCCAGCCACAAAATTCTGGGACTGTTAGGGGCGTAAGCTTTGCTCTTACCTTGGGGTAGTGTTTCCTCTGGACTTACAGCACTCCCGACTTCACAGCTAATTAGAGGCGGTGCGGTCAGCAGCAAATGGAATCTATCAGTATCTTTTTGATACAATGTCGCGGCAGTTTCCACAACAGACCAAATTGGTAGGTCAGTGGAAATAATTGATAAGCACACGGGCTTGCGGTGATGAGTCAGCATGGGAGCGATAAGGGCTAAAAGCTATTGAACAAAGTGAAATGAATACTCTAGCTGTCTAATTAGGTCAAAGTAAGAAACTAAATAGTAAAACAGGCTTAATATTAATGAATCCGCTAATTTGTTAAGCTACACAAATCCCAATAGAAACAGGTAGAATGTCAGCTTAGACAGTAAAAACGGTACTTTCTCTAGAGAGAGCTAATTTGTAAGTAAAGCTTGTAAATATTCTAAGGCTATAACCTCAAAACAGTGGGAGTTGTTGTAGATGTTAAGAAACCTTTTTCAGGGAGACTTACCGTAGGCTGGAGTAAGTTTCATACAGCAAAAAGCGATAGGATACTAGGCAGGAAGTCACCACCAGTAACAAACAAAGTCGCTGCTGAACTTCTGGTCTATTCAAAAGCCAGTGTATCTTAATGTCGGTTTCTGCTATAACCGTAGAAATTTGGAAGAAAATTAATTAACGTTAGTTCAGGTTAAGAAGATTTATTCAGCGTTAGTTGACTGAAACGGCGCAAACACGTAGACATATCTCAGAATCAAGCAACGGTGTAATGAGGGTTTCGGCTTATCCCGAACTCAGGTTACTTATAATACTGATGAAGCGATGACGCAACAAGCGAACAAGACAGTTAAAGGTCAGCAGTATTAATCAAGCAAAAATTTTATCACGGTTGTGGGGTGCATCGAAATCAATCATTGGGCCTTTTGGGACGATGCGAGTTGGGTTTACTTGGGGATGGCTTCTGTAATAATGCCGTTTGATGTGGTCAAGATTGCAAGTCTCTTTGACTCCCGGCAGTTGGTAAAGTTCTTTAAGATAGTTCCACAGATTCGGATAATCTAGAATTCTGCATAAGTTGCATTTGAAATGCACATAATAAACTACATCGAAACGAAACAGAGTAGTGAACATACACCAGTCCGCCTCAGTAATTTGATTTCCGCAAAGATAACGTTGATTTCCCAATACTCTTTCCCAGTAGTCGAGAGCTGTGAATAATTCCGTTACCGCTTCATCATAAGCTGACTGAGTGGTAGCAAATCCCGCCCGGTAAACACCGTTATTTATTGGTTGATAAATTGTATCAATCGTCTCGTCAATTAATTTTTGTAAGTGTTCTGGATAAAAGTTGATATTTTGTTTAGCGAAAGCATTGAATTCTGTATCAAACATCCGAATGATTTCGCGGGATTCATTATTAATAATTGTCCTATTTTGGATATCCCATAAAACTGGAACTGTCACGCGACCGCTATAGCTAGGGTCAGCCTTCAGATACAGTTGCCAAAGATATTGAGTACCGTTGACTGTATCGGGAATGCACCCTAGTTCATCACTAAATTCCCAGCTATTTTGATCAATTTCTGCTGCAACGACGGATAACCCAATAACATCTTGGAGTCCTTTCAATTGACGGATAATAGCGGTGCGACACGCCCAAGGGCAAGCCCAAGAAATATAAAGATGATAGCGTCCCGCTTCAGCTTTCAACCCACTAGAACCATCAGATGTAATATGGCTGCGGAAAGTAGTTGATGGACGGATAAATTTACCTTCTGAGTCTTCTTGATCTCTTTGAGATATCCACTGACCATCCTTAAGAATTCCCAAACCCATAATTATCTCCTTAGTTATTAGTCAACAGTCAAGAATCTAAAACTTTTGACTTTTAACTTTTGACTATTCAGCGTTAAGGATTTTTGGAACTTTGAAAAAATTGCCTTCTTGTTCAGGCGCACTGTTGAGAATTTTTTCCCGCTCAGGATAGGGTTGCAATTCATCCTCTCGTGTGATGTTGCTAACATCAATTGCCCGCGTTGTTGGGGGGACATTGCTAACATCAAGTTCATCCAACTGTTGAATATAATCCAGAATACTTCCTAACTGGGTAGTGAATTGTTCCTCTTCTTCTGGAGTCAATTCTAAACGAGCAAGATTAGCTACTTTATGAACTTGTTCTTGGTCAATCATATTTTTTTAGTTAGAAGTTAGGAGTTAAGAGTTATAGAGTGAGGAGTTAGGAGCTAAGAGTGAATGATTCATAATTCCTAACTCATCACTTATTAAAAGAATACGTCAATTTGCGATCGCCCGGTGGTTTTCAGCCAGTTTTGAGCTTCGATGTAGTTATTGGGAGCCATGCGAATAGCTCGAATCCAATAGTCTGCGGCTTGGTCAAACAGTGCTTCGCCAGCCTCGTTATCTCCAGATTCTTTCTCCTTTTCACCTTGATAGTGATAAATCACGGCGATGTTGTTCAAGGCTTGGGGCATCCGTGGGTTTAACTCAACTGCCTGATGATACAGTTCTAAAGCTTTGCTGTGGTCGCCGTTGCTGGCATAGATTAGCCCCATATTGTAGAGAATATAGCCGCGATCGTTGGTATCTTCCTCTAGCGTTAAAGCCTCTTCATAATATTCCAATGCTTCAGCATATTCCCCTTCTGCTTGGGCTGACATACCATCTCGATAATAAACAAATGCTTCTTTAGCTTTTTTGTTAGTTGGCAGGATCTTCAGGATGATATCCGCCATCACTGTAAAGGATTTGTCAACAAAATTATCGTTCTTTTGTGTTCTTGGCATATTTGTCTCTGGGTATGGGGCATGGGGCATGGGGCATTGGGCATGGGGCATTGTTTCCTCATCTCCCCAATCCTCTAGCACGCTCAATAGCTAATTTAACTGATTTGTGGGGGCATTCTTCTCGCTGAGTGGGATGATACACTCTGGACTATTATGCCGAGAGTTGTTTACTAAGGTGCTAACGGGATACGCAGTCATTGCTGGCGCTGGATAGGGACGCAATAGCTGCTGTAGGGTTTGGGGCGTTTGCACCTGGGAATCTAGCCATAAATCGTAATCTTGTGGCTCTAGAATCACTGGCATCCGCTCGTGGATAGGTTGAAGCAATTCGTTAGCTGCCGTTGTCAAAATTGTACAAGAAATTATTTCTTCGTTAGCAGGCGATCGCCATTTTTCCCACAAACCTGCGAAGCCGAAGGGCTGCCCATCTTGAAGGCAAAAATAAAATGGCTGCTTTTTGCCTTGTTGCCGTTGCCACTCATAAAACCCATCAGCTATCACTAAACAGCGTCGATGCTTAAAAGCCGAACGAAAAGAAGGTTTTTCAGCAACAGTTTCAGCCCTAGCGTTAATCAGCTTTGCCCCCATCCCTGCATCTTTCGCCCACGACGGAATTAATCCCCAATACAACTGCTTAAATTCACGCTTTTCGCTTTCGGGATTTTGTAAGACTGTTACCACCATTTGGGTAGGTGCGATGTTATATCCGGTTGCAAAATCCAGAACTGGCTCGACATGGAAAACCTCAGCTAAAGCTGCTGCTGACTGATTTAGAGTAAATCTTCCACACATACTTTTATTCTCAACCACTGACTAAATTAGATATTTCAATCTAGAAATGAATAATGTTTTTTATTTTTTCAGATAATTTTCTTTATTGTTTCTAAGCTAAATCTTCAAAAAAATCATCCGGTTTTAGGAAAATATTTTGGTAAGATATTGTATTTTGAACCTCTACTTATCAACATATTCTTAACTGCATTTTAGCATGGAAATAGTGCGTTTGTACGATTTTTTACCTTCTGGCAATGGTTATAAGATCCGACTTTTATTGACACAACTAGGTATGCCTTTTGAGAGGGTAGAGCTTAACATTTTAAAAGGAGAGACTCGAACACCAGAATTTTTAAGTAAAAATCCCAATGGGAAGATCCCTATTCTGGAAATCGAGCCAGGGAAATACTTGGCAGAATCAAATGCCATATTGGTATACCTGAGTGAAGGTACAGAATTTTTTCCCTATGACCGCTTTTTACGAGCGCAGGTGCTGCAATGGTTATTTTTTGAACAATATAGCCATGAACCTTTTATTGCTACATCAAGATTTTGGATTTATATTTTAGGTAAAACTGAAGAATATAGTGAAGCTATAAAGCAAAAACGTGAACCAGGTTATGCAGCACTTAGCCTGATGGAAGAATACTTAAGTTCTCACACTTTTTTCGTAGGAGAGCGTTACACGATTGCTGATATCGCCTTGTTCGCGTACACTCATGTCGCTGATGAAGGTGGGTTTGATTTAACAGAATTTCCTGCTATTCAAGCTTGGATAGAAAGAGTCAAAGCTCAACCAAGCTATATCAGTATTACACAACCATAAAGTTTGTGTCTTTCGTTTCTTGGCTCTGCTAGCAGATGTATTGAGTAGGATATTGCCTCACATTCAGGAGGAGGCTGAGTTTTCCTCGAAGATATTACTAAGTAGTAACTAGATATTTGTGTCAATTTCTATCAGCTTTTGCCGAGAAGACAAACCTGACTTAATTTTGATATCAGATTTGGCTACATCAAATTTTTTTGCTAGTAGTTTAATTAATTCTTCATTAGCTTTACCATCAACTGGGGGCGATTTTAAATACACAGTCAAACTGCCATCAGGTTGTTCTTCAATTTTTTGCTGTTTTGAATTAGGTTTAACCTTGACTTTTTTCTGCATAACCTATTTTCTGTAATTGTCGCAGCCACAACCAACCTAAAACACAACCCAATACATAGTGAGGAAAATCCCACCAAACAAAGGTAGTACCAAGTAACAATTTACCTATCAAAGTGGCGCGAATCTCGTTTAATAGTGGTGGATGCCAAAGTTGCAAGAATTCTAGTATACAGGTGATGACAAAAACCCATATAGGAATTTGGATTACCGCCGCCCGATTTCTGAAAAACCAAAATGCAAACAGACACCAAAATATTTCGTAAAATATAGCTGCACCATAGTCATTAAACCACTGATGGGCATGCCCAGTGTAATACTTAAGCAAAAAGCCCATCGGTATAACGATGAGCAGAGAAAGAATAATAAATATTGTTTGGTTACGATGTTGGAGCATTTTCTTAAGGCAAAAGATTAACGAAAATTTTAGCCTTTGTACTGCTCTTTTTTAATAATTCGTAATTTCGGATTTTAATTACGAATTACTTCGTTATGGATATCTTCTGCTACCAGCGCCTACTACACCGATTTTGTGGCGATAGGAGAGTTCAGCACCGAACCAGCCGGAAACACTAGTCAGTGTACCAACAACGAGCGAGATTAACAGTCCCCAGGGTAATATTCGGGACTCAATGTCGCCCAAACGCAGAAGAAAGTTGACGAGTGATAAAACCAGGATAGAAACGTTAAGTATCAAATGCACCCAACCGGCGGTGCGCTTGCGAACTCGTTCAATTTTCAAAAAGTCGCTCAGACCGGTGGCTGCTGCGATTAAGCCTAAACCTAATCCGAGTCCGATTAACCAGAATGAAGCCCTAGCCCAAAAGAAATCACGAGTTAACCAGTAGCCGAAGTCACTTCCCAAGGCGGCAGCTAAAAAAGCAATGGGAAAGATCACAGTTAGGGGATGTAGAGGATGTCCGGCGATCGCAACTGTGCTGGGTACGCCGCTATCAACATACTCACTGTCGTTACTTTCAATAACTGGTGGAATATTAGGGAAAGGTGTTGAACTTGTTTGCGTTGTGTCTGTAGTTTCCATTATTAGTATCCTGAATTTATTAGCGTCTTATTTTAAGCTGAAGGAATTTTTTCTACATAAGCTTCAGCTTGTAGGGTTAGTTTGCCTACTTCTACTTTTAATTGGTTAACTTGCAAACTCATTCCTTCTAAATCGAAGTTACTCAAATTCAGAATTTCGCTAGTTTGATCTATCAAAGCTTTTGTCAACTCTGGCGATATTTCCTCACCTTCGCCATACTCGACATTTTCCAAAGTAACAGTTTTTCCATTGCCGCTAATCTTGGGTACTGCGGAAAAAGCAACCTGCTGATTTTCACTAGTTTCAACTAACTTCATGCTGGCATTTAGTGCTACTTTACCATCGCCAGGTAGTCGAAAATCTACATTTTGAGGTTCAATAGTTCTCAGTTGCCCGTTAACGTGGATTTTTTGACTTTGCAGTTGCGATCGCACATATTCTGAGTTGAAGGCACGATTAATATCAGCTTCGGTTAACACAACCTGTGCATTAGCTTCAGTAGGTTTAGTAAGTTCAATTTTGCCAAAAGCCACACTAAGAGGATTGATGGCAACACTATTCATTTGCATTTGCAGTTCCTCCATGCGGAGGTCTTTCTGCATAACCAAGCCTTCACCTTTAATTGTGACTGAATCGACCTCACCCTGAACTAGTTTCAGAGGATCGGTTTTAATGTCTACATCTAAATTTTCTACTTCATCTAATTGACTAGATAATCCTATTTCTGCCGCTTTATTCAGCGCCTGCTCTCCTAATCCAGGACTGTCTGGCATTATTAAACTAACTCCTATAAATAGCATATCCTTTAGTTAATTTAAGTAAATTATCATCAAAATTTTATCTATCTGGCGATGGAATATAGATTTAAATATTGTCTATCTAAAAGTATAATTATATAACTTTATCTAATAAAAAGTTTTGCTTTTATAACCAGAAGTTTTCAGGTGCAGATGTAGAGGGGCTTGCCGTCAAATATCGCTCAAAAGAAAGATAGTATGTTGATAATTTAGCCGTTATGCTAATTTTTATAATGAATACAGCACCAAAATCTGTTTAAGATAAAGCTTGTAGTGTAGTTTTAAACAAATTTTTGAGTTGGCGCATCCTTGTATCAAATTTATATACAATATATTCAATCTTATAATAATTTACTTAAAAGTAAGGAAAAACCAGGTACAACATCTTCACCGCTTAATTCTGCCGTAGCTGGATATTGAGTAATTGAACCATCCCGGCGATAAACTAAAGCTTGCTGATTTTTACTATCAATTAACCACCCTAATTGAACGCCATTACTAATATATTCTTCCATCTTGGCTTTAAGTTTTGCCAAGCTATCGTTTTTAGAACGAATTTCAATTACAAAGTCGGGTGCTAAATTAATAAATTTGTCTTCTTCTTCATCCCAACCTTTTGGTAAACGTCCTTTAGCTACAAAAGCAGCATCAGGCGATCTAACAGCAGTATTTGCTAATCTAAAACCTGTACTTGAACTAAAAACTTCACCTAAATCCTGGCTTTCTACCCAATTCAACAGATAGGCTCCTGCTTTTATTTCTCGATTACCAGAAATTCCACCAGCTGGGGGCATAGTTTCTAACATTCCATGAGCATTGCGTTCAAACCGCAGTTCTGGGTTTTGCGAACTCATCAGCATTAATTCTTCATCAGTGACAGTATACAAAGACTGCACTGTTATTTTTTCGCTGGTCATGATGATTCCATCGCAAACTTGATAGATATCTCAATTTTATATTGAGATTCAATTACTTCTGTACCCCTTTTCCACTCTACGTTCTCTATGTCTGAAGCGGTTTGTTATAAAATTGACATTAACACCAATGCGATAGCTGACTACAAGCTGTTTTATTCTTTCAAAACAATGCTCTCAGAACGCTTTACCACAGCTCTTACCTACGCCACCCAACTGCACGCCAACCAAGTTCGTAAAGGTTCAGGCGTTCCCTATATTGCTCATTTATTAGGTGTTGCCAGTATTGCCTTAGAATATGGGGCAAATGAAGATGAAGCGATCGCAGCTCTCTTACACGATGCGATCGAAGACCAAGGTGGCGCTGCAACACGGGAAGAAATTCGCCGCCGCTTTGGTGACAATGTAACAGCAATTGTAGATGGTTGTACTGATGCTGATACAACTCCAAAACCGCCTTGGCGAGAACGAAAGGAAGCTTACATTGCTCATATTTCTACCGCTTCCCCATCAGTGCTGCTCGTGTCATTAGCAGATAAACTTTACAACGCCCAATCTATTCTTAAAGATTATCGCGTTTTGGGCGACTCACTTTGGGAACGTTTTCATGGGGGTAAAGAAGGAACTCTTTGGTATTATCGGGCGCTTGTGGATACCTTCAGGAAGACTGGAACTATTATAATTATTGACGACTTAGAACGGGTCGTTGCACAAATTGAGGCATTAGCATCTAAATAAAAAATGAAGATATATTTTCTAAAATGGATACTTCGATTGAACCTAGCAGGTTCTACTTTGCAGCTTTAGTTCAATTATTCAAAAGTAGATAAAAGTTTCATGGAAACTAGAAATGGCTTTTTTTACAGATACGATCTAATCATGTATCTCACGAAAAAATTTTGGCTTTTAGATTATTTCTCTAGATAAAAAATCTTTCTCCCGATAGACAGGTATACTTACATTATTATGGCTGCTATGTTACTAATATGACGATAGTAAGACAAAACGCCCTAAATACAACCGTAAGTTCTTCAGTAAATTCTCCAGAAACCTTGACAGAAAAAATTATTGAAGCAGAGCGTATGCGTGATGTTCTGCTTTTACTGAAAAACTTGATTAACAGTGAAGAAGCCACTGTTAAACTAATTCTGGATTGTCTGTATGATGTTGGATCAGTCAATCTGATCAACCAAAAGCTTCGTGTGAAACCCGTAAACAGGGTGATGAAATTAATTGCGCGAATGTCCAAACCAGTTTTTAGAGCCTTGGCTTTAAATTGGTTTAAGAAAAACTGTCCTCAACTCATTACTAATTGGCTACACACGCAGGTAACTTTTGAAAGTATCCAAAATAAACGCCAAGAAGTAGCTGTTGAAGTTGCAGAACTTCAACCATATCCCATCCCACAGAGAGAAAATTTGAGCCAAGAGGTTAAAAATCTACGCTCCCAAGTCAGATTGCTAGCTGGTATTTCGATAATAGCGATCGCTATTTTAGGAATAACAGCTACTAGGTTAAATTGAAACCCATATGCACAGTTATCAAATTTAATCGAGCCAGCAAGCTATTTTCGGCGTAAGATTCGCTTGGGCTATAAAAAACCTACTAGTTTAAAATTTAAATAAATTTTTCTCCATTAGGTGTTTTGGGGATATTTTTTTGGATAACTTCAAACAGCTTACCTCGTTGTATTGCCAGCACATTTAAATAACTGGCTCAACATATATGCTAATTCCTACTATGACTTTGCCCAAGCCAACCTTGGAGGATATAGAAATACATCTGCTCTTGGAAGGAATCTATCAGTATTATGGTTATGACTTTCGCAATTATGCTCTCTCCTCACTCAAACGCCGCATTCAAGGCTTCATGCAATTAGAGAGGTTAGCAAATGTTTCTGCATTGCAAGAACAATTACTTCACAACCGTGCCTATTTGGAAAGATTTTTGCTTGCTCTGACAGTGAATGTAACATCAATGTTTCGTGATCCCAGCTTTTATCACGCCTTCAGAAATCAAGTTATCCCTTTCTTGCAAACCTATCCGTTTATTCGCATTTGGCACGCTGGATGCTCAACTGGTGAAGAAGTTTACTCAATGGCAATTCTACTACAAGAAGAAGGGCTTTATCACCGTTGCCGCATATATGCGACTGATACTAATGAGAAGGTATTACAAAGTGCCAAAAGTGGTATTTTCTCTCTGAAAATGATGCAAGAATATACTCAACTTTATTTGAAAGCAGGCGGTAAAAAGTCTTTCTCAGAATATTATACAGCAGCTTATGACAATGCTATATTTCGAGCATCTTTAAGAGAAAATGTTGTTTTTGCCCAGCATAATTTAGCAATTGATAGCTCTTTTAATGAGTTTAATGTCATCCTTTGTCGTAACGTTCTTATATATTTCAATCAGGTACTTCAAAAGCGAGTACACGAACTTTTTTATAATAGCCTTGGCAACTTTGGCATCTTGGGTTTAGGAAGACAAGAATCTATCAGGTTCACCCCGTATGAGCAGTACTATGAAGAGATAGTCAAAGGTGAAAAAATATACAAAAAAATAGCTGGTGCCTGAAATCAAGGTGATTTGAACCACTAGTACCGTTGCGCGGAAGTCAAAAGTCAAAAGACTTATAATTTGGACTTTTTAACTGGTTAGAATAGTAACTTTATTTACGCCATGCTGTACTAGATGAATCTGATTTAGGTGGATTTAACCGTAAAGTATAGAGTCTCACTAAAAGTATATTCTAATTAGCACTAAGTGTTTTTCAGAAAAAATATTATGAATAAAGTTATGGTTGCTGTCAAACATTTTTAATTGTGTGCAGAAGACAGATACAGCGATCGCTTAAGGTAAATTATACATTAAAGCCTTAAAGGAGATTGTCGATGCAGCTTCTCGAATGTCCTCCTGTTGCAGTCATTGCTGGAGAAAATGCGGTTCACGTTTCTCAACTACCTTCTACATGGCAAGAGATTGCTAGGGGAACCACGAGTGTCGGACTTTCCCATCCCCAAAGCTATGTTGAGATGGCACAGTTGTTCCTATACAAATTACAGCATGGTGACGTTGACTTATTTAGCGATCGTCCCCAACTAGCTCACTTGATACCATCATTTTCCCAGCTATTTACACAATTGGCATGGGAAACCCTAGAGTTTTTTGGGCAAGACTTTCTCAAACACAGCTATCCAAACTTTGCAGAAATTCTCCATGATATGGAGTCAAAGGGGACAGAGTATGCAGATGAAGTAAAAGTCGCTCACATTGGTATAGATTTATTCAACGAGTTTGGTTATGAATTGCCTGCCAGCTTCTATCATGTGCATCTAGCACCAATTTACCGCGATCATGTTTTTGAAGAACGCGCCTTAAGATTTGATCAGCGCGATATTGAACACAAACGTGCTTGGGATGCCATACTCCATGCTGGTAAAGTGTTTGCGATTCAAATGAAGGTGCAAAGTATTGCTTCTAAATACGGTTTTACTTATCAACACGGCTGTGGTTGTAACTCTCACCTATCTTCCATTGATGTATCTCGTGGCGCGTTTGAATATGAATTGAGTCTTGAAAAGCGCCAGCGATGGATTCGCAGTTTCATTTGGACTGCTTGGTATGAGTACGCCTTTTTTGCGATCGTGCCAAATACGAGTTATTTAGTTTAATACCAATTTGAAAAAAGAATCCGACAAATAGATCATTTGTAGAGACGCGATTCATCGCGTCTTTACCCAAGGATGTGCTGCAATCATTAGAATTCGTATAAAGAGAAATAAGTAGAGGGAGAAATTACTCCCTCATTCTCATTTACTGCCAAACGTAGATGAGGATAAACAAAATAATCCAGATAACATCGACGAAGTGCCAGAACAACGAAGTTGCGTTCACGCCGAAGTGGCCTGTGTCGTAGTTGCCAGGAATGAAAGAACGTACCAAAATTATTGACTGCAACAGAATGCCGGTGAAAACGTGCAAACCGTGGAAACCTGTTAGCAGGTAAAATGTTCCGCCAAATACCCCTGTGGTGAAGCCAAAATCGAGGCCGTTCCATTCAATCGCTTGCCCAACCAAAAAGTAAGTACCCATCGCCATTGTTGTCAAGAGAAATAGGCGGAATTTCACTAAGTCATGGCGTTGAAGGGCGCGTTCTGCTAAGTAAATTACAAAGCTACTGGCGACAAGAATTACTGTGTTGATTGTCGGTTCTTTTACTTCTAGCCCGGAAACACCTGCTGGTAGCCAGTTAGGAGTTGTTGTTTTGTAGATGGCATATCCGGCGAAAAAACTTAAGAAAATGACGCTTTCTGAGAGGAGGAAGACAATGAAGCCAAACATCTTGTTGCCTTCTTCGTCGTGGGTATGTTCTGCGGCTGCGTGCTGCAATTCGTGGGGATTGATATAAGTGTCCATTTTGTTTTTTGAGGTTGAGTTTGAAACGCAGAGGAACGCAAAGGGAAGCGCAGAGGGACGCGGAGGGTTTTTGCGTCTTCCCGATAGTTTGCGTTTATTCTGGGAGGTTGGATGTTAAGGGTTCTGATTTGCCGTAGCCGTAGGGTTCGGAGATGATGATGGGGATTTCTTCAAAGTTTTCTACTGGGGGGGGTGAAGAAACTAACCACTCTAGTCCGATTGCCCGCCAAGGGTTAGCGGGTGCTTTCTCGCCTTGCATCCAAGAAATCACCATGTTGAAAATGAAGGGCAAGGTGGACATTCCTAAGAGGAATCCGCCGAGGCTAGCGATGATATTCCAGAATTGATACTCTGGGGCGTAGGAAGCAACTCGGCGTAACATTCCTTGCAATCCTAATGGGTGCATGGGCAAAAAGTTGAGGTTGGTGCCGATGAAGGCTAACCAGAAGTGGATTTTGCCCCAGCTTTCGGAGTACATTCGCCCGGTCATTTTGGGGAACCAGTGGTAGATGGCAGCATATAAGCCCATCGTCACGGTGCCGTAGAGGACGTAGTGGAAGTGTCCCACTACAAAGTAGGTATTGTTAACGTGGACATCAACGGGCACGGAGGAAAGCATGATGCCTGTGATTCCTGCGAAGACAAACATGATTAATCCGCCCAAGGCAAACAGCATGGGGGTATTTAGCCGCAGTTTACCGCCCCAAATAGTTGCTACCCAAGCAAATACTTTAATTCCTGTAGGGACAGATACAAACATCGTCGTCAGCATGAAAATCAACCGCATCCAGCCGGGTGTACCACTGACGTACATATGGTGTACCCAAACAATACCACTGACGATCGCAATCAAAATGGATGAAACGGCAACTACTTTGTAACCAAATAAGGGCTTACGTGAATAAACTGGAAAGATTTCCGAGAAAATGCCGAAGATGGGCAAAATAATCACGTAAACGGCGGGGTGGGAGTAGAACCAGAAGTAATGCTCAAACATTACTGGATTACCACCCTTGGCGGGATCGAAAAAGGCAGTGCCTGCGGTGAGGTCGAGTAGCAGCATTACCGCACCTGCTGTTAATGCAGGTAGTCCGAATAGTTGGATGATTTGGGCGCTAAATACTGCCCAGACAAACAACGGCATTTTGAAGAAGCCCATTCCTGGGGCCCGCATTTTCACGATTGTGGTGACAAAATTTACTGCCCCCATAATTGAGGATACGCCGGATATTGCCACCGCTAAGAGCCAGAGAACTTGACCATTAATCAAGTTACCTGTGGGATTCTGAAGACTGACTGGCGGATAAGACCACCAACCGGCTTGGGCTGGGCCACCAGGGACAAAGAAGCTACCCATCATGATAATTCCGACTACTGGCACCATCCAAAAGGCGACGGCGTTGAGGCGGGGAAATGCCATATCTCGCGCCCCAATCATCAGGGGTACTAAATAGTTGGCAAAACCAACGAGTGAGGGAAATGTCCACAAAAACAGCATCACAGTGCCGTGCATGGTGAACATACCGTTGTAGATGGTGCGATCGACTAAATCTGATTCGGGTGTCATCAGTTCTCCCCGCATCACCATCGCAAAGATACCGCCGACGAGAAAGAAGAAAAATGAGGTAACGAGATACTGGATACCAATTACCTTGTGGTCGGTACTAAAGCTGAAGTATTCTTTCCAATTACTTGGAGATTCGTGGTTATGCTTCTCATCAGGGAGAAGAATACCTTCAATAGGAACATTAGTCATGGTTAGTTTCCTTTCAACCAGGTGAATTGACTAGAGGAGGTGCAGCAGGTGGAACTGTAACCCAACCAGTTTGGACTGATTGATTGGATGTTTGGGCATACTCAGAAGCTGCCTGATTTTTTGCTACGGATGGCTTTTGGGTTGCAGCTTGTGCTAGCCACTGTTGATAATCTTCAGGAGATTCGACAACCACATTCGCCTGCATCGTCGCAAAGTATGTACCGCTATATTGAGAATCGGTCAATCGGTATTTGCCGGGACGGATGGGAGTAAATTCAAAGTCGATCGCATGGTTGGGAATAATATCCTGCTTGAGGCGAAATGCAGGTATATAAAAGCCGTGGAGAACGTCTTGTGATTTGAGCGCTAAACGTATCCGGCGATCGCTAGGTAAATGCAATTCGGTACTGGTAATATCTCTTTCGGGATAATGAAAAACCCACGCCCACTGTTTAGCTAATACGTCGATTTTTTCTACAGGTTCTGCTAAAGCGTTAGCTGGTGCATCTTTTGGTTCTGCATAAGCCGATTCCATTCCCAACGGATTATGCAGGTGAACTATTTCTGATGGGCCTTGAATCCCCATTTGTTCGTAAACTTGGTAGCTGTAGCCCGCAATCCACAACACTAACAGAATTGGAATTGCTGTCCAGACAACTTCTAAGGTGATATTACCTTCAATTGGAGGGCCGTCGGTGAAGTCATCTTTGACTGCCCGATGGAAGATCACAGAATACATTAAAGTACTTGTTACTCCCAAAAAGATGAAGGAACCGAGGGTTACTAAGAAGCTAATCAAATCATCAATTAGTACCGATTCGGCTGCTGCTTGGGGGGGAAGCCAGGAGTAAGCCTGCTGTCCGATCCAGAGACTTGTAATAGTCACTGCGATCGCGCCTGTAAGCAGCGTCAAAATATTTAAAATCTTCTGGATTTTCATGGTCATTAGTCATTGGTCATTAGTCATTGGTCATTGGTCATTGGTCATTGGTCATTGGTTAGTAACTTTAAACAAATGACAAATGACTTATTTGAGTGTTGTGTTGAGGTCTTGGTGCGATCGCAGCAAATTATCTGCTGTATTGTGTACGCCAAACTCGGCAGCCATTTGCGCCCCTAGTGTCCCGTGGACGTACAGAATGAACATGACTGCTATGCCTGCCAACAGATAGATCCATTGCACTTCTCTATCTGTCTGTTTATATTCTTGTTTGGCCCAAACGAATCGCTGCCATCCTCTCCAGATGGTCAAGACAATAATCAGCGCTAATAAGAACACACCACCGACACCATGCCAAAGCATAGTTTCCATTGCCTGCAATCCCCAGGCACTTTTCATATCAGCTGGTGGTGTTGCCAACAGCATTTCATAAAAGCCTGCTGCTACTGTGAAAAATGTGATGATGCTGGCAGCTAGCATGTTGTACCAGCCAACATCAAATAAGTTGTTACGTTCCACAGTAATTGCTAAAAATTTGAAGACCCATTTTTCAAAGGGAAACAGAACACCAACAATATCAAAGGTCATCCCAATGATGAACAAACCTATTGTTAGATGGACTAAGTTGGGATGAATGGGAATTGTGTAAGGTAATCCGTTTGCACCTAAAGAGCCGCTCAATTGATCAATTAATTCTGAGTTCATCGCAACAGACCATCCTTTACTGCTTCCACAACTGGCACTGTATGCAATCCATACACCCAAACAAGTTCATCTCCGAGATATACTTGCAAGCCAACTATCAAAGTTAAAACTAGTCCGGCTCCCAAATAATAAATTGGTAATTTTTGCGGGTTGCGGGCACGAATTACATAGCGCCAAGCTGTAATCGCCGTGATGATTCCCGAAAGCGACCAACCAACCAGCGTATGCAAGTTCAGCACCGATTTAGCTAGGCTGTAAGGCTGTGCTAAACCCGCTTCAAACTGACCAAAAATAATCGCAACGAAGATGGCGATCGTCGCAACTAACATGTTCCACCAACTCACCTCAAAAAGACTGGATTTACCAGTAAAATAGCCAACTACGTCACAGAAAAAGGAAAACAACACCATCGCAATTACGAAGTGGACAACGATGGGATGAATCGTATCTGGATAGGGTAAATTGTGGTCATTCAATGATGTAAAATACTCAAGCATTGTATTCTCCTGGACATATCTACCGCACTTTGGTCAATCAATTTTGGATTTTAGATTTATTCCGTCCCTGACAAGATATAAATCAGAAGACCTGAATCCAAAATTGCTAGTTAAACTTCAATGATTGATGGATACTCACTAACACCACTACAAGTATCTATCCATAATTGACCGCAATCTGTTCAATATGTGCGCGGCGCAATACGCTTAATCATGTCTTAGCTTTTTGTAGACAAGTTTAGTAAACTTGCCTTTAAGGAATGATTTTTATTGCGATTAATTTCCTCATACCAATAGTCTGCAACAGCAATTTTTGATGTAGCTAAACCAAATCGCTGTCGTTTGTTGATTTGCTTAACCTATCCTTTAGCTTAAGTAAATTTTTATGAATTGTCAAAACAATAATAATTAAAACTTTAAAAGTTAGTTATTTAGCAAAAATATATTTCTATAATGTATCAATCCTGGCATTAATTAAAATTTAAAAAAACCATAAAAATTATGATTTTTATGTAAAATATTTCACAATATTAAAATTTATAATTGTAATGTAAATGACAAAAATATATAATTTTGGTTAGTGGGTATAAAAGCGAGTCAAGGTAAGTTAGGGAACTCCAAAAAATAAATTATCCAATTTTTGGAATCAAAACGATTTTTCCTCCCCCTGCTCCCTGCTCCCTGCTCCCTGCCCCCTTGCCCTAAAAGCGATGGCATATTTTTTATTTGGAAGTCCCTTAGTAGCTGTGGTGGAGATGGAAAATGCTGAAAGGATTTGATGAGCCATCAAGTCACACTAACAGGTGTGAGGACAAAATAAGTGGCATTTGAAATTGTGGTCATTGGTACTTCTTTGGGTGGATTATCAGCCTTAAAAATTCTCCTGGGTAATTTACCAGCCGACTTTCTAGTGCCGATCGCGATTGTACAACACCGTCACAAGGAGTCTAACAAGTCACTCCAGGAGTTATTACAAGAATATACTTCGTTGCCGATTCGAGAAGTGGAAGACAAAGACGAAATATTACCAGGACATATCTATCTAGCTCCAGCAGATTATCACTTGCTGGTTGAACCAGGTCACTTTGCTCTCTCTACTGATGAACCTGTTTCTTATGCTAGACCATCTATCGATGTGCTATTTGAGTCAGCAGCCGATGTCTACAATGAGCAAGTGATTGGTGTAATATTGACAGGAGCAAACCAAGATGGTATGCAAGGTCTTAAGAAAATAAAAGCGCGGGGAGGGCTTACTATCGTACAAGAACCTACCACAGCTGAGAGTGATGTTATGCCAGAAGCAGCAATTTCTGCTGTTGCTGTAGACTGGATTTTGACACTCTCAAACATTGCTTCCCAAATGGTTAAGCTTTGTCATTAATCACGGAAAAAAAACCATGCAGATGGAACCCAAAGTAAACATCCTCCTAGTGGATGATAAACTAGAAAATTTGCTAGCACTAGAAGCAATCCTGGAAAAACTGGGAGAGAATCTGGTGAGAGCTACTTCTGGGGAAGAAGCTTTGAGGTGTCTGCTACATCAAGACTTTGCAGTGATTTTGCTGGATGTGCAAATGCCAGGTATGGATGGCTTTGAAACTGCAACCTTGATTCGCAATCGGGGGCGATCGCGTCACACTCCAATTATCTTTCTCACCGCCTTTAGCACCAGCGACCAAATGTTGTTTAAAGGCTATGCCTTGGGTGCAGTTGATTACTTGCTCAAGCCATTAGACCCCAATATTTTGACTTCTAAAGTCACAGTATTCGTAGAACTGTTTAAGAAAACAGAAGCTGTCAAGCAACAAGCAGCACAGCTAGTAGCTGTGAATGCGGAACTCAGGCAAAGTGAAGAACGATTTCGATCGCTGAGTACTTGTTCGCCCATTGGGATTTTTGAAATTGATACTGAAGGAGGATGCAGGTATACTAATCCCCGGTATCAGGCAATTTGTGGCTTGAAAGCAACAGAAAGTTTAGAAAAGAGATGGTTAGAATCTGTTCATCCAGAAGATAGAGAACGAGCAATCGCCAGTTGGTCTAACTACATTTATCAAGGTCGTGATTACTCTGAAGAGTTTCGCTTTCAAACTGCTCACGGTATCGTCCGTTGGGTTCAAGTTCGCTCATCACCGATGCTTTCCGGTCAAGGGGAATTGCTAGGATATGTAGGCACTCTCGAAGATATCACTGAACGCAAGCAAGCAGAAGAAGTCCGCGCTCAAGTAATTCGAGAACAGACGGCAAGAGCCGAAGCAGAAGCAGCAAATCGGATGAAAGACGAGTTTCTCGCCGTTCTCTCCCACGAACTCCGCACGCCTCTAACCTCAATGCTGGGCTGGTCAAAAATACTCCGCTCTAAGAAACTTGACGAAAAAGCCACTTCCCGCGCTTTAGAGGCGATTGAACGCAATGCTACATCTCAGATGCAACTGATTGAGGATATCTTAGATGTATCCCGGATTATCCGAGGTCAACTGCGGTTAAATGTATCTGCGGTGAATCTGATCACGGTAATGGAGGCAGCCTTAGAGGCAGTGCGTCCCCTAGCAGAACCAAAAGATATTAAGTTGAATATCACCTTGGATACTTCGGTAGGGTCAGTTTATGGCGATCCGGCCCGGTTGCAGCAAATTGTCTGGAACTTACTAACTAATGCTATTAAGTTCACTCCTAAGGGTGGCAGGGTAGATGTGAATCTGTCAGTAATTTGTGGTGAAGAACAAGAAACAACTCACAAATACGCCCAAATTCAAGTTATCGATACCGGCATTGGTATCAGTTCCGAGTTCTTACCCAAAGTATTTGAGCGTTTCCGGCAAGCAGACAGCACCACAACGCGATCGCACAATGGGCTAGGACTAGGATTAGCGATCGTCCGTCATTTAGTAGAACTGCACAAGGGTACAATCTTTGCTCAAAGTCCAGGTACAGGAGAAGGAGCAACCTTTACTGTGAAACTGCCACTGCTACAAGACAATAGAGGTAGCAGAGCAAGTAGAGAAGCCACAGGAGAAATTTCCTCCCCTGTGGCATCAACACCCCTTACTGGATTAAGAGTTTTAGTTGTAGATGATGAAACAGATACCCGTAACTTTCTCAGTTTTATGTTTGAAGAGTATGGGGCTTGTACCACTGCGGTAGCATCAGTTGATGAAGCCCTAGCAATACTTGAACAAGCAAAACCAGATATCCTGATTAGTGACATCGGTATGTCCGAGAAAAATGGTTATACGCTGATTCAGAAACTACGCTCTTTAGAACCAGAAAAAGGCGGATGTATTCCAGCGATCGCTTTAACAGCATACGCCCGAGAAGAAGACCGCTTAGAAGCACTTTCAGCAGGGTTTCAGCAGCATTTATCTAAGCCAATAGACCCCACTAAATTAATTGCTATGGTTGTCAATGTATTAAAGATGCCTGTGGAAGTTGCAGCGAGTTGATTTTGAACTGGGGAGTTGGCAGTTAGAAGTGCGAGGAAATAACTAATACCCAATGCCTAATTCCCAATCCCTAATCAAGAAGAAGTTAGCCCATGTTTTTTCAGATCGTCTAGGGAAACCATTTCCAAAGCTCTAGAATGGGTTGCAGACAGGATAACAGGTGGAGCAACGCCAGCTTCGAGAGCTTCTTGCCAGCGAGAAGCACATAAACACCAGCGATCGCCAGGCTTCAATCCAGGAAAATTAAAATCAGGAACAGGTGTGCTCAGGTCGTTTCCCCGCAATTTGGTGAACTCCAGGAATTCTAATGTCACTTCGGCACATACGACGTGCGACCCGAAATCCTGACCACCTGTGCGACAAAAACCGTCGCGGTAAAACCCGGTTATAGGAGAAGTGCAGCAGGCTTCTAGGTTTCCACCGATTACGTTTTTAGCTTCTGTCATCATTAATTCGTTGTAGTTGATTTTTTGGTCTCGATTTGACATCTTCACCGGCGTGGAATGACGGTGATTCCCAAACCAGGCTAACGCCTCGCTGTGCTAACACGATTTAGGTTTCTGTTTCTTTCCCTTACGGGAATTTCGCAACTGCCCTTTGGACTTATGCCCATCAGGTCTTATCTTCGCTCCACAGACGATCACCGCAAGCCCTATATACAATTTATTTACTCTATGTTTTTTACCACTATATTGTCGTTTACTTGTCTCTATTTTTGTGGCATATCTTTGATCAATTACTGTATCATCAAAAACTAGATATGCCTGAGCATTCACTTGAATGATATCTTTGACATTATCCCAAAGCAACCGTAGCGTTAATTTTTCATTCTTGAGATAACGGTTAATTTGATCATAACTAATCTGTTCGCTTCTGCTCTACTAAATTTGTGATAGTGAAATTAATTTGACTACTCAACAAGTATTGGCAATAGTTAAGTTTAGTAAATCTCATACACGCAGTGCATTTAATTGGGAGCATCCTCTACTGATCTTCTCATGATTTGAACAACACTTTACACAGTTGATTTCTATTACTCATTTCAGCAGTGTCCTCTGGATACGCTACTTTTGTATAGTATAGAAATACTATAAAATGGCGATCGCACTGTGCCAGTTGCGTAAGTCCTGCTATTCGAACCTTGAGGAGTGAGTTTATAATGTCTCGTCTGCTAACAGCTTTCGCAAAGCGACTCCTGCGGAGTATCACTTTTGTAATCTTGCTAACTTTGATTAATACTTTAATACTTCCTACCGGCGCTTGGGCTGCCTCTTATGCTTTGGGAGTTAATAATGGTCATCTTAGTTCATGTCCGGCTTCAGACAATTGTGTTGTGAGTCAAGATGGTGATCCTAAACACGCCATTGACCCAATTGCCTACCATATAGATCGTGATGCAGCACGAAAAACCTTACTAAAAGTTCTCTCCGTCGTTCCACGCACAGAAGTTATAGAACAGACAGATAATTACATCCATGCTCTTTCTAAAAGCCGTATCTTCAAATTTATTGATGATGTAGAGTTTTATTTCTCTGCCAATGAGCCAGTAATTCATCTGCGTTCGGCAGCCCGCTTGGGAGAGTCGGATCTTGGTGTTAATCGCAGGCGTTTGGAGCAAATTCGTCTGGCTCTGCGTGATCTAAATATTTGATTTTAGCTTGAGCAGCAATATGAACAGCCGGACAAAGATGCTTCGTCCCCCGACAATTGCCCTGATGATACATTACGTCTAAGTGTGGCGATCGCTTACTTTCCTCTAAAAAAATTTGCCCCTGAGGGAGCGTAAGGAAACTTCTATTGTTGATTCGTGAGTGCGATCGCTATTACTCATACAATAAAACTGGCAGACGCAGCTCGATTATTACTTCGCTTTTTGTAATAAGCGAATCTCCTTTCTCAATAATTCTGGAATCTGAGAAGGGCGTTCAGCTACTGGAACTTTCGCTTCTTTAAAAGCAGCTAATTTACTTTGAGCTGTGCCAAAGTTAGGATCGCGTCCGATAACCGTTGCTAAAGTCCCAGTTTGACGCCAAGTTTTTCCTGGTGGTGCAAGTCTACCTGCAATGTAGGCAATTACTGGTTTATCAATCGCCTCAGTAATGTACCTGGCTGCTGCTTCTTCACTACCACCACCAGGTTGACCGACTAGAACGATCGCCTCTGTAGTTTCATCTTCATCGAGAATTTGCAGCCATTGGAGAAATGAAGAACCGACGATCGCATCGCTACCAATACTGACACTAATGGACTGTCCTAAACCTGCTTTTGTTAACTCGTAAGCAACTTCGTAGGTGAGGGTGCTGCTACGACTAACGATCCCCACTGGGCCAGGGGTATAAAATTCGTTAGGTTGAGTACCTAAAAGAATTTTCCCCGGCACAATGATCCCCGGACTATTTGGCCCGATTACCAAAGTTTCACAGGCTTCGGCTTTGCGGAGTAATTGCACCATATCCAAAGGCGGCACGCCAGCAGTGATAATAATAATTTGGCGAATATTAGATGCGATCGCTTCTAATGCCGCATCTAGCACGTCGTAAGGATCTACACAGATAATTGTCGTGTCAATTACCCCAAATTGTTCTATTACCTCTTCTACCAAGTCAAATACTGGCAGTTCATGCATTTCCTGCCCACCACATCCAGGATTGACACCGGCTACCAAGTTCGTACCATAAGCTTTCATTTGAGCAACATGAGTGCCTGATATGAATTCACAAAAGCCTTGAATTAACACTTTGCTGTCTGGCGTTAGGTTCATAAAAAATTACCGTAAGTTTGGCAACCCAGTGGTCTAAGACACTGGGCATAAAAACGACATATTTACAGTGCCGTTGCAATTTTTACATTCCAAAAACTAGCATTGAAGCTGAGTGTCCCAAAAGCCGGTCAACCCACCTCTAGATAGAAATATTAAGTTAGAATGCACTATTTAGTTAGTTCCCAAAAACTAGTAGTTACTTATTTTGGGTGTTTAATTCAAAAATTTACGCTTTGCGGTAAAAGAAGTTAATAATTTTTGATTTTTCAATTGGAACGAAGTCACAGTTACTACTTCTTACTAACCATTGGTTTAGCAAGACGAATTGCTGCCGCTACTGCCTCATCTAAATCTTCTACCACAAGGAGCGCATCGCTGGGGGTCTTTAGTGTTGCTAAATACTTTCTAGCAGCATCAAATTCAGAACCAGCAAGACGGATAACTAAGGGTGAAAAATTTTGCTCTCGCCGACTTTTATTACCATTAGAATACGCAACCTGTGATTGAAGTTCACTGTTGTCTTGCTGCACAGATCTGGCTATAACTTCAACCACTTCTTCAGTTTGAGGAATGTTACCTAGAAGATTAATTAATATTACTTGAATGCTGTTATCAGCCTCTAGGATTTTTAGACCTGTCTCTAGGCGATCGCGGAAAGTGGTTGGTGTAGTATCTGTAAGAAAAGCATGACGTAGATTCAAACAAACACCTGGATTGCCACCAGCATTAGCGACTAAATCCAAAGTTGCCAACACTGAACCAGTACCATTACCTAAAATCCCGATCTTCCCGTGCATTTTCAGACCATTCCATTCACCCAACATACTATTAACTTCGGTATTGGTATTACGGCCAATAATTTTTGCCGCCATTTCGGCGAGGTCAGGATGACGCTTGATCGCCCGTTGATTGACCCTGACTTTACCATTAAGAGCCATAACTTGGCCACTAGCACTGACTGCCAAGGGATTTATCTCGACTAAATCCAGGTCTTTTTGCACAAATAACTGGTACATCTTTTGGACAACGCTGCTTACCGACTGCATCAGCGTCCCCTGCAAACCCATTTTTAAAGCCAATCTTCGGGCATAAAAGGGTGAGAATTCCTGTTCTACAACAACATAGTGCATTCTTTCCCCAGCAGATTCCCAATCGATGTTTGCTTCCTTGCAACCTAAAAGTACTGGTCGGCAAACAGCAGTATCTAAAACCACCGCTAGATAAAATTCCTGGTTGGCATCATATTGCGATTCTGCCAGCACAACTTCCGGCAATTCGCCCCATATTGGTAAACTAAAGATATTTTGAGCAGCTGCGATCGCATCAATTGTCGTTTCTGCAAATCTGACTCCACCTGCTTTTGCCCGTTCCGCTCCATGTACTTGAGATTTCAGTACAATTGGAAAGCGAATTTTTAAACGTTTCAAATCTGTAGGATGGTCAATTCGTTGGGAAGGCAATACAGGAATGCCTATCTTCCCAAACCATTCTTTAACTTGATACTCTAATAGATCCATTGATATACCTTATATTTACACTTTTTTAGCCTTTGCTTAGAGGCTGTCTTAATATTTTGCAGCACTTTTCTTTCAGAATTAAGCTTTTGGCAGCTATAAAAATTTATTTTTCACGGTTAATTTTATCTTATTCAGCAAATGAGGCACATTCATTTCGATAGCTAACCTGTTGATGCTAGAGCCACAACACATAATTAATCTCTTCAGTAAGTTTCCTAGCATAGAAGATAACTACCATTTCTGTCAAAACCCTCTGACTTAGCATAGTTTCTTTAATTTTTGGATAAATTAGTCACAACTGCTCTGCAACTAGAATTTTGCAGCATATTAACTGCTGTGTATTTTATTGCCCCCAAATAATCCAGTGAAAATACTCAATAAATCTATTATTCCCATTTTAAATACTCTATTATTCCCATTTTTTATTTGTAATTTACATCTGAAGACAGATTATTTAATTTTGCATCTCGCACTGCAAAAATGTAGCAGTGCGAACATAATTGCTTTTTTATTTTTGGTGAAAAGTCAGAATGTGTGTTAGAAAGTTGGTCGTTCAGATTTTCAGGCTGTGATTAGTTAAACTGTGCATTTGCATTCAACAAACCTAAAAAGTTCATTTCATCCTCTTAAGGATAATCAAAACAATATAAAAATTGAGCGGGAAAGCTCTATGAAAGTAGCAGTCCAGCAGGAAGATTTACAGCTTTTAGCCAAAACTTTGCAGGAACAATTACTTGTAGAAGTCTCATCAGCTGAAGTCTTCGAGGTTAAGTGTGCCGTCAATAAAGACGAGCTAATGATTTTAACGCAACACGAATCAGATGTAATAGTTGACGCTCAGATCATCTTTGCAGTAATTGAGGAGGTACTTCAGTCTTTAGCGCCCCACAGAGAACAGCGAGTGCAATGTTTCCTTAGAGTTTTTGGTGAACAAGTTCCTTATACCAAATGTTTCTTAGTTCTGAAACAGAGGGGAGGCTGGGGAAATGAGGAAGCAGGGGAAGCAGAGGGGCAATACTTTTCTCCTATTTCTTCATCTGCTCTGACCTATTCTCCATCACTTGATAAGGCTGAGGAGGAGGAACTATTTGACCCGTTTGCATACGGGCCGAATTTGCCGACTTCAAAGCCAGCATCTCAAATCAAACTCATCTTATTGGGTGCAGCCTTGGCGGGAATTGTCATCTTAGGCGGCGGTGCTTACTTCTTGACTCCCCCTTGTGTGATGTCTAAGTGTAAAGAAATACAAAATGCCGAGCAATTAAAAACAAAATCCCCGCAACGGATGCGCCGCGCTAAGTCTGAAAAAGAATTAGTAGCTCTACAACAGGAACTTGCAGCAGCCAACGTAGCCCTGGATGTAATTCCTAGTTGGTCGCCCCGTTCTCAGGTATCAGAAGAACTAAAAGCAAGTTTGTCTGGACGTTCAGAAAAAATTAATCAGGTGGTCAAGGCTTTGCAGACGGCATCCTTGGCGACACAAAAAACTCAAACTCCTGCATATAGCCTAGAGGAATTACAAGCTAGGCAACACTTATGGCGACAGGCTATAGCACCACTAGAAATTATAAGTCCTGATAGTGAACTCTATGGGCTAGTGCAAGGGAAATTACTTAATTATCGTGTCCGTTTGCACGCTGTGAATCAGCAAATATTTGCTGAGGAAAAATGGTTGAAGAAATTAACAGCAGCAAAAGCTGTAGCTAATGCAGCCGAGAACCGACAAGCTACTGCTAAATCCTTGAATGACTGGCAAAAGACCCAGTCTACTTGGCTGGTGGCGATTAATGCCTTGAATAGCATTCCCCGGACTAGCCCTGGATACCAAGAAGCCGAAAAGCTTTTGGTAGATTATAAACCTAAGTTCGTAACAGCACGCGATCGCGCTACTAAAGAACGATTAGCTATTAAAGCCTACCAACAAACCATTAGCACTGCCAAGCAAGCCAAAGTATACGAGCAACAAAATCAATGGCAAGCAGCCGCGACATACTGGGATCAGGCTTTGCAAACTGCTAAACAGATTTCCCAAGATAGCTTGTATTACGCTCAGGCTCAGTCTCTCATTGAACCTTATTCAGTAGCCCTCAAACAAGCACAAGAAAAAGTACAAGTTGTTAGTAGTTTGGAACAAACCCGTACCGACCTAGATAAAACCTGTATTAATGAAATTCGGATTTGCACATTTAGCATAGACAATGCAGTAATCATTGTCCGGTTAACGCCTGAATATGACCAAATCAGGCAAAATAACTTGGCTAATCCTTATTCTGAGAATTCGGGTTCAGATACTACTGTTGATGTTACCAATCACTTGCAAATCTTACGAGAAGCCTTAGCTGTAATTGGTGACAATGCTAACTTGTCCCTTTTTCTCTACGATTCTCAAGAGCAAGTAATTTATACACGAACTTTAGACAGGTAAGTAAAAAGGTAAAAAGTTTTGAGGTCAAATGATGAAATACTCTTGGATGCAGATTAACCACTTTACCTAACTAACTGCGCTGCGGAATTGAAAAATTGACGACACAATCCTTTTGTTATTAAAAGTGTTGTCAACAAGTTAGCGAAAGCAACCATAAATATAATCAAAATTTCATAAGATACAGCATCCAGGGGTTGGACACCAGCAAGTAACTGTCCGGTGGTAATTCCTGGTATTGCGACCATACCTATAAGTATCATTTGATTAAGAGTCGGAATCAATCCGGCTCTGATGGCATCTTTGCGATACTGGCTAACTGCTTGCTGGGGAGTTGCGCCTAAGCTCAAATGGGTTTCTATTTCGATATGGCTGGAATTGATAGTACTGACAAGACGTTCGCCTGCGATCGCAGCCGCATTGGTAGCATTACCTAGAACTATCCCTGCTAAGGGAATTATATACTGTGGCTCATACCATCTATCTGGTTGAACGATCAAAAAGTTGGTATATAACACTGTCAGCACGGTACTAATTAAAATTGCACCCCACACCAAAGGCAACACATGAGGAATTTTTTGGCTGATGCGATTTCGTGCGACAATCGCCGTAATTGTCAGCATGACTGCTAATAACGCCAAAACTGCCCAAGCATTGTCTAAAGCCAAGATGAAATCTAAAATGTATCCCAATACAAGTAGTTGTAAGATGGTTCTCCCAGTAGCAAGGGCTAAGTTTAACTCTAGTCCTAATTTTTCCCAGGCAGATAAACCAATGGCGATCGCCATCAATCCCACAGCAATAACTAAATCTACCAAATCCAGCTTGATCAAATCCTGCATGGGTTCTCTATCTCCTGGTATTTTCCTCTCAAAGCAGCCCACATAAGAGGAACTTTGCCCCGATGTGTTGGATCTTGGTTGATATATATTACCTTTATCAATTCAAAATTCAAAAATGGTACAACTTTAACATGGGAAACACCTAGTATGCCTACTATCTGTAAATTAAATATGCGGTAGTTTCTCGCGCCACAATTTAAGTAAAAACCCTAATAGATGCGTATTTTGGGCGATAGTCTTTTAATAGCTCCTATTTGATTAATAATTCAATTAGCAAAAATTGACTCTCGAAGTGTATCCTTTGTATCTTCTAAAAAAATAAAAACTCATGATCCAAAGTGTAAATCCTATCCCTGCCTTTGATATCAAACAGCAATACACCACCATCGAAGCAGAAGTAAGTGCAGCCGTCTTAGAGGTTCTGGCTTCCGGCCGCTATATTGGTGGTCCCTTAGTTCAAGGTTTTGAGCAACAGTTTGCTGCTTATAATACTGCTACTGAATGTGTAGCTTGTAATTCTGGTACTGATGCGCTCTACTTAGCTTTACGAGTCTTGGAAATTGGTGCAGGCGATGAAGTGATTACAACGCCTTTCACCTTTATTGCTACATCTGAAGTGATTAGCGCCGTCGGTGCAAAGCCTGTTTTCGTTGACATTGATACTACTACATTTAATTTGGATGTGGAGCAAGTAGCGGCGGCGATTACACCCAAAACCAAAGCGATTATCCCGGTTCACCTATTTGGACTACCGGTGGATATGACATCATTGATGGCGATCGCTCAATCTCACAATTTGTCAATAATTGAAGATTGCGCTCAGTCTACAGGCGCAAGTTGGGCTAATAAAAAAGTAGGAAGTATTGGACATATTGGTTGCTTTAGTTTCTACCCTACCAAAAATCTTGGTGGTTGCGGTGATGGCGGGGCAATAACGACTAATGACCCTGCGATCGCCACTAAACTGCGAATATTACGGGATCATGGTAGTAAAATTCGATATTTACACGAGGAAATCGGTGTAAATAGCCGCTTGGATGCTCTCCAAGCGGCTATTTTGCAGATTAAGCTACGTTATTTAGATATTTGGAATAATCGCCGACGAGATATCGCCAACTATTACTACCAGTTCCTATGCCAAATTCCGGGGATTGTTCCGCCCCAAGAATTACCTGAGGGTGTTGGGGTATGGAATCAATACACTATTCGCATATCAGGCGAAGGGCGAAATGGTTCTAGCGCCAAATATCGAGATTGGGTGCGTAGTCAATTGCAAGAACAAGGTGTGAGTTCGATGATTTACTACCCCTACCCTTTACATTTGCAGCCAGTTTATCAAAATCTGGGTTATCAAATTGGGGATTTACCAATAGCAGAGCAAGCTTGCCATGAAGTTATATCTTTGCCTATGTACCCAGAATTGACACAACAGCAGCAAGATCAGGTGATTTATGCGTTGAAAGAAGTTATGAGTTAGAAGTTTGAAGTTAGGAGTTAGGAGTTTGAAGTTAGGAGTTAGGAGTTAGGAATTAGGAATTAGGAATGAATAAGTTCATTTAACTCATCACTCCTAACTCATCACTCCTAACTTCTAACTCATTTCATTACTGCATTTGCAGTCGCTAAGGCTTCCACCAAGCCACGAACAGCCGCAATCATTGCTACTTCGCTATTGAGTTGGTTGATGGCGGAACCAACACCAACACCAGCAGCACCAGCAGCGATCGCTAATGGTGCGGTAACGCTAGAAATGCCTGAAGCACACAATACTGGTACTGACACCACACGAGAAATTTCAAAAGCTGCTGCCAAGGTGGGAGCAGCTTTTTCAATTAATCCTAAAGTTCCAGGGTGAACTGGATTACTACTAGTACCGCCTTCGGTTTGGATAATATCTGCTCCAGCTTTCACCAGTTCTTCTGCTAACTGTACCTGTTGATCTAGTTCCAAAATGTGGGGAACGGTAACAGATAGGGTGATTTCGGGTAAGAGAGCGCGGGTTTGCTTGAGTAACGCTAGCACTTCTGGAGCCTCAAAGCGTCGTCCTTGAGCATAAAAGGAATCGAAATTCCCGATTTCAATTAAATCAGCACCAGCTGCCACAGCTTGTACAAATTTCTCTGGTTCTACTGCTGATACGCAAATCGGTAAATTTGTCAAACTTTTAGCTAATTGTACCAAAGCGCGATCGGCGGCAATATCAACAAAAGTAGCACCGCCAAATTCAGCAGCTTTAACGGTAGCGGCGACGCTAGCAACATCGAAGTTATTCAAACCGCTAATCACTTTTAGAACGCGGCGGTTATTAAATGCACGTTGGAGTGTGGAATGCATCGTCATGGTTAGGCTTTTGAAGCTATGAAGATTAGAAATTAGGTATATTCTACCGTCACTCAGTTAATGAGTAACTAAATCACTATGGCAATGCTGAATAAATTCAGCTATTCATTTATATCCCCCGGCTGAAGTACGAGGATGTTACATATAAAGTCTCAATAAGTTGTCAATATACCAAAAAAGCTGATAAGCAACAAATATTTATAAAGTATTGACTACCTAATGTAAAATAAAAATGCCTTTATGTAGGCAAAATCCAGATAAAAAAATGAATCAGTATTCCGTAATAAGCAGCAATGTTGTAAAAGAAAAAGCCAGCGAGTTGGGCTTTCACAAAGTTAAAATTGCTGGTGTAGATAGGGTAGATGCCACAGAAGCACAGAGGTTACAAGCATGGATTGAACTGGGTTATCACGCTGATATGGAATGGATGGCTAACCCAAAACGCCAGGATATTCGCTTAGTTATGCCAGAGGCGCGATCGCTAATATGTGTGGCGCTAAATTACTACACCCCACATCAACGTCCCGAAGGTGAGGAATACGCCAAAATTTCTCGTTATGGCTGGGGAAGGGATTACCACAAGGTGATGCATAAAAAACTCAAGCAACTAGCTATCTGGCTAGAATCACTTGGTGAAGGTGTACTAGCTCGTTATTATGCAGATACTGGCCCGGTGCAAGATAAGGTGTTGGCTCAACTTGCCGGAATTGGTTGGATTGCTAAAAATGGTAATGTGATTACACGAGAATATGGCTCTTGGGTATTTTTGGGAGAAGTGTTGACTAATTTGGAATTAGAGAGCGATCGCCCGCATACGGAACACTGCGGTAGCTGTACTCGTTGTCTTCAGGCTTGTCCTACAGGTGCAATTACTCAGCCTTTTGTTGTGGATGCTAATCGCTGCATCGCTTATCATACAATTGAAAATCGGGCAGAGCAATTGCCAGAGACAGTGACACCCCATTTGCAAGGCTGGGTTGCTGGTTGTGATATTTGCCAAGATGTTTGTCCTTGGAATCAACGTTTTGCCCAAACAACTAATATTGAAGAGTTTCAGCCTTATCCTGCGAATATTGCTCCCCAACTGCTAGAATTAGCCCAAATCTCAGATCAGGAGTGGGATAAACGATTTCCAGCATCTGCCTTGCGGCGGATTAAGCCAGAAATGTTACGACGCAACGCCCTAGCTAATCTTGACGCATCCAGGCGAAATCATGACCCCGAAAGTAATTATTTTTGATTTTGATGGCACTATTGCTGATACAGTAGATGCTCTTGTAAGTATTGCCAATCGTCTAGCTGTAGACTTTGGTTATAGACAAATAAGCCCAGAGCAATTATCCTTCCTTAAAAACTTAACATCTAGGGAAATTATTAAGTACTCAGGGGTTTCTCTATTTAAGATACCTTTTTTAGTTAAAAAAGTTAAAGGAGAATTAAAAAACAAAATCCCAGAATTAAAGCCAATTCCGGGAATTAAAGAAGCATTAACGGAACTCCAGAATGAAGGATATAAACTGGGAATTATCACTTCTAATTCTAAAGACAATGTGACACAATTCCTGAAAATCAATGATTTAAATCACCTATTTGATTTCATCTACTCAGGAATTACGATTTTTGGTAAAACAACCATAATCAATAATGTATTAAGGCAAAATCAACTCCAACCTCAAGAAGTTATTTATGTTGGAGATGAAACCAGAGATATAGAAGCATCAAAGAAAGCAAATATCCAAGTGATTGCAGTAACTTGGGGCTTTAATTCACCGGAAGTACTAGCCAAGCAAAATCCAGATTATTTAATTCAGCGACCTAGTGAACTACTAGAAGTGATGAATCGTCATTAATTAATCAATAGTCAAAAGTTGATAGTGAAAATTTTAACTATTGACAATTTGGCAAAACAGTAGGGTGGGCCATGTATATCAATGCCCACCCTACAAAATAGCAAGATATTAGGAAAACTTAATTTTTCCGTTCACCCTTTTCTAAAGCTTGTTTTACTAAATCATCACTGACATTAGTTACACCCTCAGTCTTAGAATTCCCAACTTCCTTTGCTAACTCCATATAATCATCAGGATTACCAGTTGGCTGCGCTTCAGTTTTTGTCTCTTCTGGTTTAGAGATTTTATATTGAGGTGCAGTGGCTGCTTCGGCTGCTGCTGCGCCTTCACCTGTGCGATCAACTTCACTAACGCTGAATTGTTGTGCAGTTGCATAATCAGCATCAAAATCGACGTTGGGTGCTTTTTCTTCACCACTAGCTATGTTTTCGGCAGCTAATTGAGCATCATGAGTGGGAGCTTCATTAACATTGGGCTTTACTTCATCAGGCATAATTAAAATCCTTAAGTTAAATTTTTTATTGCTTACTTGAAAGAGCATAGCAAAGTAATTAACTCTTTCTATGCTCCTTTAGGAGAGACTTTACCTCTATTAAAAGATAGATTAAAGCTGTAATTTGCAATTAATATAATTCATTCTCTTGATAGTAGAATCTGAGGCTCAAACTTTGGTAAGCCTTAGTTTAGCGTGTAAAATTCCCTTGGAAATAAAATTATGGCTGCAAGTTACGATAAAACTATTTCTCAAGCCCAGAGCAGTGAATCCCAAAATTTGGTAGATGCGTTTAACAATTTAGATACCGATGCAAAATTAGCCTGGTTCTATTTAGTTTATAAAAAAATGGGTGATTCTATCACACCAGCTGTTCCTGCTGCGGCCGAACCAGAGTTAGCACCACTTCTGCTAAGAGATTATTTTGAGTTATCAGATGAGCAACAACTAGATATTATGCGGGATATTGTTAACCGCAAAGACACAGAATATTCCCGTGCTTATGGGGCGATAAAAGAAAATAACCAGCTTTTAGTTTGGTATGCTTGGGCGGTAGCTATGGGCGATACGGTAGTTGATTTACCAGCTAGCTACGAGCCAACTAAGGCAATTAATGATCTGATTTCTCAGATTGAAGGACTAGATTTTGACGAGCAAATTTCGGTGTTCCGAACAATAGCTGGTGAAGTGGGTTACACCGATGTTAAGCCGATTGAGACGCAAGCAGAAACTGGAAAAACGCCAAGTTTGTAATCCGCCCTGGCTTGGTTACACAACACAAAAAAAGTCCGCCTAGCTTGCGGGAACGCTAAGGGTAATGCGGACTTTAAATAATTTATGAGACAGCCAATTGACTCAAGTCAGATGGTGTCAGATCGGAGTGTACTACTTGGCCATCACGGAACCAAACAATGCGCTGGGTTTGACGAGCAACTTCTGGTTCATGAGTTACCATGACTACGGTAATTCCACTATTATTGAGTTCGCCAAAAATATCCAATACTTCTTGGGTTGTGCGTGAATCAAGTGCGCCGGTGGGTTCATCGGCTAAGAGTACCACGGGACGATTGACAATGGCTCGTGCGATCGCTACTCTTTGTTGTTGTCCACCAGATAGTTGAGTTGGTTTGTTGTTGAGGCGATTTGCTAAACCTACTCGCGTCAATGCTTCGGTGGCGCGATCGCTTCTTTCTTTTGAATTCACACCAGCATACAACATTGGTAGCATCACATTTTCTAATGCTGTTAGTTGGGGCAATAAATGAAATTGTTGAAAGACAAACCCCAGCTTTTTGTTGCGGATGTGTGCCAAGGATTTATCATCCATTTGCGCTACATCAATATTATCTAAGTAATAATGTCCGTCTGTGGGGCGATCTAGACAGCCGATAATATTCATGGCTGTAGATTTGCCTGAACCAGAAGGCCCCATAATTGAACAATATTCGCCTTTGTGGATAGTCAAGTTGACATCATCGAGTGCTTTGACTTCAGTTTCACCACTGCCATAGACTTTAAATATATTTTCTAAACGAATAATTGTTGATTTAGGGATGGGATTGGGAACTAGAGAATCGGTAATTGAAATAGTGTTTGCCATAAGGATTTAGTTATAAGTTATTAGTTATTTATTCTTTCTTCCTTGGTCTTTATTTATCCAACACCAACCCAAGGCAATAAATAACAGTGTAGCAAAAATACTCAAAAGCAAAGATGCGTAAAACGGATGGGGTGGGTTGTTGGGAGATATTGGCGTTAGGGGTTGGTTGATTTTGTCGATGTGTTGGACGATTACGCTGGAGATAATTGCACCGCCACCAAAGCCGATGCCTAGTACTTGGATAGTATTGTTTAAAGAGCGATCGCGCTCAGTTTGTTCTGTTTCTACTATACCTCGGATAGTATCAACTAATTCTCCAAACAATTCTTGACCTGGAGTCAGATAGTTAATATCTGTTTGTATTTGTTCTTGCCATTTCTTAGAGTCTTTATTAATAAAATCTTGCCAGGATTGGGGGCTATTTCCGCTATCAATAGTTTGAATCTTATCTAAACAAGTTGCGTAATTAGTAATATTAGTAGTAATTGTTGTGTGGTGTGTTTGTATATCTTGCAAGCATCTGGTGTAATCAAAGCTTTTTTTTGGTATTTTTCCTATTAGGCTTTTTAAGCCAGATAATTGCGTTTGATTTTCAGATATAGCAATCCTAAATGATTTATGAGAAAATACCATACTCATTGAGCTTAGGAAAGTCAAAATTTTGACCATTAATGGCTAGCTCAAATAACGCCTTGACTACAGTAAAAGAATGACAGAAAAAAT
>JAHHHR010000042.1 GCA_019359245.1 Nostoc desertorum CM1-VF14 | reverse complement strand
GTTAAGCTCATCCATCTTTTGC
This sequence comes from Nostoc desertorum CM1-VF14, assembly GCA_019359245.1. Classification (GTDB taxonomy): domain Bacteria; phylum Cyanobacteriota; class Cyanobacteriia; order Cyanobacteriales; family Nostocaceae; genus Nostoc; species Nostoc desertorum. Next base: position 71,965 of record JAHHHR010000042.1, on the reverse strand, counting down.
CAAGTAATACACGGGAGAGGTTTTAGCAGATCCATAATCCTATTGTTTCCTTACCCAGTCTGGCATTAATTCCTCTCACCCTTTAAAAATGAGCGAACGTACAGCCCACAAGCTCGATTTGCTCAATTACCAAATCATGCTGTGGGAGCAACGTTTGAAGAGGAAACGGGGCACAGTGCTAGGAACTACGGGGAAATTTCTCCCATGCCCTCTGCTAAGGTGCAAAGTGCTTCTTCCCCTCCAGTCAATACCGATATCTCCACCTACACCACTAAACCCCAAGCGCAGTATGACCTAATTGGGCATATTGCTAAGAAAGTTACCAATATGCTGTGGGTTGGTGTCCCTGGTTCTGGTAAGGGCATCACTATTAGCAATGCAATCGATGCTATCAAGCTGCTGCATCCTGGCATACACATCTTTTATATTGACCCCAAAGGTGACGAGAAAGAAACCGGTTATTTCAAAGGTCGTGTTGATACTTTTAAACGGGCTAAAATCCTAGAAATGTCCCCGGTCGAAGCCGTTAAATGGGTCAAAGAATGCTTTACCGAATTTCAAAATATCTCTGGCTCCAAGCTGATTATTTTGGATGAAGGGACTGCTGTCTGTTCCAAATTTAAAAATACCAAGGGTGAAATTGGCTGGCTCAAGGACAAAATCATCTCTTACTGTTCTTGCGGTGATAGTTCCGGTTGGCATTTCTGGATTGTCGTGCAAAACCCTCACACTGATGATTTGGGCATTTCTGGCGGACTGCGATCCCAGTTAACCTCTGTAGCGCTGGTTCATCCTGATAACGTGCCAGCTTACAATGCCATGATTGCCACACAGTTAATCCCCAGCGATCGCAAGATTACTTCAACCCAAGTGATGGAAATTGCTGCACAATCACCAGTTGGTCGAGCAGTTTATTACGGCGGCATCAATGAATGGATACCAATGCCTCTGTTAAAGAATTTCTCTGGTTATGACCGGGATACCAAAAACTTTATTGACTCTGCACCAAGTAATAAGCAAACCTCTCAAGCCGAAACTAAGGAGTCTTGCACACCAACAACTCAAGCTCAACAGATGTTGGCACTTTTGGAGAAGACGAAAGCCAATTCAATTGATGAGTTTATCCAAACCGAGTTGAAATTAGACGGCATCCAAGCAAATTTAATTCGCTTGGGAATCGAAAAATTGCTTCACAACTCTCCTGTCAAATATAAATTTCGTGATTGGGATAGCAATTAAAATAATAGTTGTGTAGTTATCTATTTGATGAAACCGGTTGTGCGCTCACCTTTATGGTTAAGAAAAGCTTTCGACAGTGAGCGAATGTCTCTTGACACCTAATCAATTCTTGTCTATTATAAGAACAAAGCGAGAAAGTCGTCGTTTGTACCAAAGCTGTTATTAGGCGACAAAACAAAATATTAATATTCTGAAAAATCTTCTCCGAAGGGCTTGAGTAATCGGAAATATTTTGCTATCAATATATCAAGTATTAAAGGTTTAAGTATAGATATGACTGACGACTTTCTCGTTGCTCGTTGGTTCAGTTTCGCTTCTTACCTCTAGTGCTGAATAGGTCGTTCTAGGAGGAAAGTCAGCGTATGGTTGATGGCGAGCCTTCATAAGTAAGCAAGGCTTTGATTAGTGCTATACCCGGTTTTGGATTTGACCGCAGTTTCTACATAAAGACACTGCAACTTTAGTAATTTTTGTTGTCACTTCTTAATTGGTCGTTGACGGTGGGAGTTAAAGTATGTAAGTCCTGGGCTGTGGAACTAGTGCAGCGTCTAACCTGGCTGCCGCGCACTTACCCAGAAGTGCCACCAAACTTAGTAATGGAAATCTAGCCTGTGTACAAACGCCTCTTTCTGAAATAGAAGAAGGTTTAATCTTATCTGCAATGAAAAACCACACTGGTGTTCTGATAGTTCTAGACCAAAACAGTGTCTTTACCTTTGTCTATTGGTCTAAAACCATAGCCAAATCTCCTTTTGAACAAACCCCTTCTCTGCCAGGGGTTACGCAAACGAGGCGGGGTATGGGGTTGCAGGTTCGGGTGTAGGGACAATACGGTTCGGTTAACAAAGTTATTTGTTGAGGCGAACAGTTCTTGAGCAGGCGGAAAACAGAAGTAGGAGAAGAGAAATTGCTACTCTCTTTCCTCCCCTGCACAAGAACTGCCTCAAAAGCTTATCCGAACCGTATTGGAGGCGATGAAGTACAGCGTCCTTATTTGAAACCCCATTATTTTATGGGGTTCCCCACGCCCTACACCCTGTTCATTAACGCCTAAGAAACCCAAAAATACTCAATTATCAACAGGGAATAGCCTTAGAACATCTGCATAGTAGCTAGAAAAATTACTTCCTTGAAAGCCGTCCTTTTTGTAATAATTTCGGAGTTTTCGATGTTGACTAGTCATAACTTATCAAAAGCAATCGATGACCTTGTACAATCTGCATTCGCTCCAAATGAACCTGGAGTGGCTGTTATCGTCACCCAAGGTGGTGAGGTTATCCATCGCAAAGGGTATGGAATAGCAAACTTAGAACTTGGAGTGACAATTGAGCCAGACATGGTTTTCCGTCTCGGCTCAATCTCAAAACAGTTCACAGCAGTCGCTGTGCTGATGCTGATGGAACAAGGTAAGCTCGATCTTGATGACCCAATTACAAAGTTTTTGCCCAACTACCCAACTCATGACTACTTAATAACAATAGAACATTTGTTAACTCATACTAATGGCATACAAAACTACACAGCGATGCCTCAGATGCGCTCTTTACAGAGGAAAGATTTTACCGTTGAAGAGTTAATTGACTTTTTCAAATATCAGCCTATGCAGTTTGCACCGGGGAAGCGTTGGCTTTATACCAACTCTGGATACTTTCTTCTTGGCGCGATTATTGAAAAAATATCAGGGCTGACTTATGAGCAATTTGTTCAACAAAACATCTTTGATACGTTGGAAATGAAACAGTCTTGCTATGATACGCCACAACGTATTATTCCTCGACGCGCTTGTGGCTATCAAAAAGGAACTGACGGTTATCTCAATGCAGAATATATGAGTATGACAATACCTTATGCTGCGGGTTCATTGGCTTCAACTGTGGATGACTTAGCAAAATGGGATGCAGCACTTTATACATCTCAATTAGTTTCACAGGAAACGCTTAGACGAGCATTTACGACAACAAGATTAGTTAATTGTAATTATGGCTATGGCTGGTTCATTACCAATTACCAGGGGCATCAAATGGTGGAACATGATGGCGGAATCGACGGATTCGCGGCTCACGCTATTCGGATGCCAAACGAGCGTATTTTTGTCGCGGTACTCTCAAATAATCAGCACAAAGCGCGTGTACTTGAACCCCTGATAGTAAAGATTGCTACACATACTATTGGAAAACCCTATCAAGAGCCACCAACAATCCAGGTGAGTTCAGAACTTCTTGCTTCTTATGAGGGTGTATACCAATTTCATGACGGCGCTGAAATTACTGTTACCTGCCAGAACAATATTCTGTTCTCCCGACAAGAGGGTTGTCCTCCATTGGAGTATTTCGCAGTTTCTCCAACTGAATTTGTCTTTAAATCAAATAGCTTCCATCAGTATAGGTTCATAAGCAATGCCCAAGGTATGGTAACAGGAGTCGAATTACGGTATCGCTTAGATCCACCAGAAGTAGCAAATAAAATAGTCAATGTTGTACCAGAGTTAGTATAAAATAAAATACTTCTAATACATACGAGTGTTACGCTTGTAAAGAAAAAACCTTTGCTAGGGATGGGTTTAGGGGTGTAGGGTGTAAGGGAAAATCATAATGATTAATAGAATTCAAACTCTACAAAAAATTGTGTTTATTCTTGCACCCCCTAAACATTGAAAATTTAGTGGTCAACTTTCGTAGTCGCGGGTCTGAATCCCCGAGTGATAGCGTAGCGTAAAGCCTGCGGCATGGCTACGCTTAGAGCGAGGAACGAGCGTCTTGATTGCTGACTTCTGATTTCTGAATTCTTCTTCAATTAATTATTTACATCTATGAAACATTTGCTAAAAATCAGCAAATCTGAATTTAATTTTTCTTTATTACAAAGAGATGATAGTTTAATCGAAGCTCAAATAATTATTCCATTTGCTTATGAGGAATTATCAAAGACCATCATTTCACTTTCACAAAAATATTGGCAGCAGCAAATAGACGATTATCGCTTTTCTTTCAAGAGAGCAAACAATGAAGATGCTCAAATCAATGACATTCTTCAAAAAATTCAATTTTATCAAACAACAGATTTTATCTATATTTTGGCGAAACCAGACTATATTATGGGCACTAGCCAAGTTAGAGTCTTACAACATACTTTAAGTTCCAATAAGCTGTTAACTCCTGAAGATTACATCAGCATTAATAGATTTTTGATCCCTTATGAAAAACTTTTAAGGCGTTCAATGGATAGTGAAAATACAGAATTAGGATTTTATTATTCCTTGTCACCTAAATAATTTACCGAAAGACAGGCTTTTTCGCCGTCTTTCCGGTAAATATGCTATCGCCCATCCAAAAGGGATCTCTCAATAGAAACCTTGTACTATTATTTATTACCTGCTTGCACACGCCTTTTTCTACCTTGTGTTACCTTTGATTCTTCTGACTTACTGGAGTTGACCATTTTCACCAAAGAAGAATTGAGATAACTCTGCGCTGAGATATACAAACTTTCCCAAATCTCCTGGTTCCGACTGATTTTTGTACCGACTGTATTTCCGGCTGTTTTCTCTGACACCAAGTATTTACGGAAGTAGTTATTCCACAAGTGTTGGAGAAAATCTTCAGCAAATTCGTTAAACGGCAGAATCCATTTATAGTCCTTGTCCAAAAATACCCGATAGGACGCAATTATCGGTAGTGCGAGGTCGGTTGGCGCACCAAACCCAAAAGAATACTTGCTGTCAGGCAATAATGTAGTTTTACGTATATCTATTGATGCTAAATCGTTAGCACCCTTTCTTCTAGGGTTGCTGATATAGTCTTGGATTATTTCGTAGAGTCTTTGCTCTATCCACAAAGCATGAGTTAGTAGAGGCAGTAAAGCGGTTAATCTTTCCCTTTCTGCATCTGTGATGTTACTTGGAAGACTCATCCCTGCTGGGTGCTTGGTTCGTTTATTGCCGTCGGGGTTGTATTTATTTCTGTCGAGGCAGTAAAGGAGCTTGAGCAAGTGGGTGACATTGCACTGGGCATTTCTGGGAGCGCCGCTTTGATTTTGATAATAAGCGATGCGGAATTTTCTATCTTCTTTCTGTTCTAACTGAGCTAAATACTGCTTGACGAATTTGTAATCACCCCTGGCGTTGACTTTGGAGCGAGAATCTACTGGTGTTGTAGTATTTGAAGCTAGGGCTATATCCTTAGCTGATTCTTCAGTCAGTCCGATGTGGATCGTAACTTTTACCCTCGCTTGGGTTAAATCGTATTTGTAATTTTTCGCTTGCTCAAAAGCTAAAACTGTGTGCCCTCCGTTGATAATGCCGTCGCTACCCCCTTCGTTTGCTTCTAAGACTTCTAGCTCCAGTTCAGTTTTGTTCTTGATAGGCTTAACAATATTAGCTGACAGAACGATTCCGCTATGACGAGAGAAGAATTTTTCGGGTTCGGTTGTCAGTGAGTCGAAGACTTGTCTGTAGGTCGCGCTTTTGCGGTTTGGTTCCCTGATGTTTGGTTCTAGCGGTAGGTCTATAGGGAACGAGTCTACATGGGCAGTGGCGATGATGCAATTGGGGTTGGCTTGAAAATAGTTATCTATCTTAATGTTCCAAGTTTTGGGCATACTTGATCTAGCGATGAAATTAATAGGTTAAGACTAATGTATCTCTAATCTTTGTCGAATTCAGTTATTAGAACTTAGCAATCTACTTAAGGTGATTTTCATCGATGACAAAATTCTCTTGAGAGCGTTTTGGAAATTCCATAATCAGTCGTACATCATCCATCACAAATGTTGAGTTAACAAACCGCACATCTAGTTCCCAAAAATCACCTACCTTTTGTTCCGGCAGTAATCCTGTTACTTCGATGACGAATGGTTGCCATTGCATCGCTAACTCAGATCCCAATGGCACTTGAAAGTTGCGTCGTATTTGCACAGACAATTGACCGTTTTCTTGACTGATAACTACACCCCTGATTGAAAAATAGCCATCAGCTGCCATAAGCCATGTCTGTTGTAAATCTGATATTGGTTCTTTATACCTGCCTCTGATGTGAAAATTGAGTTGTTTTGACTCTTTCTCCATTCTCGGCCACACTACCCAAATGCTAGTACTCGCTACCAACTCTGGATTCTCTTGCAGTAATTTCTCTAACTTAACTCCTAATGTTGCTGGATAAATACTGCCATTTTTGGATACTAAAGTACCTTGCTTAAATGCTTCAGCGCTTGGTAAATACTGCCCCTCAACTATGCCAATACAACGGTACATCGTTGGGTAATCTGGGGGAGAAAATAAACTGCTCATGCTTGGCTCAATTGTCATTCATCCTCTGTGGTTACGGGAGTGTTTACCTAAATCAGCAATTTAGGAACCTTATTTTACAACTATTTTATCTAGAGCTAGATAGCAGACACTTTTCTCTCATTACTAATAATTTTTAATGCTTCTCAATCAATAGCAGTACTCAGGAATTTAACTCTCACTCATGCTTTACTTGCAACTTGTGTCAAACTGTAGTCATAAGCAGAGCCAAATTCACTACACGCTCAGTTCTGACTGACCCCTTGTACATTATGCCTTTCATTACCTACAATCGCACCGATAGCCAACAACCGGAAAATTTTACCGTCAACGGCTATGTTGTTCGTCCAGGATTACATATTATCAGCTATGAGCAGCTCAAGCTGGTGCGCTCTCAAATACAGTCCGATGAAAAGCTCGAACATCTGGTGAATCAAGGTGTTATTAAATTGAGTGGCTAATAGCATCCTGGCAGCTTACAGCCAATATGCTTAAACGTGGACAAGATTTTAGACTGCACGCATTTCAAATACCTTCTAACTATCTACTGTTTGACACCAGCCAGTAACAGAAAATTTCTAACTCGCAACACCTAATTCCCCATCTGTTGGCTGTTTTTGATCCTTTACAGCACTCAATTCCTCAATAAAAGCGTCGATTGCCTTGGCTGCTGATTGCTTGCCTGTTTTCAATTGGGAAAGGATATTTTCGCGTATTGCTGAATAATCTGGTATGATTTGCCCCTCAACAGAAACAGCCTCTTGTGTAGGTAGGGCAACTTCACCATTACGCTCATCTAGTAAACCCTTTATCTGAGCCATCGCTTCGGCTAATTCCTGCCTAATCACCTGTTTTATCTCTTCCCCATCAGCTGTAGACGCAGCTAAAGCATTTACTTCCTGCTTAACTATTTCCTTGATCTCATCACCATTAGATAACGCCAGCCCCGCTTTTGTCTGACCCAGGATTCCCTGGAGCAATCTTGTCGCTGTGTGATTTAATGACTCATTTTCCGAAATCTGCATTGCTGATAAGGCTTTAACTTCTGCATCCGTTAGCCCAATAGAAATTGTCACCTTAGCCATACTTTTGAAACCTGTAAATATTAAGAAAGCGCATCGTTAGTATCAGGTTACAGCGTTTGCATACAGTACTTTGATTGCTGATCATAAATGCTGTATAAACAACTTGATATCTGCTGTTGATCGAGGATAACCTACTTCTATCTCGACATATTTTTATATTAATTTTAAGTAAATAAGTAAAAAAAGTATGAAAAAGTCCGTTAAAGTCATATCTAAAATAAACTTTATTACTTTTTTTACAAATGAGTGCTGAGGAAGGATTAGTAATTTTAGATACATTTCTTAAAAAAAGCTTAAATGAGGTTCAGGAATTAGTATTTCGGAAAGCTTGGGAAGGGCAAACTTATTCAGAGATAGCAGAAACGTCTGGTTATGACGCTAATTACATAAAAGATGTAGGTTCTAAGTTATGGAAATTACTATCACAGACTTTGGATGAGGAGGTCACAAAAAGTAATTTTAGGTCAGTTTTAAGAAGGCGATCGCGTCGCACCGACTCAGCAGAATCACAAAGTAGCGTTTTCCAAATAAAATCTCAGAATGCACAGGCAGTATTGAGGAATTATCAGCAATTAAGCAAAGAAAGAGGGGAAGCTGAAATTATCTCTGATAATAGGGGTATATCAAGCTTTTCTTTGGAAACCAGGGAACTAGAGCAAAAAAAATCCCTAATCCTCAATTCCGATTTCTTAGAAATCCCTAGTGGTTCAGTACCGCTCAATTCCTATTTTTATGTTGAACGTCCTCCCATAGAAGAACGCACCTATGCCGAAATAAATAAACCCGGAAGCCTGATCCGAATTAAATCCCCTAGCCAAATGGGGAAAACCTCCCTGATGCACAGAATTCTGGCTTATACAAGACAGACTGGGGTACAAACTGTGCTGATCAGTTTGCAGAGAGCAGATAGTCAAGTTTTCACTAGCTTAGAAAAATTCCTCCGGTGGTTTTGTGCCAATGTCAGCCGACAGTTAAACCTAGAACCAAGGTTGGATGATTATTGGGATGAGGATATTGGCAGCAAAGTAAGCTGCACCTTATATTTACAAGGATATGTGCTACAGCAAATCGATTCTCCGGTAGTCTTGGCTTTAGATGAAGTGAATCGAATTTTCGAGTATCCAGAAATTTGTAGCGACTTTCTACCACTGCTGCGCTCTTGGTATGAGGACGCTTCCGAACTGGAAATCTGGCGAAAACTCCGGCTAGTGGTAGTTCATGCCACTGAAGCTTATATCCCGTTAGATATCAATCAATCTCCTTTCAATGTTGGGCTAGCGATTAATTTATCAGAATTTAGTTTAAAGCAGATGCAGGATTTGGCACTGCGTCATCGACTCGATTGGGCTAAAGACGAGGCAGGAATGCAAAATTTGGCTCCTCTACTCGCTATGATTGGTGGTCATCCCTATCTTGCTCGCATCGCTTTTTATAACTTGGGATGTCAAGAGCTAACCCTAGAACAGCTACTGGAAGAAGCTCCCACAATTGCCGGGATTTATAGCAACCATTTACGGCATCATCTAGCAAACCTCCAAGGACATCCGGAACTAGCAGCATCACTCAAATCGGTAGTTACATCTGTTGAAGGTGTGCCCTTAGAAGCGATCGCTGCCTATAAATTAGAAAGTATGGGTTTGGTAAAACTTGAGAGAAATCGGGCGATACCTAGATGTGAATTGTATCGATTATATTTTCGTGAGCAATTAAATTAAGTTATAAACTACCCTCCACAGTATGCTTGGCATAGTGTGGGGGTTTTAAAACCCAGATACCTAAGTTCAGTGGGCATCTCCTGGAGGTTTTAGATGAATACGTATGAATATCAAGTTGGCGGCAGTCTCAAAACAAATGCTCTCACCTATGTGGAACGACAGGCTGATATTGAACTTTATAATACTTTGATTTCCGGTGAGTTTTGTTATGTATTTAGTTCTCGACAGATGGGCAAGTCGAGCTTGCGGTTACGAACGAAGCATCGATTAGAACAAGCAGGTTTCAGTTGTGCTTCTATTGATATGACCCGCATCGGCAGCAGCAATATTACTCCTTCTCAATGGTATAAGGGCATAGTAGTTGACCTATTAAGAGGTTTTAATTTATGGGAAAAAGTAAATTTAAAAGCCTGGTGGTCAGAGCGAGAAGATTTATCTGCATTGCAGAGATTGAGCCAATTTGTCGAAGATATTTTGTTAGTCCACCTCAAAAGTGAAAAAACCTTTATTTTTGTCGATGAAATTGATAGCGTTCTGGGACTAAATTTTCCAGTTATCGATTTTTTTACTCTTATTCGGTCTTGCTACAACCAGCGAGCCGAAAATCCAGAATATAACCGCTTAACCTGGGCGCTGTTCGGAGTAGCAACGCCCTCGGATTTGATTGCTGACCAAAATTGTACCCCATTTAATATAGGCAAATCTATTGATCTGCACGGCTTTATGTTGACAGAGGTTGAACCATTAGCAGCAGGTTTAGAGGGTAAGGTAGCTAATCCTATGGCTGTTCTCAAAGAGATTTTAGCTTGGACGAATGGTCAGCCGTTTCTCACTCAAAAGTTGTGTCAGATAGTGGTGCAGGAAAGAAATGGCGAAGGAGGGGAGAAGCATAGAAGCTTGGAAACTGACGATCGCTACAAGTTAGATCATCATTTACCCATTATTAATTATCATCTGATAAATTTTTATTATCAATTTCCATCGTTAATTTTAGAAAAGTTAGTGCAAACGCACATCCTTGATAATTGGGAAGCCAATGATGAACCAGAGCATTTGAAGACAATTCGCGATCGCTTACTCAGAAATGAGCAACGTACTGGAGCTTTGTTGGGACTTTATCAGCAAATTTTACAGGGTATTCAAATATCCTCTAATGATGGAGAAGAGCAAATCCAGCTGCTGTTGTCAGGGTTAGTGACCAAAGTGCAAGGGCAACTAATAGTCAAAAACCGCATTTATCAAAAGGTTTTCAACCAAATTTGGGTAGAAAAACAATTAGCCAAACTGCGACCCTACTCCCAAGCATTAGATGCCTGGGTAGCCTCAGAGCATGATGACTATTCACGGTTATTGCGCGGGCCAGCTTTGCTTGAGGCTCTAGCTTGGTCACAGGGCAAAAGCTTGAGCGATTTGGACTATCATTTTTTAGCGGCTAGCCAAGAATGCGATCGACGAGAAGTTGAGACGTGGTTAGAGGCAGAGCGTGCTAAAGAAGTTAAAGCTCGATTAATTCAAGAGCAAAAAGCTGCCAGATTTCAAAGATTATTTTTTGTGGGCGCATTCGTTTGGGTATTAATACTCGCTTTAGGATTGGGGATAGTGACTTTCTTCGAGTATGGCAAGGACTGCTCACAGAGATCCTATCGTGTTCGTTAAAGACTTATCATTAAGACTGCAAGGGGGCAGGGGGCAGGGAGAGAAAGGGCTTTCAGGTTTTTGCACAGATGCGGAAATTATAACTAATCAGCCGGACATGATATGAGTAGCAATGAATAATTTAGGCAATTGAAAAATGCCATTACAACCAGGCTATGACTTTTTCTGACTAAATAGTACAACAACCTTGAATTGTTTGGAAAAATTCATAACTATTTAGGACTTTATCATGCCGCATTTATTTAATAAAAAGCTTAATTTAAAATCATGATTAAACCAAATTGCTCAAGGCTGAAATAAAGCCAAATACACATAAGTGTCAGTTAAAAAAATAATCTCGTTCAGGAATAAATATTATGACTTTCAATGCGACTCTGCAAATAAATAATGATATCGCCAAGATTAAATTGTCTGGCGAACTAGATGCAATGACTGCACCGATTTTCAAAACAGAAGTAGACAAAGCAGCATCCTTTGGCGTGAAGTACCTGGTTTTACTAATGCAAAACCTAGAATATATGTCTAGCGCAGGTCTACGGGTGCTAATCTTCGCCAAACAAAAGATGGGTGTAAATGTTGATATTTATGTCGTTGGCGCTCAGGAAATGGTAATTAGTACATTAAAAAAAACTGGATTCGATCAAAGTGTAATTTTAGTAGATGAGGATAAGACTGCTGAACTTGAAAGTGCCTAGAGGAAAGCATATTAATTAGTTTTTTACAAGGCGATTGATATGCAACCTTCTTTAAAAGTGCCTGCAACTCTGGATTCACTTTCAAAAATAGCTGAATATGTGCTGGCAGCTACAGCATCTGCTGGTTTAGATAAAAAAGCTGCCTATCGCTGTCGCCTAGCAGTAGACGAAATAGCTACTAACATTATTACCTATGGCTACGATCAAGCGGGTTACACGGGAGTATTGCATTTGCAAGCAGATATTGACGAGCAAGCTTTGACAATTTCTATTGAGGACACAGGTTTAGCTTACAACCCTTGCCAGACTAAACTTCCAGACAAAGATGAGTTAAATATGCCTTTAGAGGAGCGGTCAATCGGTGGTCTAGGGATATATCTTGCACTTCATGAGGTCGATAAGTTTATCTATGAACGTATCAACGGCAAAAATCGCAATATCTTCATTATGTATCGCATTCAATCCGCACAGTAAAATTGCTCAACAGTACCAGGGAGGCTTATCTATAAATGAAAACAGAGCATGAGCTTCTGCTTTTTTACGAGCGAGACTTACAAATCGCTCGCATGATTCAAGCCGACTTCTTGCCAGAGGCTCTGCCACAGATACCAGGGTGGGAAATAGCTGCCCGCTTTCATCCAGCCCGCGTCGTAGGTGGAGACTTTTATGATGCTTTTCCCCTTGCTAATCACCGCATTGGGATTGTGATTGCGGATGTTTGCGATAAAGGGGTGGGTGCTGCGTTGTTTATGTCTCTTTTCCGAAGCTTGATCCGGGCTTTTGCCCAACAGAATTATACTCTCAGCTGGTTGGATGCTCTTACCGATAAGGGCAGTAAATCAATTAAGGAGGGACGACAACGGGCACAAGCTCCTAGAATCGGCACAACAGTCCTAAAAAATGCAGTAAATCTGACAAATAATTACATTGCCAATAATCACAGTCGGATAAATATGTTTGCCACGCTTTTCTTTGGCGTGTTGAACCCAGGCACAGGTTTATTGCACTATGTTAATGGTGGACACGAACCTCCAATCATTTTCGGAGCAAATGGCATTAAGGCTAGGCTTAAGCCTACTGGCCCGGCTGTTGGCATGATGCCCGATAGGGAGTTTGGTATTGATCAAATCCAGTTAGAACCGGATGACATCTTAGTAGCTTACTCTGACGGTGTAACTGATGCCCGCAACCCAAAACGTGAGTTTTTTGGCGAAGAAAAATTACTATCTTTACTTCAGCAGCCTGCGTTCTCAGCTACTGCTGCACTCGATCGCATCGAAGCAAGTGTATATGCTCACATTGGTGATGCAGATCAGTTTGATGATATTACCATGCTAGCTCTGCATCGTGTTTGATTTCGAGTCTAGCGATGCTTTCGCAAGGATAAAAAATGTGTGATTTCTAAGTTTTCTCAGAGAATTAATTCTGTGTTGCCTCGTTTGCAGGGGCTGTACACAAAATTATTAATCCCAAGTGCCAGTGTGATTTTTAGTGGTGCGATCGCCACAACTTTGGTAATTGGAATGCGGCAACTTGGTTTGTTGCAAGCACAGGAACTCTGGGCGTTTGACCAGTTGGTTAGATTGCGTCCTGACGAAGGTATCGATCGCCGTCTGCTGATAGTTGCAGTAACTGAAGAAGATATCCAACTGGAAAAGAAATGGCCATTAAGCGATCGCACGTTAGAACAGGTCTTAGATAAACTAGAGCAACAGCAACCGCGAGTTATCGGTTTAGATATTTATCGAGATTTTCCCATATTACCTGGTAATAAAGAGTTAACTAGACGTTTTAAGCAGAGCGATCGGATTATTACTGTCTGCAAAGTTAATGATTCTTCCAGTAATCCAGGAATTGCACCTCCTCCTAACGTCCCAAAAAACCGGATTGGATTTTCAGATTTGCTAGTAGATTCCGGTGGAATCTTGCGTCGCAATCTACTATTTATGAATCCACCTCCAGTCAATAAATCTAATGGAAATCCGCACCTATGCCAAGATTCCACCGCCGATCTCTTTTCCTTCAATCTCCAGCTAGCGCTAAATTACCTAAAAGTAGAAAAAATCGAGCCGAAGCTCACTCCATCCAACGAGTTAAAGCTAGGTTCAACAATCTTTAAACGCCTCAAACCTAATTCTGGCAGCTACCAAAATATTAATATAGGCGGGTATCAAGTTATGCTTAACTATCGTTCCCCTCGCCATATCGCTCAACAAGTAACCCTCACAGAAGTATTAACAGGCAAGGTTAATCCTAACTGGATTAAAAACCGTATCGTCCTCATCGGCACTACCGCAGAGAGTATCAAGGACAGTTTCTACACACCCTACAGTGCAGGAGAGCAAAAAGACCAAGAAATGGTGGGGATTGTGATTCACGCACAGGCAGTAAGTCAAATCCTGAGTGCTGTCTTAGATCATCGTCCTCTATTTTGGTACTGGTCAGACTGGGGTGAGACTCTATGGATAGGGATATGGTCGCTTTGCGGAGGAATAGTGGCTTGGCACATTCGCCACCCTATACGCTTTGGGCTGGCTATTGTAGCTGCATTAGCAAGCTTATGTGTGATATCCTTCGGTTTCTTTTGCCAAGGAGCTTGGATACCCCTAATACCACCTGTATTTACATTCATGGCAACTGCTGGGAGTGTGGTTATTGTAGACCGATTTAATAAGGCAGGATACACAAAGGCAATTTACGATCGCCTTAAAAATCCTTTCAAACTAAACATCGAGATTGATCAGTCAAAGAAAGAGCGTCAAGTAGCCCAAATTACACAGACGGAATATTTTCAAGACTTACGAAAAAAGGCGAAAGAACTTAGGAGTAAAAAAACTCAGGTTCATGAGACTAAGAAAAGCCCTCAAACCTCTGGAACTTCCGATACAGAATATTTGCAACAGATGCATGACAAGGTAAAAAAATTGAAAAGCCGGGCAAATAAAACAGACAAATAATCTCTAATATCATGCCTGGAAAATTACATATAACGTATAGAACTTCCGAACCAAAGGTTTATACGGCAGTTACAATCTTTTTATTAATATTAATTTGTGGACATGATATAAGCTGTTAATTTATATATTTTAGTTTTATAAGTAATTTATCCACAAAAACAATACCAATATCTTTGGTAGAACTCTTATTTATCCATATCTTGTGTGGTTATTTTTTCCATTGTCTGCGCGTAACTCCTATTATATTCAGGCTTTCTTCAGCTAAAAACCCAACATCAAATCAGAGTGAATATGAAAACTAATTTTTCCCTAAAACTTGCACCGCTTTCTTTAGCTACATTGCTAGAAATATATGTTATTGCTGCTTTCCCTCAGACGTTAACGGCTCAGTCATCACCGCCTCTACTTACTCAAAAATTGGCTGGAGGCAATGAAGTATTTGAGAGAAAAATCAATTTCAAGCCTCCTAAAGTTGGAGCGCCTGACAATCGCAAAGGAGGGGCATCGCGTCGCGGTGTGATGTGTAGCCAAAATCACAAGAACCTGAAGGCATTACTACCAGCAAGTACCCTTGGCTTGACTGTAGAAAAATATCCAACTTTCTTTGTATATATTCCTTCAGTTTCTACGCAATTAGCAGAATTCGAGTTACGGGAGAAAAATAATAGTACTGTAGTTTACAAAACGAGATTTACACTTCCAGCAAGTTCTGGTATTGTTAGCTTCAGCCTCCCTACTAACAAAAGCTTACAACCTCTAGAAATTGGCAAAAATTATAAATGGTCATTTTCCATCATTTGTGATTCTCAAGATAGTTCTGAAGACATTTTTGTAGAAGGTTGGGTACAAAGAATCGAACCAAGTTCTACTCTGGTTAGTCAGTTAGAGAAAGCAACATCACGCGATCGCCCCTCCTTATATGCAGAGGCTGGCATTTGGTACGAAACTCTGACAACATTGGCCCAACTGCGTTATTCTAATCCTCAAGATTTAACTTTAGTAGCTGATTGGAAAGAGCTATTAGAGTCAGTTGGACTTAATAGTATTGCGAAAGAGCCGTTAGTTGAAACTTCAATGAAGTATAAAGCCAAATCGGCGATTTAACTTTAGTTCTAGTAGTCCGCCAAGTCAACAATGCTTAGTTTGTAGCGAGCGCTTCAGCGCTCAAATCAAAGACTAAAGTCCTTAATACAAACTTATGCACCCATCAAAGTTAATGTGATGGACTACTAGCACTAAGTAGGCAATACCAAAATACATACAGCACTTGCGTCTGTTATGAGGTACATCCTCAAAGCTGAAAGCTATGATAGGAAAGGAGCAAGAGGAAAACTATATTGCATAATAGCCGGAAGCGCTGTAATTATTCCGTATTTTTTTCCACAGATGCAGTCCTTGGTATTATCTACCAAGGACTGCCAATCATTGTAAAGGCTGCCCAGTAATACGGATGGGATAAATTTAAATCTCCCAGTTCTGATAGTTCTGGTGGTAAAGGCATTTCTGTCCTTAACCCAGAGGAGCGCAGTTGTCCTTGCTTAAACTGAACTTGCCCTTTAAGCATTCTTATTTGCGCTTGCCTAAGAGCTTCAGCTTTAATCGGTGCTGTTTTCAAATGCGTATAAAATTCTGTCATCAACGCTAAAGTCCCAGCATCGCTAACATACCACAAACTACCCATTGCCGACTTGACTCCCGCTTCCAAAGCTAACCCTGAAAAGCCTAGTTCTGCTTGCCGATCGCCCAAGGCAGTTCTACACGCACTCAATACTAACAAATCTACTGTAGGAACATTCAATTGCAACTGTCGCAACTGGTTTAAGTACAGCTTCTTATTCCAAAATTGAATATAGGAGTTACTAGCTGTTCCTGCTTGGAAGGCTCCGTGAGTTGCCAAGTGAACAATTTTGTAAG
Source organism: Nostoc desertorum CM1-VF14 (assembly GCA_019359245.1). GTDB lineage: Bacteria > Cyanobacteriota > Cyanobacteriia > Cyanobacteriales > Nostocaceae > Nostoc > Nostoc desertorum. The sequence goes on along the minus strand of JAHHHR010000042.1, from coordinate 55,423 downwards.
GTTGCCGTTTTCGTTGCGATCGCAAGTTATTTAAAGTAAATTTATCGTTTAGGAAGCGTTCCCCCCCGCGATTTTCCACAATTGTAGATAACTCTATAGGTACAGCAGGCAAAGGATCGAAGTCTTTGAATTGGGAAGCTCCCATTGCCAAAACTGAAGATTTACGGATGTCAGTATAACGAGTGTCTATCAGACTGAAGGCTGGAATTAAACTGATATTATAGTTTTCTATCAAAAATTTCTGACCATCATGCAATGCTGCCAAAGGTAAAGAGCGCAAGCCAGTACCTACGCAAAAAACTAAAGTATCTATATTTTGGGCTTTCAGGTCTTTTTCAATTGGAACAATTAACCACTGATAAAGTTGTTGTGCAGAAGCTAGGTAGCTCGTAGTATCAACTTCTCTAGGATTGCTAAGTTCAGCTTGAAACTGCTTAGTTACTTTGGGCAAAGCATTTTGATCGGCTGCTGATATGCTCTTATGAATCGGGTTATTTTTCGCAGTTACCAAAAGTATTTCTAGCTGTTTATTTGTTGGTATTAGATAGACAACAGCAGATTTTTTTCCAGTTTGATTTTCAATTTCCTGAAGTTTGTTCCTAATAGCCTTAGAAGTCATTAATTCATTAGCATAATTTGCACCTAAATAATTTTCATAAAGCTTTTTCCATATTTTTTCTTGTTCAGCTACGGCATCTCTTGGTAGTGGTACTTGAGTAGTTGAATTTTCTAAACTTATATTAGACCTCTTGCAAAACTCTTGTTTACACTCTCGTAAGAGAGCTTTTTCCCTAACCCTTTCCCCTACTTCTGCAATAAGTCTATTATTAGTAACTTGAGAGAACGTAATAGTCTCAGCTTTTACTGAGATGGGACTAATTATTTTTGTAATTAGAAATATTATGGCTAAAAAATTAATTTTATTCATGACTGCTGACACCGGGTTAATGTCTGTTAGTATTTCATGTGATAATTTGTTTAGCGATCGCTTCCAGAATCTGACTGAAAGGATGATTGGGGTAGCGTAAGCAGAAGATATCCCTACTGGCTAGGTGAACTACTTCTTCTGATAGAGGCAAAATGCCCGCTACTGGCGCGTTGTAATTTATTTCTACCTGTCGCCGTAAAGTATCAAAATCTAAACTTGGCAGTGCTTTATTCACAACCATTAGCATCTGGGGCACTTCTAATTGACGGGCTACATCGACAGTTACAGCCGTACCCTGGAAATCTTGATGATCTGGGCGCAAAATGATAATCAAAGCATCGGAAATGGTAATCGAGAGTAAAGTCTCTTCATTGAGTCCAGGGTGAGTATCAATAAATAGATATTCTAAATTTAGTCTGTCGATTAGTTCTTGAAAGCCGTCATGTAGCAAGCCTACGTCATATCCCTCACGTAGAATTCTGGTAATTTCACCCAGATTGAGAGAGGAAGGGATAAGGTAAATAGCGCTGTTTTTCTTAGCTACCTCTTTCAAAGCAAAAGTAACATCATAGGCTGTATCCTCGACATCACAGCGCCCCCATAAATAATCATTAAGGGAAAGCTCCATCATTTCCTCATCGAAACCGAAAAGGACATGAATACCTGGAGATTGGATGTCAGTATCAACGATACCAACCCGATGCCCATAACGAGCAACAGTAGCAGCCAGATTCGCAGTTATATTTGATTTACCAGTGCCCCCCCGAAATGAGTGGACAGATATAATTTTAGGCATGACACATCTTATACCATATACCGTTTGGGATTTTACAGGACTTACGCATACTTAAAAACGTAGACGCATTCGCGGAGCGTCTCGTAAAGAAGCCAGAGCATTGCGGTGAGTCTATTCATAGTGGGGTTCTCCACGTTGTAGCGATTGGCACAAGATAGAAGAGTAAGAGTTTGGGAGGTATTTTGCGTCAGTCCTGATATCTCTAGAACTTGCGAATTGTATTATTTACCCACTAATATGACCACCGATCTATCTCCTATAAACAATCCGTGCTGGTTTTGCAGTAATGGTTCCGTCTCTGGTGCCCAACTTTCCTCTGGAGGAGTGGCACCAGTGTTAACACAAACATGCCACTGCATTTCCTGAGGAAGTCTTGGTATTTCAAACCAATGACTTTCCCAATGCATATTCATCGCCACATATATGTAATTGTCCGTTACCGTCCCCTCTTTAGCGTGTTGACCACAAAGCATAAAAGCCACGATGCGACTTTCATTAGACCAGTCAGCGTTCCATGCTTGAGTTCCATGCCAAGTAATATCGCTATAGCCACTGCCGACATAATCCACATTGCGAAAGTGGTATTTATTTCTCAGCACAGGATGGGCGTTACGAAAAGCAATACAGTCTTTAAAAAACTTAAACAAATCTGCATGAGATTCCAATAATCTCCAATCCAGCCAGTTGAGTTCGTTATCGTGGCAATAAGTATTATTATTTCCGTATTGTGTCCGCCCTACCTCATCCCCCATGAGGATCATTGGCACTCCTTGGCTAACCATCAACATAGCCACAGCATTTTTTATCTGTCGTCGGCGCAAGGTGTTGATATCTGGATTGTCAGTCTGACCTTCCCAGCCACAATTCCAGCTTTCATTATCATTAGTACCATCGTTGTTATTTTCACCATTGGCTTCATTGTGTTTCTCATTGTATGAAACCAAATCCATCAGCGTAAAACCATCATGGCAGGTAATGAAATTAATCGAAGCTGTCGGGCCACGGTCAGCCCAAGCATAGAGATCCGGTGAACCTTGTAGTCGCTGTGCCATGTCTCCCGCCAGCCCTGGTTCACCTTTAAGGAATTTACGAATAGTGTCACGGTACTTACCATTCCACTCTAACCAACGTCCAAATGCTGGAAAAGAGCCGACTTGGTAGAGACCACCTGCATCCCAAGCTTCAGCAATTAGTTTGCAGTTAGCGAGAATTGGGTCAAACGCAAGACTTTCTAACAGTGGTGGGTTAGAGAGTGGTGCGCCCCAAGGGTCACGTCCTAGAATCGCCGCCAAATCGAAGCGGAAGCCATCAATGTGATACTCAGCAGCCCAATAGCGCAGACAGTCGAGTACCATATTGCGAACAATTGGATTATTACAGTTGAGAGTGTTACCAGTGCCACTAAAGTTAAAGTAGTAACCCTCTGGGGTCAGCATATAGTAGGTTTTGTTGTCGATTCCGCGAAAGGAAATCGTCGGCCCATACTCGTTACCTTCTGCCGTGTGGTTGAAAACAACATCTAGAATTACTTCAATGTCATTTTGATGCAGAGTTTTAATCAACGTTTTGAGTTCATCAACTTGCATCCCATATTTGCCTGTAGCTGCATAACCAGCTTTCGGCGCAAAAAAGCCGACAGTACTGTAACCCCAGTAATTTAGTAGTAGTTCTCCTGTTTGGGGGTTAGGGCGGCTGTTTTCAAATTCATCAAATTCATATATGGGCATCAGCTCAATACAGTTGACACCTAGCTCCTTAAGATAGGGGATTTTGTCACGGATGGCAGCAAATGTCCCTGGATGCTTCACTCCAGCAGAAGAATGTTGAGTAAAACTGCGGACGTGCATCTCATAGATGATCAAATCTTCAGTAGGAATTTGTAATGGACGCTCGCCTTCCCAGTCAAAGTCATCAAATGCTAAACGCGATCGATGCTGATATATATTATCCCAGTCGGGTTTTTCTCCCCAAATATCTCTGCCACCGATGATTTTGGCGTATGGGTCTAGGAGAATTTCGGTGGTGCCAAAGCAGTGTCCTTGTTGGGGGTTGAAAGGCCCGTCCATGCGGTAGCCGTATTCGAGGTTTTCGTAATCCAAATCAAATACGGTCATGCTGAAGACATTACCAATACGAAACTCTTCTGGAAACGGAATTTCTGCCATTGGTTCAAGAGCGTGCTTTTTGAACAGTACTAAAGTACAGGATTTGGCATGACGGGAAAAGATAGAAAAGTTAACGCCTCCTGGTACTAAGGTTGCTCCAAAAGGAATCGGACTACCGGGACGTAGCTTAAAGTTTTCGTAACTATGGGTGGGATGGATATCAATTCTCTGCATTTATAGCTCCTATCGGGCTAGTACAAAAAAGCTGAAGTATGCAGTATGAAATAAATAAACCAGCACTGTAAGTCTTTTGGAGTTTTGTGATAGGTTATTTATTTGTACCGTAATTATGGGGAGTTCGTAGTAATCACCTTAATGCTTGAGGAAGGGCTAAACCCGGATTTCTCACAAGCTATTACGTGTCTTTGACCTGAACTTTGATATTGAAAGTTTCTAAGGCTTCATCAAGGGTGTTGCGAGTCTGAAAAAAGTCGAGAAATCCAGTCATGGACATTGTGTCCTGAATTTCTTCGGAAAGCCCTACCAAAATGATCTGTCCGCCTTTGGCAGATAATTCTCGGTACAGCGACAGCAGCATCCTTAAGCCAGCACTGGACATATAAGGTACATTAGTCATTTCCAGAATCATTCTGGTTTCAGGTTGGGCTAGTGGTAAAATCCGCTCTTGAGCTAGGGGAGCTGTATTGGTGTCTATATCGCCGACTATTTCTACCACTGTTATTGGTGTGAGTGTATTCAGATCAGCCTGGTCTTGACCGACAGCCGTTTTTAACAGTGTTACTGGCAGCAATTCGATGTTAATTGTCATAATGTATTAATCTCAAATTTCAATAAACACAATAGTTTTGTCCGGTGTCCACAAACTAAAATCTGATACCTGCGGGGCATCCTAAGTTTTAAAGTAGCGATCGCACTCTTGGACTCTTATTTATGCGATCGCCTGTTGAGTCCTTTTGATTTCACTAATTCGGGACAATTCGGACTTTAATTTTTATTTGTTCTTGAGTATCGGGGAGCTTTACTGTTAATGCATTTGCATCAAAATCACTATACTCTTGCTCATTTGCCCATACTTGACCAATCCGCACGCTTCCAGGTGGCAAAATATCTGGTTGCACCCGCAGGATGTTGTCTTTAAATGCTCCCGGCTGTGGCTTAAAGTAAAGGTCGATTGGTTGCTTAGTAATTAGTAGGTTGGTATAAACTACCGATAAATAGCTCAATTCGGTTGAGTGATAACCGCTCATTGAGTGGCTACCTTTAAGTCGCTCATTACCCATCAAATAGGGCAAACCGTTGGCCAAAACGTTGAAGTAAACACCGCCGTCATCATGGTCGAGGAAGAAAGCATTATAGAAAGCTGACGCTTCGCGGGCGTGACGTAAGTATTCCGGCTCTTGGGTTATGCCGTGTAGAATCAAGTAGGCTAAAATTGCTTGCTCTTGCTGCCACCAAGCTTTCCGGTCGTGCCAGACGAAGCGGTATTCTTCTTCGCCTTCGCCCAGTGTTCGCTCTACAACATCATACCAGCCTCCGCGCTGGCGATCGCTACCTGCATTTGGCATCAGTGCAGCAATTTTTTGTGCCAAATCTGCATATTCAGCTTTGGGTTTGAGGCTTTGCATCCGCATCAGATTCCAGGCTATTTTGAGGTTGTGGCCTACTACAGCGCGGTTTTGCTGCCATCCATAGGTGGTATCGTGGCTCCAATCTTCGTAGAACCTTTCTTGGACAAATGGGCTATTTTCGTAATCTGGGAAGTATTTAGCGATCGTGTCAAAAGTATATTCCAGCATATCGGCGTATTTTTGTTCGCCAGTTGCTAGCCACAAATTGATTAGATAAGCTGGTGCGTGATCTCCTACTGAGTTCCAGTTTTTGCGGGCGCGGTTTGCACCAAGGGATTCTGCACGCGGATCTAAAGTTAAGGGATCGATGTGAGAGAAATAACCAACGCCATCTTTATCTAAGAAAAAGCGGTCAAACAAATCGATAGTCATCTCTGCATCTTTAAGAATGCGGCGATCGCCAGTTATCCGATAAGTTTGGATGGGGCCAGCTAGGGCATAAATTTGTTCATAGGCTGGGATGGCATCATAATCATCGCCAAATTCAGACGTTAGTAGTTTTTGCTCTCGGTTGCCTGTAACTTGAATACCGTGATACCAGTAAATTAAATCTTCATCTGGATCGTAAAATCTCATGTGCTGGCGCAGATACTCAGTACCTTTTTCCGCACCTTCTAGAAATCGGTCTTCTCCAGTTAATAGGTAAGCTGAGGCGAAACCATAAACTAAGCGAGAAATTGTATCAGTTTCTTGTAAGAAATCATCACGCTTTTTACTACCAGCCAAGTTGAGATAAGTGCGATATTCCTTATAATCAATCGGCTGTTCTGGATAGCCAAACTGCCATTTTAGATAAGAATCAGCAATTGAACGTATTTGTTTGACCCACCAATCTGGTTCTTCATGACGATATTTACTGGGTGCATCTCCCGGAAAAACAAGATATTTAACGTCAAATTTATAATCTTGTCCATAAGGATAGAAAACTCCATAAGCAAACACATGCTGACCAGGAGTGAGCATTTCACCAAACCGAGCAGTACAGTCGAGATAAGGTTCGTCTAAGTTTTGGCTAATCCGACCATAGGCGCTAGGGGTGAGGTATGCTTGGTATTCTCGTCCATCTGATGTTTTAATACCAAATGATTTTTCGCTGCGGTTAAAGTGGGTGACATAACCAGCGATCGTATCTGAAAATGAAAAACTCATGTGATCCATAGGGTTATCTCCAAGATTAGGTATTGGGTATTGGGTATTCAAACCTCAAGCAAATATTGAAATAATTTCTTTCCTAGTAATCAGTCACTAGCCTTCAAGCATTTGCTCCGACTTTTACCTTTTGTTCCTGCTTTTCAATTTCTTCTAGAAAAACTTCCATAAATTGGTCTACAACTCCTGGATGTTTTCCTGTTATCAAATTGCCATCAATGACTAAATCTGCGGTAACATCACCTTCATAAATAACTTCACCGCCTGCATTTTCTACATCACAAATAATATTGTGAGCGCAGGTAACTTGGCGACCTTGAATCAAATCTTTATCAGCACATAAAAGCCACAAAGAATGACAGATTGTACCAATCTTTACACCATCTGCATTCATTGCTTTTCTAAGAAAAACTACCGCCGGAGCTTGATTTTTCTGACCTTTCTTTACAGAAACTTGATATCTCAGCCGATCCATAGCATAAGCACCGATACAAATAATTCCTTTGTAGTTAGATGGATCTATATCATTAACTTCTGTGGTTACAACTACATGATCTTCAACTTCACCGTTATCGGGATTTGAACCGAATGTTAATTGTGGATTACCCCACAAATGAGAAATGTATTCTACTTTATAGCCTTGTTGAGGAAAGTACTCATTGAATTTGCGAAATTCAGTTTGGTCGAAATGTTCTTCAATAAGTACACCAATTTTTCCTTTTAAATCAGTTGTCATGGCTAGCTCACTTTTAATTATTTGTATGTATTGAATGCCAATTTGTTGATAAATGCAGACTGTAAATTTGTTCTATTTCATGTCAGCGAAATATGAAGAGGCGCTAATCAAGACGGGAGTGTTTGGTTTGTTGTTGGATAACTAAAAACGCGGCGATCGCACCCAGTGCCACTAAACCAGCGCCGAGGTAGAAAGCAGACTGAAAGCCTTGAGTTAACGCGCTTGCCAATACTGCTGGTGATTCACCTTGCGCCGCAATAATTCCTTTAGTGTGAGCGCTGGCAACTGCCACTAGCAACGCCAGAACTATAGCAGCACCTACCTGCTGACTAGTAGCCAGCAACCCGGAGGCTAGCCCGGCATCTTCATGTTTGACCGACATGAAAGCCGCAATAGTTAACGGGACAAAGGAAAGACCAGCGCTAGCACCGACAATGAGCGAAGCAGGTAGCACATGGATTAAATAACTGCCACCGACAGCAACTTGGGCGAAGAGTACCAGACCAATGGCCATTAAAAGCATCCCGGCTGTCAAAACAGGTTTGACACCGAACCGATTCACCAGTACCGAGGCAAAACCAGAGGAAGCACCACCAGCCAACGCAAAAGGTAAGAAAGCGAGTCCTGAGTTGAGTGCCGACAAGCCTAACACCTGCTGGAGGTAGAGTGAGATAAAGAACAAGGTACACAACGGGCCAGTGCCATGAACCAAAGTGACAAGGTTAGCTCCAGTGAGATTACGTAAACGAAAGATTCGTAACGGCACTAGTGGCGCAGGCGATCGCTGCTCAACGATAATGAAGCCGACGAAAAGTAACACACACAGCCAGAGTAATCCGAACGTCCGCGCCAAGTGTCCTTCAGCGTTCACGATTGTGAAGACAAGCAGAATTAGCCCTGTTGTACTACAGAAAGCGCCTGCTAAATCGAATTGCCGAGAATCCTTTTTCGTGACAGTCTCATTCAAAAATGTTGGAGCTAACAGAGCTGCTGCACCAGCGATCGGTACATTGACAAATAGCACCCATTCCCAACCCAGCATCCCAGTCAGTATTCCACCCAAAAGTACGCCAGCTGCGCCACCTGATGCACCCGTAGCCCCCCAAACTCCTAACGCGCGGTTGCGTTCCGAGCCTTCAGTGAAGGTCATGGTAAGAATCGATAACGCCGTCGGAGAGCTAAGGGCAGCGCCTAGACCCTGAAGACTACGTGCTGTAATCAGCATAGCTCCAGAAGTCGCAAGACCGCCCATCAGTGAGGCTAAAGAAAATAGAGTCAGTCCAACGATGAAAACGCGACGATGACCGAGTAAGTCTCCTGCACGACCACCGAGTAGGAGAAAGCCGCCAAAGGCAAGTGTGTAGGCGTTAATTACCCATTGGAGGTTCTGTTGTGAGAAATTGAAGGCTGACTGCATTGAGGGCAGAGCAACGTTAATAATTGATACATCAAGTACGAACATAAACTGTGTCGCACACAGCAGGATCAGCGCTAGCCAATGCCGGGAATCTGTTGCAGTCTTAGTGACCATAAGATTTCTTGGTACTTTTACATCTTTGAAAAAATGCGATCGCTATGGTTGTGTTGTAAAGACGACTTCGTACAAGTGAAAATCGTGAGGGAATTCTACAGCCTTCTCTACAGGAGCCATAAATTCCTGGCTTTTCAGAGCCGTTTCTAGTGCTTCCTTACTGCTCCACTGGGCGTAGTTTATAACTCGTGTACCATCCAAGCTTTTGTGGATATTCACAGATATCAAGCCCTCTTGCTTTTTAGCTTTTTCGATGTTGATTACTAGGTGATCTACTAAAAGCTGCTGCTCTTGAGGATTTTCAACTGTGAAGACGTTGATCACGGTAAGTAGATTAGCTTCTTCGCTGATGGTAGTCATTTTTGCTCTTAATCCCGAGTTAATACTAATAGGACTATTCGTTTTACAGAATTCTTGCGTAAATCCTAAACTGAATGAAAAAGATGGGGAAAGGGTAAGGGGTAAAGGTTTTTTCTTATTCCTTTTCCCCTTCTTGGTAAAAAGGTGCGTTATTTCGTTGTGTGTGAGGATCAGTATTATTGGTTCTTAATTCGAGAGCTGGGAAAAAGCCATTCCCTCTAGCTGAAAACAAAGTCCGCAGCTGAAAGTTGGTTGAACAAAACGCCAGTCACGTTTGCTAGGGATATCTCACCATTAATCCCGCTAGGTTGAGCAATAATACTTGTACTGCGAATATCGCCAAAGACAGGCAGTAGTTTCAAGTCATTAAACGAAGAGACACCACTAATTCCCTGAATGTAAATCTTGTCAATACCTTGTTCAAAATCTGCGATCGCATTTTTGGTATCGCTTAACGGTAGTAGACCAAAATCAGTTTGTTGCCTAGTGTCAAGAACTGCATCAGGTAATCTACCATTAGCAATCCAGAACTGATCGGCTCCAGCATCACCGTAGAGGAGATTGCCACCACCTTTGGAGATAATCAGAGTATCGTCTCCGTCACCACCAACAAGTTGATCGTTGCTACCGGCAATGAGAATATCATTTCCTTCGCCACCATCAAGAAGGTTATAACCTTTACCACTAGAGGCATCAAGCAGGTCATTTCCTTCTTCGCCAAATACGCGATCTTCCTCAGTAGCATAGAGTTCATCATTGCCCTCACCTGCATAGATCCGAAAACCGGGTTTCGGCCCTGGAACTTGGAAAGAACCAGTTATTGAAGCCGCACCTTTAAGGGGATCGCCTGGATTTGTACTGAGTTTGCCAGTTTCGGAGAAATTCAGCGTGCCAGTAGCACCTTTAAATTTGCCCTCTCCGCCAGTGAGAGTATAAGTACCAGAAGATGTGGATGTGAGTTTCTCAAAATCGACCATACCGTTAGCGTTATCAGTGGCAAACAACTTGTCGTCGTTGTTTCCTTGCAGCACTATCGAGCCAGTCGGTAAACCCTGTAAGCCAAATTTTGTTGGATCTGTGTTGAAGTTGAATTTGCCAGTAGCAAAGTCAGTCTGTCCGTAGACCAATCCAGTGAGTTTGTCCAAATCATAGGGAGCGTTAGTACTTTGCCATGACGGTGTTACCTGTACAAGGTTTGAGGCGATGCTTTTAAAGTTATTTTTCGTCTCGTAGTCGGCGTTAAAATTGTAAGTTGTTTGTGTGTTCTGGAAACCACTCTTATTTGGTCGATAAAAATCATCTCCATCACTTAAAAAGACAAGCTGTTTAGGCGAGATATTAGTTTGAGGTTTTAAAGGTGACACTACAGGTAGTGGTTCAAGTTCTGCTGGTGTAATTGAGACTGCCAACGACTCGACTTTTCCAGTACCAAAGTTACCGAAGGAGTACTCACTTCCTGGTGCCACATAGACAAAAGTATCTGGCTGTGCCAACCTAACTTCATTATTGATTTTGAAAGATAATTCTCCCTCTTTAACATAAAATACCTCAGAGTTCTCACTTTTAATAGGTGTAGGAAAATCATTGGTGGAACGAGCAATTTGGCCCCGAATATCACCTTTTTTATTTCCTTCAGTATCTATCTCGAAATAGAATTCGCTCTCTTCTCCTGGTAAACCACTATTTTTGACGAAATCACTCAAGGTAGTGGGAATTTCCTTCTCTGTGAGATTCCAGACACCACTAATGGTCGCAGACTTATCTGGATTCAAAGTGATACTTAACTCCGTTTCATCTTGATGAACCGGGTCTAAAATACTAAATACGTCTGAACTATTGCTGCCGCGTTTACCTGAATGAATATGAATCCCAATGACATCATCTAGCTCACTACCAAGAGTTTGGGGAGTTTTATCTGCTACTAATTCCCCAAAATCCAAACCTGTAACTGTCAATTTATATTCAAGCTCTCCTGCCTGATTTAATTGGATATTAGCAGTTCCAGTTGCTAGCGATTCTGTATGCTCTACCACCTGATTACTATTTAAATAGGAGCTAGCAAAGGTATTAGTTGTTTTGGGTGCAAGGGAAAATTGGTTATATGAAGGGTGATTACCTAAATAGTCTGCTGATTCTGCAAAACTAGTCAAAGAAGTGTACTCAACTCCAAACGGCCCAGAAATTTTTGGTCGCTCGCTTGCAGTCCAAATACTAAAACCATCAATGCCAGCCACTTGGGCTTTTAGCTTTTCCTCCAGCCCCGCAGGCGCGTCATCTGGAAGCACCAAAACATACTTGGGAGTGCCTTCACGCGGTGTATACCCAGGAAACGCTATACCTTTAGGAAAGGATTCGCCACGATAACCAGTTCGCTGCCCAAATTCGATAAATCCAGGGTTTATTCCAGGAGGTGGAGCGGGAATTGGGTCATTTCTATCTTTGACTGGCTCACCCGCAAATCCAAATAAGAAATCTAGCCCACCAGGAGTTGTGAGTGAAAGAATTCTCGCTCCTTCATTTGTTCCTGATTTAGCCTCTGTAGAGTCAGGGTTGGAAAATCCATGAGGTCTCAATCTTGGACCAAATATCAAAGTTCCAGCAGGTACTGCATCCAAAACAAAAGATTTGTCGCTTCCTGGAACCCCAGCTTCATCACCTAAAAAGAAATTAACACTTCCTTCTTCTACAAAAAAAGCCTCGTGTTCGTAATTATGGATGTGTGGTGGTGGCCCACCTCCTGGTGGAACAAAGAAATCAAATGCATTGAACGCAAAATTCGTTTCTTGTGATGTTGCTAAAAGTGTGTATAAATCACCAGAAGTATAAAGTGCTGGACGTTCATTTAATGGAGCATCTTGGGGAACAAATAAGTAGTCATCGACAACTCCAAGTGTATTCAGAGATTGAATACCATTTGAAGTTTGATGCTCAGACGAGTGAGTGTGATCTGGCTCTTCTGAATGATTTTGCTCGTTGGGGGAATGGATTGGTATAGAACCGATTGGATGTGTCATGTGAGTTTATTCCTTTTAGTTAATCTTGTATTCAAGAATTTGTAGTAAAATTTTTGGCTGTTCGATTATCGAGATATACCGGACAATATTTGGTTGAAGCAGAAAGGATGTGGGTACACTCGCTATTGCTATATAGCAGTTCTATTTGAGTTGTGAAAATCATTTTACTTAATAAACTGTAAAAGGCGCGAAGAGTAAAAGAAAGAGGAGATTTCACAAATAATTTAGGACTGCTACATTAGATAGCTTTTAAATCTGCACACCTGTTGCAGATGCATCTGGATAAACTCGCCATTCGTAAATCTTATCGCCATCAAAACGATAGATATCGACACAAGGAACTTGAACAAATCGCTTGTCTTGTTTATGGATATAATTAGCATCCATTTCTAAAATAATGGTGTTGCCAATTTCCCAAATTCCTCGTGTATTGTGGGTTGTGAGTTTGAGAGTTTTATAGATATGACTTAACAAATCTCGACAGGCTTCTGGCCCAATTACAGGATCATTTGCACCGACTTTGTAAAGTAAATTGGGGGTAAAGAATGTCATAAACTGATCCCAATTTTCGGCGTGTAAAGCCTCATACATTTTTTCCAGCGTTTTCGTCAATGAACCGCCAGAAGTAGCAGATTTTGGCTGTGCTTCATTGTTATCAAAGACGAATACCGGATCGATATTCATATAAATCCGCAGTTCTTGGACTTTATCGCCTTTGAAAACAATTGTGTCGCAGCAAGGAAGTGTAAAAACTTTACCATCATGGCGAATGTAGGTGACATCCATTTCACAAACAACTGTGTCTCCTACTTCCCACATATTCTTAATATGGTGGTAAACTTTGGCAACCGTTTCCAGGAAACTAACAGAAGAGTCTCTAATACCTTGTGGCCCATAAGCAACGGGGAAGTTGCTAAATTGATAGTGGGCATCTTCGGTGTAGAACTTAACGAAGTTTTCTACATTCATCGATTCGCCAGCTTGAAACATCCGCCGAACAATTTCAGATTTCGTACCAACAAATGTCTGTGAATGTGCGACTACCATTGTTTTTTCCTCGTGATTATTTTTACTTTCAATGATCTGTTTTAGATGTTGAGCAGCTTGAGCGATCGCTTCTGGTTGAGCAGCTTTAATAAACCATTGGGCTTCTACTTGCGCGAGGGCTTTGTCACTAGTAGGCTGCAAATTTATTGTGTAAGTTAGAATTGGCAAAGAGCCAGAATTACCATTTGAAGGTAGCGTCACCTGGTTACTCAATTCACCAGTAAAAAGTGGATGATCCACCACAATGAATGTTACTTTTCCAGCTTGCTTGTCTACGATGACTCTTTCTTTCATCTGCATTCCCGGCGTTCTAATTTCGCGGAGAATGCCATTGTCATATCTCTCTAAAATCTTCAGTTCTTCAACTACATGGGGAATATATGGTTGGGGGTTTTGCATTTTGTCCATCAAAACATCCCAAACAGTTTCTAAAGGAGCATTAACGGAAACACTGTATGTAGCGTAAAGTCCCTGAGCATTTGATTTTGGTTTCTGAGAATTTAAAAACCAGTAATTTGTCCCATTAGCTTGGTTATATTCTGCCTCTGCTCTAGTAAAGTTTTCTTTGGCTTTACGAGTAACTTGGTTGAATTCTAACTGTTCCCCATTTGGCCCTTTGCAGTAGAATAGTGCCCATCCTTCAAAATCGCCAGTAAAGTCTGTCTTGGCAAATTGGGGGGCAAGTTTTTTCATTTCTTCTGCCGAGTTAGCCCTAATAACACGGTTAACAACTACCTCAGTCAGCCCCCGTCTTTGACATTCCTCTTCTAATTCTTTCGCAAAAACATCAATATCTACATCATCTTTCACATAGAAGGAAAGGTGCGGTGCATTGGTGTAACCAACAGAGGAAGGTATTTTTTCAAAAGCATTCGGTGCAGCAAATGTTAACTTAGCATCTCGGAAATGAATGACTTCAACTACTGTATTGCCAAAAGAAATGAATCTGACATCTAAAGACATGTCTGAACCATCTCTAATGTTGGCAACTCCTAGAGACTTTGGATTGATCCCTTTTTCAATGGCCTCAACCTCCTCTTTTTGAAACATCAAATTGTGCAATGCTTCGCCGTAAAATCCATTTCCACCAATAGCGACTTTACCTCCCAATACTTCAAGGTAAAATTCTAAAGATTTTGGCATGTCATAAACTGTGATGCCAAAATGTTGTACACCTTGCAGGTAATGACCTAATCCAGACTTACCATTTTGTTTATTCTGCTTGCCGTTCATTAGAGAAACTACGTCCTCCTTAAGTTGATTTGTCGCGCCTACTTTCATAATTAAATCCGCAACATTAGAACTACATTGACCTGCTAGAGTCATCTTGCTGTCATAAACAAAGGTGTAAGCAGTTCGCTCTGGAAATGGTAAAAGCCTTTGTATGTAATTAGCCTGGTCTTGGATAGCAGCAATATATTGTTTAGAAGCAAAGAATGTTTCCATTTCCAGAGGATTGGCAAAAGCAATTTCAAAGGCAGCTTCATACTGCTTCTCTGAGGCTTCATAATGAGATACTCCAGGCGCATCTGGGCGAGAAGTATCTACTTCCTCCAACAAATGCAGTCGGAATTTTAGGACAGAATCACTTTGGATAACAGCTGGTGCAAAGCTATCTGTCATATATCTGCGAAAAGCTTCCACGCTCACAGCATCAGATTTCTTCACCATTACATGGAACTTAATTACACCCAGTTCTCCGTTGGGATCTCCTGAGGGGATGCTATCAATATAGGTTTTAGAATTGCCAGAATTAGTTATGTAACCAACTGCTTTGCTGAATATGTTGTGCTCGTCATCCATGAGAATGGCGGCAGATTTGAACCATATATCGCGTTCAGCTTCTGTCTCAAAGGTTAATTCGGCAATTGCAGTAAACTGCTCTTCTTCAGTACAGGTATAATCTACCTGAGCAACTTTCGGCCAAATGCCACCTTCATTTTTAGCTAGGTGAAACTGCCAGTATTGATGCTGTCCTGGAAGGCGGGCACAGAGGGGGCCATGTACGTTTCTCCAGTAATCATCGAAAAGTTCTAGGGAAATGCCTTTGCGTTTCCATAACAAAATATAGAGGGCTAGCTTGCCTTTTTGGTCGCGGATTGAGTAATCAACTCTTCTCATTGCTGTTGTCATTACCTTTTTCCTTGTTTCAAAAATCTTATTAAGGATGCCGAAGCAGCCTGCAACTTTATTGAATCCCGCGTAAACGCACATGAACAAAAGAATTTCTGCAATTTCTTCGTAAGTAGCTCCCTATTTGAGAGCTATAGTTATATGTTTTGTAAAAGGATTACCGGAAGCTTGATGATTTTGGTTGACAATATCAACTGCGATCGCAATCAGCGCTTTAGCCTTTTGGTCAATTAATCGCAGACCCCATATTTCACCATCTACACGAGTAACAAAGTAACCATTCGGGTTAATACTTTTTAAATTTACAGTTTCAACTCATGCAAGCATTTTTGTATACCCGCTTGTCTGTCTAGGCTGTAGCGATCAGTTTCAATAATCCACTGGGAGCAAAAACATCGCGGTAGAAAGTCAATTGCTCAGTTTTGAGGTAACATCCGCCTCTGTGACCACGGCGAATCCAAGTAACATTTCCCTTAGCAAGTGTTTCGTTGGTTTCATCATCTACACACTTCCATTCAAAGAAGGTAACTTCACCATGAAACATGACGATTGGCCAACACATTGTTACATCTGGTTGAGCAATTAATGCCCACCAATGTTGTTCGCGCTCTTTTTGCTGTGCTAACCCCTGATAGGGGCCATCCTGGCAAAAATAAACCAAATCTTCACGATATTCACCAGTTAAAATATCGCCTCGTCCCTGCCTTAATGCCTCACAATGGGTTGGCCACCATTCTTTATTCTCTTCTTCAATCTGTTCAACAGTATAACTAGGACTGATCTGTGGCAATATCCTTTCTTTCATTCCTACAAACTTTTCGCCATCTTCTATCAGTTTTTTCGCTACATAAGCAGTTACAAGTCCCGGACGAGAATAATCTGCTGACAAATTTTTATAGTAATTAGTACGTTTATTAATGAATGTGTTTGCAGTGTTTTGGGAACCATTGCCTAAACCATTCGAGTTAGATATAAGTTTTTGTTCAAGCATAAGACAAACTACGTCCTCCTTTAGTTGATTGGTTGCACCGATATTTGCGATCAGTTCTGCAACTGTAGAACTCCGCTGACCCGCCAGCGTCATCTTGCCGTCGTAAACAAAAGTGTAAGCAGTTCGTTCTGGAAATGGTAGAATGCGCTGAACGTACTGAATCTGGTCTTGAACAGCAGTTGCATATTCTTTAGAGGCAAAGAATGTTTCCATTTCCAGAGGATTGGCAAAGGCAATTTCAAAGGCTGCTTGATACTGCTTATCTGGAGATTCATAATGAGATACCCCAGCCGCATCTGGGCGGGAATTATCTACTTCTTCAAACAAATGCAGCCGGAACTTGAGGACAGAATCACTTTGGATAACAGCTGGTGCAAAGCTATCTGTCATATATCTGCGAAAAGCTTCCACGCTCACAGCGTCAGATTTCTTCACCATAACGTGGAACTTAATCAGACTCAGTTTGCCGTTGGGATCTCCTGAGGGGATGCTATCAATATAGGTTTTAGAATTCTCAGGGCTAGAGTTATAACCGATCGCTTTGCTAAATATATTGTGCTCGTCATCCATGAGAATGGCAGCAGATTTAAACCAAATATTACGTTCTGCTTCTGACTCAAAGGTTAATTCGGCAATGCCATTAAACTGATCTTCTTCCGGGCAAATATACTCAATACCTTTAATAGTTGGCCATAAACCACCTTCATTTTGAGACAGATGGAACTGCCAGTATTGGTGCTGGCTTGGTAATCGCGCGCAGACTGGGCCATGAACATCTCTCCAGTAGTCATCGAAAAGTTCTAAGGAAATTCCTCTCCGTTTCCACAAAAGAACATAAAAGGCTACTTTACCTTTTTGATCGCGGATTGCATAATCGGCTTTTCTAGTTGTTAACATCATTGCTGCTCTCCTTTGCCCACATCTTCTGTCTTAATTGAGGCGAAATATTAGGTTTGGGAACTAAGAATCTCATTGAGGCTACCAAAGCAACCAGCAACCTTATTGAAACCCCCATAAACGCACATAAATAAAAGGAGTTCTTCTATCTCTGCAACAGTGGCTCCTTGCTTGAGAGCCATTTGCACATGTGCCCCGAACGGACTACCTGGGCCTACTTGATTTTGATTCACAACATCTACTGCGATTGTAATTAGAGCTTTTGTTTTTTGGTCGATTAAAGGTAGACCCCATGCTTCACCTGCTACACGGGTGCAAAAATCACCAAATTTAGCGTTGATACTTTTTAAACCCTCTTGAACGTCTTGATCGTCCAAAACTGCATTTTTACATTCCATTTCATTCTTGGTTAGATTCATATTTCTTGTAAATCCTTACTGTAGATTTGCACTTGCAAAAGGAACTCTTTAAAGAGTTATTTTTCTCATCAACTATTAAAAAAATCTTTTTTTCCCAGTTCATCTCATAAAGATATGACTTCTATCCTTATTGAAATTTTGTTTGGGGTTGATGTAACCATGCATTTAATTTAAGATAATTCCCCAGTTTTCTAAGCATGAAAAAGTCTTAGGTAGTAAGGGATTTTTCAAAAAAATGTAGTTAAATTTATGTAAAATAGGTCAGTAAACGTCTGAAAAGGTCATGTTAACCTTTTGGGCAAGATGATTGATTTCATCCTTTCATACCTTTCACCGCAATTTTGCGTTTTTCTCCCTGAATGCCTGAAAACGCCTATTTATCGTAGAATAAAATTGCGATCGCCTATTCAACATGAATTCGCAAAACCCTTTCACAGTAAGGATTTACGTGTTGCGGATAAGTCCAATAGTTAGGGTTTAGATTTGAGTCAATTTAGCCGATAGTGTTTACAAAAATAGTCCAACATTTTTGACAGGACTCGACAAATATCAGCTTAACTATTTACTACTAATTTATTTCTTTTACGTTTTATTATTTTTTTAACTGTTTTATGTTGATTTAAAATCTTTAAAGATATTTGTCGGAGAATTGCCATATTATGAGAAGCATTATTCTTTCTAATTCGAGAATCATCTTCATCAAATGCAATATCCAATGTCTAATTTAATTGATTTTCAATTAAACTGTATTTTTATTTTAAAATCTCTTGCACAGCAAGGGTTTTAGCGGTTAGGGACATCCAAAAATTAAATTACTTAATTCCTACATCCAACGTCACTATCTAATTCTTTCTCCCTCTGCCTCCTCTACTCCCCCTGCCTTCCAAAACGATTGATTGATTATTTTTTTAGTTAGAAGTCCCTTATGTGGCGGCAAACGTCAGCTTGGTAATCTTACCCCTGTTAACAAGTTTAAATATTGCGGACACTCACACAATGGTATTCTTGACCGTCGAACTCCAGATAATTGATGGTTATTTCCACGCTTATTTCTCGACCATCTTGAGTAAGGTGAGTAGATTCAAAAGTGAAAGAGTTTTTATGTCTAAATTCTTGCCATTTTGACTGCCAAGTAACTGCTGGAAAATTTGGGTCAATATCATGAACAGTCATACTTAGCAGTTGTTCGCGGGTATAACCCAGAATACGATAAGCTGCTTCATTCACATATACAAACTGGGCATCCGAATTTACAAAATATATAGGATATCTAAATTTGTCTAAATAAAACTGGCTTAGTCGCAGTGCTGACTCTGCTTTTTGGCGAGCTTTTTGGGAAACTTCGCTAAGGATAATTTGCTGTTGCAGACGTACATTTTGCTCCGTGAGTTGCGTTTGCAGCCTGCGGATAGTCAGGTTATTCTCAACACGGGCAAAAACCTCTTCTTCACTAAACGGCTTGGTGATGTAATCCACTCCTCCGACGGCAAAGGCTTTAACTTTGTCGAGTACTTCATCCAAAGCACTGATAAAAATCACCGGGATGTCGCGGGTTTTCTCTGAAGCTTTCAGATGTTGACAGACTTCATAGCCATTCATATCTGGCATCATGATGTCGAGCAAAATTAAATCGGGTGGGGCAGCTTGCGCTGTTTTTAAAGCTGTTTGCCCGTTAATTACTCTGCGAATTTCATACCCCAGCTGAGTTAGCATGGCAGATAAAAGTCGCAGATTGTCTGGAGTATCATCAACAAGTAGAATGTTTGCTTTGAGTAGCTGAACCTGATTTTTATCCATTTTGTTCTGGTTGTGTTAAATCAATGACTTTATCAATGCGAAAGTTATTGACCCAATCAGCCAGGGCATTAGCCAGAAGTACAGATTCTTCAGGAATTTGCTCAATCAGGCTGAAAATCAACTTTTCATCTGTACGTAGTGCTGCTTGGTGTAACTGTGCTATCCACCCAGAGGGCATTTTAGCCAACGCTTTTTCTAATGAGAAAAGCTCAAGGTCAGAACTTTCTGCTAATTGGATTTGTTTAGGTGCTTCTTGTTCATAGACATAACGCACCCCTAAATATTTCGCCATTTTTTTCAAAATTACTTCTTCTCGGAAGGGCTTACGCACAAAATCGTTACAGCCTGTAGATAAAACCACAGTTCGTTCCTCATCAAAGGCACTAGCAGTCAGAGCAATGATCACAGTAGCATGACCTTTTAAATGAGCCTTGATCTGTTTGGTGGCTTCATACCCATCCATCACTGGCATTCGCATATCCATCCAAATTAAATGCGGTTCCCAGGTTTCCCAGATGCTTACTCCTTGTTTACCGTTTTCAGCTTCACGCACCTCGAAGCCAAGCGATGCGAGCATTTTGACTAGGAGTTGGCGATTCTCCCATTTATCCTCTACTACTAAGATTCGGTATTTCGGTTGATTAGCCTCTAGACCAATTACTCGCTGATATAACTGTCGAGTTTGAATTTCAGTTATTTCTGCTGGGCTAATTTTGATTTCAAAAGCAAAAATTGTTCCTTGACCTAAACTACTCCTAACAGTAATGTTACCACCCATAAGGCGCACAAATTGTTGGCTAATAGTTAAACCCAGACCTGTTCCTTGTTGAGATTTGCGACCGGCTTCTGTTTGGACAAATGGTTTAAACAAATTGTCCAGTTCAACTGGTGCAATGCCAAGACCAGTATCTTCTATTTCAAAATGAAGGTGACTGAGAATTGAGAATTGAGGATTAGAAGTTTCCAAATTTTCAGTCTTCTCTCTCACACGCAAACTAACACTACCGAATTGAGTAAATTTGATGGCGTTACCAAGGAGGTTAATTAAGACTTGACGTAATTTACTTTCGTCTGTACGCACACATTGGGGAACTTTGGGACTACGCTCAAATATTAGTTGTAATCCCTTGGATTTTGCTTTTATTTGCAGCATCTCTTGGAGCGAGTCAAGCAAAGAATACAGGTTAAAACTATTTTCATTCAATGTTGTTCGACCTGCCTCAATTTTGGACATTGACAACACATCATTGATCAATGTCAGCAAATGCTCGCCACTGCGACTTATAATTCCTAGATGTTCCAAATGCGAAGGATTGATAGAGCGATCGCGCGTTATGAGTTGAGTGAAGCCAAGGATGCTATTGAGGGGAGTGCGAAGTTCGTGGCTCATGTTTGCCAGGAATTCGCTTTTGGTACGGTTAGCAGTTTCGGCTTCTTGGGCTTTCACCTCCAATTGGTAGCTGTAATTTTCTAACTGTTCGCGAGAGATTTTCAACTGTCGCATCAGCCAATACACTCCGATCAATAGTCCTCCCACAGACACCAACCCTACTAATACAATAGTCGCTGCCAGTTGACGAGCAGGAGCAAAGGCTTCTTCTTGATGCATTTCTACCAGTAAAGACAAATCTTGATCGTTAAGCCAGCGATACATTCCAATAACTGGCACTCCAGCATAGTTGCGATAAAGCCCAAAGCCTCTGACTCCACTCATTGCCTCATCAATGCCTTGACTGCTAATTCTTTCAGGAAAGTCTTGTGTGTTGACTTGTGGTTTAGAAATAAAGGTGTTTTTAGTTATTAAGGAGCCAATTAAATAAGTTTCGCCGCTTTTACCCAAGCCTGTGCGTTCCCGGACGATATTATCAATTCGGTCTAGGTTCAGATGAGCTAAAATCACACCTTGTCTTACCCCTGCGGTGTTACGCAAAGATGTTGCCAAGGTAACTGATGGTTTACCAGTCAACGGCGAAACGTAGAAATTTGGGTTAAAAGTATCTCCTAGTTCAACCTGCTCAATATAAGTAATGTTGCCTAAAATTTCATACTGACCTTCACGCTTTTTGTCAGTGCATAGAATGATTCGATTGCTGCGATCGAGAATGAAAATTTCTTTGAGATTGGGTTTAAGTTTGACGACTCTAATTAAATATTTAGAGACAACAGTGTAAGCAGCCTCATAATTTGCGTTACTTTTTTCACTACTTAAGAGTATCTTAAGATTCGCTTGTACGTCTGTAGATTGAGTTGCAAGTAGAAAATCTCGCTGTTGGTCTTCAAACCACCGAGTTATTTCTTCCTCCTTAAGCGTTGCAGTTACATTGAGTCGATCAAAGGCCGCCTGCTTTAAAGCCTCCCTCGCTTTGATAAAGGCAACTCCTCCAACCACGCCAACGCTTACCAGGGACAAGAGCAAGAATGAACTGGCAACTTTAGTGGTCAGGTGCTGATTCCAGAACTTCATAAGTTATGGTCACTTTGCGACTTGAAGAAAAATAACCGAGAAAAAAGACGAGAACTTTTCAGGTTTGAAATTCAATAGACCTTTAGCAAAAGTTAGCACTGCTGATGTTGATATAAAACTTATTACTTTTTTATCTGCCATTTATGCAAGAAATATATTCTTGAAGTTAGCAACAAATAAGTTTATATAATTCAACTTGCCTATTCCCTCACTTAATGCCATTGAGCAAAAATTTGCTTAATTTGCTTAATTGCCTCATCTGCTGATTGCTCTGGGGTAATATGATCTACAAGTATTCGTTGGAGAGCTTTGCCCCAAAGATTTTCCTCTAAAACTATGCAGTAGGCAGGGTTTTGGGAACTGTAATATGAGCGCGTTTGGCGCGTGATTAATGTTTTTGCCACAACCGAAATGTGCGGGTCGGCTAGGTCTGTCCAAAAAGGATCTTTCCAGACAGACTTAAGTACAGGGAAATTACGACCTCCAGTAGCTTTAAGGTAACTTCCCATTACCTCTGGTTGGATTAAATAACCTAGAAAACTCTTGGCTATTTTCTGGTTTTTAGACTCAGCAAACAGAACTGCTTCTTTATAGAGGACTAAGTAGCGCATAGGTTTGCCATTGGGTTTATTGGGAAATTCTAGAGTCCCAAGTTTGTTAAGGTAGGTATCGCGATCTTGACGCACAGCAATAGGAATCGCTAGGGTGTTATTGGGTGTCATAACCACAGCACGGTTTAACAAGTTGCGATTATTGTCTGGATTTAACCAATTTAGCGCATCTGGGGGTACGTACCCCTGCTGATAAAATTTTGCATACCATTCTAAGCTTTTAATAATGCCTTGACGCACTTTAGGGTCATCAATGAGGAGTTGACCTTTGGAGTTTAGAAGCTGGACATCGTATGCTTCTAAAATCTCCTCAAACATGTAGTAAGTATCAGAAGCTCCAATGGAATAAGTAAAACCTAACCCGTAAATATTCTGCTTTTGTGGTTGTTTTTGCTTTGCTTGCAGGTCATCTTGCACTTGTTTCCAAAACTCCCAAAATTTATCCCAATCTTTGGGGATATCGCTTTCACTGCGACCTACTTGCTTTAGTAAGTCTCGCCAGTAGAAGATGTGAATTGTCCCTTGATGAAGGGGGACTGCATAGTAACTCCGTTTTTTAGTGACATTATTGTAATAGTGAACATCTTCTAACGTTGTCTCAGGATAAAAACTTTTGACTGGTTCAATTACATCAGAGACATCTACTAATTTGTCTGCCCAGGCAAGTCGTGGATTCAACTCCGTTTTTGCATTGTAACCGACCAAGATATCAGGCGGATTGCCAGCTTTTATTGCCCTTTTAGTTTTCTTTGGTAGCTCATCGTTGGTAAAAAAAGAAAGCTTGATTTTTTTGCCAGTTTGTTTTTCCCAGTTATTAACGATTTGTTGTAGCGCTTCATCTTCTTCTACGGTAAAGCCTTTATCCCACCATATCTTCAAAACTTTACTTTCAGAAGAAGACTCGATAACAGAGGATTGGTCGGATTTTGAGGTGTTAGTACAGCCAAAATTTATCAAGCTGAGTATCAATGCCATGAATACATAGCAATGGCTAGCTCCTATTGGCACTACGCTAAAAGTTTGTTTAGCTCTTTGGTGATTCTTAAAGCCTTTAGCAATTTGACTGGCTTTGGTTCTAAATAACATACTCGTAGAATTTACCTTATTACCTGAGTAGATATAGCCAATTTAATACTTTTTGTACCCATATTCAGCAGGTTAAACCAGAAAAGAGGTATTTTAATCTAAGCAGGGTAAACGTATCTAAATTTATTTGGCAAAAAACCTTTTTTTTGCATAACAAGCCATAGGTAGATTTGAGATGTACCGAAGTTTTACATCTGTGCATTTACTGTTTTTTTGTCATGTCAAGCTGGTTTTAGTGAACCTAAAACTATTGAACAGTTATGATTTTACTTTTGTTTGAGTTCACCTAGACATTAGCGAGAATTTTAGCTAGATAGTTATTGTCTAATGCGGCGCGATATCGCTTCATTGCAATACTTTCACTTCCCATTTTGCCTCGAATTAAAAGATTCAAAGATAGATGCCGCAAAACCGAAAAATTAAGAGGGGCACTGTCTTTACGAATGCGACTCGCATCTTCATTAAATGTGACATCAAGTATCCAGTGTACGGAATTTTCTATCCCCCAGTGACTACGAACAGCATGAGCTAAAACGACGGCATCATACTCCAAACTACTAACGTAAAAGCGGACTTCAATTGTGGTTTTGTTCCATAGCCGACGCTCACACACTACCCCACACTTTGAAGCTTTGACCATTGTTGTTGATTTGGTAGTGCATCTAGCTCTGAAACAGGAACACTCCAAATATTGTCGAATTGAAATTCGACCATGAACACTCTCCGTAGTTTGATGGTTACTCATTCCTGCAATTAAGATTTTTGCTCTATAAAACCCAAAAGTTCTTCTTCAAACGCAGTCAAATATGGGCGCTTCAGTTCTCCTAAACACTTCAAAACTGCCTCTGCTGGTGCTTCTAGCTTGCCACTGTCCCGTAACCTACTGATGCGATCGCTACGGTCTACGATACCTGCCTACTCACCTAGTGGATATGGCTGCTCTAGAAAAGCCGCCAATTAAAGCCAGGAAGTATATTGAAAGACTGCATGAACTACTGGCAACTGAAGTTGATGGGCGCAATGCTTGGTTTGATGCTAAAGACCGAATTGAAGAAACAGCAGGGTTTTTAGCAGATGTAGAACTGGCATGGTTTCAAGCTGATGAGGCGTATGACCGCGAACCGGGAAAAAGTATTGGATTGCAGTGTCGCTATGCGTTGATTAAAGCATCAATTAACAGTTTGTCAGTTATTCCACAAGAACTCCTGGTTGCCCTTATTAAACACCCGAATCCTTACTGGAAGGTTGCTAAGGCTTTTGACTATGTCCGTCAGATACCTGAACCTGAGGAAAGATTTATGGCTCTAGCATTACTATCTTGTCATTTTCCTGATTGGGAGCCGTTGAAGCCCCAGATATTACGATCTATCTTGGAAACTGCTGTTGCTGTTGAGGATGAGTATAACCGTGCCAAAGCTCTAGTTGCCTTAGCAGATAAGCTGCCACTAGACCTGCTACAAAAAGTATTGGAAGCTGCTGTTGCTCTTAAGAATGAGTATAACCGTGCCGAAGCTCTAGTTGCCTTGGCAGATAAGCTGCCGCTAGACCTGCTCCAAAAAGCCTTGGAAACTGCTGTTGCTGTTGAGGATGAGTATAACCGTGCCAAAGCCCTAGTTGCCTTGGCAGATAAGCTGCCGCTAGACCTGCTCCAAAAAGTCTTGGAAGCTGCTTTAACTGCTCAGGCTACTTTAGACGCTCAGAATGAAGCGTATACTAATTATCTTACCAAAGATGTATGGGATCTGAGCGGAAAACGACCTAAACAAGCTCTGGAGGCTGCTCTAGGCATTAAGGGATATTACCATTGTAGTGATGCTCTGACGGACTTAGTCGATAAAATTCCTCCAGAACTGCTACCCCAAGCCCTAAACGTTGCTTTAAACATGACTACGGAGTTTCATTACGTCATAGATTTGATGGATCTGACTGACAAACTTGTTCCAGAACTGCTATCCCAAATCCTGGAAGCCTCCCGTCGTACCAATCTCAAGACACTGACGGAAACAGCCTCTTTCCAAGCCCTGAAGGATGCTCTAAACATTATAAATGTCGATGAACTCCCCATAAAACTGCTACCCCAAGCCCTAGAGGCTGCTCTAGCCATGACGGATAACTACTGGTATCCTGATCGTACCGAATCCTTTGCATATTTATCTGATAAACTGCCTCCTGAATTGCTACCCAAAGCCTTAGAGGGTGCTTTAGCCATTCAATATCAAGAAAAGCGGGATGTAATTCTGAGGGTGCTGATCGATAGACTCCCTCCAAAATTACTACCCCAAGCCCTAAAGGTTGCTCAAAAGATCGGAGATGAAGAGTATTGTACTCATGCTTTAATGGCACTGGCTGGTAGGCTCTCTCCAGACCAACTAACTACTGATGACCTGGATGAGCTAGCTATTGCACGTGAGGCCTTCCGATCACCAACCCTCGCGGCACTGGTTGATAACCTCCCACTAGAACTGCTTCCCAAAGTTCTGGAGGCTGCCTTAAACATTGAGGATGAGTACTCTCGTGCTAAAACCCTTGAGGTACTGGCGGACAAACTACCCCCAGAACTGCTTCCCAACGTCCTGGAGACTGATCTAGCCATTGAGGAGGAGTACTATCGTGCTAAAGCCCTTGAGGCACTGGTCGATAAACTACCCCTATATCTGTTTTCCAAAGTTCTGGAGGCTGCTTTAGCCATTGAGGAGGAGTACTATCGTGTTCATGCCCTGGAGGCGCTAGCTGACAAATTTCCCCAAGCGCTCCCTGAAGCCTTAAAGGCAGCTCTAGCTATTCAGGATGCGCCTGCTGAGCGTGCCCAAGTTCTGACGGCACTAGTCGATAAACTACCCGAGGCGCTGCCCAAAGTCCTGGAGGCAGCTCTAGCTATTCAGGATGCGCCTGCTGAGCGTGCTCAAGCTCTGAGGGCACTAGTTGATAAACTACCCGAGGCGCTGCCCAAAGTCCTGGAGGCAGCTCTAGCTATTCAGGATGAGTCTGATCGGTTCAACACCCTGGTGGTACTATCTTGTCGTTTAATCGATGCACCTAATTGCATTATTCTTTGGAAAGCTCTGCTGCATTTTCTGTCCTACCGAACTCGACCTAGTTTACTCAGCGATTTAACAGCTTTAGCTCCTGTTATCGTTGCTTTTGGTGACGAGGCGATGGAAGAAACTGCCCAGGCAATTCAAGATGTCTCTCGGTGGTGGCCTTGATTGCAAAGTCGGGTTTCAACTCGGTTAGAACCACTTGGCTTCCCAACATCCAACAACTCAAAGAAGGCTTTACAGGTTGATCGCAGATTCTCAACAAAATCGACCACTGGCTCCAGCAAAAAGATCAGCGGTACCTCATTCTGCATCATTAGCCCTAAAAACACCATCCAATCCTTCGTAGTGCAGATCGGTTAATGGCGGTTTATAGAGCAGTCCTGCATCCATCACCCCGTTCTGAGTCAGGTAATCAATGATGGTTTCCACAAAACGAATCTGAGTAGCATTGAAACTACTGCCCTCCAAATATCGAGTAAATGCCTGCCTCGCAGCATTTCTGTCCAGCCCAACCAACTGACAAATGAACAGCTTCAGGCTGAGATTCTTCCCGTAGACCTCCTCAAACCTCTCTCGGCTTTCAATGGCTTCGACATTGAATAGCAATTCTTCCAGGGATAGTAGATCAGCATCTGTCAGTGGAATATTATGCTTGAGTTTGGCAATCGCCTCCGGCAAAAGTCTTTGTGAACAAGTTCTAGAATCAATTCAGCAAGCTTTCGGAAGAATCAGCATTCGCTCTGGATATCGGTCATCTACTGTCAATGCTAAAGGTGCAGAAAATAAAAACTAGTGCAATTGCAGCGATCGCCTTAGTAGTCACCACTGCACCCAGAATTTCGCCACTGCCCTCATCAACTCCTAAATGCAACTTGCGCCACGTCCGTCGTTTTCCTACTCCATGTGTGCGGACTTTCCACTCGCCTTCACCATAAACTTTTACACCAGTTGAATCCACTACTACATGAACAGCTTTGTCCTTTGGGATCACTGGCAGTTCTACAGACAGCTTGCTCAAACGACGAGATAGCGTGGAATGGTCTGGTACTTCTAACTCAATTCCCATGAGCATGAATAGCGATTCCAAAAACCCCACTGAAAAGCAGCCCAGCTAAATGAAACACCGATTGAATCGTTCCCATAGTGGCAATTGCTACGTCACTATAATAATTTGATGCTCCCTTTTTCCCTGTTTTCTGCTGGTTGCGCCACTGCTCGATTACGTCTTCATCCACCCAGAAAGTTATACTGCCTCGTTGCTTGAGTGCCACATCATAGGCGTTCCAATTCTTCACTTTGTACTGGGCTTTCGTCTTCATCGTTGGGCTAGTCGGCAAGAGAATATAGGCGATAGGTAAAATTTACCATTTTGCCTATTCACGCAACAACGCCACTGAATTCTCCAACGTGGTTGACAATCGCCCAGCACCCACCTTTGCCTCTGAGTTCTGGATTGTCTTTGACTACGATTTGGCACACTTCGCCGATTTGGTAGGTATTGGGTACTTTCGTCCTTTCCATGATGCGCTGCACCACATCCTTCACGATTCTACCACTTGGGACTTTACCCTCTGCTTGTTCTACCGCCTGTTGCCATGCTTCTGGCTGTTGTTGAGGTTCTAGCTTTGCCAGAGGTCGAACTTGTACTTCTGATGTGGGCAAAATTTGGGAACTATTAGTTCCCATTTCATCTGCTTTTTCGTTTTGGGAACTATTAATTCCCATTATTATGTTCTCAACTATCAAAGAACCAGCTATTAAATAATTTACATGGCGGTGAGTATAACTAAACCTGTCTCTACAATATTCCTCAAAGGTTTTGTGGGTCGAACGGTACAGTCTGCGATTGCGTAATTCCGTTAATGCCTTCCCCGCTTCAAAAAACGCCCGTTCTACCTTCCGTTCAAGATGTAAGCGATCGCTAATTTCCTGCTCGGTTAGTTCTGGAACTTCAACAGCCGTGACCGTAATTGTTGCTGAACCTGGGTCTTCTTGCTGGGAGATATCCTCAAGGTCTTGGTCATCTGGTGGTGTACCGTCATTGGATGCAGCAGAGGTGGCTTTGTTGCGCTTAGAGGTTGTGTGACTTGAAGAAGATTTTGGACAGGTTTGGAAGAAGAAATTGGACAAGTTGCAAGCTGAAATACCTATAACTTCGTTAAGGCATTAAGCAAGCGATCGCTCTTTTGGAAAAAGAAAATGGACAGAATAACAGAAATGGAAGAAGAAAATGGACACAAATCCGCTTGAATACGGCTCCTGTCCAACTTATTGCCTAACTTGTAGGATTTTTCACAAGCTTTGCGATCGCTTGCCGCAGTAAGTATCGCTATTACCAAAACCTTTATCTTGCATACAGGCATAGAGTTTGAGCAGTTTAGTTTTCCTTTATGCTATTTTTTTGACGTTCTTGGAAGGTAAACTTGGACATCCATTTTTGGAAGGTAAAGGTGGACAAGATGTCCAAAATCTTCTTCAAGTCACAGGTTGGTTTATTCATTATTCCACCTCTAGCGGAACAGTGCTTGAACGAATATCGAGTTGTGCCATGATGGGGGTGTGATTAAATTGATATTAATTCCCCAAACCTTTTGCTGAGGTTGGGGTTTTTCATTGGCTGGTTTGTATATTTCATCTTGGCATCTGCGGTAATCATCCTTGTTGCTTTGTCGGCTTTAGCATTGTCTCTACATTCCCGTATATAAAATATCCATGACAAGAAAAGCGGGCATGAGCTTACCTGCCGCTTTGAAAACCCCAAGGTGTACTTGTGGAGCTATAACCGTTACCAGTACAGCATTTTGACGTGCCAACAGTTGCTTCGCTTCGTTAACTGAACTGTGTCACAGTTTATATATGGCTTGCTGCAATCCGGCGTAGGCATTCGTTGCACCGTTTATCGCTGTCTGTAAAGTTTGTGGGTTCATATTCTCCCAGCTTCGATGAAACTTTAAACTCGTAGTAGTCACCAAGCTATTTTATGTCAACTCGGAGATTACAATGTGAGTAAGAATGATAAAAGTAAACTGATGATTTCTCTCGATTCCGTTGACAGACTAAAATGGAGTTCTGAACTGGGGAAACGCTTACAATCTTTACGTGGTGACATTCCCATGCGAACCATTGCCGACAAAGTTAACAATAATGGAGTAACTTGCACTTACCAGTATATTCATAAGCTGGAGGTAGGCAAAGCTGAAGCCGTCTCAACTGATTTAATCGTGGCTATCTGCAATGCTCTTGATGCCGATTTTAAGCAACTCTTTCCGGCTGTATACATTGATCCGTCTGAACTTTTGGCTATTTTACAAAAAAATGTCGCCTAACAGTTGATTTGTCTACTCGGAGTTGATAAAATAGGAATAACAAAAGACGACCGCCCCCGTCTGGACAACGAAGCGATCGCCCTTTGCAAAAACCTAACCCCTGTCGAGGCAGGAATATCAATTATGACCCATCCAACCTACACACAGCAAGCCCTTTGCCGCTATAACCTCCCCCGCCTCAAAAGAATCGCTGCCGAACGCGGCGTAACACCCACCGGGGACAAAAGAACGGCTGACACCTGGGTAAACGCAATCATCACCCATCAATCCGCCCAAACTCACAAAGTTGCCCAATCCGAACTCAACGACTACATCGCCAACCAAGCCCAAGCCGTAGCCCCTGAAGAACTGACAACAAGAGAAATATCCTTCTACGATCACGAAATTTACTGCGGCGAGGAACTGATAGCCAGCATTACCCATGATGATGACCTAACCCAACCTTGGGTAGTAGTGGTAGAAGGTGTAGAAAAATTCCGCGCTAATACTTATGCAAGATGCTATCGCTTCATTACTTGGCATCACCAGGACACTACACTCAACCAACCCGCCCAAGTAGAAGCAGGGGGGCAGGGAGCAGGGAGCAAGGGAGAGGAAATTTTCCCCCTGCGCCCCGCACCCTGCCCCGTTTCCTCTTCTACCGAGAACCTAATCATGGCGCATATCTTCAACGAGTGCCAGAATTACCGCTTTGAAATTCTTGATGATGGGATTTATACCCACGATACTGAAGACGGCAAACTACGCAAATTGGGTCAAGTCGGATGCACTAACGGTAACTGGTGGGTAATCCAGGATTCTTCGGGTCAGCAGCAGTATTCTAACTCCGTGTTTGATGCTGTGCGCTCATTGTCGATGGTGGACGTGTCTACTGATGGTCAATCCATTTTTGATGAATATTTTTTAGAGCAACCGTTAGAACAGCTAATCGGCGATAAATTGCAACGGCTACTGGAGAGAACGGAGTTAGTAACGGCGTAAGTTTTGGGCTTCGTCTGGGAAAAGGTTAAAGGGAAAGGGGGAAAGGTAAATTTCTTCATTCCTTTCCCTTTACCCTTTCCCCATTTCCCTAATTATTTATTCACCAATCCCCAATTAAATCAATGCAACCGACAATCGCAATCCCCCGACACTGGGGCTACCCTCGCTTTGCTTTGGATCAGCGTACACAACAGGGCATCATCTTGGGACTTTATTACTATCCCTCTGGTACAGAGTTGGCTGAACAATTTGATGATGGTTGGCGCTATGTACTGATGCCTAATAAAAACTCTGATGAAACATCCTACTTGAAAGAGGATCAAATCCAACCTCTCACGCCAGAAGAATTATTCCAGCAAATTACCGCAGAGATTGACTTTTATCAACAACAGATAAGCATTCTCAACCGACAGTTAAACGTATTAACTAAGGGTGCAAACAATGGCTAAGAAAGCAAACAACGACTTTGACCGTAGGGCTAATCATTTGCTGCGTTCGATTCGGTTTTCTGGCGGTTGTGTGCCTTTGCATTCTCTCCAATGCCAAGTTTCAAATTCAGTGATTCAAACACTGCTGGATAAAGAACTGGTGCAAGTACAGAATACGGGACGCGGTTTTTTGTTGGAGATTGCCGAGGATTTTTAGGTTATTAATCCCATAGGATAAAATCATGAAACTTTACGCGAAGATCATTGCACAGACTTTACCAGATTGGGCAAGCGTCGTTACAAAGAGCGCAGATTTATTTGAGATTGAAATTAACGATGAACACCCGAACTTTCAATCTCTGCTTGAAGAGTTAGCGACGGAGATTGAGCCAGGAACAATAGGAGTGAAAGCGGAGGATTTATGTTCACGGCTTGGCATTGAGATGTCTAACCCAAATCTGCACTACTTAGTTGAACAAGCCCAAAATTTGATATCCCAGATTGCTACGCACCCAGATTACAAACAACTCTTGTCAGCAGGGTATCAGCCAGATTTAAACATTGCTGATGCTCAAACTGCTTTGACTTATCTGCAATGGGAGTTAGAGCGGAATCGATAACTTTCTGTTTAGTAAAAAAGCGATTGCTTGAATATCAGCTTTTCTTCAAGCAATCGTAAAGCACTGAAAGTTTACGTTACAAACCACTAATTATCACACACCCCAGCAAAATATGCTTACTGAAATTAAACTAGGTTTATGCAACCCTCCCGAACCCATCTATTTATATGTCAACCAGGGAGAAGTAGATGGCGAATCTTACGTTTGGTATAAGTTTAATATCAGCCAAGATAAGAAAACCCCTGTTACCCAAAGAGCATTAACTGGATATTTGTCTGAACTCCGCCTAACGACTAAAGAATTCAAAGGTAAGGACAACTTGAAGCTGGATATTGTTGTCAGTGCTGATGAACTTTATGTAGTGAGAACTGGCATTGAAACCAATTTTGCTAAAAGCTTCCTTTTAGCTACCTCATTAATCCAAGATTTCTCCAAACCACTGATTATCGTTGCTACTGCTGGCGACGAAAACACAGTTTTTTGTAATCTTTACGATGCTGCAACCAAAACCAAGATTTACAGAGAATGGAGTAGAGATTTGGATTGGGCAACAATCATTCGTGACATTCAATCTGTTTTAGGTGGCAATTTCTCAACCATTTCATCTATACCAAAACTTAGCGTAGTCCCTCAAGCAGTACATCCTCAAGACCTACGAATCAAAAATATTCGCACTTTGCTTGATTATCCACTTGATTTGGTCAGAGAGTGGTTGCAATTTCAGGATGTTGACCGCCCAAGTCTACTTCATATTACCAAGATTAATGAATTGGTAAAAACCATGTGTTTGGCTTGGGCAGCAGACAAGTGCGAGTATCCCAATCATGCCGAATCTTTGTATCAAAAGCAGGTTGTTGATGCTGTTGTTAGCGGTGCTGATGAATTAACAGCAATCAACGGATGGATGCAGCAGGTGCAAGCGGCAAAAGTAGGAGCAGTGTAAATAACCATGCAGGATTCAGAATAATTTTACTTCTGAATCCTCAATTAAGCAAACAGGAATTACCCATGAGAGTCATTGTCACAGTAGTCGAAAAAATCGTCAGTGAAGCGCACATCGATATCCCTGATGGGCTGAATCAATCTGCTATCAAGCAGCACATAGTAACCCGCTATAACACAGGGGAAATGCTGACTGATATGAACATCTTTCAAGTTGACTTTGAATCTATAAGCGCTCGGATTGTACCAGAACATTCTTCTCCTAAGTCTGCATAAACATTGGAGGTAATAAATGAATCCCAAATGGACTGATGAAGAACTCGGAATCATTGAAGCTAAAGCTGAACTTTATACCCCTAAACAAATAGCCTCAATCTTAAAAAGACATGGGTATTTTCGTACTCCAATTGCTATCGCTACTAAGCTTTGGGCTTTAGGTTATTCTACAAGCCCCTTTCTCGATAACTATAGCAGTGCTGAAATCGCCCGTGTTCTGTGTGTGCATTCCACCACCGTTTCTGGTTGGGTGCGCCGTGGTTGGTTGAAAACTAGCCGCCGTTCTTCTAAGCGTTATCAAGTTCGTCGATGGCATCTCAAACAGTTTTTTGATAACCCACCTCAATCAATTAAAAAACGCATTGCTGCTCTTGATGTTGAAGCAATTAATTACTTGTTAGGGAGAAAAGCATGATTGACCACATTAATGCACTGAAAACAAGTTGGTATCTCTCGCCTCCTTGGGGACAAACAATTCCACCTGTTGCAGTTAATTTACTGGAGAGAGTATACCTCAGAACCACAAGAACATTCGGCTACTGCTGCGGTATGCAATGGAAGCATGAATGCTGGATTTATTCAATTGACTGCCGTAATGAAATACTCCATGCTACACAAAACCAAATCATCGGGACTGGAGAATTAGAAAGCATCACTGTGCAAAAACCTGCTTTTGTTCTAGGCGAACGAGTGATCCTCTGCTCTCACGACAAGGGAACAAAGCAACGGCTCATTCTGGGGATTGCTCTGGTGCATAATTCTTGGTTTTACCTTGTTGAATTGATGTCGCCAACGTTAATTAAGACACCAACTATATCTAATCGTTTCTCACTAGTTGGTGAAAAAAGTTTAGTGCGAGTGAATCTCTAAAGTTTTGAAATTTACTTAGGAGCCAAGCAACATGAGTTTACCTTTAAATCAAAGTGTTTTAGTCGAGTCTCCATCATTGAGAACTTCTGCACTTTCTAACATAGATGATTCACGCGCAGAAGTTGTTCTCAGCAAAGCAAAGGCAATAGTGTTCGCTGTATGGAACGGTAGTGGCTGGGCAACTACTGCACAAATAGCGGAATATTTTTCAGTTACAGAGTCCGCAGCCAAAGAACTAACAAGAGTAAATCAATCTGAATTCCAAAGCCTTGAAACTAAAACCCTTACTGGAAAAGAGCTAAGGGATGCTCGACAGATGCTCTGTCTACCATCTAGAACCTCCCAAGTTAGAGTTTTTTCGGCTTTGGGTGCATTAAGGATCGCAATGATCTTGCAGCAATCTCAAGTAGCAGCGCAAGTTAGAACCATCATTTTAGACTTGGTTGCAGCTGTTCCCAGCATCACTCCTCAAACTTCTGCACCTGTTCCTGCTCTCCCACCGGTTGAGCAGCGCCTACAAACTTTGGTCGAGGCGATGAGAACTTTAGCTGAACTTACAGGTGGCAAACTCAACCCGTACATGGAGCAGCATTTTCAAGACTTCGCCGCCAATCTCCTAGCCCAACACAATCAACAAGCCCTAGTCGGTAGCCGAGAAAAATGGATGGGCGTTGTGAACTTTGCAGAGAGCGAACTGGGTAAGAAAGTCCCCTTGAGCGGTTCTCATTATCGCGGTCATCTCGGTACTTGGGTTCGCACCTTTTACCCACAACTGGGAGAGCGTCAGGAAATGCGACTGGTCAATGGCACTCAGCAGCCAGTTTACGTTTACGCCTGCCATGAGCCAATTGTTGCAGATGGTATGACCAAAGCAATTGAAGAGTTTTTCACCCATCCAAACCCGACTGCTGCGCTCAGGATTGCTGGGGCTTTTGCTAGCAAGAGGCCAAGGGTGTTGGTCAAAAAATAAAAGCGAACGCACTCCTTAGTCTAGGGCGGTCGCTTGGTTGCAATTGCATCTGTGATCAGTGCTGGGTTCATCGTATCAGTTTTCGCTTCATCACCTGAACTCGGAAACAAGCTTTTAGATTTTTACCAAAAATAAGGACAAACTCTCATGCAACAACTCACCCTTTTCGCTGAATCAACCCCAGTTTTACCCATCACCTATTACCCCGATTTCTTAAATCTTGAACAAGCAAACGAACTCTACCAACACTGTCTACAACTGGAGTGGCAGCAGAATCAAATCAGGATCGCGGGTAAAACAATGCCCGTTCCCCGTCTGGAGTGCATTTACGGGGACTACGGTTGCGATTACCTCTACTCGAACAACGTATTTTTGAAACCCCTAACTTGGACAGACAATCTGGCTAACTTGCGGGACAGAATCACTGCGTTGACTGGCTATAAGTTCCGCATTGTCATTGGCAACCAGTATCGCACGGGGACTGATTCTATCGGGTGGCACTCGGACAATGAACCATCGATGGGATTTAACCCAGCGATCGCTTCCATAAGCCTGGGTTCATGTCGCAAATTCCAAATCAAACCGAGAGATGGCAAATCCACTGACTTCTGGCTGGAACACGGGAGCTTACTTGTGATGCACCCAGGCTGTCAATCTACACATCTGCATCAGGTTCCCAAGACCAACAAAGTGGTTAGCACCCGTATCAATCTCACATTCCGACCACATACAGCCAAAAGCAGATAATTCTGATTTTTCCAATCTGAGCAGAGAAACAATAGCACTTCAAAAAAGCTGTCAACCCTGATTCTATATCAGATTCACTGGCTGACAGCATCAATTTTTCGTGCAGTTGATTTTTTCTAAGTCATCTACAATCACAACTTATTAGTTCTTTTGTACTACCTTATTTCATCAAAAAGGAGTCAGATCATGGGAGAAGCAAAACGTCGTCGGTTATTAGATCCTAATTATGGCTTACCTAAAACACCCAATACTTCTGAACCAACCTCAAAAGGAGTTTTCAAAAAACAAACTGATTTCAAAACTGTACCTAAAAATCACTTCATCAATTCTCATTATGAATTACCAAAGCATTATCTAAATTTACGTGACTCCTCAAACCAAAATGATGCTGATCATTTGAGCCACACAATTGATACACATCAGAATCAGAACGGTGAATTAGCTCCTAACCACTGGCATGAATGGGTAGTCAATTCCGCCGTTGACCCCAAACTCACTGCGCTAAATGTCCGCTCTTTAAGTGGTTCTGAAGTATACGAGCACCTTTTATACGCCCTGCCCCAAACTGCCAGACGCAACGATGGGCGACTGCGTGACGGGTACTTGAAAAGATATGCCCATTTAGAGTCCGGTGCATGGTGGGTTAGTGGACTTGACCCTCTCAATGACTGGCTACCGATGGACTGGGGACGGATGAAACCCGATTACCCAAGACTCGAATGGGACAAGGACACCAACGAACAAACTCAAAAACCCGTTAAATACGAGTCACCCCCAAAAACCCCCAACCGTGTCACCTACTTAAGAGTCCCTCTGCACATTTGGAAGTTGATAGCCCTGCGGTATGACGTGCCGATGCC
This sequence comes from Nostoc desertorum CM1-VF14, assembly GCA_019359245.1. Taxonomy (GTDB): domain Bacteria; phylum Cyanobacteriota; class Cyanobacteriia; order Cyanobacteriales; family Nostocaceae; genus Nostoc; species Nostoc desertorum. The sequence goes on along the minus strand of JAHHHR010000042.1, from coordinate 18,649 downwards.
AGAGCATATTACCATTACCGAAGATGGTGAAGCACTGGGTTTCTGGGCTTGGGTAATGGCACACCCCGAAATCCCTATATGCCTTACTGAGGGCGAGAAGAAAGCAGGTTGTCTCCTAACTTTAGGCTTTGTAGCGATCGCACTCCCTGGAATCTGGAACGGTCGGGTCGGCAAGGAAGATTTGGAATACCTGCACCCCGATTTAGTCCCAATGTCCCAAAAGGGTCGCAAATTCGTTATCCTTTTCGACTACGAAACCAAACCCAAAACCAAACAGCAAATTTTTAGTGCTACTCGCCGCACCTGTCAAGTAATTCTCCAATTTGCCTGTCAATGTGAAATAGCAGTTTTGCCTGGGCCAGAGAAAGGAATTGACGATTGGGTTGTGGCTCTGGGCAAAAAAGCTGAGAAAGCAGTCAGCACGATGATTGCTGATGCCTTGAGAATCAGCGAGTTAAGCCAAAGATTTTTTGTTAATCGCGCTAGGGGGCTTCGCAAATTCAAACCTGATATTATCGTCAATACTCGCTATCTTTCCACAGTTATCCGCTCACTGCCTCAATCTGGGTTAGTAGGTTTGGCTTCCGACATGGGCACAGGTAAAACTGAAATCTTGGCGATGATTAGAAGAGATAACCCAGACTTGAGCTTTTTGAACAATGGGCATCGGGTTACTTTGCTGAAAAATCTTAGTGATCGCTTGCAAACTGCAATGTACTCTGCGATTTCTTGCGGTGACTGGGCTAAAGCAAAAGCTCTCAGCATCACGGTAGACTCGCTGTATAAGATGGCGAATGATTTACAGGCTTATGACATCTTATTTATAGATGAAGCTTGCCAGTATCTCGCTCACTTGCTCAAGTCCAAAACCTGCAAGGAACACCGGGGGGCTATCCTGGAAGTACTGGAGTATCTGGTCTACAATGCCAAGCTGGTTGTGTTGGCAGATGCCCACTTGGATGATTTGACCATTGAGTTTTTCATGCGAATGCGACCGACTGGTGAAAAACCCTACATCATCAAAAATGAATATCGTTCAGGGGGCCGTCAGGTTTATTGGTATGAAGGTAAAAACAGTAGCGCGATCGTTGCCGAGTTCCACGCTCAGTTGATGCTTGGTAAAAAGTTGATGATGGCCAGCGATAGCAAGCGGTTTATCAAAAAGTTGGAGAGAGCGCTCAATGATGGTTCAGCAATTGATGATAACGACGAAACACCGGAATCAGCCGAAGACCGCAAGTTAAGGGTATGGGCTATTCATTCCGAGAACAGTGGCAGTGAGGAGAATGTCATCTTTATCCGAGAGATCAACATTGCTATTAAAGATATCGACGCTTTTTTAATTACTCCCAGTCTCAGTTCAGGGGTTGACATCTCCAGCTATCATTTTGATGCCGTGTTTGGTGTGTTTCATGCTGTTTCACAGTCGGCTACAGAATGCGCTCAACAGTTATGGCGGTATCGTCCAGATGTGCCGATGTATGTTTGGGTAGCACCGCGCCCTCCTTTTGGTTACGCCGAAACCAATGCCCGTCGAATCAAGGAAAGGATTCTCCAAACAAATGAGATGACCGCTTTTCTGATTCGCATTAACCGGGAAACTGGGAAACGTGGGGCTGAGAAAGACTGGGCATTGGATGCTAGCTGTCAGATTGAGGGACAAAGGAATTGGTCGATTAATAATCTTCGCTCTGATCTGCGTGAGCTATTAGAGGAAATGGGGAATACGATTATTCCTTTGGGCGACGGTGGTGATGAAGCGACTTCGCGGTGGATGAAAGCGGCTGGTATTGCCATCGATGAGGAGCATTATCGCAAAGTTGCCAATGCCAAAGATATTGACAGGAGGACTTACACAAGTAGACAACATCAGGATTATCTCAAGCCGGAGGAGGTTTTGGAGTGTGAAAAGTTCCGCATACAGGATACTTACGGTATGAGCGTTACCCCGGAACTGGTTGAGCAAGATGACGGGGGACGCTTAATTAAAAAGATTGTCGCACTTGAAGCGATATTGGCCATACCAGGGGAAATGGTCACTGATGAGCAGGGGCGAGAATTTGTCCCACCGTCGGCTATTGTTGCCGAACGCGATAAATCGGAACGCTCGCGCTTGGCCATTTGTACTGACTGGAGCAATCATTCTACCGCGTGGTTGATGCGTCATCGGCTTGGACTCAGGGCAGTGCTGATGGATCTGATGGCTGGGGTTGAGATTAAAGGCGACGAGGCGATGATTCAGGCTTTGGCTGAGTTTTCCAAGCGCAATGCCTCTCACGTTAAAGGTATTCTCAATCTAACCATCCCCCTATCGGAGTCTCCGATGTGGATTTTGGGGCAGTTCCTCTGGCAACTCGGTTTGTCTACCGAGTCTCGAAGACCAATGGAGGATGGTCAGAGGGTTCGGTATTACCGGCTCAATACTTCTAATGTCGAGTTTACCCAGAAGGTATTAGAGTATCGTCAACGGCAACGGGAGGATAAGGAACGCAAACGCCAAGAGTCACTTGACCGAGATGCGGCACATAAAGCTAGAATGCAGGCTCAGTATGGGATTACCCCGCCGTCCACACCCCCCATTAATGAAAGTGGAGATAATAAGTGGGGGGGTATGGACACAGAGGCAGAACTCAGTGATTCTTGGTGGGAGCGGGTCAAATATTACGCTCGACTGGCGATTGAATGTGTAGAGAATGGGGTTGATGCGGTAAAAGAATTACTCAGTACGCTAACGAGTGATGAGCGGTTGGGTGTGATGCTGGAGTTTGAAGACGCAAGCCCTGACAAATTTGCTCAATTGGTGACAGATGCGCCACAGTGGACTGAATGGATGGCGTGATTTTCCATTCGATATAGAGCAGTTGACTGTTAATCCCTCGAACATCATTTGAGTCTCGTAAACAGTCCTATAATATTCTCTTCTTCATTAATTGGCTTATTTTTGAAGCCTAGCTAATTCTGAAACTTCAGAGTCTGGTGGAATTTCCGATGCTTCCTCACTATCAACCTTTAAAGAACGCAGTAATTCCCGAATTACATCGTTAAAGGGTCTTCCTGTTTTTGCACAGTATTGTTCTAATTTCTGTCTTTCTGTTGATGTGAGATTTACTGTCAGTCGTTTAACTGCCCATTTTTTATTCACCATTTGCTTTTTATACTGCCCTATCACTTTTGTCACAGAAAATTATACCTTTGTTTCAAAGCCTCTCCTAATCTGGCTCTTAGCCTATTTAATCCAATCAATCTCAAAACAATTGGCTTTTTTATCGGCGTTGCTGATGGTGAAGCGTTCTAGAATGGATATCTGGGGCAGTGGCTCCTTTGGGTTAACTTTGGAGGCGGCTTTAGGTCTGTGGTGTGCGATTGGTTGATGGCGGTGTAGGTCTAGCGTGGCAAAACTTACTAGAGAGGAGCAGAAATCCTGTAATCTTGAGCTTGTAGCGAAATAATGGTGCAAAAACTTGGTAAGAAAAAGTTTAAAACCAGAGGCAACATCGTTTGAAGTACTAGATTGTGTTCAAAAAAAATGCCCTTCGTGCGGTCAAGCAATGTGGAATGAATACAATAATCCTCGACATATAAGAACGTTAAATGGGGTAGTAGAACTACAGCTAAAAATTCGGCAATGTCGAAATAAGTCATGTCTGCGGTATAAAAAAGCATATCGCCCAGAGCAAGAAGGGTCACTCGCTCTACCACAAAACGAATTTGGTTTAGATGTGATTGCTTATATAGGAGCATTACGCTACCAGGAACATAGAAGTGTTACCCAAATACACGCTCACCTTGAATTAAAGGGTATATGTATAAGTAAACGAACGGTCACACACCTAATTGACAGATATGACGAGAAAATTCTTTATGGCTAAAAGACCATAAAAGATTAAAAGCAATAGTGGCTAATCAAGGACGGGTGATATTAGCCATTGATGGGATGCAGCCAGAAATTGGACATGAGGTATTATGGGTAATTCGAGATTGCTTATCAGGAGAAATCTTACTAGCTAAAACCTTATTATCATCAAGAAATGAAGATTTAGTGGCGTTATTATTAGAAGTAGCTAATACTCTGGATGTACCAATTGATGGAGTTGTTAGTGATGGGCAACAATCAATTCGCAAAGCTGTTAGGTTAGCATTACCTAAAATTGCTCACGGTTTATGTCATTACCATTACCTGAAGGAAGCGATTAAACCCATATATGAGGCAGATCGACATGCAAAAAAGGAATTAAAGAAAAAAGTTAGAGGATTACGAGACATTGAACGTAGTGTTACTAATGAAACTCAGGAAATGGCAACTATTATCGAAGATTATTGCTCGGCAGTACGTAGTTCTATAACTAATGATGGTCATCCACCGTTAGAGGCATCAGGATTAAAGTTACAAGAAAATTTGACATTGATAGAGCAAAGCTTAGAACGGATGGAAAAAAAAGTGCTTTAACCCCACCCTTAGTCAACCTAAAACACCTGATAGCTAAGGGTTTATCTGCGACTGCATCTTTATTTTCACCTGTGAGGGTTGCATATCAGTGGGTTGATAAAGCTAGTGATATTCTCAATAATAAAATAGGTCTTAATGCTGCTGGGGTCAAACAAAGTTATCAGCAACTATTAACAGAAATGTCCCAACAAAAGCAGAAGGCTGGTACGCTGAACACTGCAATCGATAACTTTATAAAAACCACTCATAGCTACTGGTCTGGACTTTTTCATTGTTACGAAATTGAAGATTTTCCCAGAACTAATAATGACTTAGAACACGCTTTTGGTATGCTACGTCATCATCAACGTCGTTGTACTGGTCGTAAGGTTGCCCCCTCATCCCTTGTTATTCGTGGTTCTGTCAAACTTGCCTGTGCAATCGCTACTAAACTTCATTCTTTTACCGCATCTGATTTAGCACAAGTTGATATTCATACTTGGCTCGAATTACGCTCTCAATTGCAAAAACACCACAAAGCTAGAATTGAACAGTATCGATTTCGCAGAGACCCCAAGGGTTACTTGGCTAATTTAGAGAGTCGTCTTCTCTAGTAAGTTTTGCCACGCTAGGTAAAAAGTTAGGCGTTCTACGACTCCGGTGATTGTTTCGTGTTGAGGAAAGGCACTTACTTGTTGAGGGGAAAGATTAAGGGGAGTGGACATTGTTTATGATCAGATGCCGCACATTATTACAATACTGGAATTCAGTTCCATCATAGTACATAAATACTATATTTTGAGATTACAATAATAGCAGATGATAAAGTCGAAGATGCTGCTTTGCTTCACCATACGATGACTACGAGCGCAAGCTATGCAAGCTACGCCTCAAAGGTTGGTGAGGAGAGTAAAATATGTTGTAAAAAACCATAGATTTTACTCTAATAAAGCTTCAATTTGCCCTAACAACTTATCTAAAACTTTTGCTTTATTAGGATCTTCCCAGATTTTAGCTTGCTTAACTCGCTGATAGGCTTCCTTCATCCGATTAGGAAGGATATTCGGCTGAGAAGACTTAGGAGGTTGAACTGATTGAATGTAACTTTTGATATCTCTAACTGAAAGATTTTCTTCAATAGTTTTCACTAGAAGTTGATGTCGCTGATCTTTGTCTTTCAAGTGAGCGATGATACGAGCTTTGGTATATTCTAGTTGTCCTTGGCGCAAAGTTTCTAGAACATCTTTAGGTAAATTTAGTAAAGGTAGGCGATGGCTACGAAAACTGTCTGGAGTCAACCTACCTATTACTGAAAATATCTTTTCTACCATTTCCCATTGGTTACGAACAACGTTGTTCGTAATTTCTGTTTTTTGCTTTTGTCGGTTAGCAATATGATTGAGTAGGGAAATAACTTCTCCTTGAGAGCATTCCAAGCGGATAGATAGCAGTTGCAAAATAGCTTCAGTTTCCTCAACCGGATTTAAATCTTCCCGTTGCAAATTTTCGAGGAGGGCGACTTGGAAAGCATCTTGGTCATTGAGATGGCGGATAATAACCGGAACATGCTCCATTCCAAGAGTTTGAGCCGCACGGTAGCGACGTTCACCAGCAATCAATTCATAATTACCGGATTCTAACGGTCGGACAAGCAGTGGCTGCAAGATGCCATGTTCACGAATGGAAGCAACTAGGCTTTCCATTCCTTGAATTGAAAAATAACGCCGAGGCTGATGAGCAGCTAGGTGAATTTGAGTTATTAATAAAGATTGTTCAATAGATTCGTTTTCCGAAAGTTGAGGATTATTGGTAACTCCTACTAAGTCAAGGAATTGTCTGGTTTTATTCGGAAATTCCATTTCATCTGCCATTGACAAGCGCCGCTTCGTCATATTACTCCTGTTCTGCCATTTCCCTGGCGATTTCTTGATAAGGTTCAATCAATTTTCTTTCTGTGGTATATCGATGAATTGGTTGACGCGCCAAGTTGGACTCTGGAAACTGAACAGACTTAGGAACTGGTTCAAAAATTTTGACCCCAGGAAGTTTAGTTTTAAGAGTTTTGAGAGCATCTTGGGTCGTGAGTGTACGGTCTGCCATTGTAGGCAAGACTCCTAAAATTTGCAAATTGGGGTGAGTGTCTTCATCACGAAGACTTTCGATAGTTTCCAATAATTGTCGTAAGCCTTCTAAAGCAAAAAACTGACATTGAACGGGGATCAAGACTGCATCTGCTGCCATTAGTGCATTTAAAGTCAACATACCTAAGCTAGGTGGACAATCAATGAGGATATGAGCAAATTCTTGCCGTAAAGGATTCAATTTCTTTCTCAGGATTCGGCTATTATCTGCTGAGGTCAAAATTTGCTTTTCTCCAGATGCTAGAGATATGTCAGCCGGAATCAGCTTGATTCCGTACTCAGTGTCAATAATAGTTTCAGATGCGCTCTGTTTACGATCTGTAAGTACTTCATAAGCAGTCATCTGCCCTGGCTGAATCTTAATTCCTAGACCTGTGGTTAAATTGCCTTGGGGATCAAAGTCAACTACAAGGCAGGAGGAACTTTCTGCCAGCAATCCACTTAGTGCAATAGTAGAGGTTGTCTTGGCTACTCCTCCCTTTTGATTAGTAACTGCGATAATCATATTTTCTTAGTACTATGCGATTTTTGATGAAAAAACATATATATATTAGTTACAGAATGAACCGATTCTATGACAATTTAAGTAGACTGCAAAGATTTTCACAAGTTTTACACCAAAGTAATGAAAAACTAATGCTCCAAATTGCTTGTAACCTAAAAAGCTAACTATACTTTCATTCTGGCGATGAGGAGCGATTTAGTGAAATAAATTGGCGCTTAAAATAAATATTTCCCCAAGTCCACATAAAAAGTTCTGATGAAATCAAAAGAGCAATCGTCCAAGCTACCTAAACAACAGCCAAAACCCAACGACCCAAGTCCAAAGCTTGACCTTGTAGCTTATAAACCAGTAGATAAACAGCAGCCAATCTCTCAGCCTGACATTACTCCCAGTGTTGATCTGCCGTCAGTTGAGCAGCCAGCCCAAGCAGAGGTAATACCTCTTGTAAGGTCAAAGACAAACGCTGCTGAAAAACCGCAACATTTAGAGAAAAGTAAAGCCAAACGTACCTCTGCTGACAAGAGAAAATCCAAATTACCGCGACAGCCCAAGCAACAGGGTCAATTGACAAAGAGCGATGAAGAAGAAGAATTACCGCCAGAGGCCTGTCAGCGCATGCAATTCCTGGATTGCAACTCGGAGGTAGGGCGTGTGATATTCGAGTGCTACCACTGCAAGCAAGGGATAATCAGCGAATACACCGGGGAACGCGTAATGGGCGAGTACAAAGGACGACCTTCAGTGATTTTCACAAAGGTAAAATGCCCCAACTGTGAGCAAACAGCGATTAGGCTGGAAGCAAGGGAAGTGCTTTCGACAACAGCGATTCCTTCACCTTGGCAGCAATGATGGCACACAACCTCTTCAAGAGTGATTGGTAAAAGATATTTACAACTGATAATGCAAAACCTGAGATTTTTACCCTCAATAATAACCGCACTAACAGCACTGACATTAACTAGTTGCAGTACTACAACTGCTGAACAGTATGAAGCTACAGCACTCACCAGTTACTCCTGGCAAATCAAGTATGCGAATAACCTAACAAGTCAACCACAGCCACGTATTGAAATCTTTGCAAATACTTCAGTGTTGAATCGGAATGGATTGAAACCGCCAGGAGCAGTTGTTGGCCCAGATGACAGAGGGCTATGGTGGCCTACTTTACCGCCGCGACCAAGTGTTGATGAAGTTGAACAACACAAAAGACCTCAAGAAGAGGCTGGAAAACCTGAATTAATCAAAGATGTAAAGTACAAACTGACCTATGGAGTGGGTAATTCTCAGCAGACCCTACCTACTAATTATGATGTTTATCGGCAAGTAGTAAAACCTTACCTCCAAAAAACTCCTTTGGAATGGACTTTGGGTGTGAATGATAATTCAGTAGAGAAAGCTGAACCTGTCAGCAAGTAATAACGCACTCGTTACATAGTAATCAAGAAGTTAAAGATCAAAACTGAATTGCTTTTCAACAAAAAATTGACATTAAAGTATAAATCAAAAAGTCAACGATGATCTAAATTAATTTTTGCTGCATTGGTAAAAAGATTTCAAAAAATCCTGATGGGGGCTATATGGGGGCTATATATACCCCAACAATAGCTCAAGACTTTGGGGACATTTTGACACCTATATAGGGTGTATATAGGTGCTAAGTGGGGTATATTTGATTAATTGAGATTTTGCACCCCACTTAGCCCCCAAGGGGTTATGATAAGCTCTTGAGTTAGGAAAATAAGAGTGAAGTTATTTTATTCTTCTTTCTCTTGCTTTTGCAGATCACTTGAACAGATAATTTTCACAACTTATTGTGTATTACTTAAAGCCTATGTCAAACATTCACACGTTGCAAAAAATTTTTCCCGCGGGTTTCGATAACGGTTATGGAAGTCTCAAACTTTTAGTCGATGGCTTTGAAGTAGTTCGTGTCCCCAGCTATATAACCAATGCCGAGATGGAAGATGTTCCAGGGCGTGTAGTTTTTAACGGCAGTGCTTATACCGTTGGAGAGTCAGCTTACCGTACAGGAAATTATTTTGACCGCAACACCGATAATAATGAAAATAAAGTCAACAACGCATTATTGACTTTATTGGGTGCATTGGCACATCTGCCACACCGTAAGGCTTGGCACTTAAAATTAGTCGTCAGTTTACATGATGTTGCTCTGGCATCAGAACTACAAAAAGTACTCAATGGAGAATATCAGCCAATACTTGCCGGCAAACAATCAGACGTGAAAGTAGAAGTGCTAAAAGTTGTACTAGAGGGTATGGGTGCATTATTTGGGCATCCACTACCCAAAAAATTAACCATTTTAGACTTTGGCAATGGAACGACTCTCTATTCTCGTTACAACCGGGGTCAGCGAGAAGTTCACACTGCCTACCCTATAGGTGTAGAAGTTCTCATCGATGATATCTCCCAAAAAATGAAACATCTAAATGGCGGAAAAATCGGAGATCCATCCAAAATCCGATTTTGTTTGGAAATGGGGCATACCCGATATAGCCGTGACATTGATATCAAAGATGTTTACAGCGCAAGTTTAAAAGATTGGTATGAAAAATACTTGAAGAAAGTGGTGAATCTCACATTGGATGCCAGGCACCAAGGGGATGAAATCTGGGCGATAGGTGGAGGTTGCCTCTTACCCGGATTTAAGAAGCTGTTGGAGAAAAACGGCTTCAAAATCCTGGACAATCCAGTAGAAGCCAATGTCTCTGGGCTTTTAGAGATGGCAAAGACCATCAGCAGCAAGAATTCAGCATCTACATCTATTAAGTGATCGCAATGGCAGACAAACTTGACTTAACCCCAGAAAAAGTTCGGATCAAAGATAGCTACCGAGAGCGGATATTTGCCGAATCACAGCAACTAGGCAAGAGTTACCTGGAGACGCTTTACTTTATTATTGATTGCTATTTTGCTTTCAGAAAGGGTGCATTTCCAACACAACAAGTGGCTTTCACCCCGATTAATACTGAAGATAACAAAGTCACCTCTTGGAGTTCAACTCCATTTACAGAGGAGGAAGAAGAAGATTCTGATGGAGAAACATTCAGCCTTGATTTTGATTTGTAACCGTCAAAGGAAGTTGGCAACGATGAAGAGTGCTGAGTTGAAAGACCGCCCACCAAAAGCGGGTATCAACCTTCTCTCGATTGTTGATTCCGCTTGACTTTGGGTCTTGCTCTTACTGTAGTGCGGAAGTACTCAGTACTTCTTAAATTTACTCCCTTGCCGAGGCACTCAGCACTGAGTGGGTAAAGAAGGAGAATTAGCCTGTGCCATTCCATCAGTGAGAGCTAATTCATCAGCGTAGGCGTAGCCCGCCGCAGGCATCGCTTACTCATGTTTATGTCAGCACAAAGTTATTCTTCCTCCTCTTCCTCATATTCATAATCTGCATAATCTTTCCTGTGTTGTTCGTACCACAAACGTTCTTCTTCAATAGCCGCCTCTGGCTGTGTCCTTTTGGACTCTGCCATCTCTGCTTCTAGGATTTCTTGCTCTTGGGCGTGTTTTAAAACTATAGCCAGTTAATTAAATAACTCTAGAAATTCTTTAACAACTGCTGTAGCATTTTCATAGCATTGTTCTGCTGAAAATCTGACTGTAGAAATACCTTGTCTTAGAAATACTCTGTCCCTCTTATAATCCCATTGTCTATTAAATGTATTATTGTGGTGTTGTCCGTCAACCTCAAGTATCATACATTTTTGATTGTGAAAAACTAGAAAATCAACTTCAGCTTTTTCTCTTGATTTATTATCTTGGTTACTAATAGGTAACCCATTTAAACCCATAAAACCATCTACATTAGCAAAAAACATCAAATTTAAACTAGATAAAGCTTTAGCAATTCTTATTTCAGTTTCAGACCTAAATGTTAAGCCATTCCATAAAAACTTTTCCTTCTTTATTTCATTTTCAACTTTAGTTCTTACTAAATCTTCTTGGATTTTAATAATGTTGAATATTTTTTTCTTTTCAATATTATCGTAATAAACACACCACCAATATTGTGTACCTTTACCGTCTCTTTGGTCTGCAAAAGCAAGATGTAAATGTTCAGTAATTTCAAAATAAAATCCTGTTTGATGTCTTGCATCTAACCATTTTTGAATCAAAACCCTATCTATAAACTTATAGACTTCTGAAAGATAAGTAATTAAAGAATCAGTTCTAACTTCCACATAGAATGGCAACTGTGGAGCTACTGAAACTATAGAATTATCAGAATGACTGTGTACTGTACCTTTTGGGTTAAAAGAAGTTCTAGGAGGAGCTTGCACCATATAACAAAATAGTAATTTATTTTGTTGTAGCTACAATCATTTGATTACTGCAAGAGAGTAAATACATAACAATTATTTAAAAGACTAGTCTACTAGACTATAAATTAAGTGTTATTCCTGTAAAGATAATACTTATGACTACAGTTATCATTTTTTAAACTTCATTGCTGAGGAAAAATTCTTAAAAGCTGTAACAGTATAGCTTCTAAACTTTGTAATGCAGCATTGCTAGTACGTTGATGCTCTAAAAAATTTTGTTGATGTCTTTCATAGCTTTGTTCATGCTGTTCATGACTATCGCGTAATTCAAGTAAAACATCATCCAGTACACCACTACGAGCTAGGACAGTATTAACGTTACTGGTAAGCTCTGCTATGTTATCACTCAAATTATCCAGCTTTGTAGTCAGTTCAGAAATGGCAGTAGTGTTTACTTCCTGTTTTGCAGTTAATCCAGCAATAGCAGTAGTGTTTATCTCTTGTTGTGTCGCTACTCTGACTAAAATTGCTTCGATAAGTTCTAATCGGCTTGGTTGGTTTGGTGTGTTTGTCATGGTATTTTCTAGTTTCCTGCCTTTATTCTAAAAACTCTACACCATTGCATTAGCTGTGAATTATTGTTTATCAAGGTACTCGGCAACGGTATCTGTTGCTTAAATCCCCTTCACCACCGAGCGTGAGCGCTCTTATTGACTAATCTGGGAGTGAATGCCTTACAGTGCTAACGTACAGTTCCCTTTTTGACCCTATTTTACACAAGTTTCTGTGCAATGGCTCAAGCGCCACTTTAAGAACGATCACCTCCGGTGGGATACTGTTGGCGAAAGTGTTACAACTCAAAGCCGCAACTACAGATTGAAGGTTTGAGCTTACGTAATACTTAATAAGACAACAATGTATTACATTCGCCAACAGTATCCGGTGGGCGGTTACGCCATCGCTTTGCGAAAAAGAAAGTGAAAATTCTTGAATCGATATATCCAGATGAATCCGAAACAATTAGAAGACTCCATTTTTGAAGCTGTCTCTGACGCGATTGGGACAGAATGGACAATTGAAGAAAAGCAGTTGATTCAGAATGATTCCGAATTACAAAGTTGCCTAAAAGAATGGCTAAATAATTCCTTGAGTGATACTTGTTGGCATCCAGACAACTATAAAATAGTCCGAGACTTAAGTGCCCCTTCAAACTTCAGTCTCCCAATGAATTTGTTGGAAGATGAAGAGACTCACATTCCTTTTTAAAACCTCTTGTATTCGTCTCGTACTTAATTACGAGACTTTTAACGCTTCGCGCAACTTTTGTGAACATTAAAAATTTCGGAAAAATACAATGGATATTCAATCTCTACTCACCCAAGCTATCGAAGTTATAGTAATCAGCTTTGTTGCTCTGATCATTTTCGATTTTATCGATGGGCTTTACGTTGTGCCATTACCATCTATTGCAATTGCACAATTCAATTCCAGTTCCGAATCCGCAATAACAGCAACTCAATTTGAGCCACTATCTAACAGTGAACAACTAGAAGTCGAACCTCAACAAATCCCCTTCGTTACATCACAGTTTGAGAAAATTTCTGACCCCTGGACATTCGAGCTAGAGCCTTACAACAGTTCTGCCGAAATTCAACCAGTTGTACTTCAATTCCCCTCACTAAGGCTACTACCACCAGCAACAGGAGTACAACTTAAATCTAAAGCTAAAACCGCCAATAAATCTACTCCCATCAAAGGCAAAACTACCAAAACTTCTAAGACTACTGCAAAAGCGACATCTACTAAAGCTCCACGAAAACCCGCAAGACCACGCAAGCAGTCGGCTTAAGTAACTTTGCTGGGTGTCTTGTTGCTTCGACACAGACACCTATTAAAGGAGCGATCGCGTTTTCACAATAGCGATCGCTTTTTTGTCATTTCAAAAAGTCAAAACAATGCAAAGCACACTGTGCCTTGGTAGTCGCTCTCCAGTACGCCCCAGATAAAGAAGAGTTTGCTCACGCTCGTCAGCACTTGGAAATAGCAATCGCCTTATCTGGAGAATATCATAAGCTTTTCTGGAGTATCTTCTGGAAAACTTCACCAGGACGAGTTAAAAGACGGATTCGCTCACAATGTAATCAACTAGCATTTGATACATATTCCCACATGGTTGAGCTAGCTCTTTTGCTCAACGAATATGCAGTAAAACAAACATCTGTTGGAGTTCCACAACCGAAAGAGTGATTGGAATTCATTTTTAATTTGAAATGTGCAAACCGAAAAGATCGAGCGTGAGCATCCCACAGAAATTAACATCTTGCAATTAAGTCTACTTTGATTGCCACGCTAGGTACGAATCTGACTGTGCAGTATCGGCTACGCCAAGTTTTTGTGAAATCAATACTCTATATATACAGTCATGGTTAATGCAATCCAAGGCTCACTGTTTGCACATCAAACAGTTTTAGACTACGGGCAATCCATTCTCAGCGCCGGACATGAACTTGCCAAATTATTGATTAAGAATCAACCTTTGGCAAACAGAGCAATCCAATCACAGATGAATCGTTATTTTAACGGAACTGCGGCACAGGGCAAGTGGCAGTGGAAAGATGCTTACGAAGCTGTTGAGGTTGCACTAATTCTCTACCTCCGGCAAAAGGGATTATCAGAAAATCCTTTAGAGCAATTGCAACAACTAGAATCACTTTGCCCCACGCATACCCGTCGCAGCGAGGAGCAACTAAAACTTCAGCAGTTCTCAACTCCATTGCCATTGGCTTACTTAGTAGCATTAGCAGGACAAATCACAAACAATGACCTGGTGCTAGAACCATCGGCTGGTACTGGTATCATGGCACAGTTCGCCAAACTTCAGGGCGCGAGTCTTATCCTCAACGAGCTAGCCGACGACAGAGCAAAGATTCTACGCCGATTGTTCCCTGGCACTCCACTATTCTCTGTGAATGCCGAGCAGATTAACGATTACTTAGCCCGCATTTCTCAGCCTTCAGTTGTTCTGATGAACCCACCATTTTCATCATCTCCTCGATTGCGCGATCGCAACCCTGACGCAACACCTCGGCATATCAACTCTGCATTACAAAAGTTATGCGCCGGTGGGCGGTTGGTGACAATCACTGCTAACTGGTTCTCTCCTCTTCATCCTACTTGGCGAGAAACTTTCGTTAAGTGGCAGGATTTTGCCCAAGTTGTGCTTTCAGTGGGGGTCATTGGTCAAGCTTATGCATTGCACGGGACAACGATGGAAACCCGGATTACCGTTATTGACAAGGTTCTATCTGATGATCACAAGCAAATCCCCTGTATTCAACAAACACTGGATCTGCCCGAACTGCTGGCATTGATTGAGCAATTACCACAGCGATCTCTGTGGCAGCATTCAACTGCTAAAGCGGAGGCTGCGGTTGCTAAAGCGGAGGCTGCGGTGGCGAAGGTCGTTAAGCTGCCAAAGCGTACTGTAGTAGATCAACCACAAACAGTTTCTCTTATTCCAGACGTGGCAGTTCTGGAGTACGAATTGGTCGAGTGGAGTGGCTCAGACAGTTTAAAAGATGCCTTGTACGAAAGCTACCGACCGCAACGCATTAGGATCAAAGATGCTTTGCCACATCCCTCATTGCTTTGCGAAAGTGCAGCCCTAGCACTTGTCTCACCATCGGCTCCAACTTATAAACCGCATCTCCCACAAAACATTATCACACAAGGCTTGTTGTCAGAGGCACAACTTGAAAGCGTTATTTACGCAGGTCAGGCGCACTCCGAACTTTTGTCCGGTTCTTACTTGGTGGATGATTCACTCGACAACGTGACAGTCGCGGCAAACAATGAGGAGAAGGCACTTAGGTATAGAAAAGGCTGGTTTCTTGGCGATGGCACAGGTTCGGGAAAAGGTCGACAAGTAGCAGGTATCATTCTCGATAACTGGTGTCAAGGACGCAAGAAAGCCATCTGGATTTCCAAAAGCTCTGCTTTGATAGAAGATGCCCGACGTGATTGGTGTGCCTTGGGTGGTAGCGAAAAGGACATCATCGACCTCGGCAATATCAAACTTGGTGAACCTATCCCATTCACTGAGGGCATTCTATTTGCAACGTACTCAACTTTAAGATCCCAGAAGGGTGGTAAAAGCCGACTCAAACAAATCATTGAGTGGGCTGGCATTGAGTTTTCAGGAGCGATCGCCTTCGATGAATGCCACGCGATGGGTAACGCGATGGCACTTGAAGGTAAGCTGGGTATGGTCAAAGCATCAATGCAAGGTCTTGTTGGGTTACGGCTACAAAATGCACTACCTCTTGCACGGGTTATCTACGTGTCAGCCACCGGAGCGACCAAAGTCTCAAACTTATCTTATGCGAATCGTCTGGGGCTTTGGCAGACTGGCGACTTCCCATTTACCTCCCGTGAAGATTTCGTGGAATCCATTGAAGTTGGTGGCATTGCTGCGATGGAAGTGGTAGCCAGGGATCTCAAGGCTTTGGGACTGTATCTGGCGCGGAGTCTCAGTTTTGAGGGCGTAGAATACCAAACTCTCGAAATTGAACTTACTCCTACTCAGGAAAGAATCTATGACAGTTACTCCGAAGCTTTCCAAATTATCCACAATAACCTTCATAAAGCATTAGAAGCTTGCAATATCTCTGGCTCAAAGACTTATAACCGTGCTGCGAAAATGTCTGCGATGTCTCAGTTCGAGTCGCATAAGCAACGATTCTTCAATCATTTGCTGACCGGGATGAAATGCCCAAAACTGATTAAAGCCATTGAGCAAGACATCACGCAAGGTCATGCTGTTGTAGTCCAGATAGTTTCTACAAATGAGGAACTATTGAAACGCCGACTTAATGAGGTTTCGCCCCTTGAATGGAAGGACTTGAATCTTGACCTGACTCCACGGGAATATCTCATGGATTATTTGATGAGCGCTTTTCCAATTCATCTCCATGAGATACATTCAGGTGAAGACGGGGAAGAACGTTCCGAACCGACTTTTAATGCCGATGGTTCGCCCGTTATTTCTCAAGCTGCACTTGGATTGCGTTCGGCACTGGTAGATAAACTTGCTAGTCTTGACCCTATCCCTGGCGCATTAGAACAATTGCTGTGGCACTTCGGTCATAAACAAATAGCTGAAGTTACAGGACGAAGCAAAAGGGTACTGAAAGACGAAGCTGGGCGTTTGTTTGTCGATTCACGCGGTGGTGGCGCGAATATTGCTGAAACCACCGCATTTATGTCTGACCAAAAGCAAATCCTTATCTTCTCTGACGCTGGCGGCACAGGTCGTAGCTACCATGCAGATTTGAACGCCGTCAACCGGAAACGGCGATCGCACTACTTACTTGAAGCCGGCTGGAGAGCAGATAACGCAATTCAGGGGCTTGGGCGATCGCATCGGACGAATCAAGCTTCTGCACCAGTGTTTAGACCAGTGACTACTAATGTCAGAGGTGAACGCCGCTTTATCTCTACGATTGCTAGACGGCTGGACAGTTTGGGTGCATTGACTCGTGGGCAGCGCCAAACTGGGGGCAATGGAATATTCGACACCAAAGATAACCTAGAATCCCAATACGCAGAGTACGCACTGTATGAGTTATTCAAGCAGATATTCCAAGGTCGATTTTACGAAGTGCCTTTAGGAAAATTTGAGGAAATGACGGGGTTATCTCTGACTTCAGAAGAAGGCGGTATGAAAATCGACCTCCCACCGTTGCGACAGTTCCTCAATCGCCTGCTGGCTTTGAGAATTGGGATGCAGAATATCATTTTTGAGAGGTTCGAGTTGCTGTTGAGTCAGCAGATTGAAACAGCGATCGCTCAGGGGATTTTTGAGGTCGGGGTAGAAATACTTCGAGCAGAACGCTTTACGGTTGTTAGCACAGAGACTGTTTATACTCATCCGGTTAGTGCTAGTACTACCAATTACTTGAAAATCGAACGAGTTCAAAAGGCTGACATTAAAACTGGTATTGAAGCGGTGGATTTAGCGACAAACTACCGGGGACGGCTAATGGTAAATGATAAGTCTAATAAGGCGGCTGTCTGCATTCCCACACACAGCATCTTTGATGCTGAAGGTGGAGTTGTACCAAGGGTTTTGTTGGTACAACCACAAAAAGAAATGCGCCTACCTCAAGAAAAGTTACAAGCCTCTCAATGGAGGGAAGTTTCAGTAAACGAGTTCGTCGCAACTTGGTCTAAAGAAGTTCAAGAATTGCCTAAGTTTACAACTGATTATATTCATCTTGTAACTGGCATTCTTCTGCCTATTTGGAAAACCCTACCAAACAAAAACAATCGAGTATTTCGATTGCAAACCAGCAATGGGGAGAAAATTCTGGGGCGAGTGGTTGATGCTCAAGATATTCGTACTGTTCCCGAACAATTGGGTATGAAAAATAAGCTGCTTTCTCCAGAAGAATTAGTTTATTTGGTACTGAATGAGCGGTATTCAGAGCAATTACCCGGAGGTGTAACTTTGCGTTGTTCTACTATTGCAAATGAGCGCCGTATTGAATTAGTCAATGCTTTATCGTTAGCTGACAGATTTGTGACTGTGGGATGTTTTACTGAAATAATTCAGTGGAAAAAGCGAGTATTCATTCCGGCTAACGACAAAGCTGCATCTATTCTGGCGGCTGTGATTGAAATTCTGAGATGAAATTTATAGCCACTTTTGTCAAGTGGCTATTTTTTCGATTTGGCTATCCTACTTTCAACCCCAAGCAAATCCTTATAAACTTCATAATCTCGAAAAAGGTCTATAATCAAACTTCGAGTAAAAGCACAGTAAATCATATTTCCTCGCGCCTCGTACAAACCAAAAGCTTTAAACAAATCTTTTTTAGCACCCTCAATATCGCCCAGATGAAATCTGACTGTCCCTCGTCCACAGTATGCTTCTGCACAATCAGCATCCAAAGATAATGCCTTTTCTAAATTAGAGAGTGAACTTTCTAATTCCCCACATAAAAAATAAATATTTGCCCTATTTATATAGGCTGATAAACAGTTTGGGTCAAGTAAAATTACTTGATTGTAATCTAAGATAGCTGCTGGATTATCACCAGTTAGATTTTTATACGTATCAGCCCGATTTAAATAAGCTTGGACTAAATTTGGATTCAGGGCGATGGCTTTACGCAAATTTCTCACAAACAATAAAAAATCAATTCACATCGCTTGATATAAGACATTTTTTGATACATCATCAATTGAAATGTATGATGGTAAACAAAGTAAGTACAAAATAGCCATTATCAAG
>JAHHHR010000041.1 GCA_019359245.1 Nostoc desertorum CM1-VF14 | reverse complement strand
TAAAATAGACGCTTTACTTATTAGCGTAATACTTAACATATTTAATACTCAAATTTGATTCTTTGCTCATCTATTGGTCAAATGTTCTGTATTTTAGGCTACAAATTTATATGCGCTTACCCTGCTTTGCTAATGTGGGCTATTGCAGTGGTGTGTTGTGGTAAATCTGGTGCGAAGATTCGGTTTGGGAGCTTTTGTGCTACAAAACCACTGCTGAGGGCAAACTTAAAGAATTAATTTTAATGGCAATAAATCACGAGAGAATAGTGTTTCGGGATATGTGCATAATAAATGATAGCTCTACCAAAAAGATAACAGGAAAAGTCAGGCTTCTGTCTGGCAGGATTAACGACTTGATACTAACCTGAGTCCCAGCACACCTGCCAAAATTAAGCCAATGCAAATAAAACGCTTTATAGAAGCAGGTTCACCAAATAGAACTACCCCTAATAAAGCCGTACCCATAGCCCCTATCCCAGTCCAAACGGCGTAAGCAGTACCTACTGGTAATGTGCGTAGTGCTATCGATAAAAAGAAAAAACTCAATATCATACAAACAACTGTGGGAATACTGAAAGCCAGCTTAGTAAAGCCTTGCGAATATTTCAGACCAATTGCCCATACAATCTCTAACAACCCTGCAACCAACAAATACACCCACGCCATTGTTTATTCTCCTGCACATTGTAGAAATTAAAACTTTTATTTTTTAACGATTTTTCTTCTATTAAATATGAAATATTGCGATATGGGTAACATAGTTTCTCAAGGCATAGCCTCTAAGCTAGTAATTGCCGCTTATTCAAGCGAGGAAAAAAGAGCGATACGGTCTTAAACCTCTCCTAAACCTCAAATTTCATGCTTTAAGCAAAAAACGAATAATCTTGAAGTTGGCATTACAAAATTTAGAAGCAAGCATCAGTCAGCGTATCATAGACGACATGAGTAAGGAATTCTGGGAATGGAGAAAGTAGCGTAGGCGCAGCCCGTCGTAGACATCGCTCTCAAAGCGGGGCGCAGACATCACCCAAAGCATCGAACCTGCTGCAAGAACATCGATTGCCTATTGAACAACCTCTGTTTGGCTGCAACATGAATACAGATAGTGTTAACTTTATTTCTGAGAGACGTTCTAAACCACCTTATTAGCTTGGGGCATTTGCTGGTGTCATGAGCGTAATACTAAAAGTGACAAAGATGAATATTGTCAAAGCGATGGAGAAAAAGCAGTGAATGGGCAAACCCTAATTCAAATACAGCAGGATTTACTCAAAAAAGCGTATGCTGCCTTTAACGCTGGTGATATTGATTCGGTTCTTGCACTGATGCACTCTGATGTGGAGTGGGCTAATGGTATGGAAGGTGGGTATGTTCGCGGTCATCAGGCGGTGCGTGATTACTGGACTCATCAGTGGAGCTTGATTGATCCTCATGTTGAACCTACCAGGTTTCAACCCGATGAGAGTCGGCGAGTAGTTGTTTATGTTCATCAAGTAGTGCAGGGTTTAGATGGAAACTTAATCCGCGACCAGATGGTTCAGCATATTTACACTATCGAGAATGGCTTGATCCGACGAATGGACATTCAGGATTCATAAATAGGAGCGCTTAGAAAAATAACAAGCTGTGTACTTCAGCAGACTGGTAACTTCCAATTACATTAAAATGAGATTAAGTAAAACGAGGGAGGAAAGAACTATGTCAGTTAAACTTTTACCCGACCTTGGAGATTTAGCAGAAGGATTAGGAATCACAGGTATTGTAGGGATAATTCTTTTACCAGTATTCTTGCCGGCCATCGGTGGTCTTGGTAGACCAATAGCTAAAGCACTTGTCAAAAGCGGAATTGCTTTTTATGACAAAAATAAAGAAGCTTTAGCTGAATTGAGTGAAACTTGGGACGATATCATTGCAGAGGCAAGGGCTGAGGTCGGTGAAGAACGGATGAGATCAGCTGAACCTATGGACACGAATGGCTAAATGCTGGAAGCACAGTGGTGGTAATCTCAATGCTTCTCTAAATTCGGCATTTAGATATGAACTTTAATACATAACTGACAAAATTAGCTGTGTTCCCCTGCACTAATCTATACTCTGATTAACGTGCCATGCAAATTTCTATGAGTTGCGAACATTTAGACAATCTGACTACGGAAACTCTGATTTCTAAAGCAAACTACCCAGTATTCCGTTGTGAAGACTGTATCCAAATCAACAGTCGCTGGGTGCATCTCCGTATTTGTCAAAGTTGCGGAAAAATGCTGTGCTGTGATTCTTCTGTTCATCAACATGCCCGACGGCATTACGAGGAAACTGGACATTCAGTGATTAGCTCGGCTGAGTTAGGAGAACAGTGGTTATGGTGTTTTCTGGACGAGCAGGCAAAGAACTATTAAAGTGAGCAATGTACTCCGATCAGTTTCAATTTCAAACTAATTAAGATAACAGTTAGATATATCATCATCTTAAAATTTAAAGAGGAGCTTCCTCAACGATCGCTCGTCAATTCGAGCTTGCTATCGAGCGCCATCAATATCTGGTAGGCGGTCTTCACGCGAGCCGGGATAGGATAGTTCTTGTTCGCCATCATCACAATGCCGATGCCCTTGAGGGGAACAAAGGCAACATAGGTACCGAACCCATTCGTCGAGCCAGTTTTGTTAATCAGCGCATTCTGCTGCGGTGACAGCGGCAAAGCAAGTCTGGTAACCTCGTTGACCTTGAGGCTCACTTGCGACGAGTTCCCCGCAAGCAACCGGTCGAGATTTATTGGATAGGTATACATCTCCCATCCCAGTCCCTGCCTCATGTCACCAACCTTGAAGTATCCGGTGTGCGTTCCAGCAATCGCGCGTTGGAGAGTTTCGTCTAACTCCGTGCCGTTCATATTTGCCTCGACGAACTGGATCATGTCGGAGGCAGTTGTCTTCACGCCATAGGCTTCCGAATCCAGGATGCCAGGACTGACTCGAATCGGCTTGTTATCTTTTGAGTAGCCATAAGCGTATTTACCCATCTGGTTTTGCGGAACCCTAAGGTAAGTACGCGTCAAGCCAAGTTTCGGGAAAAGCGTCTTTTCCATTAGCTCATCGAAAGGCTTGCCCATGCTTCTGGCGGTCAGATAGCCAAGCAAGCCTATGCTCGGGTTTGAATAGAGCCGATGGGTACCAGCCGCATAGCTCGGTCGCCAGTTTTTATAATAGGCAATCATCTCCTGTTGATCATTGACATTTTCTGGGAACTGTAGGGGTAGACCGACCGCCGTATAGGTGCCAAGATTGAGAAGGCTGATTTTGTTGAAACTGCTGTCGGCGAGTGCAGGCAGATATTTGCTTGCGTTATCCAACAGAGACAGAGTTCCACTCACTTGCGCGTAGGACGCGAGGGTTGCTGTGAATGTTTTACTGACCGAGCCGATCTCGAAAATCGTATCCTGGGTGACTTTTTGTCCGCTCTCCTTCGAGGCGACACCGTAATTAAAGAAATATCGCTTTCCCTGAACCGTGACCGCTACAGCCATCCCCGGAACATTGTTCTCCTCCATAATGGGCCGAATCGCTTCGTTGATGATTTGCTCAAATTGGCTTTGGTCTTTGCTATCAGCAGCTTGGGCGCATGCGCCCAAGAAAAAGCTTGTGGCAGCAATAATTCCAACCTTCAAAACGGAAGTCGTTCTCATAACAGATACAGTGACTCGATTAGGTTTGCCCCGATCTCAAAGTTCGCACTTTATTTATCTAGTAATTCTAATCTTACGGGGCTACAATGCAGATAAAATAAGCCTTATCGCCCTTTCTCCTTGCTAATATTACTTGCGCTTGTTATGACTTAATGTCAATAATTCGGCGACTAACTCGCTTGTTTCTTTTATGAAACGGTTTTCTAGACAATAATCGGTATAAAAGGTATTCATCACAGAGCGATAGCTATGCCCACTGTTGGCATTAGCGTTGGCGAAGCCTCTCGTAGAGAAGCGGTAGCGATTCTTCTCCCAAGGGGAGACGCCAAAGGCGAATGAGCGTCAGCCTCTCTAAGAGTTGGCATCGTAGAACTTTTTGGTCTACTGGCATTTAGTATCAACGTTTATGGCAAGCTAAATTTATCAAGGGATGGTGGCTAACAACGATCAGCTTAAATCTGTTTTCAGTAATCCATATAAATAATCATCAATCAACTTGCCGTCACGGTATAAGTGTTGACGTTGAATGCCTTCTAGCTTAAAGCCATTCTTCTCTAGAACTCGACGCGATCCCCAATTAAACTCAAATACTCGTGTCCAAAGACGAAGTAGACCGAGTTCTATGAAAGCATAGTCGACGAAAACCTGAACGGTTTGTGTCATGATTCCCTGTCCCCAATACGAGGAGGCAAGCCAGTAACCAAGCTCGGCAACATGAGGATGTCTCTCATCAATCTCACCAATACCAATTGAGCCAATCAGTTGCCCTTGTGGATTACGGATTGCTAATAGATGTGGTTTTCCGTATTGATTAATGATATCTGTATGGCGTTGAATCCAATATAGCGCGTGTTCTTTGGTGTAAGGGTAGGGAATATTTTCAGTTGTCTGGTGAATAGTCGGATCGTTGAGATGCTCAACATACGCGATCGCATCTGAGGATTGTAGTTGTGATAACCAAAAACTATTTTTTAGCAGCAGTTCGATCATCATGATGTTCAAATGTTTTTTAAGAGCTGATTCGTAAAGAAAATCTAAACACAACTCGACGCTTGCTTGGCGTATTCTTCTATCAGCGAAGCATAGTTCTCTTCTGTGGGCAAGGTTTCAAAGCTATGAACCGCAGAGGTCA
The DNA here is from genome assembly GCA_019359245.1 of Nostoc desertorum CM1-VF14. Taxonomy (GTDB): domain Bacteria; phylum Cyanobacteriota; class Cyanobacteriia; order Cyanobacteriales; family Nostocaceae; genus Nostoc; species Nostoc desertorum. Next base: position 68,887 of record JAHHHR010000041.1, on the reverse strand, counting down.
TCGCCCATGTCAGCTTTTTCCTCGTCCAAGTTTCGCTGAAAGGCTTAAACCATGAGGCATCGTCCAGCATCGTCACACGAAGGTTGACGAACTCGTCTATTCCTTCCGGGCGAGTAAACATCCAACTTATACAATGCGGGCAGAAGTAATGGCGTGTTTTGGCTGCTACAGAATGGTAACGTATAGTACCTTATATAAGCGACAGATGAGATTTTAATTTGACAAGAATATCTCTAGCTCTTGTCCAGAGAATAGAGCCTCCTTGTTTTGGGTCTATGATGTGCGTTGCATTCGGTAGGCGTAAAGCCAATGTTGCACCAAAATCAGGAGAGTGAACTGTACTAGTATCTAAAGCGCCATACCAAAGATCCACAGGAATAGTGATGTCCTCCAGTGCTATAGTCCATGAACTAAGGCTATTAACAAGGTCTCGTGCGTATCCTTGTGCGCCCTGAGAAAAACCTTCCTTCAAAGCTTGCTGGTATGCTTTACCAAACATATCACTTTCATATAATATTCGGTCGTCATCCGCACTCATGCCAATAATTAACTGCCACAGTCCATGCGGCGTGACTATTTCTGTAAAGCGCTGCTCGAACTCCACAGGATCTTGGTGGAGAGAAGCAATCATTTTTGTTACATCTGGATGCAACAGGGGTTTCAAACGCGGATGGGTAAGTTCGTCTTGTCCTGACACAATTGCTATAGCTTTTACGAAACTGCACTCTGCAAGAGCGAATCCAAATGGTGCGCCTTGAGAGAAACCAACTACCAGAACATTAGGGAGATCATTAGCCTGAATCAACTCCTGTATATCATCTACCCAAGAAGAAAAGGTTTTGTTAGGGTGTGGGTCAGACAAACCTAAGCCAGGACGGTCAATCGCAATCAGTTTTAAGCCGAGTTCCGCCAGACAGTTCACACCAAAACCGAGCGTTCCGCTCATTCCAGCCCCAGTGCACAATAAAACCGGAATGCCATTAACAGGCCCCCATTCGTACCACGCAAGGCTACGATTATCATGCAGTCGCATCGTTTTTTGTCTTTCGGGTGGCTTTACAAAGTTACTCATGCTATTCATTAGAACTCTTGCAAAGAACAATTTTAACGCACTCAACTATCTACATCTCACAACAGCAAGGGCATCAGTCCTGAAAGCTAGAAGAATATCTATTGATAGTTTTACTAAGTTAATCTTTTCCAATAGATAAGCTTCTAATATTTAAGTCAATGTTCCATCAGTTGTTATTAAAATCCTTTAAAATTGGCTCAAACTAAGTGGTTCAACATGCCTGGCTTTCAATGTTTTCTGCATTTTGTTTTTGATATTATTGTATATATTATTTACTATTTTTGTTTTGTTATATATTTATATAATATATATTATATAAAATTGATTTTCTTAAAAAAGATTGACACTGAAAAGCCCATTTTCTCTAAAACCTTGTTCATAAATTAGACAGGAGTCTTATATTTCCTCCGCTGACTGTTGCTGGGATATTCCCATTCTGAGTGTAGCAGTTTGTAAATGCTGACTTATCATTGTTTTTGTTAGACTCGTACACCCCTCCGTGTTTTCTCGTGGTTTTATTTAAAAATTAAATAGGAATCCTATATCCAATAGATAATCCCAGTTCTTTAAATAAAGTTCAATATTAGTTAAGACATTTAAGAAAGTAGTTAAGAAAGTTAAGAAAGTTAAGTAGATATTTAAAATATTTTATGAATTACGCAAACTCTACGAATTCTTCTCTACGAGACGCTACGCGTTGGCGTCTCTGAATCTTGGATAGGCTTATACGGTCAAAACTGGATAGCTGGTTTTCATAAATGTCAAGTATGAGTTGAGGAATTTATAGATTCTATTCGTACAAGCAGACGTTTTATCGGTGGGGTTTGAAAGCTATGTTACTTATACAGAAATACAGAAAGCTCTTTAGCTCCCTTGCCACCCACTCAAGTCTTGGCGTTTCGATAAATTAAGCTTTTTGGAAATTTTTGTGTAAGCCCTATATTTAATGAATCAGAATTCAATACGATTCAGTAAGTCCTGAATTTTTATAAATTAGCAATTGTAATCAAGACTAAAAATAAACTGTAGTACTGTAGTACTGTAGTGTAGCTTAAAGTTTTCTCCCTGTTTCAGGCTGCAAGATATGAGCCTCCCACGGGCGCGATTAACGCTCCCGCAAAATGTGAAACAAGCATATTTTAATTATAGTTTCTCAAATGCTTACTGTATAAGGTTTTTAAAATGTGCTTGTTAAAAAGCTCAGAGTTTTTATCATTTTTCAGTTCAAAACATAACTTACTTACTTTTTTATTAACTGTCTTAACTAGCTCAATAATTTACTTAAAAGTCTTAACTTTCCTTGATTTTTACTTTTAGCTAAGAGAAGATAAATCTGCAAATGGTATTGTAATCGACTTTGCCACGCTCTCTTGGACGATCGCTCTTTATTTATCTAAAAATATATAATATTTCCTCCCAAAACTTGCTTTTGTCGTAAACTAATTTAGTTGTCATTTAATACTATATGTTTGCTATGAACAATTATGAGCTATGTTGATTTGTGTTTTTATTTGAATTAGCAATAACTAGATGAACTTAATTAAATATAAAATGCTCTTTTACTGACTATGGCGGGCAGAATGCCACCCTATAAAAACAATTAACCTCTTATGGGGCATGGAGTAGGTGTCTCACCTGCTTTGCTTTCACTTTATTTATGTTCATCTACTGATCACGACGCTTTATTTACTAACCTAGACAAGTTAATTGAGTAATTATATGTTGCGATCAGCTACACTAACCGGTTACGCCATCGCTAAAAATCTCAACCTATATTTATCAAAGTTCAATTCAAAAATGCAACGATAAGGAAGTTAAGCGGAGTGATTTATAAAGCTAGGTATATAGCATAAAACTTAGGAAAAAGCTATTCCCTGAGAGTGATGCAACAGAGCGATCGCCATTAGAGAATGCAAGTAAAGATAAGATAGTTAAAACTTAAGTAACAGTAAAAGTAATGGTAATCATAGTTAAATCATATCAGAATATTGTTGTGTTTAAATATACTATCGCTTATAAAAGAACAAGTATCCCTATTTATGGGAATTGACTTGACTATGAGATATCAGGTTGGTGGTAGCCTGAAGTATGATGACTTTACATATATTGTCCGTCAAGCAGACGAACAACTTTATGCTGGATTAAAAACAGGAAATTTTTGTTATGTCTTCAGCTGCCACCAAACAGGCAAATCATCTCTACTACACCGGACTATTCATCGCTTAGAAAAAGAAAATTATATATGTGTTTATTTGAGTTTAGCTCTATTAGGTACTAATCAAACTACACCTATACAATGGTATAAAGGCATTATTTTCAGCTTATTTCACAAGTTAAATCTGGCAGAAAGGACCAACTTTGCGAGTTGGTGGGAGCAACAATCAGAGATTGTCCCTGTACAACAACTGTATAAATTTGTTGAACAGGTGTTGCTGAGAGAAATTCAAAATAATCGCATTCTCATCTTTATCGATAATATTAATAGCCTGCTGAGTTTGAATTTTCCGGTCAACGATTTTTTTATCTGGATTCGTTACTGTTATGAACAGCAAGCACACAACCCAAGCTTTCAACGCTTGGGATTTGCTTTGTTTGGTGTAGCCAGTCCATCTAACCTAATTGTTGATCGATATCGAACGCCCTTTAACATTGGTCAAACAATTAAGTTATGTGACTTTCAATTACATGAAGCTATGCCACTACTTGAAGGTTTAGAAGAAGTGGTCAGTCACCCACAGGCAATATTAGCGTATATTATTCATTGGACAAGAGGACAGCCGTTTCTCACGCAAAAGCTTTGTCAGTTAGTTGTGCAAGTTGCCTTAGAAAGTTATAAGGAAACAATTACTATACCGAACGGTGCTGAAGGATATTGGGTAGAACAATTGGTGCGATCGCGCATTATTCAACATTGGGAATTCCAAGATGAACCTCAACATCTCCGTACCATAAGAGATCGCTTACTTTGTGACGAACACAAAGCAGGAAAGTTATTAAACATTTATCAACGGGTGTTACAAGTAGAGGAACTAAGGAATAGGAACCCGCTAGATAACTTGATACCAGCCGATAATAGTGAAGAACAAACAGAACTGTTGCTATCCGGTTTGGTGCAAAATTATAATGGCTATCTGAGAGTTAAAAATCCGATTTACCGAAATATTTTCACTCCTCAATGGGTATCAAGACAGTTAGAAAATATTCTCTTTTCCTGATAGGAGCTAGTAATCATAATACATCTTTTCTATCGTGTCCGGTTAAAGTATTTATCATTAAGGCCGCAAGGAGCAGGGGGAGGAAGGATTTTCAAGTTTTTGCACAGATCAGGCAATTATATATAGCAAATCAGGCGGACATGATATTAGATAAGTTCTGCATTACTGTCTGATAAATAAATATAAATTCCACCAAATCACACATCATCTAGTCGTATATCTTTAGACTTTTCTTGTGCATAATTTCTGCCAAGTTTTCAACCAAGTCTTGATTACAAATAGTGTTATAACTATTAATACTCAGTATTTAGAGTTATACTAAAGCGATAATATTTTTGCAACAGCTCAATAACAAAATCACAAATTATACAAGCTAAAAATATTACATTATTTAATCACATTTGTACAAATTCAGGTAAATACAAGGTCTTCATTTTTTCAGAGACTTTTTGCAAGACAACCATCAAAACACCGAGTGGAAAAGTAGGAAAAGTAGGAAAAGTAGGAGAAATAGATAATTGATGCCAGTATTTACTATCAAGCTAATATAATGTAACTTAGTTGATTAGAGTTCCTATGGATTTTAAGAAAAAATAGATTAGCAGTGTATCAAAAGTTGCTACATTAAGTTATAGCTTCAGTATGTAAAAAGAAATGTTCTGACACTCATTGATAATAAATACCTGGGACAGCAATGTATAAAACTAAACGTACGCGAGGAGTTGTACTAACATCCACAGGAATTAAACGGTTACAATCAGCGATTCTTTCTGTGGAGATAGTAGAAAATAAAGGCGAACACTTGAGTTTAGAAGAAATAAGCTCACGCATTCATGTTTCTACTAGAACTTTGAGTAAATTATGGTCTTTAAGTGAAAGTGTAGATCAAAAAACTATAAAACTCTGCTTTAGCGCTTTTAATCTAGAATTACACAGTGAAGACTACACCATAGTTAATAAAGCAAATGAGACTCAAACATCTGAGTTATTGTCTATTGCAAATATAGAAGAAGATTTATCTCAACGTTCCGAATTAACCTCATTTGTCGAAAAACATCACACACAAACTGAACAGATAGAAAATCTTTGGTCATACCCGGATGGCCCCGTACCTTTTGATTCTCACTTTTATATTGAACGTCCTCCACTAGAGAGGAAAGTTTATCGAGAAATAACTACTAGTGGCTGCGTGATTCGGATTAGATCCCCCAAACAGATGGGTAAAAGTTCTCTTGTGTTGCGGCTTTGTGCCTTTGCACAGAAACTTGGGTATCAGACTGTGAATCTGAATTGCTACCAATTCGATAGTGAATGTCTAACTGATTTAAATAAACTGTTGCGTCGTCTTTGCTGGAAAATTGCAACTCAATTAGGTATTGACCCCAACCTCAAGGAGAAGTGGAATGAACAAATTGGCTACAACTTGAGTAGCGGCTTCTATTTAGAAAACTATTTGCTCGATCAATGTCAAAGCCCAGTGGTTTTAGTGTTGAATGAAGTTGACCGTTTTTTTGAATATCCTCACATTTGCCAAGATTTTTTTGCATTATTGCGATCATGGTGTGAGGAAGCACGACACAATCCCAATTGGCAAAAGCTGAGGTTAGTAATGGTTTACTCAACCGAAGACTATATCTCTATGGATATTAACCTCTCTCCTTTTAATATTGGTCTACCTATTCGCCTAAACGATTTTACTCAACCACAAGTAGAAGATTTAGCTAGGCGGTATAGTTTAGACTCGTTTAAAGCTAAAGATTTTGCCCAACTAATGTCATTAGTAGGAGGACATCCAGCGCTAATTCAGATTAGTTTGTACTATCTTAGGTCTCAAGAAATGACCCTGCAAGAAATAATAGAGCAAGCGATGTCCAATGGTGGTATCTACCGCGATCATTTATGGCGACAGTTGATCAAACTGCAAGAAAATCCTAGACTGGCAAAGACTTATGCTGAAATTCTGGCAGCAAAGCAAAGTATTTCTCTTAATTCTATTGACATTTACAAGCTTGAAGGTTTGGGATTAATTCGCTTTGAAGGCGATCGCGTCTTACCCCGTTACGGACTTTACCAGGCTTATTTTGCAAAACAGCTATCCACAATTGTTTGATAAAGCAGCTATAAGGCACTCACTCAATATCAAGTATTGCTACTTGGTAGGTGATTATGTTGAAGTTGGGAAAGTCGAAGAAAGAAATATTTTTGATAATCACACTCAGATATGAGATATCAAGTAGGAGGGAGTCTCCGCAGTGACGACCCCACATACGTTATCCGTCAGGCAGATGAACAACTCTATACCAACTTGAAAGCTGGCAAATTCTGTTATGTCTTCAACTCTCGTCAGATGGGCAAGTCATCATTACTACAACGCACAAGTTATCGTCTTAAGGAAGAAGGGCATAGCTGTGTTTACTTAGATATGACTCGCTTGGGTATTGAAGATACTACACCAGATCAATGGTACAAAGGCATTATTCTCAGCTTATTATATAGCTTAAAATTAGCGTCACAAATTGACTTTCAGCGTTGGTGGGAAATGCAAGCAGGTATTTCCTCGGTGCAAAAACTACAGCTATTTGTTGAAAATATCTTACTACCAAATCTCGAAAGTGATGCTCTACGAGACGGCAAAGCCAAACGCATTTTCATATTTATTGATGAGATTGATAGCCTGCTGAGTTTAAGTTTCCCAATTAACGACTTTTTTGCTTGGATTCGTCAGTGCTATAATCTACGGCCGCATAACTCAAACTTTGAACGCTTAGGATTTGCACTATTTGGTGTAGCTAGTCCCTCCGACTTGATTGCTGATAAACGCCGCACGCCCTTTAACCTTGGTAAAGCAATTGAGTTACAGGGCTTTGGGCTGCATGAAGCCACGCCCTTGCTTTTAGGATTAGAAGAAGTAGTCAGTCAACCACAAGCAATACTGCAAAAGGTTATTTATTGGACAGGCGGACAACCCTTTCTGACACAAAAAGTCTGTGACTTAATTACTCAAGTAGCCTTTGAAACTACTAGAGGGAAGATTACCCTGCCTCCAGGTATAGAAGCATCGTGGGTAGAGCAATTAGTGCGATCGCAGATTATTCAAAATTGGCAGTCACAAGACGAACCCGAACATTTGCGTACTATTCGCGATCGCCTCTTATTCGACGAACAACAGGCAGGGCGGTTGTTGAGTATTTATCAACAGGTATTGCAAGCAGAAGAAGTTCTTGAGCGGGAGAGTGGGGGAGAAGAGTTTTCCCCTTTGCCCCTTCATTCTGTTCCGAGTGATGATAGTCGAGAACAGACACAACTGTTATTGTCCGGTTTAGTAGAAAGACACAACGGCTATCTCAAAATTAAAAATCCTATCTATCAAAATGTTTTTAATGCCCAATGGGTGTTAAGACAACTAGATAATCTCCGTCCCTACTCGCAAACATTTAACGCTTGGGTGGCATCGGGTTACAAAGATGAATCGCGTCTGTTGCGAGGACAAGCTTTAAAAGATACTCAAAATTGGTCACAGGGCAAGAGTCTGAGCGATTTAGATTATCAATTTTTAGCCGCAAGTGTTGAATGCGACAGGCGTGAAGTGCAAATGGCATTGGAGGCAGCACGGGCTAAAGAGGTAGAAGCACGACTCATACAAGAGAAAAAAACGGCTTTAGAGGTAGAAGCACGGCTAGCACAAGAGAAAAGAACGGCTTTATTACAGAGATATCTACTAGTTGCAGTAAGTATTGGGTTGCTCGTTTCTAGTAGTTTGGGAATAGGAACTTTCATTTTGTATCACTACACTCACAAAAGTGAAACTATTGCTAAAAACAGTGAAATTCGAGCGCTTGTATCTTCTTCTGTTGGATTGTTTGCTTCAAATCGCAGATTGGATGCACTAGTAGAAGCAATCAAAGCAAAAAAAAGACTGCAAAAATTAGGTAAATCAAATACAAATCTTGCACCTCAAGTGGAAAATGCACTGCAACAAGCAATTTATGGAGCAGATGAGTACAACCGTTTTTGGGGTCATACAGCAGCCGTTATGGCAGTAGATGTCAGCCCTGACAGTTCTTTAATTGCCTCAGCAAGTGTAGATAAAACAATTAAGCTTTGGCGACGTGATGGTACACTAGTTGCAACTCTCAAAGCTCATCAGGGAGCAGTTAGGTCAGTCGCTTTTAGTCCTGACGGTCGGATACTTGCCTCGGCGAGTGAGGATGGTACTATTAAACTTTGGCAGCGCGATCCCAAAGATGCATTGTGGCGCATTTCTAGAACATTCAAAGGTCACACAGCTTCAGTCTGGGAAGTTGCTTTTAGTCTTGATGGTCAAACTATTGCCTCTGCTGGTTGGGACACAACGGTGAGAGTCTGGAAGCAAGACGGCACTTTGCTAAGAACGTTTCAAGGTTATAAAGCTGGGTTTTTGGGAGTTGCTTTTAGTCCTGATGGTCAAACCATTGCTGCTGCAAGTCTAGACGGGACAATAAAACTTTGGAGACGAGACACCTCAGGCTGGCAGAATGCCAAAACCCTACAACCTCTTCAAGGACATACAGCTTGGATTAAGGGAGTAGCTTTCAGTCCTGACGGACAGATTATTGCTTCAGCGAGTGAAGATACAACTGTCAAACTTTGGCAGCGAGACAGCACAGATGGCAGTTATCGCCTTCATAAAACTCTCAAAGGTCATAGTGCGGGAGTTTCGGGAGTCGCGTTTAGTCCTGATGGTCAGACTATTGCCTCCGCCAGTCTCGACAAAACCATGAAACTTTGGGACATTGATGGCACAGAACACAGAACGCTCAGAGGACATAGTGCATCTGTTTGGGCAGCTACTTTCAGTCCGGACGGCAGTTTTATAGCTTCGGCGGGTGCAGAAAACCTTGTTAGACTCTGGCAGAGTGAAAATCCATTCCAAAAGAGTATCGTAGCCCATAGAGGAGGGATTTGGTCAATAGCGATCGCCTCCGACAGTTCTACCATCGCCACAGCTAGCCACGAAAAAACTGTTAGATTTTGGAGTCATCAAGGCAAATTGCAGAGAACTTTGACTGAACAAAGTGTAATCTTCCAGGTTTCTTTCAGTGAGGATAACAAGTTAATTGCTCTCCCTGGTGAGAATGATACGGTAAAACTCAAGCGGCAAGATGGCAAGTTAATCGCTAATTACAAAAATCCTTATGGCAAAATTACAGGAGTGTTTATGAGTCCCGATGGTCGAGCGCTCGCCATAGCTAATGTTGACAATAATGTTCGGATATGGAATTTAGGTCACTCTAAACCACAGATTCTTAAAGGACATCAAGCCGAAGTATGGGAAGTTGCATTTAGTCCCGACGGTCGGCTGCTTGCCTCAGCCAGTAACGATGGTACTGTTAAGCTATGGACGTTAGAGGGTAAGCTGCTCAAAACTCTTGTCGGACATTCGGCGGCAGTATGGATAGTTGCCTTTAGTCCTGACGGTAAGATGGTGGCTTCTGGAAGTGGCGACAATACCGTTAAATTATGGACAATTGAGGGCAAGTTGCTGCAAACATTCATTGGTCACACATCTGCGATTTGGGGGGTAGCGTTTAGTCCCGACGGTAAAATACTTGCTTCTGGCAGTGGAGATGGAACCGTTAAGCTTTGGAAGCTTGATGGTACAGAACTAACGGCTCTTAGAGGACATACTGCTGCCATTAGGAAAATCGCTATCAGCCGCGATGGAACAATGCTTGTTTCAGGCGGTGATGACAACACGCTCATTCTTTGGAATTTGCAGCAAATTCTCCACCTAGATACACTGACTTATGGTTGCAAGTTGGTGCAGGATTATCTGAAAACTAACACAGCAGTTGAGAAAGGCGAAAGCTCACTCTGCAATCACTCTCATACGATTTCTTTATGAAGCTGCGCTAAATAAAGCTTCAAGAATAAAGTCGTAAGAGGCCAGTGAAAGTCCTAATTCGCTCTTGAGCCATTGTTGAATTTGACCATAGCTTTGAAACCCAGATAGTTCCTGCAACTGCTGTTTCAAGCGTTCTAAGTCTGAACCATTGATGCTCGGAACTTTCCCTGGAGCATATTTTACTTCAAGCAAGCCCCTTCGTCCTTCATCTTTATACTTTCTCACCCAACGAGTTATGGTTGCTTCATCACGCCCTAAACGTTCTGCCAGCGTAGTTTACCGCCGTAGGCATCGCCTGCTGCTGACTTGACCACTCTTGAGCCAATAGAAAAGAAAGCAATCTTTCTTTGCTGCTTGCCTCTGTGACATATCTGAGAGCTTTCTCCAATACTTCAAGGCTTTCTGAAATCTCGATTTGGAATGGACGACTCATAACAAAATTACTAAATGCACCCATCTATAAGTTTGACGTAGTTTGGCACATCTTCATACAGAATTGGTATTAACCCAATTGAGCGGTTTTGGGAATTTCTCAAATCTAAACTCCAATGGGAAAATTGTAAAACCCTCGCACAACTACAGCAGAAGTTAACTGATGCCCTCACAGCAATTACACCTGAGATGATTGCTTCTCTTACTTCTTACGACTTTATCCTTGAAGCCTTATTTAGCGCAGCTTCACATTAAATTGGTATCAAAACGCTATCAAGATGAGTTTAAATCTAGCCAAATTAGTCCTTCTGAATTAGAAGGATACGAGTAGTAACATTAGATGCCGCTCACTCCCGCATCAGCCGTGCTTCCTCTCGCATCAGCCGCGTTTGCTTTCGCATCAGCCGCGTTCGCTCTCGAATCAGCTGCGTTGACTCTAAAGCTTGTCGCGCTTTTTCAAAAAACTCTTGTGCCTCATCTGGGATTAATTCAAAATGTCGTTTGTCCATAATAAGCACTCCATAATACAACTTATTTTATTTGAACGCGAAATATAAAAAAAAGGCTAAAGGTCAAAAAATAATATATAGAAGTACAGAAGTCAGAATCTGGAGTCGGATATTGAAAGCAATTATTTTTTTAGACATTGCCAATAAAAGTAATTATGGGAATGGGGAGTCCGCTTTCAAAAGATACTAGCTATCTTCAGTACTAAGTAATAATTACAAATTATGTTGACGAGTGGGATGTTTATGAGCGGGCAAATGAAATATTAGCGGTTTCGTTGCGTGAAATTGCTGTGTCTAGCTGGGTATTGAGATGGAATTCATCTCTAATCATGGAGTGACATCCACAAGATGTCTGTTGCAATTTCTGTTGGTTAAGTATGGTAATCACTCCTCGTTTGTAGCTAATCATTCCTGCTCGGCTAAGTCTACTTGCTACCTCCGTAACACTAGGGCGACGACAGCCCAACATTTTGGCAATATATTCCTGAGTTACGCAAAATGTATCTGATTGCATACGAGCAGCGATCAAGAGTAGGCAACGGGCAAATCGTTGTTCTATAGTGTGGAGGCTGTTGCAGGCAAGCGTTTGTGTAACCTGGGTGAATAGTTTGTGAGTGTAACGCAACAGCAAATTTTGAAGCTCTCCACCCCGGTTGAACTCAACTTGAAGCAATTCTGTCTTTATCATCAAAGAACTGCCTGTAATCTGTACTAAAGCAGTTGTATTTGTAATATTACTACCCCAAACCACAGAAACACCTACCATGCCATCATTGCCTACCATACCAGCTTCGATCATCGAGCCATCTTTTTGGGTATAGACTAAAGAAACTATGGCTTGATGGGGAAAATAGACGTGTGTTATTGGTTTATTTGCCTGGTAAAGAACTTGCTTCACTTCAAGATTTACTTGTTCAAGATTAGGAACTAGGCGTTGATATTCAGTCTCTGATAAAACCGTGAGCAAGCGGTTTTCTGTTGGAAGATAAAAATCTTTAGACGCTGACATTTATAATCTTAGCTAAGGCTAATTACGTTGTAATAAATCAGAAATTAGTAGTTTGATAAAATGCTAATAAATAATTTTAACTTTTCAATATAAGGCTGGAAAAAAGTCACACTCTTAGTTTTTCAAATTTGGGAAATACGAGTAAGTAAAATTTGCAATTTGTTACAGTCTTTGTAGATAAGCTACTTCCTATTTACGTCACTTTTATTTGAAATTACTAAGTTTATCCGTAGTTTTGTTACAAGCTAATCTCGGCTACTTGTGCAAATCTGCCAGTGTTTTTGAGCAATTTCCTCACTACAAACCCAGCACTACAGTTATGATAATCTCCTCGATCAGCAACCATTATAGAAAATCAAACTACTTTTCTTATTGAGCGATAGCTTATAATATTCTATAAAGATAATTAGGAAAAATGATTCAGCATAAAAATTTGTATCGCGGGCACTCAATGGAAAAAGTTGGTCACGGTAAAAGAACGGTATTTAAAACAACTATCAACGAAAAAGAATGGTCTGCCGTGACTGAATTAGAGGTAAAAACAGCAATTGATGTTTGGATTGATGAAGGAGTAGAGCCTTAGTTATTGCCTACATAGCTTAGAAATGCCCTGGACAATACCTGACCAAATTGGGAAATGCTTTACGCCAACTTGTCAGCACATCCAGGGTATAGAATTCTTTGAAAGTTTTATATCCACTGCCATGAAATGCGATGAATATTGTCATTACAACTGAATGATGCATCCGGGAAGTGCTACGCCTTTCTCCTGTTGTGGATGGCAATTATGGTACTTGCTGCCAGAGATTTTCCCATTGATTACAGAAATCATCTACGTCGCAGAAAATTTGTGTGATATCGAGGCGAGATACAATGGTAGACTAAGCCCTGACCTTGATTTTTCTTACATATTTTTAGTCTCGGCGTTTTTTTGTGAGTTTTTTACCGATTCTCAATTAATCTTAGCGATCGCTTCCGCCTGATCACTTGAGTAAATTCATACATAGCATACAGTCTTAGAAAAACAACTTGCACTTATATTAAAGCAGGGTGAGCTTGCACCCGAAGGTGCTTGGGTAGCGCGTTATCAAGTCCGTCAAAATTTGAAGAAATATTGGTACTACAAATTACAAGTCCCAATCCCATACTTCCAGTGCGCGGCATCAGACAAACTGAGTAAATATAAGCATTTGGGTAAAGCTGGTACTCAAGAACATATTAATGCTGTTATGTCTGTTTTTAGACGTTCTGTTTGGGATGAAATACAGAGAATAATTCATACCCTTGATGACTCTCTGCTAGACATTAGTTCTGGATATGAGCAAGAAGAGGAAGAACCACAAGATTGAATCCCCAGATTATTTTATTTTTGCCAAATTGGGATGCTCCCGTTTTGTTTACTGCCTAATGCCAGTTGGTCTGGGCGCTCCCAAGGACATCACAGTGGTGTCAAATTTTGCTTATTTTTTGAGGAATGTCTTTCTCAAGGGAACCATTGCATAACAAGCTGCGGTCATCACTATTCCCCAAATTAAACTAGGTTCCGGTACTGTGGAAGTACGCCCTACCCGGAGGGAACCCACGAATTTAAAATTTAAAAGACCAAACCCATTGCCAGTGCTAAAACTAGCTTCTTCAACGGCGGTATCTTCGGCGACGAGTTGTACTGCGCCACCTGCTGCTGTAACGTCTTGGAGAAAAGCATCAGCCAAAGCGTCTGCCAATGGATCTAACCCAGCTACTCTTGTCGCTTTAACTGGGTCTGTAAAACCAGCGTCGATATCATCAGAAATGTCTGTGGTTCCACCATAATCAAGAACTGAGTAAATATTAGAGTAATCAAAATTGATGATTTTGGTTGTATTGAAACTTAGGAACGATTCAACATTATTGGGATTAGCTGTATAAATTCTTTCTTCAATAGTGGAATCTGGACTAGCAAACCAATTCTGTCCAAGAATGTCAGATCCTAAATTCCATGTAGTATTAAAGTTGCGATCGCTTTTTACCCCATAGCCAAAGCCTATACTACTTAAGGAAATTGCATTATTGTTGAGAAAGCTGCTAAGTGTAGGAAAACCAGCTATTTCGGCCACACTTGCGGTTCTGGTAGATCCGCTTGCAGGCTCTTCAGGACTTCCTTGGCGGCCAGTCAAGTAATAAGGAGCGCCATTACCGCTAGCATTGAGGCTAATATCTCTATGACCAAAATCTGGAGCTAAGGGATCAAGATTAAAGAAAGCTGTATAACCTTGATTGTCAGCTACGTTGCCAAATAAACTGAGTCTGTAATTAGAGTTAATGGGTTTGGATGAAATATTTTGTAATCGATTGAAGTCGAAGCTAGCAGCTTGGGCCATCAGAGGGGTACTAACTACAACAGTTGTAGTTAATCCAACAAGTATTGATAGGTGAGTTTTGTGCATAGTTAATACTTAAAAAATTTGCTGAATTTGTGCTAGGTTTAATACTACCTTAATTTGGAAGGTATAAATTTTTCGTCACAATCAGCAACTAATCTCCTTATATAGACTGACGATAAATTCGCTGTTGTAAAAATATACCTACTAACAGTATTGCGTAAAGTAAAATAGATAAACTGAATATATGGCGACCACCTAAAAGCTGCATAATTATCGAAGATAAGATAGGGCCGGCAGCACAGCCAAAGCTGTATATTTTTGTAAATAAAGCGGTTCCCGATGGCAGTTCTTCTTGTGAAAGTTGTTCACCTATCAAAGACAAACAGAGGGGATAAATAGGGCCTACGCTAGCTCCTGTTAAACAAGAAAATAATAAGCTCATCTCATATCTTTCTGATAGAACCAACCCCAAACTGACTAACAATCCCACACATAAGCTGATAGATAGGATTCTGATTCTTCCGTAACGGTCTGCTATTTGAGTGACGGGAATAGTGCTAATGATGCTGCCAACAACAAATACAGATACTGTATAACCCATTTGTTCGACACTATAATTTTGTCGTAATAGAAAAACGGGATATAAAGTTATTAAAGTTGCTTCAGCAAAGCCGTAGGAAAATGCACCGAGAAGAGGAAATTTGAGTTTATTTAATAATTTGATGGACGAATTAGGCGTTTTTTTAGCAACAATTAATTTTCGAGGTAATTCTTTCCAAGCAATGGCTGAACCGCATAGTAGTACGCCAGAACCTACAAGAAATGCTAGTTGTGGGGAAATTGAGTAAATCTGAAAACCGATAATGGGACCAACAACAAAGCCTAAAGCTAGCGCGAGAAAATATATACCACTGACGCTAGCACGATTATTTTCATGTGAACAACTATTGAGTGCTGTTTGTCCAGTGACAAAGAAACAACATATTCCTAATCCCATTAAGATACGGATGAGAAACCAGAATGGTAGCTGTGTTGTGAGTGGAAATAATGGAGTGCAAAAACTCGTGACCATTAATCCCAACATCATGATCCGACGAGTTCCATATTGGCGTAATATTTTCTCTACCCATCGAGTAGCAAGGGCAATGGTGAGAAAATAGATGGTAGAAGTTAATCCTATCCATATGCCATCAATCTGGCGTTGTTCCATGAATGTGGAAATTAGTGGGTTGAAGATGCCAAAGGATGTACCAACTAAGAAAGATATGCTATATAAGGTGATTAATTGTCTGGAGAATAAGGTATTTGATGGTGTGGAAGTTTGTTGCATTTTTTTATTGAATGTTGTAGCAGATTGGGAAAAATTTGATGAAGATATACTTTATTCTGTACTGTAGAGATGTTGTATGGAATGTGTCTACATCACTGGTTTGTTGCAATTTCATAGAAAATTGGTATTAATATCATGTCCGCTTGATTGCTTATTAAACCCGAAGAACCCCACCCCGCCAAAGCTGTGCTTTGTCTCCCTGACCCTAATCCCCAGAGGGGGCCCCGAGTTCCCCGCCTGCGGGGAGGGGTTGGGGGTGGGGTTCTTTTATTATGGGTAATTTGGCGGACATGATATAATACGTTACTATTAGCACTTAACACAGTTTTATATGTGGTGATGTGTTAGGAGAAAGCCTAACACATCCACTTAATACTTACTTTTATAACTGTCTATCAATTTCTAACTTTGCAACTTATTTTGTAGAGATTGATGAAGTTAGTTTTGGTAATTACTGCTTATTCTTAAACGGTTCTAACATATTTTTGGAACCATAGAAGAACATATCTTGTTTACCAAATACTTTCAAACATTCTCCGGTAATACTGTTAGATTGAGGTGAGGCTAAGAAAGCAACTACATCAGCAATCTGTTCTACGGGAATTGATTCTGGACGATAAACTTTAGGAGTTAAATCGGTGTCTACAAAGGCTGGACATACTGCATTTACTTGTATGTTTTTTTGTTTTAATTCCTCAGCCAGAGATTTAGTCATACCAGCGATCGCATGTTTGGATGCAGCATAGGCACTAAACAAAGGATAGCCAATGATGGAGGAATCAGAACCTAAGTTGATGATTTTGCCTTTACCACGTTTGTTCATCTGCGGAATGACGCTACGGCAACAATGATACGTACCGAAAACGTTCACTTCTAAAATCTGCCGCCACTGTGCTGGGTCGGAGGTAGCTAAGGGGGCAAATCCTGTAATTCCGGCGTTGTTTACCAGAATATCTACACCACCGAACTGCTTGACTACCTGCTCGACCATTTGCTTGACTTGATCGAGATCACTAATATCTGTGGGTATGGCTATGGTTTCGCCACCGATTTGCTCAATTAGTGCGGTAGTTTCTTCTAGTTGCTTGGCAGAACGTGAAACTATAGCTACACGCGCACCTTGTTCTGCTAATTTGAGGGCGATCGCTCGACCAATTCCTCTACTACCACCCGTAACAATTGCTACCTGACCAGTCAAAGGTAAGTGACGCTGGATCTGGGGTAGGGGTTGGCTAGGAGGTAGCCCATTGCTGGTTACGGCAACCTGGGTTTGTGTAGTCGCCCCTAGTAAATCATGCAATAATTCTAAATATCTTTGCCCTAATTTGCGGATAGTTGGTGCAACATGGAAGTTTTGCGAGTATTCCACTTCTAACTCTAGAATACCATCGTTAATCGAGAAGAAAAACTCTAACAGCGTAGTGCGCTTCTCTTCTGGGGGGGATAAGCGGCGATCGCGGTCTGCGGCTTTAAACTCAAACAATTGAGAATTAGGTACAGAACGATTACCTAAATAATTAGCTCTTACCTGGGTGAGATTGGTATCAGGATATACGTGTTTTGGTAATTGGTCGGCTATCCAGTCAAAACTAACTCCATTCATCGGTAGTTCGTTGAAAACTGCCGCAATTTCCTTGACTTTTTGCTGCCACTGTGACTTCTTGTTCACTGGGATACCTATAGGGAAATTGACAGCGAAATTGCCTACAGTCTCGAAGAATGTCTGATTATTATTTAAGTTACGTCCGTGGCTACGATGGCTGAGAACTACGTGAGATGCTCCACTCCACTCGGACATGAGTTCGTACAGAGGCGCAAGTAGAATGCTGTACAAATTGCAACCATAATGCTGCTTGGCTCGACGTAGCAAAATCTCACTATCGTTTTTGTTGAGGGTGAATGTTTCACTCGCAGCAGAAGCCTCGGTATTAGCACCTTTTTGACAATCAAAGGGAATTTTTAAGCTGTAGTCCTGTGATGGAAAGCGCGATCGCCAATACTCAACGTGGCTAGCTAAGGCTCCTTGTTGTTCTGCTTGCTGGAGTACCCGCAGGTAATCTGTATAGGACTGAGAAACGACAGGTTTGGGGTTTTGATTGCCCAATATTTGCTGATAAACTTGCCAAAATTCATTGAAAACTAGATTATTACTGAGTAAATCACCGATGATGTGATGACCGATAATCGCCATGTCATAGGCAGATTCATTGACCTTAACAACTACTACCTTTAATAATGGCCATTGGTCGATTCTCAGTTCTTTGCCGATTTTCTCAATTAACTGGTGAACTTCGCGATCGCGTTGTGCTACCTCCAGATGACTACCATCGTAAAATTCGGCTAGTAGCGTTTTTTCGGGATTGATTAATTTTTGCCACCATTGCCCATTTTGTTGGACAAATACGGTACACAACGCCTGATGGTTACTCACTATTATGTTAAGAGCCTGATTGAAGGCATCCATATCTAATGGTTGGTGGTAAATAAAGCGTGTGTAACCAGTCCATTGATATGGTGGCTCAAAATAATTGATCAGCCAGCGTTGTGCAGGAGCCAAGGGCAAGTACTCAGTATCAGTTTTGGTGTTGCTGGGTGTCAAGTGTCTCTCATCAAAGATAGCCTGTAAAGCTTTGCGATCAAGCTTACCATTATGATTTTTCGGTAGACTCGGTATCCATTCCCAGCGATGGGGAATCATATAATTGGGCAAGCGATCGCTCAATTGTTGCTTAATTTGTTGATGATCTACCTGCTGTCCTGCTAAATAAGCTACTAACTTTTTCTGCCCATCACCATAGTCCACAGCCAAAACAGCAGCTTCGTTGACTGCGGGGTGGCTATTGAGGACACTTTCAATTTCCCCTAGTTCCACACGGAAACCGCGTATTTTTACTTGATGGTCAATGCGTCCGTGGTATTCATAGCTGCCATCTGGGAATTCTATCGCCAAATCGCCTGTACGATATAAAAATTCGCTAGGGATGTGGGAAAATGGGTTAGGACGAAACGCGGCGGCTGTGCGTTCTGGGTCTTTAAGATAACCCTTAGCTAGTTGTACACCACCAATCCAGAGTTCACCCATCTGTCCAGGGGCGACTGGCTGCATTTGTTCATCAAGGATGAGAATATCAACATTAGCGATCGCTTTACCGATGGGAATTTGTTGATCACCTTGGGTACTAGGACGCTGACGAATAATATGGGCAGTTACATCAATAGACGCTTCGGTAGGGCCATAGAGATTTGCTAATCCTACCTTCATTCCATACTGGTCAATCCAACGCCCAATAAAAGGTGCAGGTAAAGCTTCACCGCTAAAAATTAACCAGCGCAGATGGGGGAAACTCCAAGATTCTGTGGCTGAAGCACTCAAAAATTCCCCAAATAGAGAAGGCACAAAATGCACAATGTTAATGCCAGTGTCTTGCAGCCATTGGGCAAAACTCCAAGGATTCTTGACAGTTTCTGTTTCTACAGGACAAACCGTAGCCCCCACCATCAACGGCCAGAAAATTTCCCAAACTGAGATATCAAAACAGCAGGAAGTTTTCTGGGCAACACGTTCACCTGGGCGGAGTTGGAAAGCATCCTGCATCCACTGTAAGCGATTCATGTATCCTTGGTGATTGAGCATCACACCTTTAGGACGACCCGTAGAACCAGAGGTATACAATACAGTCATCAAATCCTCTGGATTGTTTAACAAAGTTGGTTCTTGAGTTGACCAACTTGACCAAACATTTTTCTCTACTTGCTTCCAGGCTGGATTAGCAACATACCTTCCTTCATCCAAGAATAGCAAACTCTGCAATGGCAACTCTGAAGTTAGACAAGTTGTTAATTTAGCATCTAATTTGTGTTCCGTGAGTAGAATTTTCAGTTCAGCATTTTCTAGAATGTAGCGGAGGCGTTCATCGGGATAGGAAGGATCTAAAGGAACGTAAGCCCCACCAGCCTTGAGGATACCTAAAACGGCGACAAACATCAGTGAACTACGCCCCAGCATCATCCCCACCAGCACACCAGGTTTTACTCCTTGGTCGCGCAAATAGTTAGCAATTTGGTTAGAAAGAAGGTCTAATTGTTTGTAGGTAAGTTGACGATCTTCCTCCAGAATAGCCACAGCATCAGGGGTGCGTTGGGCTTGCTTGATAATTTGCAGATAAGGAATTTCTAAAAGATATTTGTCTTGGGTAACGGTTGGCAGTTGTAAAGGTATGAGTGATGGCTGGGGTTGAGTTTTCGGGCTGAGTACATCCGCCATTTCTAATATAGTTCTACAGCCGAGTAAGGCTTTTCTGTCTAACTTGCCTAGCTGCTTTTCTAGTTGGGTAATGATGCGGATCAATTCTAGAGAATTGATGCCTAATTCTGCTTCTAAATCTTTTTTGATATCTGCATCAGTAATGTGGTTATGGCTAATTTCCGCCACAATTTTTCGCAGTGTGGAGAGAATACCTTGTGTTGGTATCTCTGGCACAAGTTTTGTCACTGGGGAGAATTGTATTTGTAATGCAGCTAATTCATGCAGTTGATTCATATATTCTGCAATTAAGCTATCAATTAGTGATGGTGCGAAGAATTTACCATCATAACTGGCGAAAATATGCAGAGAATCATCAAAAATTTCTTGTAAGATATCTATGGTTCCTACAGCATTCATTCCCCCGGCTCGGTAGTCTACAACTTCTAAAGAACCATAGCATTTTTTGATATGAGTATTGCCTGTATAAGGAAGGTAAAGGTTTGATTTCCAAGCGCCCTGGAATATAGATAAAATTGTTTCGGGAACCTTGCCATTATCTAAAACGATATTATCTTTGATTGTCGCTGCCATTTGATGGAGTTGAGCGCGATCGCAACCACTCACCAATCCTTTTTGAACTTCTTGGTGGATGCGATTTAATAGAGATTGCCAACTCTCATCCGCCTTGGGACGCTCAAAACTCAATGCTAAATTCTGGGCAAAGTCACTAACTATATTGCCAGCATCTATTCCTGGGTATACTCTACCACTGGTAGGAATTTGGACAATCATTGGTTGAGAAGACTGCTCAAATTTAGCCGCAGCCCGTAAGAAAGCACCTAAAAGCAGCGAGTTTAGTGGTAGTCGCCATTCACGAGTGCGAGAGATGAGTTGATTAGTGATATCCTTTCCTAGACGATATTGACGATTCTGGAAAACGGGGAGATGGGAGACAATGCGATCGCCTTGAGGATTCCAGAAGTAAGCATCTCGTCCCTGACTAAGAGTATATTCTCTCAGCGCTTTTTCTTCACTTGGTTCGCGCCAAGCATTTAATTTTTGTACTAATTCTTGATAATCTTTAACTGTAGTTGCTGGTGGTAAATCTGGTGTTTCTCCTGCTAATTTTGCACGGTAAATTTCCATAAATTCGCGCAGAATTATATGATTTCCCAGCCCATCAGAAACCAAATGTTCGTTACCTAAGAACAGCTGATAAACTGAATCTTCTAACCAGAACACCGAAAACTGATGCAAAGGCCATGCAGCCAATTCCCATTCGTAATTCAACCAATGATGGAACTCTTCATTAACAGCTTTCTCTTTAGCCTGACTATCTAAATGTCTGACATCAGTAACGGGAATTAAGGGTATTGAAGGATTTTCATCCACTACTAGTTGATAATTTTTAAAGCTGGTAGCACCATCGGGAATGATAAAGTGTCCTCTTAACATGGGATGCCTAGCAATTAAGTCTTGCCAACTTTGCCAAGCAATCTTCAAATCAAAAGTTCCTTGTAAGCGCAAACTCGAACACAAACTGTTAGATTTTATCAGCCAGTGAGTCAATAATTGATAAGTTTGGACATCAAGTATTTCTACTGTCTCGGTTTTCTGTACTGGTGTTTCAATAATAGTTTGTAGTTGTGTAGATAAATTATTTTCAATAATATTTGTTTCTGGTTCTGAAGAGATTAACCAATTTTCCACAACACGAATAACTTCGCCTACAGTCTGCAACTGAATCAAGTTTTGCAGAGGTACAGCTTCCATAAACTCAGCTTGCTGTGATTCAGGAATCAGCTGAATCAAACCGTTGAGCAGTTCTACCATCTTAATCGAATCAAAGCCCAGGTCTGCTTCCAAAAACATATCTAGTTCAATGTCTTCTGGATTATGCCCTGTAATTTTGCTTACCCGCGCCAAAATTTGCTGTTTGACTTGAGAGGAGTGATTTTGGCAATCGCTTGTTTGTCTTGGTTGTGTATCTACAATAATTTGTGGTGCTACTGGCTGAGAAATCTCTAACACAAGTTCTGCTGCTGGAGGAACCAACCAATTTTCCACAACACGAATGACTTCGCCCACAGTCTGCAACTGAATCAAGTTTTGCAGAGGTACAGCTTCCATAAACTCAGCTTGCTGTTGTTCAGGAATCAGTTGAATCAAACCGTTGAGCAGTTCTACCATCTTAATCGAATCAAAGCCCAGGTCTGCTTCCAAGAACATATCTAGTTCGATGTCTTCTGTACTATGTCCTGTAATCTTACTTACCCGCGCCAAAATTTGCTGTTCGATAATTTTATGATTCATTGTGCTTCCTTAAAAGTCAATATAATTGAGCATCAGCAGACTTATTGCCGTCCTGGGATTAATCTTGCTTTTTACTGTTCTGCATTAATCCCAATATTTATGCAAAAAAGCTAATATTTGAAGGGAGACAAGTAGGAAGATGCAAATAAACTGAACTACAAAAGTTCTAGTCAATAAACTGAAAAGCTCTTCTATTTTCAATCAGCAAAGCCGGATTTAGATAGCTAAAACTTTATCTTCCACAAAACTATCACTTACCCGCATACCAATAAATTTCATTTTTACACCATCACTAGGCACAAGATTTAAACCACTAAGCACAGGTTTAATAGGGCGATCGCTAGCCAAAGTTAAATCATACTTTGACACAGTAGTTGCTAACACTAATTTGAGTGCAAATTCCGCAAATGCTGCGCCAATGCAACGACGGCTACCACCACCAAAAGGCATATACTCATAATAAGCAAATTGTTTATCAATGAAACGTTCTGGTATAAACTCCTGGGGTTGAGGATATAAATCCTCGCGCTGATGTAAAAGATAAATTGCAGGTATCAATACTGTATCAATTGGTAATTCATATCCCATCATCTCAACAGGTGAAGCGACTATGCGAGGTTGAGTCTGAATTTCTACAGGACTAATGCGTAAAATCTCTTTGCAAACAGCACTCAAATAAGGTAGTCTGACAATAGTTAACGGATCTGGTGATGTACCAAGGGAAGATATTTCTTGCCTTAACTTTTCAGCAACATTAGGCAAATGATAAACCCAATATAAAGACCAAGCCATAGCTGATGCAATCCCATCTTTACCACCAAACACTAGCGTCACTAACTCATCGCGCAGTTCCTGATCCGTCATGGGTTCACCAGCTTCATCCCGCGCAGATATGAGTAAATTCAAAATATCAGTCCCTTCAGGGTTGTATTGCTGGCGACGTTCTTGAATTTCTGCATATAATAACTCGTCAATTTGCCGCATGATATGACAGACATATCCCCAAGGACTCCATTTGCCTAAATCTTTTCGTAAGAAGGGTAGAAAAAACATACCGGAAACTAAGGGATATTTCGCAAATTCTAGTAGTGAACTAATCAGTTGATCGAGTTTTTGCAAACGATTACCTTGAGCATCACCAAAAACGCTTTTGAGAATGATTTTACCTGAAATATGTTCTGTAATAGAACGCGCGAAGAAGTCTTCCCCTGGAGTTAACTGGCTAAATATTTGTGCAGTGGTCTGACAAATTATGTCTCCATAAGCTTTTAGTCGTGAGCCATGAAATGAAGGCATAATTAACTGGCGATGACGGCGATGGTTATTGCCAGTTAGAACGATTAATGAACTACTACCTAAAATTGGTTGAAAAAGCTGATTACCAGCATTTCTAAATTGCTTTGACTCTCCATTAAATATCTGTTGAATTGCTTGTGGATTACTAACATAAACTACTGATTTTGATTTTGCACCTAACTGTAATGTAAATATGTCTCCATAACGTTTTGCTGCTTTTTCCATGTAGCCAAGTGTATCATTCATCCACAGTATTAACTGTAGTAAAGGTTGAGTTTTAGGGCCATTAGGTAGTTTAGTCATAATTATTGTTTTAGGAAAAGTTTAGAGAGGATAGTTTCAGCAAACAAGCAATAATTTGCGCTGCATTTTATTAGGCATAAAACTTGGAATTGATGAAGAATGTAATAAATATGCAGTTGATTTAGTTGCGCTTTGCTTGAGTTGTCAGAGATATTTCGAGAGTCAATGCAGATTGTTACAAAACTTGATATTTATGTATCTGCGTAATTCAATGACTTCACACTGATTAATAAACTATAGGGTGTTCATCCTGTAAACACTGCTACCCAGTTCAGTATTTGTTGTGTATGAGTGCAATATTAAATACTAATTTACTCATTAGAGTAGTCTAGTTGTATTGCTGTTGTAGTTGTCAAATGAAATAATTAGCCAATTATGGTACAAAATTCCAGCATAAAAAAGCAGTATTTTTTCCAACATCCTGTTCAAAGGGCTACTACTCTATTCATTGCCACAGTTTTAGTAACTGGTACCACTATTTATGTCTTCTCGCGTTGGCAATCTACACAAGTTAGTTCTTCACCCGCACCTATAGCCACCAGTAGCGCAGAAAGTAAAATTGTTGCCGCCTTGGGGAGATTAGAACCTGATGGTGAAGTCATTCAACTATCTGCACCAATTTCTAGTGAAGGTAGTCGAGTTGAGAAATTATTGGTAAAACAAGGCGATCAAGTCTATGCTAACCAGGTAATTGCTATTTTAGATAGCCGCGATCGCTTACAGAGAGCCGTAGAAAAAGTACAAGAACAAGTTAAAGTTGCTCAAGTGCGCCTAGCGCAAGTAAAAGCAGGCGCAAAAACTGGTGAGATTAATGCCCAAGCCGCAACTATCGCCCGTTTACAAGCTGAAAAACGTGGAGAAATAACTGCTCAAACTGCAACTATCTCACGTCTAGATGCTGAACTTCGCAACGCAGAAACAGAATATCAGCGTTATCAACTGCTTTATCAAGAAGGAGCGATTTCTGCCTCTGTACGCGATAATAAGTACTTGCTAGTGGAAACAATACAACAGCAACTCAACGAAGCCAAAGCCACTCTCAAGCAAATCCAACAAGCCAAACAGCAGGAGCTAAATCAAGCAAAAGCTACCCTCGATGGCATTGCGGAAGTTCGTCCAGTGGATGTAGCAGTAGCCGAAGCAGAAGTGCAAAATGCGATCGCCTCTGTCAGAGAAGCCAAAGCTAACCTCGATTTAGCATATGTGCTAACTCCTAAAAGCGGTCAAATTTTAAAAATTCACACTTTATCTGGAGAAGTTGTTAAAGATAAAGGCATTGTTGATTTAGGTCAAACTAGCCAAATGTATGTGGTAGCTGAAGTTTACCAAAGTGATGTAAATAAAATCAAAGTTGGTCAACAAGTCACCATTACCAGCAATGTTTTAGCAAAAGAATTAAAGGGAGTGGTCAAGCAAATTGGGTTACAAATTGGCAAAAAAGATATTTTGGATGCTGATCCAACTGCTGATGAAGATGCCAGAGTCGTAGAAGTTAAAATTCGACTCAATAGTGAAGATAGTAAACGGGTAGCAGGTTTAACTAATCTACAAGTGAAAGTAGCAATTGAAATTTAACCTTGATTAATAATATATTGCTTCGTTTTAACAACTATCAATTATGTTTAAATAATGAATGATGCGTAAAATACCTTTAGCTTGGCGGCAACTTAGCCGCAATAAAAGTCGTCTTCTAGTTGCTTTAGCAGGAATTACCTTTGCAGATATTCTCATGTTTATGCAGTTAGGTTTCCAAACTGCTCTTTATGATAGCAATACTATTATCCATCAAAAATTACGAGGAGACTTATTCATCACCAGTACTCAAGCTCGTAATTGGGCAAATATGGAAACATTTCCTCGTCGCCGTCTGTATCAAGCTATGAGTTTTAAAAATGTAGAAGCTGCTGATGCTTTATACATTAATTTCGCCGACTGGAAGAATCCGAAAACTCGTCGAACACAATCTATCTTAGTTATGGGATTTGACCCTGAAAAATCTGTGTTTAATCTTCCTGAAGTGAACCAGAACCTTGATAAAATTAAGCTGCCAGATACTCTCATGTTTGATAGAGCTTCTAGGGGTGAGTATGATAGTACAGTTATCGACCTGGAAGCAGGTAAGATTGTGACTACTGAATTAGAATCTCGCCGGATAGAACTCCAAGGTTTATTTACAGTAGGAGCTTCTTTTGCGGCTGACGGCAGCTTAATTACTAGTGATTTAAATTTTCAACGCATATTTCCCAAAATTAAAGCAGGACAAGTCAGTGTAGGGGTAATGACTCTTAAACCAAATGCTGATCCTCAAGCAACGGCGAAAGTCCTTAAATCTGGCTTACCTGGTGATATTAAAATTTTAAACCGTCAAGAATTTATTGAATTTGAAAAGGAATACTGGAAAAACAATACAGCTATTGGATTTATTTTTAGTTTAGGAGCTCTGATGGGTTTTATTGTCGGTATCGTTATTGTTTATCAAATTCTTTATAGTGATGTTTCCGACCATTTACCCGAATATGCCACTCTTAAGGCTATGGGATATACAAACACATATTTATTATCTGTAGTATTACAGGAAGCTTTAATTTTAGCGATTTTAGGATTTGTCCCAGGATTTAATCTCTCTTTATTTCTGTATTCTTTAACTAGAAATGCCACACGCCTACCAATAGCAATGGTATTTGATAGAAGTCTGCTAGTACTAGCATTAACTATCTTAATGTGTGTTATTTCTGGCATTATTGCTATCCAAAAACTCCGAGAGACTGACCCGGCAGAGATTTTTTAACTATTGAGTCTATTTTTCCTATTGTAAACTATGACTACCTTTCTTGTTAAAGACACATCAATCACTCCACCTCAAGTAGTTTCTAAACAAGTTACCTTGGCACAATTACATAATGATGTAACTGCTCTAGCTGAATACTATCAAAAGCTTTGTGAATATAAAAAGCAGCAACAGTGGCGCAATCTTCAGGATAAAGTAGTTTACGGCTTTCAAGAACTGGCCTCTTTAAGTGAGGTTATCAATGCTTTATCAACTCAACTAGAAACTGAAATCCAGAAGTTTCATAAAATTGCTAGTGAAACTAACAAAGCTTACTGTGCCATCCATCAAGCTCCAGAGATGATGAATGGGGAGAAAGTAAAACTTAGTAGTTGGCAACATTTGAGTATTTGGCAAGTGCATCATTCATCTATACCTGTGGTGATTAAAGAGAAAGGCAAATTTGTACTGACTGAGAAAAAACTGGATTTTTCTAACCCAGAGATGAAAAAAGACGTTCCGAGACAGGCAAAAGTGGCACAACAACGTAGAAAAACTTTAGAAAGTTGGTTGGAACAACAACGGAAGTCTTAAACTTGCTTCCACTCGAAGGTGCAAGATGTCAGATAAGAATAATTAACCGCCGATTAACGCCGATGTTGATGTTCGCGTTAGCGTCTCGTACAGAAGTCTTCCCGCAGGGTACGCGGATGATAAAGATTTTAGCTAATGGACAAGTTTAGCCTTGCCACGCTAGTAGTATAGCTTGCTCATTTAAGCTTGTTGAAAAACGTTCAAATAATAGAGTTTAGAGATTGTTCTCTCCTGAAACTAACAAACGAGAGTAAATCATTGCCATATTTGCATAAATCTCAAGGAAACAAATGATAAATAAAACAGCTACATGAAGTGAAACTTAGCTTTGCAGAAGCTGAAAGTTTTCAAATTAAACAGAATTATGGAACTTAAAAAGCTCAAACTATGAGCATATTTTGGGTTGTTAGTAACCTTTGCTTAGAAATTTATTATTGCTGCTTTCGGAATAATTTAGGAAAAATTACATGATAAATATGATGATAAACGTAAAATTTTCTAGCTTAGTTGACTGCCTACGCTATAGAGCTTTAATTCAGCCTCATCAAGTTGCTTATAGGTATCTCTTGGACGGAGAAACTGAAGAGTCCTGTTTAAGTTACCAAGAACTAGACAAAAACGCAAGAGCGATCGCAGCTAAACTTCAAAATCTCGGCTTAACAGGAGAACGAGCGCTGCTACTCTATCCCCAAGGTCTAGAATTTATCAGTGCATTTTTTGGATGTCTTTATGCTGGAGTGATTGCTGTTCCTGCTTATCCTCCCCGCTCTAATCAATCTTTTGTACGTCTGCAATCAATTATGGCAGATGCAGGCGCAGCCGTAGCGCTGACCACCATAGAAACATTATCTAATGTAGAAAGCAAGTTCATCGAATATCCAGAGTTACAAGCATTTTCCTGGCTTGCAACCGATGATATTTCTTGGGAATTAGCCTCAGCATGGCAAGAGTTATTTATAGACAAAAATAAACTAGCATTTCTGCAATATACCTCTGGCTCTACAGGTACACCGAAGGGTGTAATGGTGAGTCATGGAAATATTCTATATAATCAGCAGATGATTCAACAGGCGATGCAGCATACCGACAAAACAGTTTTTGTGGGTTGGCTGCCTCTTTTTCATGACATGGGTTTAATTGGTAATATGCTTCAACCCATGTATTTGGGAATCCCTTGTATTCTCATGTCGCCTGTAGCTTTTCTACAACGTCCTTATCGCTGGTTACGAGCTATTTCTGATTACAAAGGAACTACTAGTGGCGGGCCTAATTTCGCTTATGATTTGTGTATTAAAAAAATTACCGAAGAACAAAAAGCAACTCTTGACCTGAGCAGTTGGAATGTTGCTTTCAATGGTGCAGAACCAATTCGTGCAGAAACTCTCACACAATTTACCGCCGCCTTTGCATCTTGTGGTTTTCGTCCTCAAGCTTTTTATCCTTGCTATGGCATGGCTGAAACTACTCTACTAGTTTCTGGTGGGTTAACTAGTAATTTACCTATGTTGCAAAACTTCCAAACCGCAGCACTGGAACAAGACCAAGTAGTGTCTGATAACGAGGGTGATAACTATAGGACATTAGTTGGGTGCGGTAAAACAGTGATAGAACAACAACTCATCATTGTTAATCCTGAAGCCTTAACTCTTTGCCAACCTCATGAAGTAGGTGAAATTTGGGTATCAGGTGCCAATGTAGCTCAAGGTTACTGGAATCGACCTGAAGCCACAAAAGAAACTTTTCAAGCTTACATAGCCAATACAGATTTTAGCGAAGCCTTGGCTTCAACCCCATTTCTACGTACCGGCGACTTGGGTTTTCTTCAAGATGGTGAATTATTTGTCACAGGCCGTCTCAAGGATTTACTAATCATTCGCGGACGCAATCATTATCCTCAAGATATTGAATTGACAGTCGAACAAAGCCACCCAGCGCTACAAGCTGGAAGTGGTGCAGCATTCACCATTGAAGCAAATGGTAGTGAAAAATTGGTAATTACTCAGGAAGTAAAACGTGAATACCTCCGTCATCTCGATGCTAATGAAGTCATTGCAACCATCCGCAAGACAGTTTCAGAACAACATGAATTAGATGTTTATGGTGTAGTTTTACTGAAAATTAGCAGTATTCCTAAAACTTCCAGTGGCAAAATTCAACGTCATGCTTGTAAAGCCAAATTCCTCACTGACAGCTTAAATAGTATCGGTCAGTGGTCTCAAGGCAGAAGGCAGGAGGCAGTAGTAGCAGGCAGAAGGTAATAATTGTCTTCCCCATCTCCCCACTCATCACTCATCACTTTTTCAAAAATACTTAGGAGAAATCGAGAATGTCGCCACTATCTAAATTAGAGAACCTAACAAAAGTTAATCAATACAGCACTACACAACCAAAGTTCGTCACTAATGGAAAGCCTAGTTTTATCGGTCATTCCGGTTATGACCAAATAGTAAATCTCCGTAAGAGTGTTAACGCTGAAGAAATTCAAGCATGGTTGATTTCTCGCATCTCTGAGGAGTTAGAATTTGGCGCGGAAACGATTGAGATTGATGAACCCTTTGCCCTCTATGGTATCAATTCGGTGGTAGCTGTGACTTTGGCTGCTGACCTGGAAGATTGGTTGCACATTAAATTACCTGCCACACTGCTGTGGGACTATCCAACTATTGAAACGCTGTCCCAGTATTTAGAGAACTCATCAGGTCAGTCTAAAGTTTATGTTAACGGGAGACGTTAGAAGCATGGAACCTATCGCAATTATTGGTATTGGTTGTCGTTTTCCTGGAGCGAAAGATAAAGATGCTTTCTGGCAGATGCTACGAGATGGGGTAGATGCGATCGCCCAAACTCCTAAAGAACGCTCAAGTCTTCTGGCAGCTTATGATCCAGACCCAAAAGCCCCAGGTAAAACGAATAATCTCTGGGGTGGCTTTCTCAAAGATATTGACCAATTTGACCCCCACTTCTTCAGTATTTCCCGGCGGGAAGCGGCAGCAATAGATCCTCAGCAACGGCTGTTGCAAGAAGTAGCTTGGGAGTCTCTAGAAGATGCTGGCATTCTACCAGAAAGTCTAGCTGGTTCTCGCACTGGCGTATTTATCGGACTAATGTGGAATGATTACGCCCAGATGCAGATGAAGAATCCATCTACCATTGATGCCTACACTGGTTCTGGTAGTGGTAATTTTATGACAGCTAATCGTCTTTCCTATCGGTTTAATTTTCACGGGCCGAGTATGGTGGTAGATACGGGCTGTTCCTCATCGCTGACGGCGGTTCATTTAGCTTGTCAAAGTCTGTGGCAGGGTGACTCTACTCTCGCCCTAGCTGGGGGTGTCAACCTCATTCTCGAACCAGGAGCAAGTGTTTTTTATAGCAAAGCTGGTCTGTTAGCTGCCAATGGTCGCTGCAAAACCTTCGATGCTCAAGCTGACGGCATAGTACGCGGTGAAGGCGTGGGTCTGGTTGTCTTAAAACGCTTATCCAGGGCTTTAAGCGATGGTGATCCAATTTATGCAGTGATTCGTGGTAGTGCTACTAACCATGATGGATTAACTAATGGTGTGACTGCTCCCAGTCAGTGGGCACAGGAATCATTATTGCGTGAGGCTTATGCCCAAGCGGGTGTTTCTCCTAGCCAAATTCAGTATGTAGAAGCTCATGGCACAGGCACTTTATTAGGCGATCCGATTGAAGCTAAGGCTTTGGGTTCCGTATTATCTACTGGTCGCTCTTTGGGTGAGCCTTGCGCCATTGGTTCGGTGAAGTCTAATATTGGGCATTTGGAAGCGGCAGCTGGCATTGCTGCCTTAATTAAAGTAGCTTTGGCTCTCAAGCACAAAGAAATACCCCCCAGTTTGCATTTCCAACAGCCAAATCCCCATATTCCTTTTGTTACTCTCCCCTTACGAGTGCAGCAAACCTTGAGTCCTTGGCCGAAAAGATCCGGTTCTGCTTTAGCCGGGGTTAGTTCCTTTGGTTTGGGTGGCAGCAATGTACACATGGTTATGGAAGAGGCTCCCCAATATCCTAAGCCAGGTAATGATGTTGAACGTTCTTTGCATTTATTAACTTTATCTGCCAAAACTGAGAACGCTTTACAAGATTTGGCTAGACATTATGAGGCACTCTTAGCAAAAACTGATGTTTCCTTGGCGGATATTTGCTTTAGTGCGAATACAGGGCGATCGCATTTTCCCCATCGTCTAGCGATCGCCGCAGCATCTACGGAAACATTATGCCAACAACTAGGGGGGTTTGCTACCGGCAAACAACTAGCAGAATTAGCAACTGGGCAAGTACGTAACCGCAAAAAACCAAAGATAGCCTTTATCTTTACAGGTCAAGGTTCGCAGTACGTAGATATGGGGCGTGAACTGTATGCAACTCAACCCAGTTTCCGCCAAGCGTTAGACCATTGTGACCAGTTGTTACGCCCTTACCTGGAACAACCTCTATTATCAGTCCTCTATCCTGATGGTGTTAACTCACCTCTGAATGAAACTGCTTATACTCAACCTGCACTTTTCGCTTTAGAGTATGCCTTAGCCAAACTATGGCAATCCTGGGGTATAGAACCCGATGCAGTCATGGGACATAGCGTTGGTGAATATGCTGCTGCTTGCGTGGCTGGTGTATTTAGTTTAGAAGATGCCATCAAGCTAATAGCTAACCGTGGTCAACTGATGCAAAGTTTGCCCCGTGATGGGGAGATGGTTGTAGTATTTGCCACTGAAGCCAGGGTTAGCCAAGCCATAGCACCTTATCAAGATGTAGTGGGAATTGCCGCCATCAACGGCCTAGAAAACATCGTCATTTCCGGTGCGCGTCAGGCAATACAAGCAGTGGTGCAGCAACTGACAGCCGAGGGAGTCAAAACAACAAAGTTGAATGTTTCCCACGCTTTCCACTCCCCCTTGATGGAACCCATACTGGCAGATTTCCAGCAAATTGCGGCAAAAGTGAATTACTCAGAACCCCAAGTTCAGTTAGTTTCTAACCTGACTGGGCAACTGACTACAGATGAAGTCATGTCAGCTAGTTACTGGACTCATCATATCCGTGAGGCTGTGAGATTTGCTGATGGGGTCAAAACACTGCATCAAGAAGGTTATGAATTATTTCTAGAGATTGGTTCCACACCAATATTATCGGGAATGGGGCAACGGTGTTTACCTGAAAATGCGGCAACTTGGTTACATTCTCTCAAAAAAGGTCAGGCAGACTGGGCGCAATTACTCGATAGTCTCAAAACTTTATATGTTCGTGGCTTTGAAGTTAATTGGATTGGATTTGACCAAGATTATGTTCGCCAAAAAGTATCATTACCAACTTATCCATTTCAGCGTGAAAGTTTTTGGATACAAGCATCAGATATGCAGCTCAATTCTCATCATCCTGCAACTGAGCAGAATCTTCCTCAACTATCATCACCTGTAGTCTCTCCTAGCCAAAATTTAACAAATACCTTGTACAAGCAAACTATTGATCCCTTAGTTCAAGAATGGTTTTACGGTTGGCAATGGCAGCCAGAATCCTTAATTGTCTCTCCAGAAATGCCTGCCGGCGCTGTGGTCATTTTCAAAGATAGTGACAACCTTGCAGAAAATTTAGGCAAGCTGTTTGATAACAAAAAATACGCTGTTTATTTTGTGACTGCTGGTGAAAAATTTATCCAAGATAATGCCCGGAATTTTACGATTAACCCATCTCATCCTCAAGACTACGAGCAGTTAATGCAAGTAATTAAAGCAGATGGCTGGAAAGTTAGTGCAACTATTTATTTATGGAATTATACTCAAGCTCTAGGCTCAACCATTATCAGCAGTGGCAATTACAATCAGCTAGAAGAAAACATATATAATATCTTGTTGTTAGGACAGGCATTAATTAAATATTATCCTGACATTCCTATTAACTTCCTTGTGTTAACTCAAGGTGCTTATATTACATCTGCAAATGAACAGATTTCCGGTTTACATCAAGTAATGGGAGCTACAATAGCACAAACAATTACTCAAGAAAACGAAAATATACAAACCAAAATAGTAGATGTAATTCCCCAAAGCATATCTTCAGAAACATTAGCCCAAATTTTATTCCAAGAGTTAGCAGCTAAACCTGCTCAAGATGGTATAGTAGCTATTCGCCAAGGACAACGCCTCAGACGCACCTTAGAAAAAATCAAAGTTACCCCCAATGCTGGATCTCCTAAAACTCATACTGCCAGAGAAACTTGGTTGATTACTGGTGGTACTAGTGATGTGGGAGCAGAAATAGCTAAGGGACTGGTGAGTCAAGTACCCGTGAATTTGGTACTTACTGGACGGAGTACCTTACCACCCCAAGATACTTGGGATGCTTTGCAGACAGATAAAACCAATAGTAAACGCATTCAAGTAATTCGCGACTTAGAGCAACTGGGCGCTACAGTTATGTATCAAGCTGTAGATGTCACCAATGCAGCCCAGATGCAACAGTTAATAGTAAACATCCATGATTGCTTTGGTCACTTAGATGGAGTTATCCACGCTGCGGGTGTTCAACATAATACCACATTTAAAGTTATTAACAAAACACCAAAAACTGTTGCTCCAGTATTGGCTCCTAAAGTCCAAGGCACAATAATTTTAGATCAGGTCACACAAAACGAACCCTTAAAATCTTTTGTGGTCATTTCCTCAGCCGCTGCTTCTCATCCCCAATGGGGCGCAAACTTAGGAGATTATGCCGCCGCTAACGCTTTCTTAGATAATTATGTTATTTATCGTACCCAAAGAGGAGGAGCCGGGCGATCGCTAGCTGTGAATTTCTCCTTATGGCGTGATAAAGGCATGGCAAAAATTGGTGGCTTTGCTCTCACATTTATAGCTAAAGCTAAAGGTTTAAATTTACTCGCGCCGCCACAAGCTGTCAACGCCTTTTTGCAAGCTTTATCTTCAAATGAATCTGCTGTAATTCACATTATTGATTTGATTGAGCCAAAATTTATTCAACCAGAACAACCCCAACTACCAATTACCCCTCCATCTCTTCCGAAAACTCAAAATATGCGTCAATTAGTGCGGGGAATCTTAGCTCAATATCTATCTATTCCTGAAGCACAACTAGAAGGAAGTAAAAACTTTCAAGAACTAGACTTAGATTCAATTGGGATGATAGAAGCCATCAAACAACTCAGCCAAACCCTCAACCAAGAGTTATTTCCTACTTTATTATTTGAATATCAAACCCCTGATGATTTGGCAGATTTCTTAGAAAGTCAGGGCTATACTGCACCAAATATATCCAAAAATGCTGAAACGACAAAGGTTCCTACTATTAACAACAACCAACCAGAAAATCTCAAAAACGTGAACATTCAAGCACAGGAAATA
Organism: Nostoc desertorum CM1-VF14; assembly: GCA_019359245.1. Taxonomy (GTDB): domain Bacteria; phylum Cyanobacteriota; class Cyanobacteriia; order Cyanobacteriales; family Nostocaceae; genus Nostoc; species Nostoc desertorum. Next base: position 34,181 of record JAHHHR010000041.1, on the reverse strand, counting down.
AGAGAACAAGACATTGCAATTATTGGTATGGCTTGTAAAGTGCCTGGCGCTGATAATTTAGAACAGTATTGGGATTTACTGATGGCAGGAAAATCAGTTATTCGTGATGTGCCTGCTGAACGTTGGTCAACTGAAGATTACTTTGAAAAAGATGGCACGGCGGCACATACAACTTATTGTAAACGGGGCGGATTTCTCGAGCGTCCGTATGATTTTGATGCCCTATTCTTCGGCATCTCTCCCCGTGAAGCCACAGCAATGGATCCGCAACAGCGATTGTTTTTAGAAGTCGCTTGGCAAGCTTTACAAATGGCAGGTTACGGCGGCAGATATCGTACCCAAGATATAGGCGTGTTTGTTGGTTGTGGACAAAATAACTATGTAGAACACTTCATTAATTATCAACAATATGCTGTATTGCGGAAGCGTTTAGAAACAAGCTCTTGGTTTAGTAGCCTGTCTCCCCAGGATCAGCAAAACTTGCTGGGAACCTTGACAAATGTACTCAAACCCAGCGAAATTCTGCCAGAGTCAGCAGCAGGTAACGAGTTAAATGGCATTGCTGCTAGAGTCAGCCACTGTCTAGATTTCAATGGACCAAGCTTGTCAGTGAATACAGCTTGTTCTTCATCACTAGTAGCATTAAATATTGCTTGTGAAAGTTTGCGTGCTGGTCAAACTCGCATGGCGATTGTTGGGGGAGTGAATCTGAATCTCAGCCCTAGCCCTTATACCTTTTTGAGCAAGGTTAAGGCTCTCTCCCCTGATGGCAAATGTTACCCCTTTGATCGCCGTGCTGGTGGCATGGTTTTAGGCGAAGGCGCAGGTGTAGTAATTCTCAAACCCCTGAAAGATGCGATCGCCGATGGTGATTATATTCACGCAGTTATTAAAGGTGTGGCAGTGAATAATGATGGACATTCTCAAGGAATCACAGCACCTAATCCCAAAGGACAAGCAGAAGCCATCCGCAAAGCTTATCGTAATGCTGGTATCGACCCGCAAACAGTATCTTACATTGAAACGCATGGTACAGGTACTTTACTTGGAGACCCCGTCGAAGTCGAGGGCATGACTCAAGCCTTCCGCAGTTTTACTAGCGATCGCAGCTTCTGTGCGATCGGTTCGGTAAAATCTTCTATTGGTCATATGTTGTCTGCCTCTGGCATAGTCAGCCTGATTAAAGTTGTACTAGCTATGCAGCATGGTAACATTCCCGGTACTGTCGGTTTTCAAGACCCCAATCCCCATATTAATTTTGCCGAGACACCTTTCTATCCTATCGGCGAACAAGGGATGAATTGGTCTGTCAAGACTAGTCCAAGGCGTGCAGGTATCAATGGATTTGGATTTGGTGGTACTAACTGTCACGTAATTCTAGAAGAATCTCCGGTATTATCTCAACGCCCAGCTAATGCCAATCAATCTGCACCTAATTTACTGTTATTGACTGCGCGGAACCAAAAAATTCTTAAGCAAGTGGCTACACAACTGCTCGACCATCTTGTGAAGTATCCTGAACAACAAGCTGCCCAAGTATGCTTCACTATGAATAATACTCAAAGGGAACAGGCTTATAAAGCTGCTATGGTTGTAAGCAATCGCCAACATCTGCTAGAAACCCTCAAAGCAATTTGTTTGGAACAGCCACATTCAGATATTTACGCAGGTCGTGCTAATCCCCAACGCGTAGCTAGAGTACACGTAGTCATGGATGACAGCATTGCTCTAGCACCGGAGGAAGTGGAAACATTAGGACAACGTTTCCCTCATTTTCAGCAAGCTTACACTCAGTGCGAAAACCTCTGGACTCAAGCTTCAAACCGTAGAAATGCCCTGACAAACAAAGCACACACTTTTGCAGTCCAGTATGCCTTGGGTCGGTTGCTGATGTCTCTAGAACTCCAACCCAATAGCTTACTAGTACAAGGAACAGGCGTTTTAGTAGGAGCTTGTCTGACTGGCAAAATTCCTTTAGAACAGGCGATGTCATTGCTAGTACAGATAGAAGCAGGCACAATTATTCATCCTGTTAATGAACAGCATACAGAGGCGATCGCACCTACCTGGACTTGCCCACTAGTAACTGTAGGCGGCATCTTCAGAAACTCTGTGACAATTTCTCACCCACAACTAGCAAAACTGGTGCAAACTTCTTCACAATTAAATCTTGCTAGCTGTCAAGAAGTTGTCAGTGAAGAAGCAGTTTATCTAGATTTAGGAAATGCTCAATTCCTCAAAAAACAATTAGTAGATAATCCACAGTTGTGGTTCTGTGCTGATAACCAGCAACCATCTGTGAAACGTTGGCTTGTGACACTAGCAAAATTATATATTGCAGGTGTGCGGTTTAACACTAAACCTCTATTTTCTTCAGATGTTAGTCGAGTACCATTACCAACATATCCTTTTGAACACAAGACTTATAAAGTGAGTGTTACTGATAGTAGCAATGAAGACAATTTTCCTCAGTTACCTCCAGTCATCAACAAAAATCCTCAAAAACAAACCACATCACTAACCCCTGAATGTACAGTGTCTCTAGCTGTTAACCCAAAACCTCATCAAATAAGCCAATCTGAGGTCATAAGTATTACGCTAACAGGACTAATGCCCATAGAAAAATTATCTCCATTGTTAGCAGAGCAACGCCAATCAAGTTACCTAGCTTTAGATCGTGAATTTAAAAAGTTAGGCAACCCCCAATACAGTTTAGTTAAGGAAATTTATCTGTTAAGGCAGGCAGGGGGAGCAGGGGAAGCAGAGGAAGCAGGGGGAAAAAAAAAGGCTTAACTGAACCGTATTGAGGCAACCCCACTCAAAATCATCTCTAACTAAAACCAAGCCGAGCATTCCTTAAACTAATATCAAGAAATGCTCGGCATTTTGATAATCAAATAATCCCTTAATCCCTTCCGCTTCCCTCCTCATAAAACCTCCGCGTATCTCTGCGTTCAAAAAATCCGAAATTTATGCAAACACTAAATTACCCTAACCCAATTAAATCAGGAATAACTGAACCCATCATTAACATCCGTAATGTCAATCAATACTTTGGACAAGGAAAATTACGCAAACAAGTTTTAACCGATATCAATCTAACCATTAATCCTGGATCTATCGTCATTATGACAGGCCCATCCGGCTCAGGAAAAACCACCTTATTAACTCTCATAGGTGGATTACGTTCTTGTCAACAAGGTAGCTTACAAATAATGGGACAAGAACTATGCGGTGCTTCTGATAGGTTATTGCTACAATTACGCCGACAAATTGGCTATATTTTTCAAGCGCACAACTTAATTGACAGTCTAACTGTACAAGAAAATGTAGAGATGTCTTTGCAACTGCATGAAGAGTTCCCTTACTCTCAAAGAAAGGAACAAGCAGCACAAATACTGGAATCTGTAGGACTAGGACATCGACTGAAATACTATCCAAATAATTTATCGGGTGGACAAAAACAACGAGTTGCGATCGCTCGTGCTTTGGTTGCCAATCCTAAAATTGTTCTAGCTGATGAACCAACAGCATCACTCGATAAAAAATCGGGAAGAGAAGTATTAGAATTAATGCAAAACCTAGCTAAAGAACAAAATTGTACTATCTTGTTAGTAACTCATGATAATCGCATTTTAGACATTGCAGATCGGATTATTTACATGGAAGATGGCTATTTATTAGATAAGTAATAAATTTTGGCTCTTCCGTAGGTTTTATGCTGAAATTGAAATAATAATTCGAGATTTACCTTTAATAGCAAGGCTTTTGGGTAGTTTTAACCTTAATTTTATTCCAAAGGCTCAAAATCCAAGCTTAAAAGCTGTCTTTTTTGCCCTGTAAGGAATCTGAGCTATTTTATAAGCGTTTTTAGCATAACAAGTAATAAAGAGCCTAAATTTTATTTTGCTATCAATTTTATTAAAAAAATTATTTCAATTCTATAAAACACAAGATATGAGGAGGAAGGTCATGAAAGCAGTTGTCATCCATCAATATGGTTCTACTGAGGTTTTGCAGTATGAAGACTTGGAGGAACCACAAATCGAGCCAACGCAATTACTTGTGAAAGTTCATGCTAGCAGCGTTAATCCTATTGACTGGAAAATCCGTAAGGGAATGTTGAGTTTCACGACTGGCAATAAATTTCCCAAGATTCTAGGCTTTGATTTAGCCGGAGAAGTGGTAGCAGTTGGCTCTGATGCTACACGCTTTCAACCAGGAGATGCTATCTATGGACGCACTGGCTTATCTGGCGGTGCTTACGCGGAATTTGCAGCTGTTTCAGAAAACTTGGTTGCTACTAAACCAAATAATTTAACTTATGAAGAAGCTGCTAGCGTACCTTTGGCAGCACTCACAGCACTGCAAGCCTTACGTAACCAGGGTAATACTCAGCCAGGACAAGCTGTTCTCATTAATGGCGCTGCGGGTGGTGTAGGAACTTTTGCTATTCAAATAGCTAAGGTTTTAGGGGCAGAAGTGACGGGAGTTAGCAGTACAAAAAACTTAGATTTGATTAAATCTCTAAGTGCAGATCGTGTTATTGACTATACTCAACAAGACTTTACTAATAGTACATTACAGTACGATGTAATTTTTGATGCAGTTGCAAAAAGCTCATTTTTTCAGAGTAAGAAAGTGTTGAAACCTAATGGAGTTTATATCACAACACTACCTAGTCCTAAAAGTATTCTGCAAAATTTATTAACCAAAATTATTCCTGGCAAAAAAGCTAAGTTGGTCTTTGAGAAACCAAATGCCCAAGACTTAATTTACCTCAAAGAGTTGATTGAGACAGGTAAAATTGGTGTAATCGTTGACCGTACTTATCCTTTACAAGAATTAGCAGCAGCTCATACTTATAGCGAAAGTGAGCGAGCAGTAGGTAAGATTGCTATTATTATTTAGTCGTGCTTGAAAAATATAGGTGTAGAGCATCCGTGATAGGTTAAGGTAAAAGTGGCACTTGTTCTTTTTATGCCTACGCTACTGTCTATGTAATTAAAAAGAATAAACGAGTTACCTTAGCTATTAAAGCTGTTCAATAACAAAATACTTTAGTAGCAATTATTACTTATCTTTTAGCTCTGATTGAGCCTTTGAAGCTTAAAATAGAACGATTGTATTTAGACCGGGAATTCTTCTGTGTGCCAGTCATCAGATGGTTGCAAGCTCTTGATATCCCCAATGAAGATGCCAGTAATTATTCGAGGTAAACATGGCGGTACTAGACAATTAATTATTTAAGTTGTATTTGAGATAATGTTTTAGACAGTTAGGAAATAGCTGGCACTAAGGGTGAGGTTGCTAGAACCTTGAATGATCGCAACTAGTTCAGGACTAGTTTCATTCAGGAATAAGGCTGTACCTGTAGCCAAACCAGTTGGCGCTGCTCCCAAGCTATAGCTCGAGTTGGAGCCAGACAATTGCAACGTATCTTCGGTGGCATTGAAATCAGCAATCAGAGCGTAGTCGCCCAGTCCCAAAGTACTAGTATTACTATCGCTATAGAAGACACCGACAGTAATACCTAGCACAAACTGATCACTCCCAGCGCCGCCAGTCAAAAGGTCAACTTCAGCAATACCTCTTGTTGCTGTATCTGTTCCTGTAAGTATGTCGCCACCTTCATCTCCAAACAGGCGATCGCTTCCAGTGCCGCCGAAGGCAGAATCATTCCCACGTCCACCATAGAGAAGATCGTTACCATCGTCCCCAAACACGGAATCGTCACCATCGCCACCTGTAATGTAGTCAATTCCTGCATTACCACGGATGGTATCATTGGCTGTACCACCCGCTTGTGTGTCGTTGTTAGCAGTACCCAAAAGATTCAAAGCAACAATAGTCAAATTGTTTTTTGTGCTGGTATCGTTCTGCCCAGTAAATTCAGCATTGACTACTGTATTCAAGTTCAGGAGAATACCGTTGCACTGGGTAAAGCTATTGCCTTGGAGTAGTTCTGTATAGAGAATATTGGCATAACCATGATTACCAGCAAAATTCCACTGTCCAGGCTGAAATAGATCGTTCCAGTTGGCATAGACATCCAGAGTAGCCAACCGAGCATCATAGCCTAAAGTTTCGCTAGTATGAATAGATACAACGCGATTGGCGTCACTTGGATCTAAGCGTTCGCTTGCTGCTTTGCCTTCAAACTCAGGCCCTGCTGGATCTAAACCTACTATTTGAGTAAGAGAGCGCCCTGTAGATTCACGGTAGGTTGAGCCAGTGAATCCGGCAATGTGCGCTCCCAAACTATGTCCAATCAGGTTGGTGTAAGTCGGATCTACACCATTATTTACTAAGTAGGTAGCCAGCTGACTGGCGACATCGCGCGTTGTGGCGGCGGAAGTGGAATACCACAAGGAACTAGCTCCTTCTTCCCAATCTAGGAGAATGATATTAGCATTTGACTCACGTTGCCGAATGGTTTGGGCTATATTTTCCATCCAGTCAGCGGCTTTGTAGTTATTGCCTACATTGCCACCAGTGCTTTGATAGCCATGAATAACAACATAGGTTGGTGCCTCAGAAGTTATGCGCCCAGAACGGTTGATAGAACCGTTACCCCAAACATTAAAGTTGACTTCAACCATCTGAAAAATTCTATATGGAAAATTTCTATTTCTTTAGGCGAAAATTATGTTTTACCCTGGCAGATTTCTAAGTGGGACTTTCCCTACTTGATAAAACTGTTGCTCTAACTTGCCCAAACCAAGCCAGATCAAAAGCCCAATTATTATAACTAGGCTTGAATCCACCAGCAGAGTCCTCTTGTACTACTTTTGTTTGAGATGTTACTTGTTGTTGAGAACCCTCTTGAGGTAAAACACTATTGGACATGGTAACAATTGAAAAATCTGTTATTTTCTAGCCCCAAAAAATGTAGGTATTTTCTAATCCTATTGGTGGAACTCAATTGAGAAATCAGTCTTTAGTCTCAAGTGACGTCAGATGAAGCATATAATTTCTGACATTAAAAACTTTGGGTATACCAGAATTAAATGTAACCCTCCAAGGGAGTATGTTTCCTCAAAACAAAAAAAGCTTTTCGGCTTGGGGACAAATATTGGGCTATTTTGGTAGCTTTTGATGACTAAAGAAAGAGAATAATTTAATAGAGCGAAATAGCTCATTAAAACATTGTTGTGGCAGGAATAACGCAGTAATTCTTATATGCTAACCAATGTGTTTTAAATTGAACTCACATTATATTAAGCCGCGCACCAGCTTTAGCAAGTGATTTGGCAATTTCTAGCCCTAGTCCCCCTCCGGCTCCAGTTACTAAAGCAATTTTTCCAGTTAATGAGAACTCTGATAACGTCACAAAATTTACTTTCCACAATTATATTGAGCCGAGATGCCAATAGCTTAACAACAGAGTTTTAATAATAAAAATGCCCTCACCAGAGGGCAAGGGGCTATGCCAGGCGCTTAGGAAAAAAGAATGCTCACGATAAAATTGAAATTTTGGATTTATAACGGCTTTTATACTACACATAGTGTATCGGAATATCGAAGTTTATAATCCGGATAAATAACAAAATCTTGCTATTGGATGAGGTTTCGATTTCTTTTAAAGCGTCAATGTGGCGAAAAGGTCATTGCGCCTCATTGAAATTGAACCGGAGAGTTACCAAATATGAGACACTAAGCATGAATACAATTTCATATGAACACTCATTTGTAAAAAAAGTGCTAATAAATTTTAGTTGTCAACTGTCTAATTGTTGTTATTTATGCCGAAAATAAGGAAAGATTATCGTTTTCAGGGCAATGCAAAATAGTACAAATTTAAGCATCAATTGTGTAGACAAGCTTAAGGTGCTGGCAGATGAAACCCGTTTGGCAGTTTTACAACTTTTGATTGACAGTCCTAAGCGAGTGGGAGAGATGAATGCGATTTTGCATTTGGAGCAAAGTCTGCTTTCTCATCATTTACAGGTTTTGCGTCGAGCGAAATTGGTTGTGCGGGAGCGAGATGGCAAAGCATTTCTCTATCGTCTTGCCCCTCAAGTCGAAATAGCTACAGGCAAAGCTTTAAACCTCGGCTGTTGTGTTCTCTCGTTCAACCAAAACCTGGAATATCTATAAAAGTAAAGGGAGAAGATGAAACATTCACAAATTTCGGCGATCGCAATAGGATTAGTGACAAGCATTTGGTTACAAGGTTGTTCTCAACCTCCGCAAGCAGTCACAAATGATGGAAATAGGCTACAAGGAAAATTGGTACTTACTGGTTCAAGTACAGTTGCACCATTAGCAGCAGAAATTGGCAAAAAGTTTGAATCGCAACATTCTGGTGTGCGAGTTGATGTGCAATCAGGCGGTTCTTCTCGCGGTATTACAGATGCTCGTCAAGGTGTAGCCAATATTGGTATGGTTTCCCGTGCTTTAAAGCCCGAAGAAAAAGATTTAAAAGCGTTTTCCATCGCTCGTGATGGAGTAACGGTGATTCTCCATCAGGAAAATCCCGTCCCATCCCTAACTGACAAGCAAATTGTAGATATTTACACAGGCAAGGTGAATAACTGGAAACAGCTAGGGGGTAAGGATGGGGCAATTACAGTTGTTAATAAAGCCGAAGGACGTTCTACCCTGGAATTGTTTACCCACTACTTCAAGCTAAAAAATACTGACATCAAAGCACAAGTAGTGATTGGTGATAATGAGCAAGGAATTAAGACTGTAGCCGGAAACCCGAATGCTATTGGCTATGTTTCCATTGGCTCGGCAGAAAATAGCGCCGCCAATAAAGTACCAATCAAATTGCTACCTGTAAACGGTGTAGTAGCAACAACAGCTAATGTACAAAACGGGAGCTTTCCTATTTCTCGACCGCTTAACTTGGTCAGCAAAACCGAACCCCAAGGACTGGCTAAAGAATTTATTAACTTTGCACAATCGCAGCAGGTAAGTGACATTGTTAAAAAGCAAAACTTTGTCTCCATCGCCCAATGATATTTGGTTAATTTGGATACTACGAGGACTGGCAACAATCGCAGGAGCGATCGCACTTTTAATTGTTGTTTTTCTACTTTGGGAATCCTTACCAATCTTCAGTCGTATAGCACTATCCCGCTTCTTTACCGACTCCTCTTGGAACCCCACAGCAGGTTTATATAATCTCTCACCCATGTTATTGGGTACTTTCTTGGCAATGGCTGGTGCAGTGCTAATTGCTACTCCTATAGGCATTTTATCTGCTGTCTTTTGCCAATTCTATGCCCCGCCAATGGTAGCTCAACTCTATCGCCGCCTCATTGAATTATTAGCGGGGATTCCTTCTGTAGTGTATGGCTTTTGGGGATTAGTCGTGCTAGTTCCTTTGATTGGTAAAATTCATCCACCAGGGCCAAGCCTATTAGCAGGAATAGCAATTTTGGCGGTGATGATTCTGCCAACAGTCGCCCTTGTAGCCGATGCTAGCCTAGAGAAAGTTCCCACCTCTTACATTCAAGGTGCTGCTGCACTAGGGTTATCACGTTGGACAACAATCTGCACAGTAGTTTTTGCATCAGCCAAATCAGGGTTATTTACAGGCTTAATTTTAGGAACAGGTCGTGCCATTGGTGAAACAATGGCAATTTTGATGGTATGCGGCAATGTGGTACAGACCCCAAAAAGCTTATTTGACCCCATCCGCACACTCACGGCCAATATTGCTTTAGAAATGGCGTATGCCACAGGAGATCACCGTAGTGCGCTTTTTGTCAGTGGTTTGATATTGATGGGAATGATTGTGGTCTTAGTGGCGATCGCTGAAGTTATCAGTCAAGGCAAATGGCAGAGATAAAACAAAGCAAAGACAATCGTATCACTCGCAGAGAGTGGCTAGCAACAAGCTTAGTTTGGGCAACAGCCGCCTTCGTTACCGCCATTTTTTTATGGATAGTCAGCGATATCCTCTGGCACGGTATGGCAAATTTATCTTGGGAATTTCTGATTAGTGAACCAGAAAATGCGGGTAGAGAAGGTGGAATTGCCAGTATTCTCGTTTCCACTGTTTTAATTATTGGTGTATGTATGACAGTTTGCCTGCCCGTTGGTGTTGGTACAGCAGTTTTACTAGCAGAATTTACGAGTCGTGATAGTTGGTTCGCTAGATTAGTGCGCCGCAGTCTAGATGTACTTGCTGGTGTACCTTCGATTGTCTTCGGGTTGTTTGGCAACGTCTTGTTTTGCAAAGTTTTAGGGCTGGGGTTTTCCATTCTTTCAGGCGGACTCACACTGGCGTGTATGGTGCTACCAATCTTGATTCGCTCTACAGAGGAAGGATTTTTAGCGGTTCCTAATGAGTACAGATTAGGAGCCGCCGCTCTTGGCTTTTCGCGCACAACCACAATATTTCAGATATTATTACCTGCTGCTGTTCCTGGTTTAGTTGTGGGATTTGTGCTTGGTGTTGGTCGGGCTATTGCGGAAACTGCGGCTTTAATTTTTACTAGCGGTTACGTAGACCGAATGCCACAATCACTCCTCGATTCTGGGCGTACCCTTTCGGTTCATATTTTTGATCTCTCAATGAACATTTCAGGAGGAGATAAGAGTGCTTATGCTAGTGCATCGGTTTTGCTATTACTACTGCTTTTTATTAATGGCACAGCAGCGTGGATTGCAAAACGTTGGTTACACAGCAGAGTTATTTCTGGATAAGGACTGGTGGATATAGAGGAGGATATTTTGGTAGTTGCTAAACCGTTGATTCAAATTGAGAACTTAACTCTGCAATACGCACAAAAAACTGCCCTTGCTAATGTCAACTTGGCTGTCAATGCCGGAGAAATTTTGGCTTTGGTTGGGCCTTCTGGTTGTGGAAAAACTAGCTTGCTCAGTTGTCTCAACCGCCTCAGCGATATGATTCCCAAGTGTCGAGTTCAGGGAAGAATCCGCATTGGTAGTCTAGAAGTGGTAAATTCCAAAATCAATGTCATCGCCTTGCGGCGTCAAGTCGGCATGATTTTTCAAAAACCTAATCCCTTCCCTTTCTCAATATGGCAGAATCTGGAATTACCTTTGCGAGAGCATGGCATCCGCGATCGCCACCAAATTGATACAATTATCGAAACCAGCCTCCAAGATGTAGGGCTATGGGATGAAGTAAAAGACCTATTGCAATCTTCAGCTTTAGCTCTTTCTGGTGGGCAGCAGCAACGTTTGTGTATAGCTAGAGCCTTGGCTTTGCAGCCAGAAGTCTTACTACTGGATGAACCTTGTAGCGCCCTCGACCCTATTTCCAGCAACGTTGTTGAAGATTTAATTATCAGTTTGCGCCAGCGCTATACTGTGTTAATTGTTACTCACAATCTGGCTCAAGCCAAGAGAATTGCAGACCGAGTTGCTTTATTTTGGGTACAAGACGGTATTGGACAACTAATTGAATCAGGTACTGTAGAGCAGGTTTTTAATTATCCTCAACATCCTTTAACAGTTGCTTATGTAACTGGTGCCAGGGGTTAAATCCACAAGCTAATTTTTTCATTGCTTGGAGCAGGTTTGCTAATTTGCTTCCACATAGGACTATATAACGCTTCATCTAGTTCGTCTGCTAGTACCACAAAACCTGCATAACTAGCGTAAGCATGGTGACGTTCATGGTTAATGTCTAAAAAAGGAATTTGCTCTTTTAGAGCAAATCAAACTATTCCATCAGAAGCATTGACAAGAAGATTAGCCAAAAACTAAGGTTTGATTAACAAAAGGTTATAAAATCCTATTTTTCACTTATAAACGTCCCGGCGCCATTAGCCAAACGATGTTGCGATTCATAATCATTGAAAAGATAGAGAGCAAGACATTAAGGCAATACAGAACTTAGTCGCTCGATTCAGATGCAGGTAGTAGATTGCCAGGTTTCTACAACTTGTTGGATGGCTTCATGAGCAGTTGCGATCGCTCTTGTCCGTTCGTCAACCCCCATTGCTAGATTTTCGGCATGGATAAACGTGACATCAGCTACACCAATAAAGTCAAACACTGCCCGCAAGTAAGGCTCTTGAAAATCGAGTGGTTCGCCTGCATAACTTCCGCCTCGTGTTGTAATTACCAGCGCTTTTTTCTCGTTCAACAGTCCTTCGTAACCATCAGCACCCACCACAAACGTCCGCCTGACTCTTACAATCTGATCGATGTATGCTTTGAAACTGGCAGGTACACTGTAGTTGTACATAGGAATGCCAAAGATATAGAGGTTTGCCGCCAGCAGTTCAGCAATCAATTCATCGGAAATCATCAAGGCAGATTCTAATGCTGGAGTGAGTTGAGCCGGGGGGCAAAACGCAGCAGCAATCCAGGCTTCATCGATCGTGGGTACTGGATAATGTCCTAAATCGCGATAGATGACAGGAACATCTTGATGCATTTGTTTCCACAAGGTCACAAATTGCTGGGTTAAGGAGCGTGAGATAGAGCGCTCACTGCGTGGGCTAGAATCAAGGTGCAAAAGTTTCATGGATTTAACCTCTTAAAACCTGTTTGTAGAGTCAAAAGAACAATTACATCACTGTTGTATGAGCAAGATTGCAGCTTAGAAATAAAGATGACTAAGCATCCTGCTGGTTTGCTATTCGTTGATATCTGACAAAAAGTAGGGCATTGCAAACCAGCAACACTGCACCAAAGCCAAATAGCGTGTACATCACGCCAAATTTGTCAGACAGAAAGCCAATCAGAATTACAGGGATACCATACCCTAAATAAGCGCAAACAAAATAGCCAGAGGTGAAGGGAGCAGATTGAGTGCCGCTCATCTGTACCACTTCAGTCAATCCACCCAGGTAGGTGAACCCGTAGGATGCCGTTCCAGCGATCGCTACTCCTGCCAGCACCAGCCCTAAATGACCGAGCCACGCTCCATATATGAAGCTAAAATAGCCAGCTACCAGCAGGACAGCACCGATCTGAAGTGATCGGCGTGCCTCTAGCCGACGAGCAAAAGGTTGAAACATAACCCCCGCGATCGTAATGATGAACAACATCAAACCTGCCCAGTTCGGTAGACCATATCTTGCTAACTGAGTAGGTAAAATTACACCGACAATTCCTGCCAAAGACCATGCCAATGCGATCGCTAACCCCGCCCAAACTGCGTCCATTGAAAAAGTTGGCAGCCGGATTAACGCCGATGAAGTCGTTGCCTGTTCTGGAATACTAATGGTTAAACCAATACAACCCAGAAGCAAAATAAAGACGACCCAATAGCTAAACGGCACCAATGAATGGTGATAAAACAAAGCGATATTCGTAAACAGTGCACCACTGGAAAAGCCCAAAGCGGTGGTTAAGCTGACGTAAGCAGCAACTTTCTTGGCATTTTGTGGCATCAGCGTTGATAGGTATGCCGTTCCTGTTCCAGTCATGAAAGCAACGCCAATTCCTTGTAAAACTCGTGCAACGAACAGCGTGTAGATATTTGGCTGAACAATCATTAAAAACGTTGCGACACAAGCCAATAGCAAACTTGTGAAGATGACAGTTTTGCGCCCAATCCGGTCAGAGGCTCCACCCAGCAGAACCAGCGTCGGCAACAATCCTGCAATGTAAGTTGAGAAAGCGATCGCCGAAATGCCACTACCAAAACCTGCCATCTTTGCATAAGTACCATATAGGGGAATTTGCAAATTCGTTGTGTGAGTGATGAGGAAAATGGCTATTGCCACAATGAACTGGGGCCGTTTCATTGTGAAACTCCTGAAAGACAAGTTGTATCCGTCAAAAAAACCTTGGTTTGGATTAAATATGCGATTGTTCCAGCAAACTTCAGGCAGTGTAGCTGCACTTTATAAAGAACAATCTTGATAAACTAACTCTACAAAACCGTCTTAATGCCGTCTTGCACGTTCTTGAGTTTTTGGACACATTCTTACTGACTTTTGAGAAATGCTTTGGGACTTACGCCCACCAATCGTTTGAAGTGGCGGCTGAGGTGGCTTTGATGGGTGAAGCCAAGACTGTAAGCAACTTCTGCGATCGTCAAATTACTTTGTCGCAGTAACTGCTTGGCGCGATCAACTCTGCACTGAATCACATACTGATGTGGTGCTAATCCGGTTGAATGTTTGAATAACATTGAAAAATAACTCGGACTCATTTGCACAATGGCTGCCAGTTCGGCAAGCGCTAAGTCATGCTCAAGGTGCTGATGAATGAAATCAATCACCTGCTGCAATTGTCTTTTGGCTAAACCACTCTGAGGTCTAGAGATGGATCTTTGGGCTGAGTAGTGCCGCAATAAATGAGTCATCAGAGCAGCCGTTAGCGAATTAATATAGAGACGACTGCCAACTCCGCTAGACTCAAGCTCTGACTTGAGCGCGAAGCCAAGACTGTAAATCAAGGGGTCAGGTTTGCTGAAACTGGGGACAAGCTCGACATCAGTAGCAGTCGTCAGATCGAAGGTATGACGTGCAAACGTCTTCGCCTCAAAACTGAGAGTAATAAATTCGTATTCAGTGTTCCAATAAGCCGAATTAAGGACATCAGCTGGCACAACCGTCACATCGCCATATCCAAATTGCCGCTTTTGAAAGCGATGCTCGATCATCTCTTCAACCATTGGTGGCGATGGACTGCGATCGTGAATAATGATGCGATGTTGCCTGGAATAATTTTCTGCCAAGTGATGCGGTGGATGGCGATGATATTGCAGTTGAATGCCGTCCCATCCTGCTTTGTCACTGGAGAGTAATGGCGCTTCCGGGTAAAGCTTTAGCACTTCATCCTGCTGAACAAAGTCAACAACTAAGATATCTGAAGTTACCATTGCTTGGCTCCTTCTATGGAACTGGATACTGATCAAATTGCTGCATCAGATGCAGTAGCTCAGTTTGGCTGGGTTGTCGCCCGTTTTCAGTTAACCGGGCTAACCCCTCAAAGTACTGCTCCCGTGAGTCGGCAGGACAAAAGAGGATCAGTAGGGTCGATCTCACTGTTCCAGGATTAGAGAACCCATGCGGCGTATTTTCTGGCACGAGCATCATTGCGCCCGGTGCAGCCATAATTGTTTGCCGATCCAACAGCAACTCCACTTCTCCCTCCACCACATAAAATATCTCGGTTAATTGCTTGTGGATGTGTGGACTGGCTCCTTTCGTTCCTGGTTCCATAACAAATTCAAACAAGCCAAAGTGTCCATTTGTATTCTCCCCAGTCACTTTGAATGTGCAGGTACTGGTGCCGAGTTTAACGGACTTTCCTTCACCGGGTTGCAGAACAATCGGTAACGACATCAGAAGCTCCTTTGGATTAAGAATTGGGAATTGCAGCAACCGCGTCTATTTCAAACAATAGCCCCTCGACTGCTAATCTCGGTACAGGAATCAAAGTACTGGTGGGTTTGCGATCGCCTGACCACATCTCATTCCGTGCGGCTGAGATCAATTGCTGTTTTTCGGCATCGTGATCAACTGAGAGTACTGTAATTTTCACAACGTCTTCTGGGGTTGCCCCAACTGCTGCTAATGCTGCACGAAGGTTAGCAAATGCCTGTTTCAACTGAGCTGCAAAGTCAGCCGCAACCAGATTGCCCGTCTCATCCATGCCCAATTGGCCTGCAATATAGACAAGGGTGGTGTTAGCAGGAACCGTTACAACATGGGTGAAACCGTAATCAGATGGATCGAAGAACTCAGGGGGATCGAGGTGCTGAATTTGTTGAACCATGATTTGACTCTTAAATCAATTTTGTTGAAAGTTGCCAGTGCAGAGATCAACCCAGTGGAGACATAATTGCTCAGGCATAGCGATCGGACATCGCCGGAATATCAATCTCTTTCACACAGGAGACGCGCGATAGTTGACGCAAACAGCGCACTAAGAGAACCAAATCCTGCATCGGAATTTGCCTGCTGTTGTAGGTTTGGATTGCTGCCTCTGCCCCAGGACTACTGTAAATTAAACTACATACGGAATCAGGTAAAAGCTCGAAATTGAAGAACACTATTTTTTGCCTCTAAACTATCCGCAACTATATTAATCCTTATTATTGCGTTCTTAGTAGATATGTAAATTTTGTCTAAAACCTTTACACACAAAGGTTTATGATTTTCCGGACAAGTCTATTTGTACTATCACCGATTCGGGCGAGGCAATATTGCCAAGTCTGCTGAACCCCAAACCCGAAAGAGTATTTGCTATCAGACAACAAAGCTAAAAAGTTGTATCAGCCTTAGCTAGAAACTCTTAGTAAAATTAAGAAGTATTATGTTTAAGTAAAGACTCTGTAAAAAATGTAACTTTGTCTATCTGAAAGGGTAAATTGAAAGTAGTTAAAAAAACTTTATAACCCAATGCTTAAAAGCCACAATTTCTAGACATTTTGACCAAAAAAACTATTTAATGTTTAAGTACCTATAATGAATAGCACGCTTGATAACGGCAAATCTATTATCTATAAGTATAAGGCTTGTGGGTGTGGGGTTGCAGGTTCGTGACGTTCGCGCCAGCGTTGCGTAGCAAAGAAATTTATTTATGCTCGCACTCATATTTACTTTTCTTGATTTTTTCCGAACCTGCAACTTTACCCCCTACACCTTGTCAGCAAGGAGTTTTCAGCTTTTCAAGCGTGCTATTCGTACCTGTAATAAATGCTAAAAATTTATCTTTTGATAAATCGCTAGATTTTTATAAAAATTACCCTTGCTTTGACATTGACTAGGAAAAATCAAATCATCTATTTACCCTATTTTAAGAGTTATATAACTACTGTGCTACAGCTTCTTAAAAACACCGAATATAGGGTTGAAACTACTTTGCAATTTATCAAAATTGAAAAACTTTATTGACTTGAATGTGTACGAAAATCAGCATACGCCAAATAATCTTGCTAAAAAGCCGATTTTGTTAAGTGAAGAATACATCACGGGGTGTAGCTATACAAGCAAAGATTCGTTGCCAGAGGTGAAAGTTTCAGATAATCCGCTAAAAATAGACTGGGAGCAGATACTTTATTCGCTCACGGAAATTAGTCCGTTTCCGATTGGAATTGTATGTCTGAAAAGCGAACAAATTCTCTTTAAAAACGAATTACTAGCGCCTTTTTTTGGAATTGATTCAAGCCAAACATTTGACAAGATTATCCCTGAGTTTTATGCCCAGCCAGCTTTATGGACTCAATTAGTTAACAAGCTTAAAAGTGGCAACCTCATCAATAGTTATGCCGTAGAAGTCAAAAAAACCAACGGTGATACTTTTAAGGCACAAATTTCAGCTAAGGTTGTTAATTACGAAGATAAACTGGCGGCGCTATTCATATTTACGAATAATATTGAGCAGTTAAAAACTCAGCAGGAGAATTTATTATTCACAAATACTGTAGAACCGATCAAAGATGCCATTGACTTCACGCACAGCCAGCCAAACTTGGTGGATGTTAACTCTTCTATTGTAAGCACTACAGACGACAATCTAAGCATCCAAACAGTTGAAAATGTCTCAAGATTAGAAGAGCCACAAGTAGATTTGCATCTGATGGAACGTGCGATTGCTGCTAGTAGCAATGGTATTATTTTGACAGATCCCAATCAACCAGATAATCCCATCATTTATGTTAATCCAGCATTTGAGTCGATCACAGGCTACTGTGCCAGTGAAGTTATTGGACGAAACTGCCGCTTTTTGCAAGGAAACGATCCAGAGCAAGTAGCCCTTCAGGAATTACGTAGTGCTATTCAAGAACAAAGAGAATGTCATGTCATTTTACGGAATTACCGCAAGGATAATGTACAGTTTTGCCATGAACTCTACTTAGCTCCGGTGTTTGATAACTCTGGTTCTTTGACTAATTTTATTGGTATCCAAACTGATATTACTCACCACCTACAAGCTCTTGAAGCATTACGAAAGCAAGAAGAACAGTATCGCCGCATTGTACAAACAGCAACTGAAGGGATTTGGGTACTCGATAAAGACAACCGCACTACTTTTGTCAACCAACAGATGGCAACAATGTTAGGTTACACCATTGAAGAAATGCTGGGTGCGACGCTATTTTCTTTTATGGATTCTGAAGGGTTGGAAATTGCCAATGCTTATCTTTTACGACGTCATCAAGGTATTCAAGAAGCGCACGATTTCAAATTCCGCTGCCAGGACGGTTCAGACCTCTGGGCAATTATTTCTTGTGCCCCGTTATTAGACGACCAGGGAAATTATGCTGGAGCCTTGGGAATGGTTACTAACATCACTGACCGCAAACTAGCAGAAGCTGCACTCCAAGAAAGCAAACAACGTTTGGATGGAATTTTATGTTCTCTTGAAGACGTAATTTGGTCAATTTCTGCTGATACTTTTGAAACCCTTTATCTCAATCCTGCTGCCTTTAAAGTTTATGGTCATTCTGCATCAGAATTTTTTGATAACTCTAATCTTTGGTTTGAAGTTATTCACCCGGAAGATCAGCAACTAGTTTATGCTGCCATTCAACCATTATTCTTAATTGACAAGCAAGAACTAGAATACCGAATTGTCAGACCTGATGGACAGGTACGCTGGCTGTTGAACCGAAGCCATTTAATTTATAATGCTTGTGGTCAGCCGATTCGTATCGATGGAATTGCAACAGATATCACTGAGCGCAAACTTCTTGAAGAAAAGTTAGTTCACAATGCTTTTTATGATGCTCTGACTGGACTGCCCAATCGGATTTTATTTATAGACAAGCTAGAACAAGCCATTGCACAGATGAAACGTAATCCAGATGATTTGTTTGCTGTCTTATTCCTTGACCTTGACCGTTTCAAAGTCGTCAACGATAGCTTAGGACACTTAGTTGGCGACCAACTATTGGTAACACTTGCTCAACGTTTACAACAGTGCCTCCAGCCTGGCGATACTGTTGCTCGCTTAGGTGGGGACGAGTTTACCATTTTACTTTCCCATATTCAAACTATTGAAGATGCCACACATATCGCAGAACATATACATCAGGCATTAAAGTCGCCCTTCAACTTGTGCGGATATGAAGTATTTATGACTGCTAGTATTGGCATTGCTTTAGGTACAAACAAATATGCTCAACCTGCGGATTTACTTCGAGATGCTGACACTGCTCTTTACCGTGCTAAAGAGCAGTGTCAAACTGGGCATATAGTATTTGATACTAGTATGTATCATCGGGCAGTAACGCTGTTGCAGTTAGAGACTGACTTGCGCTGGGCTATTGAACGACAGGAGTTGTGCCTTTACTACCAGCCAATTATTTGTATGAAAACAGGAACAATTACAGGATTTGAAGCACTCGTTCGCTGGCAACATCCAGAACGTGGACTCATTTCTCCAGGCGAGTTTATTCCTATAGCAGAAGAAACCGGACTAATTATCCCAATTGGTCAATGGGTACTAACTGAGTCTTGTCAGCAATTGCGCCAGTGGCAACTACAATTTCCTGCCATCAAGCCCTTGACCGTGAATGTTAACCTTTCTGGTAAACAGTTTTCTCAACCTCACCTAATTGAACAAATCAGCCAAATTCTCGAAGATACTAATCTTAACCCTAGCAACTTAAAGCTAGAAATCACAGAAACTGCAATTATCGCCTCTCCTGAAAAGGCTACCTCCGTCCTTAAGCAACTTAAGGCTTTTGGTTTGCAATTATGTATTGATGATTTTGGGACAGGTTATTCATCTCTAGCTTATCTGCATAATTTTCCCATTGATGTTCTCAAGATTGACCGCTCCTTTATCAACCGCATTGATAGCGATACTGAACAATTCGCTATTGTTCGGGCTATTGTTACTTTAGCTGATAACTTAGGAATGAGTGTCGTTGCTGAAGGGGTAGAAACAATTGACCAATTAGTACAACTTAAATTGCTACAATGCCAACAAGCACAAGGTTACTTATTTTCAAAACCCTTGGATCAAGAACAAGCAAGAATTTTATTAGCTTCTGAGCAATCTTTTTTCAGCGCATAAAGGAACGCAGAATCAACCGAGAAAACAGTAAGTGCGCGAAATTAGAACAAACACTAATTGCAATCTGAAGCTTGCCAAAGAATACGAAGTTTTGTGACTCGAATATTACCTATATCCCACCGCATCAGTTCCAGAAGCTACTGCCCGAATTGCTAGGCGCATTCTGGTTTAATTGCTAATTTTAAAAGTCATTATCAGTAAAGGGAACAATGGATGGTAAAAAGCTTTTCAGGGATGGATAAAATTCTAACCTCGCTGTATAATCATCTGTTTGAGATACTGATAGTTCAATTGTTTGCTGATTTTTTTCATCAAAAAGTAACTGGATTTGATAATTTGTCCAGAATTGGTCACCTAGTTCATTTTCTAAATCGAAAAGCTGTTGTTCATCCCCCCATATATCCGACCAAAGGACTATCTTGTTAGCCCGAAAATGATTTTGACCTGTTGTGTCTGCAATGACAAAATATGCTTCGACATTTAAATCAAATCCCAAGTCATCTACCTCTACCTCTGCTATTTGACAGTTAACCACTATTAATGTACCTGGGTTAACGTTTACTACCTGCTCTTGGCGCTTTAATAATTCTTGTAGCACGAAATTAGGTAAGAACTGGGAACTCTCCTCAAGTAAGAGTTTTTGAGCTTCTGGGGAGTAACGAGTTTTTAATTCTTGCGTGATTAAAGTTAAAATGTCTTCAGTAGCTAAATTGACAACTATCTTTTTATCTACGGAATTAAGAAAAGCTCCCGGACTAAGCTCAATGCGTTTTTTAATTGGCATCGTTATCTAAAATTATTTTAATTTGAGCAGACCATTCACAAATAAAGCTCAAAGGAAGTCAATCAAGAAACATCACCTCGGTTTCAATTATCCATTTTTAGCAGGACGTGCCTAATAGCAATTGCATCCTTTAAATCATAACTATAAATGACTGTGATTTGTGAGTCAAAAAAGATTCATGCGCTAATCTTTAAAAAGGCCACAGTGCTTGACCAATTAACGGATTGGTTGAGTAAGTAACGAGTAAAAAAACTTTTAATAATGCCTATTTCCTCACTGGTCAAATTTGCAGCCAGACGCTCGGCATAACTTGGTCGATTGGGATTAGCAGCAAATAAGCGCTTGATAAAATTATCAGAGATGTGCATTGGTGCCAAATACTGCTCAAGAACTACTTCTACGCAGTGTCCATTTGAGGCAAAAATGTGGCGCAAATCGTCAGCGTCCCAGTTAAGCATGGGGTCAGATGCATCTGTATAAATAGCCTCTTCCGCTAAAACTAATCGCTCATACAATTGGGCATCAAGATTTTGGCTGGGCAGTAAGCGATAAAACCTTTGAGTATGACGAGGTACTGTCTCAGCTAAAATAAGCTTGACTGAGTGGGAGAGCAATTGAGTTAAAATTTGAGCAGCAAGTCCCTTATCCAGTTGGGAGGCTAGTACATTGCGCCCAATAATAGAGTCAAACTGTACATTTGGTGCAAGAGATGTCACCATCGCAGGTATCTGTGCAACAGATGCAGTAAAAACTATTGGTCGCATTGTTTCAGGAAGTACCGCAGCAAGTTCATTTAAAGCATTGGCATCAGAACTATTGCGGACACAGGCATAAACCCCGCCTTCAGGAACTTGCCGGATTGCTTCCCAAGTAAGTAAACCAGTGGCCGCATTTAAATCCAATACTAAGTGATGACGTTGTAATTGAGCGAAAGTAAAAATGCGATCGCGCACAGATGCTAATTGTGTACTAACTTGAGAAAGTGTGCGTTGCAACCAGCGCTCATCTGCTCGGTCAACAGTTCCATAAGTCATGACTTCCACTGGTGCAACACCAATCCCCTCTACTATTGCAGCAAGTTGAGCTTCTCGACGACGTGCCACTTGTGTTGCAATTTGGTGTTCATAACCTTGGATTGATGGTTGATAAAACAATTGACCTTGCAAGCTCTTGGGTAAATACTGCTGTTCTACCCAATGATCTCGATAAGCGTGAGGATAGAGATAACCCGCCCCATGCCCAAAACCTTTTTTATCGCGATTGGCATCTTTAAGGTGAGTGGGGACTTCTGCAACATTTTCATTTTCTACTGCGGCTAAAGCATCAAAAAAGCCCATAATGCTATTGGATTTTGGTGCAGTCGCTAAATAAAGTACTGCCTGCGCCAAATGATAACGTCCTTCCGGCATTCCCACGCGGTCAAAAGCTTCAGCACAAGCATTTGTAACGACAACTGCTTGTGGGTCAGCCAATCCGATATCTTCACTGGCAAGAATTAACATCCGACGGAAAATAAAACGCGGGTCTTCACCTGCATAAACCATTTTGGCCAGCCAGTACAGTGCTGCATCTGGGTCAGAACCTCGTAAGCTCTTGATAAAAGCACTAATGGTATCAAAATGGGCATCCCCTTCTTTGTCGTATAAAACAGCACGTTGCTGAATAGATTCTTCTGCCACTGCTAGGGGGATATGAATAACACCTGTAGCATCGGGGGGTGTAGTCTCTACAGCCAGTTGCAAAGCATTCAATAATGAACGAGCATCACCATTGGCAACATTAACTAGATGAGTTAAAGCATCTGCGTCAATTTGTACTGTTAAGTTGCCATAACCGCGTTCTGAATCAGCTAGTGTTTGCTCAACAATTTTGTATAAATCTTTATCAGTTAATTGCTGAAGTTGAAAAATCCGTGAACGGCTGACAAGTGCCTTATTGACCTCAAAAAAAGGATTTTCGGTGGTAGCACCAATGAGAATAATTGTGCCATTCTCTACCCAAGGCAATAAGGCATCCTGCTGAGACTTGTTAAAACGATGGACTTCATCGACAAAAAGAATAGTTCGTTGATTATGAAACTTGCGCTGTTGTTGGGCTATTTCAATTGCCGCTCGAATTTCTTTGACTCCTGAGAGTACAGCATTGATAGCGATGAAGTGAGCGCGGGTGGTGTTGGCAATAACACGGGCTAAAGTAGTTTTGCCAGTCCCTGGTGGTCCAGAAAAGATTAAGGAAGACAGTTGATCTAAACTAATAGCACGCCGCAGTAGCCTTCCTTGCCCGATAATATGGTCTTGACCAATAAATTCATCAAGTGTCCGTGGACGCATCCGAGCCGCTAGGGGTGCTTCTTTTTCAGTTATTTTTGCAAGATGCTGGTCAAATAAATCCATTATTTAATAGGTCTTTGGAGGTGGGGTTTTTCAAGCCATAGAAGATGTATGCTTTTTCAAGGTAAAAAACTATAACGACAATTAACATCTAAAAAGAAATTACTTTACGATCGCGCAAAAATTTACCGCTTATATTGCGTGGAGCATCAGTAGCCAGCCAAATTGCAGTGTCGGCCCCTTGTTCTGGCGTGCGCGGTGCTGATGACCCACCCATATCTGTTTTGACCCACCCCGGACAAATGGAATTGACAACAATCCCAAAAGATTGTAGGGCTTGTGCCAGCATAATTGTTGCGCCATTTAATGCTAGCTTTGATAGGCAGTAGCTTGGGACATCGTAAGACAAGTCTTCTAATACTCCATATCCGCTTGAAACGTTGATAACTCTGGCATCGGGGGATTTTTCCAACAGGGGTAACAATGCCTGTACCATCCGAATTGCGCCAAAGGTGTTGGCATTCATTGTGGAATCAAGTAACTCACGAGAAATTGTAAGAATATTTAGATCCTTGTCTGGATACACGCCAGCATTATTGATCAAAACGTCTAAGCGATCAATTTTTTGGTGCAGGGTTTTTACTGCTTCATCGATAGAGCGATCGTTAGTGACATCCAATTCGAGAGGAATTACCTTTGGTTGAAGCTTTTGGGCCGCAAGTTTTGCGTTATCAAACGAGCGGGAAGTGATAATTATCGAGTAGCCTTTTGCCAGTAGACCTTGAGCGATCGCAAACCCAATCCCTCGGTTCCCACCTGTGATTAATGCCCATTTGTCTTGTGTAGATTCCATGTTATGTTCTACCTTCTGTTAAGAATGCTTGCTCTTGTTAAATCAATGCCGTATTTTATAATCAATAATTCTTTGTAGATCCGGCGATGCTAGAGGTTAAGGTTTAACTGAGCGCAGCCTACGCTCCAGAAAGCGGCGTTCGCTGTCATTTGTTACCAGCACGAGGGCTAGCGCGTAGCTCTGCGCGGCTTCATCGGAGGCTCCGATGCGGCGCAGCAGATCGGCACGGGTGGCGTGAAATAGATGATAGTGATTAAGTTGGAGGGCAAGCCCATCGACGAGTCCAAGCGCTGTCTGAGGACTGTCTACCATTGAGATTGCCACCGCGCGGTTGAGCGACACGATCGGCGAAGGCTGCAAGCGTTCTAGTAAATCGTATAGGCGGACAATCTGCAACCAGTCCGTTTCTTGTGCCTGTAACGCCTGACAATGTAGTGCCGCGATCGCAGCTTGCACTCCAAACGGGCCAGTTCCAGTTCGCAGCGCCTCTTCAACGAGCGGCAGCGCCTGGGCAATTTGCTGTTGGTTCCAACAACGACGATCCTGATCTTCGAGCAACACCAAATCGCCCGCCTCATCCAAACGGGCATTGCGCCTGGAATCGTGCAGCAACATCAACGCAACCAGGGCAGTGACTTCTGAGGGCGGTTGCGGTGCCATCAACATCCTCACGAGGCGACCCAGCCGAATCGCTTCTGTGCATAGGTCAGCCCTGACCATCGTCTCGCCCCTAGTCGCCGCATAGCCTTCGTTGAAAATGAGATAGATCACTGTCAGCACTGCGTCTACCCGTGCCGATAAATCGGTTGTGTCTGGTACTTTGTAAGGGATACCAGCGTCACGAATCTTGCGCTTGGCACGCACTAGGCGCTGCGCCATAGTCGCCGTGGGTACAAGAAACGCCCGTGCGATCTCATCCGTCTCAAGCCCGCCTAGCATTCGCAGTGTCAGAGCAACTTGCGTCTCGCTCGCCAGTGCCGGATGACAGCAAGTAAAGATCAACCGGAGTCGATCGTCTGGAATTTCGTCTGTATCGTAAGTTGGCTCCTCGCTTGTTGGGATTAACCCGGAGGCGGCATACCATGAGAGCTTTTCCGTGAGCCGTGTCCGCCGTCGGAGGCGATCAATAGCTTTGTATCGGGCTGTTTTGATCAGCCACGCACGGGGGAGATTGGGCACGCCGCAAGACTGCCACTGATGCGCGGCAGCTATAAAGGCTTCCTGTACAGCTTCTTCAGCTACATCGAAATCTCCCACTAACCGGATGAGGATGGCGACGATCCGCCCCCAATCAGCTTTGTAAACGGAGGCGAGTGCTTGGTTTACGTCTGTTTTTGCGTTTGGGATTATACCTGACATAAAAAATTTTTGGTGAGGTGTCGATTTGAGTCAGCACCGTTCGACTTAACTTAGAAGGGAAACAAGGGAGGTATATCCCAATCGTACTAAACGATCAAAATTTTTGGTGAGATGTCGATTTGAGTCAGCACTGTTCGACTTAACTTAGAAGGGAAGCAAGAACGGGAAATAAAGGAGGCAACTTGATGAAATATTTGCTGCTGATTTACCTTGAAGAAAATGCCCTGAGCCAAACCGAGCGGGAGGAATGTTATGTGAAATCCGCGCAACTGACACAGCAACTTAACTCGAACGGGCAGTATTTAGCTACTGCCCCGCTCCACCCTGTCGCAACGGCAACTAGCGTTCGGGTGCGCGATGGCAAATCACTTGTGACTGACGGGCCGTTTGCAGAAACGCGCGAACAATTGGGCGGTTTTTTTCTGATTAATGCTCAGGATCTCGATGAAGCGATCGCGATCGCCGCCCGAATTCCAGCAGTACAAGTTGGCACCGTCGAAATTCGCCCCGTAATTGAAGTTGCAGATTTGCCAGAGCATTAGGAAGAGTGCTCAACCTGAAATCAAAAGGAGATACTTAAATGACAAAAAGCACGATGAAAATCAATTCTTATCTCATGTTCAACGGCAACTGTGAAGCAGCATTCAAGTTTTATGAGCAATGTCTGGGCGGCAAAATTGTCATGATGCTGACCCACAAAGATGCACCCTCAGCAGAACATGTACCCGCCGGATGGCATGACAAAATCATGCATGTCTGCCTTGATTTGGGCGATCGCCTGTTGATGGGGTCTGATAGCCCGCCTGGGTATTTTGAAACACCCCAAGGCTTCTACGTGCAAATCAGCGTTGACGAGCCAGAAAAAGCAGAACGTGTGTTTCATGCCTTGGCAGAAAACGGAAAAGTGAAGATGCCGCTCGAGCAAACCTTCTGGTCTGTCCGCTTTGGAATGTTAGTCGATCAATTCGGTATTCCCTGGATGGTTAACTGTGAACAGGCGGTTTGACCTGTGATTCAAGGGAAATGCCTACAAGTATCTCCCTTGAATATAATCACCAGCGACTTTTTGCCAATTCTTTACTCTGCAATCAACTTCAAAAGGAGAAATCATGACTACCAAAGTTTTCGTCAATCTGCCAGTTAAAAACCTCAATCAGTGTATTGGCATTTGTTTTATGTACAACTGCATCAATTTTTGTCGCTTTGGTCTGCTGTCTTGTAGAGCTTCATAGATGCTTGACCACTTGCGTCGAAAAAATGGAGATAGGGATAAATCTGCCAAACTGTAAGCATTACGAGTCGTCAAGATGGCATCAGTCAATTCAAAAGTCGCATCGTGGGCTTTGCCCAGATGGTTGTAAGCTGCTTGACGAAATTCTTGAAGTTTGTCAAATTTCATATTGGCAGGTGAAAGTAGGTGGTACAACTCTTACGCTTCTGTCAAAAGGGGTCTGTGTTTAATCAGACCTCCTATTTTTTCTTTGGGTTCGACGTATTTAGTCTAAACTCCAGGAGGTATGTTGCTTCTGCTATCCCCATCTGATTATTTACGTGCGTCCAATGGCGCTTTGGGAGCAGTTGTACATTAAACCAGTTCTCACCAAGCATACTTAAGTATAAGTTGCGTGAATTACATAGAGATATTGAAGTTACAGTAAATAAATAACAGTATATTAGCGGGTTACAATCTAGTATGAGGGTAACTACGATATAGCAAATTACACATTATTTGCTACTCAAGTAGTGGGTTTTGAGCTAATGACTATTAAAAAGCCTTTGGTAATCGAACAACCAAAACTGGGACAGCTCATCCATGAACTTCGCACTGTAACGGGTTTAACCCAAGAGCAGTTTGCAACACATTTGGGTGTTACTTATTCCACAGTTAATCGTTGGGAAAATAAACGCTCTAAGTTATCACCGATGGCTATGCAGAGGATTGAAAAACTTCTGCAAGAGATAGGTGATCAAGGACAGAAACTGTTAGCAAAATATCAATCAAATGAGTTTTGAAAAAATAAATAAGTCTGTGTGCCTACTTGAAGTTTGGCTTGCATTTTAAATGGTATTGTTGGAAAAAGTTAACAACAATTAAATATTAGTTTTTGTGAGGAAAAATAATGTTACATACATCATCAACTGCATTATCAGAATCTAAATTCAAGCAATTGGAATCTAATCAAGAACAAGAGTTAGCTTCTTATGTAAAAAATCTTTATGGAGATATTGCTATTTCTGAATGTCCTTTTACAGAAGAAGAGAGAAACGAATTATCAAAAATGAATGAGTTGTTGATTTATTTACCAGCAAAGCTTACGATGCAGCAGCTTTGTGATAAGTTTGGCATTAAAGCTAATATCAATTTCGAGAATGAAACCATGATTAAGAATACAATGGTTTCAGAAGATCAATGGTTTATCGCCTCCAATAGTAAAACACCGGAATTAATTAACGAAACTGGGATTTTTAGCAAACGGGTCTATGAAGATGAAGGTCTTCATAGCATGGATTTGAGAAGATATCTTGCATTCGCAGCAACTTTTAAATATTATTTTGGTGAATTTCCCGATCAAACCTATTGGTGTTTTCTGTTATCGGGAAGCTATGACCGTAGCGGTGTCTCTGTTGTTGGTTTTGATGCAAAAGGTGTACTCAGCCATCACGGTTGGATGAAGAATTTTAAAGCTAAGTATTGTGGTTCTAGATATATAGTTATTCCTCCAAGAATTGAAATATTGCGTTCTACAAAATCATTAAAAAGGGCACGTCGCGGGAACGGAAGTGCTGAAGGTAAAGAAGCAAGTATGGGTTAAACTTACCTATGTCATTTGTGCAAATATACGATTTATTTAGCCCTGATTTCTACGCACGACCGGAACCTACTTTAAATGAGATGCGCCGAAATCATCCTGTTTATTGGTGTACTCGTCTAGAGTCATGGGTATTAACACGTTATCAAGATATTTCAACTACGATTCGAGATACAAATTTTTCGGTTGATAGAAATGGTCAAATTGCTAGGGGAAGGTCGTCTGCACTCCAAGATAAACTAATTTTTTGCAATAAGTTTTTTGTTACTTGGATGGTTTTTTCTGATCCTCCCAGACACACATTTTTACGCAATATTATATCTGGAGTATTCACTTCTTCACTAATGGAAAGTTATCAGCTTTGCATTGAAGATTTGACTTGGCAACTGATTAAAAATATTAGTGCTAAGGGAGAAATGGAACTAATTCAAGATTTTGCGGTTCCCCTACCTGCTCTGGTGACTGCAAAGATGTTTGGCATCCCGCGAATGCATATTGCAGAATTAAAGGATTGGAGTAGTAGTGTATTTACTCTGCTTGGAGCCGATAATGCTAGCGATGAAGCGATTAATGCAACCTACCAAAACTTAGTAAAATGTATTACATACTTTCACAGGCTAGTGGAAGAACATCGTTGTTCTAAGAGTAATACTTTAATCAATAAAATAGCCAATGCTTCGTATTGTTCGGCTCAACTTAGCACTCAAGAAGTTACTACCATGTGTATTGTCATAATGGCTGGTGCTTACGAAACTACAACACATTTAATTGCTAACGGTATACTTGCACTCTTACAAAACCCTGCTGAATTACAAAAATTAAAAGACAATCCAGCCTTAATTGACAATGCAGTTGAAGAATTATTTCGCTATTGTGGTCCTGCTTTTAGTGTCGTTCGCCGAGCTAAATTAGATACGCGAATCAATGGACAAAATATTCAAGCTGGACAAAAGATTTATTGTCTATTACACGCAGGCAACCATGATCCTGAACGCTTTCACCAGCCCGATCAACTAGACATTTCTCGTCAAGACAACCGTCATTTAGGATTGGGATTAGGTATTCACTTTTGTCTTGGTGCAGTTCTAACTCGTTTGGAAACCAAAGTTGCAATTAACTTTCTTGTTCAAAGCTTCCCAAATCTATATCTAAATTCCTCTAAACTTGAGTGGATACCTAATTTAGCAATGCGAGGTTTAAAAACTTTACCTCTTGCATTTTCTTGATTCAATTATCGCTGAGTTTAAAACAACTTCTGAGCTTAATTTAATATGCATCTGCTTTAGTAAATGCAATCAAGTAACGATAATACTTTATATTAAATAGATGGGGGTTTTGGCTATCAGAGCTATTAGTAGGTTACTGACACAATTGCAATTATCCAACCAAACTAGATAATTTGCTCACATTCTTAACACAATACTAGTAGTGACCGCTGAACTCATACCCTTATTCTAAGGATTAAACGAATAGCTAGGCTTTTTCTATTTCTAGCAATTGCTTATGATTTGGGATTTAGCGCAGCTAAAGCTGTCTTTATTAGCTTGATTCTTGCAGGAATTATTGGTTTTAATTTAGTTTATTTCCAAAGTAATAGTCCAGTATTTTCTTGCTTTGCACCTTATGTAAAAAATTTAATTTAGATACCCAACCTAGCAATTCGCGGTTTGGAAACATTGCCCGTTTCATTTTAACTGTAAGCAAACAACACAAATATATTTATCTAATTTGAATAGAAGGGAGTAGTAATGGAGACTGCTGCATACGTTCCTAATTCTGGCCGTCTTGTTGATTATTGGCTTGGAGGTTCTCATCATTTTCCCGCAGAGGTAGAGGTTTGCCAAATATTTGATTCAGTTTATCCACACTTCCCAAAAGTTTTCCGTATGCTACGCAATTATATAGGTCGTGCAAGCCGCTATATTGCATCTCAAGGAATCGACCAATTTGTTGTGTTTGCTTCTGGAATACCAACTTGTGATAATGTGCATGAAAATGTGCCAGAAGCAAAGGTACTCTATACCGATATCGATCCAGTCAATATCAAACTTGGTCAAGAAATTCTAGCCCATAACTCTAATGCTTTCTATACCTTTTGTGATATTACAAACATTGATATGCTCGATCGCTCAATTTTAACTCAATCGCTGGGATCGATTCGGCGTTTGGGCATGATTTGCGTAGGTCTTCAAGGTTTTATGTCTGATGAAATTTTGGCAAAAGCCTACGATAGATTCTATGACTGGGCACCTCCAGGAAGTTTTCTGGCGCTAGATTTTGAAGGTGAAGCTGCGGCAGAGCCCAAAATGAAAGAAATCCTAGAATCAATGGGTCTGACTATTTATACACGCAACTCTGCCAGTATTAAACCACTGCTGGGACGTTGGCAGTTAACCGAACATGGTATTTTACCTGTTGAAGCTTGGCAGTCTAATTTGCAAATAAAACAAACTGAGATTAAAGAACCTGCGTTTCACTATGTTTGTGTAGCCTACAAGTAAAGTAATATGCTTTGATTGTAGTGTTGAAGTGATATTCCCTCATGAAAGTACTTGTTTTGCCGCGCCCGTCGCTAAAAATGAAAAATCATTAAATTCTGCGATGTCTAACGACAAGCCGTTTCACGTCTACGCTAATCAAACACAGAGGCAAGTAGAACAGAGTAATCCCACTTCGTTGTTAGTTGAAAATTCAGTTTCAGGTGTAGGAGTCAAAACAGTTAATGAGGATGAAAGTCCCGCCGCACCTTTCACCAGCGCTGAAAAATGGTCGCATGAGGCGATTGTAGCGGGGTCAAATGTACGGCCGGAGCATATGCAGAAACTCAAAGTTGCGGCGAATTTGGGGCAGAATCCGGGGTTTGACTTCTTGCTCTCGTGTTGGAATGCTAATCCAGCATTGCAGATTGCAATCAAGAAATTGCTGGTGAAGTTTCCTTACTGGGGGATTATTTGCGTGGATGGGGTGCTGATAAAGTGGAGTGAGTAGCGATGCCTACGACAACCCAAAGAGGAAACGCATTTCAACTACTAGCATATTCCAGGACTCGTTTCTACTCCCAGCGCCAAGCCGTCTCTACCAAAATTATTTTACCATTGGTGAATTGGATGAATTCTTGCCCATTATCATCAAACACATCAGCAATCAGCCGATTACGTACATCGTAACCCCACTGAGAGACTGCGGAATTCCACCAATGTCGGTGCGGATTGCACAGCGTGGTAGTTCCATGTATTCATCACGCCACGTAGAGCGTTTCCATTGGTCTTGCAAAGCTCGAATCAAAATGGCGTTTGGGAAAAAAGCAATCGAAGGGATTAGTTTATTTACCAGCGTCATCCATCTTTAGCCAGTTAGCAAAGTTCTTTGTAGCAGATAAAATCCTTTAGGAAAAGCAAATTGATATACTGGTAGGTTTTTTAGCAAGTGTTACAGATAAGAAAAATTGGTTCTTTGATGCAGTTATTTTAATTCATTAAACGAGAGTTCTCATTATTAGAGCTATATAGTTATGCCAACCGCACTCAAAAATATACAAACTAAAAATCTAATTTCAATTGGTTTGCTAGTTTTTGTCCCGATTGCCATTGTGGCAGAAAAGTTAGAATGGGATGCATTAATAGTGTTTGGGCTTTCAGCAGTTGCAATCATTCCGTTAGCAGTTTGGCTGAGTCAGGCAACAGAAGAAATTGCTGTGGTTTTAGGACCTTCTATAGGAGGTTTGTTAAATGCAGTCTTCGGTAATGCAACTGAGCTAATTATTGCTCTAGTAGCTCTCAAACAAGGCTTAGTAGATATTGTCAAAGCCAGTATTACCGGGACAATTATCAGTAATTTACTGCTGGTAATGGGGCTATCTATGTTGCTAGGAGGTTTACGCTATAAGGAGCAGACTTTTCAGCCAATGGCAGCGCGAGTCAATGGTTCGACAATGACATTAGCAGTGACTGCAATTGTACTCCCGGCAATGGTGATTACTACATCTAATGTGGTCGAGCAAAGGGCTATTACTAAGCTGTCGATTTTTGTAGCAGTTATTTTAATTGTAGTTTATGGTTTGACGCTGTTATTCTCCTTGAAGACTCACAGCTACCTATACGATGTTGGGGTTGTAGAACTAGAAGATAAGGTTTCTGAAGACCAGGCTACAGAGCAAGATAAGCATTCTTTGCCAAACTTGAGCCTTTGGGTTGGTATTTTGCTTGTGGCAACAGTTGGTATAGCATTCGTGTCTGAGATTTTTGTTGGTGCGGTTGAAGAGGCAACAAAAGGGCTAGGATTGACACCTTTGTTTACCGGAGTAATTCTGTTACCACTAGTTGGAGGTGCAGCCGAATATGTAACTGCTGTCCGAGTAGCGATTAAGAACAATATGGATTTGGCAGTATCTGTAGCAATGGGATCGAGCCTACTAGTTGCTTTGTTAGTTGCGCCGCTTCTTGTACTAGTTGGGCAGGTAATTGGGCAGCCAATGGACTTAAACTTTAACTTGTTTGAGGTTGTTGCAGTGATCATTGCAGTGGTCATTGCCAACTTAATTAGTTTGGATGGTCGCTCTAACTGGTTAGAGGGGATGTTGCTGCTAGCAACCTATGCTATATTAGGTGCTGCTTTTTACTTCCATCCAGTTTGAGCGCTAATCCTTGTTGCTGTTTAATATTATTGAAACTTCTTGCCATTTTTTTAGTAAAGCAGACAGGCTAAGAAAATAGCGCTCGTATTCAATTGGTGGTTCTTACTTAGTTTGATGGAGAATTAATACGGCGAAATTGTCAAATAACTCTATAACTCTGATTGCATCGGTCTGGAATTGAATTGCATCGACCTACAATTCAATTCGATCAACCGCTTACTGAATCATTCAGAAAAGAGAGATACGTATTGGCAACGATCGCGGCTTGAGTGCGATCGCGCAAATTCAGGCGAGTCAAAATGTGGGAAATATGGTTTCTAACAGTTCCTTCAGAAAGAAAGAGCGCTTGGGCAATTTCTCGATTACTAGAACCTGTTGCAATCATTTTGAGAACCTGCATTTCGCGGGGTGTAAGTTCTGCAAATCCTGGTGGCTGCGCTTTCGCTCCCATAAGAGCAGCTGAACCACTCATGACTGCCCGTACATCATAGCCGCGATCGCTCAACAAGCCGGATAATAACCGAAGGTTGTCCGGCTTGTCATCAACGATGAGGATGTCTCCTTTGGATTGACTAGAATTAATGTGGAATCCAGAGGAATATACAGTGTTGGTCATAAGTAATTATAAATCATGAGGTAAAATTGCAAAGCTCGGCTATTGACTAAACTGGGTTTTTTCACGGGAAAGAGCAGTATTGTTGGTTAAAAATAGCAGACTTAGTTGATTAGTATATAAAGTATACAAGTTGTATCAGTTTTTAAATAACAGCAATCCTATTTGGTTTGCTTGCGATAGATTAGATTTGCCTTGAAAGTCTACTTTGATTAATCCTTGTAGATTAAAACTCATGAAAGTTTGTTGTAGAAGTTTTTGTGGTTTGGGTTTGAGTTCTCCTGAGAGTCTATAGCTCTAAATTATCTATTATAGATATCTGCTGACATCGAATAAATGTCATGTCGAGAGCATTACATTTGTCACTTGCGATTATTAACTTTTTGTTGAAACCGACTGGGTGCAAATTGACTTTTACTAGAGAAGGTTGAAGAATAATCCTTAAATCTTGTTGATTTTGGATCTTGTATGTGGAATTGAACCGAGGTGCAGCGTGATGATTAATCTCCCAAACATTGAGGTTCACTCCCAAATTTACTCACAGCATATTGCAGGTTCATGAAGTACAGTAGCAACAGTCTGTAAACCAGTTTTTTAGATGTTTCGGATTCATCAAATCAAGAGCCGTTGCAATCAGAATATCAACCATTTTTGTTGTGGTTGGAGAGAATTGACGTAAGAAAGATTTAAGTTGTGACCACCAAAGTTCAATCGGATTAAAATCAGGAGAATAGGGTGACAAATTGAGAACACTGGGGGAGCATCCCAGTTTTTTGCAAAGAAGGCGAAAATCAGTCAGGATAGGTAAGATGAGTATATTTACTTACCGATGACCCCAGAACAAAAGCAAGCTCTTCAAGAACATATTCAGGCGATGCCTAC
>JAHHHR010000040.1 GCA_019359245.1 Nostoc desertorum CM1-VF14 | reverse complement strand
CATTTAACCTTCTAGCTATGAAACTTTGTGATTGCTCACAAAGCCCCTTTAGGCGGGTACAGGCTTTGGATACTAACCTGGGAACTTTCTGAGGGTTCCACTCTCCTGTGCGACTTCGGGTCGCACGCACGGATGCTCATTTGACCCCTTCAATATTGTTAAATCGTTACTCTTTGCTGCTTGACTGGGAATAGGACTCGCCAAAGCTGACCCAGAGGTACAGAGCCTTGCTCCTGAACAAAAACCAAGGGCAAGAGAGCAGCCGTCCGTAGAACGGCTGAAAGAACAAACAGTCCCAGTAAGCCACCGGCACCAGGCAGAGTCGCGAGAAAGCTACCAGCTATGATTCCCATTGCTCCAGTGACACCAGCTACTGCTCCGGCGATCGCGAAGTAAGTGGATTGATTAGTCACCGGTGCCACTCCCATCATCAGATTGTTGGTACACAGGTCTATGGCCGCCCACGTCCCAGATCCCAGCACGTGTAAAAAGGGTAACCATATCCAAAGGGAAATTGAATCATTGCCAGCTACTAGCCATAATAGAGGCGTCACCGCCACCAAGATTCCTACTAATAACATGATGGGACGATTCCCAATCCGGTCAGACAGTTTACCCCAGAAAACCAGCAGCAGCATATTAGCACCAGATCCTAAACCGTTATAGATCGTTACTAAGCTGACATCTATATCCAGGTTATCCAGCATATAGAGGTTAAAGAAGGGAGCGCTGACGTTAACGGCAAAGCACCAGATGGCAAGGTAAAGCAGTAACTTCAAAAAATTGGCATCATTGAGGAAGCGAAGATGTATTCCGCTGCGGTATGGTTGGGGTATATCTGACCCCACAACTTTTAAAAGCTGCGGGTTCACATCGCTCATCCAGAACTGACAGCCCTGACTAAGCAGCCCAACCACAATTCCTAGAACCAAGATTGCACCGTAGCCTTGGAGCGTTCCACTAGGCCAGATCGATACTGCTAGGCCCAGCAACGGCACACCGATGAGATTCATCAGACTGAGAACACTATTGCGAAAGCCAAAATACCGCCCCCGTAACCGCCCAGGTACTAACACAGCCGTCCAGGTCATCCAGGGAGCACGGGCGAAAGCTTCAATGATATTAGCCACTAACATAATTCCCAATGTCAACAGCACGACTTGGTGCTTAGTGATATGGTTAGATGAGCTGACTAACCATATCGCTGGCACAAGAATTATCCACAGTAGCCGCGCCGGTATGAAAATGCTCATGCAATACCAGTTGAAGCTGGTACTTCGTTCTACCAAATAAGCTCCCAGCGGTTGGAGCAGATTCACCAGCTGAGGAATAGAGGCGAGCAGACCAATTTCTACTGGACCGGCACCCAGCTCTAGCAAGAAATTACTGAGCAACGCTGAACCAATGATACTGTAAAAAACCGCAGCAAAAAGACTCTCGAGAGTTAATGCCCTGAGACTTGTGCGAATTTGCGGTTTGGAAAGTTTAATAGGCAGATTTGTGGGAAGAATTACCGTTTCTGTTAATTCCCTATCCTCTGGTATTTCCTGAATGGGGAAAGGGATCTTTTTTAGTAAGCTTTCGTCTTCTACTTCCTGGAACATACTGAATAGCCAAAATTTAAAAAGAGTTAACGCGGCCTTAATTGCTGGTTTAATGTAGAGAACAGTAGGCGCGCATCAGCCTACTGGGACAATCTTTTTGAAAGATACGTTAGGGAATGAGGGGTTATTAGCCCTGTTGTGTCAATTCATAAATAGTATAATAATATACAAAAAAATAAAATAGAATACAGAGTAGGGTAGAGCCTCGCTCACCCGTACAAACCATCAACTTTGTGGACGAATATTGTCTGTTTTATAAAAAGCTGTTTTCAGATATTAGGCTTTTTGAAGTATTTAAGTATCTACATATAGGAATATAGGATGTATTTCTGATTTAAAACGAAAAGCCTCCCAGAAATAGCAAAGATTGTTGGATTAGATAAGTATTAAGGGCTACATCATTTCTTAACAACATCATCTTGGGATGTAGAGAAGTTAAGAGCTTTGTGTTTATAACTAATTAATTTTACAGATACTAAAAGGTAGACCAATCATTTTAATTATTGATGAGACAGGAGATAGAAAGAAAGAAACTAAGATTGATCTATGTTTAGTTGTGATTTGGGTAGACTAGGGCTACAGTAAGGAGAAGTTCGCCCAAGCATTTTTGCAGGTTTGTGGTGCCAAAGTTGAAATTATCAAACGAACCGAAGCATAATTTCAGGTGTTGCCAAAACCTGGGTTGTCGAGTGTACATTTGGGTGGTTTCGCTGGTTGCATCGCAGAAGCCACGGATTATGAACTATTGCCAGGCGTGAGCGAGTTGATGAGCGAAACGGCAATAGTGCGCTTGATGTTGAAGCGCCTTGCTGCCTAAAGAGAACCTTTATAAATCAGCTCTTATGGAGTCACAACAGTTTGGAGGAAGTCTATATGTTTCACAAGATTCTAGTTGCAATCGACACCTCTGCATCCGCCAAGGATGTCTTTGATAAAGCCTTGTTCTTAGCAAGAGCGAGCAAGGGCAGCCTTATGCTGTTGCATGTTCTGTCGGGTGAAGAACAGGGCAAAGTAAATATACCTATAATCCCCAGGCAGGATTACTATCCATATCCCGTGATGAGTAAAAAAACTTTGGAGTTCAATCAACAGCAGTGGGAGGTTTTGGAAAAGCAAGGTCTAGAACTACTACAATCTTGTACGGATGAAGCAACTGTAGCAGGCGTGAGTACAGAATTCATCCAATCCCCTGGTAATCCTGGTCAAACCATCTGTAACTTAGCCTCCACTTGGGGTGCTGACCTAATCGTAATTGGACGTCAGGGTCTATCTGGTTGGACTGAGTTAGCCTTGGGTAGTGTCAGCAATTACGTACTCCACAATGCTCCCTGCTCAGTCCTGACTATGCAACACATATCAAAAATGGATAGTGAATCTGCTCAAGACGAATCAAGCAGAGTTAGTGCATCGGATTGATATAATTAAAGCGAAACTGAAACTACTATAGAGTTGGAGTAGTCAGCGAGATATTCAGAGAGTGAAACTATTGCATATTTATCAGAGCGCTCTGATATGCCGAACAAACCCACCCTAAAAAGTCTTGGAAGTGAAGGAAAAATGATATTTTAGTTCCTTTAACCTCGACAAGCCAAACTACAAGTAGGTAACTGGTGACAAGAAAACAGGATAGTGCGTCAAACGTATCGGCTCAATAATTAGGGGTATGCGGAGGAAAATAAGGTGAGCGAGGTAGACACAGCGTCATAAAATATGACACATGACGCAAAAGCAAAAGTTTCTTTCGAGTGACAAGTCAGTATCAGAGTTACTGCAAACCATCGACCCTTCAGGTATTGCAGATGAATCAATGCGTTGCACCGTAGAGATATTATTGAACCTTGTAGAGGAATTAAATTCAAAGGTTAAAGACTTGGAGTCAGAAAATCAACGGTTGCGGGATGAGAGTGATGTGAGAAAACAACCGTTTAAGACAAAATCTTGCTCGATTACATCGCAAGACTTTTTGTTACTCCAAATCAGAGGAAATGCTTAGAGTTAAAAGTCCAATTCTTGCCAGCAGCAGTGAAGACCAAACCATCCGCTTATGGAATGTCGAAACAGGTGAATGTGTGAAAATTCTCAGAACTCCTAGACCCTATGAAGGCATGAATATTACAGGGGCCGTTGGTTTGACGGAATCTGTGCGATCGTCACTTTTGGCACTAGGAGCAATAACAGAAAGTTATTAAATCAAGAACAACCCTCGACAAATTCAACTTCTGGTAGTTTACCTGAGCGAAACTGAGTAACAAGCTTACCATCAGTCTCGAAGACAACGCGATAGTTCTGGTCAGCACGGTCTTTGGGGATAAATGTCAAGTAGTGTCCGCCTTGGACGTATTTATGAGGTGTAACTTGAATTTGTTCTGGGTAAAGAGACTTAATTTGCGCTTCGGTGTCACCAATTTTTGCACCTTTGAGGGTAGTAATCTGGGTATTCTGCCGCACATCTACTCTAGAAATGCGACCTTTTGTCACCATGAACGAAATATTTTTGGGTTCATTTTGGGGCTTAACATAATAGCAATTATTATTGGGTGGATCACCCGCTAGCCTAGTACCAGCAGCCTTTGCCGCTTGGGAAACAGTCATCCCAACTCTTACTGTGCCGATTCCATTAATAAACAGTTTTGCCTGATTTGTCAGTTTCGCTTTTGCTACAACTGTGCCGACAGTTAGAGAAGAAACCGCCAACGTTAAGGAAGCAATAGTCAATAATTTAGTATTCATAAATTGTGCAAATAAAAGTGGGTGGACTTTTGTATACAGTGTCTGTGCTGCCAATTTCGGATTTTCAAGTTAATGATTGGCGAAATTCTGATATTACTTCAATCAAACCAACAATATTGCGGTTGAATTCAGGTAAATCTTCCGCAGGTATCCAATACTCCTGATGTATAGAACCGCCTACAGTTTTTACGGAGTAGCGGCTTAAAAACTCTGCACGCACCTGAAAACGTGTTACATAACCAATGTATCCTGTATCAGTACTTGCCGCATTCCAGTTACGGGCAATTTGTGCGGCGTATTCTTCGTTAAGTACCGGGTAGAAAATAGGCTGCTCAGGTAGTCGAGGAGGAAATTCGCGATCGCCACTTTCTTTAATCAAAGCCAGTTCTTTTGTCCCAGTAGGACGGAAAAGTGTGATTGTTTCTCTATCACCTTTGGGCAAAGGCTCTCGTGCTTGCAGCCATGCCGTGGGAATGCCTTCTACACCTGTAGATATCGCTACAATACCACCCGCGATCGCACAGGTAGTATCTCTATCTCCCAAGCCACTGACAGTTAACCACAGTGCTTCTTCGTAGTTATCAAGGTGCTGGGCAGCACACCATAGTGCAAAGGGAACTGTATCTTGTGCTGAGATATGAGTACCATTTCCCAGCATAGTAGCTGCTGATTGCACTGGTGTTGTCTCCGACAAATCATAAGCAAGGCGGATTTTTGAACTTACCTCACTTTCTGGTACATAAGGTAAGACAAGGTTAAGAAACTCTTGTTTACTGGGTATAGAACCTTGTAATCTCGCTGCCCAAGCAGCAGCAACTGCTACGGCAATTGCACCAGCGATCGCTTCCGGATGGCTGTGAGTTACTTCGGCGCTAGAACGAGCTTGACTGACAACCAAATCTAGATCCTCAGCGAAGAATGCCCCTATAGGTGCAACCCGCATTGCCGCTCCATTACCATAGGAACCTTGTCCCCCAAATAGACTACTTGCCAGTTTCTGCCAGGGTTCGCCACCCCGTATTCGCGTTAGCAGTCCGTGCATCGCTGCACCATAACCCCGTTGGCTGTCGTATTGCTTGGCAAAGCTTTCTGCCAGTCTGTCTTGGTTAATTTCTCCATATTCTTGAAGAATTGCCACAATCGAAAGCGCCATTTGGGTGTCATCGGTATAGTACCAAGGCGATGCTGGGATGGCACGGGCAACAATCAGACTTTCTGCCACATCTGGATGGAGAAAAAATCGCTCTCCAAAAGCATCACCCACCGATAAACCCTCAAGGGAATGTTGCGCGCAAAGGAGGCGAGGATCTTTTATTGTTGGCATAATTCACTCCTAGATTAAAAAGTCATGTAGTCTTTTTGTATTACA
The DNA here is from genome assembly GCA_019359245.1 of Nostoc desertorum CM1-VF14. GTDB lineage: Bacteria > Cyanobacteriota > Cyanobacteriia > Cyanobacteriales > Nostocaceae > Nostoc > Nostoc desertorum. The sequence goes on along the minus strand of JAHHHR010000040.1, from coordinate 70,532 downwards.
AGGGTTACAAAAAATAATGGGGATAGTTAACACCATCCCCATTTAAATTGAGCAATAGCTCAAGATTTTTCTTTCAGAGCTTACAGTTGCGGTACGTACTGTTGCTTTTCAGGGACTTCAGCGTACTCAGCCACAATCTGGCGAAATTCTTCGCCGTCAATGGTTTCTTTTTCAATGAGTAGATCGACTAAGCGATCTGTGACAGTGCGATGGTCACGGACAATCTTCTTAGCGTTTTCGTAGCATTCTTCCACGATCGCTCTCACTTGTCCATCAATGCGAGAGGCGATAGATTCGGAATATTCAGATCGGGTTGTCCAGTCACGACCCAAGAATACTTCACCCTGCTGGCTTTCTAACGACAGCGGGCCTAAGTCGGACATTCCAAAACGAGTCACCATCTGCCGTGCCATTCCCGATAACTGCTGCAAGTCTCCACCAGCGCCAGTGGTAACTTCAGCAGCCCCAAAAATTACTTCCTCAGCAGCGCGACCGCCCAAAGCACCAGTAATCCGGGCTTTCAACTGAGAACGAGAAATTAACCCTTGTTCTTCGTTAGGAGTAAACCAAGTTAAACCCTGTGCTTGTCCCCGTGGGATTAAGGTAACTTTCTGTACTGGGTCATGGTCTTTTAACAAAGTTCCCACTAAGGCGTGTCCAATTTCGTGGTATGCAATTAAGCGCTTGCTCTTGCTATCTACTAATGGAGTACCTTCCATCCCAGCAACTACCCGATCCACCGCATCATCAATTTCGCGGAGAGTGATAGCTTCTTTACGTCTTCTAGCGGTCAAAATAGCCGCTTCGTTGAGTAAGTTAGCTAAGTCAGCACCAGTAAACCCAGGAGTGCGGCGAGCGATCGCATCCAAAGATACACTAGGGTCTAGTTTCTTGTTACGTGAATGGACTTGCAAGATTTCCAAACGTCCTTTGATATCGGGTGCATCGACAGTTACTTGTCTGTCAAAGCGACCGGGACGTAACAAAGCTGAGTCTAGTACGTCAGGACGGTTGGTGGCAGCAATAATAATGATGCCTGTATTACCTTCAAACCCGTCCATTTCGGTGAGCAACTGGTTGAGGGTTTGCTCTCTCTCGTCGTTACCGCCGCCGATACCAGCGCCCCGTTGCCGTCCAACTGCGTCGATTTCATCGATGAAGATGATACAGGGAGCATTGTCTTTGGCTTTCTTGAACAAATCACGGACACGGGATGCACCCACACCAACGAACATTTCCACAAATTCCGAGCCGGAAATACTGAAGAAAGGTACGCCTGCTTCGCCAGCGATCGCTTTTGCTAGTAAAGTTTTACCAGTTCCAGGAGGCCCAACTAACAGCACTCCCTTGGGAATTCGTGCGCCTACAGCAGTAAATCTTTCTGGCTGCTTGAGGAAGGTGACGACTTCTTGCAATTCTTCTTTAGCTTCTTCAATCCCGGCTACGTCGTCAAATTTGACCCCGGTTTTCGCCTCCATTTGGAAACGCGCCTTGGATTTACCGAAGTTCATTGCTTGACCTGGCCCGCCGGGGAGGTTGCTAGAACGGCGGAACAAAAAGAACAGCCCGGTAATCAATAAAACTGGAAATATGAGATTACCCAACAATCCCCAAATTGCGCCATCATTCCGCATCGGGTGAGCATCAAAACTAATGTCTTTTTCTTTGAGCTTGCTAATTAACTCAGGAGCGTTAACAGGCAAATCCACACGCCACCTTTGGACACGATTTTCGATGTCTGGATCGCGGGCTTCTATAATTGCTGTCCTACCACCTTCGTACAGATCCACGCTGGTGACGCGATCGCCATCCAAGTATTCTAGAAAGCGACCATAGGTCATGCGGGTATTAGCTGCATTCTTACTCATGTCAGTAGGAGCGCCTGCAAAAGCCCCTTGCCAGAAGAAAAAGCCAATTACCAAAGCCGGCAACGTCCAGAGTACTACAACTTTCCAAGAGAATTTCATTTTAATTTGCCTCTAGATGCCTATACAACTCGTTAGCATTAGCAACTGAATGTGAATCACTCTGTCACTTTAAGCTGTTAAACGGATGTCTATAAATCCATTTTGTTTAATTGGATCTCTTATATGCACTGCCATAGAGCAATTGACGCATTATGGCAATGTCAACAAGAATCTTAATCAAAGTTAACTTAATTTTAATACAATATCGCACGAGAAAAGGCAGGCAACGCGACGCAAAGCTATGGAGAATTTCTTCACAATGCTCCTCGTGTGGTTTTAGCCCCTGACAATCATCATCAGGAAGCAGAAAGTTGGGCAGGGGAGCAGGGGGCAGAGAGCAGGGGGATAAGGGGACAAGGTGACTTGTGAGAACTTGCAACAAGTCTTTCCCCTTGTCCCCAAGTCCTCTTCCCAATGCCCAATGCCCAATTCCCTACTTAACTTCTGTAATTTTTAGAGTGTAAGGAAGATACTTACCTTTTTCGTAGGAACCAACCCAAACTTCGTAATTTCCAGGCAGCCATTCACCAATCATGCCTGCATTTTTACCATCAAAATCATCATTGCACCAAGTACCACCGGGTCCCTTGATAATGATGGTGGTGTCTTCAGGACTTTGCACTTGCAGCTTCAGGTAGTCAAATTTACTTGTTAGCGCTAATGTATGGTCTGGTGTTTCATCAACAAATCCGGTACAAGGGCCAGTGGCTGTTTCGCTTCTCTCACCTACTTGATTGCCAGATATTGAACCACCACTCATTCCGCGAACTGTCAGGGGGTCTGGCGAAAACTGAGGGCTAATGGTGACATCTCCAAATATTGTTGGCGCTTCCTGAGCATCAACAGCAGCATTAACTGTCGATGTGATGAAGAGCGTAACTATTATGAACGATAATCTCATCCCTCTATTGAGCGCTTTTATCAGCATTGTAATTACGTTCGCTTCTAAGTATTTTTGAAGACATGAATTTTACACACCAAGTTCCCAAAGTGAGGAGAATTGACTAGCTATTTTAGATTTGAAATTAGGGATAATTCACTAGTAATTAACCAATGATTTCTTGTTCTTATAGTTGCTTTACTTTATGGATAGGGGCGCACAAATGTGCGCCCCTATAATCTCAAAGATTTCTAAAATCTGGAATTAATCACTAATTAGCTTCCGTTATTGCCCGACTCAAGCGCGATTTGTCTAAACCAATCTGATTTAGTAGTAACCAAGATTGGATGAGGTCGGGGCCATGAACATCTCCGGTTAAGGCTGCTCGGAGCGATCGCATTACCAAACCTTTTTTGACTTTTTGCTCTTTTACGACTTGTTTAATAATTTCCTGGGCGGCGGCTTCTGACAGCTGCGGCTGATTTTCTAAAGCTGTGACAATGGCCTCAAGAACAGCAGTAGAACCTTCTTGCTTCAGTTGTGTACTGCCTTCTTCGCTAAATTCAACTGTGTCAGTAAAAAATAGTTGGCTTTGAGGTACCGCATCTACCAAACGAGCCAAGCTTTGGCTAATTAAAGTTACTAGCTGTTCTAACCAGGCGCGTTCTCTTCCACCATCAAATTTATACCCAGCCGCTTCCCAAAAGGGTATAAGTAAATCTGTGAGTTTATCTACTGGCGTATTGTGGATATACTGACTATTCAACCAATCGAGCTTGTCCCAGTCAAACTTTGCACCTGCTTTATTTACACGCTCAAAGCCAAACTCTTTGGCTGCTGTTTCTAAGGTAAATATTTCTTGCGTCGAATCAGGTGGCGACCAACCCAGCAATGTCATGTAATTCACCAAGCCTTCAGCAACAAAGCCCATTTGCTTAAAGTCAGAAATGGAAGTAACTCCATCCCGCTTAGAAAGCTTGCGCCCTTCCATGTTCAAAATTAGCGGTGTATGAGAAAACTCTGGAATTTTTGCACCCATTGCTTCATACAGCAGAATTTGCTTGGCGGTGTTGGCGATGTGGTCTTCTCCCCGGATAACATGGGTGATTTGCATATCGATGTCATCCACTACAACTACAAAGTTGTATAGAGGTTGACCGCTTCCTTCTTCTGAGGCGCGGGCGATGACCATATCACCACCTAAATCGCTACCTCGCCAAGACATCTTTCCCCTTACTAGGTCGTTCCAGACAATTTCTCGCCCATCTTCGATTTTGAAGCGAATCACAGAGGAGCGACCTTCTGCTTCAAATGCGGCGCGTTGTTCTGGGGTAAGGTTACGGTGACGGTTGTCATAGCGAGGAGCTTCCCCTCTAGCTTTTTGGGCTTCTCTTAGAGTTTCTAGTTCTTCTGAGGTAGTGTAGCAGCGATAGGCTAATCCTTGATCTAGCAGTTTTTGTACTGCTTCTTTATAAAGATCCAGGCGTTGGGATTGGAAAAATGGCCCTTCATCCCAGTTAAGTCCTAGCCAACTCAATCCTTCAAGAATATTGTCGGTGTATTCGGGACGCGATCGCTCTAGGTCTGTGTCTTCTATTCGCAATATAAATTTACCGCCGTGGTGACGGGCAAATAGCCAGTTAAATACAGCCGTTCTAGCTGTACCAATATGTAAATTTCCAGTTGGACTCGGTGCAATACGGACTCTAACAGTCACAGTTGATTCTCTCTTTCGCAAAGCATGATAAATGTAGCTTATATTCAAACCCTGAATTCTGAGTCATCCCTTTGGATAATTCAAAATTCAAAATCACCGAACTAAAGTCCGGTGATTTACTTTTCATAAATTTAGAACGGGACTGACGGGGCTCGAACCCGCAACTTCCGCCGTGACAGGGCGGTGCTCTAACCAATTGAACTACAGTCCCTTGTTTGGCAACTTTGCTATTATCACTATTTTTTTTCTGCTTGTCAAGTGTTTTGGAATTGGAAATTAGGAATTATTCTTGTCCTGCCTCTCCAATGTGCGAATTTTTCCTTAAATAGATCCTGATAATACGACCTGTGGCTCTGATTCAAGATGCTGCAATATCCGGGATTGAACTTGTTTATATTGCTGCTTTAATAGCTGTTTGCTTACTTGGGGCGCAGAAGCAGGTGGTAGACGATGACTCTGTTGTACCCAGTTTTTCAACATTTGTCGCTGAGTTGGCTCGATGCGACTGCTGAGAACGTTAGTGCAGGAATGTGGTACTTCCAAAGTAAAGAAAATCAAAGGATAGTGTTCATTTTCAGCCAGGAAACTTACCAGCCTAAGATTTTGGGGATTTTTCATATCTAAGTAGCACGGTAGCCACTTAGGAGCCAATTTTCGATTGTAGAGTACAGTCACCCACAACAGCATTGGGTGAGGGGATGTTATGAAGATAAATTTGTTGTAACGGGTAGAAACTGCATAGTTTTTGATTTCTTGTTTAGGCAACATCAACCATAGCGCTGCCATAGATCCTTGTGCGGTGTCTAGAAGCTGAGGGAAAACAATTTCTTGAATTGGTTTATTTTCAGGCCACAAAAGTTGGCGGCAGCTTTGTTCTACTGTAATTGTTAAACCTGAATCTAAGGGACGGCTAAGGATGGAGCTAGAGGGTAAAGTTGTAGGTAAAGTAGGACAATTTAGCTGCTCTAAGCTGTTTAAGACTTGCAAAATTTGAGCGATACTTTGCGGGCGATCGCTTGCTTTTTTTGCAAGACAAGACATGATTAAATTATTTAGCTTCTGAGGTATTTTAAGAGTGGGTTTAACATCTGCGATCGCTGTTGGTTGTTCAAAGTGATGTGCTTTATACCAAGCACCAAAGTAATCAGTTTCTGGTTGCCAGGGTTTTTTGCCTGTGAGCATTTCAAACATCATCACACCCAGGCTATAAATATCAGAGCGGCTATCTAACTTTTCCCCATCTAGTTGTTCTGGAGAACAGTAGGGTAAAGTGCCATTAAATCCCCTATTTGTACTAGATGTTGATGCATAATCTAAAAATCTAGCAATCCCAAAATCGAGAATTTTAACTAACTGGCCCAATATCGGATCGGGAATAATTAATATATTGGCAGGCTTGATATCTCTATGAACCAAGGGACAAATTTTACCATCAATATTAATGCCTTGGTGGGCGCACTGTAAGCCCAAACAAATTTGGCGGGAGAGAGTCAAAAACATGGGCAAGGAGAGCGGAATTAAATCCTTTAAACTCTTACCGCACAAATATTCCATAACATAGTATGGTTTTCCTTTTTCATTCACACCATAATCATACGCCCGCACTATATGTAAGCTTTTTTGGCTCAAAGCTGCACTCATTAAAGCTTCACGAACAAAATCTTGTTGCATCTTGCTGTCAACAACAGTCTGAGTCAAAAACTTGATAGCAACTGGTATACCTCCTAACAAAATATCATTTGCTAAAAAAACTTCACCCATGCCACCGCTGCCAATTAATTGCTTGAGTTGATAACGATTGGCAAGCAAGCCCGTACTAATTGGAGATGTAAATGGGCTTTGATTCACTTTCTTTACCTCTGCTGATGAGTTCATCTAAAGTTAGCAATACACGCATAAAAATATCATTAGATAATTGGTGGCAAGGATTTTGATTTGAATCGTAGAGTTTCAAGGACGTGATAAAAATTTAAAAAAAACTTCCAACAATTTAGCCATCCAATTTTTTAAACCTTCTTTTTCAGCTTTATGATGTATGCGTAACTTTTGTAAAATTTCTAATTTTAGATTTTCGTAATCTGCTTTTAAAAGATTTTTGGCTTGATTAGACAAAATTGATTCATTTGAATTTTGGCTCATTTCTAAGCAATCTATAAGTTGCTGTCGCTGGTTAGCCGTGAGGGTTAAAGTCGTTACATGAGAGCAGCGATTTGGATCTTCTAGGGCGAAAAATAGTAGATGATAGTACCCCACTTCCGCTAAACTACGTGCTATACTCTGTCCTTTACTATCTTTTAAATCCAAAAAATAAGGTAGCCACTTAGCCATCGAAGATTGGGAATCGTATAGCAATGTTACCCACAATAGCATCGGGTAAACATCCATTTTACTAATAAATTCAGTGCTATGTATCTTATCTAAAAATTGTGTAATCTCTTGTTTGGGTAACATTGCCCAAAAAGTAGGTATAGCTCTATGAGTTGTTTGTAATAAATGGGGAAACCCAATTGGTGCAACTGGTTTATTCTTAGGCCAATTCTTCTGTAAACACTCTTTTTCTGATAATGAGGTTGCAGGTATTAATTGAACCGGAATCGATAGCTTAAGAATGTCACTATTATTACTAGGAGTAATGTCATTAATCTGAGTATTAGCTTTTTCTAAACTTTCTAATATTTGGTTAATATTTTGAGGGCGATCGCTTACTTCTTTCGCTAAACAACTCATCACCATTTTTTCTAATACTTGCGGAATTTTAATTTGCGGATTTACTTCCTCAAGCGTAGGTGGAATTTGAAAGCGATGCGCTTGATACCAAATACCAAAAGAGTTACTTTTTGTTTGAAATGGATGTTTTCCTGTCAGCATCTCAAACATTAGTACTCCCAAACTGTAAATATCAGAACGCACATCTAGCAATTTGCGCCCTTCCATATGTTCTGGAGAACAGTAAGGCAAACTGCCAATAAAAGAATCTGTCAGCGTCATGCCACTTCGCTCTGTTAAAAACTTAGCAATACCAAAATCGAGTATTTTGACAATTTCTCCTTGTTTAGTACCTTCAACAATGAATATATTTTCTGGTTTAATATCCCGATGAACAATAGGATAAATCTCTCCTTTGAGACTGATACCTTGGTGGGCACATTGTAAGCCTAAACAAATTTGATTACAAATCTCCAAAAATTTTGAGACTCTTAAAGGCTGGATTTTGAGAATTTGTTTGAGGTTTTTTCCTTGCAGGTATTCCATTACATAAAATGGAGTTTTATCCTCGGTAAATCCATAATTTAAGATACGAACAATATTTTTACTTTTACGACCCAATTGAGCGCCAATAAAAATCTCTCTGGCAAAGCGTTGGGACATATGCTGATTAGCCAAATTAAATGATAATATTTTGACTGCGATCAGCATACCTCCTTTAGCAGTATCTTCTGCTAAATAAACTCTACTCATCCCCCCTTTGCCAATTAAATGTTTGATTAAATAGCGATTATTTAGAAATTGCCCAATGTAATCATCTAATTCTGCTTTTTGCCCTACCATATTCTCAATTTTATTGGATAACATAAAACTCATTTATGAAAACTATTGTTGGCAAAGCACTCTAATAACTCTAGACAACCATTAAATTTAAATTTAGAAAATATCAGAATTTCTAGAAAATTAATCATATCCTGTAATTATGGTTAATCTCTCTGAGCATTTTCCTATAATATTGTGTAACATATTTATTAATGAATACGGTTGAGAAATTACACGGAAACTATAAATAAGCTAGATAAAGCTAGCTAGTAAATTCCGTGAATACACAGGAAAAACTCAATGGCAGTAAAGGCGCGTTCACTCTGTACCGTTAACGGTTGAGATTCGGCAGGAAACGGCGTAATAATCTGATTAGTGGTGTTTCAATTTTAATTTTAAAAGCTAGTATTTGGGTACGTTGCAGGAAGTTAAAATTGTTATCAGTGATCAGAATTAATGATTGCTGACCATCGGGTAGTTTAGGGCCCATAGTTAAGCCTTCGATGTTGTCTAGCAGTACATCTAGGGTTCTTAAATCTAACAAAAGTTTTTTCTGAACTGGCTTAATATCCTTGGTGTCAATGCCTAAAAGGCTGTCTATCTTATGAATATCATCAGCTCCTTCTAAAGAAACCTGAAACAGAGAAATAGCAAATCCTAAACCAGTAAAAGATCGTTCTAAACTTAGAAAGTGTCCTTGATTATCGAGAGCAAGTAAATCAGGTAATCCACTAGCGAATTTGCCAGTGATATTTAAAAAGGGGGAAACTGCTTCTGTTTGGTAAAGAAATTCCTTTTCTGGCTGGTTGTTGAGCAAGTTGTATTGCAAAATTCGGCAAGGAGTACCGATGTTAGCTTTAGCTGCTACACCATCTTGAATTAGAGCATTCTCCGTGGCTGTGAAGAGATGCTTTTTATCGGGTGTGATGGTGAGGCTTTCAAAAGCCAAATTGTTGCGGATACCTTGTTGAGAAGTCTTATCTGGCAAGAATTTGTTTGGTATAGGAAGTGTTGCAATTTCTCTACCAGAAGCTATGTAAAACTCTTTAATAAAAGGATTAATTAATTTTGCAGCATCCCCTTCTGAAGAAATAAACACACTTGCTTTATTAGTTAAGGCAATACCTTCTGTATCAGTTTCACTAGAGTGGAATGTTTGACCATTTTTATTTAATAATGTGGTAACGCTAACAGGGAGAACTGTACCCTTTTGTAAATAACCTTTCTTTAAGTCGATTTGTAGAGTATAAAAACGGGCATTGTTTTTTTGCCCACGGTCATCGGAAATAGCATAATAAAGATTATTTTCGGCATCAAAGGTAATTCCAGATAAACCTCCAACTTCAGTTCTTTGAAAAGTTAAACCTTTTCCTAATGTAGCTTCTCCAATAAACTCTATGCTACTAACTTCAACAGTATCTATGGGTAACAATTGGAGTAAGATAAAGATAATTATAATTGGGATAAAAAAGTAAATAATCCGTGGAATTGCGAAGATATTTTTAATTAGCTGCATAGATATTTTGCTAAAATGTGAAAATTATAAACAAGATATAGCAGTTCTCAGTTGAGTATGGTACAAGAACCCTACCCCGCAAGCGATGAGCTTGCTCTGATGTACATCATGTGATTAGGAAAAGCTATATCACGCTAAAAGATGCAGGATTGCACATTTGTGAGCCGCTACAAATAATATGTATTACAGCCAATTTAAAACCTTGAGAAAATACGAAATTACTTAAGCTAGCCGCAAACCATATTCATCCTGAAAAAAGTTTACAAGCCAATCTTTGACTTTGCGGGTTGCGCGGCAATCATCTTCGTTATAACTCTGGATAATTTCTAGTAAGGTGCGATCGCCTGTTTCTAGCCACTGTTCATACCAGTAAATACATTTAGCACCACTAGCTTCTTTTTCTCGCCACTCAAATCCTAACCAACGAGCGATCGCTTTGAGGGCATAGCTTTCTACGGGCAATGCTACACTTTGAGTTAATTGTTCATATACATCCACAAATCGATTTAGTACAGGACGGACTGAGGCGTTGGGAGTGTGGTAAAGCTTTGCTAGTCGTTTGACTGTATCAAACTCGTAGACACAAAAATGATAAATTGGCGCTTCGGGATATTGCCAAACCAAATCCAAAAATTGCTGCCAAACTAGTTCTTCATCTTCTGGTTTATCTGCTAAAAACGAATAAAACTGTTCTGTATTAGCAAGTCTATCAACGACCAAAACTCCTAAAAGATAATTTAAATCCAAATCTGGCTGTGCTTCAATGTCAAAGTAAAGCTCTACGGGGGCTGTGAAGGTAATATCTTTTATTGGTAGTGGGTATGGTAAGATCAAGGGTCGTTTTTGCAATGCAGATTGAGCTTGCACTATCAGCTTAGGTGCTGCTTCACGGTCGAAACCCACTAGGTTTTCTAAGGTGGTGGGACTGGTGTTAGCAAGAGATTCTAGTGTTCTGATGGCTATGTCTTGGAGTTGAGTGTAGCGAAGAGGTGTTACGCCTGGTAATAGTGAAAGGTGTTTTTCAGATTGAGCGATCGCATAACATTGACTATACCAATGGCAAAGATTGCACTTTTGCCGAGAAATAAACACTTCTGGGGGATTCGGTAACTCTAAAACTCCAATAAACTCCTCTAGAATCTGCTGCATCCGTGGTGTCCATTTGAACAGATCCACCGCATAATTGGAATTTTTCGTTCGCAATATGAGCAAAGCTGTTTCTGGTATAACTCCTTGGACTGTTGCCAACACTTGGGCATGAAATGCAGCGACAACTTGATATTCTTGCTTAGGGCGTTTACCCAGTTCAATACTAGCCGGGACATACATCCAATCTCCAAAATGGGACTGTCCTGGTTGTTTTACAAGTAAATTTGGACGACTCAGTAAGGTATATCCTTCAGAATAAGTTGCTAACAGCACTCCTTTATAAATGTATTCAACCCCAAGCTGCATCAATTCTAAAGTTGCTTCCTCTGCCTTTTCCCAGTTTCCGTATGAATAATCTGGTTGGTGATAAGTCATCTGTGCCAAAGCACTCAGCTGATGAGCTATTTTGTCCTGTTGCAGTTTTTGCAGCAACTCATTGGGAGCATCGCGCTGACTTTTGTCACCGTGGATATCTAGAAAAGTCCGGCGTTTACAGCGTTGGTATTGCAGTAGGAGTTCAGCATTAATTAGCATCCTTTTAAGTTAACAAGAATTAGCACAATCTGGCAGTAACTCAGACAATTAATAATGGAGTGGGAGAATGAGGAAGATGAGAAACTAATGACTAATCCAAAATCTACAATCTAAAATTGGTATGACTAGTACTTCTGTCGCACAAACTAGGTTGCATAGCCATCGAGAGCAATTTCCCGCTTTAGCGAATAAGACTTATTTCAATTATGGGGGACAAGGCCCGATGCCCCAAGGGGCAATGGATGCTATGACTCAAACTCAGGCTTATGTTCAGCAAATAGGTCCCTTTGGTAATGAGGCGTATCGCTGGATAGCACCGCAGACTCAAGCCGCAAGAGAAGCGATCGCTTCGGAGTTACATATACCAAGTCAAACAATTACTCTCACCCAGAATGTCACTGTTGGCTGTAATATCGCCATGTGGGGCATTGAGTGGCGTGCTGGCGATCATATGCTGCTCTCGGACTGCGAACATCCAGGCGTAATTGCCACATCACAGGAAATTGCGCGGAGATTCGCTGTGGAAGTTACTACCTGTCCTCTCAAAGCGACTTTAAATGAGGGCGACCCTGTAAAAGTTATTGCCCAGCATTTGCGTCCTAATACCCGTCTTGTAATACTAAGTCATGTTTTCTGGAATACTGGTCAAGTTTTGCCTCTTGATAAAATTGCCGAAGTATGCAGAAATAATCATTCTTTTTTATTGATAGATGCTGCCCAATCTGTTGGTTTATTGCCTTTAAACTTGACTGAATTGGGTGTAGATTTTTATGCTTTTACTGGTCATAAATGGCTATGCGGCCCTGCGGGTGCTGGTGGTTTGTATGTGCGACCAGAAGCACGAGAAAGCCTAAAACCTACATTTATTGGCTTGAATGGCGTTACTGTGGATAGTCAATCTCAGCCTGTGGATTGGCTTCCAGATGGGCGACGATATGAAGTGTCTACATTAGCTTATCCATTGTATGTTGGGTTAAAGGAAGCGATCGCAATCCATCAGCAATGGGGAACCTCACAGGAACGTTACGAGCAAATTTGTCAAAACAGTGAATACCTCTGGCGGCGCTTAGTAGCATTACCCGATGTCATGTGTCTACGAACTTCCCCACCAGAAAGCGGTATAGTCTCGTTCCAACTTGCAAATAATCAGCCTCAGGCTAATCTCAAGTTAGTGCAATTTTTAGAGTCACAAAGAATATTAACTCGGACGATTGCCGATCCTAGCTGTATACGTGCCACCATCCATTACCTTACTTTAGAATCGGAAATTGACCAATTGGTTGAGGCGATTCAGAGTTTTTGCAAAATTAGTTAAAAATTAGGAGTTATAAGTTATCAGTTTGGGAATTATGATTTTAACTCCTAACTCTTAACTTTAAACTCTTAATTCCCAACTCCTAACTTAAAATGGAACGCCCAATCTTATACTTAGCGATAACTAACCACGGCTTTGGTCATGCTACCCGCATGGCTTCTGTAGCTGCGACAATCCAAAAATTATGTCCAGAAGTTTTGCTAATTCTGGTGACTACTGCTCCGCGCTGGTTGCTAGAGTGCTATATAGAAGGTGATTTTATCTATCGTCCCCGTGCATTTGATTTGGGTGTGGTGCAAACTGATAGTTTGACAATGGATAAAGTAGCGACTTTAGAAAAGTTGCTGGATATTAAAAAACATCAAAATTCGCTAATTGCCTCAGAGGTTAATTTTATCCGCCAGAATCGCGTTAATCTCATTTTGGCAGATATTCCCTTCCTCACTCCTGGGTTTGCCAAAGGTGCAAACATTCCCTGCTGGATGATGAGTAACTTTGGCTGGGACTTTATCTACCGAAATTGGGGAGGTGAATTTACCGCAGTTGCAGATTGGATTAGTGATTGGTACTCAAAGTGCGATCGCTTATTTCGTCTTCCCTTCCACGAACCAATGCAAGCTTTTAACAATATCACAGATGTCGGTTTAACAGGCGGTTCTCCCCGTTACTCTGCTGATAATTTACCTTCTCTTTGGGGAATAACTGCACCAGTAGAAAAAACTATTTTGTTAACCTTTGGTGGCTTGGGTTTACAGCAAATTCCCTATGATAACCTGCGGCGATTTCCTGATTGGCAATTTATTGTCTTTGATCAATCTGCTCCCGATTTACCTAATTTAGTGAAAATTAATGACCGCAAATACCGCCCTGTAGATTTTATGCCTATTTGTGGGCGAGTCGTTTCTAAACCTGGTTACAGCACTTTTGCTGAAGCCGCACTATTAGGAGTACCTATTGTTACCATCCCCCGTGAGGACTTTGCTGAAGCAACTTTTCTAATAGAAGGCATTACAAATTATAACCAGCATCAAATCATTACCCCATCTGAGTTTTTTCAAGGGACTTGGGATTTTCTGCGTGAGTTACCTCAATTGCCAAAGCAATCTGAACCAATTGCTAAAGATGGTAATGAAGCGATCGCTAGAGCTATTGTCAACTATTTTCGCAGTAATTAAACTTTACTCAATTTACAACATTGAATAAGCTGCTAGCTTTCCTATGGGAAGGTTATAGCCGTTTTAAATTACGTAAAATATAGTAGGGGCAGACATTTGTGCTACCAAAGGTTATTAGTCAATAATTAATCAAATTACAGATGACTCACTACCAAAAGCTACTAAAAATTTCCACCACTGGTAAATCTTTTTACAACATTACTGCAAAAATTGAAGCCACAGTTGCAGAATCGGGAGTTGAAACTGGTCTTTGTACTCTATTTTTACGCCACACTTCAGCCAGTTTAGTCATCCAAGAAAACGCCGATCCCGATGTTCTTGTGGATTTAGCTAACTTTATGGCAAAACTTGTGCCAGAATCCGGAAAATACATTCACGATGCAGAAGGCCCCGATGATATGCCGGCACACATTCGTACCGCACTCACCCACACTTCTGAGCATATTCCTATTAATCGTGGTCATTTAGTACTAGGAACTTGGCAGGGAATTTATATTTGGGAACATCGCCAGCGCAGTCATTTAAGAGAATTGGTTATCCATATTTCTGGATAGCCGATTCTCAAGTTTTATTTATTTAAGATCAAGTTCTGTAGAGTTTAAATACTCTGGTTATCCCGCTTATCCTTTGGCTATAATCTCATAAAGTCACGGTGATATACACAAAATAAATTTCGCCGCGATAGCTTTGTTATAAAAATTAATAAGATACACGCCAAATAATTCGTGTAAATTTGTAAATTAAAAAGTAAAGTTTATTTGTGATTATTTAAAAACCTAGTTGCTTCGATATAAACTAATATTTAGTGCAAGCTGTTTGGGCTATTTCAATCACTATGAAGCAAAAATTGACACAAACTAATACTTTCCAATTTATTGATGAAATCCTTGCCCAACAGTCAATTAACCTATTATCACTTAATCCCAAAAAAACATTAATTACCAGTTTTGCAGAATTGGGGAATTTAATTACTGAAGAAAACACCGAAATTGAATTCCTCGTAACCCTTCAGGAAACTATCGAATCAATAGTCCGTACTCAATTACAAAACTTTCCAGAAAATATATTCTGGGATTTTGATTTTTTGGTTAGCAGTATGCTAAGACAGGCTCTCATAGCAGATGAGGGTGCTGTTGCTTTTTTAAACCTTTTCGGTGAGAAGATGGTTTTACTGACAGAGATGTTCGGAAGTAAAACAGAAATCCGCTTTCGTTATGTTCACGATTTTATGTATGGGTTTGAGTGGGCAAGGTGGGTACAAAAAGAGCCACAAAAACGCGCACATATAGAACCTTTTAGTCCAGTTTTTTTAGATTATTTGCTTGTCAAAGGTAAAGAAATTTTACAACGGATTAATCATGGCCAAATCACATCTTATAAACTATGTGACACAGGCTACCGTAATCCCTTCACTTTTTCTCGTGAACCAGAAGATGAATATCGTCTGCTAACTTGTCTTGCCCAAGAAGAACTGATTCCAGTCGCAGTGTGGAACTGGAATGCTAGCCCTGTCTGGAATAAACCTTTCCAAGAAATGCGCCAGCAATTAGCATTAGAATTAAATATTCAACCACAGAAACACTAATTAGCAATTAAAATTAAAAATTGCTGAAGAAAATAGTTATGAAAATTGCTGACTTAATTACTTGGTTTGAAGCATGGGCAAATCCCGCTTGGTGTGAAAGTTGGGATAATTGCGGCTGGCAGATTGAACCAGGAGTGTTGCAGGAAAAAGCACGGGTTTTAGTATGTTTGACACCGACTTTGGCAGTAATGCAGGAAGCGATCGCTCTGAATGCTAATCTGATATTTGCCCATCATCCCTTGATTTTTACTCCACCCAAATCTTTACGCACTGGTGAAGCGATCGCAGAAATGATACGGTTGTCCTTTACCCACAATATTGGTGTTTATACTGCCCACACGAATTTCGACCAAGTGCAGGATGGTACCGCTGACGTTTTGGCTCAAATTTTAGAACTAAAAGAAGTTACTCCCATAGTACCAACACAAGGAGGATTAGGATATGGTCGTGTTGGTTTGCTAGAGCCATTTCTAACATTACAGGAATTACTCGCAGCCATTCAAACCCGACTTGCTCCTCCTAATTTGATTTTTTCCCCAACTACTGATTTACAGCAAACAATTTCACGAGTTGCTGTTTTGGGTGGTTCGGGGGCTAGTTACATTTCAGCCGTCGCCAAAACTGGTGCCCAAGCTTATCTAACTTCTGACTGTAAGTTTCATCAGTTTCAAGAAAGCCGCGATTGCAATCTCATTTTAATCGATGCCGGACATTACGCTACCGAACGTCCAGCTTGCGATCGCTTGGCGCAAAAATTCCAGTCCTTAAACTTAGACTGGGTGCAATTAAGTCAAAAGGATGAAGATTTTCGCCAGTTTTTTGCTTGATTGCGTATGTTTCAGGCTATTTTTTGGATATTTGCTTAAAAATTTTTCTATATTTTAATGTTTTTAAATTATGTGCCATTTCAAGATTGGTACTAAACATTTTTGCAACTCTTTTCTTAAGCATATTTACATAGGAATGCATCTAAATTTAATGCTATAGCCCATTGTTGTGATTGAAATCACTAATTACGTGTAATTATAATCACCTGATGTTCATGTTCCATATCAACTAGTAGCAAAGGGAAATGTTTCACACTTGAGGTAAGGAATTTATTTACTCTGCCCTAACCAAGATGATTCGCACACTCGTTGAATCTGCTTTTCAAACTGGATATCTTAGTGTTGAATCTGAGGGTTTACTTCATCAAGTGCTGGTCACTAAATGCTGGAAGGAAAAGGATTTGTCAGCCCTCGCAGCCCTATACGATGCAGTTCGCGTAGGTAAAATTAAACGAGAAGCGTCCTCGTCGAACGTGCTTATGGAATTTCCGTTACCATATAAATCTTGCTGATACTCCAAAAGAAGCAGAGGGTAATTTTTTTATCGTCTTTACTCTCTGCCCCTCATCTCCTTTGCCCCTCTGCTTCTTTCACTTGCTCCGTTGTCTTTTCCTTAGCCATCATCAGGCAAAAATCTTAAAAACTTAAAACTCTTTGAGTCTTATTGTTGAAAACCATGAAGGTCAGCAAGAGAATGAGTTAAGATCAGATACACATGGGTAAAAGTAAAGCCAAATCCCCGGACTTCCCAGTAATGCCAATGAGTAAAACTAGGCAAGTTAAACAACCGCAATCAACGATTGTTTTGGAGTATTCTTTATTACATAATGCTAAGAATGACTCACCAGCAAATATGAACCTGGTTAGAACAGGTTCCGAATTGTTTGACTTCTATGAAGCAGGCATTCGGTAGAATGAGCCGGAGGGAGATTGAGTTCATTGCTAGAGCAACCATTGATTTATGACTTAAAATTTCCTAATATTTGACAACGACAAGCAAGTCTTGGGATTGAGTTATGAAGCATACTTGTTCTAAACGGTGAAATTAATCTCTTAAAGGTGTAATGTAATGGGGTAGAACCCAGATTTTGACAGGCTTAACTACGTTGTTTAAAAAGGCAGAAACAATACATGCTACACCGCAAGATTTATCAACTCTGTTGCGATGGGCGCGAGGTATGTGTTTTCTTGCGGGACCAGCAACGCTGGATTGAACGCGCCCGCATCATCGACATAGAGGGAGATCTAGTGACCCTACGCTATGAAACAGAAGAAGAGGACGAAGTTTGTTCTTGGGAAGAAATGGTTCGCCTCGAGAGCATTGGTGCTGTAACGCAAAAACTAGCTTCAGTACCACGCGGTAATGTGGAGCCTTTGATGACTGAAGATTGCCCCGAAGCCGAACGCATCCACAACCGTTACACTGACTCGAATCCAGAATAATCAGTCATTAGTTAATAGTTAATAGTCATTAGTCATTAGTCATTCGTCATTCGTCATTAATTAAAAATGACAAAAGACACCGGATTAATGACTATTGGCTATCATTCAAACCTTCAAAAGCAGGACAGTAACCTTCTAAAGTTACCTTAAAGTTATATAACGGGGAAGCTGGATTCCAACATCGCTGCCCCCTTTGGTGTCGGCAAGTACCGCAACAGTCTACATCAGTCCATGTATAGCGATCGGTATTTTGGTTGAGCAATTCTCGTTGAGACAACCCCCTCAATACTAGTTCTTCCCCTTGCCAACGAGCTTCGATTAAACCAGTATCAGCAAATTGCCGCCAACGAGGATCAGTCGTAATCACATCGGCTAGGGTGATTGTGATTACTGTTCCCAACTCTGTCAGTTCGCCTTCGTAATTAGTTTCTGGTGCTGCCGGTTGTAAAAATGTATCGCCGATAGGCAATTCTACTAAAATGCCAGCTGCCGGTGAATGGATATGGTAGCGGTTTTGCAACTCCTCTAAGCTAGTCAGGTCTGCCAAGTAGGCAGGAGAACCGTGGACAAAAATGACGTGCTGGGGTCGCAAATTGTGAATTAGCTGTGTAGTACCAGGGCCATCACTATGTTGAGCTAAAAGATAGGTTTCGACAGTGGTGCGTGCTAAATATTCTTTATTAACTTTTATATCAATTTTTTCTGGTAAAAGGATCAGCCAAGGGCCAGTGTCTAGTTGGCAGTGCTTACCCAAATCATCTGTAGAGTCGGTAAGGACTATACAAGGAGACTTACCCACAGTGGGACGATGTTCTGCTTGTAAACGACGCACGCGGGGACGCACTCGTTCATCCCAAAACAAGGGTTGATGGCGGGCGAAATTTTGTACAGATGGGGGAAGGTGGGTTAGCAGATCTAAATAGGCATCGCACCCAGTAGCGACAGCACCATCTACCCAGATATCTATATCTCGCCCGGTGAAGTGGTGATGAGAGCGTAAGAGCATTAATAATTCTTGACCCAATCCTAAAGCAGGAGTGGGAAGGATTACAGAACAATGGTCAGCGATCGCCCGGTTAATTCGTTCTGCTAGTTGATTTTCTTGGTTGCGGCGGTGAGGATGCCGGGATGTGCCATAACTGCCTTCAATAATTAGCACATCCAAGTCTAATCCTCGCAGTTCTTCTAAACGCAAACCTTCTACCAACCGAGAGTTTGACAGGAAAAAATCTCCTGTGTACAGTAGCTTGTAAGTACGCTGCTTTGTGGTGTAGGTAAGGAGAATTGCCACTGCCCCCGGTAGATGCCCTGCGGGAAATAATTCTGCCACCAAACCATCTTGGAATTCCACAGGCGATCGCAAGGGCAAGGCATGACAAAATTGGGAAATTTTCTCAGCATCTTGGTCTAGCCAATTCAATGGCAGTAACTTGCTGGTTACTTCACTACCATAAATAGGTAACTTTGGAAAAGCTTTATGCAGTGCCAGTAAGCCTCTGGCATGATCCGGGTGGGCATGACTAATCAAAACAAAATCTGCCGGTAGGGACGAACTAGCTCCACGTACCGACTTAGTAAGACCCTTAACCAGCGATGAAATATCCTCTAAACCACAGTCCAACAGGATACGGTGTGGACCCATCTTCACCAATAAACACACACCCTCATCGTAATGCTGGACACTATAGGGCAAACATTCTAATTCACTACCCACTTCCGCAGCATCTACGCGAGAGGATGCCGACAGATTATCCTTCATGCTGTCCTCCCCTCAAATCTGAATCATCATGGACATATCCCAAAAGCCAAAAATTACACAAATTTTGGTTTTGTGACTTAGGGGTAAGTTTTATCGTGCGCCCCTACACCCTGAGAATACAGATTTTTGATTGGGGAGGACGCCTCCACCGAACCCGCACTGGTTCGGAAAGGTAGACTAACGAGAAGCCATCAAACTACTAGCTCAAGGATGCTTCTTGTGTATTTTCTCTTTGCAAGTTCTGAGCGCTCTTAGCCAACTTATCCTATGGGAAGTAGCTCAAGCGTCTACAGACTTTTTTCAATGTGCAGAGCCATTGCCGTGATAGTTATCTGAATCATAAAATCCATTTTTCGTGCCAAAAAACAAGCACGAAAGCGTAAATATAACTGTTAATCCAGCTAAAATCAGCTTTACATCCATTTGTTTGCTGCCCTTTACTCAAGACTCCCTTATATTAATTTAGTGCTTCCGCAATCAAACGCAATCACTAGAAAATCTTTACTATGCTTATGGGGATTGGGCAATAGGTAAATTTACCGCAATCAGTCAGATTGTAGAACCTTTCGGTTCACCTGTCTATCCATTTTAGATGTGAAGCAATATGACAGCAGGAGCAATCCTCTACAGCCCCTCAAAATCCTCAGTAGTTAGGATTGTCTTATTGTTGTCAATCGGGTTCTAGCCTAAACGCCAAACCCAAGGCATCACCTTAATATTAAAAATAGGTGCAATTATTTCCCAACCCCTAAATAAAAATACCTGTGTTGTATGACTATCGAACGACTTCCTCAAAAACACTATCCCAAGGCTGAAATTGGGCGGCGAGGTATGGCATTGGGGCTTGATTTCCTTGGTGTCTGGTTAGTCAGTTCCCTACTGGGAGGCGGCGATATCGGGATTCAATTTGTACAAATCCTAGTTTTTGTGATATTTTGGTTGATTTTGCGGGTGCTGGTGGTATACAACAATCAAGGGCAAAGTTTAGGGCGTTGGGCATTCGATTTAAAGGTGTTAGAAGTTGAAGATGGGGAAGTAGTGGGCAGAGTTCCAGATTTGCTCTCACTAGTGAAGCGAGAGGCGATCGTCGGCTTAGGTGCTCTTTTAGTGTCAATTGCCCTGAGCAATATTAGAGCCAATCCCACTGCTATACTGCTAGTACTTCCCCTAGCAATTGATTGTGGGACTGCCTTATCTGATGCCCAGATGCGGCAGGCTTTACACGATCGCTATTGTGGAACTTTCATCGTTTCGTCGCGTCGTGGCTACTCGCTCGACATAAAAGTTAAAAGATTAGTTGAAAATATGCGGCGGAATGTGAGAAGATAGTCATTTGTGTTAATTCTCTTCAGGCTTCACTGTTTGTAAGATTATGGCTAAGAGTAAAGGTGCCCGCATTATTATCACACTAGAGTGTACTGAGTGCCGGACAAATTCAGATAAGCGTTCTGCTGGTGTTAACCGTTATACCAGTACCAAGAATCGCCGCAACACTACTAATCGGTTAGAACTGAAAAAGTTCTGCACCCACTGCAACAAACATACCGTTCACAAGGAAATTAAGTAGAGATGAGTTATTTCCGTCGTCGCCTTTCTCCGATCAAGCCAGGAGAACCAATCGATTATAAAGATGTTGATTTACTGCGTAAGTTTGTCACCGAGCGGGGTAAGATATTGCCACGTCGGATTACTGGACTTACATCTCAGCAACAGCGAGAGTTGACATTAGCAATTAAACGTTCGCGGATTGTGGCTTTGTTGCCATTTATCAATGCGGAAGGCTAAAAAGAGTGATGAGTTATGAGTGATGAGTGATGAGTTAAGAATCAAAACTCCTAACTCCTAACTCTTAACTTAAAACTATTTAAACTGTTCACCAAATTAAAGTGCGAGAGTTGTGGAGAAGGGGACGCTAGTTGAATTTAGGGTTCAAGGCGATCGCCGTCTGGGCATCGTAGAACGCCCAGATGGTAAAACCCGCTGGTTTGTGGTAGACGAACGTGGTCAATCCCACAGCCTCGCGCCTAGACAAATAACTTATACAGTTACCGGGCAGACCTACAAGCCTTCTGAGATTGCCAGCTTTTTGGAGCAGATCAAGCCCTATTTAGACCCATCTAGCTTAGAAGTAGCTTGGGAATTACTGGTTGAGGATGGGGAAACAGTCACCCCGGACCAAATGGCGAATCTGCTATTTTCAGCATCAGACGCGCCTCCTTGTTACGCCGCCCATTGCTTGTTATCAGACGACAAACTTTATTTCAAGCAAAAAGGAGACGCCTACGAGCCGCGAACTGCTGCTCAGGTGGCAGAACGCAAGCACCAGATGGAAGTAGAGGCACTAAAAGCCAAGGGACAGCAGGAATTTTTAACTCGTGTAGAGCAGGCGCTCAAAGGTGAAGCAGTAGAATGGCAGCGCCACGATCGCCAACGCTTAGAAGGACTCGAAAAATACGCAGCACTGCTTGCTGACACCGTGCGGACAGGGGTCAATTATGATTCCTTAGCTCGTGCTTATCCGCCAAGCGCTCCAGTATTAGAAACTATGACCATGCTGGGACGGCCCACAACACCCCAAGGAGCCTTTCAGCTGTTAGTGGATTTGGGTTGCTGGAGTCCTTATGAAAACTTGTTCCTGCGTCGTTCTTCAATTCCGATCCAATTTCCTAATAAGGTATTAGAAGTGGCGCAACAGCGTTTGGATTTCCCGCCGATTGACTCAGATACAAACCGCCTTGATCTGACTCACCTGAAGGTCTACACCATTGATGACGAAACTACCACAGAGATCGACGATGGTCTGAGTTGGGAAGTACTACCCGATGGCCGGGAACGCCTGTGGGTGCATATCGCAGATCCGACTCGATGGTTAGTACCAGAAGATGAATTAGATTTAGAAGCCAGAAAGCGGGGTAGTACAGTCTATTTACCTACGGGGATGATTCCCATGTTCCCAGAGGTATTAGCGACTGGGCCAATGAGTCTGATCCAGGGACGGGTTTGTTGCGCCCTCAGTTTCGGGATTATTTTAGATACAACTGGGGGAGTAGAAGATTACAGTATTCATACCAGTTCTATTAAGCCGACTTATCGCCTCACCTACGAAGATGTAGATGAAATGCTGCAATTACGGGTACAAGCAGAACCAGAAATTGCTGCGATCGCAACTTGGGCGCAGAAGCGTAAAGCTTGGCGTTACGCTCAAGGGGCAATTAGCATCACCATGCCGGAAGCGATGATCAAAGTCAAAGATGATGAGATCAACATTGATATTTTGGACGATTCCCCGTCGCGGCAAGTAGTGGCAGAAATGATGATTGTTGCTGGTGAAGTTGCGGCTCGTTATGGTAAAGCTCATAACATACCTTTGCCCTTTCGCGGTCAGCCGCAGCCAGAATTACCCCCAGAAGAAGAATTGCTGCAACTTCCCGCCGGATTCGTTCGTGCTTGCGCTATGCGTCGTTGTATGCCCAAGAGCGAAATGAGCATTACGCCTCTGCGCCATGCTGGTTTGGGTTTAGATACTTACACCCAAGCAACCTCTCCCATCCGCCGTTACAGTGACTTGCTTACTCACTTCCAGCTTAAAGCCCATTTGCGGGGTGAAGTTTTACCATTTACGGCAGATCAACTTAAAGAAGTGATGATGACTGTCACCAGTATTACCCAAGAAGTGACAATGGTAGAACGGCAAACTAATAGATATTATGCTCTAGAGTATTTACGCCGTCATCCAGAGGAAACTTGGGAGGTAACAGTGTTGATGTGGCTGCGAGAAGACAGTAACTTGGCTCTAATTTTGTTAGAAGATTTGGGCTTGCAGTTGCCAATGGTTTTCAAACGTTCTGTGAAGTTGGGCGAACAGATATTGGTGAAAGTCAGCCACGCCGATCCGCAAAAAGATATGATCCAGTTTCAAGAAATAGTTTATCAAGAAGCCCAAACAGCAGCGAATTAACTAATTCGTAATGACGCTCTCTACGAGACGCTGCGCTAACGTAATTCGTAATTGTTGGTGAAACACTCGCGCGTAATTGTCTTTCTTGGTGATCTTAAATTAGTTGGGGATTTAGTTCCCAATTGATTCAATTACGAATTTCACACTGAGCTTTTGACATCACAGCCCGGATATAGTCATTTTTACCATTAGTATAAGCCTCGCGATCGCTCCGAAAACTTACTGCCAAATCGCGTTTTAAAGCTTCATATCGTTTCGCCTCTTCAGGATGCCTTCTCAGATAGTCGCAAAATAGCCTATGCTCCTCCCAAAATTCGCTGTCAACCCCGACTATGTGAATATGATGAGTACGTTGCTTTCCGTATGGTGGCATTCCTTTCACAAAAAACATCCGTCCTGGATCTGGGTTTTCACGCCAATAAACGTATTCCAACGATTCCAATGCCGGAATAGTAGATTTCGCACCTACTAAGGAACGGACTCCTACCATAATGTCAATAACTGGTTTTGCTGCCATTCCTAGTACGGCAGTACTCCCAATATGTTCAATTTCCACAACCAATTCATTGCCTAGTGCCTGCCAAATACGCTCGGCTTCTTGTGCAAACAAAGTCTGCCACCGTGGGTCATATTCGACTATATTTACTTCATCCATCGGTGAAATTAATTTTGTCTATAAGAGTGGTAGTTGGTTAAATTCTTTATTTAATTACTATTCAAGCAATTTTATTAGTATAATAATGGATCGTGTCGAATTAAAGCTAAACAATGCCTAAACTAAAGACTCGTAAAGCCGCAGCGAAGCGATTCCGTGCCACCGGCACCGGCAAAATCGTCCGTCGTAAAGCGTTCAAAAGCCACCTTTTAGAGCACAAATCTTCTGACAAAAAGCGTAGTATGCGTCAGAGTGCGCTTGTACATGAACGCGATGAACTTAACGTGCGCTTGATGCTCCCATATTTGTAAGTATTTTAGGAAATAAGTTATGACTCGGGTAAAACGCGGTAATGTAGCTCGGAAACGCCGCAATAAAATTCTCAAACTAGCTAAAGGTTTTCGCGGTTCTCACTCAACTCTATTTAGAACTGCCAACCAACAAGTGATGAAGGCGCTACGGAGTGCCTACCGCGATCGCAAAAAGAAAAAGCGCGATTTTCGTCGCCTTTGGATCACCCGCATCAACGCTGCTTCAAGGCAACACGGCTTAAGCTACAGCCAGTTGATCGGTAACTTGAAAAAAGCTGATATCCAACTAAATCGCAAGATGTTGGCACAATTAGCAGTCCTCGATCCAGCTAGCTTCGGCAAAGTTGCTGAACTAGCAAATCAAGCTAAAGGATAAAGGTGGCAAGGGATGTATAACAGATGTAACAAATGGGAAATAATTACTCGGTTACATCTGGTATTATCCGCCACTATTTTTTGGATATCTTGCTTTTCCATAGTGGGGACAGGATTAACTGCGTCTGCTGCCGAAATGCCAGAAATTCAGCAGCGAGGCTATCTAACTGTTGCCATCAAAGATAACTTGCGTCCCTTGGCATTTAGAGATGCTAATGGTAATTTGCAAGGCTTGGAAATTGACTTGGCACGGCAATTGGCACTTGACTTGGTTGGTAAAACAGAGGCTGTCAAATTGGAACCTGTAGCGAATCGCGATCGCTTGTCTGTAGTCTTAGACAAGAAAGTTGATTTTGCGATCGCTAGGGTAACAGCAACCGAATCACGCGCCCGCATAGTTAGTTTCAGTGTTCCCTACTATTTGGATGGCACCGTATTAGTTACAAAAGATGCCTCTGTGCAGAAGTTTAGTGATTTGGCAAAACAAAAAATTGCCGTATTGAATAACTCCAGCACTATTGCTAGAGTTCGGTACTATGTGCCAAATGCGGAGTTGGTAGGAGTCAATTCTTATAAAGAAGCGCGAGATAAAATAGAAAGTAATGCAGCCTTTGCCTTTGCCGCAGATGCTAGCGTTCTGAGCGGTTGGGTGCAACAATATCCCCAATATCGGCTACTGCCAACCAAGCTATCAACTGAACCCTTGTCTGTAGTCATGCCCAAGGGATTGCAGTACGATAAGTTAAGACGAAAGGTGAATGAAGCGATCGCTCGTTACTTAGCAGAAGGTTGGCTCCAGAAACGTTCTCAATATTGGGGTTTACCATAAGTTGGTCATTAGTCATTGGTGAATAATAAAGGACAAATGACAACTGACAAAGGACAATAGACTGATAATAGATTACAGAAACAACTTTTAATATTTATATTTGCAGCAATGGATAATAGTCTAGCCGTTGTTTATCTCTCAGTTTTCGTGGGTATACTCACAATTGCAGCTGTGAGTGTTTTTCGCCAGATTTTCAAAACTCGTAAGATTGAAGGCTCCTTTGCAAGATTGCGAAAGAAGTTAGAGAAAGAAAAGGGTACAACTCAAGAATATTATGAGTTAGCCAGTATTTATTCAGAAAAAAAAATATATTCCCAAGCGATCGCGCTGTTTCAAAAAGCTATCAAAGCTGCCCAAGAAGAGGGAGAAGAAAATATTGCCCCTATTTACAACGGGTTGGGTTATATTTATTTCATCCAAGAGCAATATGACCTAGCAATTCGTCAGTATAAAGAAGCCCTAAAAGCTAAACCAGACTACGTAACAGGGTTGAATAATCTTGGTCACGCTTACGAGAAAAAAAAGTTAACTACTCAGGCGTTACAAAGTTACGAAGAAGCATTGAAGTTTGCTCCAAATAACCCTATTGCTAAACGCCGTGCTGAATCTTTACGCCGTTTAGTTTCTGCCTAAATTAAGGACATGGGGCATGGGGTATGGGGGAATAAACTTTTCACTAGTCCCCAGTTCCCCTAATTGTTAACAAATTAATTTGGCTTTAGCTGCTTAATTTATCGGGTTTCAAGCTTTGGCTTAGAAATAGATAACTATACGTCTTTTGTAAGAATGTAAAAGATGATTAAGCGGCTAAAGCGTTTTTTGTGGCTAGCTATTGCCATTATTGTCGTCGTTTCTATCTCACTAAGACTGATGGGAATATTAACGGCTCAACAGCCTTCGATTTCTCATCCTATCACTTCGCTAACTGAGGTAGAAATTAGTACAGCTGTTTCGGTTATCAAAAGAGAAAAAACTTTGAGCGAAATGGCAGCTTTTCCACTTATTGCTTTACAAGAACCAGATAAAGAAGAAGTTCTAAATTTTACACCTGGTAAAGCTTTTGGGCGAAATGCTTTTTTGGTAATCTACGAGCGATCGCTAAATAAAACATATGAAGGAATTGTTGATCTAACAAGCAAAACCTTAAGTTCTTGGAAAGAAATATCCTCTGTTCAACCTGCGATCGTTAATTCAGAATATCAACTAGCAACTCAGGTAGTCAAAGCCGATTCCCGATGGCAAAAAGCGATGCAAAGGCGGGGAATTACCGATTTTGATCAAGTCAAAATTAGTTGTTGGCCCCCAGGAATTCTAAGTAAACAGGAAGAAGCAACAGGTAATCGTCTTTGTCGAGCCTTATCTTACTATAAGGGCCAATACTGGAACTATTACGGTAGTCCCATTGAAGGAGTCGTAGCAACAGTCAATTTAAACACGGATAAAATCGCCAGTTTTGTTGATAGAGGAAACGTACCTTTCTCTAAAGAAAACTGGAACTATGATGTAAAGTCCTTGGGTAAATTACTTTCAGCGCCTAAAGCCTTGAAGATTCTGCAACAAAATGGTGCAAGTTTCCAGATCAACAGTAATGAAATTAGCTGGCAAGGTTGGAAGTTTCGCTATTTAATGCATCCCCGTAATGGATTAATGCTGTACCAAGTGACGCACAAGGATGGGGAAAATATTCGACCAGTTTTATACCGCGCTAGCCTATCAGAAATGGTAGTACCTTATGGTAATCCTGAGCCTACTTGGTCATTTAGGAATGCCTTTGATGTTGGAGAATACAACTTTGGTTCCCTAGCAACCACAATGGAGTTAGGTAAGGAAATTCCCGAAAACGGTCTTTTGCTAGATGCTGTGTTTGCTAATGAGCAAGGAGAACCTTATAAGATACCAGGAGTTATTGGTATTTATGAACGCGATAACGGAATGCTTTGGAAGCATTATGAGTATAATACTCAGCGTAATGATGTCCGTCGCAGTCGAGAACTAGTCATGTCGATGACGGTGGCGATTGACAACTATGATTACAGTCTTAATTGGATATTTCACCAGGATGGGACTTTAGAAGTCCAAAATGAATTAACGGGTATTATACTGGCGCAGGGAACATCTGCCCAAAAGCAATCTGCTGAAGATTCCTATGGTCGATTAATTGCAAAAAACATTGTGGGGGTAAATCACCAACACTTTTTCAACTATCGCCTGGATTTCGATGTTGATGGTAAGGCTAATTCTGTGATGGAAATGAATGTCAAAACTTTACCAATGGATGAGAAAAATCCTTTAGGAAATGCGATCGCAATTACAGAAGATCCCCTAGCAAAAGAAACGGCTGCTGTCCGCGATTTAGATATTAAAAGCAGTCGGGAATGGATGATTGTTAGTGCAGATAAGAAAAATACGCTAGGGGCTGCACCTGGATATATGCTGATGCCTGGTGGAAACTCCATATTTTTCCCTGTGGAAGGCTCAAACATCCATCAAAAGGCAGAATTTGCCACTCACCACGTCTGGGTAACAAAATATAAACCTGCTGAACTTCATGCTGGCGGCGATTATCCCAACCAAACTCAACCAGGACAGGGTTTACCAAAATATATTGCAGACGATGAATCTTTGACGGGTGAAGATATCGTGCTGTGGTACACAATGGGCGTAACTCATGTTCCGCGATCGGAAGATTGGCCTGTGATGCCTGTTCACCGAGTTGGCTTTAAGCTAATCCCTAGAGGATTCTTTAGCCATAATCCAGCGATTAATTTACCCGAGTAAAATATTCGTTTTCTAAAGTTTCCTTGGCTCAGTTTTTTCGTAATCTGTAAACCTGTAACTTGAATGCTGATAAGCTTATCGTAGGTCAAATACTAGCAGTTTTCATTCATAGGATAGCTCATGGATTTTCCAGAAATTAATATTCCCGGTGATGGCACATTGCATGCTCGTTTAATTACTTCCTTGGGTCAAATTATAGTTCGTTTGGAGGAAGACAAAACCCCCAACACCGTCAAAAACTTTGTAGGTTTAGCAACCGGGACAATCGACTGGAAAGACCCTAAAACAGGTCAATCTCAGAAAGGGACTCCTGCCTACGATGGAGTTCGCTTTCACCGAGTCATCCCTGATTTTATGATTCAGTGTGGCGATCCCCTGGCTCGTTATCCAGATATGGCTAACCGTTGGGGTACTGGTGGTCCAGGATATCAATTTGAAGATGAGTTTCATCCTGAATTGAAACACTCTAGTGCAGGTATCCTCTCAATGGCAAATGCAGGACGCGGTACTAATGGTTCGCAATGGTTCATTACAGAAGGGCCAACGCCTCATCTTGACCGCAAACACAGTGTTTTTGGTAAAGTTGTCGAAGGTATGGATATAGTTAACCGCATCGCCAATGTACCTACAACAAGAGATCGCCCTAATCAAGACGTAGTGTTAGAGAAAGTAGAAATTTTTAGACAGTAATTAACACCTCTCTAAGTTAATTTGTACTCCCTCGAATGAACAAATTGCACTAGTATTATTCTCCCTTTTTCCCTTGTTTAAAGAGGCTTAGGGGGATATTGATACTACAACCTGATTCTTTACAAACATCCTCTCAGAGGATGTTTGTGTTCTTTGGGAAGTTGTATATAAATTTTATAAGTTTCTTGGTGATAGTTAATACTATTTCTTTGTCAGGCTACGCCAAACCCTTTTAACTTCTTTCTTAGTGTCCTACCCTGCGGGAAGCCTCTCCGCGTCTACGTTTTTCTTTCTTCTTTCTTGTACTTAAATATGATTTAGCGCATCTTCATACAGAATTGGTATAATACACAGCCCTACCTTGAAACCAAATTTGCCGAAAAATTAAGATTTATTTTAAAAAAGCAACAGTAATATTATTAAATTCAGAAGCTAGATTCCAATCAGGAACAAGGTTTTAGCGATGCCTACGCCTACACAACACAGCTAAAATCCTTACAAGTCTTCACTTCATCAGGGATACAACTTTTGAGACAATCAGAAACGATTTAATAATAATCAAGCACTTATAGTCCACTCTTATCGGACTCCGTGTTATTTCTATTGAAAAGGGAGAACACAAACATGAAATTGGCTTACTGGATGTATGCTGGACCAGCCCACATCGGCACTCTGCGAATCGCTAGTTCTTTTAAAAATGTTCATGCGATTATGCACGCTCCCATTGGCGATGACTACTTTAACGTCATGCGCTCCATGCTATCGCGGGAGAGGGATTTTACTCCGGTGACAACCAGTGTCGTCGATCGCAACGTTTTGGCACGCGGCTCCCAAGAGAAGGTGGTAGATAACATCATCCGCAAGGATGCCGAGGAACACCCAGATTTGATTGTGTTAACTCCCACCTGCACCTCCAGCATTTTGCAAGAGGATTTGCACAACTTTGTCGAACGGGCGCAGTTGGAAGCGAAAGGAGACGTAATGCTGGCGGATGTGAACCACTACCGCTACAACGAACTGCAAGCCGCCGATCGCACTTTAGATCAAATTGTCCAATATTACATTGAAAAAGCCCGAAAGCGGGGCGAATTGGCACAGGGTAAAACTGCGAAGCCCTCGGTGAACATTATCGGTACCACTACCCTTGGTTTCCACAACAATCACGACTGCACCGAACTGAAACGGCTGATGGCTGACTTGGGTATTGAGGTAAATACCTTAATTCCCGAAGGTGCTTCGGTGAATGACTTGAAAAAGATGTCCCAAGCCTGGTTTAACCTAGTGCCTTACCGTGAACTCGGTTTGACCACAGCACGTTACCTGGAAGAACAATTTGGCACACCTTATATAGACATTACTCCAATGGGTGTAGTGGAAACTGCCCGTTGTATTCGCAAGATTCAGCAGGTAATTAACGCTCAAGGTGCAGAAGTTGACTACGAAAACTTCATCAATGAGCAAACCTTGCATGTCTCTCAGGCTGCTTGGTTCTCCCGTTCGATTGACTGTCAAAACTTGACTGGCAAAAAAGCTGTAGTCTTTGGTGATAATACTCACGCCGCCGCCATCACCAAGATTCTGTCCCGAGAAATGGGGATTCATGTTGTTTGGGCTGGAACCTACTGCAAATATGATGCAGACTGGTTCCGCGAACAGGTTAGCGAGTATTGCGATGAAGTGCTAATCTCCGAAGATCATGGTGAAATTGGGGATGCGATCGCTCGTGTCGAACCCTCTGCCATTTTCGGCACCCAAATGGAACGTCACGTTGGTAAACGTTTGGATATTCCTTGCGGCGTAATTGCAGCACCAATCCATGTCCAAAACTTCCCCATTGGTTACAAACCATTTATGGGTTATGAAGGCACAAATCAGATTACAGATTTGATCTACAATTCTTTCACTTTGGGAATGGAAGATCACCTATTAGAAATCTTCGGTGGTCATGATACCAAAGAAGTAATTACTAGGGGAATTTCTGCTGATTCTGATTTGAATTGGACAAAAGATGGTCAAGCAGAATTGAATAAGATTCCTGGATTTGTTCGCGGTAAAGTGAAGCGTAATACTGAGAAATTTGCCCGCGATCGCGGTTTCAAAGAAATCAACGCTGAGGTATTGTACGCCGCGAAGGAAGCTGTCGGAGCTTAGATTAGCGGTTAATCGAGAAGATTGAGGGGTAAGGAGTTATGTATACTCTTTACCCTATTTTTTTGCTTTAGTGATAAAAATTAAATTATGAAATATCATAGATTTAATATTAATTTTTATATATTTCTTTCAATAACTATTTAAAATAACTAAATTGAATATGAACGATGACAAAGCGGCATTGTTTGCGGCACTGTGTCAGACTGGTATTAAGCACAGTCCAGAAAAAGTTGTGCGGATTGCCAGGCAAGCTGATGGCAAAATCGTATTTTTAAAAGAGGGGAATGCGGAAGCAGGACTGCAACATATATTGGAAAAACATTTTTTAGAGTTTGCAGATAAGGGAATCGAGCCAAACCAGATACCAGATGCAATTATCACCGCAGTAACCCAAGGTAAAATAATTGGTTATCAAGGAAGGAAAAAAACTCGCACTATTTATGAAGTTAATTTTAATGGCAAAACCCAATACATCTGTGTGACTGTAAGTGATAATGGATATATCGTGGGCGCTAATCCCAGAACTTCCTCATAATTCGGTGAAGTGACTATGGCAGAAAAAATCAAACTCATGGCTGATTATGGATGCTACCCACTATGGTGGGCTAGTTCCGATAAAGCTGGAGATATTGATCCAGAGATAATGCCATTAAGTCAAGAAACTATTAGCCGTTTGGAAAAATGGGCTGAAGTTTATGATGCAAAGTTGAACTGGGAAGATCCTAATTCCTCAGGTTTTCCCAGTTTAGAGGCTAAAACGGCTTTTGAAGCAGAAGGAATTAGCTTGTGGAAGCGACTGCAAAAAGAACTTGCACCCAACTATGAAGTTTTCTATTTCAGTGAAACATTACGTAAAGTTGTAACTGATACTAATGAATTAGACTCTTTGCATACTATCTATGCTTAACTGATAGTCCACGAAAAAAATTTAGAAGTTTTACGTGCTATTCAGCAATGATTTCACCTAACAGAATATAAATCTAATGCAGCACCAAGAAAATTAATTGCGATCGCGGTTTCAAAGAAATCAACGCTGAGGCATTGTACGCCGCCCAGTAAACTCTCGGAGCGTAGGCTTACGAGTTAGCAATTTTTAATAATAAAGGGCAATTGTCATTCTTCAACAATTACTACTTCCATCTCAGAAATATATTTAATAGGCAAACCCTTATCTAATTTTCCTGGTTGCCAATCATAGGGTTCATAGCTAGCCAAATTTGATAAGTCGCTTTTTAGCCATCCTATATCAGATTCTTCACCAACTATAGATAACTTAAATTTTTGCCGATTCTCTTTACTCCACTCTAAAAACTCAACAAAATCTAGAACTTCCTGCTGTGCATTTTTTGGGAGGTGTTCTAGTTTCTCTAAAATCTTGTCTTTGAGAGAATCCATGTTTACAGCCAGGCTTTTTACTGAATAGTGTAACTTATAGCCCCTATCTTACAGAGTAGGCTTTTTTGCCAGCTTTGAATTAGGTATGACTTTACAAATAATTTGAGCCACTTTCGTTACATTCTTCGCTATTTAATTTCTCTATGTGCAGTTCTATTTATAGAATAGGTGCTTCCCCTAAAGCTCAATTTATAATTTATTTGCGATGTAATTATTCCAGTCGATTGGGCATTAGGATCAGTGCAAACAAAATAAGTAGATCCCCTAAAGCTCAATTTATGGCTTACTAATGCTAGGGTTACTACATCTGGTTTGGTATTAAGGTCGGCACTATAGGAAGCCCCACGGTAGATTAACTTATAATCTGGTTCAAATTTGGGAATTGGCTGTTGCGGATATTGTATTTCCCTGTTTACCACCATGCTTGTGTAGTATTCGTAGCTTGTACTGATAAGAATAAGAATTAATAGTAGAAGTAAAATCTGCCAAGGAGCTAATATTAAACCCAAAATTAGGCTGATAGCTGCAAATACAGCTACTAAATGCGAAATTTCATTATTATTTTTTTTTAATAAAAAATAGCCAGTAATGAAACAAGCACACGGTATACTCAAAAAGTATAAAGCCATATTTCCTACATTGGGAACTAAAAGCAAAGGGTTTATAAAGCAGATTGAACTTGTTTGGAAAGTTGTTGTCTATTTTACCTCCAATCAAAATTTTAAGTTACCGTGCTACTTGAGTAAAAGTATTACGTCAAGGTATCTGTATTAGTCTTGTTTGCGAAAGAAAAATTAATAACCTTGGCTATCTCAAACCTTTGTTAGGCAACTTTGGAGTGAGGTTTTTATCTTGATTCATCAGAGATGCCACACCCCAAACATGAGGCGTGGTAACAGGTGGATGCTCAGTGTGAAATTTTTGCTTAAGTAGATGAAGATGTTACCCTATAGCGATCGCACTCCTTAACAGAAAAATTTACTGATAAATAAAAATTAATAGCGAACAAATATCACAATACAAAATTATTACTTCGGGGATCTAATAGGCAGAATAACTTACTAGAGTCCGAACCGATGTGTCTCCCATAACGAAGTAAAAAAAGGATCATGAAAGCCTCGCAATCTCTCTTATAGAAAAAAAGCAGATGCATGTTAATGTTTTAATCTCATTGACTTACCTTCGTGCCTTTCCCTATGCATCTGCACTATTTACACCCCCAACACCTTAAAGAATTAGTCAAGAGTAGTGGTATAGACTTACACCTAGTGCAACTCAATTTTAGGTCACTCCAAGGTGTAACTGCTTATGAGTATTTATTAATTTCTGAGCTACTACCTCGCACCAATACCGGAATGATAAAAGCTGGATGGTTGCAACGTTATGCTCATATTACTGAAGGTGGTTGGTGGTGTTCGGCGCTAGACCCTTTGAATAATTGGCAAATGATGGAATGGGGGTGCTTTAAGCCAAACCAACCCCGACAGAATCACAATGGTAAGTCCATCAAATACGAACATCCCCCCGGCACGCCAACGCGGGTGTTTTGTTTGCGCGTAACGCTGCAAGTGTGGCAGCAAGTCGCCGCACGTTACAATCTGGTCATACCTGACAATATCACCACTACTGCTGATGGTGAAGCTGAAGGCTTTTGGCAATGGGTGATGCAATATAACATTCCCCTGATTCTCTGCGAGGGTGTGAAAAAAGCAGCCACACTGTTAACGCAAGGATATGTAGCTATTGCCATTCCCGGAATTACTAGCGGTTATCGGGTTGTTAAAGATGAATTTGGTAAAGTTACCCGTCGTCAGCTAGTTCCTGATTTAGCAGCGTTTGCAATGACAAAGCGTAGTTTTTATATTTGCTTTGATTTTGAAACTCAACCTAAAACAATTGCTGCTGTAAATAATGCTATTTCTCAACTTGGTTGTTTATTCCAGCAAAAAAATTGCACTGTTAAAGTCATCGAACTTCCAGGAATAGAAAAAGGAGTTGATGAGTTTATCGTTGCGAAAGGTGCAACTAGTTTTGATAAAGTTTATCGCCAAAGTGTTGATCTAGAAATTTATTTAGCTCAAACCAAACCACACACTGAGTTAAGTATTCCTGCTGCTCTCACTTTGAATCGCCCTTATATAAGTGAAATACCTTTCCCCACTTCTGGATTAGTAGGAGTAAAATCAGCAAAAGGAACAGGTAAAACTACAGCATTGCAAGCCGTTGTTCAACAAGCAAAAATTAGAAATCAACCTGTTTTGTTAATTACTCACAGAATCCTACTAGGAAGATTTTTGTGTGAGAAAATTGGTATTCAATGGGGAACGCATAAAGAAGATGCAGATAAAAAGATTGATAAAAAACTTACCCCCGCTCCTCCCATTCTCCGGTCACTCTCTCCTCAGCAATCTCTTGGATTGTGTGTTGATTCTATTTGGAAACTTAATCCTGAAAATTGGCGGGGAGCAATAGTAATTCTGGATGAAGTAGAGCAGTCTTTGTGGCATCTATTAAATAGTAATACTTGTAAACATAAGCGTGTAAAGATATTAAAATTATTCCAGCAACTAATTTCCACCGTTTTAACAACTGGGGGGTTAGTAATTGCCCAAGATGCTGATTTATCAGATGTATCACTTGAATATTTACAGGGATTAGCAGGAATTAAATTAACACCTTGGGTAGTTCTTAATCAATGGAAACCTCAGCATGGTTGGGACGTAACTTTCTATGATTCGCCGAACCCAACACCGCTAATTCACCAACTGGAATTGGATTTACTTGCTGGACGTAAATGTTATGTTACTACCGATAGTCGTGCTGGGCGTTACAGTTGTGAAACAATTGAACGTTATCTGAAAGAGCGGTTACAAAAATTACGAAGGCAATTTCCTAAAACTTTGGTAGTTAGTAGCCACACTACAAACACACCTGGCCACGAAGCGGTTGATTTTATCGCGGCTATCAATCAAAAAATATCTGAATATGACGGCGTTTTTGTTACCCCTAGCCTTGGTACGGGAATTAGTATTGATGTCCAACATTTCGACAGAGTTTATGGCATTTTTCAAGGGGTAATTCCTGACTCGGAAGCAAGACAAGCATTAGCAAGAGTACGAGATGATGTGCCGCGTGTCGTCTGGTGTGCTAAACGAGGTATTGGCTTAATTGGTAGTGGTAGTACAAATTATCGCTTGCTATCTGATTGGTATCAAGAAAATCAAAAAGAAAACTTAGCTTTGCTTAGTCCACTACATAAAATAGATGTGGATTTACCTTTAGTTCATGACCCGATTCATTTGCGAACTTGGGCCAAGTTATCTGCACGGGTAAATGCTTCTATTCGCCTCTACCGTCAATCGATGCAAGATGGTTTAACTGCTGATGGGCATCAAATTCAGATGCGGAGTAATGCTGTTCACAATAATATTATTCGAGATTTACGCCTTGCGTTTTTGGCAACTGACGCTGATGATTTAGCTACCCGCAGAAGATTAATTTTAGAAATTGTCAAAGTTCAAAAAGATTGGGCGCAAAGTCGTCAAAAATCTAAAGAAATTAAGCGTAAAATTAAAGAAATTAAGCAGCAAAATCAACTCTCAGTAGCAACTGCTGTGGCTAATGCTAAAAATATTGATTATGTAGAATATGAGCAGCTATTAGTGAAGCATTCCCTGACTGATGGAGAACGTAACCAAATCAATAAATATGTTCTCAGGCAAAGGTATGGTGTAGAAGTTACTCCTTGGCTGAAATTGCAGGATGAACAAGGATATTATCGTCAACTGTTAATTCATTATTATCTAACTCACGAAAGCGAGTATTTTCACGTCAGAGATCAGCAAGAATGGCATCAGCAATTGTCTTGGGGTGAAGGGAAAGTTTTTCTCCCAGATTTAAAAACTTACACGCTCAAGGTTGAGGCTATGAGAGCCTTGGGAATGCTTCAGTTTCTTGAAGTAGAACGAGAATTTACTGAAGTTAATCCAGATTTGATATTGCTGAAAAATATTGTTTTTCAGCACAGTAAGCATATTAAAAGAGCGCTGGGTATTAACTTAGTCGGGGAGAAAGAGCAGGTTTCAGCAATAAAAATACTCAGCCGACTATTAAATTTGTTGGGCTTGAAACTAAAGCGGGTAAATGAGGTTTATCAAATTGATCTAGAAACGCTTTATGATGGCAGAGAGAAAATATTTGCAGTTTGGCATCAACGGGATGAGTTGATGTTGGCTCATGTTAAGAGTGTTGGCTATGAGTTGCCTGAGTATTCTTCAGACTGGAAGCTTGAAATTATCCAGCCCAAGGCTTATGTCGCAGTAGCCAATATCCTTAATAGCTAATATAAAGCGAAACGGCGTGTCTAAAAATAGCCAAAAATTAGTCATATAATTAGCCCAGTTTCTACTTTGGCTTCACCCGCGCCTGCTTCACCATCGCAATTAGAGTTTGATGGGCATCTTCCGCATCTGCTAAAACATGATCGAACTGAATGCGAATTGGCACAGTTTCTCCATTCACTTGCACTGTTAAATCCATACCTTGTGCATCAATTGACAGCATTTGTGCTGTATTCGCATCTGTTACACCACCAAAAGCTTTAGCATAAACAACTATGGCATCAGCATGATCGTCATTCATGTGCTTGCAGATGCGCGAACTAATATCAGCAGAAAAATCCTTAGACATTGTTTAAATAGAAGCAACAGCTTAAATTTTAAGCTAACAACGCGAATGAAATTTGCTGATTTTCTTTCTTAACACTCAAGACGATGCATTTTATCCTATTGCATAATAAATTAATTTTATTTATGAGGGAATAATTAAATTAAAATAAAACTTATTCAGTATTTTTACCTTCCATTACGGAAACCAGACAGCTTAAACTGTAGCAGAAGTATTAGCCAAACTATTGAAGCTAAGAGACAATGAGCGAAATTAGCCCCAGACGAATTGTAATTGGGGATGTGCATGGCCACTATGAAGGTTTGATGACATTGCTGGAGGCGATCGCCCCCACATCAGACGATCAAATCTATTTTCTGGGAGACTTAATTGATCGCGGCCCTCATAGTTCACAAGTAGTTAATTTTGTCAAGCGGCATAACTACTCATGTTTGCTGGGAAATCATGAGCAGATGTTATTAAACATTCTGACCAATGAAAGAACTTCCTCGCCGACCATGCAAGCATGGCTGTACAGTGGGGGGCAAGCTACCGTAGCCAGTTACCATGAAGCTTCAATCCCTGATGATCATCTGGATTGGTTCAAGAGTTTGCCTACATATCTCGACTTGGGGGATATTTGGTTAGCTCATGCTGGTGTTGACCCTTCCAAGTTGGTGACAGAACAAACTGCTGATCAACTTTGCTGGATACGAGAGGAATTTCATAGCATTAAAAAACCCTACTTTCCAGATAAGCTTATTATCATCGGTCACACCATTACCTTTACTCTGCCGGGTGTTTCTCCTGGCAAACTAGCACAAGGGCAGGGATGGCTAGATATAGATACTGGCGCTTATCATCCCCGAAGTGGCTGGTTGACTGGACTGGATGTCACGAATAACCTGGTTTATCAAGTTAACATTTTTAAAAACTATCTCCGTACTATGCCTTTAGAAGACGGGGTGATCAGAGTTGATCCAGCTAAAATCCAAGTTGATCGCCGTAAGAAAAATTGAGCAATATTCGAGATGAGGGAGACAAGGTAGACAGAGGAAATAACCAATGCCCAATGCTTAATACCCTCAAGACCTTACCAATGGTCGAATGTTAGCTTTATAACTAGCATTATCCAACCCATAATTCCCCTTGCTAGGTTGGGATTTAATTGCACGTCTGAGGTTATCAATGCGATCGCTAGTTCCGGGGTGCGTACTCAAAAATGTCGGAACAGAACCACCCTTTTTCAGTAGCTTTTGCATAAAAGAAACCATCCCAGACTGGGCATAACCAGCGCGTGTCAAAGTTCGTAATCCTCTTTGATCGGCATCAAATTCATCTTGACGACTGCGGGGACGATTTAAGGCAAGGTCTACACCAATGCCCACGGCTATATTACGGTCTAAACCAGTTGCTGTTGCTAAACCACTAGCGATCGCTTTTTGCCGCATCTGTTTAACTAGGTGTTTCCCGCCAATGTGACCAATCTCATGGGCAATCACACTCGCCAGTTCCGCTTCATTATCTGCGGCTTTCAGCAAAC
This sequence comes from Nostoc desertorum CM1-VF14, assembly GCA_019359245.1. Taxonomy (GTDB): domain Bacteria; phylum Cyanobacteriota; class Cyanobacteriia; order Cyanobacteriales; family Nostocaceae; genus Nostoc; species Nostoc desertorum. The sequence continues at coordinate 31,787 of JAHHHR010000040.1, read as the reverse complement.
CTGTGTGGACATATACATAACCTCCTAAAGTAGCAAAAGCATTAATAGCATCATCATCAACTACTTGGAAGGTAAAGGGAAGGTTAGGGCGATCGCTATTAGCTACTAAACGCCGACCAATTTGTTCTACATAGCGATTAACTTCAGAATTCCGGTAAAGTTTGACTTGACCCCCCACTATTTGCTGATTAATCTGCTTACCAATATCAGTTTCCTGGCGATCGGATATATTAGAAAGCTGAAGTACCTGGACTCCCTGCAATATAAGAGGCAAGAAGTCTAAAGTTCTTCCAGGCATGGGTGTACTCAGGCACAGACTCAGGGCGACTACCACCGAAATTAGGGGATAAAACCAGCGACGCCGCCACACACGGTAACTTGCAACAAAACCTTTCCAATTGAACATAATACGCTCTAAAGATTATTTCGGGAGAACATAAAATTATGGGACAAGTTATGAGACGGATTTAGAGTATTCTAAGTTGCATTCTTAACTCAAGACCAAAGGAGTTGTAATACAGATAATGTTTACGCAAATCTACCGTATTTCAAGGATTAGAAGATTCCCTCTAGAGATAGGCTGAAACACTAGATATTACATTCTGGGTGCGTCAGTCTTAACGGGCAAAAATTTGAGGGTTAGCTGCCGCACTAACTCGTGAACTGTCGCATAACCGCAACACCAAGCCGCTTTAAGTTATTACCAAATAGGTAAAATTGCCGTTTCCATCGAAAACCTTCTTGCTACAATCAATTACTTCGCATTACCTCGGAAAATTTTTTATGGCTATTTTAGATTCAAAAGGTCGCTTGTTCGGCAAAATCAACCTCTTAGATTTAGGTGCTGCCCTAGTAATTCTGCTAGTTATATTTGGCATCTTTGTCTTTCCTGGCACTTCTGGTTCTGTTGCCCAAATCGGCTCAAAAACAGTACCTATAGAAGTAGACTTAGTAGTTCGTGGTTTGAATGTCCGTGACCCTGAACAACTATTTGACAAAGGATTAAAAAAAGGTGGAAAAACTAATGTGATTATCCGCAATCAACCCCACGGGCAGATTGAGATTAAATCCATTCAACAACTACCTAGAACAGTCAATGTTTTCCAACCTGATGGCACTGTTAAAGAATTACCAGATCCAAAAACCAACAATTTTAGTACAGATTTGCTTTTGACTTTAGATGGCAAAGCCCAGGTAACTGAGAATGGTCCAGTTCTGGGTAACAGTAAAGTTAAAATTGGAATGCCATTTGAGTTGGAAGGCTTTAACTACAACTTCAATGCAACTGTTATTGATATTAGATTAAAAGACAAGTAGCGCTCTCATTTTAGTCCTCAAAAATAGACTGATAAACCGGATTTTATGTAATCTAAAAAGCTCGGTTTATCAGATTAATTAAAACTATAATTACTTAGGAGGTTTAATTTTAAACATTAAATATGTTCCTCCTAAACCTTCTACAATTGTGCGTGTATTAGTAATCATCATTTTCTGATAAGTGTCTGCCTCGCTTCCTATTTCACCAAGTCCCTCAGTATACAATTTTCTGTCAGAAATGTTAACTTCAGCTTCTCTGGCTACAGATTCAAGCAAATTAGGGTTAATTGCCGCTTCAGAAAAAATTGTTGATACTTTAGCTCGTTTAATATTTGTAACCAAATTTTTAACTTTTGTTGTAGGTGTCAAATTTCCGTTAGTACTAATACTTTGCAATCCCCCTGCTAATGGAATACCATATGCTTTGGCGTAATAACTCAGTGCGTTAGAGGTTGTAACTAACTTGCGCTCTTTAGCAGGAATACTAGTAATTCTTGACTTAATCCAGCTATCTAGTTGAGTGAGTTCATTTGTGATTCTTTTAGTATTGTTAGTATAAGCTTCTGCATTGCTAGATTCTAATTTTCTCAGGTTACTATTAATTATCTCCACCATCCTGATAGCATTCTTGGTATTGTGCCAAAGATGAGGATTAGTTACCTTCTTTCCGCCTTTCTGAAATTGTTGTGGCTTAGACACTGCAAGTTGCCCAACAGCTATTTTAGGCGCAGTGTTTTTAGTCGCTTTAATTAATTTGATCAGATTTGGTTCTAAATTATAGCCACTATAGAGAATAAGATTAGCTTGCTCAATGGCTTTACGATCTTCCGGCTTTGGTTTATAAGATTGAGGATTGGCACTAGGATCAATTAAGCAATTGAGGTTAACTGTATTCCCAGCAATTTGTTTGGTTAAGTCACATAATACACTTGTCGTTGCTACTACTTGAGGAAGATTCTCATTTACCTGTGCGGAAGTTTGAGTGAATGTAGTTCTTGCAGCTTGAGTTCCACACCCAACAAATCCAATTGTCAAAGCAATAAAAATAGTTCGTAAGCAATTAGTTGATGGTAACTTTTTTGACATCCTCACCTCCTACTGGATGTATAGAAAAAATAATCATTATCAGTAACAAATTAGTGAAATATCAGGGGAAGCCTTCAACAAGAAAGAGGTTAAAGGAAGATGGGTAAGGCCGCGGCTGAGAAAATTATAAAAGTTAAGGGAAGAGGAATTAATAAACTCTTTTTTTTCCTACTTTTCCTTTACCCACAGCACATACAGCAATTTTTGCTTGGTAAATCACTAGTTCTAGCAACCCAAAACTGACGTGTGGAGACAGGCAGGGGAAGCAGAGGGAAAAAAGAACTTGACTTTCTTACCATAAACCAAGCATTTTTGCCTTTATAGACCACTAGTGAGATTTTTGCAGGCAAAATTTTAGTTAACTTCACGCGACAGAGTGGAAAACTGGTAGAGGTAAAAGCACAATAATAAAAGTGATGCTGGCGAGCCTGCGGTAAGGAGTGTAGTGTAGTTCTCTCACCGTCTATTGAAGGGACTACACCATTGTGCTTAAATTCCACAAAGATCGCAAATTGTCTAGGATTATCAGGTGAAGGAGCGGAGCGTAGTAATGCTGGGGCTTATTGAGCATACGGGTTGATTTCGCAAACCGAGTCGTGAATCATAAGGCAATTGTAGCTGCGGTTTTACGAGGTGTGGGCATATCGTTGTTACAGAATTGGCGAATTGGCGATTTTTTAACCATCAGCCTTTGTTAAACTAATTTTCACCGAGTAAAAGCTTTAAATAATGCTTAGAGCATTATCTAACTGTTCTTTGTTGCCATAATCTTGGCTGTACTTTATACCATACTTTTTATCCTTTAGTTCTTCATCATTAAATTAAGAGCCAAGTCAAGTATATAGAACAATTTCTCAAAACTGATATTGTCAAGATAAACAATGGTAATTTTAGTTATCCTCGTTAACACCCTGATTTCGCTGATACTACTCTATGTGGCTTGGCGAATGTGGCAGATCAAGCAGCAGCTAGCATATATAGCAGATCGGTTAACCGCCTATGAAAATTGTACCCATGTAGCACTCAATAAAGCGCCTGAAAATATTTATATCAGCCAGGATAATATTTATAAATTACGGCAAAAAAATCAAGTGCTACAAATGCAAATCCAACAAGTGCGGCAAATTATCAGTCTACTTTTGCTAGGACAGCAAATCTGGCGGCGTTATTTTCGTAGGCTAGATTTAACATCCAGGAAAAAAAATGTTGCAAAATGACTTATGTCAAGTTCACATGAACATTTATAATTAGGGCTGACATAGAGGTGCGGTAACACGGAGCGGGCGAGACGCGGTGAGTTTTGAATTATAAGTAATTAATGGTTTTAATTAATGAATAAAAGCAACATTTTTGGCTGATATTTAGTCACGATAGATTAACTGAATAAAATCGGTGGAGTCTTACAAGGAGAGAAAACCCATTTAAAATGGGTGTAAGGAGAGAAACAACAAGATGTCTAATAACCGTTCTGGAGTATTTTTTGGCGGTTTGATGCTGGGAGCTACCATCGGTGCTTTAACCGGATTGCTCGCGGCTCCTCGCACAGGGCGCGAAACGCGTAAAATTTTGAAAAAATCTGCCAGTGCTATCCCAGAATTGGCAGAAGATTTATCAACGAGTGTGCAAATCCAGGCAGATCGTCTATCTGCTAGCGCACTACGAAATTGGGATGAAACTTTAGATAGATTACGGGAAGCGATCGCAGCAGGTGTAGATGCCAGCCAGAGGGAAAGCCAAGTCTTGAAGCGGCAAACATCTGTTGAAGACTCAGATTCTCTTCCTCAGCAATTAGAACGCTCATAAATGACATTACCGTGATTGATCCCCTGTTTTGGTTGGGACTTTCCTTACTCTTAGTCGCCACAAGTTTGACTGCGGTTTTAGTGGCGGCAATACCGGCTTTGCAGGAGTTAGCACGCGCTGCTCGTAGTGCAGAAAAGCTATTTGATACACTCTCGCGGGAGTTACCGCCCACTCTAGAAGCTATCCGTGTGACTGGTTTGGAAATCACTGACTTAACTGATGATGTCAGTGAAGGTGTAAAAAGTGCTAATCAAGTTGTGAAACAAGTTGATCAAAGCCTTGATAGTGCCAAAAAACAGGCTCAAAATCTGCAAGTAGGTACACGCAGCGTCTTGATTGGCGCGAAAGCTGCCTGGAGAAACTTTACGCGCCAAAAACCTGCCAGGCGAAATAGCGATCGCTTACCGAGCAATGAAAAACCCCCACTAACTTTACGAGAACGAGAAGTGCTCAGGCAAGAAAATCGTCGCAGCAAAGTAGAAGCATACCGCGTTAATGACGATTACAACGACGCTACTACCAATTTTGATGACGAAGATTGACCATAAAGTTAATCGATAGAGCGTCCCGAAGCAGGGCGATATGTAACTTGCTCTGCATATATTTACCCCCCGGCTACGCTGTCCCCCCTTGTGAAGGCAGGGCTGTTTTATTCCCGAAAGAGCTTTAAAAATCAAGGGTTCTAGCGATTAAAAATTAGTTATTTTGTTACCAGCGTGCCGATGAAACCAACTATTTTACTGATATTTCAGTGCTTAAATGTTCATCTCTTCGTCACGCTTACTTACAATTTTCTCGCTAACCATCTTGACAAATCCTGTTTGAAATGGAATGAATCAGCCCTGCTTGTGAAGGGGGGACTGATTATGTGCATCTTCATACAGAATTGGTATTAGTAATCTCTAACCTTTAATCATTATCCCATTTATTGTATGGCTAACTTCGTTATGGCTTAGTCAACTTTGAGTATTTTAACTGATTGACAAAATGCACTTTATCATAAAGTCTCACGAACCCTACTTCCCAATGCCCAATTCCCGAAAACGCTTTGCTTTGATCCCTGAGATTAGAGTAAAGTAAACAAGTGTAAAGAACTATCATTTTTCTAGTACTCTTTTAAAACAGCTTGTTCACTTCTACCGTTGATATTTGTATAAAAACGTCCATGCAATCTTGTTTTTGGCGACGAATTCTAGTATCTATTGCAGTATTTTTCCTGGCTGGGTCAATTTGGGTGATGCATTCTCCCCCAGCACTGGCTTATGACAATCCTGAGTTACTCCCTAACACCTTTACTCCCGTTGTAGACTTAGCAAAATCTCTGCCTGTGCTGCAAGAAGAAAAGCTTGTCAAAGATTTAGAACAGTTTGAAGCCGATACGGGCTGGAAATTGCGAGTATTAACTCAATATGACCGCACCCCAGGTCGGGCAGTCATAAAATATTGGGGTTTGGATGACAAAAGCATTTTACTAGTTGCCGATTCTCGCGGCGGTAACATCCTCAGTTTTAGCGTCGGCGATGCTGTTTATGAACTTTTACCCCGAACTTTCTGGATAGAACTGCAAACCCGCTTCGGTAATTTGTTCTTTGTCCGCGAACAAGGCGAAGACCAAGCCATTCTGCAAGCCTTAGAATCAGTGAAAGGCTGTTTACTCAAAGGTGGTTGCAATGTTGTCCCCGGACTACCACGAGAGCAGTGGATTCTCACCTTGATTACCTCAGTTATTGGTGGAGTGATTTGTGGATTTGCAGCTCAACCCCGCGAGAAAGGACAAATTTTCGCTTGGCAATGGGCTTTAATTTTCTCACCTTTGTGGGGAATCTTGTTTATTGCCTTTGGCATTGGGCCAGTGGTAACACGTACAAGCGACTGGCTACCTTTAGTTCGCAATATCTCTGGGTTTCTTATTGGCGTCTTGGTTGCCTACCTATCTCCTGTTTTTAGTCGACCTTCTTCCAGTAATGAGTTATGAGTACTAAGTTGTGTTAGCGGTAGCGCGGCATTAAGCCAGTGCTGAGTTATGAGTTTTTAATCAACTCCTAACTCCTAACTCCCTGAAGCTGATAAGCTGAAAGCTAATATTTGAGAAGCTCAACGAAGATGGAATGGCACGTAACTGATGCTGAAAGTTTAGCAATCATTGATAGTGAAATTGAAAATCATGTCTTTTCACCCGCAGAGTATGAGATTGTGCGTCGGGTAATATACTCTACAGCTGATTTTGAGTATAAGTCTTTGATTCGTTTCTCTGAGCGTGCCTTGCAAGCAGGGGCAGCAGCGCTAGCCGCGCGTACCACGATTGTGGTAGATGTCCCAATGGTACAAGTAGGTATTGCCTACGAGATTCAAAACACCTTTGCTAATCCGGTGTATTGCAGCATGGACGCACTGACACGCCCTCAAAAAGAAAAAACTCGGGCAGCATGGGGAATAGAAACCTTAGCAAAGCGTTATCCAGAGGGCATTTTTGTAGTTGGTCAAGCGCAAACAGCACTAGCTGCACTGGTGGATTTAATTGAAGCAGAGGAAATTAGACCTGCTTTGATAATTGCAACTCCAGTCGGATTTGTTAATGTTGATGGAGCGAAGGGGCGCTTACAAGATTCTCTAGTGCCTCACATTACAATTGACAGCCGCAAAGGTAATGCAGTTGTAGCTGCTGCGATCGTTGATGGATTGGTAGACTTAGCTTGGCAAGCCTATGGACAAGATGGAAATCGGGGGAGTTAGAAACGCCGACTCTATCGTACCTTTATGCCAAATACTATTTTAAAATACCGAATATCCCGATATTTTTATTAATAAGTGTGGAGGAGTAGGCATTGCAACGATTGAATCGAATTATGTGACAATAGATAATAACGTGGTGTTCGATAATGCTTGGTACAGTCCAGAAATTAAAGATGGGCAAATATTTGCTAATAATTCATCTGGTCTTTTGATTGCTGAGTAGTTTACTCTTCCACACTACGACGCCGTCGGCGCGGTCTTTGTTGTTTGTCTTCACGCAAGCGGCGACTAACTTCGTTAAAGAAATCTCGCCGTAAATAAGGATAATCGCTAACCCATAGGTTACTACTAGGAAAATATATATCGCTGAATTCTTCAATCATGCTCAAATCTGGGCGATTTGACATAACTACCATTTCTGCAATTTGACCACGAGTAATAACCTTGTAGGCAGAACGTAATGGTGCTACAAACTCAATGCTAAATCCTGTTTCATCACCCACCTCTAAGTTAATCTGTTTTTCTCGGTTTTCTACAATCACCAATTCGCCTTTGTTGTTGACTGTTTCGGTTTTACCTACCAACTGGTCTGTAATCCACCAATCTAGCACTCGACCACGGAAAAAGCCGCCGTACTTATAACGGCGGCATTGTAAATTCCGCATACTTGCTTGAAAGACTGGATACCACAACCAAAAAAAAGCGCTAATTATCCCTAGCACAAGTTCTATTGAAGCAAACTCAAGCCTGAAAACGACTGTTACAAGCAAAATGACAACTACCGCAACTACGGAAATTAACAGCCGTTGCAAAAAATTTGAGAACTTCCCCCAGTAGTACTTGTACTGCAAACCAGTGGCAATTAGAGGGATAACTTGTTCAAATTTTTGGCGAGTCAGTGGTACTAACATGAGTGGTGAGTTAATGAATGCCCAATAGTGTGTTTAAAGTTTAAAGTATCTTTTCTAATCCATATACTAACGACTTTAGCGCTAAGACTTTACGAATTGCTAGTAGCACTCCTGGCATATAACAAGCGCGATCGCTCGTATCATGTCGTAAAGTATAAATCTGTCCTGCTGCGCCAAAAATAACTTCTTGATGAGCAATCAGTCCTGGCAAGCGGACGCTATGAATTCTAATCCCTTCATCTGCAACACTACCTCTGGCTCCTGGTAATTTCTCTGTTTCTTCTACAATAGCAGGGTTAAAAGTTTTACCGAATTCTCCAAGTAACTGCGCTGTTTGAATGGCAGTACCACTGGGAGCATCAGCTTTTTGGTTATGATGCAGTTCAATAATTTCTACATGGTCAAAATATTTGGAGGCTGCGACTGCGGCTTGTTGCAATAGCACCATCCCAATGGAAAAGTTAGGAATAATTAAACAACCAGTGCTAGCTTTGTCGGCAAAGTCTGCCAAGTCTTGAATTTGTTCTGGACTTAACCCAGTCGTGCCGACTACAGGACGAATACCGTAAGCGATCGCACTACGAATATTGTCATAAACTGAATCAGGATGAGTAAAGTCTACAATCACCCCTGGAGGAGATTGTCTGTCGCCAGCTACATACCCCAACATCGGTTCTAATTGATTGGTAATTGGCACTTCTAGGGGTTCGCTTAAACCCGCCAATTCTCCAGCGTCTTTATCTTGATGTTCTAAACTGTGGTCAATTGCACCCACTAGGTTTAAGTCAGGCGCTTGCGCCACTGCCTTAATCACCTCACGGCCCATTTTACCAGCAGCACCGTTGACAATAACCGGGATAGGAGCTTGATTCGTCATAGGTCGAGAAATACTTTTTAAGCCAACAAAGGAATTGTAAAGACTTTGGTGAGCTAGTAGCTAGCTTTTCAAATCTCTGGCTTAATTCCGACTACCCTGATTTATGCAGCTAATTACTCAGTTTTTCTACTCCCCAAAGCAGATTGGTTCTCATTTTCATTCCACTATCTTAGCTGGTAACCCGTTTTATTCTCTCTACTTCATTTACCACACCTCCAAAAATAATTCCATACTATCCCTGTTGAAGAAGGCAGGAGGCAGGAGGCAGAGGGCAGAAGGTTTTGTTTAGAAGGGGATTCTGATCCCTCCTAAAACTTGAGCCACCAAATTGAAAATTTGATGGGGGTCTTATACCCAAGTTCTCTTGGTCACGGGCAGAGAGCAGAAAACAGTATTCCTTCTGCCTCCTGCCTTCTGCCCTCTGCCTCTCTTGATAAGTAGGTCTTATAATGGCTATCAGCCTTTTTCTGTCAAGTCCAGTTGACTATCTGTAATATTGTTGTTATATTTATTTACATAACTTAGCAAAAACCAAACTTAACTATCTAGCAGTGTTAGCTAAGAAAAGCAGATTTCGGTATCGGTATCTCTCATCGACATTTAGACTTCTCCCATCTACCTCGGCTATCAAGCTGGGGTTTTTTGTGTTCTCGTTGAACTCTCTAGAGTTGTTGTTTCAAGTGATCGGTTAGGTTTGAGAGAAAGTCGCATACGGCATGATCAATCTAATGAGTACAATAGCGATCGCGCCCTTTTTGTTTGGCATTGTACAGTGCTTTATCGGCTGAAGCGATGAGTGTATCTGGCTTGATGTCGTAAGTGGGTATAACAGAAGTAATACCCAAACTCAGTGTGACGATATTTTTAATATCAGACTGTGCATGAGGAATGGCCTGATTTTGAATCGCTTGTTGAATACTTTGTGCTACTTTGATCGCTTCTACTAAATCTGTATTAGGGAGGAGCGCCAAAAATTCTTCTCCTCCGTAACGCGCTATTAGATCAGCAGGACGATGATGAAGCATCTGTTGCATTGTTTGCGCTATCTTGATTAGGCAATCATCACCTTTAAGATGACCATAGTAGTCGTTGTAAAGTTTGAATTTATCAACATCAAATAAAATCAATGACAAGGGTTGTTGTTCTCGTGCAAGGCGTTTCCATTCTGCTTGCAGTCGTTCATCGAAGCAGCGACGGTTAGCCACCTGAGTCAAACCATCTAGATTTACTAGTTGTTCTAATTTCTGATTTGCATTTTCTGCTTTTTCTTTAGCAATTACCAACTCTGCTGTTCTCTCTTGTACCCTTTGTTCCAAAGTTTCAAAAGATGTTTGTAACTGAAGTGCCATGTTATTAAACGATTTCGCCAGTTGACCTATTTCGTCTTTGGAGCTAATTTTGGCGCGGATATCTAAATTACCTGCGGTAAACTGGAAAACTATATTGGTAAGGTAAATTATTGGCTTTGTTAGCAGTTGTCCAATGACACAAGCGATGAATGTCACTACTGAAGCGATAATTGCAAACAAAAACATTGTGTCGCGAATTTGCTTTTCTACAGGTGCTAGGGCAACAGCAAGGGGCTGTGCGAACAACACAGACCAAGGTTTATATTTTAAACGAGCGATCGCAATCATATTGACCTGATTACCTGTTGCTTCTAAAGATGCAATTAAATAGGACTGTTCATTATCTAATGCTTGTTTAAGTTTTGACTCATTAGTTGCCAATTCTTTAATAGGAGAATTAGGTAAATACCCTTTTCTTTGTAGTTGAGTTACAACATCGAACGGCAGAGACACAATTGATTTAAAAAGTAGTTTTGGTGCAGTACTATGTGCCAAATAAATATTATTTTCATCTAAAAGAATAGCAAAAGATTTTGCCCCAGCCCTTTCAGTTTGTCGAGTTACTAACTGCTGGACAACAGTAGCATTGTATGAAACACGCAATACACCTAATATATCTCCCTTGGCATTGCGAACCGGACTACTAAAAAACAGGGTAACAAGGTCAGGAATTCTCGGCGATCGCTTCATGCTAGAAACAAAGGATAATCCAGTTTGTAGGGGTTCTTTAAAATAGTCTTGAACTGATTCATCTTTGCTAATGTTGGATGTATATGTATCCAATACATTTTTTCCGTTTAAGTCGAGCAAAGCATAGGAGAGAATATTGAGCATATCTTTGCGGCTGAGACGGATTAATGTTTCTGTAGCTAATTGCATTTCGGGGCTGCCATCTCGCTGTTTTGGAGTTAGGCTGAGGTAGCGTGCCAAACCTGGTAAAATCGCCTCTACGCGCACAGCATTGAGATTTCCATCAATAAAAGCATCTATTCTGTTAGTAGTTTCGTTAGCCGCCGCAGATAGGGCTTGTTGAGCGTTCTCAGTTAGTGCTTTTTCAGTTGTCTGTTTGTTGATAAATGCCAGTAACAGCAACGGAATCAAAGCAACGACGAGAAACGAGGCGATCAACTTTGTACGGATACTGCCCAAAGGAGAGTGCTGCATGGCTTTAAACTAGGAGGCAGGATTCAAGAAAGAAGAATTAAACAAACTCTTTAGCTCAGGAATGCGCGTCAAGTTTCCAGAGCGAATAAAAAAGTCTGCATATATCTTCGCAGTTTTGTAGATAGAGTTAGGGTTACTAGATTGAAATAATTTTTGATTTTCACCTAACTCAGTTAGGTTTACTCCTTCCAGAGAGAGTGTATTGCTAGGAATTTTTAACGCTTTACTGATGATCGCATTTCCTTCCTGAACATTTGCTTTCCAGTAGGTCGAGGCTTGCAGCCATCCTTGCACAAATGCCCGAATATCTTCGGCGCGATCGCGGATTACATCATTACGAAAGATAATCATATCTAAAACTAAGCCAGGAGTTTGTTTGCTGGTAAATAGTATATGTCCCCCTAATTCAATAGCTTCAGAAAGATGAGGTTCCCAAGTATGTCCAGCTTGAATAACATTATTGCTCAGGTATTGAGGAATTTCTAAAGCCTCCAATTTAACCAAGTTAACATCATCGCTAGTTAAGTTAGCAGTTTTCAACATCTCAGCCATGAAAACTTCACTAAAACCGCCTAAATTTGTACCCAGCTTTTTCCCTTTCAAGTCAGCGACGGTTTTAATTTGTGATTGGGCGACTACAACATCTGCTCCTATTGATTCATCTATAATAATCACGCTTTGTATATCGGGATTTGTGGCAGTCAAAATTATAAGACTTCCCAAGGACGATGTAATACCATCATATTTACCCGCACTGAAATTTGCTCTTTCCAATTGGGTATATCGTTTATAAATTAGTTCCACATCTACCCCTTGAGCTTTGAAAAATCCTTTTTCTTGAGCAATTATGCCTGGATACTCACCAATAAAAGATCCAAATACCACTTTCAAGGGAGGACGTTTAAATTCAGTTGGCGCTGAAGCATAACAAGCAAATAGCAAACAGGCAGTAATGAGAGAAATACCAATGTATCTAAGTAGTTTAAACCTAGAATATTTTGTCAATGACATAACCACAAATTTGAGTTTTGTGTTCAGGGGGAATTAGTGGATATCGCTCTTTTATCGACCAAATAAGATAATAGTAAAAGCTATGTAGGTGCTGTTTTTAAGAGAATAAACCTCTTGCAAAAGTCCCTACTACCCCAACCCTCGCCCCTACTGTGTATATACAAGTCCACCCTGAGAGAGTTTCCAGACAATCAAAATAGATTGACAAAGAGGCAAGGGGGATAATTTCACACCGCTTCATCAGTAAGGTTATACACCAGAGAGTATTTGTCAACATCTAATGCCTCATCCGAAGCGTCCCTGTTGATGGGAGAATAATAACGAGAAATGATGCAAGCCTGGTGTTGTCTCCAGCCCAAAGGAATCTTTAAAAATGTGGAAACGAATTGTATTAATTTTGCTACTGGTATTGAGTTTCAGCCTGAGTAATTCTGCTGTAGCGGCTGCGGCTGGACTCAAAAGCTTTGTAGACACCAATGATGGCTATCAGTTTTTATATCCTAACGGCTGGCTGCAAGTTAAAGTTGCCAATGGGCCAGATGTGGTTTTTCACGATTTAATTGAGGTGTCTGAAAATGTTTCTGTTGTGATTAGCCCAGTTCCAGAAGGCAAAACTTTATCACAATTGGGAACGCCAACAGAAGTAGGATATAAATTGGGAAAAGCTGCTCTTGCGCCTCCTGACTCTGGTCGTTCGGCTGAATTAGTCAATGCTGCACAGCGAGAAGTAGACGGAAAAACATACTACCTTTTAGAGTATGAGGTTAAACTCCCTAATCAACAGCAACGACATAACATCGCCAGCGTCGCTGTTAGCCGTGGTAAACTTTTTACCCTCAACGCCTCAATTCCTGAAAAACGCTGGCCGAGAGTTAAACGCATGATTGATGAGGTTGTAAATTCTTTTTCTGTTTATTAATTGAGGAGTAGCGAGTAGAGGAGGCAGCGGAGACAGGAGAAGAAGAACTATTAATTATTGATTAATACCCAATACCCAATTACGAAGTTTTTCTGAAATCTCATGAAAATTCCACCTTTTGTACTTGCTTCAGCTTCCCCAGCCCGACGCCGCTTGCTGCAAACCGTTGGTATTGAACCGATAGTTCGAGCAAGTGATTTTGATGAGTCGCAAATTGAATTAAGTGAACCAGCAGAATTGGTTAAAACCCTTGCCCAGTACAAGGCAGAAACTGTAGCCCCACAGTTTGAATCGGCTTTGATTATGGGTTGTGATTCGGTTTTGTCCATGAATGATGAAATTTACGGCAAACCAGCAGACTTCTCTGAAGCGATCACACGTTGGCAGATAATGCAAGGTAACTTTGGCGACTTGTACACAGGCCATGTCTTAATTGATCGTGAGCAAAATCGCACTATAGTCAAGTCTCAAGTTACAAGAGTTTACTTTGCTCAAATGAGCGATCACGCCATTAAAGCTTATGTTGCCACAGGTGAACCCCTAAAGTGTGCTGGAGCTTTTGCAATTGAAGGTTTTGGTAGTTTCTTTGTAGAAAAAATTGAAGGCTGTCATACCAATGTAATAGGACTCAGTTTACCCCTGTTACGGCATATGCTCGCAGAACTGGGATACGATGCCACAGATTTCTGGCAATAGTCTTTGAACCAAAGTAATTGACCAATGACCAATGACCAATGACTAATAACTAAATTGTCTAATATTGAGTATTGCCTCCCCATGATCTGGAATCCAGGCTAGCCACTCATCCTCTGAAACCGGACACAATAAAAGTGCTTCGTCAAAACTAAAGGGGTTGGGAAGTTGCAAAAGCTTCACCCAAGTAGAAGCTCTGAAGCGCTGCAAACCTTCCAGATTCTGTCTTCTTGGTTGTACAGCAAAATCTGGTCTACGAGAATCTAGTTTCATGGCTTTCTATTAGCCTTTACTAATGGGCTAATCTAAAATTAATTCTGTAACCTAGACTACAAAATAAATAATCCTTCTGAAAAGCATCTGTCTTATAAATTTACGTTGGCTGGGTGCAAGTGTTTGCTTATATTGCAGACCACAACAGGTATGGCACGACAGGTTGTAGACTGGCCACTAGATCGCATTCCCAACTAGAATATGTCATTTACTTCTACACCCTCGCTGCGTGAGCAACAACATCCCCTAATTCGTCAGCTAGCTGATTGTATTGAAGCGTCTTGGCATCAGCACCTGGATCTATCGCCCTACCATTTGCCTGATGAGTTGGGGTATGTGGAAGGTAGACTAGAAGGCGAAAAACTGACGATTGAAAATCGTTGCTATCAAACGCCCCAGTTTCGGAAAATGCACTTAGAACTGGCGAAAATCGGAAATATGCTGGATATTTTGCACTGCGTCATGTTTCCCCGTCCAGAATACAACCTGCCAATGTTTGGTTGCGATTTAGTTGGGGGTAGAGGGCAAATTAGTGCAGCGATCGCAGACCTTTCTCCAATCCAAATAGACCGTACCTTACCAGAATCTTATACTTCTGCACTGACACAACTAACAGTGCTTAACTTTTCCCAACCCCGTGAATTACCTGAATGGGGAGATATTTTTTCAGATTTTTGTCTCTTTGTGCGCCCTGGTTCCCCTGAAGAAGAAACAATGTTTCTCTCGCGTGTGCGAGAATTTTTAGACATTCATTGCACCCAAGCGATCGCCTCACATCCTGTTTCAGCTGAACAAGTCACACAAAATCTCGCTGGACAACATAATTACTGCACCAAACAGCAGCAAAACGATAAAACCCGCCGCGTACTAGAAAAAGCTTTTGGCCCAGCTTGGGCAGAAAATTACATGACCACAGTTCTATTCGACCTCCCTACTTAATCATCTCTCTTATCCCCCTCATCTGTAGGCTCTGTTACGTTTTCGCGTAACGGATAAATGTAGAATTCATTCAACGAGAGTTTAATGGAGTCCTAAAACAGCAACAGAGAGAATAGTAAGGTCTTTGAAGCCAATATCACAAAATGGTTTGTTGTCTTGGTAGGTGCAAGCAACTAGCCGTGCTAAGTCATTGACCAGAAAGTTAAGGAAACTCTAATGTTAGAAATGCTCAAGTTGACAGATATTTTTTAGTTAATTAATCCTTGATTCACTTAAGGAAGACTAACTTTTGTACCAAGATTGTATCCAGCAAAGGCAACAATCTATTTTTGATGTTTCTTTTCAATTTTGTGGCTAACTATAGCGCTAGTGAATGTAGCAGTAAAGTACCGCATCATACCAATTTAGGATTTTGTGTATAGACACAATACATTGCGTCTATACATTTAGATTCATACTGCTTGTGAATTTTGCTAACGTTCATTGCACTCATGTCTCAATAATACTCAGAGTTATTGAATAGCCAGCTACTATAGCGTTTCTAAGTTTCAATACAGACCTAACCCCCAGCCCCTTAAGAGCTAGCGTTGGGGAGTAATATTCAAAGCTTCTCTCCTAAAAGGAGAGAGGAATGGAAGTGAGGTCAGTGTATTGCATACAAACGAGAAGCACTATAGAAAACACCATTTTGTAAAGCCATAGTGTTAAGCGTTGATCACGCAATGGATTTTAAGCCATATCCAGCTTTAAACCATTGTTGTTTGTCCTAAGCGGCTGGCTGTTGATTAAAAACCCTTTTATTTTTACTTCCATCAGCACAATTCAGGTAAATGGGCAACATACTATGTCAAGGGTGACTGAAAAGCCAAAGCCAAGTGAGCAGGCATTTAATCAAGAACAACCTAAGATTTGGTGGGGTATCGCTGTAGCTGTGCCAATAGTAATCGCTGCTGGGATACTAGGTACAGCAAAAATCGAGCAGCTGAGAAAACTAACTACATCTGCCCCTGTAATGCCATCTACCAATAGCATTAGTGCTGTAGGGCGTTTGGAACCACGAGGCGAAGTTGTTAAATTATCCGCCCCATCATCAGGATTAGCACCATCGTCACGAATTCAGCAACTTCTGGTAAGAGAAGGTGAACAGGTAAAGCAAGGCCAAATTATCGCAATTTTGGATAACCGCGATACCCAAATAGCCGGACTACAAGAGGCAAAAGCCAAAGTGCAAGAAGCCCGTGCGAATTTAGCGCAAGTTAGGGCTGGATCTCCAAGAGATATTCAAGCCCAAAGAGCAGTTATTGCTCGCCTACAAGCGCAGTTAATTGGGGAAAGGAATGCAGGGCAAGCAATGATCGCGCGGATTGCAGCCCAGTTAAGTGGAGATAAACTCGTCCAACAAGCAACCGTAAATCGCTTAGAAGCTGAACTTAGTGGGCAAAGAGATGCTCTCAGAGCAACGCTTGCACGTATTAAAGCCGAACAGCGCAATGCTCAAGTCGATGCCGGACGCTATGATTATTTATACAAAGAAGGTGCTATTTCTCAGCAAGAGCGGGACAGAAGGCGCTTGAGTGCAGTAACTTCTAATCAACAGGTTGCTGAAAGCCAAGCTACGCTAAGGCAGACATTGGCAACCCTGCGACAGCAAATTGCCGAAGCCAGAGCTACTCAAATACAAAATTTAGCAACTTTGCAACAGCAGCTAATCGAAGCCAAAGTTAACCGTGATAAAACCGTAGCTACTTTGCAAACACAAATCGATGAAGAAAAGGCCAAACTGAGCAGAATTTTAGACGTTAGTCCTACCGATGTGCAAATAGCGCAAGCCCAAGTTAGTAATGCGATCGCAAATATCAGAAGAGCCGAAGCAGAACTAAAGTTGAGCTACGTTCAAGCACCAATCGCTGGAGAGATTTTAAAAGTTTACACCAAATCAGGCGAAGCGATCGGTGCAAATGGCATTGCTGAAATTGGACAAACCAGCCAAATGTTTGTGATTGCTGAAGTCGCCGAAGACAGTATTGGTAAAGTACGTATTGGTCAAAACGCCACTATCAGCAGCGATAATGGAGCATTTAGCGGCGAATTAAAAGGAACTGTCACTGAAATTGGCAGAAAAATTGGTAAAAAAGATGTGCTGAATACAGATCCAGCAGCAGATGTGGATGCCAGAGTCGTAGAAGTCAAAATTGCTCTGTCTCCAGAAGATAGCCAGAAAGTTTCTGGTTTAACTTACGCCAAAGTTGTTGTCGATATTAATAACTAATCAAGTTCTTGGCGAGCAGTAATACCAATTTGTGATTTGATATTTTGGATTACAAATGTTCTGAATTAAGCTGCCTAATCAATTTTAAGCATTCTATAAATTCAGCCCGAGTTATCCCAATGAATTCAAGGAAAAATCTAAAATTGCTAACTGTGCTTGGATGCCTATAAAATGAGTCAAAAAATACCTCTGTCGTGGCTACAACTGACAAGAGAAAAAACTCGCCTAGCTGTGGCTTTAGCAGGAATTTCCTTTGCTGATATTTTAATGTTTATGCAACTCGGTTTCCGAGATGCATTATATTATAGTAACGTTAGATTTCATAACAGCTTGCAGGGCGATATTGTTTTAATCAATAGTCAATCTAGTGCTGTTCTGGCTATGAGAAGTTTTTCTCAAAGACGGTTATATAAAGCTTTAGAGTTACCCGCAGTACAATCAGTACATCCGATATATTTAGACTTTACAATCTGGAAAAATCCTGAAACAGGCCGCCCTCGTAGTATCCTGATATTTGGAATGAACCCAGAAACTAACATAGTTAACTTACCTGGAGTTCAGGAAAATTTAGATAAATTAAAACTGCCTGATGTAGTATTATATGACCGTTCTTCTAGGGTAGAATATGGCCCAATTGCTGCTAGTTATGATCAAGGAAAGACTGTAACCGCAGAAGTGCGAAGACGGCGAATCAAAGTAGAAGGTCTATTTACATTAGGTGCATCATTTGGTGCAGATGGTAATTTAATTACAAGTGATATTAACTTTTTGCGAATATTCAACAATCGTCAAAGAGGATTAATTGACATTGGTTTAATTAGATTAAAACCAGGAGCGAATTCTACAGTTGTAGCCCAAGAGTTACGAAAATATTTACCTAGCGAGGTCAATGTTTTAACCAAGCAAGAATTTATTGATTTTGAGCGTAATTATTGGGCAAATAGTACAGCTATCGGATTTATTTTCACATTAGGGACTGTCATGGGTTTCATTGTTGGGACTGTGATTGTTTATCAAATTCTTTATACAGAAGTTGCAGATCATTTATCTGAATACGCTACTCTTAAGGCAATAGGTTATACACAAAATTATTTATTAACCGTCATTCTTCAAGAAGCTTTGCTGTTAGCAGTGCTAGGATATTTGCCTGGAATAGTTTTTGCTTTATTTATGTATAAAAGCGCCAGAGAAGCAACCCTACTACCAGTTTTTATGAGTTTTGATCGTGCCGTAATGGTGTTGATTCTAACTATACTAATGTGTATTATTTCCGGTGCGATCGCAGTCCGAAAATTACGTTCTGCCGATCCAGCAGATATCTTTTAGTTAATTCAAAATTAATTAAAATATATTATTGATAGTTCTATCCTATAATCAATATTTAAGAAAACTTAATTTCTAACAGGCACTACAGTTAAGTCTTAGAATTGCTAACTTATAACTAACCAAAATATGATGGGAAAAGAACCTGTAATTGCCATTAAAAATCTCAATCACTACTATGGCAAAGGGGCACTGAAAAAACAGATATTGTTTGACATAAACCTAGAAATTTATCCAGGTGAAATTGTAATTATGACTGGGCCATCAGGTTCAGGTAAAACAACATTACTGAGCTTAATTGGTGGCTTGCGCTCAGTACAAGAAGGAAGTTTAAAGTTTTTAGGTGAAGAACTCTTCGGCGTTAATCAAAACAAATTGGTGCAGATGCGACGCAACATTGGCTATATTTTCCAAGCTCACAATTTGCTAGGGTTCTTGACAGCGAAGCAAAATGTACAAATGGCGGTTGAATTGAATGATAATATTTCTCAAACAGAAGCAGTGGCTAAATCAAAAGCCATGCTTGGTTCTGTTGGGCTAGAAGAACGAGTTGATTACTACCCAGACAATCTTTCTGGTGGACAAAAACAAAGAATTGCGATCGCTCGCGCATTGGTGAATCGCCCCCCCCTGGTGCTAGCAGACGAACCAACAGCTGCATTAGACAAACAATCAGGACGCGATGTTGTAGAAATAATGCAGAGTCTGGCTAAAAATCAAGGAACTACTATCTTATTAGTGACACACGACAACCGCATTTTAGACATAGCCGATCGCATCGTAGAAATGGAAGATGGTCTTTTAACTCGTAATTCCCCCAACACGACTATTCAGTCATAATTCCGAAGCGAAAAAATCACAACTGATAACTAAGCTGTGACGCAACTAAACATAGCCTATTTACTCGTAAAAGTCATTTTTTGTCATTGGTCATTTGTATCTACAAAGGATAAATGACTAATGACTAATGACAGTCATAATTTATTGTCTCGCCGAGCCTGATTTCTTCATTCCAGGTTGGTTTGGTGGCATTGGGGCATTTGGTTGGCGACTAGTGCGAAAAGTTACATTTACGCCTTCATTCGATTGCTCCAGCACGAGTAGAGGCGTAGGTTTAGCCTTTTGATCCCAATGCATAGTAGCAATCCGACCTTGAATTGTTGGTTGCCAACTATCCTCGTCTTCTATAGGGCTTAGATAAGTTTCTATACAGTCAATAATTTGACTAATAGTCGCAGAAGTTGCTTGCGTCGGTAACTTCATTAACCGGATTTGAATACGAAACAGCACTCGTTTGGCAGAGTTCCCTGGGCTACCAGTCTCATACTCTACATCAAAAATTTCATCTACTTGTCGTCCAGCACTATTAGCAATTCCGACTGTTCCTTGTTGAGCTTGATTCGGCCGCAGAGCTTGAGAAACTTTCTCTTTGATTTGAATCTTCACTTGATTCAGGATTGCAAAATGAAACACCTCCTCTGACATCCGCATTCGCAGATAATCTAAATTAAAGTCCCGTGAGTTAACTAAATCGGGATTAGTTTCCATTTTGCGAATTGTTTCCAGCGCCAGCTTAAACTTTTTCTCTAATTCTCGCGCACGGAATTGTTCAAACTTAAGTTTTTTCTCCAGCTTATTCATCTGGAGCTTACTATACACAATTAAAGCAATCACCATTAAAGCCAGTCCTCCAGAGGTTATCACCAATAATGGTGGTATTTGAGGATTACTTGCTGGCACTTCCTGGGATGCTTTTTTAGGCTTTGGCCCAGGGGATTGGGCAAGAAACATCGAAGTGGGCATGGTTGGGAAACTGAAAAACTTGACTCCTGATGTTTAGGATGCCCAAATCTTCAATGCCATCTTGCTGTATCATTAATATTTTTTACATCCTTTTAAAACCGCGTATGTCCAGACACCAGAGTATCCCTCCCCTGTCTGAGGTTTCATCTACAAGCTGTCTTCATATTCGTCTGATAGCCACAGATATGGATGGCACTCTGACTAGGCGAGGAAAATTTACTCCTGCACTACTGCAAGCTTTAGAGGATTTAGCCGCAGCTGACATTAAAGTAATGATTGTCACAGGACGTTCTGCTGGGTGGGTGAGTGGATTGAGTGCGATTATGCCAGTGGCAGGTGCTATGGCAGAAAATGGCGGTTTGTATTTTCCACCTGGAAACCAGAAACCAGTAGTCTTAACACCCATTCCCGATTTAGCTAAACATCGCCAGCACTTGGCTATGACTTTTGAGAATTTACAAACTAAATTTCCCCAAATCCAAGAATCTGCTGATAATCGCTTTCGCATTACGGACTGGACTTTTGATGTAGCTGGTTTGCGTGAAGACGAACTACAAACCCTAGATAGTCTTTGTCAACAAATGGGTTGGGGATTTACCTATAGCAACGTGCAGTGTCACATTAAACCCCAGGGGCAAGATAAAGCTGTGGGATTGTTGCAGGTATTGCGCGAATATTTGCCCCAATACTCACCAGAACAAATTGTTACTGTGGGCGATAGTCCCAATGATGAAAGTTTATTTGATCGGCGTTATTTTCCTATTTCTGTAGGTGTGGCGAATGTGCTGGAATATGTGAATCAGTTGAAATATCAGCCTGCTTATATTACTAACGCTGCCGAAGGTGCAGGATTTTGTGAGTTATCTAATCATATTTTGAAAAGCTTGCACATCTCAAGTTAGGGAGAAGTAAAGTTGTTTTACAATAATCTCGTAGCACTGATTTTACAACCATGACGGCTACTGTACCTGTTAATGTCGAATCAGAAATCTTCTACCCTAGTGCTGATGGTCAACCAGTGGCAGAAACCTACGACCACCTTTATGCCTTACTAACTACTTTGGAAGTCCTGAAACAGTATTTGGCAAATCGTCAGGCAACAGTATTGGCAAATCAATTTCTTTATTATGCACAAGGCTTTCCTAAGTTACGGATAGCTCCAGATGTGATGGTGATTTTTGATGTTGCACCTGGTGGTCGGGACAACTATAAAATTTGGGAAGAGGGTCAAGTACCCATAGTTATTTTTGAAATGACATCCTTTGGTACTAAGGGACAAGACGAAATCTTTAAAAAGACCCTCTATGAGCAGCTAGGTGTTAAGGAATACTGGCTGTTTGACCCTAAAAGCGAGTGGGTGGAACAACAGCTACGTGGCTATCGCCTGCGGGGAGAAATCTACGAAGCCATACAAGATGGACGCAGTGAACCGTTACAACTGCGTTTGGTGGTTGAGGGAAGGCTAATTGGGTTTTATCGAGAGGATACGGGTGAAAAATTACTGATTCCTGATGAACTGGTAGAGGCTTTACGACAGGAAATTTTAGCAAGACAGCAAGCAGAAGAACTGGCAGAGCAGGAACGCCAACGAGCAGAACAAGAACGCCAACGAGCAGAACAAGCAGAATTGCAGATAGAGCAGTTAAAGGCAAGGTTGCGTTCGCCCTTGGCGTTGGCGCAGCTATCGCTTAATGTAGATCCCGATACTATTCAGTAACACGCAGAGTGTAATTAGACATGGATTTTATCGTGCCGACTTAACTTATGGGTTAAGTATTGCTACAAAGAGGTTTCTAAAAACCACTCATAACCTGCTTTAAACTGAGATTTACCATTTTGTTCAATTATGCTGCCATGCGCCATAATTACTCGTTCAAAATCCCAAGCAAGAAGCTGTTGAATCGAGCATTTGACTTTGACTTTATCCTGAGTTGCAAATTTCTCCAATATTGATGGACGAAGTTGGTTGTAACCACCTAGAAGTTTGGCTATAAACCTTGTACTTGGTGAACATTGATCATCAAAATGAAAAACTGTATCGGTGACAATCAAAGTTCGGCTTTTGATATGAAAGAAGACGCATTCATTCAGTGGTGAACATCCGCTAGTATCTAATGTGTTGAATCCTTGTACTAATAAATACTCAACTCCATTAATTTGGTGAATGCTGCGATCGCTAATAATATAGTCAATTTGCAAATCTGGTCGTTTACGCTCTAGACCAGATACTGCCCATAGTTTGGCATGGGGGTAACACAGTTTGAAGTCAGCAACAAATAGATGATGGTACAAATTGGGGGCGACAATATAAATCACTTCTCCCAATTGATTTAGCTCATTGATAGTTGCGTCATCCATCTCAATAGGTGAGATCACCATTAATTTACCACTGGTTAGACGAATCACAGTCATCCTCGTCCCTACTTCCAAGCCAAAATATTTTAGAGGTTGTTCAGCAACCCAAAGGTCGGTATCAATTGCTTTAAGCATTATAATTTTTGAGTTAGAACCGTCGCTAGACTATAAAAATTGCTGCACGCTGTAGTAAAGACAAGCCAGACTGCCGACAATATAAACTAACCAAGTTCCGAAAAAACCGATTGCCCTGCCCGGTGATGGGCCATAGGTCTGTATCAATCCCCAGGCATGGGCAATCCTAGCTAGTGTCAAAAGAGTCCCTAGCATCCACAACAATCCCCTCCCAGCCTGCATACACTCTAGGGCAATTAGGAATATAAGGCTAAGGGGTACGTATTCTGTAAAGTTACCATGCGCTCGGATAGTACGCTGCAACACCCCGTCTTCGATATTTTTCGTGGCAGAAGATTGTTGTGTTATTTTTTCCACAAACTCTGCCCAAGCATTCGGATGATCTAGATAATTGGGCTGTGAGGCAACTTCAGATGTAGACGCACCATGCCAAATCCGAGTACGGGTGCGTTCCATTGCCACTCGATAGGATAAACCCAGAGCAATTAGCCCATGACAGCCAATAAAGAAAGTTGAAATGGGAATCAGAACAGGCATTGACAATCACTCGAATCAAAATCTTAACTTTGAAAATACTTGCCTGCCATTGTTCCTGTCTTTTCAATTCTTGCGGAATATCGAAATCTGCTTTTTGAGATGATAGGAAACAGGAAATAAAGATACAAACCTTCGCCTCTTGTGGGCGAAAGCACCCCTCCTTTTCTCATGAGGGTTGAGAGCAACACCCTTTATGGGTGGTTTCTCCCCTTGCTCCACTTCTCTACGTTCCCTGCGGGATGCTACGCAAACGCGCAGCGTGTCGCAGACAGAGGCTGCGCCTGTACGGCTACGCTTAATGATCACCTGCTCCCTTGCTTATTCACTGCCTCCGCCCATGAATCTGCTAAAAGAGTTTTTGTTTAATCCCCCAGAACGTAAAATTCCCCTTAATCAGCCCCCACTAGAGGCTCTACCCCAGTGGGGACACTGGCTAGAAACATCAGAGTTGATGGTAGCAATCATTCCGCCAGGACATTTGGAAGTAAATATTCGTTCGCCACTTAACCTTGTGGTAACAAGTTTTGGGGAAACTCGTGGGATTGCTGCCTTCAATGCCGATCGGCTGCAACCTTACCAAGCGCTACCAGGAGGTTTTGATATTGTGCCTCAAGGCAGTACTTATAGTTCGGTGGAAGATGCTTCTTGTTTTGTAGTGTTTGGATATTCCCAATCTTTTCTAGAACGCATAGTCAAAGTAGAAGCAGAGGGACAGACAATTGAATTACAGCCAGGGCAAATTCCCAAGACTCATTGGGGCTTGAGTGCTGCGATCGCTATGCAAGAGTTTTTTTATAATGGACAAACTGGTGGTGCATTCTACTTAGAATCAGTTGCAACGGCGGTGTTGGCACAAATAATTTATCGACGTTCAAATCTATCTGGACGGCTCAAACGTTCACCAGAGTTTTTAGACCCAAATTTGTTAAAGCTTGTCTTGGAATACATTAGAGCGAATCTATCCCAAGAACTGAACCTAAACCAGATTGCTGCCACAGTAGGATTTAGTCCATACCATTTCGCACGAGCATTTAAGGTAACAACTGGGCTATCACCTTATCAGTATGTCCTTCGGTGTCGGCTAGAACTTGCTCAAAAACTGTTACAAAACCAAAAGCGATCGCTGGCACAGGTAGCCGCAGAAGCCGGATTTGGCAACCAGAGTCACATGACATCTGTGTTTCAACGAATGCTACACACAACTCCCAAGCGTTATCAGCAAGAAATGAGTAGTATTTTAGACCATGTATGAAACCGATATATGTGTAGCTTTTAGCAAGACGGTTTGAAAATTTGCTATGTCTGAATTTTTCACCCATAATCTACAACTCTTCTACTGGGTTAACATAGGGTGTTAACGTGTGTTAACCTAGTATGGTTAACTAATCTCGCACATCTGAGAATTCGGGTGTTTCCAGTTGGAAATGCACTTGGATGGAGGTTTAACCCGAATAGGAGTTAGAAAATATATGCCAGTAGTTTCATTGGCTCAAATGATGGAGTCAGGGGTTCACTTTGGGCACCAAACCCGGCGTTGGAACCCAAAAATGTCTCCTTACATTTATACTTCCCGCAATGGTGTGCATATTATCGACTTGGTGCAAACTGCCCAGTTGATGGATAATGCTTATAACTATATGCGATCGCACGCTGAACAAGGGAAGAAGTTTCTTTTTGTCGGCACCAAGCGCCAAGCAGCTGGAATTATTGCTCAAGAAGCCAGCCGTTGTGGTTCCCACTATATTAACCAACGCTGGTTGGGCGGAATGTTGACCAACTGGGCAACCATCAAAACCCGGGTAGATCGTCTGAAAGATTTAGAACGCCGTGAAGAAACTGGCGCACTAGATTTATTACCCAAAAAAGAAGCATCAATGCTACGTCGGGAAATGACGAAGCTTCAGAAATACTTGGGCGGCATTAAAACAATGCGGAAAGTACCCGATATCGTGGTAATCGTAGACCAACGGCGGGAATATAACGCAGTTCAAGAATGCCAAAAGCTGAATATTCCCATTGTGTCCATGCTGGATACAAACTGTGACCCAGATGTAGTAGATATCCCCATCCCAGCAAACGATGATGCTATCAGATCAATTAAGCTGATAGTCGGGAAATTGGCAGATGCCATTTATGAAGGTCGTCACGGTCAGCTAGATGCTGAAGATGATTACGAAGACTACGACGGTAGTGAGTATGACGATGACTATGAAGAAACCGAGTATACTGATGCCGTAATTCCCGACGAGGAAACAGAAGAATAGTTCTGTTAGCGGAAGCGGGGCGTTTAGCCCTGGCTGAGTAAGATAGAAAGACTCAGCAAATTAGATAGTGCTGAGTCTTGATTTTTGAAGTTGTAAGTTGTGATTTGTCAATGAAGAATAAAATAATTGATAACTGAACACTCAAAACTCAGCACTCAGCACTAAATTAGGTGAGCGATTACAACTCGAGGTCAAGTTAGGAATTGAGGCAACATGGCGGAAATATCTGCAAAACTCGTCCAAGAGCTACGCCAAAAAACTGGTGCAGGCATGATGGACTGCAAAAAGGCGCTAATAGAGACTGAAGGCAATGTAGAAGAAGCCGCAGACTGGCTACGGAAAAAGGGCATCTCTAAGGCAGGGGCAAAAAGCGATCGCATTGCGGCAGAAGGTTTGGTAGACACTTACATTCAACCCGGTGGTCGAGTAGGTGTACTCATCGAAGTCAACTGTCAAACTGACTTTGTGGCTCGTAACGAGGCTTTTAAAGCTTTAGTTAAAAACCTGGCAAAGCAAGCAGCGACTGCTGATAGTGTTGAGTCTTTATTGGCTCAACAGTATGTTGATAGTCCAAGCGCGACTGTAGAAGAATTCATCAAGCAAACTATTGCTACGCTAGGTGAAAATATCCAAGTGCGTCGCTTTATCAATTTTGCACTACCAGAAGGCACACACGGTGTAGTAGACAGCTACATTCACACTGGCGGCCGAGTTGGTGTATTAGTAGAACTGGGTTCTCAAACGGAATCAGCGGCTGCTAATCCAGAGTTTCAAAGCTTGGCACGAAACACTGCAATGCAAGTTGCAGCTTGTCCAAATGTCGAGTATGTGAGCGTAGACCAAATCCCCGCCGAAATTGCCCAAAAGGAAAAAGACATTGAAATGGGCAAGGATGATTTGGCCAACAAGCCAGATAATATCAAAGAAAAGATTGTTCAGGGACGGATTGAAAAACGTCTGAAAGAATTGACTTTGATTGATCAACCTTACATTCGCGATCAGAGTATTTCGGTAGAAGACCTTTTGAAGCAAGCGAAGACGCAATTAGGCACAGAGATTCAAGTGACTCGCTTTGTCCGCTATATATTGGGCGAAGGCATTGAAAAACAAGAGATGAGCTTTGCTGATGAAGTCGCTGCACAAATTGGCAGCAAGTAATATTGGTCATTGGTCATTAGTTTTTACCAAAGACTAAGGACAAATGACTCTTTAACAAACAGGTCAAGCAAATAGCCTGACCTGTGTTTTTTTTAGTGGATACACGAAATATCGCATTTAATTTAAAATCTAAAGACCTTTAGGAAGTTATTATAAAATAAATTTGTACATTTGTACTATTAAATAGTTCACATGGACAAGAACGAAAAGATATGGCAAGAGCAATCGAGCGAATTGAACGGGATATTGCAGCACTAAAAGAAGCGATTCGCGCGATCGCAGTAGAACTACAAAGCGCTTATGCTAGTTATCTAAACACTTTGGGCCTAGCTGTACGAAAACAGTTGATTTTGGCGAGTTATCATCTCTGTACACAGGGGTATCCCGAAAACTTTCTGCATTTATCATTAAATCAGCGCCAACAATTGCAACAAGCCATCCGCAACTTGGGTCAAGTTACAGCAGAGCAATTGCTCAATTGTATGAAAAGTGAGGAAGCTGAAGTAAATAAGGGAGATGACGAAGATGTAGCTTTAGCTTCCCGCAGGGTGGGCAATAAGGAAGTAATATCTTCTGAACTTCTCGACACCTCAAATTTCCAGCCTCTGAGCGCCGAAACCTCTAATCCTATAGAACTGGCAAAATGGCAGCAGAACTTAGAAGAGGTCACGCAAGAGATACTGAAAAAACTTTCCCATGATGCTAATCTTTTATTACAAAAATCTGGGGTATTACCCAAAAAATTACCAGAACCGATTTTAGCGGCTGCGGCTGCTGCGGCATCAGAAGCATCTGCCGAGGCCATGCCAGGGCCACCAAACCTATTAAACTTAGTAATTGAAATTGAAAATGAGCAGCAGTCAGAAGATTCTGGGCTGACGCAAATCATGGCTATTAACCTGCGGCTAGGAGAAATTGAATTTGCTGATGTGGCACTTTCCTCTGAGCGCAGGCAAATCCGCAGTATTTTAGTTCGGCTAAACAAATTAGGACGAGAGTATCAAAAGAAACAGCGAGAAAAAGCGATCGCTGAAGCTGAAGCTGCATGGCGTGCTAGTTGGTTTGAATAAAGTTATGAGTTATGAATTATGAGTTATGAGTTATTTATTCCTAACTCCTCACTCCTATGTCTATTGACCAATGACTAATGAAAAACCAGATTGGATACGATTGCACAAAGCCTTGGCAATAGAAGCCGAACGAGGCTTTACAGACTTAGTGGGCAGACAGTACCGCTTCAGTGAATTTCTGAGCCTAACTTTGGGTAAATTCCCAACAGGCTTACCCCAAACTGAACGCCGCCGTTGGCAAGGACTAGCGGTGCAATTTGCTAGTTATCCACATCTGGCATTGGAAGAAAGACAACATTTAGTAGCAGAGACTCGTAGGTATCTCTCCCAACTACAGCAAGAGGAGCAGGGGGAGCAGAAGAGCAGAGGAGCAGGAGAACAGGGGAAAATTTATCAATCAAAAATCAAAAATCAAAAATCAAAAATCGTTTCTGAGGTGAGTCGGAGGCTTGCACCGAACATTGACCAAAAACTTAGCGATTTACCAGAAATAGGCTTCAAAAAAGCTGATAATTTGGCACGGCTTGGTTTACACACCGTCCGCGACTTACTTTTCTACTATCCTCGTGACCACATTGATTACGCGCGTCAGGTGAATATCCGCGAGTTACAGGCGGGTGAAACGGTGACAATAGTGGCTACAGTGAAGCGTTGCAACTGCTTTACCAGCCCTAAAAATCAGAAATTATCAATTTTGGAACTGGTTGTAAAAGATAACAGTGGTCAAATCAAAATTGGTCGTTTTTACGCAGGTACGCGCTTTAGCAGTCGCGCTTGGCAAGAAAGTTTAAAACGCCGTTATCCAGTAGGTAGTATTTTAGCGGCGTGTGGGTTGGTAAAAGAAAGCAAATACGGCTTGACACTGGATAATCCAGAACTAGAGGTTTTGGCAAATCCAGGAGATTCTATTGAGTCGCTGAATATTGGGCGAGTGGTGCCAATTTATGGACTGACTGAAGGCGTGGTGGCGAATACAGTGCGACAGGCGGTAATAACTGCTTTGCCTGCTGCGGCTAACCTGAAAGACCCTTTACCAAGTGGTTTGCGACAGAAGTATGGTTTGATGGAATTGAAAGATGCGATCGCTAACATCCATTTTCCCAGCGATAGCGCCGTCCTACAAGTTGCCCGTCGTCGCCTAGTTTTTGATGAATTTTTCTACCTACAACTTGGGTTATTGCAACGTCAGCAGCAAGCAAGGGCGATTCAAACCAGCGCCATCCTTGTTCCACGAGGTCAACTTGTAGAGAAATTCCACGAAATACTGCCTTTTCAACTCACTGGCGCACAGCAAAGAGTCCTCAACGATATCCTCAACGACTTAGAAAAACCTGTACCAATGAATCGTTTGGTGCAAGGCGATGTCGGTTCCGGTAAAACAGTCGTCGCCGTGCTAGCTATCCTCGCAGCAATTCAATCTGGCTACCAAGCGGCGCTGATGGCTCCCACAGAAGTTTTGGCAGAACAACATTATCGCAAGTTAGTTAGTTGGTTTAATCTCTTGCATTTACCAGTGGAATTACTGACAGGATCTACTAAAACTGCAAAAAGACGACAAATCCATTCTCAGTTAGGAACTGGTGAATTACCTCTATTAGTGGGAACTCACGCCTTAATTCAAGACCCCGTAAACTTCCAGCAATTGGGGTTAGTGGTGATTGATGAACAGCATCGCTTTGGGGTAGAACAACGGGCGCGTTTGCAGCAAAAAGGCGAACAGCCCCATGTGTTAACTATGACAGCTACTCCGATTCCCAGAACGTTAGCACTGACGATACACGGGGATTTGGATGTGAGCCAGATTGATGAGCTACCACCAGGACGACAAAAAATTCAGACAACAGTATTATCAGGGCAGCAACGCAACCATGCTTATGACCTCATCCGGCGAGAAATTGCCCAAGGTAGACAAGTTTATGTGGTTTTACCCTTGGTAGAAGAATCAGAGAAACTGGATCTGCGATCGGCAACTGAGGAGCATCAAAAGTTACAAGAAAGCGTTTTTCCTGACTTTCAAGTAGGGCTGCTACATGGTCGCATGAGTTCAGCCGATAAGGATGAAGCGATTACTAAATTTCGTGATAACCAAACGCAAATTTTGGTTTCTACTACTGTTGTTGAGGTTGGTGTAGACGTACCTAATGCTACGGTAATGCTCATTGAAAATGCAGAGCGATTTGGTTTATCGCAACTCCACCAACTGCGGGGGCGTGTCGGCCGTGGTGCGGCTCAGTCTTATTGTCTATTGATGAGCAGTTCCAGAAGTCCTGATGCTCAACAACGGTTGAAGGTGTTGGAACAATCTCAGGATGGCTTTTTCATCTCAGAGATGGATATGCGTTTTCGTGGCCCAGGGCAAGTATTGGGAACTCGTCAATCTGGAGTGCCAGATTTTACCTTAGCGAGTTTGGTTGAAGATGAAGAAGTTTTGCTTTTAGCGCGGCAAGCAGCAGAGAAAATAATAGAGATGGATGCAACTTTAGAGCGTTGGTATTTGATGAAAGAAGAGTTGAAATATCGGTATGAGCGGTTAATGGGTGGGGCCATTCTGACGTAACGTGACCGGATAAATACAAATTTACCCAGTTCTTAATTAAGATGTTTGTTGCATTCGTGCATAAGCTTCATAAACACCCTTTACGTTGTACCAGTTGAGAAAAATTCGGGCAATTTCTAAAGCCAATTGTGGTTTACCTAAGTTAATTAGCCATTGCAATAACGGAGCCATTGTTCGTTCATTTAGCGCACCATTGAGTGACAAAATTCCCCAAAGTAAGCGATGCAACCAAGTCATTTGAATCATCATTCGCACTTCCCATGTAGGATGCTTTTGATAAAACAAAACTCCCATACGTCCGCGTTGAATTTCTTGGTCAATTAATCGGGGAATTTGCTCTAATTTAAATGCTGGATGCCAGTGATATCCTACGGCTTCGGGACATTTAATTAGTGTCAAACCTAATTTTTTCAGTCGCACACCTAGTTCTAAATCTTCCCAGCCATAGAGTTGAAAACTGGTATCAAAAAGTCCGGCTTTCTCTAGCCAATGTTTGGGAATTGCTACATTCCCGGTAGCAAAAAAAGCTGCTGAAAAATCTGTTACCTTATAGGGTTCAGCAGTTGGATTGTCGAAATTACTGGTGTTAATAACTGCACCGTAAGTAAAAAAGCGATCGCTCCCCAATTTCTCCTTTCCCTGCACTAGCACATCTGCGTGAGCTTGCAAGAAATTCTCTAGCACCACTAAATCGCTATCAATAAAGATAATTGTGTCTCCTAGCGCCCTTTCTACCCCCAGATTCCGAGCCGCAGCTGGGCCAGCATGGTCTTGCTGAAACCATCGCACATGGAGAAACTCTTCTTTGTGGGCTGTTAACCATTGTAATGTGCCATCAGTAGAACCATCATCCACTAAGACAATCTCGTAACCAGAAACTACACTTGGCTTACTCAACTCCTGCACCTCCAAGGCACGGAGGCACTTTTCTAAAATCGGTTGGCGATTATAAGTCGGTATCACAACGCTGAAAAACACAGTCTCACCCACAACACTATCCATCTTCAGCATAGGACAGATGCGACGCTGACACTGTTCCTTATCTGGTTCTAGCGACGGAAATGGTCAATCTGCTGATGATGCAATATTTGCTAGACATTTAAAAACAGCTATATAAACAATACCTCTGCCAATTTACGAGGGTTCAACGCCTGTAGAAACCGTATGAATACGTCCTAGAGAAGTAAGCTTGGCAAAAATCTGGGTTAATAAAATAGGCTCAGGCATTTCAGGAAGCATTT
>JAHHHR010000038.1 GCA_019359245.1 Nostoc desertorum CM1-VF14 | reverse complement strand
TGAACTGTTTTGGGAGCGATCGCGTTGCGGGTAGATTCATCGGTTAAAACTGCTCAAATGCTTACCATATATACATTTTATCAGTTTGAAGCTCCGCTTTTTTCTGAGTTTGTGAGAAATCCGGGTCTACCATCACCAATCCAAAGGGTTCTCGCCAAGTGATAGGGAATAAAGTTGCAGCTGCACCTCCCATAAGGGCATTTTTTTGAGCATGGTTCGCTTCACCTAGATACTCAATTTGCTTCCCGTCAATGTGCGGTTTGATTTTTTTCTCAAAATATTCCGTATTAATGGCATCAACCTTACCTGCCATTTTCAAACGCCAACCAGCAAGTTTTGCAATTTCTATTGCTAAGTGTACTCCTTTCTCAGGAGACATCCGACCCAAAAACGCTAAATACGGGGGATCTTCTGGTTGGGCGTAAAATTTATAACTGCTGACATCAATCCCGTTGTAAACCGTTGCTATACAGTTCAACCCTAACCTTGGTTCTCGTTGTGCATCAGAAATACTAACATAAGGTTGTTTTTTACCAAAACTAAACATCTTTTCGTTATCAGGGGTAAAAATCCCGTGTAACGTATGAACCGTAGGGGTTGTGACGAGATTCGCGTAGGATAGCGCCCCACACCCTACATGGGAGTGAATAATATCAAACTCTTCTGCACGTTCATAAACCGAAGCTAGATTTAGCATTTCGTAAATGCTGTAATCTTTAATAGTGCTATCGAGCCTAACGGTACGGGGATGAACTGACACTAGTTTTGCCAGACTGATAGAATCTCCCGATGCAAATAAAGTTACTTCGTGTCCGCGTCGAACTAATTCATCGGTCAGTAACCCTACTACTAACTCTATACCACCATAAGCGGGAGGTGGAACTCTCTCCCACAGTGGGGCTACTTGAGCTATTCGCATTACAAACCTCCTAACAATTAAAACTTGAATTAAAAGTTTTTTTTCTGTTGTAGTGTTTAGAATTGATTCACTTTGCATCAGAAAGTAACTTTTGATCCTAAGCTTCTTAAAACTCCTCTCAAAATCATACGCTCTTAACTATATATTTCTTGTCTATCTTCGTAAGGAAATTAACCTATCCTAAAGAGGTAAATCCATTTCAATTTATTAATTTTTGCTGATTTGTTACAATTTTAAATATAGATTATTTTATAAATAAGGGTTTTCTAAAATCGCCAAAATCTAAACAAAATAGCGAGGACGAATGAAAGTTTTCTATGATTGCCTGTCAATTATTTGGTTTTTAAGTGTTATTTAAATAATAAATTTTATAGACGCTTTTTGGGCGGTTTTCCGCACTCTAAAGGCTCACCCATAGCTACCCAAAGGAAAAATTTTCGTAAAGTGAGTTGCATGGTTCCTTCAGCCAAATCCGCCATGAGCCTGTGAGTAGTGTTACCTTCAACAGATCGCAACCAGCATTGCCTGTCCTAATACGCCCATCACATCCATAGCAACTGAGGGAAGTTTAATGTTGGCAGCCTCAAGCTACTTTTTGAACTCGATTTACCAAATTGACTCGTTCTCTAATAAAATTGCTACGATGGCGAGTTAAGTCTCGCAAATCTCTTTGTTCGATTGGCAAAATAAAACTCAGACGCAACAGACCATACTGTAAACCAGTCAGAAAGATTTAACAAGTGCTTTGCCATTGTGGTGAGTGTACATATTTTTTTATGCCATGCTCCCGAAGACTGTGGGGTAATTGCACAAGCTACCACTGTTTTCTTGTGTACATCCAACTCTGCACTATCTCTATAGACTACCTGCATAAATCCCTACTACAACAATTCACCAAATTGATTGGGGTTAATACGTGGATACTTCTTCCGGTCGATTCTGACTTGCGTGCTTACCAACACTATATAGCTCGGTAGCGATAATCGGTGATGCCTCTGAGTATCTGGGTTCGACTACCTTGCAAGCTAAATATGCTCTACTGAAGGACAACCTCGCTGGATATTAACCCACTTTTTTATTATTAATCTCGTAAATATGCAGGAACTTCTTATTCTCGGTTATGGTCAATTGATGCCACCTAAAACAGTAAGCAGGTTTACACTGTAACCGATCAAGCGTGAACATAGCTCAAGTCAGGCATTACAGCCCTCTATGTCTAATTTAACTTACACTAACTCTTCGACAAGCCGCCGTTTGCATCTAAAGGTACGTACAATTACTGTGACCCGTTGTTAACTTTTCCTAAATTGTCTTTATATATACAATGATTACAATTTGTTAGTCAAATTAACGCAGACTTAAAACACTTTCAAATCCCTAAAATGGATGTTCGCTCATAGAAATATTTCGCGCTAATCAACCAAATATTAGCATAACTCTTTATATACACACTAAAACTTTATGATAGCTATATCAAACGGCACATTACCGATTTTTGCGACCAAAACCCTATATACTAAATTAGACTTTCATAAATTTGAGAGTTTTGTTAATTGCAACACCAAAAACTATTAATGTTTAGATGAAATACTAGCGTATCTTATAGTCTATAGTTTTTAAGGTTTAGTCAAAACTATATCCAGTATCATCAAAAAACTGCAAATTTCATGTGGTGCAAAAATCAAGCGGGGAGTGAAAACATGAATTTACGTAGAGATGCATTGCAAATCCTCAAAGAAACTAGCCGAACTTTTTATATCCCAATTAATCTTTTACCGCCAGGATTACAAGAAGCAGTAGCATCAGCATATTTGTGTATGCGTGCCATTGATGAAATTGAAGATAATGCCGAACTAGATAATCCTACTAAAGCAAAGCTGTTAAGAGCGATTAGCCTGACATTACAGGCAGGCGTTGATGGCTTCGCGGTAGATGCTTTCTTTGGAGGATTTAGCGGGTATGAGCATACCTTAGAAGAAGTCACTCTAAGGATTAGAGAATGGTTGATGCTAGCACCAGAAACCATTGCACCTCGAATTTGGGATGCCACTGCTGCAATGGCAGACCGGATGGCTTACTGGACAGAAAGAAACTGGAAAATTGATACAGAATCTGATTTAGATCGTTATACCTTTGGGGTTGCAGGTGCAGTGGGATTGTTACTATCGGACTTATGGACTTGGTACGATGGAACGCAAACTAACCGTACCCAGGCGATTGGGTTTGGTCGGGGTTTACAAGCAGTTAATATCCTGCGTAACCATACTGAGGATTTAGGGCGTGGGGTAGACTTTTTTCCAGAGGGTTGGAGTGCAGCAAATATGCAAGAGTATGCGCGGCGCAACCTAGCTCTGGCAGAAGCTTACACTAAAGAACTTCCTACCGGACCAGCCTTGGATTTTTGTCAAATTCCCTTAACCTTAGCTAATGGTACTCTTGATGCCCTTGCTAATGGTAAAGAGAAACTCAGCCGCAGTGATGTTCTTGCACTTTTAGAACAACTTATTAGTGTGAATATGAAAGCCAGCTAATAGTGTCTTAACAACTAATGGACATGATTTTGAACTCCCTCCAAGCTTGGGCATCCAAAATTCTACAGCGATTTTCTGTAAGCGAGCCAGTGCGATCTTATCCCTTAGTGCTATCCTAAGACGCCCACCGTAGGATACCCATTCGCTTAATGTCTCCTTTAGGAAAAAGGCTGTAGGCCGATAGCGCAGCGTTAGCGCCGCGCTATCGGTTCAAGCCGCCACTTTGACTTCGCTCCAAGTGGAGCAACTGACGTTAGGCACTGCTCCCTAATAGTTTTAAATACTAATTCTCAAAACTAAGACTAACAGATACAATCAATAGAAACCTAGATTAAAACCGACTTTCTCAATTCCTAATTACGTTAGCTAGTCGGTAGAGCAGCAGGCTGCATATAGTAACACGCTCCGAAAGATAAAAAGCTTTAAGAGAGCGTTATCACAAATTGGTATATGGTATAAATTAATCTAAATAAGCTTGGCAGTATAAGTATAATACTTATCTTCTTTTGGCGATAAATTTACGTAATATCAGTTAAACTTTAGAAAATCTTCAAAAAAGTTCCAGCAAAAATTACCTTGTAAGAGTTGATCAATATCTAAATAATTGAAGGAGAGTATAACACTCACCGTGATTATTCGTGCAGCGAGTTGACAGTGCATGAGCTACTGCTTAAATCCTATCTGTCCCAATCCAGAAAATTTGGTATATAGCCAAAGGTGTCAGTCTTGTGGCTCGCAACTACTGTTGCGCGATCGCTATCAGGTGATCAAACCATTAGGTCAGGGTGGCTTTGGAGCTACCTTCTTAGCCCATGACCAAGGCTTACCAGGAGAACCGAGTTGCGTAATTAAGCAATTACGCCCATCAGGAAGCGCCCCACACGTTTTACAGATGGCCAGAGAACTCTTTGAGCGAGAAGCCAAAACTCTAGGTAAAATTGGCAATCATCCTCAAGTACCAAGATTATTAGATTATTTTGAAGATCATGAACAATTCTACTTAGTTCAAGAATACATTAGTGGTGATACGTTACAGGAAGAGGTCAAACTTAGCGGTATCTTGAGCGAAACTGGAGTCAAGCAATTTTTGAGCGAGATTTTGCCAGTATTGCAATATATCCACGAGCAAAAGGTAATTCACCGTGATATCAAACCAGCCAACTTAATTCGCCGCACTCAAGATGCCAGAATGGTACTCATCGACTTTGGTGCGGTCAAAAACCAAGTTAGCCAAGGTGCCACAAATCAATCAGGACAGACAGCTTTAACTGCATATGCCATTGGTACCCCTGGTTTTGCGCCACCAGAGCAAATGGCTATGCGTCCAGTCTACGCCAGTGATATCTATGCATTGGGGGTGACATGCATTTATTTATTGACTAGCAAAACTCCTAAAGATTTAGATTACAATCCCAATACTGGCGAGATGATGTGGGAACAGCTTGTGCAAGTGAGTGACCACTTGAGCAATGTATTGCGAAAAATGTTAGACGTGTCTGTGCGTAGTCGCTATCAGTCAGCGGCAGAAGTTCTCAGAGCATTGGAAATAGAACCATACTTAGAAAGTTTGGCAAAGGGTTTACTGATTAAATCTGATACCGGGTTTAAAGAGCGAACACACAATCACCTAGAAAATTCTGCTATTTTATGTAGTAACCCTTCTGCTGCTGTTACTAGTGTAGGAGTAGCACAGGTAGCCGCAGCAATTCGCGCTAGACGAGCCAAGGCAGCAGAAGCGGCTGGATTAAATCAGGGTTCTGGAATGGCCAAATCAACTACTTTAGCTAACAGCAACAGCAACAGCAACAGTAATAGTTCGCAAATTCAAAAATCTAAAGTTGAGCGTAAATTGGATACCCAAGGTTTATTAACAGCCTATCTGAAGGGAAGGCGGGATTTCGCCCTACACAATTTAAGTTTGCTGAATCTGCAAGGTGCTGACTTATCCCAAACAAATTTCCATTCTGCTCAATTACAAAAAACCAATCTCCAAGGAGCTAATCTCCACAATAGTGACTTTGGCAAAGCCAGTCTCACTCAAGCAAACCTCAAGGATGCTAATTTGAGCAAAGCATACTTTAATCATGCTGATTTAGAAGGAGCAGACCTGCGAGGTGCAGACCTCAGCAATGCTTATCTCAGCAATGCTAACCTTCGAGGAGCTAATCTGTGTGGTGCTAATCTTAGCAGTGCCAAAATTTCTGATGAGCAGCTAGCACTAGCAAAAACAAATTGGATGACCGTGCGCCCCAATGGTAAACGAGGCTTATTGTAAGTTTAAAAGCTTACAAGGTTTCGATTTTCTCATTAGCTTGATAAATCAGCCCTTATTATTTTTGATAAAACTTAGATTTATTCAGAATTGACCAATCGAATATGATATACCCATCCTATTTGATTTGTAATAATTGCAATCCGTAGATCCCCAACTTATTCGATAAGTTGGGGATTTTGTTTATCATGAATGATTCAGGATTGTCATAATGATTCCTAGTCATGTAAGGTACGGTAAAACCTTTAATTGGCAAGCTTTTCACTTTCACACGTGTACCTAATCCGACAGAAAAACGCCATATAGTTGGGTTGAGTGATAGCGATCGCTCCCGCAAATATTAATAAATATAAGACGACATAGTATAAATACGCAGATACTTGGCAATTATTAATCAAATCTTTATAATTTCCATCTGTTACAAATAACAAATGATTATTTACAATAAACAATAAAGCATCATAATAATTTTACATAAATATTTCCATGCTTTCTATAGCTATAAACAACAGGGGAGCTTGCACTTAAAAGCTGCAAAATCTAACGTTCTTAAGCCACCCAATTTTTTAGATTGCAGCGGAAAGTGAAACATTAACTATCCCTGACTGTAGGCTGAAGGGGAATATTCACAACCGAAATCAGGTAATACAAGGTTTACGTATAATGGCTGACTTTGCACAAACGGAAATAGAACGGCGATTAACTTTATATCAGGTATTTCTCAAGTTGTATGAACACCACAGCAGCCTTCTAGATGAAATTCTTCAGCTAGAAAACCTATCTCAACCATCGTTAAGAAAGATAAATGTATGTTATGTACATGGTGTGGTAGATAAGGCTGCTGTTTATTTGATGACTAACTTGGGCGACAATCAGAGTCAAAGTCTACAACAGCCACAGCATATATGGACAATAGGTCGTAATCGCAATAGTGGTATTTGCATTGCTGATAGCTATATGTCTCGTCGCCACGCTGCTATTCAATATATTGATGATCAAGGCTTCTACTTCATAGACTTCAACAGTACTAATGGCTCGTTTGTGAATGGCAATCGCGCTTTTGGGCCGATCAAGCTCAAAGATGGCGATCGCATTCGTCTAGGTAGTATGACTTTTAATTTTTTCATGAATTATACATGTCGCGTTTTGCCAACTGTAGCAATAGAGTTATTGATGCAACTTATGCACCGAAAGAGCGATAATCAAGTAGAAATGCTTACTTATGCCCATAACAAACCAAAACCTTTGACTGAAAAATTAGGTGATAATTCAGAGATATTCAAAAATTCTGGACTAGTTGAAAAATTTGAACATTGGTATAACAACTTTAGTTCCGAACAGAAATCAGAAATTTTAGATCGCTTTTTTAGCAGACAAATACCATACAATCCCAGTCAAAAATTTTGACATTATAGCGATTATAAAAATAAAATGATTGCTCCTCATATAGAAGCAATCACTTTGTTAGGCTTGCTATAACTCATCAATACTTTGAAAAAAGTGGGTTAGTTGTCTATGTAACCCACTACATATTAAAAGTTGCAAATTAATAAGTCCGCATTTTTTACTCTTCTGGCTCTAAATCGACTTCTTCCTCTTCATCTTCTTCACTGGCTTTAGCCACAGAGTTAGCAGAAACAACAGCACCTTTATCTAGCTTTTCCC
The DNA here is from genome assembly GCA_019359245.1 of Nostoc desertorum CM1-VF14. Classification (GTDB taxonomy): domain Bacteria; phylum Cyanobacteriota; class Cyanobacteriia; order Cyanobacteriales; family Nostocaceae; genus Nostoc; species Nostoc desertorum. The sequence goes on along the minus strand of JAHHHR010000038.1, from coordinate 70,689 downwards.
GCACCAGTTTCTTAATTTCGTCAGCAAATTCGGGCTTTTCTTCTAGATACTTAATGGCGTTGTCTCGTCCTTGGGAGATATTATCGCCGTTATAACTATACCAAGCTCCTTTGCGGACAATAATGCCAGTTTCTTCTGCTAAGTCAACAAGACAACCCAAGGTAGAAATACCTTTACCAAAAATAATGTCGAATTCCGCTATTCTGAAAGGCGGTGCTACTTTATTTTTGGCGACTTTGACTTTAACGCGGTTACCAAATTCTTCTGTACCTTTTTTCAGGGTTTGAATTCGGCGAATATCCAAGCGCACCGAAGCGTAAAATTTCAATGCGTTACCGCCAGTGGTCGTTTCTGGGCTACCGTAGGTAACACCGATTTTTTGCCGCAACTGGTTAATGAAAATTACTGTACAACCAGATTTACCAATATTGCCCGTAATTTTGCGTAGGGCTTGGCTCATTAATCGCGCTTGCAGACCAACGTGGGCGTCACCCATATCGCCTTCAATTTCAGCACGGGGAACCAGTGCTGCTACTGAGTCAATGACTACAATATCAACCGCAGCAGAGCGAACAAGCTGATCGACAATTTCCAAAGCTGATTCGCCAGTGTCAGGTTGGGAAATCAGTAAATTGTCAATATCTACACCCAATGCCGCAGCATAAGTAGGGTCAAGGGCGTGTTCAGCATCAACAAAGGCAGCAATACCACCATTTCTTTGCACTTCAGCCAGTGCGTGTAGCGCTACTGTAGTCTTCCCGGAACTTTCCGGTCCATAAATTTCAATAACCCGCCCCTTAGGTAAACCACCACCCAATGCTAAATCTAGGGTGAGCGCTCCACTAGAAATTGTCTCTACCCGCATCCGGGTAGCATCGCCCAGGCGCATGATTGCTCCTTTTCCAAAGCTGCGCTCAATCTGGTTGAGCACCATCGTCAGCGCTTTTTGCTTGCCTGAAGTATCGGTGTTGATAGCCATTCTTGCCTCTAATGCCTCTAAATATATGGTTTTAAGGAGTGTTGCTCTGGGAGTTTGAGTAGAACAGATATACTATTTTAACCAGAAAATTCTGGAATAGGACTTCTCAAATCAAAAAAGGGTGTGACAAGATCGTAACTCGATCGCTACTAGATTAGGTTAGTCTTGCACAATGATACCAACTCGCATTCAGAGATAGCTTTTTTTGGCTGGGTAAGCAAGGGGTTTTCAATAAAAAATTATCTAAACAACTGACTTTATGCACTGTACATAATGAGACTGCTTTGTTTTAGAGAGAGAAAACCTGTATTGCGGTGCAATGTTTGTCAAATCTCCATAATTTACTATAAAAACTAGGTAGTCTCCAGCATCAATAAGTTTAGTAAAGTTACCGTTATCCTTGAATCCGGCTTCTTGGTAGAAAGATAATGTACTAATAATATAGTAATATATGCTACATAATTTATCCTCAGCAAACGAGATTGTAGGAGGCAGGGAGTCACTTCGGCTGCGCTCAGTGGCCCCCTCCGGTTGAGCGTAGTTGAAACACTGCCTCCTACCTTCGATAAATCAGAGTCTATTAAGCTACTTGAAAGTCACGGTTAGACAAAAGCAAATGCTATGTGTGCTTTGGAAATAATTAACCTTAGTGCCAATCCCGATAAAATTACCATTAGCAGAGCTATTTTGCCTTTTGCTGGTTCTGAATTAACTAAGTGTCAGCGTCTTCAAGCTGCCCAGAAAGGGCTAGTGGCGAAGAAAACCAGAGGGTCGAGTTAAGAGATAAGTATAGACTTAAAATTTTCTGCAATATGTTTCCGTAATCCACAATACTTGTAATGTAGATAAAATTGTAGTAAATTTTAAAATTTAGTATTTATGTCTAGTCAAAAACAAAATTCCAATCAGACTTTGAAGCAAACACAGGTTAACGCAACAAATAAGAAGAAAGCCCAACCTCCAGAGGGTATTAACAAACCAGATAGAACTGAATAAAAGGCGTTATAGCTTTTTGTAGAGACTTAAATTAAGTCTCTACAATCTTTAATCAGAAATAAATCAGCTTATTTGTTTTTCACTTGAGTCTTTGCTTGTTCTAAAGCTATTTCTTTAATTGCCTGATATGAATTAACATTTGAAGTACCTTCAATAGCTTTCACTGCCAAATCTTGAACTTGTTTGAGAGCAGATTCAAGTTGTTGAGAAAGATTTTGAATCCGTTTTTCTTGATTAGTAATAGTTTGTTCTAGAGATTGCAGTCTTTGTTCATAGAAACGCTTTTGCCCTTCTACTTCTTTAGAATATAAATCTGATTTTACTTTAGCTTGGTAGTGGGCGATGCCTTTGCCTTCTTCTGTAGCTTTTTTGATGGCTGCTTCTTTATCTTTCGGGAAAGCCTCTACCTTTACTTTTAATTCTTCAAATTGTTTCTCCCTCTCAGAAATTGCTTTCTCCCGTTCAGCCCACTGTTTTTCTGTTTCTTGTAGTAATTCTTCCAGTTGCTTATATAGTGCTTTTTGCCCTTGTTCGTATTCGTCACTTTGCAATTGTCGCTGGAGTTCTAAATTATACTTATACTCTGACGCATCGCGTTGCCGAGTTTTATTCAAGTTTTCATTCCGTTCTTTTATTGCCTGTTGCTGTCCCTCTTGTTCTTTTCCCCAAGTATTCCTTTGCTCTAATATTTCTTGAAATAACACTTCAGAACGCTGGCTATATTCTGCCTGATAAGCTTTAGTATTATCTTCATAGGCTTGGATGAGAGTATCCAAGATATCATCAGAAACTTCTAAATTGTGTAGCTGTGTTAATTGTTGGATTTCTTCTTCTAAAATTCGTCTGATTTCTTCTAGTTTAGAAGCTTTTGTAGTTAGCTGTTCTGATAATTCATTAGCAGCACTACCAAAACCTAATTGAACCTTCGCCAAGCTTTCAATTGTATTGTTCATCTTCTGTTGGACACTAGAAAGCTGATTCATAGCTGTTTTTTGTTCTAACTTAGGCTGTTCTTTAGTTCCAGACTGGTTTTCTTTGGCAACTTGCTCGAGTTGCGATTTCAGTGCTGCTTTTTCTTTAGCTAATTCCTCATATGCCTGAAGAATTTCTACTTTAGTATTCTTATCGTTTGGCTTTTTCAACACCACAATAAACCTCCTCTTCAGGAATTAAAATGATTAAGATGCTACACTACAGACTAATAACTATTTAAGATTAGAACTACCAAAAGCCCTCATAGCTAAATCTTGTGCTTGTTTTAATGCACTTTGCAATTGAGCAGAAATCACTTCTATTTGTTCAGACTGTTTTTTAATTATTTCTTCTAAAGATTGAATTTTTTGCTCATAGCTTTGTTTATTAGCTTCCCATTCTTTATCAAATAAATCAGCTTCGATTTTAGCTTTTTGGCTTGTTTCTTTAATTGCCTCTTCTCTAGCTTTTTTAATTGCTTCTTCTAGTTCATTAGGAAATGTAACTACTTTTTGTTGATAATCTCCAAAGAGTGGTTGACGATCAGCGAATATCTTTTCTCGTTCTGCCCAATCTTTCTCTTTCTTTTGAAAATTTTCTTGTATATCCCTTTGTTGTTGGCGTTTTATTGCTTCGTAGCTATCTGTATTTATTTTACGAGTAGTTTCTAACTTATACTGGGATTCTTCTTGTTCTTGTTGACGATCTTTAGCTAATAAATCGTTATATACTTGGAGTTTCTCTTCATACTCTGCTTGCTCTTTTTGCCATTCTTTCCGCCTAATTGTAATTTCTTTCTCTAGTGTTTCCCTTTTGCTAATAGTATCTTGTTCTAGGGTTTTTAATTTTTCTTGGTGTTCTTGACTTAAAATGTCTAGAGTATCCGCTACAACTCTGATTTGTTGAAGCTCTTGTAGGCGTTGAGTTTCAATTTCTATAGCTCGGTTCAATTCATCTAACTTGGAATTTTCCTGAGCTAGTTTTTCAGATAATGCATTGAGAATACTGCCAAACTCCAATTGTAAATCAGCTAAACCTTTGACAATACTATCAACTGTATATGCAGAAGCTGCTTGCAGAATTTCTTGGCTTTTTACCTTTTCTGCTTCCTCTTGTTTGGTTGCTATTTTAGATTCCAGCTTTTTTCTTTGAATAATAATTTGTTGAAATGCTTGCATTAGTTGTTGTTTGCTGTCCTTGACTCCAACTGTAGTCATCTTCCAACTCCCTTCAATAGGCAATGATATATTGGGTAGCAAGCCATACCAAAGACTACCCTATGCAGACATCAGAGTAGCTTTTAAATCAACATTTTTAACGCCGTGTAAATACGGAACTCATCAGCTTAGGACACTTAGAGAGTACGAATTTTCCACATATATGTCTTTATGCTTTTCAGATATAGCAGCAAGTAAGTGACGTACAAAATGCAGAACTCATGCATCAGATATAAAGAGTTTCTATCTCCTGCATCAAAACCCATAACTTTGTACTTAATGCAAAAGAAAACTGCTGTATATAGCGTTTCTCAGTTGAGTTTAATAGTGACCTAACCCTTAGAAGGGGAGTAAGATTCAAAGCTAGAAAGAGGTCGGAGTGTATTGCATAGATAGATGCGTAGCGGCTGCTCTACGTGTTTTCCAAGGAGTACCCGCAGGTTATGAAAAGCGCTATAGTTTTCCCTTTGATCTGGCGTAGTATTTTTGTACTAAAGCAAATATACTCAACTTTATCTGCTTTTGTCAAGACAAGCCTTCATATAATTGCGCCAGACTATTTGAAGCTTGCAGCCACATTGATTTTTAGAAGTCCTTAAAAGGGTGCTGTGATGTATGTTACTTTTTGTAAAGAAAATCTAAAAGAATTAAGCCTAGTGGAAGCACGGTTACAGTAAGGCGAGATAATAGATTCAATAATTCCAATTGATACAAGCACAGTCCTAGACTTTTGTGATATCAATGTATACCAGTGAATCGACCAAATATTCTGCCAGAACGGACATTGGGCAAACCAGCCGTATTCTAGTAGTAGAAGATGAAGAATTAATCCAGGAAATGCTAGCTGTAGCCTTGGAAGAGGAAGGTTATGGGGTGACAACTGCACCCGATGGGCGGTCTGCTATAGAGTATCTCAAAAGTTTTGAAACCAACTCAGGGGAACTTCCCTTTGATTTGCTCATTCTTGATTTGATGCTGCCGCAAATCAATGGGCTAGATATTTGCCGTTTGCTGCGTCATCAAGGAAACCCAGTACCTATTTTAATGCTCAGTGCTAAGGGTAGTGAAACTGACCGTGTTCTGGGGTTAGAGGTCGGAGCAGATGACTACCTAACCAAACCCTTTAGTATGCGCGAGTTAGTAGCTCGTTGTCGTGCTTTACTCCGTCGCCAACGCCTAAGCAATTTACCCCAACTCCCAGTATTAAAATTCAAGGATATCACGTTGAATCCTCAAGAATGTCGTGTGCTGGTTCGTGGTCAAGAGGTGAGTCTTTCCCCCAAAGAGTTCCGCCTGCTGGAATTATTTATGAGTTATGCCCGCCGGGTGTGGTCACGGGAACAATTGCTAGATCAGGTTTGGGGACCAGACTTCGTCGGTGATAGTAAAACCGTAGACGTTCACATTCGGTGGTTGCGCGAGAAATTAGAGCAAGACCCCAGTCATCCCGAATATATTGTGACTGTAAGAGGTTTTGGCTATAGGTTTGGATAATTAGTTTAGATAGTTGTTAGTTTTTAGTAATCACCAAAAAACTAACAACTCAAATGCTTTTATTGGGATTTTTTCTAGGTTTAGCGGTAGGCATTGGGTTTTGGGTTTGGCAACAGGTTGAACTTAACCGCTACCTGAGGCGCTTACTCCAACCGTTAACCTCGCATTCTCACAAGATGGGATTGCTACTGATTCCTGGGTTGCGGCAGAAAATAGCGATGGTGAAGCAGCAACAGCAACATTTGCAGCAGTTGTTGCAAACTTATCAAGACCTACTAGATTTTGCACCAGTAGGATACTTGCAGGTTGATGAGGAAAATCAACTGCTATGGTGCAATCAGCAGGCGCAGGAGATTTTGTATCTGCAAAGGTGGCAACCAGAAGAGGTGCGCTTGTTATTAGAGTTGGTAAGGTCTTACGAACTTGACCATCTAATTGAGCAAACTCGTGATTGTCAAAAACCACAGACAAGCGAGTGGGTATTTCATCCATCTTGTGATGATGCGGCAGAGATGCAAACAATAAAATCTTTGGCTTTGCGGGCGTCTAGCTTGCCTTTACCAAATGGTGAAGTAGGAGTCTTTTTAGAAAATCGTCAACCCCTATTAGATATAAATAAAGTACGCGATCGCTCTTTTTCTGATCTAGCGCACGAACTCAGAACGCCCTTAACTTCAATTCGCTTGGTTGCGGAAACTTTACAAACCCGCTTGGAACCACCTCTAAATCGCTGGGTTAACCGCTTGATGCAAGAAGTTGACCGGTTGATTAACTTAGTGCAAAGCTGGCTAGACCTCACCCAAATGGAGGCAAACCCAACCATGCAATTGCAAACCAAAGCTGTAGAATTGCGATCGCTAATTACATCTGTTTGGGAAACATTAGAACCCTTGGCAGTGCGCCAACATCTGTCTCTTTCTTATTCTGGCCCAGAAAATCTTTGGATTAAGGCAGACCAAGCCCGTATTTATCAGGTTTTTCTCAACTTGCTAGACAATAGCATTAAGTACAGTCTGCCTTGTACCAGTATTCGCGTTGAAGCAAAAATCTTATCAACAAAGGATAATGATGCCGCTTCCCCAATCCTCGAAATAAATCTTATTGATTCTGGAGTTGGGTTTTCTGAGGTAGATTTACCTCACATTTTTGAGAGATTTTATCGAGGAGATAAGGCTCGAACCCATTCTCCACAAGATGGTAACTCTATAGGGGCAATCCTTGGCAATGGTTTAGGTTTAGCGATCGTTGAGCAAATTATTCTCGCCCACGGTGGTTCAATCAAAGCTATGAACCATCCAGAAACTGGTGGTGCGTGGATGCAAATCCAATTTTGTGAAGTTATGGCAAACTCTTTAAGCCAAGACTATAGTTAATAGTATCTTCTTATCTTCACCTTTGAGACAACAAGAGTGAAAGCTGTCCATCATAGTCCTAATCCTCAAAGACCTCAACTCGCACGCGCCATTAGGCGTTTAGAACGGGATATATTACGCATGGGCGCTTTGGTAGAACAATCATTTCGCCTCAGCCACCAAGCGTTATTTGCTCGTAACTTAACAGCAGCTGAGGAACTTCCTCGATTAGATAAAAAGATTGATCGCTTTTATAGACAAATCGAATCAGACTGTACGGCGATTATGACGTTGCAAGCCCCTACAGCTCAAGATTTGCGCTGCTTGAGTGCCTTTATGCAACTAGTGCGAGACTTAGAGCGTATTGGCGATTATGCTGAAGATTTAGCTGAGATTGCAATTAAAATTTTTCCTTATGCGCCTCATCCGTCTTTGCCAGAGATTGAAGCTATGTCCCTTCACGCGCAGTCGATGCTAGCAACTAGCTTGAAGGCTTTGGGAGACTTAGATGAAGCCGGTGGGCGTCGTTTAAAGCGCTTAGATGATACCGTAGACGATGCATATGATCGCGTTTATCAGACTTTAGCCCAACAACGCGATGTACCAGGCGTAGTCGAGCCAATTGTGCTACTAGCACTGGCAATTCGTTGTCTGGAACGCATGGCAGATCATGCAACTAATATCGGTCAAAGGGTAGCATATATTGTCACTGGTCAACGCTCTTAATTGACGGTTCATCAGTCCTTAGGCTAAAGCCACTACCTCTACAAATGAAAAACTCCACCCACTCAAGGAAATTGAGTTTTTGGGCATGGGGAATGGGGTATGGGGAAGATCGTACCGCCACTATGCCCTATGCCCCAAGTGACGGGGCGACTATCCCTCTACAGACACCTGGGGATGGAATTTCCCGTAGCTTTCAATAAAGGCTGAAAACTCAAGCGACTTAGTACAGCTTTGCGTAAAACCGTGGCTTTTCCCACGGCTTATTTCATGCCCGTCAAATTACCCATCATAAAAGAACCCCTCCCCATCGGACTACAGTGTACACACAAGTTATGCGATTAGCCAAAAGTCCTTCAAAATCTCACCTTGTCCGATTCTCCAGGTTTAATAAGTAATCAAGCTTATATCATACAAGGGTCATTTAGAAACTAAAAATAGAACTGTAACGACTGCCTTAAAACCCGTAGCTTTGTATTTCATGCAAATAAAAACTGCTGTATGTGTGCCTAAATTGTTACTAAGCCTTAAGAAAATACTAAGTAATTAAAAAGTAAGTTAACTAAATATTTTACTAAAAGCTTACCTGTTCTTAAACTTGCACAATTAAAGTTAAGAGATAAATAACTTAAAAATTCTGCTCTATCTTAGCTAGATAAATATCTCAAAGCATAAGTTGTTTCCATCAAAAAATTTTGAGTTAGTCTCTAGCTCTGGTTGGAAAGAAGACACGTTCAGATATATAGGTAAAGTTTGATACAAATTATTAGAGTTTCTTAATGATTGTAAATAACGGGATTCCCTGATAATTATGTAGTCACGGTTAATGATGTATTCCACAACTCCTACTTCAAACTCTTCTGCTGTATCAAATAGCTCTGCTTTGAGCGGACAATTACCCCAGCAGATATTTACCCGTCGGGAAGTAATTCCACTTCAGGATGATGTACTTTGGCGGATTGAGCACGGTGCAGTTCGTACCTTAACATGGAGTGAAAATGGAACATTCATCACTCTTGGTTATTGGGGATTGGGGGATCTGATTGGTTATCCTTTGTCTAAAGTCAAGCCCTACCAGATTGAATGTCTCACAGGTGTAGAAATAAGCATTGTACCACCTCATTTGTGGCATCAAGATATTAATGCTTTGTTGTCTCATATTCAACAGGCAGAAAATCTACTAAGCATTGTGCATCGAAAACCAATTTCGCTACGCTTATGGCAGTTTTTAGTGTGGTTAAGTGAAAAGTTTGGACGTGATGTAGATAAGGGCAAGTTAATTGATCTAAATGTTACTCATCAGGATATTGCTGAAGTGTTAAATACCACGCGAGTAACAGTTACCCGACTCCTACAACAATTGGAAGAAGAAGGAACAGTTTTACGTCACAAACGCCGCATTATTTTACGGGTACCAAATAAATTAATTAAAAATTATGATTCAGCACTATGCTAACCAAGTTGCTTGTAATAATCACAGGTGATAAGGTACAATCATCATTGTGATTGTGTGTATAATCCCCGAAAATAAAGTGCTAAAAGCATTTTATTATTACTGGATAATGTAGGTGTGAGTGAGAGTAATAACATGACAAAACAATTCTGGAATCTTATTAAGGTTAGTCCAGTTCTTGTAGCTGCGACATTTTTCGCTGCCAATGGCGCCTTAGCTGCTGAAGTCAATGGACAAGTAACAAATGTTGCCCAGTTATCTGAAAGTCAAGATAACAACATGAGTCAGGTAACATCAGTTTCGCAATTTTCAGATGTGCAGCCCACAGATTGGGCATTCCAAGCTTTACAATCCCTAGTTGAGCGCTACGGCTGTATTGCAGGTTATCCCAACGCAACCTATCGTGGCAATCGTGCTTTAACCCGTTATGAATTTGCCGCAGGTTTGAATGCCTGTTTAGATCGGGTTAACGAACTGATTGCTACAGCTACTGCCGATTTGGTTAGCAAACAAGACCTAGCTACTTTACAGCGCTTACAAGAAGAATTTTCTGCTGAACTAGCAACTCTACGCGGTCGTGTTGATGCGGTAGAAGCCCGCACTGCTGAGTTGGAAGCGAACCAGTTCTCTACTACCACAAAGCTGGTTGGAGAAGCAATTTTCGCCGTGTCTGATGTTTTTGGTGAAAATAGAGCTGTTCCTGCTGGCGAGCCTACTCAAGACTTAGATAGCAATACCACTTTTTCTGACCGCGTTCGTTTGAACTTGTACAGCAGTTTCACTGGTAAAGACCAGTTGCAAATCCGTTTGAATGCTGCCAACATCGTCCCTAATAACGCTGTGAGCGGTACTAACATGACCCGCTTGAGTTTTGACGGTGATAATGGCAACTCTGTTGTGATCGATAAAGTCAACTATGCTTTCAACTTGACTGATGCAGTGCGTGTCAAGGTTGATGCTACTGGTGCTGAGTTATATGAAAACGTTAATAACTTCAACCCTGACTTTGCTAGCTCTGGTAAAGGTGCTCTATCTCGCTATGGACGTTTCAGCCCTATATATCGTCAAGGTCAAGGTGGCGCTGGTGTGACAGTTACTTTCAATCCTACCGGCGCTATCAGCTTGAGTGGTGCTTATCTAGCTAGGACTGCTAATAATCCTACACTTAATAATGGGTTGTTGGAGGGTGATAATGCCATCTTTGGTCAGTTATCTTTCCAACCCACCAAAGCCTTTAATATTGGTCTAGCCTACGCCCGCACTTATCAAGGTAATACTGTTGCCAACAACCTCTTCCAAGGTACAGGTAGTACTTTTGCAAATAATCCTTTTGGGAATAACACTGCTACCGAATCCAATAATTACGGTGTACAAGCTACCTTCCAACTTAGCTCTGCGTTGGCTATTAGTGGTTGGGGAGGTTACACAACTACCGATGCTAGAAATGGTGTTAATGCAGGTGAAGACGCAGATATTTGGTACTGGGCTGGAGCACTTGCTTTGAGAGACTTTGGTGCAAAAGGCAACGTCTTAGGTGTTATTTTTGGTCAATCACCCAAAGTTACTGGTGGTAGTATAAAAAATGCCGCCGCCAATGTTGAGTTAGATGACAGCACATCTTATCACTTAGAAGGTCTTTACAAGTTCAAGGTTTCTGATAATATTCAAGTCACACCTGGCTTGTTGGTAATCTTCAATCCAGAGCACAACGATGCTAATGACACTGAATACGTGGGTACTCTACGTACTACCTTCAGCTTCTAAAATTGGTGATGAGAAATAAAGTTCAAAATTAGATAAACAAAAGCCCACCTTGAGGTGGGCTTTTGTTCAGGAAGAAAATTAACTATGTGGGATTATAATCTGGCTGACTAGATATATCTGTTGAGGGGCGATCGCTACTCCAAGCCCACCACACAGAACCACAGTGACAGTAGTAAAACTCTTGCCATTTGCGACGACGATTTTCTGTAAGTACAGGCGATCGCCGATTTAGCCAAACTTTCTCAGCTTCTCGGCTACTTGAGTGGCAATTAGGACAGCAAAATTCATAGGCATGTATTGCCTTATTCGTCCATTCAGGCGGAAGGGTAGCAAAAGCGTCCATGTAATTACAAGTGTAGTTGCAATGGTTATCCAAAACTTTGAGGTTTTGAATTTAGCGGCAAACGGATACTATAAAATCCCGCCACACTATCAAACTGCTTGATCTATATTCTTATAGCTTGATTTGAATCTATTCACAAACCGCCATTTACTAATAAAATAACCATTTAGTAAAGATTGCCAGAGCATGTTACAAATCAAAGGTTAACACGAATGATAACTAAAATACTTACCATGCACATTATGGCTAATAATTAAATTTATGGAGCCAAATGTTGAAATACGCCGTTTGTTAGATGTAATGCCTGCTTCTGGTCGGATGACGACAAAAATCGTTAGTAAGCCAGAACAGGCAAAAGTGATTGACGCCTCCTTTCCCCAACCCTGGAATCAGGCGCGACCGATATATATTAATTTCGATTTGTGGCGTCGCCTGACAAAGCCGCAACGAGACTTGCTACTGTTACAGATGGTTAGCTGGTTGACGGGCGTAAAGTGGTTTAAACCTAACATTTATCAAGGTGTAGTACTGGCGGGGCTATCAGGCGGGTTATTGGAAGCAGCACAGTCAGATGTGGTAGGTGTAGCCGTAGCCGGAGGATTAACTGCGATCGCTGCTTTTCGGATCTGGCGGACTAATAAATCTCAAGAGTCAGAGTTAAATGCCGATGCAGCAGCAATTCGTATAGCACAACGGCGTGGTTATTCAGAAGCTGAAGCAGCGCAGCACTTATTATCTGGAATTGAAGCGGTAGCCAAAATTGAAGGGCGTTCTGGTTTAAATTTTACCGAGTTGATTCGTTGCCAAAACTTACGCGCGATCGCAGGTTTATCAGCAGTGGGTATGCCAGAAACTTATAAGTAGAAATGAGGAATAATACATCGATTTTAATAGTTTAATAATCAGGATAACATTTGATGAATAAGTTTATCCTCAAATTTTGATAGCATCTTTCAAAATTTTTCTTATGTAATCAATCTCGTTTTGAACTAGTAATGTTAAACACAAAAATTATCAAATCTACTTCGAGATTCCCTTTTCATTCTCCTTGGTTTATTATCATTATTTTCTCTGTTCTTGGTTTAATAGGTATTCTCAACCATTCAATGTGGCGAGATGAACTAAATCCTTGGCTTATTGTTAGAGATAGTGAGTCTTTTGAGGATTTAATCGCAAATATTCGTTATGAAGGTCATCCTGTCTTATGGTATTTTTCTCTGGCGATTCTAATCAGAATAGTTGATAACCCTATTATTATGCAAATTTTTCATTTGGCAATTACTGTTGCCTCGGTTACTCTATTTTGCTTATATAGTCCTTTTAATTATCAACAAAAGTTTCTGTTTTCATTTGGTTTCTTTCCTTTTTACGAATATCTTTTGATTTCTCGAAACTATGCCTTTAGTATGTTATTTGTTTTTGCCTTCTGTACAGTTTTTTCTTCAAGAAAAATAACTTATGCTTATTTGGCAATTTTATTGGGTTTATTAGCAAATAGTAGTGCTTATGGTTTGCTAGTATCATTTTCTTTATCATTGACTTTGCTAGCTGAATTTTGTTTTGATAGTGAACATCGCCAGCACTATTTTAGTCAAAGCCAAAAATACGACTTATTTTTAAGTATTTTAATTATCATATTTTCTTTTATTTTATCCATTTATATTATTACTCCTCCAACAGATAGTTATCTTCATGGAGGATTAAATAATGGTTGGTTAATGCAATTAGATATCCGTCATTTATTGAAAAGCATAGGTAGAATATTTGGTAGCTACTTATTAATTATCCCTCAACACAAAAGATGGTTAGATTTAATTGTGTGTGCGATAATTATTCTTTTTATTGTAATTTTAACATTGATAAAATTATCTAAAAAGCCAGTTCCTTTATTTTTTTACTTTATAGGTAATTGTGTAATATTTGCATTTACATACTTGAGATTTACAGGTATGCCTCGGCATTTTGGGCATTTTTATTTAGTTTTAATAGCGGCCTTATGGCTAGCAAGTTATTATCAAGAGTCTACAGTCTTACTTAATAAATTTTCTATTCGTCCAAATTCAATTAGATTTGTTCAGAAATGGCATCATATCGCTTTGATGCTTATTCTTTATGCCCAGTGCGCGGGAGGTATTTATAGTTTTTCAAGAGATTTAATTGTACCATTTTCTGCTAGTCGGGAAACAGCACAATATATTAAAAAATCTGGGTTAGATAATGAGTTTATTGTTGCCAGTCGAGATGCAAATATGGCTCCTTTATCAGGTTATCTTAATCGAAAGTTTTACTATCCTGAGCTTCAAAAAATGGGAAGCTTCACCCTATTTCAAAAAGGTCGCAAAGATGTCGAACAAGCTGAAATATTAAGCCAAATTAACTCTTTATTCAAAAATAAAGATGAGCAAAAGAAAATTTTGCTGATTTTAAATCGTCAACTGAATGTCAACCGTAATGATTTGAAAATTTCTCCGCTTACAGATTTTCAGAGAGGCTGGGTGGATAGTGAAAGATATTATCTTTATTGGGTAGATGAAGCATAAAGATAATGCCCTACATAATTTTGCAGTTTAATATGGGATAGGCTTTTTTGTACTGAAGCAATCAACATTTACACTTGATATATATCGCTATGAATCTTTGGGTTATCGAGTGGCAATCAATAGCAAAAGACATCTCATTAAAACTACAGCAATTGCTTTACAAGCAACATAATATTGCCAAAATACCGCAAAAACAACGCTTTTACGCCTTTTGAGCCAATATACCACCAGTGAGAACTAGCTGCGATGCGTGAGGCTAATCTACACTGGAATAAGAGAATGTATGTTTAACGAACTCAGATGTTCAAGACTGAGGAGCTTAGTCATACCTTCTCGGTGTTGGTTATGAAGTGCTTACCTCGTGTGGTAAAACTTAACTTAAATTCTGTCAGTTACTAACGGAGTTGATAGGAATGGGTAACTTTATTATTTTTGCCTTGATAGTAGTTTACGGAGGCGGCGTTTGGAAGTTTTGGAAAGGGTTTACGCGGACTAATTTTAATCCAACTTTGACCAATCGCATTGGTTTATCTTTGCTATGGCCTGCTTTGTTTATTACAAATCAATCCTATCGCCGAAACTTTAGAAAAGCGTTGAAGGGCTAGAGTTTACTATTAAGTCTAAAGTCATCTAAACCTAATGATGGCATACATCCCAATATAGATCTAACCCAGCAACCCCCTTTACCTCGTAGGTAAAGGGGGTTGTGTTTCCTCATCCACAAAGCAGAGGAATTAGGGGAAGGATAAGTTCGTATTGCTTACAAGTGCAAACCGTTAGCAGTTAGGAAGTATTTTAGCTGATGAATTTACGAATTATTTGCCATTGGTTAGCAGATGGATTGCTGCGCCTACAGCTGCACCATCGACGGCATTCCCAAGGGTATCTTTGCGATCGCCAGTGATTACGCCAGTCACTGCGCTAGCCCCTGCACCAACTCCGACATCTTGAACAACGCTCCGGTTACGGCGATTGCGAGTGTTTCTCAGACCATTTGCACCATTGACAGCCGCACCAGTAACACTACCTTTAACAGCATTGTCTAATACACTGCCTCTTCCCCTAACTGCTCCGGTTACTACATTGGTAACAGCCCCAATACCTGCATCTCTTAATACTTGGTCATCAGCAGCAGCCGGTTTAGCGGGAACTAATGTGACACCAGCTAAACTTGCAGCCATGAGGCTGGGTAGAAGTGTGCGTTTTAGGATATTATTCATTGTGTTACCTTCTCAAAACATCAAACAATTGGATAAATTTAAAGCTGCTGGAGTTCAGAGGAAATCATACTTTTTTAACTGGACAGCAGCAACTATCTATTGTTTGAGGACATATACATGATCGCATTTATAAAGTAATACCTGCATCACCTGAAAGCATGAATATAAATTAAGTCTTCAGAAGGTCTTGCTGAATCATTAAGCGATACTAGAGATTACACATTGACAAATTAAACTAAAGATGGAGTATAGATTTGTAGGTATAAAAGTTTCATTTTTCAGTACTAGCAAGCGGTTTGTGATGAAAAATCGCGTACTGTTTACCCTATCTATCTAAAGATAGTTGACAAAATAATTAAACTAACTAGCGGGGTTAATATTTAATTCCGTTAGTTTAGCGGACAAGCGTTGCGATCGCTTTCTCCTCATAACTGCTAACTCAAGGTTCTGTTCTTGCCCAATTGTCCAAGCTTAGTCCTTCAACTCTGAGCAAATCAGAATCATTGGAAACCAGAATTAAACCGCGTGCGATCGCTGTAGCTGCTATCAATATATCTTGCTCTTGGATAGTAAAGCCCCTCCGTTGTAAGTCCACATATATTTCACACGCTAGCTCAATAATCTCTAAATCATCTATTAATAAAACTTTATAGGTTTGACAAAATTTATTAAACTCAGCTAACTGTCTAGTAGCATTGATAGCTAAAAGACCTCGTTTGACTTCATAGTAAGTTATGCAACTAATAAACACATCTTGTTTCAGGCGGCGAACTTCCCTAAACTTCTGATCTACAATTACATTTCTCTTCAAAATATAACTAACAATATTTGAATCTAGTAAATAACTCACCTTATTGGCCTTCCTTCTACCGCCGCATCAAAAATAGCTATTTGCTCCGGTGTTAAATCATTTAGCGTACCTGAAACTGCCTCTAAAACTAAAATACTATCAATTCTGTCTTTCAAATCATCATCTTTAATTTCACTCATTTCTTCTGGTGAAAATTTCCCAAATAGTTCAACTAACATTTGGATCATTTCCCGTTGGCTTAACTTTACTTGATATAAACTATTACCTTGAAATAAATTTTCTACAATTGGCGATATCCGAATAATAAGTTCCTGATGATAGCTAAAAACTTCTTGCATAGCTTCCTACCAATATTTAACTAATTACCTCAATTATAAACAATCCCATTCAGCGCCTCTCTGTGTAAAAAAAAGGCGGGCCTTTCAGCCCACCCCACAAAATTTTGAGAATACTCTGTTGCTATTAACCCAACAATTGTTTAGCTTTAGCTAATACATTATCAACGCTAAAGCCAAACTTCTCTAAACAAACACCACCTGGAGCCGAAGCACCAAAGCGATCAATACTAACGCAATCGCCTTCAGTACCCACATACTTGTGCCAACCGAAACTGCTACCAGCTTCTACAGATAAACGCTTGGTGACAGCTTTTGGCAGAATGGACTCTTTATAAGCCGCATCCTGCGCTTCAAACAGTTCCCATGAAGGTAGCGAAACGACACGAACTTTTTTACCTTCGGCTGTGAGTTTTTCGGCTGCACCAACGGCGAGGCTCAATTCTGAACCAGTACCAATCAAGATGATATCAGGTGTACCTTCGCTATCAACAACGGTGTATCCACCTTTCGCCACGCCCTCAATTGATGTACCTGCCAAGTTGGGGACGTTTTGACGGGTGAACGCCAACAGAGATGGAGCGTTTTGCTTCGCTTTCTCGATCGCTACTTTATAAGCACCAGATGTTTCGTTACCGTCTGCGGGACGAAACACTAATAAATTAGGAATGGCTCTCAAGGAAGCAAGAGTTTCAATGGGTTGGTGTGTTGGACCATCTTCACCTTGTCCAATGGAATCGTGAGTCATCACCCAAATCGCCCCAGCTTGGGAAAGGGCGGATAAACGGATAGCAGCACGCATATAATCTGTGAAGATCAAGAAGGTAGCACCGTAGGGAATTAATCCTGAAGTGTGCAGCGCTATACCATTACAGATTGCGCCCATCGCATGTTCCCGCACACCAAAGTGGATGTTGGGGTTTTGGTATTCTCCTTTTTGGAAGTCGCCCTTGCCCTTGATTTCGGTCAAGTTGGAGTGGGTTAAGTCAGCCGAACCACCAATCAATTCAGGTAAAACTGCTGCTATTTTGTTGAGGCAGGTTTCTGAGTGTTTGCGAGTGGGCAATCCTTTGTCTTCTGGGGTGTAGGTAGGTAGTACCTTATCCCAACCGTCGGGGAGTTTACCGCTTAGGTAGCGTTCAAATTCAGCCGCTTCTTGGGCATACTTAGCTTTGTAGTCGGCAAATGTTTTGTTCCATTCCTCTTCGTAACCTGCGCCGCGCTCAACTGCTTTGCGTGTGTGGTTGAGGGCTTCTTCTGGAATTACGAAAGGCTCATATTCCCATTTCAATTCTTTGCGAGTCAAGGCAATTTCGTCTGCACCCAAAGCAGCGCCGTGAACGCCAGCAGTGTTTTGTTTATTGGGAGAACCATAACCAATGGTGGTTGTCACCTTAATCATTGAAGGTTTATCGGTGACAGATTTAGCTTCTTCAATTGCTTTGGCGATCGCTTCTAAATCGGTATTGCCATCTTTAACGTGCAGAACGTGCCAACCGTAAGCTTCAAAGCGCTTGGAAACATCTTCGGTGAATGCCACATCTGTGGAACCGTCGATGGAAATGTGGTTGTCGTCGTACAAAGCGATGAGTTTACCTAATCCCAAGTGTCCTGCGAAAGAACAAGCTTCACCAGAAATCCCTTCCATGTTGCAACCGTCACCTAAAATTACGTAGGTGTAATGGTCAACAATCTTGGTGTCGGGTTTGTTATATTTAGCGGCAAGGTGGGCTTCGGCGATCGCTAAACCAACTCCATTAGCAATTCCTTGACCCAAGGGGCCAGTTGTAACTTCCACGCCTGGAGTCATGAAGTTTTCGGGGTGTCCAGGTGTTTTGGATTCCCATTGACGGAATTGCTTGATATCTTCAATGGAGACGCTATCGTAGCCTGCTAGGTACAGTAGGGCATACTGCAACATCGAGCCATGACCGGCAGACAAGACAAAGCGATCGCGATTAAACCATTTAGGATTCTTGGGATTAAACTTCATGAAGCGATCCCAGAGGACAAAAGCCATAGGAGCCGCGCCCATTGGCAGTCCTGGGTGCCCCGATTTTGCTTTTTCTACGGCATCAACAGCCAAGAAGCGGATCGAGTTAATACAAAGTTCTTCGAGGGACAATTCTTTGAGGGATTGGGTTGCAACAGTCATAATCTCTTGTTTTTAACGACGGGTTAGCACTCTTCGTGGCTTCTCTTCCTGGGGTTATTTTAGATTCCCCACAGTATCCTCATCATCCCATTCCCGCTTGTCGATGGACAAGCGGGATCTCCTGAGTTTCTGGTGATAAATCAAGCTGATAATTGGGTCATGCTGAACGCTTACTTTATATCGGAATGATATTTCTGATACTTTGGGCATGGGGAAGAGGCAGAGGGGCAGGGGGAAGCGTGCAGAGGAGAGGAATTTCCCCCCTGCTCCCTGCTCTCCTGCCTTTTTTTAAACGTATTTCTTAAAGGCCAGTGTGACATTATGACCGCCAAACCCAAAAGAATTGGATATTGCCACCTCAACTTTTTGAGCGCGGCTATAGTTAGGTACGTAATCTAAGTCACACTCTGGATCGGGATTTTCCAGATTTATTGTCGGTGGAATTTGGTCATTAGCGATCGCCAGCACTGTTGCGACTGCTTCAATACCTCCAGAACCACCCAATAAATGACCTGTCATAGATTTAGTGGAGCTAATTGCCACCTTATAAGCATGTTCTCCCAAAGCTTTTTTGATTGCTGAGGTTTCAGTTGAATCATTAGCTGGGGTACTAGTGCCGTGAGCATTAATATAGCTAATCTGTTCGGGAGTTATGTTGGCATCTTTGAGTGCTAGTTCCATTGCTCTAGCGGCTCCAAGTCCACCAGGTACGGGGGAAGTTATATGGTAAGCGTCACAGGTCATACCATAGCCGATCATTTCGGCATAAATGTGAGCGCCGCGACTGAGGGCGTGTTGCAGTTCTTCGAGAATTAAAATTCCTGAACCTTCACCCAAGACAAATCCATCGCGATCGCGATCAAAGGGACGGCAAGCATGAGCCGGATCGTCATTGCGAAAAGAGAGGGCTTTGCAAGCGGCAAACCCAGCCATCGATAATGGTGTCACAGCAGACTCTGTTCCGCCGCAAATCATTGCCTGGGCATATCCCCCTTGAATTAAGCGAAAAGCATCACCTACAGCGTTAGAGCCAGCAGCGCAAGCAGTTACAGGGCAGGAATTTGGCCCTTTAGCACCCGTGTGAATTGCCGTTAATCCTGCTGCCATATTGGCGATCATCATCGGTATCATGAATGGACTACAGCGATCGGGTCCACGGTTGAGGTAGATAGTTTGCTGGTCTTCTAATACCTTAATGCCACCAACGCCAGAACCGATCATGACACCTACCTGTTCTGCATTCAGTTCATTAATAACTAACTGCGCGTTAGCTAGAGCCTGTTTTGCTGCCGAAACCCCAAATTGGGCAAATCGATCCATACGCTTGGCCTCTTTGCGCTCCAAGTAATCATGTGGATCGAAGTTTTTTACTTCACCAGCAATGCGGCAATCATGGCGAGATGCATCAAAAAATGTGATGCGGTCAATGCCATTACGTCCACTCAATAATCCATCCCAAAATTCTGTTGCTGTGTTACCGATAGGTGTAATCGCGCCAACACCAGTTACAACAACGCGTTTACGTGTATAATCTGTCATGATTCAGTTAAAGGTGGCGAAAAAGCAGCAGGCATTAAATAGTACTGAGTCTCGTTAGCGTTAGCGGGGCGTTGAGCCAGTCCTGAGTTCTGAGTTTTGGAAGCACCCAAAGATGGAGAAAACTCCGAACTTTTGCCTCCTAAAACTCTAACTCCTAAACTTTTAACCGTTCAGCACTCAGTAAAAAGTCAGATCAGTGGTTTTTGCCTAGATGCCCAGAGGGGGCATGGCATTGCCATCTAAACTTCAAAGACTCAAAACTTTTTTAAGCTGATGCGGTAACTTTGTTATTGATGTAATCTACTGCGTCTTGAACCGTTAAAATCTGCTCGGCAGCTTCGTCGGGAATTTCAATATCAAATTCTTCTTCCAAGGCCATCACCAGTTCAACGGTATCCAGGGAATCAGCGTTGAGATCCTCCATAAATTTGGACTGGGGAGTGATTTTGGTAGCATCTTCGACACTCAATTGTTCGGCGACAATTTTTTTGACCTTATCAAAAAGTTCCGTTTGGCTCATAAATAATAAAAGTCCTTAACCAGTTGCTAGGTTCTGCTCTTTACGGGAAACATTGTTTTGAGCATATACATCTTATCGTCAAGCGCGATCGCCCGTATACTACCAAGGGTTTTTCTGTTAGAAAATCCCTCCCCTTACTCAAAAGAATCGGGTAAGTTTTCTTAGAATGGAGTATAGGAGCGGACTATGCCATTGCCAACAGGATGTAAATGTTTCGGTTGTCCAATTATTACTAACTTTTTTTACAATGTCTCGGTCAGTATTTACAGCCTTGCTAGCAATTAGAAGATATAGACGCTGTGGCTTTGAACCTAGACGGTTAAAGGACGGTAAACGTCAAACATCAGAACTTAAGTGCTAACAAGGAATAATAAAACAGTTATTGTTTAGAGCGATCGCTCTAACCCAAACATACCTCTATGCTATCTCAGACACTTAAATATGCTTACTTCCCCGGTTGTGTTGCCCAAGGGGCCTGTCGGGAACTTTACCAGTCAACTCAAGCGCTTACCCAAGCGCTGGGTATTGAACTAGTTGAACTTAAAAAAGCTGCTTGCTGTGGTTCTGGCACATTTAAAGAAGATTCGCAACTGCTAGAAGATACAGTCAACGCCAGAAATATTGCTTTAGCAGAAGAATTAAATCTACCCTTACTTACCCATTGCAGCACTTGTCAAGGTGTTATCGGTCATGTGAATGAACACCTGAAAGAATGCCAAACAACTGACCCGGCCTACATTCAACAGGTTAATGGCTTGCTACATAAAGAAGGCTGTTCGCCTTATCGCGGCAGTACCGATGTTAAACATCTTCTCTACGCCTTGGTAACAGATTACGGTTTAGAGGAAATTACCAAACGTGTCACCCGGAAGTTAAGTGGATTAAAATGCGCGGCTTTTTATGGCTGTTATCTCCTCCGCGCTCAAAAATCTATGCCTTATGATGACCCCTTCCAACCGGAAGCAATGGAAAATATGTTTCGGGCGGTGGGTGCAACCCCAATTTATTACCGAGGTCGGACACAATGTTGTGGTTGGCCCCTTGCTAGCTATGCCACTACCCAATCTTTTAAAATGGCGGGCATGCATATTCAAGACGCTTTGAGTTCTGGTGCTGACTGTATAGTTACACCTTGCCCACTGTGCCACTTAAATTTAGATTCGCGTCAGCCAGAGGTAGAAAAGGTTATTGAGCAGAAGCTAGGTTTACCAGTGTTGCATTTATCTCAGTTAATTGCTTTGGCACTTGGGGTAAGTCCAAAAGAACTGGGTTTAGAACGCCACGTTGTTTCCACCAAGCCAGTGTTGGAGAAATTAGGATTTTATTAAGCTCTTGACCCAGTGTTCTCTGCGCCTCTGTGGTTAAATAAATTACTTTTAAACCGCAGAGACACAGAGGAGGACACTTCTGTGCGGGGGTTCCCCCCGTTGAAGAAAGTGTCCGTCAGCACCGAGAAAAAAGAAGAGATTTTACAAGTCACCTTGAAAGGGCTAGTACAGGATTGCGTAAATAAGCAGACCATTGAAAAGCCCTAAACAGCTTATTCCATACTACTTTTGACTTTTGACTTCCCCAACGGGGCCGCCAGGGCTATCTTTGAATTTACGTTGCAATTGCTTTAGCGATTGATACATATCTGGCAGGCGACCATAAACAGCACATACCTTCAGATATAGTTTGTAAGGAAGGGCTGGAGATCCGCAGACAACTTCTCCTGGTGCAACATCGCTGTGAATTCCAGTTTGAGCAGATGTCATCGCCCCATCTCCAATTTTCACTTGATTAGTTATTCCTGTTTGTCCAGCTAAAATAACGCGATTTCCTAGTTTAACACCCCCCGCCATGCCAACCTGACCTGCGATCGCACAGCCAGAACCGATTTGGCAACCGTGACCTATTTGCACTAAGTTATCAATTACTGTATTACGTCCTACTCGTGTTTCTCCGACGGCTGGGCGGTCAATGGCGCTGTTGCAGCCAATTTCTACGCTATCTTCTAAAACTGTATAACCGGATTGTTCCATTTTTAACCAACCAGTCCGGGTAGGAACGAAACCAAAGCCTTCTGCACCGATGACAGCACCACTGTGAATCACGCAATCAGAACCGATGCGGGTGCGTTCGTGGATAGTACAGTTGGCGTGTAAGGTGGTGCGATCGCCTATTTTGGCATCTGGATAAATCACCACATTGGGATGAATAATTGCGCCATCACCAATTTCTACCCTTTGTTGAATCACAGCATGGGGGCCAATGTAAACATCATTACCAACTTTTGCCGTAGAGTGAATCACAGCAGTGGGATGAATTTCTGGGATGGGGCGATATGGTTGGTAAAAAAGTGCGATCGCTCTGGCAAACAACAGTCGCGGATCTGAGGTCGCTATCCAGACAATACCGCTCTCTTGTGCAAGCACTTGTAATTTTTCGTCTTGGGGCAAAATTAAAGCACTAGCATCAGTCTTACTGATAAAAGACCCAAATTTTGCCCCTTCTACGTAACTAATAGTACCAATGCTAGCTTCATCAATGGCTGCTACCCCTGTAATTTCTGGGTCATGGTCTGGGTTGCTAGTCAGGCTATGATTGGTAACGGCATCACTAAATTGGTGGAGGATTTCGCTGAATTTCATTGTTGGGTGTATTCAAAATTGATCTGCAATGGCAAGACAATTTTCCCATTACGGATTACGAATTAGTAATTATTTGGTCAAGATCAAATTGACACAAAGAGAAATTACTCCTCTTCGTGTCGCTTTCTATAGCAGGACTATTCACTAGTCGCCATTGCTACGCCTGCTAAATACCCAGTTGTCCAAGCACTTTGGAAGTTAAACCCACCGGTCACGCCATCAATATCTAAGATTTCCCCGGCAAAATAAAGACCAGGAACTAATCTACTTTCCATCGTCTTGAAATTGACTTCTTTGAGATTAACACCGCCACAGGTAACAAATTCTTCTTTAAAGGCTCCTTTGCCGTTGATTAAGTATTGCCCCTGAGTAAGTTCTTGTAGCAGTCGATTTAAGGTTTTACTAGATATTTCTGCCCAACGGTCTTCTGTAGTAATACCTACACGAGCAATGATATATTGCCAGAGACGATGGGGTAAATCAACGCCGCGATGCAATGCGATCGCTTTCTTCCCCCATTCATCCTTAACTGCTAAAACTTTTTCTCGCACTTGTTCTTGTTGCAAATCAGGTAGCCAATTAATCAATAATGTGGCTTGATAGCGGCTTTCGTGCAGAACTCTCGCACCCCAAGCAGAAAGCTTCAAAACAGCTGGGCCACTCAAACCCCAGTGGGTAATTAGCAATGGCCCAGTTTGTTGTAATTGGGATTTTCCGCCGGATGATAACCGCAATTGAGCAGGATTAATGCTAACTCCAGCTAACTCCCTCAATTTTTGATCGACAATGTTGAAGGTAAATAACGAGGGTACTGGCGGTTCAATTTTATGGCCTAACTCTCTGACAATTTTATAACCCACAAGGCTGCTGCCGGTAGCAAGAAGCAGGCGATCGCATTTAATTGTCTCTCCTGACTTCAGAAGAATATCAAACCCCTTATCTGCTGAGGTTTTCACTGAAGTTACGTGTGTACCGATGCGGAGTTTGACTCCAGATTTCGCCACCGCTTTAATCAAACATTCCACAATGGTTTCTGAACTGTTGGTGACAGGAAACATCCGACCATCAGCTTCAGTTTTTAGATAGACTCCACCAGCAGCAAACCAAGCTACTGTATCTTGAGGGCCAAAGCGAGTCAAAGCACCCCGCAAAGCTTTTGCACCTCTGGGGTAATTTTGCACTAACTCTTCAGGCTCAAAGCAAGCGTGAGTAACATTGCAGCGTCCACCACCAGAAATTAGCACTTTTGCCAGTGGTTGACGACTGGCTTCGAGTAAAGTAACTTCTGCATCAGGATTGGCTTTAGCACAAGCGATCGCGCCAAAAAATCCCGCTGCCCCGCCCCCAATAACTACAATTTGTAACGGTAACAATTTCAAAAATATCTCTTTTACAGCACCTACTCTCTAGGCTAGCTGTTCTCTTTACTCTTCAGCAGGTTCAAAGTCCTCTTTTGTCGCACCACAAGTTGGACATACCCAATCATCTGGTATATCTTTAAAAGCTGTTCCTGGTTCTATACCGCCATCTGGATCGCCTACTTCTGGGTCATATTCATAGGCACAAAGAGTACATACATACTTTGCCATGTTCGTTTCCCCTAGTAAATTGTTGCCATTGCTTCAGTATTAAATACTTTTGGCAGTGAGTCAAAATAGGCATTCTACAATTCTTAAACGAGTCTAGGGCATGAAAATCATCAGAAAAAGCCTATCTAGGATGGTAGCTACCCTTGGGTAGATTTCTGAGATTATAAACGCCACCACGTTCTTTGGGCATAACTGATAATTCCGATCGCGATCGCTCCTAGTAGCAGTAGCCAAATTATTCCACCTGGAATAAAAGTGAGAATACCAAAGCCTCTCAGTAACCAGACGGCTACGCTAATGCCGAGAAGTATACCGAAAATCTGGATTAATCTACGATTTAAAGAAGATTGACTCACTTATTTTTCCTCTCACCTCAACAAACATTACAGATAAAATATGAATTTACGATGAAGTTGTAGTTTTATCAAAAATAACACGTAAAAATCGATAGACGCTATTCAAACGTTGGGGTAAAGTGCTTGATATTAGGTCGTGTTTCTGCAATTCTAACTGTTAACAACGCAGTTTTTCATCTACAAGCATTCCTCTGATAAAACTCACTTAAGTATTAATTATGTTAATTCTGATAAGAAATATAGTTTTTCCAGTAAAGTGACTGAAATAATTACCAAAAAATAACCTTTCTGGGAAAGATAGGTATTACACTGGAACTAAAATTTAATGGGTTGGAGCTAAATCAAGTTTTATGGCTTGTAGTTTCAACTTTATTAGGTGGATGAGTTGAGGAGTAACTAAAATCATTATGTCTGCGTCTCATATCTCAGACTCAATTATTACAGGTTCAAATATGGCTTGGAGTCAAGACAAGCAAAGGTTGCTGGTAGAGGGTGAAATTTTAATAGAAACGCGATCGCACAAAAGCTGGGGTGGTGCGGTGACTGCCTGGATGTATGTGCCGATGGTGCGATCGCAAGTCTGGCAGCAATTAACTGATTACCCCCGTTGGGTGCAATATTTTCCCGATATCACTAAAAGCGAGATATTGCAAAAAGGTGAAGTCAAACGCCTGTATCAAGCAGCACAAAAAGCCTTTTTCTTTTTCACAGCTCAAGTTGAAATTTACCTCAACGTTGTAGAGGTGCTGGGGCAAAAAATTCAATTTCGCATGGAAAAAGGGACTTTTGAGGACTTTAACGCTAATTTAGAACTCAAAGATTGCGGTAATGGCACTTTGCTTTCTTATACTGTGCAAGCTACACCTCTTATTCCAATTCCATCAATTTTTATTCAACAAGCGATGAACTTAGAGCTACCTGCAAATATGCGTAAAATGCGACAAGTACTTTGTAAGGGACAAAATAATTCGTAATTCATAATGGGCTACGCTAACGTAATTCGTAATTACACACCCTACTAATGTTTCACAAAAAACGCCAAGACGCTCTTGTTTGACTTGGCGTTTTGGCGTGAGATGAGCTTTAACGAACAGGCAAAAGGAAAGGACTTGTTGCAAGTTCTGACTCAAGTCACCTTGCTCTTTGCTCCCCCAATACGTTTCGGTTAGCTTGTTTACCCTGCGAAGATCACCCCAACCCCCCTTATAAAGGCTTGCTCATTTACTTCCTAACCCGCTTTTTAAGGGGGTCGCCACAGGCGGGGGATCTTATCCGAACCGTATTGCTTGCTCCCCTACCTCTTTTTCAATTAGCTGGTAAACACCTCAGCAGGTAAGCGGCTAAAAGAAAGACGCTCATTTTGCACATCTACAAAGATGGTGTTGCCGTCGGTGAATTCACCGCGCAAAATGGCTTTGGCAATTTGAGTTTCTAACTCTCGCTGAATCGCCCGCTTCAGTGGACGTGCCCCATAAACTGGGTCATATCCTACTTCTGCTAAAAAGTCAAGTGCAGCGTCCGAGAGCTTGAGGGATATTTTGCGATCGCTCAATCTTTGGCGCAATCTCTCAACTTGCAATAGCACAATATGCCGCAATTCCTTCTTATCTAAACCGTGGAAGATGATGATTTCGTCAATCCGGTTCAGGAACTCTGGACGGAAGCTATTTCGCATCGCTTCCATGACTCGACGGCGCATTTCGTCGTAGTGGGCGTTATCTCCGGCGACATCAAGAATGTACTGCGAACCGATGTTGCTAGTCATGATGATAATAGCGTTCTTGAAGTCCACTTTATGACCTTGGGCATCAGTAACGCGACCATCATCAAGAATTTGCAAGAAGATATTAAATACATCGGGGTGTGCTTTCTCAATTTCGTCGAAAAGAATCACTGAATAAGGACGGCGACGAATCGCTTCTGTAAGTTGTCCGCCTTCTTCGTAACCCACGTATCCTGGAGGCGCACCGATTAACCGGGAGACGGCGTGTTTCTCCATGTACTCCGACATATCGATTCGTACTAGCGCATCTTCGCTATCGAACATATACGCCGCCAGTGCTTTCGCCAACTCGGTTTTACCTACACCTGTCGGCCCAAGGAAAATAAAGCTAGCGATAGGACGATTAGGATCAGCCAGTCCAGCGCGCGATCGCTGAATTGCATCGGCTACAGCTGTGACTGCTTCTTCTTGTCCAACCACGCGGCGGTGCAGTTCATCTTCTAAATGCAGCAGTTTTTCTTTTTCAGATTCCACCAACTTGCTGATAGGAATTCCTGTCCATTTAGAAATAATTTCGGCAATATCAGCTTCTGTGACTTCTTCCCGTAATAGTGATTTACCGCTTCTTTGAGCGTTTGCCAATTCAGATTCTACTGTTTCCAATTGACGGTGCAAACTGGTTAAATTGCCGTATTTCAACTCCGCAGCGCGGTTTAAGTCGTAGTCGCGTTCTGCTTGCTGAATCTCTAAGTTAACCCGTTCAATCTCTTTTTTCACAGATTGAATTTTGTCAATGATATCTTTTTCAGACTGCCATTGACTATTCAGGGTTCTTTGTTCTTCTTTGAGATCAGCAATTTCTTTTTCCAATTTTTCTAGACGTTCACGAGAAGCTGCATCACTTTCTTTTTTCAGCGAAAGCTTCTCCATTTCCAATTGCAGAATCTTGCGATCAATTTCGTCGAGTTCTTCAGGTTTGGAGGTGATCTCCATTTTTAATCTCGCGGCGGCTTCATCCACTAAGTCAATGGCTTTATCAGGGAGGAAGCGATCGCTAATATAACGACTCGACAATATCGCGGCTGCAACTAAAGCACTATCAGAAATCTTCACCCCGTGGTGGTTTTCATAACGTTCTCTCAACCCGCGCAAAATCGAAATACTATCTTCTACACTAGGCTGATCGACATAAACTTGTTGGAAGCGTCTTTCTAGTGCCGCATCTTTTTCGATATGTTTGCGGTATTCATCCAGAGTTGTCGCTCCAATACAGCGCAATTCGCCCCGCGCCAACATCGGTTTTAATAAGTTACCAGCATCCATCGCGCCTTGGGTTGCACCAGCACCGACAACGGTGTGAATTTCATCAATAAATAAAACAATATTGCCGCCAGATTCAGTAACTTCTTTTAATACTGCTTTCAGACGTTCTTCAAATTCACCTCGGAATTTGGCCCCCGCAATCAAAGCACCCATATCTAAAGATATCAGCTTGCGGTCTTTGAGGGATTGGGGTACATCACCTGCAATAATGCGCTGTGCTAATCCTTCGGCGATCGCAGTTTTACCAACACCTGGTTCACCAATTAGCACAGGATTATTCTTGGTGCGGCGAGAGAGAATTTGCACAGTGCGACGAATCTCATCATCTCGCCCAATCACTGGATCGAGTTGACCTTTACGTGCGGCTTCTGTAAGGTCACGCCCGTATTTTTCCAGTGCTTCGTATTTGCCTTCTGGATTTTGATCGGTCACTTTTTGGCTCCCCCGAACTTGTTTAATAATATCTTTTAGCTTGCCTTCGTTTAAACCGAATTCTTGGCATAAAGCTTTGCCAAAGCGATCATCTTTAGCGTAAGCCAATAATAAGTGTTCAATTGAAATATATTCGTCTTGAAACTCTTTGCGATATCCGTCTGCCCGATCTAGAAGTGTATCCAAGCTGCGTCCTAAGTAGACAGAACTGCTAGTACCAGATACTTTTGGCTGACGTTGGAAAAATTGTTCAGTGCGATCGCGCAGTTTTTGGAGGTTAACACCCGCCTTAGTGAGAATCCCAGTTGCTAGACCATCTTGTTCTAGCAGCGCTTTCATCAGGTGTTCGCTTTCTATTTGCTGTTGTTGATATTGTTTAACAATATCCGGAGTATGGGTAATCGCTTCCCAGGCTTTTTCTGTAAATTGGTTAGGATTAGTAGGTTGCATAGGCTTTTTCAGGAACGTAAAGGCGCAGCAGCTTGTTGCAGGCTACCACCAGAACACCAAGTAAATAGAATTTCTATTCTTAATAGATATTGTATGAACAGCAGAGCGATCGCCTAGATCGGTGTTCACGTCTTGTAAAAGTCGTATTTTCCCGTAGTTGCGATTTCCTATTGGCAGTATTCACAGCGATGGTTGCCTAGTTGTGCGATCGCGACGTAATAAGCTAATCGTCATTTAAATTGCATCATTTTTATGGTGATAAAAGCTGCAAACCCTCTCCCCTGGCCCCTGCCCCCCTGCGATCTCAATGTACAAAGTAAATGCTTAACAGCTTACCTTGCCTCCATCATTCTGCTCCTGCCCCCACACAGAGTTACCATAATCCCAAGTCGCATAGTGGATGCTAAAAATGATTGACCCCTACGACTTTGAAGATGATGACTTTGATTTTGAGGATGAGGATTTCTTAAAAATAAAACCCATCAGGCAAATGACTGAAGGGGAAAAGCTAGTGCGATTTAAGCGGTTCTTCGACAGCAGTAGCCGTGCAATGTTGCAAGACTGTCTATTTCGTATCATCAATTATGAAGATGGTACGGGCACGTTAGAAATTCTTTGCCCTAATGAAGTCGTAAGACAACGCCTTTCCAAGAAAAAGCGCAAAATTACCAACAACATCAACACCTGCTGGAGCCATATCAGATGGTTTTCGCTATGCGTTCAGCAAGATAGTGAGTTGAATTGCCAGAAGTTTACCCGTAACGGCGATTTGGTGACATCTTAGCTGGAGACTGGGGACTTGGGATTGGGGACTGGGATTGGGGATAAAGAAAGTGTTTTCTCAATACCAATTAACAAATGACTAATGACTAATGACTAATGACTAATGACTAAAAAACAAAAATTTCCTTACCTAGTTGGTTCTAAGTGGACGGCACAGCAAAAAGTTGATGGCTGGCGGCACTTTCAAGTAGTCAATCGGAAAAATCAGGCTAACTGGGTTTATGCCGAAATGGTTGCTGCTTGTGATCCTAAAGTCCGTTTTTGGCTAAATGCCAAATTATTACAAGATAACTCTCAGTGGCAAGCTGGCTGGCAAACATTACAGGAAATTCACGGGACTGAAACCGAGGTGTCTTGATTTGCCTCGCTCCTTCGTTCCCAGTCTCTGGCTGGGAATGCCGCTTAGTGAGCTACTGCCTCCTTTTTTGATAAATTAATAATTTTTTACAAAATCAGAGTAACTTACTCTCAAGCAGAAATTAAATGGTTGTGACTACAGACTGAAAACTGGCAATTTATCTGCGATACCTTGGGTGAGCTACGCCAACGCAAATTTCAGTAATATTTCAAGCATAAGGCTGCATATACCTCTCTTTACCTTTAAACCAGCGCCCCAATGCCTTGAAAACACGTTGTCCGACCATCAGCTAATTCTATGAAAAGCATTCAAAAAAGCGGATTTCAGTTTTTTGTTTTTTGTAACTCTTTTTATAAAAATTAGTAATAAAAACTGTTTTTTTATGGTTTTTAGAGCTAATAAAGACTTTAAACCTTATAAAAGACCAAATAGATATAATTGTGATTTAATTCATCGGATAAGAGCGTTTTCCAAATTAACAGCCACTTTCTTTTCTATGTAATTTGCCCAATAATGACATTCACAGACCTCACGCATCGCCATCTCAGGACAGGTGAAGGCAAATGTTTGAGCCACAAGTTTGACAAGTAGCTATAAGAGGCAAATAAAAGTGAAACTAGCAGTCTACGGAAAAGGTGGTATCGGTAAATCCACAACTAGCTGTAACATATCAGTCGCCCTAGCTAAACGTGGCAAAAAAGTGCTGCAAATTGGTTGCGACCCCAAACATGACAGTACCTTTACCCTGACTGGATTTTTGATTCCCACAATTATCGACACCCTCCAAGAAAAGGATTATCACTACGAAGATGTCTGGCCTGAAGATGTAATTTATAAAGGCTACGGCGGTGTTGATTGCGTAGAAGCTGGTGGGCCACCTGCGGGTGCTGGATGCGGTGGATACGTAGTCGGTGAAACCGTAAAATTACTTAAAGAACTCAATGCCTTTGATGAATACGATGTAATTCTCTTTGACGTTCTGGGTGACGTAGTTTGCGGTGGTTTTGCAGCACCACTCAACTATGCAGATTACTGCCTGATTGTTACAGACAATGGCTTTGATGCTTTGTTTGCCGCTAATCGGATTGCTGCTTCAGTCCGCGAAAAAGCACGAACTCACCCACTGCGTCTAGCTGGGTTGATTGGCAATCGCACCTCCAAGCGCGACTTGATTGAAAAATATATAGAAGCTGTGCCAATGCCAGTTTTGGAAGTTTTACCTTTAATTGAAGATATCCGTGTTTCGCGTGTGAAGGGTAAAACTTTGTTTGAGATGGCAGAGCAAGATCCTTCCCTAGACTACGTTTGCGACTATTATCTCAACATCGCCGACCAAATTCTGGCGCGTCCGGAAGGTGTTGTGCCTAATGACACACCAGACCGTGAGTTGTTCTCTTTGTTATCCGATTTTTATCTAAATCCGGGTAAACCCCAGGTTCCTAATTCAGAAGAGGAACTAGACTTGATGATTGTATAAATCATCAAGTTCTCAGGATGGGGGACAATAATATGGCTTTCTTTGACAGCTTTACAGATTCAATAAAGCAAAAGTGGTTGCAATTTTTCCAGAACAATCGAGACTGGATTACCCTGCATATGCAAGTGGAATCAGTGTACACCCCTGATGGCGGGAAGCGACCACCTTCTTACCTCATCCTGGGAGTAGTTAACGCCCTAGAGCCAAAGCTAGCGCAGTTAATGTTGCCCTTTGCCAAACTTAATCCTGACGCCGATACGCTCATTGAAGTGCTAGATTTGCATTTTGACCCAGATTTTGCTCTAGGTAATCGCTTTATCGTCAACCCAGAACCAGAGAATTACGTAGAAGAAGCAGTAGCTGTAACTGATGAAAAGCCTGATGAAGAAACATTGACGCATTCTCATACAAATGGCTTTACATCGGTGGCAGTAGTTCAAGAGTTCGCAATCCTGGATTCTGATAAGCAAAGTCTGGAAATCAGCGAGTTGGAGGAAGCCGAAAATGACTTTGGCGATATTTCCTTATCCAACGGACACACCTCAAAAGATGAGTCTTTTGAAATCTCTAGTCTAGAAGCAGATGAGTTTGGGGAAATTGCCTTCGATACAGATACAACAGCTGTAATGGAAATAAAGCTGGATGAAGACGAAGACGAGGCGCTTGGAGATAGTCCATTAGATGAGAATGCGTTTAAAGACGTGTTATCAGATGTCTGGGGTGATGAAACAGCTTTGCAAAAAGCTGAAGACAATAACGATTTTTTAGGGGAAGAACTGCCAGCAGGCGTTTTTGATGAATCAGAAATTGCCCGCCTCTTCCCCAACGCTTAATTATTGCCGTTCCTCACAATTTTAAGTTTTAGATTTGGGGTTTTGGATTAGGAATTAGGGAAATTGTCATTAGACATAGGATACTTTTGTTGTCCCAGCCACCAATCCAAAATTATCAATCTAAAATCTAAAATTGGTTGACCTGCCATTAAATAACAAGGGGAGAAAAAAACAAAATGACTGTCGCTCAACAACCAGAAGCTTTAAGCTTTGAATGTGAAACTGGAAATTACCATACCTTTTGCCCAATTAGCTGCGTGGCGTGGTTATACCAAAAAATTGAAGATAGCTTCTTTTTGGTGATTGGGACAAAAACTTGTGGCTACTTCCTGCAAAATGCGATGGGGGTGATGATTTTTGCTGAACCCCGCTATGCAATGGCAGAGTTGGAAGAGGGCGATATTTCAGCACAGCTCAATGATTATGAAGAGTTAAAGCGGTTGTGCTTGCAAATTAAACGCGATCGCAATCCTAGTGTAATTGTCTGGATTGGCACTTGCACCACGGAAATTATCAAAACAGATTTGGAAGGTTTAGCACCGAAGCTAGAATCCGAAATTGGTATTCCCATCGTTGTAGCGCGGGCAAATGGTCTAGATTACGCCTTCACCCAAGGGGAAGACACCGTATTGGCTGCTATGGCTAACCGTTGCCCTGATAAGGCTCCTGTGGCGGAAACAGAGAAAATTGAACGTAATGCGATCGCTAAATTGCTCAACTTCGGTAAAAAGAAAGAAGATGTCGCCCAAGATGAATCTGAGTACGTGGATCATCCACCCTTAGTTCTCTTTGGCTCCCTTCCCGACCCCGTGGTTACTCAGTTAACCTTGGAACTGAAGAAACAAGGCATCAAAGTTTCCGGCTGGCTACCCGCGAAGCGCTTCACAGAATTGCCAGTGCTGGAAGAAGGGTATTATGTCGCTGGTGTCAACCCCTTCCTCAGCCGCACAGCTACCACCTTAATGCGCCGCCGCAAGTGTAAACTCATTGGCGCACCCTTCCCCATTGGCCCCGATGGTACTCGCGCTTGGATTGAGAAAATCTGCTCGGTGTTCGGTATTACTCCCAAGGGTTTGGATGAACGGGAAGCACAAATTTGGGCAGGCTTGGAAGATTACGTGAAACTGATTCGCGGTAAGTCTGTATTCTTCATGGGTGATAACTTGCTGGAGATTTCCCAAGCAAGATTCTTAATCCGTTGTGGGATGACAGTTCACGAAATCGGTATTCCCTACATGGATAAGCGCTATCAAGCTGCTGAGTTGGCATTGCTGGAGAAAACTTGCCAGGAAATGAATTCACCTCTGCCAAGGATTGTAGAGAAGCCGGATAATTACAATCAACTTCAACGGATTTATGAGTTGAAACCAGATTTGGTAATTACTGGTATGGCTCACGCTAACCCATTGGAAGCACGGGGTATTAATACAAAGTGGTCTGTGGAGTTCACTTTTGCTCAAATTCACGGCTTTACGAATGCGCGTGACATGTTAGAGTTGGTGACTCGTCCGTTGCGTCGAAATAATAATTTGAAAGATTTGGGTTGGGATAAGTTGGTGAGAGAAGAAGCGAAGATTTAGATTTAGGTTTGGATTGAGCAACAGCATAATACTGTGTTACGGGCGAACTTTGGGTTCGCCTTTTTTTTACGTAGACGCAAAGCGGCTTGCCGCAGGCTACCGCAGAAGCGCAGAAAACACAGAGGAAGAGGAGAACTTGGAATAATCAAAAATACTAAAATTTTTATATTACTCTTAGTTTTCTACTTCTTAACTTAATGGAAATTACCAAATTGTCTCCCCAAGGACAAGTAATTATTCCCCAATCTTTGCGGGAAGCTCATCAATGGGAAGTAGGTCAAGAATTTATTATTATTGATATGGGTGATGGAATTCTTTTAAAGCCTAAGAAACTTTTTCCAGAAACTAAATTAGATGATGTAGCAGGTTGTTTAAAATATCAAGGAAAACCTAAAACTCTTGAGGATATGGATAATGCAATTCGCCAAGGTGTAGAGAAATCGTGATTTGCCTCCTGTTCAATATTATTAGAAGTGAAACGCAGAGGGGCGCAGAGGTAAGCGCAAACTAGCGCAGAGGTTTTAGAGAATTTGTGACAAAAACTTGCGTGTTCTTTCTTCTTTGGGGTTGCTGAAAAATGCGTCAGGGGTGGCTGACTCGACGAGGGAACCGCTATCCATTAAAATAACTCGATCGGCGACTTCACGGGCAAATCCTACTTCGTGGGTGACGACTACCATTGTCATCCCATCACGGGCGAGATTTCGCATTACATCCAAAACTTCTCGTACCATTTCTGGATCTAAGGCTGAGGTAGGTTCGTCAAACAGCATAATTTTGGGTTGCATGGCTAAAGCACGAGCGATCGCTACCCGTTGCTGTTGTCCACCAGATAACTGTCCTGGATATTTCTGCGCCTGCTCTAAAATTCCAACTCTTTCTAATAGTTGCATTGCCAATTCTTCGGCTTTTGCTTTTGGCGATCGCCGTACCCAAATTGGCGCTAAAGTAATATTTTGCAACACTGTGAGATGAGGAAATAAATTAAATTGCTGAAATACCATTCCCACTTCTTTGCGAATCGTTTCAATATTTCGCAAGTCATGGCTGAGGGTAATACCGTCGATTGCAATTTTTCCCTGTTGGTATTCTTCTAAAGCATTAAATGTGCGGATAAAGGTAGATTTACCTGAACCAGATGGTCCCATCAAAACTACTACTTCTCCACGATTAACTGTCAAGCTCACACCCTGAAGAACGTGGAATTTACCATACCACTTGTGAACATCTTCAGCAACAATTATTGATTGTACCTCTGGCATAGTATTTAAAGTCCAAATAATGAATATTATTTTTATAATGGCCAATGACTAATGACTAATTATTCAACTGTCTCTCTAATCGCCGAGAAGCCAACGACATTGAGTAACAAAATATCCAATAAATAAATCCAATAAAAAGATAAACTTCTTTATAGCGATCAAGAAACTGTGGTTGTGCCAATATGGAACGGGCAATACCTGTTAATTCTACTAATCCCACTAAAGATAATAGTGAAGTATCTTTAAATAAGCCGATAAACTGACCAACGATCGCAGGGATAACGGTACGTAAGGCTTGAGGTAAGATGATAAATAAAACCACGAAGGCTGTATTTAATCCTAGTGCTTTTGCGGCTTCAATTTGCCCACGAGGAACTGATTGGAGTCCACCGCGCACGTTTTCTGCCATGTATGCAGCACTAAATAAAACTAATCCAGCAATTGCTCGTACTACCCGATCTAAACGCACATCTGCTGATATAAATAATGGCAGCATTATCTGAGCGAGGAACAAAATCCCAATCAGTGGTACTCCTCTGACGATTTCAATGTACAGGATGGAAAACCAACGGACTACGGGTAAATTGCTTGTACGCCCTAAAGCCAGTAAAACTCCAATGGGAAAGGAAAGTACAATACTGGTTGCTGCCATCAGTAGGGTAAGTAGCAAACCATTCCATAAATTTGTCGATACAGGTTGTAATCCAAATCCACCGCCGAATAGCCAAAGAATAATGGGGAAAGACACTAACCATAATAGAGGAAGCCAAGGAGTTATTAACTTAGTAAACTTTCCTCCATACCAGAAACCTGCAACTAGCAAAACTGCAATTAATAGTAACCATAGGCGGGCTGTAAAGGCTAGTGGTAAAAAAACTAATAAAATGCCAGTTATAAAAGTAAAAAAATAAATTTTACGCTTAGTTAACTGTTGTTTACCAAAAAATATACCCACAGTTATAGCGCCTAAAGTTGAAGCGATCGCCAGCACAATCCAAGTTCGCCAATATAGCGTTTGAGGAAACCTACCAACTAAAAATAAAGGTAAATTAACCTGAATTACCGCCCATTGTGCTTGAGTAGTTGCCCAAGTTATAATTCCTCGCACTACCCAAAACAGCAACACTAAACAGACAACAGTTAATAAGCTGTTGTACCAAGTATTGAACAGGTTTTTACGTAACCACAACAATTTTGGGTTTTGGACTTCGGCTACGTTATGAACGATGTTGGATTTTGGATTGTTTGTCATCTTAATGATTTATTCTCTCTATATCTCTGTTAGATTAATTTACAAAGATAATTGCGATAGATAAGAAACAAAAAGCAATTATCAATAAATATTTCTCTATCAGGACTTACACATAGTTTGCTTTTTGTAGGAGTATACAATCTAAAATTTAAAATCTAAAATTGTATTATCTCTCTTTAATTTGTACGCTACGATTGAAGAAATTCATAACTATAGAGATGGTTAAACTCAGGGTGAGATAGGTGAGTATAATCAGTAATATAACTTCTACGGCTTTCCCAGTTTGGTTATAGGTGGTAGAGGCGACAAAATAAATATCAGGATAGCCGATCGCGATCGCTAAACTGGTATTTTTCGTTAAATTAAGATACTGGCTCGTCAATGGTGGAATTATTACCTGCAAAGCTTGGGGAAAAACTACCAGCCGCATAACTAACCCTGGTTTTAATCCTAGCGATCGCGCTGCTTCCCATTGTCCCCTAACTACTGATTGAATCCCACCTCGGACAATCTCAGCGATAAATGCACCCGTATAAAACGTTAATCCCAACAGCAAAGCTGAAAACTCTGGGGATAAGGTAAACCAAGGGAGTTCTAAGCCATTTTGACTAACGCTAATAAAACCCCAAAGGGATATTTTATTTTCTGTTTTGGGGAAACTGAGGAAAACAGCAAAGTACCAAAACAGCAATTGCAGCAGTAAGGGCGTATTGCGGAAAATCTCTACGTAAACTATCGTGATATTCCGTACTAGCCAGTTGTCAGAAAGTCGGGCGACCCCAGCACTTACTCCTACAATTGTTGTGAGCAAAATTCCTACAAGCGCCACCCGCAAGGAGTTAATTAATCCCACCCACAAAGCATGACTATAGGGGTCAGTGGGTTTATAGGGAATTAGCGTCTCGCCAATATCAAAAGATGCTTGTTGTTTAAAAAAATCAAAGCCAAACGGAATACCTAATTGCTGCAAATTACGATTGAGATTGCCCAACAGTATTATTACTACAATTACTGCTAACAATACGGCAATGAATTGTAAAGCAATGTGCCAAAAACGGACATCACGCCATAAAGGTGGTTTTGAATTTGTCATTTGTCATTTGTCATTGAGTACAAGAGCCATAGGGAGAATAATAATTCCTAACTCCTAACTCTTAACTCCCTACCGGAATGGTGGAGAATAAAGCAGTCCGCCTTTGTTCCAGAGTTGATTTTGACCACGAGGTAGATTGAGTTTTGTCTTGGGGCCGAGGTTGCGATCGTAAATTTCGGCGTAGTTACCAACGTGCTTAATTATTCTGGCTGCGAAGTCGTTAGTTAAGCCTAGTCCTTCACCAAGGTTGCCTTCGGTTCCTAAAAAACGCTTAATATCTGGGTCATTGCTAGCAGCAAACTGACCTACATTCTGGGAAGTAATACCCAATTCTTCAGCTTTTACCAGGGAATAAACCACCCATTTAACAGCATCACCCCACCTAGCATCACCCTTGGCAACTGCTGGCGCAAGGGGTTCTGAAGAAATCACTTCCTCAAGAATCACGTTATCTTCTGGTTGGGGTAGAGTCGTGCGCCGAGAAACCAATGCCGAACGATC
The DNA here is from genome assembly GCA_019359245.1 of Nostoc desertorum CM1-VF14. Lineage (GTDB taxonomy): Bacteria > Cyanobacteriota > Cyanobacteriia > Cyanobacteriales > Nostocaceae > Nostoc > Nostoc desertorum. The sequence continues at coordinate 32,631 of JAHHHR010000038.1, read as the reverse complement.
AGCTGTAATACCATCGCAACGCCCTTGAGCATAGGTAGCAAAGGTAACATTAACGTCTTCAAAGACAACGGGTTTGTATGCAACGCTCCGTTTCCGCATTTGATCTGCTAAGTTCTGTTCGGTAGTAGTACCAGTTTGAACACAGATGGGTTTATTTTTAAAGTCTGCCAGGGACTTAATGTTGCTATTTTTGCGAACCATTATGGCTTGTCCGTCGTAAAAGACCACAGGTGCAAATTCTAAACCTACAGAGGTATCGCGGCTAAGTGTCCAGGTAGTATTGCGGCTGAGAATGTCTACTTCGCCAGTTTGCAAAGCTGTAAACCGCTCTTTGGAATTGAGATTGCGAAATTCTACTGCATCTGGGTTGTCAAATAAAGCTGCGGCGATCGCGCGACAGATATCTACATCTATACCGCTATATTTACCATCAGTTCCGACAAAGCTAAATCCTGGGACTTCGCCACTGACACCGCAAGTTAGCTGACTACGACTTTTAATACTATCCCAGCGATTTCGAACTGCTGGTGGGGCTGGATTACTGCCTGGAGTGCCGGGTGTATTTGCTATTTGACCTGAATCTCCACCACAAGCAGCGATCGCAAAGACTAAAGGTGCGATCGCCAAGATTAAAGCTGATTTACGCATAAACTTCATTGATATCTACAATAAAAAATGTATTTTTCACTACAATTATTCAGTAAAAACATTTTGCTGCTTGTAATATAAAACTCTACCAGCCTTTGTGCTATATTTATTCGCTTTAAAAAACGCTAGTTTAAGTTTTTACTTATTTTTTCAAAAGCCTCAGATGGTAAGTGCAAATCTTTCAACTTGGCTTAAGCTTCCGAGTTTTATTTAACTTACAGCTACCATCCTTGATATGGCAATACATTCATTAAACCTGGAAGATAATATTAAAATTTCAATGAATTAGCTTTATATCCTTCAGTGAATAAAAATTATAAAAATGCGTTGAGCGCTTCTTGAATAATAAGCAAGAGAACCCCATAAAATATCATTCATAGCCCAGGATGAAAATCTGTTTTTTCTATCTTCACTTCAATGCCCAATGCCCCATGTCCAATGCCCCATTCCCTAATTGCATACTTTGATGCGATCTGAAGTAGCCACACCAACCTAAACAACTATCCCTAGCAGGTTAAACTAGGTCTGGTAACAGCTGCTCCACCGTTCCTTATGAGGCTTTTATGGGAGCTAACCTCAAACAGATTGCCAACTATTTAGATAACCTTGGTTGGGACTACCGTTTTGATGAAGAAGAAGACCGGATTATAACAGGTGTGGAGGCTGATAACTTAGAAGATTTCCTAATAGTTGTCCAACTGGATGAAGAGGGAAAATTTTTCCGGGTATTTGCCCCTCAAGTTCTGTCAGGAATTCAAGACCATCCTCACAAGGGAGTTATCCTACAGACAATGCTTGCTATTTCTTGGGAAACCAAAATGTTGCAATGGGAGTATGATCCATCCGATGGCGAAATCCGTGCCATTATTGAGTTTCCTCTAGAAGACTCGATTCTCACAGAAAAACAATTTCACCGTTGTCTGAGTGGGTTAATTCAGATTGTGGATGGTATAGCAATACCTCGCCTGAAAGAAGTTATGGTAACAGGTTTTGATCCGGGGAATGTAGAACTTGGGGAAAGACTGTTACTAAGTATTCAAGAAGAAGCCCCAGGATTGCTAGATTTGCTGGAAAAGGCAATGGAAGCGCGAAAAAAGCGAGGAAGTTTTCCCAGCGAGTGAGACGGATCATCACTTAAATCGCTATACTCCAAAGTGATACCCTCACTATATACTGAAATTTTCTGGGGCTGGATATTATGACATCCTATGCAACCTCCTCTGCCAAAGCGGAAATGAGTGAACTACGGCGGTTGAAAGGCTTACTACCGCCAGAATTACAGAGCTGGGTCACGGTTGAAGGCACAACTGAGGTCAATCCACCCCTGGTTCGTTGCGAAGAAATTGGTAAAGACCAGGTAGAAATTCAAATTGACCTGATTAAATGGGATGCCCTTGCAATGGATCAGCGTAATCTGCTGTTCTGGCATGAAGTTGCTCGCGTTCAAAATGACACAATTCCTAAAGATGGTTGGGAAATGGCAGCACTAGCCATCGGCTTAGGTGGTGCTGTAGGCGAATTGTGGGTACAAGATGGATTGCTTTTGGTGTTAGCTTTGTCGCTGTGTGGTGTGTCAGGCTGGCGACTGTACCAAAAGAATAGTGGTGAAAAGCAACTAAGAGAATTGCTCAATGCTGATGAGAAAGCGATCGCTTTGGCAACTCGTTTTGGTTATAGCCTCCCTAATGCCTACAAAAGCCTAGGTAGCGCCTTGAAAACCCTGATTGACAATACTCCTAGTAAGCGCCAACGGTCGAGATACGAAGCCAGGCTCTCTGCTCTCAAACGTAGTGCCAATAAGGCTAAAGCTAAATCCAAAGCTCCAGATGAAGGCGGGTTGTAATTAGTCATTAGTCATTGATCATTGGTCATTGGTACTAATAACTAATTACAAATGCAAAATCCCACGGCAATTTAAGAAAACGATAGCGGAGCGTTAACGAGTCTACGAGTGTCGCGTTCGCAGGAGCGTATTATCAAACAAGTGATGTTTTCATAGCCGTGGGATGAGTTAAACTCCTCATTCCCAGCTTCAGACTGAGAATATCTAATGGAGGGCTGCTGCCTTGATAATTAGCAGTAGCAATGAGCATTTCATAAAATCTTACTTTTTTCTTGACTACATCTTTATCAAACTCAAATTTTACAGAAGCTTTTACAGCTGGTTCAACATTTTATGCGTCTGAGGGATCACACGCACGTGCTTAACAAACCCCTTCATCAAAGCTTGCCAGTTCAAAACTTGATCGGCCGCAGGCGCAAGCATAGGTATTGGGGAGAATTGCTCAGATACTGCTAAAGGCGTCACAGGTTGTAAAAATACTGAGATATCTGGACTAACCTCTGCCACTAGCAAGGCTGAACGTTCCAACTCGGCTGGATCTGTGTTTTGAGACACAATTATCTTGACAAAAACATTTAAATATGAGTCATGACACAATTGGAGAGATTTAGCATGTTCTAGCCAATGACTTTCACCGCTAACACTGGGCAATTTGAAATCCATTCCTACAGAGTCTAAATAGGGGAGAATCATCGCCAGTTGTTCTGGGCGATGTCCGCCAGTTTCTAAATATATAGGTAGACCAGTTATGGCTCGCACTTGGGGTAGAAACTGCATTAAAAATGGGGCATGAAGAAGTGGTTCACCCCCTGTTAAGCTAATGCTATCGTGTAGACAAGGTAGGTTTTGTCGTTCCACCCATTCGATTAATATGGGTAGAGAGACAGGGTTAGAGTGAATTTCAAAATCGCGCAATCCAGGCGATCGCTCTATCCGACAACTAGCAGGTGCATTCCAAGTGTGGGCACTATCACAAAAGTGACAGCGCAAATCACACAAAGCAAAACGAATAAATATCTGACGCGTCCCTACATTTAGTCCTTCCCCTTGAATGGCAGAAAAGACCTCAACTAGGCGTGCAGTAGGTGTAACCGTAGTTTTAGCAATCATTTGATGAGAGCAACGCGATCGCGCTGCGTCGGCACAACAGCAAGGATGTTTTTTGGCTTCTTGTTCTATTGTGAATCGTCGCTAGCGATCTCCAATCTCAGCCCCGGTAAATAGCAATTAGTCCTTATTACTACTGATTCCAATATTAGGTTAGGTAATTTTGTAGGACAAAATAACGTTTGGCAGATTACATTATACATGGCAACGAAAGTGCAGAGCTTCATGACAAGCCAACCGACAGAGGTCGATTTTCCAGTTAATTCCTTAAATGACACAGCTATAGTGCAGATGCCTAAGCGGTTGAGCGTGCTGGAGGCTTTAGGCTTTAAACAAACCTGCCAAAGCTTAATTCAATCCAATTCACATCCTAAACAAATCATCATTGACTTTTACCAAACTATTTTTATGGATAGTAGTGGTTTAGGTGCCCTGGTGAGTAATTTTAAATACGCCCAGACCCAAGGTATTACATTAACACTGCGGAATGTAACGCCTCAAGTCATGGCAGTTCTAAAACTCACGGGATTAAATGAGGTTTTTCCCTTAGAGCTAGTGGGCGATGGGTCGCTGATCAAACAAGAAAACTTAGTAGATAACCAGAAGACAACTTCCCGTAAAGTAGAGCAGTTACCCACTACTCACCCTTCTGTGGCATCTTGGATGAAACGGTTATTAGACATTGTGGGGTCTGTGGTCGGTTTATTAATTACAGGGTTTTTGTTTATTCCTATTGCGATCGCTATTCAAATTAATGATCCCGGCCCTATTTTCTTCAGCCAAACCCGTTGTGGTTGGATGGGGAAGCGGTTTAAAATTTGGAAATTCCGCTCTATGTGTGTGGATGCAGAAGCTAAGAAATCCCAAGTCAAAAACCAAGTGCAAGGCGCATTTTTCAAGAATGATAATGACCCTAGAATTACCAAAGTAGGGCGCTTTTTACGGCGAACTAGTCTTGATGAATTACCGCAATTTTGGAACGTCCTCAAAGGGCAAATGAGTTTAGTAGGCACTCGACCGCCTACACCCGATGAAGTGGAACGCTACGAAGTACCGGAGTGGCAACGTTTAGATGTTAAACCCGGTATGACTGGCGAATGGCAAGTAAATGGGCGTTCTACAGTCCGTAGTTTTGAAGATGTAATTAACCTGGATTTGCAGTATCAAAAAAATTGGAGTTTGGTGTACGATTTAAAGCTAATTTTCAAAACTATAGCTATTCTGTTTAATAGAAACAGTGGTGCTGTTTAGCTAACTAACCTTATTCACAATTTTTTGTTAACTTCCAATCACGATAATTGTTAGATACACCCAAGCCTAAACATAGGCTTGGGTAAATTTTAGGTTTCTACAGCACCACACAAGTGCCATCCTCTGTTTAACAATTAAAAAAGACAGGCAATAAGCCTGTCTCATCAATAATGATTTAGCAAAGAATTTAGAAATTCATCTCAGCAGCTTGAACTTTCTCAACCTGTTTCTTCTTCAGCACAAGCATAACTTGGGCTAACATTACAAGAGCGATGAATGCAATCATCCATTGGACTCTAGAGGCATCTTGCAATACGATTTCTGCATCTTGTTGACCGAATCCACCGACATTCGGGTTGTTGGTCAAAGCTTCACCAGTCTTAACTGCTTGCCCTTCGGAAACAACCAGTTCTGGTCCCAAAGGAATCGTATCAACGACAACATCACCAGATTCAGGTTGGATGTTGACTAGATATTTAACGTTACCGTCTCCATCTTCTTCTTTGGCAATCTTAGTAATTGTGCCAGTAGCAGAAGCGTTGTAAACAGCGTTGTTGCTCTTTTCGCCAGTAGGATAAACTTGTCCGCGTCCTCGGTTAGCACCTAAGTGAACTGAATATTTACCGAAGTGGATGTTTTTATCGGTTGCGGGGTTGGGAGAAAGAACAGGGAAGACGATTTCCTGATACTGTTCACCGGGTAAAGGTCCGACGATGACGACATTTTCTTTATCTTCGCTGTAGGGTTGGAAGGGAGTGTCGCCAACTTCTTCTTTAAGTTCCTCAGAAAGACGGTCTTCAGGAGCAATCTTAAAGCCTTCAGGTAGCATCAGTACAGCACCGACGTTCAAGCCAACCTTAGAACCATCGGCACCAACTTGCTGGGCGCTAAGATCGTAAGGGATTTTTACTACAGCTTTGAAAACAGTGTCAGGTAGCACCGATTGGGGAACTTCCACTTCTGTAGGCTTGGCTGCTAGGTGACAGTTGGCACAAACAATCCGCCCAGTTGGTTCGCGGGGGGTTTCAGGATAGGTTTGCTGTGCCCAAAAGGGATAGGCGGCAGCTGATTGGGGAAGGGCTAGATCGCTGGTGAAGTAAAATGTCACGGTGGCGATCGCTATAAGCAATGTTTTTACGATGGCTCTAGCACTGCGAGTTAACCTCGCTCTGAAGAAAACATTTCTCATCTCTAGTAAGGGCAACGATTGAATTAGTCATTAGTCACTGGTCATTAGTCATTAGTCATTTAGCCCTGAATAAAGGACGAATGACTAAGGACTAAAGACAAAATTATTAAGCCCACCAAGCTGCATCACCGGTGCGGAAGTCGGTTTCAGTCCAAGGGGTCAAGACGATTTTGTCGTCGCTTACATTGGTATGGGCCAAAGGCAGAGACAGAGGTGCAGGACCCCGAACAACTTTACCAGTTTCGTCATACTGGGAACCATGACAAGGACACTTAAACTTGTTCTCTGCAACGTTCCAGGGGACGACACAACCTAAGTGGGTGCAGATGGCATTAATGCCATAATCTTTGATTGCCTCTTTGCTGTCTACCACAATATAGGTAGGATCTCCCTTTAGCCCTTGGACTAGGTTGCGATCGCCTGCATTCCGGTTTTCTAGAAATTTAGCAACGCTAACATCGTTACCTAGCTCGTCTTTTGCCGTTACACCGCCACCAGCACCACCAGTTGCGGGTGGAATAAAGTAGTTGACAACGGGATACAATGCACCCAGAGCCACTCCAGTGACAGTCCCAAAAGTGAGCAGATTCATGAACTGACGACGCCCCATATCGGGCACGTCTGCTGATTCAGAAAATTGAGCCATAATCTACGCGCTCTTTGTGTATTTTGTTAAGCATTTTGACAAAAGTACTAATACTTGAGGAACTCTTGTCTAAGTCGAAATGCTAGCGCTCACAACGATGCCATACTTCTTTGTTGCAAGATATAAAAAGCATCTTTTCTGTTAGCATTACATTTCTTTATATCCTTATCATACTGGAGTCACGGAACTTAACATCATAACTAAATGTAAAATCTGATTGAGAAAAGCTATGACAGGACAGGAATTACGTCAGATGTTGCTTGATAAATGGGGATACTCTTACGATGTCCAGTTCCGGCGGGCACAGGGAAAGATATTTTTGCAAGTAATGTGGAAATACTTGGAGCAAGCTTCTTTTCCCTTGAGCGAGACAGAGTACCAAGAACATCTTGATAGCATTGCTAATTATCTTCATGCCTTGGGTGGATCAACACAAGTACAAACATTTATCACCCAAACACGCGATCGCCCCCGGCTCGGCAAAGCTGTTAGCATTCCTCTCGATTTAGGCGAACGTTCTTCGGAATGGATATTATGACCCGCTATTGCATTAACATTAATAAATTTCTAAGTATTTTATAGTATTTTTTATCCAAAAATACCATAGCTCGTGTATAGTGTTTTTGCCCACTGGAAATGTGATAAAATACACATACTCAAGGAAAAACTAATGGCTTTTATCTCAACATTAGTTGCTAATAACTGCTGAACATCGAGGTACATTTTTTGGGGCAGAGAAAGTCGAGCTAGGTGGGATTGCTTATGCGTTGCTCCTTGCTAATGGTGAGTTAAGTAAAGATGGTTAACTCTATTTGAAAAATAGTTATCTAATTATGATATCTGGTATAGATTAACAATTCGTAATTCGTAATTACGTTATGGATAAAAATTTAGACCCCGCCTGCCCATAACGGTACGATCTTTAAAATTGGGGGATTTTGACCCGACGCTTAAATACTAGCTAATGCTGCGCTATCGGTTTAATTACGAATTACGAATTAGGAATGATCGGGGCTTGAATAAACATTTGGTCACAAACTAAGATTGAAAATCTTTTTACCGATTTCAGATGTTATTTCCCTGTGAGCTTTACCAGTCCAACACCACCGAAATAAAGCCCTAAAACTGCTCCCGCTAAAAGACTTTGAGTCAGGGGGTCAGTAGAAGGTGTAAGCACGGCTCCTAAAACCACTGCTCCCATAATCACGTAGCGCCAACCAGAAACCATTCGTTGAGATGAGACAATGTTCAAATTACCGAGTAACAGTTGGATGATGGGAATTTGAAATGCTAAACCAGTGCTGAATAATAGTAGCAGCACAAATTCAAAATATTTATCAATTGACCAAATTTGTTCAACAACATCTGCTCCGTAGCTGATGAAAAAATTCAAAGCTGCGGGGATAAGGAGTAAATAGGCAAATACTAACCCAGCAGCAAACAGCACACTCGAACCCAAAACCACAGGTGCTAGTAAACGGCGTTCGCGGCGAGTCAGTCCTGGAAGCACAAACTGGATAATCTGGTAAAGAATGAAAGGGCTAGTAAGTACGATGCCAGTGTAGGCTGCAACTTTGAGTGATACGAAGAAATATTCTCCAGGTGCAAGTTGGAGAAATTTTACTCCTTGTGCTGGAACCTCAAGTAGCTGGACAATCGGCTTAACGGCAAAGAAACAACCAATGATACCGATGGCTACGGCAATCAGCGAATAAAAAATGCGCTGTCGCAACTCTTCTAGGTGGTCGAAAAGGGACATTTCGACTTCACCTGGTAACTCATCAAGAGGATTGGTGTCTGGGTTGCCATATCCCTCTTGATCGTCGATGTTGGGAACGTTTAGAGTATCTACGTCTTGTGAAGGCGTCATGAGTCAGTTAGTAGGCAACATTTGTTAACTATTTTATCCGGGGAATGCAGTTAGCAAGATATGTTTTTGAGTGCTGTGGGTTTTTTATCCTGTTTTTTGGGGTTGCATCTGCATAAGTTAGTAGGAAGCCATATTGTAGGCAATGCTTAACCAAAAAAAGGTGGAACCGATCATTTAGAAATAACGTCTCTGCGGCTACTAGCGCTGAGTAAATTGACACAACATCAACATATAATACTCAGTTTTGAAAATCCGGTTCATCAAGGTGGTATCTATACATAGCGCAATCGGAAGTTTTTTGCTGAGGTTTTATGAATCGGAGAATTTGCATTGGATTAATGGCATTGCCTGTTTATTTATACAATGCTCAACTAAGCAGTACTTGTAGTAATGACGTGTCAATTGTTGAAAACCAGCTTTCCATAATAACTGCTCTAGTCGTTTACAGCACAAATTCTCAGTTAGACAAATTTCCGTGGCAAATGTCAGCTAGAGATGACCAAACGGAAGATTGTCTTCGCGCTGGTACTTGCAGAGATTGATAAGAGGCAGGGGGCAGGGGGCAGGGGGCAGGGAGCAGGGAGCAGGGGGAAAGAAAGGTATCAAACTCCTTGTGGGTGAAAGCACTGCTGCTCTTATTCTTTCTTGGTTGTTCGCGCAGCGTCCTGTAGGGAAGCTTTACCCCTTCAGGGCGTGGTTTTTCTTCCCTGTACCCTGCTTATTCAGACTAATTCATAATTACAGCAATCCCATCATAGTACGGAGAGAGTTAATGGTTGCAGGAAATCAACGTACAGTAGTGGTTACAGGAGCATCAACAGGAATTGGTCAAGCGTGTGCTTTGCTTTTAGACCAGTTGGGCTTCTCTGTTTTTGCTGGCGTGCGTCAAGATAGTGATGCTCAAACACTTAAACAGAAAGGATCACAAAGGCTCACTCCGATTTTTTTAGATGTTACTGACGCTGAATCGATCGCATCTGCGGTTGATAAGGTAACAAATGCAGTCGGTGGTGGTGGAATTTTAGGTTTAGTAAATAATGCTGGAATTGCTATCCCAGGCCCTTTAGAATTATTAGCGATCGCAGAATTTCAACACCAGATGCTAGTTAACGTTACCGGACAATTAGCGGTGACACAAGGATTTCTTGGTCTATTACGCCAAGATCGGGGTCGAATTGTCAATATGGGTTCCATTGCTGGTAGAAGCCCTACACCGTTCCTGGGAGCTTACAATGCGTCAAAATTTGCCTTGGAAGCACTAACTGATGTGATGCGGATGGAATTACGACCTTGGGGAATCTCGGTTTCAATTATTGAACCTGGTTCTATTGCTACCCCGATTTGGGAAAAGTCCCTTGGTCAATCTGAAATAGCACAGCAGGATTTACCGCAAACAGCACAAAATCTCTATGGTCAGGCGATGAATATTGTACGCAAGAAAATGCAGATTCTCGCATCTAACGGAATTTCTGCGGATATTGTCGCTCAAGCTGTTCTCCATGCACTCACTGCAAAGCACCCAAAGACACGCTATCTTGTTGGACAAGATGCCAAAATTGGAGCTGTGCTGAAGCATATTTTGCCTGACAGACTGCATGATCGTGTCATTTTATACTCTATGGGCTTGTAAGCTTAGGGAAATAAATTTTTAATTTTTTAATATTGTGGGGTTGGCAAGATGCCCACCCCACAATCAGTGGTTGAGTATTTTTTTATTTAAAATTTCCTAATGATGGTTTTGATAGCATTGAAATAGCTTCCTAGGCAGAGGAAGCATTTAAAACAATTACATAGCATTCCAACATATACTGGTAACGTATATTTGACTAGAATTAAGGTATTATAGCGATTCTCGTTTGGATATCATCTGCGGTAGAAGCGTACAGAAGTGCTTTTCTATTAAGGATACGCCAGTTTAGCTACAAGTTTATATCTACCATTTTACGTGTATTAGAAAAATGAGGTTTCAAGACTGGGCGACTAGGGTGCTACTAATCTCGCTGATGTTCATGGCTCTAATTCTAGTGCTGCTAATTGGACGAGCGACAAAATTACAAAATAATCTGGCAACACCTGATATATCCAATCCACAGGTTACAGCCTGGAGTCAATATCCCCAGGCAGAATTCCAATCAGCAAAAGAGCTAGAAAAGAAATCTCAAGATGTTATCAAGTCCTCAGTCAAAACTAACAAGCCTGTAGCAAGGTACGTAACCACTCAAGCTTTTGCACAGTACAGACCTAATTATGAAGTTGTCTCAGTTAACCCAACTAATTATGGAGAACGCTACGCCCAAGATATTAACGGCCTTCCTCTCAATAACCAACCAATTATCGTCCTCCATGAAACTGGTTATTCTGCTTCCAGCGCCATTAATTTCTTTCAAGTAGCCCATGATGATGAAAATGTGCAAGCAAGTTACCACACTTTAATCAAGTTAGACGGAACAGTAGTTTATCTAGTACCACCAGAAAAGCGGGCTTTTGGTGCAGCTAACTCAGTATTTGATAGTCCTGATGGAGTGGAAACTGTAAAGACTAATCCAAATTTACCCCCATCTGTGAATAATTTTGCTTATCACGTTTCTTTGGAAACACCCCCAGATGGTTATGACGCTACCAGCCAACAAACCCATAGCGGTTATACGGAAGCGCAGTATAATTCTCTTGCTTGGTTAATTGCTCAAAGTCAAGTCCCAGACGAGCGCATCACTACCCACAAGCTAGTAGACCGTTCAAGTCAAAAAGTTGACCCGATCAATTTTGATGGTAATAAATTTCTAAATTTACTTAATACTTATCGTCAGGTCAGACCAATCTATCGAGTCAGTAAATAATTTATTGAAAGCGACAGGAAACTTCATTCCCATCTGTTTGTAGAGGGATAGTCGCCCCGTCGCTTGGGGCATAGGGCATTGGTAACTTCTTCCCCATCCCCGATGCCCAAAAACTCAATTCCCTTGAGTGGGTGGAGTTTTTCATTAAAACAAGCTATTTGCTAAAGCTATATATTTGCTGCTTTTCTAAGCGATCGCTGATCGATGAAGGCAGTGTACCATAAGAGAATGTTTGCCGATCTAGTTGGACTTGTAAATTACTCAAGGGATCGGAACCAGAGGAAATTAGAAACTCTAGTTTTTGGATGTATGGCAAGGTTGCTAGGTTATCCAGAATTTGGAAGATAGCCTGTATATAAGGATGACCACTTTGTTGATACCAATCAGAGCTAGCAACTTTTGCTTGATCAAAACCCAAGTGTACTGTCAAAGATGGCTCATCAAATATAGCGATCGCTAATGGACGTGCTTCTTCCTGCAATAATAAATCATTAGTTTTCGCTAAGTGTCGCAGTTTCTCTAAGCGTTCATAACGTTCCGTCACAGCTTCCGGGTCATCTTGCCAATGAATTGCTACTGTTACCAGATAAGTCTGTAACAGCATATGACCCAGCTTTTGCGCTTTTGTCGCTAGGTAATAAGAATTGTAGTCGGTTGCTTCAATTAACAATGGCACGCGATCAACTACTTCCAACCCATAGCCCTTGACTCCAGCAATCTTACGAGGATTATTGGTAATCAAGCGAATCTTTTTGATGCCCAAGTCCATGAGCATTTGTGCGCCCATCCCGTAGTCTCGCAAATCAGCAGGAAATCCCAAACGCTCATTTGCTTCTACTGTATCCAGTCCCATATCCTGTAACGAGTAGGCTTTCAGCTTGTTAATCAAGCCGATTCCCCGTCCTTCTTGCCGCAAGTATACAACTACACCTTGACCAGCAGACTCAATCATCTTCAGTGCAGCTACAAGCTGCATCCTACAGTCGCAGCGCAAAGAACCCAAAGCATCACCAGTTAAGCATTCTGAGTGCATCCGCACCATTACTGGCTCATCTTTGAAATTAGCTGGATCGCCCTTGACAACTGCGACGTGTTCTGTATTATCAAGAGTGTGACGGTAGGCGTAAATTTCAAACTGACCAAATTGACTAGGCAGCTTGGTAACCACCTCACGATACACTAGGCGATCGTGCTGTAGGCGATAACTGATTAAATCCGCAATACTAATGATTTTTAAATTGTGACGTTTTGCGTATTCGACTAACTGCTGCAACCGCGCCATTGAACCATCGGAGTTTTGAATTTCACAAATTACTCCTGCTGGGTATAGCCCTGCTAGTCGAGATAAGTCTACAGCCGCTTCCGTATGTCCTGCGCGTTTGAGTACGCCACCAGCTTTAGCCCGAATGGGAAAAATATGACCAGGACGACGTAAATCTGTAGGTTTTGTGGCTGGATTAAGAGTAACCTGGATAGTGCGGGCGCGGTCTTCTGCCGAGATGCCAGTGGTTACACCCAATTCTGGGCCAGCATCAATGCTAACCGTAAAGGCAGTTTGGTTAGTATCTGTAATGTTACTTACCATCAAAGGTAAGTCTAACTCGTCTAAGCGATCGCCTGTCATTGCCAAACAAATCAGCCCTCTAGCTTCTACCGCCATGAAATTAATCATGTCAGGTGTGGCGAATTGGGCAGCACAAATCAAGTCGCCTTCATTTTCTCTATTTTCATCATCTACCACTACGATGACGCGACCAGCTTTTAGGTCTGCTAACGCGGCATCAATCGAATCAAATTTAAAAGCTTGGTTAGTATTAGGCTCTGACACAGAAAGATTTCCAGCTACCAACGTAAATATTTTTTACAATTTCTTATTTTAGATTGTAGCTCCTTTATAAGGCAGAGAAGTAGACTAGCAATGATTTGATAACGTGGCAACAATTTCTGCCACTAAAATTGGGGTTTAGTAATAAAGTGCAACGACCACAGAGAAAAGGGAGACAAGAGAGACAAATAAAATATTTGACAATTTTACCGCGTCACTCATTCTCGGCGTTTGAAAAAAGTAGAGGGGTTTCAGCTGTTTTGTATGCTGTGCATCTAGTCGCTGATATTGTTGATAGCTGATAACGAATTCACCATTCATGGGATAAGGATTTCAGATCATGGGCAAATTTAGACGCGTACCCGTTGGGATTGTTGGCGCGTCGGGCTATGGCGGAGTACAACTAGTACGACTACTGATGGATCATCCAGAAGTAGAGCTGGTTTATTTAGGCTGCGAGAGCAGTATTGGGAAATCCTTTGGAGATTTGTACCCGCATTTGGCTCATACAGCTAACCTGCCAATAGAGGCGGTAGAACCAGAAATGATTGCTCAACGCTGTGAAGTAGTTTTCTTGTCTTTACCAAATGGTCTGGCTTGCCAAATCGCGCCCAAACTGTTGGAAAAAGGATGTAAAGTAATAGATTTGAGTGCAGATTATCGGTTCAGCGATTTGACAACTTATACAAATTGGTATGGCATTGAGAGAAGCGATCGCACAATTGCAGCTACAGCAGTTTATGGATTACCAGAACTTTATCGCGATCGCATTGCCGAAGCTCAACTAATTGGCTGTCCTGGTTCTTATCCCACTGCTAGCCTCCTTGCACTTTCGCCACTCTTAAAGCAAGGCTTAATCAAACCAGAAACAGCTATTATCGATGCCAAGGCTGGCACCTCTAGCAGTGGACGACAAGCTCAAACCAACTTATTACTAGCTGAAGCAGACAACTCCATAGCAGCTTTTAATATCGGCCGTCACCGTCATACTCCAGAAATTGAGCAAATTTGCAGTGACTTAGCTGGTCACGAACTCATGATTCAATTTACACCTCACCTTGTCCCAATGGTGCGCGGTATTTTGGCAACGGTATATGCCACAATGAGCGATCCCGGTTTAGTGCGAGATGATTTAATCACAATTTTCTCAGCTTTTTACCGCAACTCCCCTTGGGTGAGAGTCTGCGGTAGTGGTGTTTACCCTCAAACCAAGTGGGCTAACGGCAGTAATCTTTGTTACATCGGTGTAGAAGTTGACCCGCGCACAGGTCGCGTGATTGTCATGTCAGCAATTGATAACTTAATTAAAGGACAGGCGGGCCAAGCGATTCAGTGCCTAAACCTGATGATGGACTGGGATGAAACCTTGGGGTTGCCCAAGTTGGGGTTTTATCCGTGATTGGGGATTGGGCACAAGAGGCAGAGGGGCGGGGGGAAGGGTGTAAGGAGAGGAATTCTCCCCCTGCTCCCTGCTCCCCTGCTTCTTCCCCAGCCCCTACTTCGGTCCTAAACCTACAGCACCAGCATAAACGGCGCGATCGCCTAGTTCATCTTCAATTCGCAGCAAGCGATTATATTTTGCTACCCGTTCGCTGCGACAGAGGGAACCTGTTTTGATTTGACCGGCACGGGTGGCTACGGCTAAATCAGCGATCGTTGTGTCTTCTGTTTCACCAGAACGATGGCTAATTACTGAACGGATGCTGTTACGAGTTGCCAAATCAATTGTTTCTAAGGTTTCGGTGAGAGAACCAATTTGATTGAGTTTAATCAAAATGGCATTAGCGGCTTTTTCTTGGATGCCTCTTTGCAAGCGAGTGGCGTTAGTTACAAATAAGTCATCGCCTACCAACTGCACCCGCGAACCTAACTTCTGGGTGAGTAATTGCCAACTTTGCCAATCTTCCTCGTGCAAGCCATCTTCAATTGACACAATTGGATATTGGTCAACTAGTTGCCCTAAATAATCAATAAACTCAGCCGGGGCGTGAGGTTTACCATCGTAAACATACTGACCATTCTTATAAAATTCGCTAGCCGCCACATCCAAAGCCAAAGCTACTTCTTCCCCTGGCTTATAACCAGCTTTTTTAATGGCAGCAACCAGCAACTCCAAAGCCACCTGATTAGATTCTAGGTTAGGAGCAAAACCGCCTTCATCGCCCACACCTGTCAGCAAACCCTTTTCATCTAACACCTGACTTAGGGTAGCAAACACCTCTGCACCCCAGCGCAATGCTTCCCGAAAGGAAGTTGCGCCAATTGGGACAATCATAAACTCTTGAAAATCTACGTTATTTGAGGCGTGTGCGCCACCGTTAATCACGTTCATTAACGGCACTGGTAGTAAATTCGCTAAAGGGCCACCCAAATAGCGATATAGCGGAATATCTAGAGACTCAGCACCAGCTTTAGCTGCCGCTAGGGAAACCCCCAAAATCGCATTCGCCCCCAAACTGGATTTGTTAGGAGAACCATCTATGGCGATCATCGTCCGGTCTAGCAGTTCTTGGTTGAGGGCATCCAAGCCTAACAATTTTGGCGCAAGCGCTTCTTTGACGTTTTGTACTGCCTTGAGTACACCTTTGCCCCCATAACGGCTTTTATCGCCATCACGCAGTTCATGAGCCTCAAAAGAGCCAGTCGAGGCACCACTGGGAACCTGTGCCAATCCAACAACACCGTTGGCTAAATGCACTTCGGCTTCAATTGTCGGTCTACCACGTGAATCAAGAATTTCACGGGCTGCGATCGCTTCAATTGCAGTATCTAAAAATTTACTCATCTGTACTTTATCCTTTGTTCGAGTCTGTTACGCATACAGTCCAGCTGCCTAACCCAATCGCTAGCATAGGCGTTTAAAAGACTTTATTGGCTGAGATTAAAGAAGATTTCCATTATATGGATAGGGATCAACACCAAAAATGGGTAAGGGAATGTTTATCAACCAGAAAGGCAAAAATTATGGTGGGGTTAAAGCCCCGCTCAAATTCTTCCCTTCTGCCCTCTGCCTCCTTCAATTAATTTTTTCCCTGATGCATTTTTACCTGAAGACTTTCAGCTAGGTAAAATGTTGGCAGAGAATAACACTAAATCAATTACAGAGAAAAGGTCAATATGCGATTACTACACACAATGCTGCGGGTGGGCAACCTTGAAGAGTCTTTAAAGTTCTACTGTGAAGTTCTAGGAATGAAATTACTACGCCGAAAAGATTATCCAGCGGGAGAATTTACCCTAGCTTTTGTTGGCTACGGCGACGAAAGCGACAACTCGGTGATCGAACTAACCTACAATTGGGGAATAGAAAAGTACGAATTGGGTAATGCTTATGGTCACATTGCCCTTGGCGTTGATGATATTTATGCTACGTGTGAGGAAATCCGCAAGCAGGGCGGTAAAGTTGTCCGTGAACCGGGGCCGATGAAACATGGTTCGACAGTAATTGCTTTTGTGGAAGATCCAGATGGATATAAAATTGAACTGATTCAACTAGGATCTCAAGGATCGGCAGCCAAACAGGAATCACAAGAGCAACTTGTGAGTCAGTAATTCTTATAAGTGAACTACCCCGCCGTAAGACGGACGTAGCTCTCCCAATTCATCGGGAACAGCCTCCAGAACTTTGTAGTTCTATTGGTCTAACATTCCCTCCTCTTGTCAGGAGTCCTGGTTCCCAAGACCCAAATCTTTCTCTTGCGACACATACCTATCCAGCTTGGTTTTCGCTTACGGCATTGGTGGTCAAGATAATCGAAAGCTTATCAGAAAATTTTGGTGCTTCGTCATACATCCAGTATTTGTTTTTGTTGACACAAAAAAACAATACCGGATGGCAATCCTTAGTCCCCGCTCACAATCCCTACCTTATGAGTACATTGTTCGCGTTAGCGTCTGTCTACGACACGCTGCACGAACGCAAAGAAGGTGGGGACTTCCGCGACACGTTAAATTAGAAAATAGGTAATGGATTAAACTATCGCCAATTACCAATCCAAAATTGCCACTGGAGATACACGCGGATATACGCTGAGAATGTTTGGATAATTAGAGACTGGGGAAGAGTTCTTCCAATACCCAGTCCCCAATCCCCAACACGCAATCCCTAAACTAAAAATCAAAATTCTAAAATTCTAAAGATGCAACCTACAGATCCGAATAAATTTACTGATAAAGCCTGGGAAGCGATTGTTAAATCTCAGGATATAGTCCGTGCTTATCAACAACAGCAACTAGATGTTGAACATTTAATTATTGCCCTGTTAGAAGAACCCACTAGTCTAGCAATACGTATCCTGGCTAAATCTGAGGTTGATCCAATCCGCTTCCAACAGCAGCTAGAAGCTTTTACCCAACGTCAGCCCAAAGTTGGTAAAAGCGATCAGCTTTATCTTAGCCGCAGTTTAGATGTTTTACTAGATCGAGCCGAGGAAGCTAGAGTCAGGATGAAAGACTCCTACATTTCTGTAGAACACATACTCTTAGCCTTTGCTGAAGACGATCGCGTTGGACGAAAGATCCTCAAAGGCTTTAGTACGGATGTAGCTAAACTAGAAGCTGCGATCAAAGCCATTCGCGGTAGCCAAAAGGTGACAGATCAAACGCCAGAATCTCGTTATGAAGCCTTACAAAAATTTGGTAGAGATTTGACAGAACAGGCAAAATCTGGAAAACTCGACCCGGTAATTGGACGGGATGAGGAAATTCGGCGGGTAATTCAAGTATTGTCTCGTCGTAGCAAAAATAACCCTGTATTAATTGGTGAACCTGGGGTAGGTAAAACTGCGATCGCAGAAGCTTTGGCACAGCGAATGGTAAATGGTGACGTTCCCGAATCTCTGAAAAATCGCAAACTCATTTCTTTAGATATCGGTAGTTTGATTGCTGGGGCAAAATTACGAGGAGAATTTGAAGAACGCCTGAAAGCAGTCCTCAAGGAAGTTACAGAATCTAACGGTGACATCGTACTATTTATTGACGAATTGCATACCGTAGTTGGCGCAGGTTCCACCCAACAAGGGGCAATGGATGCCGGAAATTTACTCAAACCAATGCTGGCGCGGGGAGAACTGCGTTGTATTGGTGCGACTACCCTCGACGAATTCCGCAAACACATTGAGAAAGACGCTGCCCTAGAACGCCGCTTTCAGCAAGTATTTGTCGATCAGCCAACTGTAGAAAATACTATTTCCATTCTGCGAGGATTGAAAGAACGTTATGAAGTGCATCACAACGTCAAAATTTCTGATTCGGCGTTGGTAGCAGCAGCAACCCTGTCAGCACGTTATATTAGCGATCGCTTCTTACCAGATAAAGCTATTGATTTGGTGGATGAGGCAGCAGCACAGTTGAAAATGGAGATTACCTCCAAACCAGCCGAATTGGAAACTATTGATCGCCGCCTCATGCAGTTAGAAATGGAAAAGCTGTCATTAGCTGGCGAAGAAAAAGGTATTCCACAAACGAGAGAACGTTTGGAGCGAATTGAGCAAGAAATTGCCGATTTAACAGAAAAACAGCAAGTATTTAATGAGCAATGGCAAGGTGAAAAGCAGATATTGGAGGCGATAAGCGCCTTAAAGAAAGAAGAAGATGCCCTGCGAGTGCAAATTGAACAGGCGGAACGCGCTTATGACTTAAATAAAGCTGCCCAATTGAAGTATGGCAAATTGGAAGGAGTACAGCACGAGCGCGAAGCCAAAGAAGCGAGCCTTTTAGAAATTCAAAACCAAGGTTCTACGTTGTTGCGAGAACAAGTCACCGAAGCTGATATTGCCGAAATCGTCGCCAAATGGACAGGAATTCCCGTCAATCGCTTGTTGGAATCGGAACGGCAAAAGTTACTGCAACTAGAAAGTCATTTGCATCAACGAGTCATTGGGCAAGAAGAAGCTGTAGAAGCGGTAGCAGCCGCGATACGTCGCGCCCGTGCGGGGATGAAAGATCCCTCGCGTCCCATTGGTTCATTTTTATTCATGGGTCCCACAGGTGTGGGCAAAACCGAACTCGCCCGTGCTTTAGCTCAGTTTCTCTTTGATTCTGATGATGCTTTAGTGCGCTTAGATATGTCTGAGTATATGGAAAAACACTCGGTTTCTCGTCTTGTGGGAGCGCCTCCAGGATACGTAGGCTATGAAGAAGGCGGTCAGCTTTCCGAGACGGTTCGCCGTCGTCCTTACTCAGTGGTGCTGCTGGATGAAGTGGAAAAGGCGCACCCCGATGTGTTCAATATTTTATTGCAGGTGTTAGATGATGGGAGAATTACTGACTCTCAGGGGAGAACGGTAGATTTTCGTAACACCGTTATTGTGATGACCAGTAACATTGGTAGCGAACATATCTTGGATGTATCTGGTGATGATTCCAAGTATGAAACGATGCGGAAGCGGGTAATGGATGCTTTGCGATCGCATTTCCGCCCCGAATTCCTCAACCGCGTCGATGACATTATTCTCTTCCATACCCTAAATCGTACCGAAATGCGGCATATCATCCGTATTCAACTCAAGCGGGTAGAAAATCTCCTGCGCGAGCAAAAAATCTTCTTTGAGATATCCCAAGCAGCTTGCGATCACCTTGTCGAATCAGGCTATGACCCAGTTTATGGTGCCCGCCCACTCAAACGAGCAATTCAACGAGAAGTAGAAAACCCCCTCGCCACCAAGTTATTGGAGAATACTTTTATCTCTGGAGACACGATTATCATTGACAAAAATGAGAACGGTCTGTCTTTTAGCAAAAAAGTGCTGGTGAAGGTGTCAGTACCACAGATTGCTACATAGTCTGAGAAGGCGATCGCTACATAAATTTATATTTAGTAATCTATGTGCGATCGCTTTTAATTTAAGCTGCTTAAAACTGAGGCTTAATATACAAATCCCATAATTCTTTTAAGCGCTTTCCATCTGATTCAGAAACTTGCCCGATCTTAGCTAACCTGAGTTCGGGTTAAGTATGTTCGCGATTAAGGGCATTGAGAGTAATGCGTCGTAAAAGGGCAAAATTACGCGGACTATGGAAAGAGCGAATGCTTTTAGATATAGTTACAGCCGTGAACTTGGTATTTGGTAGTTTTTTTGTGAAACATAGTTTTAATTATCCTCAATCCAAAATATGTATGTCCCCTAACTCAGGAGTTCTCCTGTTTCTTGCAGGGAGTGCAAACGGCGGTAAATACCTTCGTGACGCAAGAGTTCATCGTGGCTACCCACTTCTACAATTCTTCCTTGCTCCAGAACCACAATTTTATCGGCTTCCCGCACTGTACTTAGACGGTGGGCAATAACAATAGTGGTGCAAGTACCCTGAATCGATCGCATTGCTAGTTGGATTGAACGCTCAGACTCATAATCTAAACTAGAGGTGGCTTCGTCAAAAATTAGAACGTCTGGTTCCACTAGCAACGCCCTAGCAATTCCTAACCGTTGTCTTTGTCCTCCAGATAGCCTGACACCTCGTTCTCCCACGACGGTGTAATAACCTTTGGGTAAGTGCTGCACTACTTCATCAACTCTGGCAATCCTACAGGCTTCTTGAACCTGCTCCAAACTAGCATTTGGTCTGCCGTAGGTGAGGTTATCCAATATAGTACCGTTAAAAACGTCTACTTCTTGGTGAACGATCGCTAGCCTTCGTCTATACTTACCTACATCTAAAGTGCGAATATCTTGACCATCAATCAGAATTTGACCTTCTTGAGGCTCAAAATATCGCAACAGCAATTTCACTAAAGTAGACTTACCAGAACCGGAACGCCCCACTAATGCCACTGTTTGGTATGGCTCAATCAACAAGTTAATATCTTGCAAAACTTGACGCTTGGCATCATATCCAAAACTGAGGTGTGACAACTCAACTTTTCCAGTAAATTTATAAGGAGATTCTGTCTGATTGCTCTCTTCTAAAAGACTAGCTGAATCAGATGCAGTTGGCTCTTGGAGAAATTCGTGAAACCGTAGCATAGGAGAATAACGACGGGCAAAAACTTCTGCCAAATTACTAATAGGCTCTAATTCGGCATAAGCCATGCTAGAAAGAGTTAAGGTCATGACAAAGTGACCGAGAGAAATTCTCCCATCTACTGTTGCTGCTAAAGTCAAACCCAGAATTGTAAATACACAAAACTGAATTACAGTTCTTTGCCAAGTAGCTAGTATCGTATAACCTTTATGGATGCGCTGCTCAATCACCGTTAGTTCACGATCTAAACGTTGCTTTTGCCGTTTCAGTTCTCTAGCTTCTCTAGCAAATGCTTTCACTGTTTTGATATTAGTGATCAATTCGGAAGTACGGCTTTCGGTGTCTTCTCCGTATTTATCCAGAATAGTTTCATGTCCAATCAACCGTTGTAAATCCTTCAAAGTTAAGCCAAGGATAACTACAAAGGAGATTAGATATAGAACTGCAATTCGCCATTCAATCACTAAAATAAACAAGAAAATTCCTAGTACACGAGCTAGTTTAGGAATCAACTGTCCGGCAACTTCAGGGTAACTAAAAGTATGGTTAGAAATACCTCTTGCTATTCTTCCAGCAATACGTCCAGGGTTATTTTCATCATAAAATTCGAGTGGGAGAGTCAGAATTTTTTCGATGGCTGTTTGAGCTTTCTCCCGACGCACCCTTAAAGGTATATCCCAATGAAACCAAGTGCTTAACCACGGTTGTGTTGGCGCTTTCACTACGGTGACAACGAAAATTAAACCCAGTAAGACACCCAAAGATAGAGTTTTATTAACTGGGTAATTGGTGATGTTTGAAAAAGTTGCGATCGCACTTTGAAGTGGTTTATCCAAAGGTTGATTAGACAAAACGTTTAAAATCTGCCCGATCGCGTAAGGTACAGCTAAATCAATAACTTCGTAAATGCTAGATGCTGTAATACTGAAAACACTCAGCTTCCAGTAAGAGCGAAAGTAATTGACAATATCTTGAAATTTGGCCATGATGCACACCGTCCAAGAGCGCGATCTTGAGCTTGGAATTTATATACTACAGATATAATACAAAATAATCAAGGGTTAATCAGTCTAAATCACTCCTTTGGAGTAGTAGACATTTTTGCAGGAGCAAATTCTAGATGATAGCGATAGAGAGCAACTGGTCGAGAACCAGCTTTAAAGTAATCTGGATCTTGTGGTGAAAGATAGACAGCAGTAACTTGATCTGCCTCAATTGCCGGATTAGCTGTTAGAAGTTTATGATAAGCGGTGGTAGATTCTACAGAGTTTAAATAAGGTCGTGAGCCGCCTTTGAATAGTTGTTGAAACACTTCTGTGGTGATGAACTTGCCATCAGGGGTAGTTTCTGTACCTCGTGCAGTCACAATGGAAACTAGTTGGCGACTGCTACGCAAGAACGTAATCTGACGATTAGGTGAATCGGGATCTACTTTGACTAATAACACAGCTTCATTCCCTAAATAAGCCCTTGCCAAATTTAAGCTATTAAACGCTCTATCTGCTACTAAAACTGGAGATTTTTTATTTATCTGAGGTAATATCTTTAACCCAGTAATAGATGGTTGCTGTTTCACAAATCTTACTACAAAACTCACAGGCTGATTTAATTGTCGGCGATTACCTTCAAACCCTGGCGTTATAATATCTGGTGCTAAAGGTGCAGCCAAATCTACCAAAGTACTTGTAACTTGCCAATTACCAGCCATCCATTCAGGGTAAACCAAATCATTTGAAGCCGATTGTACAGAAGTTAATTTTTCCCATTGAGGAAAATTTGCTAACCGTTCAGACAACTCTCCTGCTAGAGCTTCGCCATCCCACAGGAAAAATAAAAGCAGCAAGCAAAAACTCAAAATTGTTTTTATTGTAAGCATTAGTAATTTTATATTTAATATTAATTATTTATCGATTAAAAATTAAGTAAGTTTATGTAAAAAGTTAAAAATTTGCAGTAATTGCTTTAACGCTAAAGCAACTACTAAAAGCTAATCATAGAGTTTTATTTTTTTGTATAATTCACTTTTTTTGCGCCAATTTATTTAATTTATGGGATAATAATACACTTAATTTATTATGTGTTATCCTGCTAACTATTCACTTATAGAATACTGGTTAGTCATTAATTTACCATCCCCACGAGCCAACATAGTTAAAGGTACTTAACCCTATAATCTTAAATTATGGTGACAGCATGACATTGGCACTAGGCATGATTGAAGTTTATGGCGTTCCTACAGCAGTGGAAGTGGGAGATGCCATGTGTAAAGCTGCTCGCGTCACTCTTGTTGGTTATGAAAATACTGATTTGGGACGAATTACTGTATTAATCCGGGGGGTTATAGGTGAGGTAAATGTGGCAGTGACAGCAGGACTAAAGGCGGTGCTGCAAGTTGAAGGTGGCGAGGTGCTTTCTTCTCATATTATTCCTCACCCCCACGAAAATTTAGAATATGTTTTACCCATTCATCGCAGCATTAATGTGGAGCAGTTCAGTGCAGATATCCGATTCCCTCCACCCCTATCAGTTTAGCTGTATTAAATTTCTGCTGGTAAAGGTTGCCAAACTTCACCATACTTCTCTTTTAGAGTCTGCCAAACTTCTACCTGTCCTGGTTCATACTCTCCCGGTTTACCCCATTGCAAAAATAGGCTTAAAGCAGGCTCTTTTTTATCATCTAAAAATCGAATAGCATAGGTTGTAAAATTACCTCTCTTCGCTTCACCCGTTTCAAACTTCACTTGAGTAATTCTGTCCATATTCAAGTGAAACTCAAAGCCCTCAGTGTGCATATTTGCATACTTACCCTTTGGTAATTCTGCATAAAACAACTTTTCTAGCTTACCCCTTGCTTCTAATACAGCAGCGCTACTAGTGACAATTAAACGCAAGGTTCCAAGATTCTCACAAGCTGCTAAAAATTCTTTTAATGTTGTGGTCATTTGTCATTTGTCCTTTGTCATTTGTTGTTAGTTAAACGATAAGTCCTAATTAATGCCCCATGCACCATGCCCCATTCCCAATCCCTATTTTTCGTATTGTTCATAAGCAGCGACAATGCGCTGAACTAGAGGATGACGCACGACATCCTTTTGGGAAAATTCGCAAAAGGCAATGCCTTCAACGTGTTTTAAAATCTGTAAAGCTACTCCTAAACCCGATTGTTGGTGAAGTGGCAAATCAGTTTGTGTCATGTCGCCTGTAATCACCATCCGAGAACGGAAACCCAAACGAGTCAAAACCATTTTCATCTGGGCGGGTGTAGTATTTTGTGCTTCATCTACAATTACAAAGGCGTTATTGAGGGTGCGTCCCCGCATATAAGCGAGTGGTGCGACTTCAATCACACCGCGTTCCATTAAGCTAGGTATTTTTTCGGGGTCAATGAATTCATAAATAGCATCGTAAAGTGGGCGAAGATAAGGATTAACTTTTTGCTGCAAGTCTCCAGGCAAAAAACCGAGTTTTTCACCGGCTTCGACGGCAGGGCGAGTTAAAATTAACTTTTCAACCTGGTTGGCAAGGAGCGCTTGTACAGCAACAACAACGGCGAGATAAGTCTTACCAGTACCAGCAGGCCCAATCCCAAAGGTGAGGTCACGCCTACGCAGTGCCTCAATATATTGACGCTGACGGAAGGTTTTGGCACGGACTTCTTCACCCCGGCGACTTTTGGCAAGGACATCTCGCTGTAAATTTTGCAGTTCCCCTTGACGATCGCTATCTATAGCTTGACGAGCTGTTAAAATATCGGCACTGGTGATGGTATTGCCTTTAATCCAGAGGTCTTCAAGCGATCGCACTAATCGAGAAGCCAGATCAATTTGCCCTTCAGTACCAGAAATCAATAATTCCTGCCCGCGTAGCACTAAAGTGGCTCCTGTTTGCCGAGATAGGATTTTGAGATTTTCTTCTCCATCTCCTGCAAGAGCGATCGCACTGGGAATATTGGGCAGCTGAATTGTTAAGGCACCTGCCATAGTATTTCTTAATTGGTGAGGATCTGTTTTAGACAAAGGTTAATGTTTTCTCGCTAAAGGCGAAATTACGCTTTTTTACTTAACATTACATTTTGGAAAAATCTTTGCAACAATTAATCGGTTGTAGGGGCGTACAGATGTACGCCCCTACTAGTGAAAAATCCAAAAATCTTTTTGCTACTTTCCATCTCTATAAAAATTCTGAGCGGAGGTAACCACAACCGCTCAGACTTGCTCTCTAGTTTTGACCTAGCGGAGGCGGGGTTTAACAATGGGTCTAGGCCCATCATTTCCACGCGGTTCTCTCCTAGCCGGCGGTGGCGATCGCTCTTCTGTCTCTTCATCAAAAGACATACCCTCGCGGCCCGGCGTAGTGCTGCCGTAGATATCCAAGTATACTGATTGCCCAGCAGCAGCTGCTGCTGCGGCAATTACTGTACGAATCGCCTGAATATTGCGTCCCCCTCGACCAAACACTTTTCCTTTATCTGTGCTTTCAAAGGCGATGCGAATCCAAGCCCGGTTGAGGGCCTGAGAAATTTCGCAATCGACGCTTAAAGTTTCTGGAGATTCCAAAAACGGCTGCACTAAAAACTGAACCAGCCCAACATAGTTGGGGCTAGCTGTTGGGGATATTGTTCCGGAATTATGATGCGGCTGTAGCTGTGGCACTGACCTGTTCAAAAACATTGGCTTTTACTAAAATGCGACGTACCGTGTCAGTGGGTTGAGCGCCTTGTTGTAGTCGCTTGACGATGGCGGGAACATCTAGTCGTACTTCATCGGTTCTGGGGTTATAGAATCCCAATTCTTCTAGGGGACGGCCATCACGGCGAGCGAGGTTGTTAATGGCGACAATGCGGTAACTTGCTTCCCGTTTTTTACCGAATCGCTTCAAGCGCAGTTTGATCATGGTTGAAGAATCATTCTCCTAATTGGTAAGTATGCCGAAATGCTAATTTTAGCACTCGTCTAGCATTTGGTGCTATTAGTCATTGGCAAATTACCAATGCCCCATGCCCAATAACTAAAGATTGCCGAAGCCTTTTTTCTTTTTGTCTTTGGGTTTTTTCTTTTTCGTGCCTGCATCGCCACCATAGCCACGCCATCCGGGGGCTGCGGGACGATTGCCTGCACCTGCGAAGGCGTTGCCCATACCGCCGCCACCGCCGAACATTCCTGGCATTCCGGGGAAGCCACCTTGACCCATTTGCTGCATGAGCGATCGCATTTTTTGGAAATCACCCACCAGTTTAGTTACATCTGACTCTCTATAACCGGAGCCAGAAGCAATCCGCCGCCGCCGACTGGGAGAACTGGCTAATAAATCTGGATCATGGCGTTCTTGGCGAGTCATGGAGTTAATCATTGCCTCACAGCGTTTTAGCTGGGTTTCTCCCTGCTTAAGCTGATCGTCTGAGAGCTTATTCATCCCTGGGATCATCTTGATGAAGCCTCCCAGAGAACCCATGTTCTTCAGCATCCGCAACTGCTTGAGAAAGTCTGTAAAGTCAAACTTCGCTGACAGGATTTTCTCCTGCATTTTCTCAGCATCTGCTAAATCAAACTCTTCCTGGGCTTTTTCTACCAGGGTCAGCACATCGCCCATTCCCAAAATCCGGGATGCCATGCGATCGGGATAAAACGGTTGCAGTGCCTCGACTTTCTCGCCCACGCCCACAAACTTAATCGGCGCTCCCGAAATCTTTCGCACTGACAGCGCTGCACCACCACGGCTATCACCATCCATTTTCGTGAGAATCGCCCCAGTAATTCCGATCTGCTCATGGAAAGTGCGAGTCAGATTAGCTGCCTCTTGACCAGTCATCGCATCCACCACCAACAGAGTTTCATGGGGTTGGACAGTTGCTTTGATGCGGGCTAATTCCGCCATCATATCTTCGTCAATTTGCAGACGACCAGCAGTATCAATAATTACCGTATTTACACCTTCTGCCCTAGCGCGTTCTACACCTTGCCTTGCAATTTCTACGGGATCTGCGTCGCTTCCTAGTTCAAATACTGGTACGTCAATTTGCTTACCCAACGTCAGCAACTGGTCGATCGCTGCTGGGCGATATACGTCTGTCGCCACCAACAAACAGCTACGATCTAATTTTCTCAAATGTAAGGCTAACTTAGCGGTAGCTGTGGTCTTACCAGTACCTTGCAACCCAGCCATCAACACAATAGTAGGCTGTTCCTTGGCTTCTACGATGGGAACATTTTCTTCTCCCATCACCTCGACTAGTTCATCGTGAACAATTTTGATGAACTGTTGGTCCGGTCGCACACCGGTAACCACCTCGGCTCCCTGGGCTTTGGCTTCAACTTCGCTAATAAAATCTTTGACTACCTGGAGATTGACATCTGCCTCCAACAAGGCGCGGCGCACTTCGCGCAATGCATCTTGAATGTTGGATTGAGAAATTTTGTCCTGTCCCCGCAGTTTTTTCCAGGCGGTTTCTAAACGGTCAGATAGAGCATCAAACATAATGTAATTACAGGTAGTTCGCCAATGGGGAATCTTGAACCGCCGATAAATGCGATTCCGAATTTCCGCTAAATTTTAAACGTGCTATTTACCAGCTTAGTAGTTTTCACGGCGACTGTAGCAACCAGATACCTAGCTTTATAGAAGATTGAGCGTGAACTACCCCAACTTACCGAGTACGGTTGAAGTTGGGGCTTCTGTAATCACGGGGGAGTGCCTAAACTTAGACTTTCGCCCAAGACTAGGACTTACATCCCCTCCTACAGCAGAGACGGCTGAACCTTCCGCCTTTATCATTCTGATACCCTCTGCTCTAATGTTCTGCGCGGCGTTCGCGTCCCGCTCATGATGAGTATTACAATGAGGGCAAGTCCACTCGCGGACATCCAACGGCATCTCACCTATTTGATAAAAACAATTAGAGCAAAGTTTGGAACTGGGGAACCACCTATCAATCTCAACCAACTTTCCACCTCTGCGTTCTAGCTTATAGGCTAAAAAGTTAGTGAATGTCCCCCACCCTACATCAGATATTGATTTCGCCAATTTATGATTACGATAGCGTAGCGTTAGCGAGTCTTCGAGCGTCACCATGCCTAATACATGAAGATTCTCTACTATGACAGCTTGGCTATCGCTGACCAACTTATAAGTAAGTTTATGTAGAAAATCCTGCCGCGAATTACTAACTCGCTCGTACACCTTGGCAACAACTTTTCTATATCTATTTCTTGAATTACTTCCTTTTTGTTTACGTGCTAATTTTTTCTGTTTACGTTTTAGATTTTTCTCGTGTTTGGCAAGGTGTTTAGGATTATCATACTTGGAAACCTTTTCACCGTCAGTGACGACAGCGAAGTGTTTTAGCCCCAAATCGATACCATATATTTTACCTTCTCCTGTCGGAGACGCTGCGCGAACTGAAGTAACCGGATTTTCACCATCTAACTCAGTCAAGATAGATGCAAGGTATTTGCCAGAAGGCGTTTTGCTTACAGTAACAGTTTTAATTGTCCCCTCAATAGTCCTGTGTATTTTGGCTTTGACTATCCCAATATTGCCAGGAAGTTTAACATTGCCATCTACAATCTTGACGTTTTGAGGATACTGGATAGACTGTTTACCATGTTTGGATTTGAATTTAGGAAATCCAGCACGTTTCTCAAAAAAGTTTTTGTACGCTGTAGTTAGATTAAGTGTTGTAGCCTGTAAAACTTGGCTGTAACAATCAGATAACCACATCGTATCTTCAGCTTTTTTGAGTGCAGGAAGAAATGCGTTGAGTGCTGATCGTCCAAGCCCTTTCCCCGTTTCTTTGTAAGCCTCGATGGATTTATTTAATGCATAATTCCACCACCATCTAGCACAACCAAAAGTTTGTGCTAGTTGTATTTCTTGCTCAACTGACGGATATAAACGGACTTGTACAACCTTGTGTAACACTTTACTTTTACCTCCTTGATGTGCTTATTCTACCATAAATATATATTGTGGTAAAGTGCTAAAATACAATAATTAGTGACTTCGACGCTCCAAGATGAGCTAACGCTCCGCTATCAAACACCCCACTTCCTTATCAACCTGCGGTTGATATTAGTCGGAGATGTTTTCGTCATTACCCAGCTATCCATCCCCTGAGCTATAGACGGATGGGGAATTCCGCCGAATTAGTTAAAGTACAATGAGGCGAAGAAGGGCTATTGGACAGCGAGAACCTACATTACATATCGCTATGACTAGCAACACACTGCTTCAACCCACAGAAATCATCCACCTATCGGGTATCAGTTGGCAAACTTATGAAAACTTGCTAACTGAACTTAGCGCTAGTCGCCGCCTCCGGCTTACTTACAATCGAGGTACTTTAGAAATCATGGTTCCTTCACCTGAACATGAAAGTTATAAAAAAATTGTGGGTCGATTTGTCGAAACTCTAGCAGAAGAACTAGAAGTTAGGATTCAGCCCCTTGGTTCTACTACTTTCAAACGTCCAGAGCTGAGTGGCGCAGAACCAGATGAATGCTTTTACATTAAAAATGTCAAGTTCATTAAGGGCAAAAAAAGAATTAATTTGCAACAAGATCCGCCACCAGATTTGGTAGTAGAAATCGATATTACTAACAGTTATAAAAATCGTTTTGAAGTCTATGCTGACATGGGTGTGCCTGAAATCTGGCGATATGATGGCAATTCTTTTAGTATTAACGTTTTACAAAATCAGCAATATTTATCTGTTGAACAGAGTTTAGCATTTCCCAATCTCCCATTAACAGAGATTTATAACTTCTTAGAGCAGGTGGGAGAAAAAGATTATTTAGAATTAGTTAAAGAATTTCGCCAATGGGTTAGAAGCCACATTTAATATCAAAATAATAATGTTGGGTTGAAGGGCGATCGCACTCTTGAGTTAATCCACAAGGAAGTAGCCAAACAAGTAGCAGTCGCAGCCTTAGCAGAATACGAACAGTTTGGCTATCCCGGAGTCCCTACTTGGGTAGTCAACGGTGAGATATTTTGCGGAAAAGATCGTGTTGATTGGGTTGTCGAAAAGGTAAAGCAATTATCTTAACTCTTTCTCAAGAGTCGCCCTTTTATGATTGAGTCGCTGCTGGTTTTGAACGCTGTTGTTGGTAAAATCGGACAACTTTTTGCACATAGTCAGATGTGAAACCTTTGTCACAACCTTTATAACTACCAGTCATCCACCAACAAGCTGCGCCACGCACAGATGCAATTTCATTATTGTTAGTGGCGCGGAATTGATTTGTTAACTCACGGCGGGTAATGCAAGAGACAACTTGGCGAGCGATCGCAGGATTGTTTTCAAACTGCGTCGGTGTCAATTCTCGTTTGAGACAAGTTCTTGACCAGCCTTTGAGGGTTTCTGGTTTCACTTGCCATTCGCTGTAATATCCATCATTGGGATTTTTTGTCTGCGGTGCAGCTTGTCTTAATGCTTCTACCATCGCCGCAACTTGGGTATCAGAAATCGGCTGCTGTGCTTGAACTAATAATGGCAATAGTCCGAAGCTGACAATAACTCCGTTGAGTAGTAATCCTATGGGTTTTTTGATCATAAGGTAACATCCTATGTGTTTACGTTATCAATTAGCAAGGCATGATCCACAGATTAACAACTTACTAAATTTTCTATAGTATCGGCATCATTCGGTAATGCAGCTGTTAAAACTTCGCTACCTTTTGCGGTAACTAAAACATCATCTTCGATGCGGATTCCGCGCACATCGGCAAATTCAGATAAACGCTGCCAATTCACTACATTCTGATATGTTGAGCGAACATTGGCATCATTTAGAATTGCTGGTACTTGATAAAAGCCAGGCTCAATTGTGACTAACATTCCAGGACGCAAAGGACGGTTTAAACGGAGATAGCCTAAGCCAAAGCGATCGCTCCTTTCACGTCCCTCTTCATACCCTGCTAAATCACCCAAATCTTCCATATCATGGACATCTAAACCCAGTAGATGACCAATACCATGAGGGAAAAACAGCGCGTGGGCATCCATCTCTACTAAGTCTTGGGGATTTCCTTGTAAAATGCCTAACTCTACTAAACCTTCAGCTATAACTGTGGCAGCTAGCAAATGAATATCCCCATACTCTGCACCAGGGTGTATTTTGGCAATGCAAGTATCATGGGCTGCTAATACGACATTATAAATATCTCTCTGGGTAGATGAAAACTTACCAGAAACTGGCCATGTGCGAGTTACATCAGCAGCCCAACCCATCTCAGTTTCAGCGCCAACATCGGCAAGTAATAAGTCACCTGGTTGTAGGGGATGGTGATACTGTTCGTTATGCAAAACTTCACCGTGAACGGTAACAATACTTGTGTAGGAAGTTGTCATATTGTGGGCAATAATTACCCCTTCCATCGCTGCACGAACTTCTGCTTCCAGCTTGGCTTTTGGTGTTGCTGCCATACCAGCTTTGTGCGCCTCAACAGTGACAGCAGCAGCTTTTCGCAACTGGGTTAATGCAGCTTCATCGTGGGTAAGGCGGAGAGAAACGATCGCCTTAGCTAACTCCAAGTCAATTCCTTGGGGAGGACTTTGTGGTAAAACCCATCTATTTAATAGCTGCGATTGTTGTGTCCAAGTAGCTGCATCTTGTACAGCAAGTGTGGCAGCATCTTCTAGCCAAGACTCTAATTCTGCCATTGGTCGAGCCACATCCGCCCCAATATTCTGAGCTATTTCCTCGCGCGTTGGCATTTCTCCATGCCAAAGGGCGCTGCTGGGTGATGGATCATCCATAAATAGTTCTAGCTTGCCCGCTTCTAGACGAATTGCCGCCTTTGATAATGGCAGTCCGGCAAAATAGAGGAAATGACTGCTGGCGCGAAACGGAAAGGTATTTGCTAGAAAGTTACGCGGACTGTTGCTACCTGACCACAGAATTGCTGGGAAATTAATGAGGTTGGCTAGTTTTTGTCGGCGGAGGCGTAAAGTCTCGATTAGGGAAGTAGAAGTTTGTTGGATCAGCATAAATGGCAACTCAAAGAGAAGGATAAAGGTTATAGCTTTGCCTTTATTTAGTCGTTATCGTCATCGTCTTCATCATCCTTGCGATCATTATTCTTGCGATCGCCATCTTTGTCGTCATCATCCTCGTCGTTCTGGTTAGGTTGCAAGACTGGTTTTTGTTGCTCAGTTGGAGCAAGTGGCTGCGGTGCATTAAGACCACAACTAACTAATCCTCCAAAAATTAACGCTAAGTTGACAGCAGCAAAGATGCTTCTAAAGATTTTTATCGTCATGTTTCCGTTTTGCTTTGACATTGACCCTAGTTTTTGGAGATTGTATCCCTTCCTAATTTATCAGGTACTGTATATCAATACCTTTGCCAAAAAAAGAGTATGAAAAGATAGGGCTGCCGTAGTAGAGTTATTGTCTCTCACAACGACAACTCAAAACTCACAGACAGCCCATGTTCGATATCCTATCACTGCTACAA
>JAHHHR010000037.1 GCA_019359245.1 Nostoc desertorum CM1-VF14 | reverse complement strand
AAGGAGGTTGTTCGGGGGGACGATGCCAAGGAGGTTGTTCGGGGGGACGATGCCAAGGAGGTTGTTCGGGGGGACGATGCCAAGGAGGTTGTTCGGGGGAACTAGATCTTATCCATAAAGTATCGTAGGTATAATTATACTTTGTGACATCTAAAGTGTCTGCCGGTGTGACAATATCATCTGGTGCAAAAACTGGGAGTATAGATAGATAATAACCTGGACCCATATTTGCTGGGGTGGATTGACCTCCATCCCATGGCCACATTCGGTCATTGAGATTATGACCGTAAGCTTGACCATTAGAAGGATAAAAATCGCTACCTGCATGACCATTATTCTGCCATTCAGTCCAGAGACGATCTACATTGGAATGAAGTAGCCAGAATACTGGATCATAAGGAGTGGATACAAAAACCATTGTGCCTTGAGGTTCTGGTATGACGTTACTAGGAGGTGGAAATACACGCAAATCCCAGATAGTTCCACCTATTGTTCCATGAACAACGTTATGATTAGAAAATTTAGTTACTTGATTACCCTCCCGATCTGTATAAGGCCATCCTTCTACAGCAGAGCGAAAATTTCCATAATCGTTGACGGCAAGAGCTTTCTCTACATCTTCTTTAGGTAAAGGGTATTTGTCAAAAGGAGGTAATTCAAAAAAGCGTAACAGTGATTTGCCTTGTGGCTCTCCTTTAGCATTGAAATGTAACCTCTCATCCAGAACCCATCCATTAGCTTGTGAGAAATTACCTGACTCAATAGGACCTCCTTCAAAAATTCCCTCTTGATAAGGAAGTTGCACAATTTTTCCTTTTCCATTAGCGGGACCTAAAAATTTTTCATCAAAGATGACATTCCATGCCTCAGAATCTGTCCAATCCCAATATGGAATTGTTACATTTGGATCTACCGATTGTAAAGCTTGTTCAAATCGGTGTATATATTCACGATGCCACGGGAAAAATGCTGCGTTAATATGAGCAGCATCAGCTCCAACTGCCGGACCTGAGGCTTTTCCATGATGCGCGTCAGATGCAGATTTCATATCCATATACATGAAGCCGTTAGCATAGTTGGGATTAACTGGCGCACTTTGCGAAAATCCCATAGTCCCTACATGTAATGCAACAAACTGATCATAAATACTGATTTGAGCATTTGATGCATAGGTGTTTTTTAGTACTTTTATCGCATTAACAAATGCTGCTTTTTCTTGAAGTGAAAGAGACCGAACATTTTTTCTGACAGCTTGAGGTTTTCTTTTAAAATTACCTTGTGCCTTAACATAAGATGGTAATATTGCTGCGGTTATGCCAGCAATTGAGGTACTAATCAACTTCAGGATATGTCGTCGAGAAAGTCTATTAGACAAAACAATTCTCCTTTTAAACTGAAAATGGATGAAATTAATACAACATTTTCCTAATTCGTAGTATCTTTTCTGGAGAAAAACTATTTGTTCCTCTACGTTTAAAAAGCTACGATTTTATGCAAAGTTGTTCAAAAATATGTCAATACAAGTCCGTTTCAAGCAAGTTTTTATGAAAAACTTGCTTGTTTTTTACATTTGTCCCAATCCTAATTACCCCTAAAGCACCTAATATCAAAGTGCCTAGTACGGCAGAAGACTCAGGTACAGAGGTTGGAGAAAGTACAATTTCAGTAGGATTTGTCAGTCCTCCACTACCATTTGGGACTAAGGTTCTGATCAATTCTCCAGTATCAACGTTGTATTCTAAAATACTCCCAGGATTAAATGTAGCAACTAAGAGGGTACCGTTTGGAGTCAAGTACATCCCAGTGGGGTTTTTCAGTCCACCAGTATTATCAGGAATAAGAGTTCTAATAAATTCCCCAGTTTGTCCGTTATACTCTATGACTGAACTCAGACTTTCTCGCTCAGTCAGCGTACTTCTACCTAAGCTGGAAACTAAAAGGTTGCCTTTAGGAGAAAATCTAAGGTTCTCGGCAACATTTAGCCCTCCGCTACCAGGAGAAACGAAGGTTCTGACAAAATCACCAGTCTGTCCGTCGAACTCTAACACGCTACCATCAGTCCAAATAGAGACTAAAAGGTTGCCGTTTAAACCGTAGCGTAGGCTAACAGGACGTTTGAGTTCTCCATCAGGTGTATTACCTAAAGTTGAAAACGTTCTTTTAAATGCCCCTGTTGTCCCGTCGTACTCTAATACAGTACCAGAGCCAAAGTCAGCAACTAACAAGTCATTATTGGGAGCAAAAAGTAAGCCAGTGGGAGTCTTTAGTTCACCATTAGAGGTAAAAGCTTTGACCAACTCCCCAGTTTTGCCGTTATACTCCAGTACCTTACCAAGACCACTTTCTAATGTACCAGTACCAGCACTACTGACCAAAAGGTTGCCATTAGGAGTAAAAAGCAAGCCAGTGGGGTTAGATAGTTCACTACCAGAGGCGAAGACTCTAATAAAATCTCCCGTCTTTTCGTTATACTCCAGGACTTTATTAGTGTAAAAGTCGCTGACCAAAAGAGCGGCTTGAGCGGGTAGATATTGCAATCCACCAATGGTAAAGATTGCCAAAGTAAGACCTGCTTTTAAAAAGGTAAGAAGTTGCATAGATAATTAACCAAATGAATTTCTAGTTCGTTGTTGTTAAGAAAATGAAATTTCTCAAGGTATGGGTGAAATCTCAAATGAGAATTATCAAAAAGTTCTTGATATTTAGTTATGCTTGTAAATAAAATTGACGCTGACAGCACCAAAAACTACTAAAGCAAATATCGAAGAAAATTCAGGAACTGAGGTTGGAGATAAGGTGAGTCCGGTAGGATTAGTTAAACCGCCACTACCAGCCGGAACGAAAGCTTTGATAAATGCTCCTGTTGTGCCGTCATACTCTAGGACACTACTAGTACGAAAACTATTGACTAAAAGACTGCCATTAAGAGTAAATATTAATCCGCTAGGGCCGTCCAATCCACCTTCACCAGCAGACACAAAACTGTTAATGAATTCTCCTGAGGCTGTATCATACTCTAAAATTTCATCTGTCACAACACTGCTAACCAAGAGGTTGCCGTTCGTGTTAAAACCTAAGCCCTCAGCACTACTCAAGCTACCACTACCAGAGGGAACTAAAGTTCTGATAAATTCTCCGGTTGTGCCGTCATACTCTAAGACACTGCTGTTAGCTGAACTACTAACTAAAAGATTGCCGTTCAAGCCAAACCTTAAATAAACAGGAGTATTCAGTCCACCCCTACCAGAAGGCACGAAATCTTTAATATATTCTCCCGTTATACCGCTATATTCCAAGATGCTATTATTACCAAAGCTACTGACTAAAAGATTACCATTGGGAGCAAAAATTAAACTAGTAGGGTTAGTTAGTCCACCACCCACAGCAAAGTTTTTAATAAACTTCCCAGTCCGTCCGTTGTACTCTAGAACGCTGTTAGTCCCAAAGCTGGTAACTAAGAGGTTGCCATTGGGACTAAAAGCTAAACCACCAGAACCCGTTAATCCACCACTACCTGATACAACGAAGGGTTTAATAAATTCCCCCGTTGTCTCGTTGTATTCTAAAACACTATTATTGCTAAAACTGCTTACTAGAAGCGATGCTTGGGCAGATGGTAGAGCAGCTACTTCTCCTAGAGCCAGAGCTGCTAACACAAGACTAGTTTGACTTAAAGTGCGAATCCTCATAAGTAGTAATGTATTTTTAGGCGTTGATGATTGCGGTATGAATTAACTAAACAGAGGAATAGAACCATACTTAAAGTAATGAAGTAGTAATAGAATAGAGTATTTCAGCATTTCTACAAATTTAGAATAACACAATGTTTTCCGATGTAGTCGTGCTAAATAATGACGTAAACGGGTATTTTCACCTTCTACTCTAGTCATGTAAATCTTACTCACAATCTGATCGCCTGGTTTAATAAACTAAGGATAAACCTTCCATCCATCTGTGACATAAAAATAGCAATGCCAGTAGCAAAGAAAGTATGTAGAAATGTACTGATTTTTTTCAAAATCAAATACGAGTTTTATAGTTAACACCTATATCAAAATCGTGAGCAATTACTTCTAGTACTGAAGATATTTGTGGTTCCCAACCAAGCATTTCCCTAGCTTTGGCTCCAGACACCTGTATATTCATCCAAAGTGCATCTGCAAATGGCCCTAAAACTTGACGTGCTTCCTGCTGAGACCAATCGATAATCTTGTCATTGGTTCCGGCTGCATGGCTGATAGTCTCCATAAGTGTTCTGATAGAGACTGACTCAGCAGCACCATTAAAGATTGTGCCTGCTGGTGCTTTTTCGAGCGCACAGACGTACAAAGCCGCTAGATCATCGACATGGATGATTGACCAGAAATTTTTACCAGTGCCTGGACAGCGAGCCGTCCCCTCTTGCCAAGCAGAAGATATTTGCCTAGCAATAAAACCACGTCCTTTTGTGTAAACTAGAGCCGGACGTACAACTATGCTGCGGATGTTGCGGGAAGTAGCAGCAAGTACGGCTTGCTCAATTGGAACACGCCAAGTTAAAAAGTCTGGAGCGTTGATTGGTGTATTTTCATCAGCTATTTTGTTGCCTGTATCACCATAAATCATCATGCCGCTAGTATATATGAATGTTTTACTAGAACTATCCAATGCTTCTAAGATAGTTGCGATGGTATTTTGCTCAGTGTTAATCATTTGCGCTCCTTGAGTCCAAGCTGTATGGATTGTGGCTTCAGCTTGTTTTGCTCCCCGGGCAATGCTTTGGGTGTCATTCAAGTCACCCAGATGTGGCTCAATTCCTTGGTTTTGCAACTTGTTAGCAGCCTCTTCAGAACGAGCTAGACCAATTACTTTATGCCCTTGAGCAATCAGGGTATGTGCGATCGCACTACCAATATTACCTGTTGCTCCTGTCAAAAATACTTTCATAGTCATCCTTTTGATTTAATTTTATTACTCTAGTCATCCTTTACCAGCAGGCTAGTAGTTTGGCAACCTATAATGGCTGAGTGAGGATAGGGAGTAGAAATTGGGGCAAAGAGCTTTTTCTTTTAAAATCATGTTCTCATACCCAACGAAATTGGCGTGATGGACTAATAGTTGGGTGATATAAATAAGCAATAATGGGTCATTTTATAACGACCCACTAACAGATTTATTGGCTCAAAACAGGAATTTGATTGTCAAGCAAATTTGGAGTAAGTGCAGGAGCAGGAGGAGAACCAAGGGCAACTTTCCCCCAACGCATTAAAGTAGCGCCAGCTGTACCTGTTGCTCCAAATGTGTAGAGTAGAACTAGGTCATTTTCCCGAATTTTCCCCAACTGTGCTGCATGATATAGATTGGCCAGAGGTGATACAGGGCCAATGTTTGCATATAAAGGGGTAAGACTAATCGTGCGTTTTGGGTCAATACCTAATGCGCGGATGTAGACACTTGAGTACCAAGCAATGGGGGTATTGAAAATAAAAAAGTCTATTTCATCTAAGGTGACATCAGCACTAGCAAGCACGTCTCGGCAGCAGGTCTGAACAAATGGTACAAAGGATTCTCGGAACATTTTATTAGCGGACTTAGTGCCACGTATGAGCATACGTGATTTTCCTTGAGAATCTGTTGTGTATTCACACACAAAAGCACCACAGGTCTCGGCAGTATGAATAATTTTAGTGCGGATGACTCCTTGATTTGCTTCAAGAGTTGTAACAACGAAAGCTCCAGCACCATCCCCGGCTAAAAATGACAAAGTATCATGATCATCAGAAAAACGCGAGAAAGTATTTGATATTACTATTAGCACGTTACGGTACTCTCCTGCTTGCACTAAGGCACAGGCTGTTTGAAGAGCAGTTGGCGCACTCGTACAAGTTGATTCGAGGTTCCATGCAGCACCGCGTAACCCTAATTTACCAGCTAGCCACGGAGCATTCCCAGGTACAATTTCTTCCGGGAACAGGGATGTCACAATCATGAGATCGATATCTTCTGAAAATAAACCAGCAGATGCGATCGCATCACAAGCTGCGCGATACTCTAGTGTAAGTGATGACTCTCCTAGAGCAAGTACACGTCGCTCAACGGTTCCACGAAAGGGATCAGAAAGATAGGGAGTCATTTCTTGCCGCCAAAGGTCTACTTCGTAACTGTTTGAGGTCGATTCAGCAGATGAAAAAACTTTTGCGGCACTTTTTTGCTCTGAATGGGCAATTAAGTCAGGGTAGTTTTGTCTATAATAATCATTTGTACGAATGATACTAGGAAAACTAACGGCGAGGGAACGAATACCTATTGGTTTACGCATGATAGTAATTTTCCTGCAAATTTTGTTGTCTTGTTTTTGTACTACTACTTTGCTTGTGCTATTAAGCTTTCAATTCGACTGCCGATAGGGGCTGGTCGAGTCGGGTCAATTTCTACATCAACTACAAATGGAAGAGTTGAGGCGATTGCTTTTTCTAAAGCGGCTTCGACATCTAGCTCACTCGTAACACGAATACCATCAGCACCCATACCACGGGCAATCATCACAAAGTCTGTGTTGGGGAACTGTGCGTCTACATGGTGAAACCCTTCCATGTTCATTCCCTGATCGCACATATTGTAACGTCCATCATTCAGTACAATCCAAATGGCGGGTATTTTGTGCTTGACAGCTGTGCTAATCTCACTATTCATCAGCATAGCTCCATCACCAAGAATGGCTACAGCTTTCTCATTTCGCGCCAATGTCGCACCTAAGACACCAGTACCAGCATGACCCATTGACCCGAATCCAGTACTGACTCGGTAACGCCCTGGGGTTGCAAATCGCAAAGCATGGGTTCCCCAAGCAAAAGAGTTTCCAGCTTCTGTAATCACGATCGCATCGCTACTGTCAACAATTACCTTTTGAATCTTATTTAGTAATACTTCTGGACGCACTTGATTTTCATTGCTGGGCTGAATGACTGTGATTTCAGGATGGGGCAAGGGTAACATCGGTGATGATCTCGAAGATGCAGGGAAATATCTTAGTAATGCTTTGACAAAAACCCCAACATCAGACTGAACACCGAAGGTTTCCACTGATGGATAGGCAGTTCCGGGTACTTCTGGGTCAATATCTACATGCACAAATCCGCGTGGAGGAACCATCGCTGGACTCCAGAAAGAGGTAAATTCACTCAAGCGGCTTCCCAATACTAATATCCGCAAAGGTTGTTGCTCTTGCATATATTTTAGGACTGAGCGATGTCCGCCAAAACCTGTAACACCGACAAATTGCGGATGATCTTCAGGAAAAATGCCCTTGCCACGAGCCGATGTCATAACCGCAGATTTAGTTCTCTCTGCAAGCTGCCGGATTTCTGTTGCTGCACCCCTAGCACCGAAACCAACCCAAATGGCAAACGTCCCTTCAGAAAGTAGTTGTACAGCCTTGTAGATAGCATCTTCTCCAGCAGTTGCTAGAGTTTGAGAAAAATTGACGCGTGGCAGGGGTACATCTAGTAAATCTGTCTGAACTGAACGAGGCACACTAATATGAGCGACAAAACCACCAGGTTGTACTAAACCTAATGCCAATCTACGAGCTACTTCTGGCAGCTCCTTGTTGGACTCTAGAGTGGTGGCGTAGTGGAAGAGATTACCTGAAGTAAAAATGCCTGTGTTAGCCATTGTGTAGGAACTAGTTTCTTGGAAAGCCCAACGTCCGCGTTGCGGGGCTGAGGTAGAAGGCGACAGGAAGATTACCTTTGCTCCTTCCCAACGCGCAGCAAACAAGCCAGTTAACATATTAGTAATGCCAGGGCCAGTTGTACTAAAAACTACAACTGGTTGCCCACTGGCAAAGTATGACTCAATGGCGGCAAAGGCAGCACCTGCTTCGTGACGAAATTGTAGCACTTGGATCGAACTTTGCTCTATGCTAGCTACCAAGGGTGTTATACCACCACCAAACAGACCAAAGGCATGGCGTACTCCTAAATTTTCCAGTGCTTGGACTAACGCTTTTGCCACTGTTAGACTATTGGATTCTTGATTAAGTTGCTCATCAAATGATGCTGCTGAGGCATCTATAGGTGATGAAACAGTAGCAGATTTTCTTAAATTAAATTGAAAACCTGTATTCTTATGCAACTGATGTGTATTTGTTGGTTTAAGCATAAATTCCTGGTTCATAATTGTTAACTAGATGTCCTACGGTAAACTGAGTAATAACTTATAAAAGATGAAGTCTACTTTTAACCCACAACAGATGCATGAGATTTTGTTTCCTGGTGTAAAAGTCTTTTTAACACCTTGCCCGTAGGATTTTTTGGTAGTGATTCTACAAAGTTAA
Organism: Nostoc desertorum CM1-VF14; assembly: GCA_019359245.1. Taxonomy (GTDB): domain Bacteria; phylum Cyanobacteriota; class Cyanobacteriia; order Cyanobacteriales; family Nostocaceae; genus Nostoc; species Nostoc desertorum. The sequence goes on along the minus strand of JAHHHR010000037.1, from coordinate 69,974 downwards.
TGACATGAGGCACTTTGTACGCTGCTATCTTTGCATAACAAAAATCAATAATTTGTTGTGCTGTAATATCGTGTCCAGGTTTTAGTACAATATTGCTTTTGACTATCTCCCCTTTAACTGGATCAGGCACACCGTAGACAGCAACTTCTGCAACCGCTGGATGTTGATAAATAACATTTTCTACTTCAGTAGGATATATCTTAAATCCAGACAAGTTGATCATGTCTTTTAAGCGGTCAACGATATAGAAAAATCCGTCTTCATCCATGCGGCCAATGTCACCAGTATGGAACCAACCATTTTTAATCACTTCCGCCGTTTCAAAAGGACGATTCCAATAACCAAGCATCACATTTGGCCCACGCACTAATATTTCACCTACTTCGCCTGGTTGCACCTGATGACCATAACTATCAACAATCTGAATTTCTACATTTTCAATTGGTGTACCAATTGAACCTAGTTTATATTTCAAGTCGTTGTTATACGTTGCAAATGGAGAGGTTTCTGTTAAACCGTAACCTTCATAAATAAAAGTTCCATTTTTCTCATGCCATTGTTGAGCGATTTCAATTGGCATGGGGGCGGCGGCTGAAAAATAATAACGAACACTCTTGAGGGGATCTTTAGGTATTTCTGCATTCAACATTTTGATGAATATTGTGGGAACACCAAAGAACATGGTAATTTGATATTCTGTAATACTTTGAAGAACTTTTTGTAAGTCAAACCTCCTTTGTAAAATAATGGTTGCACAAGCGCTGAAGCCAGTGTTTAAAATGGCATTTTGACCAAAGCAATGGAAGAGCGGCAAATACAAAAGTAAGGAATCATTATTGCTAATGCGATAACAACGATTTGCAGCATAACTATTAGCAATTACATTACCGTGAGTCAGGGTAGCTCCTTTGGGGAAGCCTGTCGTACCTGAGGTATAGAGAATACAAGCTGGTACATGACGATCCATTTCGATCGCTGGTGCTATCGGGGAAGCATTAGCCATCAATTCTGCTAAAGTCATTCCTTTGTTGCCGTTACCTTCAGCAATTAAAATATGTTCTAATTCGGGTAAGTCGGTCTCTGATACTTGCTGACGTTGGGATTCAGTGGTAATAATGACTTTGGCTGCACAATCATGGAGTATATAGCTGACTTCCGCATTTTTCAACATCACGTTGATGGAAACAGCAATAGCACCAATTTTCAGAATCCCAAGGTAAGAAATTACAAACTCTGGAATGTTGGGCAAAAATAAAGCTACGCGATCGCCTTTTTTAACTTGTAATCCTCTTAAAGCATTGGCAGCCTTTCCTGCTAATTCATCAAGCTGCTTGTAAGTAAAAGTCTTGCCTTCAAAAATCAGAGCTATTTTGTTAGGGAATAATCTACGTCCTTGTTCTACATGATGTGCGATATTCATAATTGCAAATACCTCAATTAATTAACTTTTGACCAAATATTGTTGATGGCGGTAACAATCTGACCTTCATTTGCAATATCTGTAGCAATCAGAGCAATATGTTGGTCAAGGCTTTGTTCGTGATCATTCCAAATGTAAGGACGGTCAGCGGAGGGTGGTTGTCCTACTACATCACGTACTGCTATATACAAATCTTTTGTTGCAGGTGATAAGCAAGCACGCGCATCATAATGCTCAGCAATTGCATAAGTGCGTAAATCAACAGCTTGTACGCCAAACATGAGCGCGATCGCCATATACTGTTGAAAAATTTCTACTGAGCGTCGGGCTAAATTTGCTGAAGCAAAACCTTGGCTATTGATATTTTGGTTAAATTGTTCGGCATGGGTAGGAAATCTGTCAGTGATGGAATTTCCATAAAAGGTCAATAGCGGCATAATCGAGTTGCCAGCTATTTGCAAACCCTTCAGCCCCATATTGACACTACGTTCACGGTTTCCAACTAAGGATGGTGGCAATCCGTTATTAAATTCTGGAGCTACGAGCGATGCTATTTGTACATCTAAATGTTTAGCTAATAACCCAATATAGTAACGTAGTTGATCCATTCCTGTGCCGATGTACTGTCCTAAAAAATTACCGCCATGATAGCTAGTTTGGTTTTGAGCATCAATCAATGGGTTATCTGTAGCTGAGTTAATCTCTACTTGAATCTGTTTTTGAATCTGTTCAATTCCCTCCACAATCGGGCCCATATATTGAGGCAAACAGCGTAGAGAATAACGGTCTTGAATCAAATGCGTACCGCGATAATCGTGAGAACCATCCAACTCATCACGAACTAAACGAGAACCTGTAAGCAAGTCGAGCATTTGGCAAGCTGCCCATTTTTGCCCTGGATGTGGTTTTAGCTCATGAATGAAAGGGTGGAAGGATTGATTAGTGCCATTCAATCCTTGGATAGCTAAAGCATGAGTTCCCATTGCTAGTGCTAACAAAATTTTAGTGTCATAAACACAGTTAGCAGCAATGGCTGTCATCACAGAAGTTCCATTCATCATTGCTAACCCTTCTTTAGGAAGTAGGTGCAATGGCTCTAAAGCAAGTTTCTCCAAGGCTGTTGGCGCATCCATTTCTTTACCGTTAAAGTCAACGGTATAGCTGGAGTCCAAACCAATCAATGCTCCTGTAATATAAGACAGTGGCACTAAATCCCCACTAGCACCGATGGAACCAAATTCATACACATGAGGTGTCACACCAGCATTTAAGAACTTTTTCATACGTAGGATAAGTTCTAAGCGAATACCAGATGCACCATATAAATGAGAGTTAATCCGTAACAAGATAGCAGCACGAACATCAGCCAGTGGTAATCTCTTTCCTACTCCTGATTTGAGAAACCAAACTAGGTTGTTTTGCAGCAACGATGCACATTCAGGAGAAATTACAACATTTGCCATACCGCCAAAGCCACTTGTCACGCCATAAATTGCCTGACCAGTTTCTACGGCATTATTAATAAAGTCACGGGAAGCTTGAACACTATCTAAGACTTCTTGGTTATCGGTGAGGCTGACTAAAGCACCATGTCGTGCTACTTTCACAACTTCATCTATCGTCAGATGTTTCTCTCCAACAATAATTGAATTGTTTGGATTCTCTAAGTAAGAAGTTGAATAGTTAAAAGCCTTATTTGTGCCTAAATAAGTTGTATTCATCAGGGTTTATTTGATCCTTGAAGTGTAGCTAATTCTGGAAATAATTATCTAAATCAGTTTTATTGAGACGTTGCTATTAGAAACTATTTTTGCCACTTGATTAAAGAACTTATGTAATTATCATAAGTTATGTAAGGTCTGATGCGGCAGGCTATGTTTGTCTCAGCCAGCAACGCCACTGATTTAACTTTAGACGAAGCTAGAAACTTGTTTACCGTACTTAGCAACTGTAACCGTACTATGACTTTTCCTCCAACGGCTAAAGAATTTACCGAGTGAAGCCAATTCTTGCATTAGTTCTTCAAATGCTTCTAATGTCAAAGACTGCGGCCCATCAGAAAGTGCTTTGGCTGGATTGGGGTGTACCTCAATCATCAAAGAATCTGCACCGGCAGCAATAGAGGCCATAGACATAGTTGAAACAAACTCTGATTTACCAGTAGCGTGGCTAGGATCAATCATAATTGGTAAGTGAGTCAGGGTTCGCAATACTGGAATTGCAGATATATCTAAAGTGTTGCGAGTATATTGTCGGTCAAAAGTGCGAATTCCTCGTTCGCATAAAATCACATTGGGATTACCTGCTGCCAGAATATACTCGGCTGACATCAACCAATCTTCAATAGTGGCTGCTAGACCCCGCTTCAAGAGTACTGGCTTACCAGTAGCACCAACTTTCTTCAGCAGTGAGAAATTCTGCATATTACGAGCACCAATTTGGATCACATCTGCAACTTCTGCAACCTTGTCTAACTCAGCTGCATCCATCAGTTCTGTGATAATTCCTAAACCGGTAGCTTCTCTAGCTCTTGCGAGTAAACCTAAAGCACTTTCACCGTGACCTTGAAAAGCGTAAGGAGAGGTACGAGGTTTATATGCACCACCCCGCAGAAACTGCGCTCCAGATGCTTTTACTACTTGCGCTGTTTCAATAATCATTTCTTCATTTTCAACAGAGCAAGGCCCAGCAACTACAACTAAAGGATGGTTTTGACCAAAGGTTACAGGGCCGTTGGGTGTGGATACTACTACTTCACTGTGTTCTCCATAGCGGAATTCTAAAGAAGCGCGTTTAAAGGGCTTTTTCACTCGGATAACTTGTTCGATAAAAGGACTGATGTTTTGAACCTGTCTAGTATCAAGTTCTGCGGTTTCGCCTACTAAACCAATAACTGTTTTGTGCTGACCTTTGCATATTTCTGCTGCAAATTCACGATGACTAATTTCAGTAGCCACGCGCTCAATTTCAGTGGATGGAGTACCCAGTTTCATGACTATAATCATAGTGATTGATTTCCTTTAAAGATTTCAGTTCATGGACTTGTGAAAGTTATTTTTTAACCCTTGGGTTCGGGCGGTAGGAATTTAACCTACAGGAATGCTAAGTTATCAAGCTTTTGTTCTAACAGATACAACTAGTTGGTTTTACTTGCCTCTCTCCTCTTTTTTGTTGAAAAGTTTTGAGAGAACAAATTGCACTAGTGCTTTACTACATAATATACTACATGCTGTATTATGTGATGTCAACAGCATACTACAATTTTTTTTCGGAAATGGGAGGGCAGTGCTATGTAATCGCGGTATTGCAATCTGTGACTAGGTTTAAACAGTCTCGTCCCCCTAAGGCAAACGCATCTAAATTACTCTTAATCACAGCTTTGTCCTTCGGCACTACTGGCAGTTCTACCGACCCTATTCACGCAACAACGCCGTTTTGGCATCATAATATCGCTGATTATTAAATCGGGTAAGTACTCTTGTGCCTGCTGAACACCAACAAGACCATTTTCTACAGCGATCGCATCGAACCCTTCTTCCTCCAAGGATTTTAAAAATATCTTACGGGTTTATTCCTCCGTATCGATAACCAAAATTTTTGTCATTGTTTTTCCTAATATTTAATTCCTGTTAGTTGGAAAAATGAGCAAAGTAGTTAGTGGAGTACTAGACAAATATTGAAGTACTTCTATTTATCTATCAGCTTTTTTAGGTGGGTTTTTCTGCAAAATTTGGATTTTGTTACAAAACTTTAGGTTAGTAAAATGTTACCTTGAGTCTGAATTGGAAGATTCTCCGTTAAACAGTTAACCACTTCATTCAAGGTTTTACTATCAGTTAGAACTGGGGTAGTTGCAGTCATAGCTTGCACCAGATATTTCTCTGGCTCAATTTTCCCGCAACTCCTTGACAAAATTCTTGAAATAGCAGCAAAACATGGTTATGGTGCGATGTTTGCTGTGATCTCTTCGCTTATTTATTAGCTTTACTTATGTTTGTATTTCAAAGTGAGACATGATGTACTAGTATCCAAAAGCACGACTTTTTTGCAAAAATCCACTAGAACAGGTATTCTTGACAGAGCAATCGCAAAACTTTTCGGTCTACTGAATTTAATTCCTTATTATGGTGAACCATTGCCATCAGAAGCACCATATATTTATAGAAGTCAAGCAAAAAATGGTACTTGCTCTTTCTATGCCTACGCTACTATTTATGTAATAAAAAAGCATAAAAGAGTAACATTAGCTATTAAAGCTGTTCAGCAACAGAACACTTTGGTGGCAATTATTACGTATCTTTTAGCATTGATTGAGCCTTTAAACATGAAGATTGAACGATTATATTTAGACCGTGAGTTCTTCTGTGTGCCTGTCATCAGATGGTTACAAGCTTTAGATATTCCATTTGAAATGCCAGCTATTATTCGAGGCAAACATGGAGGAACTAAACAATTAATTAGAGGTAGGCGTAGCTACAAAACCAGTTACACTTTAAACAGCGATAAATATGGTTCAGTAACTTTTAGTGTGTGGATAGTTTGCACATATAAAAATGGTAAAAGACGAGAGCATGGGCGGGAATTTTTTATTTACGCTGTTTATAAATTTAAGTTAACTTTGCAGCTTATACATGATGACTATCGTCTGCGTTTCGGGATTGAGAGTAGTTATCGTATGAAAAACCAGTGCCGCATCAAAACTACTATCAAAAATCCCACAATTCGGCTTTTATTTGTAGCTTTGGCATTCTTAATTATTAATGTTTGGATTTATCTAGTATGGCATTATATTAACCGTTTAAAAAGAAGCACTAGACAAGTTTTTTCTCATCTATTTACTCTCAAACAGATGCTTAAATTTTTACGCCAAGTAATAGACCGTAACTATGGAGTAGCCTGCGAAATTTATTTTCCGTCCGGCTGATTTTGGTCGTTTCGTCACTATTTATATAAGTTCAAGTTATAGGTTTTCTCTCGAAATCGGCTGTTGTACATTCCTGAATAAACGGTATCACAGACTACTATTTTTTAGCGATCGCAAAAGTTTTCGGTCTACTGAAATTGTGAGGACAACGCGTTAAATGGCAACAAAGAGCAGTTTTGTTATTTTTATAAAGTATTGTAGATCGCTACATATACCAGGATGCTGGCTGCTCAGGGCGAACGCACGGCATTTCTGAAACCCCTACTGGATAAGGATCTTGACGAAAAAATAGGCTAAATTAAATAGCGCAGTAATAATTTGTTCTCTCATCGAGTCTAACCAGACTACTGCTGAGAAGATTGATTTGCCTGCTCCTTCTCAACAGCCTCAGCAATAACCTGCCGCAACCACTCGGAACGATTGGGCTTGTTTCGCACGTAGGCATCTAAATCTTCTGGGAGCATCACAGATATAGGTTTTGTATCACATTTAACACCTACTCCTTTTGATTTAAAGCGAGTAGCAATATCGTTTCTTGCCATAGTGATTATCCTTTCTCTCTACAACTAGAATAGCAAAACCCACATATATGTGGCAATATATTAGATATTTTTATCATTAAAAACGGCTATAACCCTTGTTTAGCCCACATATATGTGGGATACTAAAATAGTAAGAAATAGGAACGGAGCGCCAAAAAGACTCCCGGTAACGGAACCGAACCGAAGCGTGAAATTTAAGATGTAGCGCCAAGTCCAAAACTCTTACATCAAAAACAGAAAAAGCACCCCCGACGACCAATCTAAAGGTGCTTTTTCTGAGTTCTAATACTAGAAGGATTCTAACACATGAATTTGTTTTCTAACACTCTAATATTTCACTCAGAAGTAGAAGCGCAATTAGTTGCTGAACAAGTTTACAACTGTCGCCTTGAAGGTAATATTTTAAGCTGTCCTATTAAGGAACAACGGGCAGTAGATTTAGCAATTAGTCTAACTGGTGTTGCCTTACCAATAGTTGAAGGTGCAAGCTGTTTGCTCCCCTTCCCTAAAGATGAGCGCGAATGTCAAGATGATGATGCACCACAGATTTATGTAGCTTGTTTATCTGCATACAACAATGGAAAATTACACGGAATGTGGATTGACTGTACACAAGATGCAAAAGACATTCAAGAAGACATTGAATGGATGTTATCTTGGTCGCCTTGCTGTAATTATGAAACCTGTGAGGAGTGGGCAATACATGATTTTCAGAATTGGCATGGTATTCACCTTGATGAATACGAAGATATAGAGAAACTAGCCGAACTTGCTCAAATATTATCAGAGCATGGTGCAGCCTACGCTGCTTATTATGAACATGACAGTAGTGAGGCTAGTGTAGAAAATTTTCAAGAACATTACTGGGGTGAGTACGAAAGCGAAGAGGATTTTGTTTATGACCAACTCGAACAACAGGGATTGATTAAAAACTTAGAAGACATGGGTATTCCTAGCTTCTACCTTAATTTTGAAGCAATAGCCCGTGATTGGTTTATTGATTCCTACTATTCAGTAGATGAAAGTTACAACAAAGTCTACGTTTTCAGCCGTCACTAATAAAATCAATGGGGTAGTTAATAACTACCCCCACACTTTTACAAAATGACCAAAACAATTTGGAAGTCGGAAGTAGTAAATCGGAAGTCAAAGCATTTCCAAATTCAGACCTCCGAATTCCGACTTCAGTTAAGCGGTTGACAAATTAATTTTCATAAAAATCACTTGTCAATATCTAAACCAGTCCGACTAACTAACGTTTACGCTTGGAGTCATTTTGAGATGACTGTTTGATGTAATCACTAGGGATAACTATCTTGGATTTATCCCAGCGCAATAGATAGCAGTAACTTTTAGTGTTAGGGCAGGCTACAAAAGCTGGAAAATTCACACCAAAAGTAAAAGCTAAGGATGTAAAAATTCCAAGCGAAATTAGATAAAGTGACCATCCTGACCACCCAGAGCCAATCCAGCGTGCAAAGTAAATCAAATTGACTTTGAATTGCTGCGATCGCTGACTACGTAGTTTCGCTTGCTTCTGTTGGGCCTCAATCCATTGCTGAGATTCATTGAGTTTGTTCAAAGCTATTTGGGTTGCCCGAAGCTTGGCTTTTTCCTCAATAATTTTGTGCGCTTTGACCTCAATAGTATGCTTTTCCTCATCTATTCTGATCTTGACCCATTCTCCAATGTCGGCGGCAAGCTCATTAAAGGCGGCTGCGGCTGGAATACTGGGGAAATCGGCTTTTTTCCCATGACCTTAGCTCTAAACGCCTCTCGTAGTTGCTGCCATTCCTGTTGAAAAGCAGGTGATTTCATCTCCTCTAATAAAGACTGCAAATACAACTTGGGCAACCCAGCCATATCACCTTTGGCCTTCTGTCGCACCATTTCTCTAATTAACTCTCGCTCCTCCTCACCCAATAAAGCCGTAGTATCTCCAAGCTGTTGCAGAAGTTCATCTGTATCTACATCTGGTGTCGAGTTATTCAGCCCGAAATATTGTGCAACCTCCTCAAAGGATTTGTATTGATTTTTGATTAAATCACAAGCCTCAAGAAAGCGATCGCACTCAGCTTGGTTATATTCATCCTGATCTTGGAGTCCACAAGCTTGCAAAATTGAGATAGATTCACCCAGCGAAATTTTAGCACCTACTCGCTCCTTAGCTCTAGACAACAATGCAGAGATATCTAGAGGTTCAGCAGCAGGTTCATTCTTCTCATTTTTAGATTTTTTCCCTCTAGGTTTTGGGCTAGTTTCTGGTTGCTCCTTGACTTCTAATTCTTGTTGAAATAAATCCGTAGCTTGTTGGTAGTCAGAGACACGTTCACTTGTAAAGTATTGACGGACAGTATCAAAACCAGATTGGATCTCTTCATCTGCATATTCATTACAATCGGTAGACAACCCACAGGCGCTGAGAGTCGCATTCACATCTTCCACAGAGAGCGAATAAAGATTTTGCAGAGCTTCTTTAGTGTATGGCATGATTGTTAATTCCTACTTGAATGCTTCTTCTAGTAGCTCGTCATTTTCAAGGCTCATTACTGATGTCAAATTTTGCTCACCATCACTTTTAAGGTGAGTAGGTACAGATTTTGGTGTAGAAACATCAACATTGGGATCAAGGTCAACATCTGATTGAGTTGAATTGCCCAGCATCCCCTGATTCCCTAACTCATTTTCCAAACCAAAAGCTTGAGCTAAATAAATAATTTGTTGTTGCAATTGATAGATTGCAGTTCTGGCTTTCAGCTTCAAGTCAGCATCACTGAATCCCCCAGACCACTTACAGGCTAAAGGATACCAAAAAGCCACGAGCGCCCAGGTAATCATATTTTGGCGCGGGAACTCAAGAAACTTATTCTTGGGACTGAGATATTTAATCAGCGTGATATAAGGAGAATTGACACTAATTTGAAAGCGAAAATCGACTTGTTCAGGCATGAGTCGTCATCCTTTCAGAAGTTCCACACAGGTAATAAAAGAGTCCGTAATTATCTGTCAGCCGAAATTCCAATCCATTACGGGACACATCAGCTAAAAAGTTACGGTTGATTTGTGCTTCCAGTTCGTTACACCAGATTTTCTCAGTGTGCGGCAACAGACTATTTAGCTCACGAGATAAATAGTGGGCTGTACCACCAGCAAATATCATCTCGTCCACATCAGAGGGGATGCGACTACGCAACCAACTAAAAAGATTAATCCAGTACTCCTCTCGTGCAGTTGCTACTGCTGACCTAATTTGAGAAAGTTCTGTATCTCGTAAACCAGGGTCTTGAACCCGGATTAAGTGAGCTAAAGCCTTAGTGCTGATTTTAGAACCAGCCTTAGAAATAGCCGCCGCCAACTTCAAAGGCTTTTGTCCAGATACCAACCGTTGCACACAGCCAACTAACTTGTTGAATCCTAAATCTTCGGTAACACCTTGAGAAATCATACCTCTGTCCATAATCAGCAAAGAGATATTGCGATAACCAATCATCACCACCGCGATTTTACGTTCTTTGAGACTGGAACCGGGAGCGCGTCCCCGCGAAATTAAACCAAAACCTTCTGGACGACAGAGGAAACTTTCCAACTCAAACGAGCGTTCCACACCGCGAAACCGAAAACCAGCCAGAGCTTCAGTCACTAATTGTTCAAATAATTTGCGGTCTTCGTACTCACCGTAAGGCAACAGCACCCCCAAACGGATAGTTGCGCCATTAGAAAGAGAGTTTTTTTGTGCAAGAGCGCCTACAAGAGCCAAAGTCTTGTAAAGAGCAAGTTCAAACTTTGGTTCAGAAAGTTTTAAATCTGCATAGAATCGGTCTTGGGCGAGGAAACCAACAGCCCGATATTGTCCTTTGTACTCAACCCAAGCAGAATTTTCAGCAGCCGGACTACCAACACAGCTTGATTCGTAAGCTACAAGACTGGCTTTAGGAACTTGGGCAACTTCCGGTTCCATCAGTAGTAGTTCCGGGTGGAAGGATTTGAGAGTATAGAAAATCTTGCTCAGGGATGAACCTGGATCAAATGCAATTGTTAAATCTGCCATCGCTATTTGCTTGGCTGAAACCCTTTAATTATTAAACAACAAACTGCCAAAAAAAAGGCAAAATTAAGGAATTTTACAAAAAGGTAAATATAAGGAATTTCAATGGTAAATCAATGGCATTTCAATGGCAAATACAAGGAATTATTCCATCAGATTTCCGTGAAATATAGGAATTTCGGGAAATTTTCGCTATTCAGGAAAAAATAAGGTAAATCAATGGCATTACCAAGGTATTTGCAAGGTAGTGGTAAGGTAAATATAAGGATTTTGGCTTTAAAAACCCAGTTTACCAAAGGGATTTCTCCCTCTGGACTCCCTCCGAAAAATTCTCGCACAGTACGCAAAAAAGTTTTGCCCGAAATTTGAAGTAGATTTAGAATTGGAGTAGGCGAAGAAAACCTGTATTAAGTAATATTAAAAATTGCATTACTCAATACTACAGAAAGTAACTTCCACGCTTTTAAAAGCAGAAGCGCATCAAATGATGTCGATGTGTTTCTGGAGTAATAGCCATTATTGGAGTAGCTGCCCATCTCCAAGAAAAAAATCTTCTACTGTAGTGATTCGGGTAGCTTATTTTAAAAAAGTCAATTGGGTGGGGTTTAACTTTTGTAAATACCATGCAGAGGCGGTGAAAATATTCAGAACCCTACCAGCCAATGACAGATTTTTTTATGAGATTAAGTTGAACTGTTATGCTGCATTCAACGTGTGGTGTATTGATGTTAAGCACTTTGAAAAACTAATAAGCGAACTTAACAATTATGTGGATATAGGGCTTGAATTTATAATTAGCACTCCCGATCAAGTCCCCGAACTGTTTCAAGCACTAAACCTGACATTCTATGAAAGGAGTGTTCAGTGTTAACAGGCAAGAACTCAGAACCACAGCAAGCAGTACATTACTTCATGGAAGGGTATTACCAGGAGGGTACTTCACGCTGGTCTGGGAAAGGTGCGAAAAAATTGGGACTATCAGGAGCAGTTGATCACCAAGAAACTTTTTCTAACATCGTCAATGGGCGATCGCCTGACGGCAGCCAAAACCTCTGTGCTAGAAAGTTAGACTCATCGCAACGTCGAGCGGCTACTGACTTTACATTTTCTGCACCGAAAAGTGTCAGCTTGCAAGCGTTAGTAGATGGGGATGAAAGGCTGATTACTGCTCATCAGTTAGCCGTACAAAAGACTTTAGAACTGATTAAAGAACGTTATAGCTACACCAGAGCCACAACCCAAAATGGGCAGCAACTGATCCGGACTAACAACTTAGTAGTCGCGGAGTTTGACCATATTGAAACCAGGGAACTAGACCCGCATCTACATACTCATGCCCTGGTCATGAATATGACACAGCTAGAAAATGGTAAATGGTACAGTCTTTTAAATGATGAAATTTTCAAAAACAAGAAATTTCTGGGTATGGTGTACCAAAACTACCTAGCAGTGGAAGTACAAAAATTAGGGTATGAGGTGGAAGCTAGGAATCATGGGCAGTTTGAGATTAAAGGTTTTCAGGAAGCGGATTTAAAGGAGTTTTCTAAACGAAGACAGCAAATATTAAGTGCAGCAGGCGAAAACTCAACTTGGACAGAACGCGAAGCAGCTTGGACTGCCACCCGTAACTTGAAGCAGAAAATTAACCCTGTGGAGTTAAAAGCCAAGTGGAGAGAGGAAGCAGCAGCACTGGGGATCAAGTTTGTACAGCCAGGAGAAGCGCAACCAGAACTACAACCCCGGTTAGTGAGCTATGAAAATTTAGAAGATGCGATCGCTCACTGCTCGGAAAGAAATGTCGCTTTCACCCAAGAAGATTTAGAAAAATTCATCCTAAACCAAGGGCTAGCCACGGAAGTTAATCAGATTGAACCGCTAGTTAAAGCTAACCCGGAATTACTCAGCCTGTCTCAAGAAAACCGCGACTTTACCACCCTGGCAGCAGTTAACCGAGAACTGGCAACCATTAAATTGATGCAGTCTGGGATGGGTAAAGTTAGCCCACTTGCTCACCCAGAAGTAGTTGAAAGCCACCTGGAGAAAACAGCTTTAAACCTGGATCAACGTCGAGCGGTACTGACAGCAGTAACCACAACAGACCAATTTATGGCATGGCAGGGGGTAGCTGGCGCTGGTAAAACTTTCGCCCTCAAGGAATTCAAAGCGATCGCTGCCGCCTCTGGCTACACCATCAAAGGCTTTGCTCCTAGTTCGATGGCTGCTAAAGTCCTGGGCCAAGAGTTGGATATCCAAGCTGAGACTGTTGCTAGATTATTGGTCTCTGAATCACCCCAAGAAATTGAACCTAATCAAATTTGGATTGTGGACGAAGCAGGGTTACTCAGTGCTAAAGATGCCCTTGATCTTCTAGAACGGGCAACCCTTGAGCAAGCCAGAGTGTTGTTAGTGGGAGACACAAAACAGTTATCAGCTGTAGAAGCAGGCAACCCCTTCAAATCCCTACAACAGGCGGGAATCAAAACTAGCCACTTAAACGAATCTTTGAGGCAACGTGCGCCAAAGCTGAAACTGGCAGTAGACCTGATTGCTTCTGGCCGTATTGAGGAGGGATTTTCACGCCTCGATGAAAACGGTTGCATCCAGAGTGTAAAAGCAGAATCCAAAATTGAGGCGATTGCCCACGACTATGTAACAGCCACACCAGAACAACGAGCGCAAACCCTGGTACTGGCTGGAACAAATTTTGAGCGTTTGGCAATCACTCAAGCCATTCGGGGGCATTTAAAGGCTGAGGGTAGTTTAGGAACTGCGATCGCCATCACCCAACTGCAAGCCAAAGACTTAACTTCAGTACAAATGCGCTACACCCACAACTTTGAACTGGGTGATATGGTCATGCCCACCCGCAATTACAAGCGCCGGGGGCTGTCCAAGGGCAAGCTTTATGAAGTGGTGGATAAGGACAGTGACCAACTAACACTCAAAGCTAGTGATGGTAAGCATTTTAAAGTAGACACGGGATTTAAAAAGGCGGTTTACCAACGTCAAAAGATTGAACTTGCCGAGGGCGATCGCCTACGCTGGACGAAAAATGACCGACAATTAGGACGGCGCAACGGTCAAGAGTTTGTAGTTAAAGCCATTGCAGGTTACAACGCGCAAATTCAGTATTTAGAAAGTGGTCAAACTGAATTTATTAACCTGCAACAAGCACAACACTTAGATTATGCAATCGTCAGCACTACATATAGTAGTCAGGGAAAGACGGCTGACCAAGTATTGATTGCTGCTGACAACACCATTGGACAAGAAAGCTTTTACGTTGCGGTCAGCCGTGCTAGGTATGAATTGAAACTCTACACGGAAGATAAAGACAATTTACTAGCCTTGGCGCAGTCGAGTAGGGTTAAAGAAAATGCATTGGTGCTACTGCGACAGAAAGAGTTAGAGAAGCAGCACCAATCAAAACTAGAGAAAGAAATGGTTGTAACTGCTCCGATTGTAGCTAAAACATCCACCACGGAGCAGGAAAGTAAAGAAGCGGAGGGGCAGAGGAGCAAAGAGGTGGAGGCAAGGGAGGGGAGGAGCGGGGGAGCAAAGGAGCAATCTTATACTGAGTCCTCCCCTCTGCCCCCCTGCCCTAGACCTCTGCCAAGTTCTTCCCCTCTGCCTCTTGTTTTTAAAACTCTACCGCCGGAAGCACCAAAAACTGTTGTTCCTACTCCCAAACCATTTATTAGAAAACCAGTTCCAAAAACAGCACAGCCAACAGTGGCATTTTGGACTCCTAGTAATATTAGTGAAGCCCCAGAAAAACTTGATTCTCAACACTGGCAAGAATTAATACAAGGTAGCGCCATCCACCCCGAAATTGCCAGCCTTAATTTCACTAGCTTGCATCAAACTCTTGATTGGGAGCATGAAGCTTGGGAATACCTCATGTACAGTGATAAACTGCCACGCACTAACACTGGTAGGCTGTTTTCAGGGATAATAAGTAAATATGCTCATATTGAATCAGGCGGCTGGTGGTGTGATGCTGGCGTTAATCCCAACTCCTTCGCCAATCTCCAATCAGGGGATAAACCTGATAGAAAGATATGGGGATGCTACAAACCCAATAACCCCAGAGAAAAAGCTGATAAACCCGGCAAATTCATCAAATATGAACATCCACCCCAAACTGAACTCAGTATTTTCTTGCTCGATGTACCTGATGATATTGCTGGGCGTATCTATGAAAAAGCTGGGGTACAACCAACCGATTGCGATCGCCAAAGCGGATTTTGGTATTGTGTTTGGAAACATAACCTACCAGTCACGATTACTGAGGGAGCAAAGAAAGCAGCCAGTTTGTTGAGCCAGGGTCATGCAGCGATCGGGCTACCGGGAATCTATGCTGGTTATCGCAGTAAAGATGAGTTTGGGGAGCAGACCAAAGCTCGGCTGATGGATGAATTAGCTGTTTTCGCCACTCCAGAACGGCAGATAACTTTCTGCTTTGATTACGAGACACGCCCGGACACTCAGCGAAATATAGAGATTGCTATCTCACGCACTGGGGGGCTGCTGGAGGAACGGGGAGCTAAAATTAATGTGGTGACGTTGCCGGGGCCAGATAAAGGCGTTGACGATTTAATAGTGGCTCAGGGGCCACTAGCATACGAAAAGGCGTTTTACGAAGCGTCAACTCTCAAG
The DNA here is from genome assembly GCA_019359245.1 of Nostoc desertorum CM1-VF14. GTDB lineage: Bacteria > Cyanobacteriota > Cyanobacteriia > Cyanobacteriales > Nostocaceae > Nostoc > Nostoc desertorum. The sequence goes on along the minus strand of JAHHHR010000037.1, from coordinate 54,384 downwards.
GCATGGCGAGATAACAACAATAAACAACGACATACTGCACCAGCACCACCCAAAAAGTTGAGTGACCAAGAGCGCAAACAACGGCTTCAACAACGTTTTTCAGGTCAAGTTACTCACAAGGCATTTAAGAAAGCCATCGATGCACTGACTGACCGAGAACTATTGTACTTAGAACAAGCGGTCAAGGAATATTTTGCCCAGCCAGTTGCTCAAGTACCAGCACCTGTTGATAAACAGGCTATTGAAAACGAAATTACTCAGCTTGGGCCACAAATTGATAGTTTGTGGTTAGAACACGCTATCCAAGAGAAAACTATCAGAGCAATGGAGCATTTTCCGCTTCATAAGTTGAGTAATAAGTATAACTTGAGACTAGAGCAGCAATTACAAACTATTGGAACTATCAAAGAATTAGTCACGTATCAGCAGCAGCTTCAGTCCAAACTTCAGGAATACGAAACCCAGGTAGAAAATCATCACTCCTGGGAGAACCAACAGCAAACTATTGAAATGAAGACTATGGCTGAAATACTAAACTCTCCTCAATTACAGTCACGACTAACGAGTATTTTGGATGAGATAGAACTTAAACAACAGCAAAGTCAAGCTAAGTTGTCTATTTCTCAGCAGCCATCACCACAACCGCGTCGAGGTTTGAGAAGGTGAATTATGTGCAACCTGAGTTACCCTTAAATCAATGGGGACAAATGATCTGTGAAACTAATCAAACACAGGCGGTTAAACTATATCGAAAAGCATTGCTTTCATCAAAATGGTTAACCGTTTACTGATACAACAAGGAATTGACCAAAATTTACTATGAACTACCCCTGGCTCAAACTTTCGCACAGCCAGAGGTAGTTCATTATCTGAGTTTTATACCTGCACAAGTCAGATAAAACCTATTATCTTCTCAATTTTGTTGACTGTGATTGAGTATTAGTATGTTTTAAATAATCAGAAACTACCTCTCCTACTTCCTCTAACGATTCAACATCATTCTCTGTAGCATTAGCAGTCAAATCACCGTCAACCATCACAGCCCGACCATCTTTAGCTGTAACAGTAATACTATCTCCATTTTGGTAAAAGTTGTAATTCTTACTCTCATAACTGCGTGAACCATCAGAATGCTGATCACCAAAAAGACGCAGCATGGAATCTACACCCTTGGCAAGAGCCTTGCCTTTAATATCCATCACACTGTTAGTAACTTTTTCGAGATTCTGCTTCACAGTATGATTAGCTGCTGAGTGGATATCACCAACAGCTTGAGTTATCTGTTTATGGACTGTATTAACTTCCTCTGAAACCTTATTGTGAATAGCACCCATAGCAGATTGATGACGCTCCATGCCATGCTGAATCTCATCAGTGACTAACTGCTTGACTTCACCAATACCATCGTTAACTACACCCAACTGTGATTCAAATTCATTTTTAACAGCTGCAACTTGTGACCTCATCTCAGTTTTAAGAGACTCCATCTGTTGATTCATCTGCTCTTTTAAAGTGACAATTTGAGCCTCTAATTGGGTTTTGACTTTATCAACTTTGGGAGTGAGGGCAGTTTTTACCTGTTCATAGAGATTTTTGGCAGTGTTCTTAGCCTTAGTCTCAATCGAGTTTATCCAATCATGCAAGGTTGCATTCTTGACCGCAGGGTTATTTTGATTATTTATAGCTTCCAGTCCCTTCTGCAATTGCTCAATAGTTTTTTGTTGAGCATCAAAAGCTTGTTTAAGACTAATCAAGTCTGTCGATAATTTTTGAGTAACTTCAACGCTTGATTGCTTTTGAGTAGCAAAACTATCAATCAAACTTTGCTGGTTTTGAACCTTTTGCTGTAAAGCCTCTACCTGCTTTTGTAAATCCTCAATGCTCGAAGATTGTTGTACTGATTTGGCTGGTTGTTGAGACTGGGATTGATTCTGGCTAATCTGGCTACTTAAACCCAGTTTATCACTTAAAACCTCTCCATCCTTAACATGATAGACCTTATCCTTACCAATCATGATGCGGACAGAACCTTTCAAGTTTTGCGGGTCATTGATAGCCGTCTTGATTTTATCTACCAGTTCTGGAGTCATCAAATTTACGGACACTTCGCCATCAGGATGCCCTTTATACTTGGGTTGGTTGCCAACGTAAATTGATAAGTCTTTAGTAGTGTCTAACTCTTGAAATTTTCCTTTTTCTAGCAGCTTATGCAGAATGTCATTGAGGATTTCTAAATAATCATGTTGCACTTGTTTCGCCTCAGATTTTATTTCATCCATGATTTGTAACTCCTACTAAGGAACTAATGAGAGTCGATGGACTGACTAAGACATCTGGTAAAACTACACCTCCTAAACGATTGAGAATTACATCTCCTTCAATTTGGATATAAGCCCATTGGTCATCAATTAGAACTGAAATTGACTTTGTGTTATCAGGTAAGTTGGTCACTTTATAATCTTTTAGCTCTCCATTTACTATGAAAATATGAGGGCTTTCTGCATCGCCATAGTAAATTTCAATGAATTCTGGGACATGATTTTCAGGGAACGGTGGTTCATCCCAAAACTCTGCTGCATTGAAGATGTCAGTTCGATAAGTGTTAACTAACGAGGCAATATCAAGCGGCAGTTTGCTTAACAATCGCAATTCGTATTCAGATAAATTAGTCACGTTGCTTTGCTCCAAATTCAAGAATTCAAAAATAAATAATTTTAGGAATTTGTAACCCTTTCATCTGAGGGAAAAATTTATCGAAGAAGGCAGTTCTTGCTCCCGAATTTCTCACTCATAGGGTGGGGAGTGTGGGAAGCACTTTGCGCTCAGGGTAAGCGCCCATTCTCAATTCCTCCTCATTCTCCCCACATCCCCGACACTCCGCAAACTGCGATCTGCCTTTCTGCGGTCATAAATTACCTCCTAAAGATTTTTCAATCTGTTATTCGCCTCTGCCTTTTTATCAACTAAAGGCAATAACATCTCTGCCTCTAAATGCCGGATTTCTAACTCTTCCCCAGATGGTTCACGCAGAGTAGATTGTGAGATAAACTGTTGCTGGAGTTCATACCACTTTTCAATACTTTTCGCCTCCAAGTTAATATCAGATTTTGGAATACGAATTTGCTCTAATAGCGGAATACTTACATCTCTACCAGAGCGAAAGCCAGGACTAACAATTACGGCTCTGCCTTCCGGTAAGGTATTAAATTGGTTAACCTCAAATAAATTGCGGGTACTGTTTTGCTCAGAAATTGAGGTACTTGCACCACCTTTACCACCGGAACTGCGTGAAAGTTCTCTGTGCTTGATTTGCTCGTCACCTAAGAAGTTACTAAAACGTTCCGCCGCCACATCATCTTGGGGATTAAAGAAAGCTTTTGTAGCGCAACCGCCAAATATAGCATTGGTTGTTTCTTTGGAATAAGCCTTCTCAAGCTGTGATAAGTTTTGCAATCCCAGCAAACAAATCAAGCCATCCTCGCGGTTTTGATTGAGCCAATCAACTAAGGCTGGTAGATACAAAGTTGGTAATTCATCCAGTGCCAAAACTAATGGTTCTGTGCGTTTACCAGCTAAATTTCGAGAACATAAAAGGTGCAAGATAGAAACTAACAAAGGAGCAATTACATCTCGCTTCTCCTTGTCCATGCCGAAAACCACCATTTTCCGCCCCTTCATATCTAAGGGGATATTTGTTTGACCACAGAAGCCAGAAAGGGTGGATGGGGTCATAAAGCGAGTAAATAATCCGCTTGTTGTACCGACAATACTAGCGGCAGTTTCTGGAGAACCCGCTACAGATAAGAATTGGTCAAAGGCAACTTTTACCCAAGGATTTAAAGAAGCTTGTTGAATGCGGTCAATTAATTTAGGCAAACTGAGAATGGCATGGCACATCATAATGTCAGGAAAACAAGTACCCCGCGCCAGCATGAAGATTGCTTGTGCCAGCTGATCCCCTGCATTAGCAAAAAATCCACTATCTAAAGCATCACCACTTGTCAGCTTAAAATTACGATTGAGGACGATCGCTAACTGACGCGCCATCTCTGCATCAGTTTCACTCCGTAGAAAATCTAAGGGATTAGCTACGCAGGATTCAGGAAAACCAGGGGAGAGGATAGAAACCTCATACCCACGCATGGCGGCGTATCCTGCTAGTTTGGGTGCTTGCCCTTTAGCGTCAGCTGTAGCCGATTCTTGGTGAGCATACTTAAAATCGTAAAGGATAATTGGTAGTCCCTGGTCGATAGCAGAACGCACCAGAGGGTTAATCATGGAGAAGGTTTTACCAGAACCAGCCCCGCCACAAACTAAAATTCCACGTTGTACATCTGGCAGATAGAGTCTGCTTTTATCTTCTGGAATATTGATAATGCGTTTATTGTCAACAACCTGAAAAGTAGTACCTTTAGGTGTACCAATGTATAAAGCTACCCTGTTATGTTTGCGTTCAATCAGTTGTTTGCAGGCCAGCTTACGAGCTGCTGTTTTCTCCCTACCTCCTGCCCATCGCGCCCGTGCTAGTTTGTTTGTTGCCCCTCGCCCCTCCATTGCTTTCGCTAACATTAACGCCCCCACACTTACAAGTAATCCCAAACCCATTGGGGAGAAAAAGGCATCCTTAAAATTCTCAGGAACAAGGTTATAAGCTGGGGGGGCAGGGGTCGCTGGGGAGTAAAGAGAGCTATTTTTCAATGAATCTTTCTCCCCCTGCTGCACACCTTCCCCTGCTCTCTTTACTTGTTGGGTAGTTTTGGATATTTCAGCCATTTTCACCCCCTCCCTAGAATGACTAAATCATTCTCTTGAGTGGGAATCCAAGGTACAGGGCCAATAAAGTAGGGAGTGCAAGATTTACCACCCCAGAGAAAGCTAATGCAAAAACGAAAAAATAGCCCAAAGTTGGCTGTACCAGTGGACTCATTTACACCAGTTAGCACAACTTTGAAACCAGAACCGTAGACAAGCCTACCTGTTGGTTCTTTACCACCGTTAACACGTTGTAAGATCCCAAAACCACCGTCTACTTTCTGAGCAGAACCAGAAGCCCATCGCTTACCGTAAAGGTTGCCAGCTTGCCCTGCAACATCACCTAGTTCTAGGAATGGACACTCTTTACCCACATTACAGGCGACAACAACATTTTTGTTGGAACGATTTACCCTACCAGAAACAAAGTAATTCTCTCTTGCCCTAGAATCACCACGTTCCGAATTACCTAAAACCACAGAAGCTATACCCACCACATCCAAACCCGAATTAATCGGCTGTGGCATCTTGTCAAAAGGTACTTGATTTAGCCCCGGCACTTGATTAATGTAGCTTTGCTGCCAGCCTGGAAATCTTGATAGTTGCGTCTGATTAAGTCTAGGAATTGAGTTGATGGGATATCGACCTAGATCCAGTTTTTTACCCAAAGGGGTATTAGCAGCTTGTGGATTAGATTTTAAAATAGTTGAAATCTTACCGTTCAGTCCAATTTTGAGCGAATTTTGGTCAGGTTTGTTTGACTTTAGAGTAGCTGCGGCTATTGAATTAGAAGTTATGCTACTGTAACGAGATTGCGCGAATAAATCATAAATAGGTGGAACTTGATTAATATCAAGGTTGCCCAAGCTGGGAATAGCTTTGACTAGGGTGTTAGGAGTTTGCCACTGCATTAATCCCAAGTCTTTGAGTGTAAGCTTGGGGCCCAGAGGTACGATAACAGAGATAGTTTTCAGGCTGAAGGCAGACATTTGAAAAGCATCATCTACGTCCCCCAACATAATTACAGAATCAATACTCTGTCCGGCTGTCCAAGAACGGGAGGGATTATAGCCAATTTTGGCGGCTATATCTGGGGAAATATCAAGATATCCGGGCTGTTGTAATGGATCTAAGCTACTCCAATTGATTTTTGACCAGTCTGGAGACTTTAATTGATATTTACCGGAATTATAAGTAACTGTTGGAATTTCTGCATTGGCGACACTGGGTAATTCTAGAAGTGATGTCGCAACTATTGAGGCAGAAACTATTGATAATAAAGCTCTATTGTTAATCACTGAGTTTGCCCCCATTGCATCAGTTTATTGAACATTTCTTGGGGAATACCTGATAACCTAATAGCCTCTGTCCTACTTTTACCTCTCCTCAATAAACGGATGGTATCTTGCGTTTGTCGCCATACTATAGACTTAGGTTTGATTGCGCCATTACCCACCGCCACCGCTAAACCATAAGCTACGGCATTAGCATCATTTCTTTGTGAAACAGTGCTGGTTTGCGAAGAAGTATTGACTGTTAAACGTGGTTTTTTATCAAAATTTCGAGGTGCGGTGTTATTGGTAATATTATTGGTATTATTTAATCTATTTTGATTAACTAACGGTTTTTCAGCTATTAATAACGGCTGTGGTTTATCCGAATCTGGCTTAATAATTAAACTGGTATATTCTGGTTTACCTCTAGCCGGAATCAACTGAAATTGATATTGTTTTTGACCGTCAGCATTAGCAGTAATCACGGTAATCACGGTACTACCATCTTGACTGGAAGTTAAAACCGGAAAACTAATTGGTTTAATTTGTCTGAGGAATAAAATTGTAGCTCCTCCACTACCACAATTTTCATCTGATGCACCACGCTGACATAAGTTGCCATTAGAAGTTAAAGCAAAGCGGGAAGGGTCTCCTAACCACACTTGCTTGATGGTTTCACCTGTGGGAATGAAATTGATAGTCAAACCGTAACCAGCCCAAATCTTTAAGTCAATTCCATGAGAATTACTACCTTGAGCATCTTGTGAATAAACATTTCTCGCGGCTGGTAGTGCTAAAGCTGTGCCTGTATTAGCGTTGATAACTAACGTAGTTAGCAGTAAAAAACCTAAACGTTTCATATCACAACGGATTTATCTGCAAGAAATTGTGTAATAGTTATAAATTCAGAATTTAGAATTTATCCTTTTAACTCATTATTCATTGCCTAATTTCATATCGAAATTGATTGATTGACAAAGATTTGCACTGGTTTACCTGTTTCAATTACAAAAACTTGTTGTTGCTGTTGTACTTGTTGTAATTGCTGCTCATTGGAATTTTTCATCCTACTGAGAATTTGATTAATACTGCCTTCAGTAAAACCAGCCAGTAAATTCTTATCACTGTTACTTGTTGTAGTGGTTGTTGTACCCAAAGAGCTAATTGTTGTCTCTGAATTAGCTCTATTTTGAATCTCAGCCACCTTAGATAAACCAGACAGCATAGATGCCATAAGCGAATTGCCTAAATTACTGCCACCTTGACGAGATTCAGCTTTAAGTAAATTGCCGTTTTTACCCAATACCAAAATCGAATTCTGTGGCAGTGGCTTTTCCTCGGTTTTACCGTTGATGTTCACTAATACAGAAACAGCCGTCATCTGCACTATTTCTGAGTTAGTGGGATTGATCATAGCCACAACATAAGCATCTTTGGGTAAAACTTCAGACCCATCAAATGCTTTCAGGGGTTGAGTTAAACGAATCAGGCTATTTTGCTGCTGCTGATTACTTACACCACTACCCACCCAGGCTACAGGAGTCTCTATCACACCCGCCGCACGAGTTCCGACTAAAACCCGCTTGCCATCGTAGTTAGTCGGTGGTGGCTGTGGTGAAGAATTGCGATCGCCCCCAGGTAGCCTATCTGGTTTTATCCCTATACCCCCATTCACTTGAACATTACCCAATTCTGCCTCTTCCTGGTTTAAATCTGCATTGCCAGTGTCAGTAGAGGAGTAATTACCGACATTAGCAGCTGCTAACCACTCCTGCATCGGGTCTTTAGGAGTGGTACGAACGGGTAACGGATTGGAGACAACTTGAGATTTTACGGGTTTAGGTATAAGAGCAGACACAGATTGTCTGACTACTGGTTGAGCAGCCACGCGATCGCTTCTACTAGGTCTAGTAACAGTAGGTGGCGGTGGTGCTTGATGAATAGTTAATGGTCGCGTTGGTGTAGGCTGAGTTTTGACAGTGACTGTAGCTGTAGGGGTAATTGTTGGCGTTGGTGGTGCAGTTTCAGCGTTTTTTTTAGTAACAGCTTGTAACTCCCCTTTTTGAGAGGTGAGAGCGATCGCTGTTTTAAGCTCTCCTTCCTCATTTTCATCATCTGATTTAATATCTGTCTGAATACTTTTTGCATTTTGCTGGGCTGGCTTATCACCGGGAGAATTCAAAGCCCCTGTAATTGAGCTAATCATCGTTCCAAACATGACAACTATTAACAGCACCCCACCAGAGACTGTTAACCCTTTTAGTAATGGGTGATTAGCTACAGGGCGAGTAGTGACAATTTCTTCTGGTTCAGTTTTTTGTTCATCCACAGGTGATGATGTTTCTGAAACATTGGAAATTTCTACCCCATTCATCCGAGCAAATTCTTGGCTTCTATGGGAAGTATCACCAGTAGTAGCTTCAGAATTCGTATTTACAACTTGACTTTGATTTGACATAAAGCTACTTTCCTAAATCTAAATCTTGGATGCGGTAAATTTCCATTCCCGCTTTTCTAGCTCTATAAGCCTCTATCTGTGGTACAGAAGGATTATTCGGTAAAGGTGGTGTATCTACTGCTTTCACAAATACAGTTTTATTAAAAGAAATAGCCTTACCTAATTGGTCTTGACCTTTAAAAACTACTAAGTTGGCAACCATTTCTAATCGCCATTTACCTTCTTCTATTTTCTGAGGAGGCGAAAGATGGCGTACAAGTAAAGCTGATTGAGTATCACCATTAAACACGTCAGGCGGTGTTAAAGCTGCGATTTCTCGCAGAAAACTAGCGCGAAAATCTTCTGATAATGCAAATCCTGCACTCCAAGTATTTGTAGTGAGTTTTTTATCAGATACTTGTACACCGGGGTCAAGTTTTAGTTTGGTTGGATCTAAGTTACTATCAGACGACTTGGGAACGGCATTCCAACTCATCAAATTCATCATTGTCCGCCCTGCAAAGTCCATAATCGCTTGGTCAGTACGGTCTTTTTCTCCTACAGCAATTGCTCTAATGGAAGTACCGTCTTGAAGTTCTACTAAGGTAGGTTTCTGGTTAGATATTTTACTTAATTTACTGGAATTAGTTAGATTTATCAGTAACAAGAAGAGTAAGATAACAGCTTGCCCTATTGATACTAAGGGAGTAAAGTTTATCTCTTTCTTATCAAGTAATCTCATCTGAATACCCTCCCTGAGATTAACCTCCCACTGCTAGAGAAACATGAGAAAGCTGCCATCCCTCCACCAGACCCCATTGCTAACGCCAGTATTGGAGACAAAATTGCTTGTACTAGCTGTAAGAACAAGGGATTATTGTTACTAGCATTCACTATTGCACTAGCAGCCATTCCACAAACAATTGAGTATGACATGAGTACCAAAGTCAGTGCTAACCATCCTGCAACCCAAGCATAGATGGGTTTAGCTCCAAAAGGGAAAAGTGAAAGCACTAAAAAAATAGGGGCGATATAGGCATTTAGTAAGAATGTTACTTGCACAACATATTGAAAGGCTGCTTGTAAGCCACTGAATATAATCCATGACAGGGCTTGCACCATTGAATTAATAGTTTGCCCAGCTATATCTAATGGATTCCAGCTATTTGAATAAGAGGATATACCATATTTATTTTTGTAGGCTTGAGCTTGCTTTTGAATTTCATCGGCTTTCTCTTTTTGACATATTTCTCTTGGGTTTATAATGTTTCCTTGGTTATCTTGTCCATTTGTAGGCTTTTTTTCACACTCTTGCATTTGTGCTTGAACTGAAAGAGCAAAAGCCTGATCCATATTGGCAGTACGAATAGCATCTCTCAAAGTAATGCCATTTCTCGTAATACTTAATACTTTGTCATTCAAATTAACCGCTACATTACGAAACATCAGAGACGTGGTAGAAAGTAACTGTCCATTATTAACTGTCAACATTAAACAGACTAATAATGGATAGACCATCTCATTCAAAATTTCATGACTAAATCCTTCCTGAATTAACCTAGAATACCAACTGATAGACCAGAAGGAAACAAAAACCACTCCACATAAAGCAGAAACAGCAACTACTGCTTTAAAAACTTCACTGTTCCCGTTAGCTAAATCTTGCCAGTCTTGGTTAAATGAAGATACAACCATGCGAGAGCCGTTAATCGCACCGTCAACTATATCTTCCGCGTTTGTATCTCCAGTAACTGCTAGTAAATACCGGAATTTAGTTAAATTATTTAGCATTACTTTGTTCCCAAAAAGCATCAGCGAAAGCGGCACTACCTATAATTTGTCTTGCACTGGAATTATTATTAGCTTGCTCTTTTCTTGCTTGTTCATCCAACCTACTGGAAATGTCACTCAAATTGATATTGGCTGCTGATAAAGCTCTAGTTTGTTTTTGTGCTTCACTGTGAATTGATTTAGTAATAACTGTTGTTTGTAGATTCTGCACTGCCATCTTTTTCAAGATGTCTTGAGTGATGACATCATTTTGTACTTCATCAGCAGTATTAGATGAATTTTCTACAGCATAATTAGAGATTTCTGCTTCTTGCGCTTGAGTTTTTTGTCCTTCTTTACCTAAAACAGATCCAGATAGCCCATAAGTATAAGCTTGATGCCATTGTCTCTGAGCATTTTCACCTTGGGTTTGAGAATCAGTTTCTACTAAATCAGTATCTTGTTGTTGAATAATCACTTTGATATTTTTACCTGCTTTTAATGGGTCAGGTATACCCATAACTCCATTTGTAGAAGTGATGGCTATATCTAAGTCTTTATCTTTGTTTGAGTCTTTCGATAGCTGGCTAAATTCTTGGCTATACTGCTTAATGTATGACTGCAAGCTTGTCAGGACTTGCTGAAATTGTTCTAAAAATGAAGATTTTGCTGTAGCTGGTAAAGCTGAATAAAAAACGAATACAATTACTAGACTACTAAAAACTGCTAAACGGCGGTAGATAGGGGCTAATGTCAACTGGTTGAGTGATTTCATATAAATTCTCCAAGGAGACTGTAAAAGATTTTGGAGCGCAAGCAGATATCACCTCTGCTTTATTTCCTAAAATTTTCTTGCCAGTTACTATTAGTGGTGCTGGAGGTTGTTTATCAGTTCTCTTAGATAACCTTTCAAACAAGCTCCCCTCATACCGTGGATGTTCAGGTATTAAAGATGCTGGCTGTGAGTACATTAAAATATAGTCTTTTTCAGATATAAAATCTGTATTTATTCCTGGCTGTTTTAGCTTTATTTTAAATGGTTGCTGCATTAAAGATGAATAGTAAGCAGCTTTTAAGAATCGATTGCTTTGTACATCATTGCTGGCATTTTCAATCATTTCTTGACAAGTTTGCTGCTTCTGGGCAATATACTTCTCATGCTGTTGCTGATGCCACTTCCACACTTCAAATGATGCCCATGAAGATAAAACTCCTAAAATAGCCAACAAGACTTTATATTGTGCAAATCCCGTAGCAATTTCTAACTTTTTCATAAAGGCTTACCTTGCTTAATGCAACCAACATAGTATTTGGCAAATTCAGACACCCACTGAAATTTATCTGAGTACATTGCTTTAAATCTGTCGCGTGCCACTTGTTCTTCTCTGCTATTAGCAACTAACGCCAACATTGGGTAAGAAGGATAGTAACGACAGCGTATATATTTGTTGTTGTAATCCAATAGCCAAAGCGTATATAGCTGTTTTATATTGGGACGAAAACTTTCATTTTTATCAATAATTTGCTTTGGAATGCCTAAATGCTCTGAAAAACTTTTTGCAGCCCCTGGTACTATCCGCCCTATTAACCGACAGGGCATATTTTGTAAAATTTGTTCACCAGCTTCTGAGTTAGCGATCGACAAAATATCTTGACCTGCAAGTATGACCCGACAGCCGGATTTTCGAGCAGTCGCGCATTTACGACCCACTAACCGCGATAAAGCAGCAAACCGCAACAATACACTGGATTCATCCATGAAGAAGACGCTATTGGGTGCTGATAGGGATTGCCTGGAAGCGGCAATATAAGCAGACATCCCGAAAACTTCAGCGTCTTTACTTGATTGCAGGTTGGTCAGGGCAAAGGTAATTAGCTTGGCATCAGTATCAAAGGTGGAGGGACGGCAGATAGCATTGCCAATGGTACTATTTCTCCAATATTGAAAGCGTAGGCGGATATAGTTCAACGCTCTATCTACGTTTTCATCTTCATAACCCAAGTTTATGTGGTCTGTAGAAAAGAAATACTCCATGTCTGCAAGGGTTGGGGTATTCTCCCAAGCCGCAGAACCTAATCCTCCTTTCTTGGCAAGAGCAAAGCGTCGTTTAATGTCGGGGTCATCGTAAAAGGCTTTTGTCCCTAGTGGGATGAGGGATTCGATTGTCTGGGACAAGAAACCATCAAATGATTGCGAACCCAAGACTAATTGAAGAACAATCAAGTTGACATCGTTTCTGTGGGCTTTAGCTCGTTCCTCCCGTTGTTCTTCAGGGATTTTTGATAAGTCTAACGGTTGCACCAAATTGTTAGACTCTTTGGAAATATCAAAGTAAAAACCGTTGTGATAGGGTGTGTAGTCCCCAAAAGTCCCTGTGCCGTCATCATTGGGCAGGTCTATCATTAAAATGCTCATATCTTGAGCTTGGCACTCGGCGATGATGGAAGCTACCAAAACTGATTTACCTGAGCCGGTTGTACCGAGAACTAAAATATTCTTGGTTTTTGATAGGTCAATTTTGACGGGTGAATCACTCTCATCTGCGATTAACTCAAACCCTTGATGATCTGCGGGACTATTCTGCACTATATTAGTTAATCCCAAAACTTCACTTGCAAAGAAAGTTTGCCGCCGATTATATGGACGCATCAAAATCGGTTCTTGCCTGATGAGCAATGTTTGCAGCCAGATTAACCAAGCATATTCATATTCACGGGTTAGTTCTGTGGGTTGGTTAATATAGCCAGCTATCAACCTACAGGCATCGTCTACTTGCTCTGCTGTATCTCGGTAAACCAGCACTACCAAGCTTAAATTTAGTGGTACATCTCCTGTATATAGTTGCCTTTGTGCTTCCACTGAGCGTTCCACATTGATTTGGGCAGAGACATCTATTGATTTTTTCTGCTGCACATTCAAATCTAATGCCCTAGAACGTTTGGTAATCATCTGCTGGGCTGCACGGTTTATCCCTCGGTCAGCCGGGGAGAATTCTGTGATGATTTCTACATCAAAAATGTTGTTACGTGAGAATAAATCCCACAGGAAACGAATTTGATGTTTAGTGGAAGCAAAGATTTCTGGTTTCCGGGTTAGTACCATTACTCCGACATACTTCTTCTCATCACCGTTTGGTAAGCAAATCCATCGTTTATCGGCAAAAGGTACACCATTATTGAGAATGATTGAGGTGAGATGCGGTTGACTGATGATTTCCAATGGTTTATCCAATGCAGCCTTTTCATCAATTTCTTCTCTTAATCCCTCTTCATCAAATATTAGAGTATGCGGAATGATTACTTCTTTTGCTCCAATGTTTTTACAAAGCTCTCTCCATAGGTCTTTATCGGTTTTAGGTTGAGGATTTAAGCCCATTTCTGAAAGAATTTGTTGGTATCTCAATGAGGCTTCTAAGGCTTTTGTCAAAATCTGTGTAAATCGCTTTTTGGTGATTTGACTAACTCCTGAATCTGTGAATCTTCTTTGGAGGAAGTTAGTCAGTTTTGCCAAAAACTTATCTACTGGGTCTGAAGTATCTAGCGATTCTGGGGTGACTGTAAATGACCAATAAATATTTAATTTGATATCTTTACGAGCTTTCTCCTTTGTCAGTTTTTGAGTTCTTGCTAACCTCCCCCAGTCTAAAAACTCACTTTCTAGAGAAGTTGGGTTATTCAAACGTTGCATTAAATAATCTGTACTATCACTATCATCGCAGAATGAACTCCAGCGACAAGTGATTTTTTCGCCTTGGGGAATTTCTTTACAGCCGTTTTCAAAGGCTTGAGCCACCGCTTCTATTTCTTGTTCTGAATGGAATAAAGGATGAATTCCAGTACAAGCAAAACCAAATATTAATTGCAGAGTGTTACTACTTTCCGTCAGGTTCTTTTTACTTAGTAGATAAGCTCCAACGACATAAGAATCTTTTTTGAGTCTGACTATAGTAGTCAAATCTAACCAATCTTCAAAGGGATTAAGGGTTTTAGGTTTAGATGAACGAGTTAGCTTGACTTTTCTAGTACCGACTTTTTTCTTATGCTGTGGTGAGGTGTAATTAGCATATCCTCTTGTCCATTTGGGGAGAATAGGATAAATCTTTGACCAGTACAGATAAGGCTTATCTCCTGAGAGGAAAGCTACTGATAAGCTAGCCCAAAATGCCAAGCCTAAACCCCAAAATATATCTAATCCGAGAATTAAGCAGAGCAGTCCAAAAACTACGCAGAATACTCCGGCGAAAATTACGAACTGTCTACCTGTAAACGGGCCAAACTTGGGGCTTTCACCTAAGCTCTGATTAACTTTGATTATCTCTTGTTTCATGAGCTTTTATAAATTGCCATTAAATCAGAAATCAGAAGCCAGAATTCAGAATAAGTACAGGTATTATCAGCATCAATAAGGCAGCGCATCCTCGTAATTTTTTGATTTGTAGCAACTGCCGTTAAATGCTGTTTAGGAGTCAGTATGGATACTGATTTAGCTATGATTTCATAGCTAAATTCCATAAGACATTACCAATAAGGTTCAGTTAAGTAAAGGGAAATTAATTATACGCCGCAACCCCTTGATAAATAGAGAAGCAGAAATAACCGAATAAAACTATTGTCAAGGCGGTAAATAAAATCATTGGCAGAGTAGTTAAGACTGCATTAGTAATCGCTCCACCTGCTGAGGCACTAGTAATTATACATTCCATTGCTTTTTGTGCATTAGAAAATATGGAATCTGCTCTAGCTGCCCTCGATTGTAAACCAATTAAAAGCGTTGTAGTGACTGAAACAAGCTGCCAACGTACCTGAAAAAATATCTTCAATAAGCTTTTTGAACCTTTATTTTTTGTTGCTCTAATATCAGCACGTTCATTTGCTGATATAGATGCTTTGAGCCGAGCCAAAGTCAAAGGTAAGTGTTTTATCTGCATAACAAAGAATAGGAAACTGCTTAACTGTCCTGAAGCATCCACTTTTGGAAGAAAAATAATTATTTCGTACCATAAACCCACTATATGGGTTGTCTAAAAAAGTCTATCTGCCAAAACTGAATGCTCCCAACTGTCCTTTGCCAAAAAGACACACTTTAATTACTAGGGATAAATCTGATTTCCTGTCAAAATCAATTATTTTGCAAAGGAACAATAAAGAAACTCTAGTGCAACTAACTAGAACCAAACCAGTTTTGTAAATTTAATTCAAATTTATATATATTTTTTTACTATTAAACCCGATTTTAGCAAAATTTTTATTACTATGAATAGTTGACAAAAGACTTTACTTGTGCAAAATTTACTATTTATTTCACTTATACAAAAATAAATTTTACTACAACTTTATTTATCTATTTTTATTAGACATCATTTAATATCTATGCTTGGTATCAAAAACAGTTATTTTGATGTCATGATGCCCATTTCTGGGACATAATTATCTTTTTTTGTGACAAAAATGCCATAAAAACTAAAATCAGTCACAACAACGCACCTATGGTTGCGCCGTTGCACATCTTTAACCGCTTTTATGCTCTTGTTTATTCAGAATGGGGCAATTTATTTTTGTTAATTTTTTATAAAAATGGTTCATAGATAGAAAAATTTAAAGGCTTTATCTTAATGCCGATTGAGTAACATTTTCCGAAATACTACGTTTAGAAAAAAAACACTGCAAAAAATTTGCTTTCTATCACCGCGTATAGTACATTTGTTCTGGATATCCAGGTTCTAATTTCCCCACTTAGTTGTGGGGTTTTTATTGAGCTTTTACAGCTAAGTCAATCATTTTTAATCAAAAGCCTGCACGATCGCAAATTCTATAGCCTGTAGTCATGTCTGCTTTGTTTTAAACGCTCTGCCATCTCTAGGGCAGAGGGGTTACTTGCCAGCCATTCCTGCGCTTCCTGTTGTAAAATCAGCGACGGCGATTCTAGCATTAGCAGACGTATGGCCACCTTTTCTAGTTTGATTCGCTCCTGGGGCAGGAAGGATAACTTTTCTATAGTGCAGTATAATTTCAGCCAATGACGTGCTTGAGCAGTTGCCTGAAGTTTCAGTCTGATTGCCTGACGGTAATCATCTGGGCTAAAGGTTTGCTGTTCAAGTGGATCATCCGCTTCTACAGGAATGGGTAGTGAATCTACACACCCGAATTTCGGATGTGTAGTAGTTGGTATAGAAACTGGTACAGAGGGTTCGGCTTCTGAGGTATGTTCACCCTCTAAAGTGTTCTCACAGGTGCTATCAACATCACTATGAGCAGTGGTTACTACGTCTGAAATACCTAACCCAGTAATTGTTTCCTCATTTGATAAGTCTTGCTTATTGTCATCAAACGATTCGCTTCGGAAAGGCTGGTATAGGTTTTGCTTATGATTGATAAAATTTGAAATTTCTAAAGAATTAGAACTAGGATCTGAAGAATTAAAACTGGGAGAAAATTCTTGAATTTGAATTTGAGAAGATTCTTGAATTTGATTAAGTTCAGCTATAGGCGTTGCTGGTGGCAACGCTCTAGCTGAACTCAAGTACAAAACCTTCATATATGAGGGGAGTGTGTAAATTTTTGCTGTTTGCTCCTGTATCCCTTGTTTGGTCTGAGTTTCAGACTGCGATTCTTCTAACCACGGGTCTGGTATTTGGGGATATTTTTCAGGAGATAAAATCGCTGGGTTGCTGTCTAGAAGGTCATTTACAGGCTGTTTTGATGCGTTTTTTTCTTGGTGGTCGGGATGCCATAGGGGTAGGTATATTGCTTTGTGCAAGGTTGTCTGACTTACTCCTTTGCCATACTGGGCTTTGGATGCGGCGATTATAGCTAGAGCGCGATCGCTTGTCCTAAGAGGAAATGTTAGAGTTTGTTGTAACTGTGCGACAATCGAACGAATCCGCTCTATTGTCTCTTGCTGACGTTGTTTATTAGGGTGCAGGTTGATGATTTTATTTTCATCTACTCTGCCAAATTGTTCTTTATAACTGTTTACCCGTTGCGGTGTGCCTGGGTACGGGGTGTAAAATCCTTCACAGCACCTTGCCCATTCTTTGGCTCGTTGTTCGATTTCGTGTTGGTGGCGACACCAGTTTACGTAACCTGGGGATTGGCAGGCTGTGATCACTATATGATCTACTAGTGTCTGTCCGCTTAATTGGCGAAAGACTATGCCGTAACACGCTATGTCTTTGAGCAGTTCGTTGGTCTGTCCGTTTCCTGTCCATCCTTCAGAGATGCGTTGTTGTAGGTCTTGCTTCCATTGCTCGGCTGCACTGCGCTGACGGTAAGGGAATTTTATAATTTTTTTGCTGTTGGCTCGGACTAGTGCTTGGGCTAATGCTTCGTAGTCTTGCCCTTTTGCTGACCAGTCGGCGGCGTTGAGGAAGTCTTCGATGTCGTCTGACCACGGTTCTAGGCAATCGTCGAGTACATAAGAGCCTGTCTGTAAGGGTAAGCGATGGGCGTTAAAGTTACTGGGGCTGCCTTTGCTGTACACTTTGCAGTTGGGGAATATTTCTAGTTCTCCTCCTTTGATTTTGAAGCCTGCTGCTTCTAGGGTCTGCTGGAGGGCACAAGCTAGGGTGTAGGAATGTTGTTTTTCTTCTAGGAAATAATATATATGCAGTCCGCCACTATCGCTTGATTGTATAGGTATTGGTCTGCATAAGCCGATTTCTTCTAGGCTGGCTAGTAGCTGTCGGTATTTTATTTGGCTGTTTGATGGGTGTAGCTGGCTTTTTCTGTCTAGGTCTATTAGTAGGTAGTTGGTTTGTTTGGTAAACCGCAGTCCTATTAAGACATCGGGGTTTAAGTATTGTTGCCACAGGTTACGCGGCTGTAAGGGGTAGCGGGTTTCTGTTTGCCACTGTGGGCGTTCACCACTTTTTGGGGTGGGGGCGTAGATGAATCCCCAGCCGTGATGGAAGTATTCTAGAAACCTTTGTCCTAGTTGATCTAATGGCTCTAGGGTAGGTTGTGCTGCTGTGTTTGCTTTGGCTTTTGCCATCTTTTTCTCTCTCCGATGATGATGATTGGTTCATCGGAGCTACCCACACTTTTTAGGTTCGGGGTGTATCTTTTGTGGTCTGGGGTCTTGGCGTAGGGTGTAATCGATAATCTTTTCCTACACCCAACATCCAATACCCTAAGCCCTTCTTGGTTCTTAAACCCTACCCCCCTACCCTCTCATTTGAAGGTTCATTAGCGGTGTTTATATCAAATGTCACCAACGGCTACAAACAAAAATTTTCCAATTTGCTCAAAAATTAATTTTCTTGTGAAAATGGCTGTAATTCTTAGCCTGAAGCTCTCATAGTTAGTTTTAGAGGGTTGATGCCACCTGATTCAAGTTGCACTAATTTTGCCTTTATGACCCAGACATTGCTACATTGAAATTGCTTATTAAAAATTGACGGTTAGTCGTTAACCGCTAAACGTATGTCTGGCGTGTGGGCAGCTAGCCGATTTCTTTTTTTACCTACTTGACACAACTTTCCCAGCGACTGGTGTAATCCTTGGCGCTAGCTTGTGGGTAGTAAAGAAAGCAGAATCAGCCCTCTGTATTATTTTTTTAAGAAAGAAAAGTGCAGTTTTTGATTGAAAAAATCCATTATTCACGACGTTATCCTCTTCTGCGAGGCATCTAGCCGTCAAATCATCCCTCAATTATTTCTGGCTCAATAGCTTTTGCCAATACTCCGCTTGAATTCAGAGTGGGGATAAATTGTAGCGGTAGATGCTTTTTTTACTATTTGTCCAAAAAAAAGCATAAAGTGTCCCGCCTGTGTGCTAGTATTGGCAACAGACAGATACAGACCCGTACAGACACGTACAGGTAACATAACAGCTAGGTTACGAGTGGTGAGTCCTCGTTAGTCTTGAACAATTTGGTGTTTTGACCTGCCAGTCTTTATCGCACCGAAAGCGTTCTAAAACGACTCACATCTATTTTGACTATTTGAATATTCTGTTTTGGTCGTTACTACCTCCCTTGTAAAGACTAATTACAGTTGTACGTGCAGACTTACTCTCGCTAGAGTAGCATGAAAAGCGGCTCGACCGTATAAAAACAGATTTGTCTGTCTGGTCTTGTAGGCTTACAAAGCATAAAGCGAACATTTAAACAATTACATACAAACGGCGATCGCTCCTTGGTTGGAGTGGTCGCTTTTTTAAATAGCCCTCCTGAAATGTTAAGTAATTTTAATGATGTTTCATTCATGCTGTAATCAACCCATTTCTTGTATTTACGTCTTTTGAAGGCATTGAGTTAATTTCGTTTTTATTGACGTGCTGACCAGTCCCTTGGGTCTGTCACTAGATCAAAATCATAATCTGGCTTGTTTGGTTGATTTTCCTTCGTCACGTTTGGCGAGTGTTAGTTCTGTTGCATATATCCCAATTCGGTTAATCGGTCTTTTAAAAGTTTATTTACGGCCGCATTAGAACTAATCATTTGGTCTTCTGCGTATTTGTCCAGAGCCTCAACGATTTCATCTAAATATCGAGTTGTCCTATTTGTTGTCGGTTTTTTCTGGCGGGCCATGAAAGTAATCATAATTTTTCTATCTCTACATTAGATTGATTACATCTACTCTAACTAAAGTGATACCACATTAGTATCAGCAAGTCTAATAGTTTTTGAACAAGATATTTAAAATAATGATACCAATATATAACCAAGGTGATACCATTTTAGTTACATATTAGTTATTATATTTATATGCGTAAAGCGAATACGTTAAGCCTGAATCATGACAACTAGGATGTGACAAGCACCTTTGAGGTAACGCGTCTCTGCAATTTTGAGTAAGAGTTTGGCAGATCCAGACTTAGGTAAATAGTAGAGAAAAGTACGACCAAAATAGCTATCTGCAAAGGTTAGCAACAGCCAATGACGGCTGCTACTAGCTTTATTAGGAGATTGCAAGTGATCAATATTTACTGTGCAGATATCGGTAACTACAGCAGCATCACCGCCCTCAAAGGTGAAAAACCTCGCGTCATCCGTTCAGTCTTCCAAGATGTGACTTACACCAGTGCTAGAGATTTGGACACTGATAATTCACCATCTGTCAAACTTGATGATAAGGTTTTAGTCCTCGGAGACCGCGCTACTAAGCAGAAAAATTCACAAACCGCAGCAGAAAGGGGTAAAGACCTGCCAGAATTCTTTAAACCCTTCACTTTGGCTGGATTGCGGCAGGATTTTGATGGTGTTGTCCGGTTTCTCGTCCCAGAACATTCTCAATGGCACGAAGACACAATCAGACGGACTCTAGTTGCAGAGCATCAAATTAACGTCAACGGCACAAACTACAGACACCGAATCAAAAACGTTGAATTTTTCCTTGAGACAGATGTAGCTGTAATTAATGCTTACAGAAACGGCAAGCTTGACATGGACGGCGACACACTCGCTATTGATATCGGTGGCGGCACAACTAATTATGTCGTCATCACCCCATCCTCGGAAGTTCTCACCCGTCGCTCAATTCCCAAAGTGGGCGGTGTCTCTCTGGCTAACGACATCATCAATAGTGATTTGATGCAGAGTTACGCCAAGCGCGATAACGTTGCTTTTAAAGTGGCGAAGATGATGGACGCGATCGCTGACGGTTCTTTCACTTACGGACGTAAATATGATTTTAGCTCAGTCTTTCCAGGGTTGTTAGAAAACTGGTTTAACAATCTGATGGACAGCATCTCTACAGCTGCTAATGACTATCTTGCAGACGTTACCAACGTGATGCTGATTGGTGGATGTGCAAATTTAGTCCGTCAAAAGCTGAGTGCCAAGCAAGGCTTTTACATTCCTGCTAATCCACAGTTATCAAATATTCAAGCATTGTTGGCTATGTAAAATGCAAGTACGTTTAGCGGCTCAAGTCGCCAGCAAAGTTGAAGGAGTCCGTCTTTCACTTAACTATTGGGGTGAAATGAGCAACCGTACAGAAAGTTACGCTAAGGCTGAAACGCTTGCTAGACAAGCATTCTAATCATCCTGTTCTAGTGGGTCGTTAGGATCACGCAGCGAACGCATTTCCCCCTGCATAACTGCAAGAGGCAAAGAGAAATGATAACGTCCCAACATATTGATGTGAGAATGTCCCAAAGGCGATAGCCGCGCTACATCCTCAAGATTCGTGCTTTGTTGGGAGCCGATAGAGCTAAGTGCAGCATCCATATAATATGTATTCCATAGTACCAAAGCATTGACAACCAACCCCAAAGCCGAAAGTTGGTCTTCTTGTCCTTCCCGGTAACGTTGGCGCAACTCTCCCTTTTGACCATGAAATATAACTCTGGCAAGCCCATGTCGTCCTTCACCCCGATTTAGCTGAGTCAAAATTCGACGACGGTACGCCTCATCATCGACATAGTTTAATAGGTACAAAGTTTTGGCTATACGCCCCAATTCCCCAATCGCCCGACCCAGAACAGAAGGTTTTTCACCTCGGTATAAAGTTCGCATAATATCTGTTGCGCTCACCGTTCCCAACTTTAAAGAACCTGCAACTCGCAGCATGTCATCCCAATAATTCTCAATAAAAGAAGTATTGACCCGTTGCCGTGCTATTCCATTGAGAACGCCATAATCGGCTTCGGAGTCCAAACGCCAAAAGCGAGCCTCCCCTACATCAGCCAGTCGGGGGCTGAACTGGTAGCCCAGTAGCCAAAAAAGACCGAATATCACATCACTGTAACCGCTTGTATCAGTCATGATCTCCTTGGGACGAAGAGAGGTCTGTTGCTCCAAAAGCCCAACCAACACAACCAGAGAGTCACGCAACGTTCCAGGAACTACCAAACCATGAAAACCCGTAAACTGGTCTGAGGTAAAGTTGTAGTAAGTAATACCTCGACCCCGACCAAAATATTTGCTATTTGGGCCTGAATTTAGTGTCTGCACAGGCACCACAAAACGCAATCCATCTGCTGATGCGACTTCTCCCCCACCCCAAGTCTGCGCCAACGGAATCTGAGTTTGAGCATCAACCAACCGCGCATTAGCACTCTTCAAGGTTTCAGAACGAAGGTAGTTTTGCTGTATCCAAGCCAGTCGATTGCGAGTTAGGGCTGGGATATCTGCGCGGGTAACTGGCTTCAACCCGATGTTGCAACTTTGAGCTATTAGCACTGCACAGACACTAATGTGTAAATCAGTTATTCGTGAGCTATCCTGGCTACCGTGGTTGAATTCATCCATAAACCCTGTTTTGGCCGCTGTGACGAGTTGGCGATCGCCGTAACTGATCAAGTGGTGTGTACCAAGTTTTCTCATCGGGTACTAGTAAGGCTTCAAGCTTTGAGCGTTGTTCCTTTGAAGGAATTTTGGCTAAAATTTGCCACAGCCTTTTAGCCGTCCGCTCCCGGACACTGGCAACCAGACGCTCTAGAACTGTAACTCCAGGTAAAAGGATTTTATGTTCAACTAACCTTGCTGTAACCAAGTCAAATAAAACACTTGGACTCTCCGAACCAACCCAGGCACGTCCGTACAGCCAACGAACTAATTGCCAGTGTCCTGGTTGCCCGCTAAAATCTCGATAGCCATAGAGTTGTTGAATTTCTCCCTGATGCTCCCAATGGGTTACGGAACGCTCAAGGTAGCGTGGCAAACACTCGATATCTGAGATTCCTAACTGAGTGGCTACGTAGATGATTACACCAAGCGGAACATCAATGGGATTTTCCAAAAAAGTCCCCAGAAACCTGACGCTAACTAGCTGCAAGGCAAAACCCAGGCGGTTATGATTTCCACGTCGAATTAGAACACTATCAAAATCCGTATCATCAAGATGGAAGTAGCGAGCCAATTGCATTGGTGTTGGTTCCGACTCATAGCGTCCGTAGCGTTGTCGCTGTTCAAGAGTAAGGAATCCCATCCATAAGTCCTAAGTTGTATTAATTAAAGTGTAGGTTATTTGGTACACTAAATGTCAACGGTGTAGTGCGGGTTTGAGACCTATAAAATCCAGAGGGTTTAATTGGTACAAAGAATTGCCATTTATTGTCGGGTTTCTACAACTGACCAGTCCTGTGAGCGACAAGAACGGGACTTATTAGAGTTTGCTGCCGTTTGTGGTTTTGAGGTAGTTGGTGTTTGGAAGGAAACAGCCTCTGGAATTAAACACAACCGCTCTGAGCGACAAAAGGTTATGGCGTTAGCTCAAAGTCATAGTATTGATGCCATTTTGGTGACGGAGATGACCCGATGGGGCCGTAGCACCATTGATCTGATTGAGACTTTGCAGTCACTCCATAGTTGGCATGTTTCCTTAATTGCTCAAACCGGATTGCAATTTGATTTGAATACACCCCAAGGCAGGCTAATTGCTCATTTAATGGCATCTTTAGCTGAATTTGAACGGGATTTGGTGCGAGAAAGGGTGCGTTCGGGGGTGGCGGCGGCTAAAGCAAGAGGTCAAAAGTTTGGTAGGCAGCCAGGACAACGGCTCAAAGCAGATAAGTTGGGCCCCAAAGTTTTGCAGATGGTGCAACAGGGGTACTCTTACCGCAAAATTGCAGAAATTCTCAATCTCAGCAAGACAACTGTCAATGATATTGTTAAACGTCACAGACAGTCAGCCAAGAAACCAGAGTTGGAAAGGTAATTTTGAAAGCCTTATCCAGTAATCGTTTCAGCCTTAGCGTAACTTTCTGTACGGTTGCTCATTTCACCCCCTATTCCAAACTGAGTGACACTGTAAATCTGCTATTGGACGCAATCAAACATCAATGGTCTCTCAAGCTTTCGTATCTGCCCCAAACTGGGACAATTAACCCCAAAGTCAGACTAGATGAACGTCATCAAACCTGGGTGTCTCAATATGCAACCGAGAGGGGAATTAGCGTCACATCTGCCACAAATCTCTTGATTAGTGAATATCTAGCAGGCAATACGATGAATGTTTTGCCTCAGATTCAAAAAATTGAAACAGAAAATCTTGGATTAACTCCACAAATATCTCCACAAGAACAAACGACCGAAAAACTGAAAGGTCAGCTATTAGTTAGGAGTCTTAAGTTATGAATCAGACCCGTGTAGTCTTAGACGAGAAGCACATACCTAAAGCCAAGGAAATCATTGAGCAGACAGGAATTAATACATATTCACAATTATTTACCATCCTGTTGGTGAACTACGGTGATACTCTTGTTCGTTCGTTAAAAGGTGGGAGTGAAAACTAATGCAAAATCTCACTCGCATCCATGATTCAACATTACTGACTCAATCGGGCGTTTATCAAATAGATAGAACTTTGTACCGATATCTAGAAAAAACAGGCACAGTCAAAGCACCACAGTATATCTTCCGTCCTCTTTCTGGAGAGAAGAAGAAGGCGGATATCAAGCTGAATCATAAAGCTTTAACTACTCGTTGTTATGCCGTAGAAGGCTTATCTACAAACAGTTCCGTCGTCAATCAACAATCACAGCAATTGTCCTTATTTTGAGGTGAATATGAGTCGGCAATCATTACCCCAATTGATTGTAGAAGCCCAACAATTGCTCACACAAATTCCTCAACATTCACAATACCAAGCTTTGCAATTTAATTGTGATATCACTCTGGGTGATGTTAGTCAGTTTTTCAATACCTTGCAATCTGAATGTCAAATCAAAGGCGATTCGCATCCACTAACGCCAATCAGTAATGCGAATCACCTGCCAACAGCATCAGGTATCAATATATAAGGATTTTACAAGATGAGCGACAACATCTTCTTTGCAGCTCTGAACGCGCTAACTAACAATGGATGCGCCTCGGAACTGGCACACTCAGCCGCCTCCATTGTGGCTAATGATGATCCCTCGAAACCAGATTTAGGCAGAACCACTGAAGATCAGCAGATTATTCAAGAGACGCTGCCATATTTGCAGAATCAGACTTGGGACTCAACAGGAGCTTATGACAGCTATCAGACTATTGATGATACACCGCATCCACTGGCTCACGGGCAGTTTTTAGCTAATTTAGGTGGGTTAGTCCCTGACAATCTGATTTTTGCACTGGCAGAAGGTGAGGATTACCCGTTTCAGATAATGCAGGAATTGGGCATTGGCGAGGATGTGATTGAACGTGCTGAATCCATCCAATCCAGACTGGGTGAAATCAATTATTGGGGTGAATAGCTATGAAAATTTTGATTACATTGCTGATAAGAATTTTACCAGATGAGGTGGTAGAAGAAATCAATGCTGTCAGCCTGGATGAGTTGGATAAACGAGGTTTAATTATTTGGGCAGAGGAGCAAACATGAGCAGAACAGTAAAACTCAAGCTGGATGCACCCGTCACATATGCTGCTTTACAGTCCCTAACAAACATCAGCCAAGAAACCATATTCCAAGCACTTGACGGCAACCAGACAGCCGCCGCAGAGGTGGCAGATTTCCGAATTAAGCAAACCCAACGCGCCCAAAATGCCAAGGCAGTATTCGGTAACTTAAACCAAGGGTTGCAGGCAACTGAAGCTGTTATGGCAGAAGAAACCCAGTTTCTCACCGCCGCAGGTACAAGCATCAACAAAATGGCTGATGGTTGGTCAAAGGTCAGAGTCAGCGATGCCCGTTTGGGCTATGGCCTACAGGAAAAAGTTATTGCATCTGACAACCAGCTAGCCCAAGAACAGTTTCGGCACGGACGGACGCTCAACCTGCTTGGTGAATCGCACCGTGCCTCCCTCAGAGTCATTGAGATTGACGCTACCAAAGCACAATCTCAGGTTTGGCAGCAGGTAAAGGACAAACAGCAAGGACTTTCACCCGCAGACAGAGCTAAAGAAACACTAAAAGACATCCACAGACACGGTTCTAATGCCATGCGAGGAGTGAAAGGTTTCTTTAGACGGTTGATTGACTAACAAGTAAATTCCCAGGGTTCACCCCTGGGGATAACTCTTTACAAGGTTTGGCCAATGCTAACCAAAAATCAGAAAACGCCTATTTATTTTGATGCTGAGATTGTTGACGATTCGCCTACCTCCGTAACTGGGGATGAATACGACAGTGAACAGGTACAACAGGCGATCGCAGAAATTGACAGTTCTATCACTATATTTCGTGGTATTGCCCAAGGTGCAGTTTTAGCAGGTTTTCAACTCACGTCAACGCAATCTCTGTATCTGGCTGGCAGTGTGGGGCTGTTCCCCGCCGTTATTGCTGGCTTACCAGTGGGTGCTTCTTTCGCTGCCACCCTCTGCTACTTGCGCTTTGAAAATGGTTTGATTCCCAAAATTACCAATCGTCAAAAGTTGGCTATTGGTGTGACTCGCACCGCGATGCTGGCTGCTAGTTCTTGGAAGCTAACCGGGGATGCCCAACAGATGGACTTTGTAGCCCGTGGCAGTTTCCAAGTATTTACTCAGCAGGTGAGAGAGTTTGAAGGTATTCAGCAACCTAGTCAAAATCATTTTGGCTTCTTGCTGGGCTTTTCCGTATGTGCAGCTATTACATTGTACTTATTTTTACGGAAAAAGAGATAATGAAAGATGTTAAACCAACAGAACTAAATCAGCGATCCTACAGCCTGCCACCGCGTTTAGGCTTGGCTGTCAAACTGTCTGTGGCAAGTGCTGTAGTTTGTGGCATAGCTGCCCATATCGGCGACGGCATAGCTAAAAAAGACATCTGTTTCTACCCAAAGTCAGCCAGAATCCACGATGCACCCATACTCGCTGGTGAGGGCAACCCAGAAGAACTATTGCTGGGTAAAAAGTATTGTAGGTACGAACAGCGATCGCAAATCCCAGAACCATATTTGAAGGCTAATCAGTACCGCACCAGCAACCCAAACTTTAACCCTTGGGCATTCCTCCAGCATGAAAGCTTGTACGTGTTCCGCGAACTGCCAGCCGACAACCCATTTAAGATTCATTTGGGTATTGCAGCGATCGCGTTCGGGGGGATGGGGTTATGGGCAACCAGTAAGGCACAGGATTATCTAGCAGATATCAGACCTCATTATCGAGCTACCAAACAGTTTGAAGGTATTAGAGCATCTTACAGTGTAAAACTGGGTGAGCAACTGTTAAACCTGTCTGGTAACGAACTGCTGAAATACTTGCGTGGCATCAAAATTGCAGAAGCCAGACAGCAGTTTATGGCCAGCATTACCCCACAACAGCAGACAGCCCTACTCATGGCAATGTCGGCTGATGATTATTACGAGTTTGGTCACTTGTTAGATGGGGGGCAGAGCTTTGATAAATTTGAGCCACAGCAACAGCCAGCCGCACAATTACCATACAGCACACCCGGAACTGTGCAAGAACAAGTACAACAGTCAACATTTGCACCTCAAGCAGTGTCAACAGGCGATTATCTTCACCCATCAGAGACTGAAGCACTAACAACATTGCAAACCATAGCCCGTTCTGATGGTTCTACTGCCTTAGTTGCTGCCCCAGGCTCAGGGAAATCCGTTACCCTTGATTACCTGATTCAAAGGATTCTGGATGATGACAACAGTGCTGATATTTGGGTAATCAGTGCGAAAAATGATAGCTTTTGCGGTTTACGGGACAAAGGTCGAGTAATTGTCTTTGATCAGGAGCAACCAGAAGCAGCTAAACGCACAATTGATCGCTTTTACGACTCCTACAAACAACGTAAGCAGTTACCTGAACATAAGCGCGAATCATTACCACCGCTAATTCTGATTTTGGATGATTGGTTAGTTATCGCTGACCAACTCAGTAAAGCTTACTCTGACTGGAACTATGGAGGTAAATTACTAGATGTCTTACTAATTGGCAGAGAATTTAACACCAAGTTTTTTGCTTCCCTTCAGTCTTTTAATCTGGCTGCATTGGGTATTGAAAAGATGGATTCTCAAACTCGTCTCTGCCTAAATTTACTGTTATTAGGTAACAGGTACATCAAAAATGGTAGAGAACAAGAATCGTATGGGGTGCTGGAGTTGATTTTAAATAGGGGTGACATTATCCCTGGCAAGCAAGAAAGGGAAGAGATTAAATCTAGATACCTTCAGATCAAACCCATATCCTATAAAAATTTACGTCCCATATTGATTGCTTCTCTGGGTGGTTTTGTTGTGGCACTGATGCCTAAATTATCGAAACAGTCTAATTTTATTGCTGATGAGAAAACTTATCTCGATAGAGTTTTCGACTTGGAATTTGATTTGAATGATAGCAGTCAAAAATCAAAACATCAACAGCAATTAAGTGAAGTAGCAAACAAGGTTTTAGAATACTTCCAAAATGTAAAAAATAAAGTCCCAAAGACATTACGTGATTTGAAGAAAGCTGACAGACTCACCAGCTACTCAGAACAAGAATTAATTGCTGGTTTAAAGGAATTAATTCAATTTGAGAAGCTCAACACTGGTGAAAACAATACTTATTTCTTACCTGATTGGTAAAGTATCTGCCGTAGTGCCATGAATTTTAGAGACTGCACCCAAGTGGTTTATTGTTCTTGTACGGCACACGCTCAAATCACGGCAAGCCTCATGCTAAAAGCATCTTAGCCTACGGCATAGTTACGGCACATTGGACACTTACGGCAGATATCCAGCATTAATTAGTTTTAGATAAAATTCATATTCATACACCTTAATCTCTGTGCATATTACTATATTTAATCGTTAAAAATGCTCAATCAATTTCATTAAATGAGGCATAGAATATGACAGTTTTTATCAAATTCCGACAAAATAACTTTTCTACAATTGAAAGCCTAGCTCAAAATTTAAAATCCACACTTCAAGAAGTAGCAAGACTGGAGAAAGATAACAAATATTTATTTTTACAAGCTGAAGCGACAATGGTTTACAGTCTTGTAAAAAATGCTGCTAGATCAATCAATCATTTAGTACGTATAAATTTAGATAATGAAAAAGCTATTGCATTAATAAAAACTGTAGCTAATTATCTACATACTGCCTATATTCGAGTCTGCAAATATACTGGTTATATTGCACACAAACTAGAACAGCTATTGCATAAAGCATTTAATCTGTTACCTTCAGGTATGACATTACAGCCTGAACTTTTTGCACCCAATGAAATCAATCCTGTTAGAGAAAACAAAACTCCCATTCTTGATGTTATTGCCAAATGGTTCAAAGATAATGCTCAACGCTGGGCTTTTCAACAGCAACAAAAGTTAGATAAACAGTATTTCGATTACATCAACAACGGTAAACAGAAGCCCCCGGTTGCAGTGCAGCTATGTCTTGATTTAGAAAGTGTTACTCCTGCCCAGCCTGTTGATTCACCTCAAGTCATTGCTCAAAAACTTGCTGCTTTAGGCGATGTGGAATTGGAAGTAGAGAGTGAAACTACACCTGAAAGTTCCTGGAGTAGAGGAGATCGCCTAAAAAGCGGTGGCTGTTCTGGGACGATCGCCGACGTTAAGGGTAATAAAGCTAAAATAAATTGGGATAACGGATATTCAGAAGTTTACACCTTTGAGCAGATACACCGTTACGGCTATCAGAAACTAGAAGTTCCGAAAAATCGTACTTTAACCATCGACAATATCAAAAATTTAACCCTATAGGCTGCGAGAAAATAGAAGAGTGAGTTGGGACTGCCTCAAAAAATGAATGGGCAGGATTTGAAAAAGGAGGCGCTGATTGCTTCTCTACTTGACTGGCGGCAGCAGCAAGAAGCGTGACGCTGTTACTATTGTCCGAAATTCCATCCTTAGTAATAAGTTTCTATGCAGACAATCTGGTGTTATAAATGCTGTGAGTATAAAGCCCATCAAGAAAATGTTTGTTCTTGCTGTGGCAGAGTTAGGGAATCTGCCTTAACTCGCAAGATGTCTACAATGAATGCTAAGATCCCGTCTAGAAATTATCGCTGGGTAGTAAGTGGCATTTACGAAAATAATGTAAGTTACTACCTTGATGTCAAAAATCATTGGATTTTAGATAAGCAACAAGCGCACCAGTTCAGTGATAAACGTCAAGCCTTAGAAGCCCTTGAAACTGTAGAAAGACCCTTTGATGATTTTTATCCCAATGTGCTTCAGATTGAAGAAGGTGAAGCGTTTTAATCAATGGGGTTAGGACAGTGGCAAGTGTCCTTTTATAGCCGCCTTAATTGGACAGTGTACACCGCTCCGATGCCTATTCCTTCGTCAACAGGCACGCCACTGCACAGTTATTGTGAAGAATTACCAAGACAAAATTATGTCCAGTCACTTTTTGTATGGCGCCAAAGGTTGTTTAGCTATGCACTATCGAAACTCCCACAGCATTATAGGATTAGTCTTATACCAAAAAGCATAACGTTGTTTTTTACAAAAATCTTTCACTATAATCCGAAATAGAGTGACTGTATTTTGTAGGTGTCAATGTTGTGTACCCAAAAACATGAGTAATATTTGCAAACAGGCAACGTGTGCAAATATTACTCAAACATATAATCTTAAAATATATACTCAATGATAGAGTCTACCGTATTCTTAACAGCTGATGACCAGCCTATTTCTTTAGGTCAAGCATTAAGATACCTGGAGTCTTCTGGCAAACTGGAGCCTGTGATCTGGGAAATTCTTGGTCAGTACATTATAGAACAAGAACTACAAACCATACAGGAATTTGATATTGCTGCTGATTTGATAGATCAAGTAATAATGGATTTTCGCTTAGAGAATCAGTTGATTGACTACCAAACCTTTCAAGAATGGCTTGCAAATGAAGGTATAGACTACGCTACTTTTCGCAAGCAAATCACCTCTAACCTCAAGTTGGAAACATTAAAAAATCAGGTTACTGAACCGAACTTACAGGAATATTTTATTGAACGTAAAATATTTTTGGATAAAGTAGTGCTGTCACGTTTAGTTGTAGAAAACCAAGCGCTTGCCGAAGAATTGAAAAGTCAAATTTTGGAAGACGGTGGCAAATTTGAGCAGCTTGTCCAAGAATATTCCATAGAAGATGACCGAATTTTTAATGGCATGATGGGAGCAGTTAGCCGGGGTACAATGCCAGATGCACTCAGAGCCGCGATTAATTTAGCTAATTCTGGCGAGTTAATTGGTCCGATGGAAATTGATGAACTTTGGTATTTGGTTCGGGTTGAAAAAATTCTAGAAGCTTCGTTAGAAGACCAACTCAAGCAAGAATTAAAAGACGAGCTTTTCGAGCAATGGTTAGAAGAGAAGATTCAAAATATTAATGTCAAGCTTCAGGTGGACTTTTAGGATGCATCATGAACTTACAACTTTATTTAAAATGGGAAAGTTTGCCACTGTGCTTGCTAACTCCTCAGCAGCAAATTCAATTGAGGAATCAATCAGAAACTCATGAATATAAAATAGGAGAAATAATTTGGTCTACGGTGATTCCAGGTAATCAATTCTTAATTATTTCAGGGAATGTGCGTCTCAGAGAAGATGGGAAAGCTAAGTCAATAGCAACTTTAAAAGCAGGAGATTGGTTTGGGGATTTACTCCAGCTTTCTGGAGAATTTCAAGCTGTAGCATCTAGCAAAGATGTACTAGTCGTGCGTTGGGATGCAGCAGTTTGGAAAGAAATACCATCAGCAGAAATTAATCAATTTTGGCAGCAAGAGCGATTGCGTTATCAACCTCTAGAAGCTAATCTCCCCCAACCAGTATCAGGCTATCCATTTGTTTTAAGTCCCAATACTGCTGCTGCTTGCTTAACAATGGTAGCTCAATACTTAAATAGTCCTATTTCATTCGAGTTGGTACAGCGTCAATTAAGGGGACAACATCCTCACGATGTGATGGAAGCGGGTGAAAAGCTGGGACTGCAAGTGCGACAGCTACAAGTTTTTGCGAATGATTTGCGCTCATTAACTTTCCCGGCTTTGCTGCTTTGGCGACGGGAAGAGTGGATTGTTCTGTATGGCGTTAGAGGTAATCGGTTGATTATCGCATTTCCTACCAACCTCAGCCAAACTTGTGAAAGCATTCCCCTTCATCTGCTTGAGGAAAATTGGGATGGACGACTTTGGCAAGTAGAATTAATTCAAGAGCAGGATGATAAGCAGAAGTTTAACCTGAGTTGGTTTGTTCCTGCGGTTTGGCAGCACCGCAAGTTGCTAGGAGAAGTGCTGTTACTTTCTTTTGCGCTGCAATTGTTAGGGTTAGCAACGCCGATTATTACTCAGTACATCATCGACAAAGTAATGGTGTATCAAAACCGTAGTGCTTTGGATGTGATGGCGATCGCTCTTTTGGGTGTTGCAATTTTTGAAGCAGTTTTGGGCATATTACGGCTATTCATCTTTACCCACACTGCCAATCGCCTTGATTTAAGTTTATCATCTCAGTTGTTTCGCCAATTGATGCGTCTACCCTTAACTTATTTTGAGTCGCGTCGAGTAGGCGATACTGTTGCTAGAGTACAAGAACTCGAAAATATTCGGCAATTTCTCACAGGTACAGCCTTAACTGTAATTCTTGACAGCATCTTCTCTGTGGTATATCTAGCACTGATGTTTGCTTACAGTGCCACCCTGACTTGGGTGGCTTTGGCTGTAATACCCTTGTTTGTGATTTTAAATTTAGTGGCTACACCGATTTTACGCCATTGGCTGAATGAAAGTTTTAATCGCGGTGCCGATAACCAATCCTTTTTAGTAGAAACAGTCACGGGAATTCATGCTGTAAAAGCTCATGCTGCTGAACGCAAATCTCGGCGACGTTGGGAAGGCTTATTTGCGCGTTATATCCGCACCAGTTTTAAAGCTTCTACCACTTCTAATATAGGCAGTAATATCGGCGATTATTTGACTAATTTTTCCTACTTAATTATTCTCTGGTTTGGAGCGGGTCAGGTTATCGAACAAAAGATAACTATTGGTGTATTAGTTGCTTTTCAAATGTTAGCTTCTAAAGTAACAGATCCACTGCTGCGTTTAGTACAACTTTGGCAAGAGTTCCAGCAAGTTTTACTATCTGTAGATCGACTGGGAGATATTCTTAATACTGCTCCGGAAGCTGAACCTGGTTCTGGTTTAGTTTTACCATCACTGCATGGTAAGGTAAGCTTTGAAAAAGTGTTTTTTCGCTACCAAAGCGACCAAGAAGAACCTGTTTTGAAAGGTATTTCTTTCACTGTCCAGCCTGGGATGTTTGTTGGAATTGTCGGACGGTCAGGGTCGGGTAAAAGTACACTTTCTAAGCTTCTACAACGCCTATATAAACCAGAATCAGGCTCTATTTTGATTGATGATTTTGATATTAAAAATGCTGATATTGGCTCTTTAAGACAACAAATTAGTGTTGTCCTCCAAGACGATTTTCTCTTCGACGCTACTATCTCAGAAAATATCACCTTCGGCGATCCAGATATTACAACTGAGCAGGTGATGAGAGCAGCACGGCTGGCGGTAGCTCATAATTTTATCAGCGAACTGCCCAAAGGCTACCAAACTAGCATAGGGGAGCGCGGAGTCGCCTTATCGGGAGGACAGCGCCAACGTCTTGCTTTAGCGCGTTTATTTCTTTCCAAGGCTCCGCTCTTAATCTTAGACGAAGCTACAAGTAGCTTGGATAGTGAGACAGAACAAAAAGTATTGCAAAACTTGCAGGAAGTTTCAGGCGATCGCACAGTATTTATGATTGCTCACCGATTTGCACCTTTGAAACGAGCTGACTTGATTTTGGTATTAGAGAAAGGGGAGATTGTCGAACGAGGAACCCACGATGAGTTGCTGGAAAAAAGAGGTGTGTACTGGGCTTTGTATCAACGGCAGTTGGCTAGTGTGTGATAAACTAACATTTGTAAAAGCTAAGTTATGTAAAAAAATCTAAAAGGTTAAGGCTGCTACAGAGAAATAGAAGGCAATTTTTGACTGTAGAGAGAGAATAGAATTTAGGCAATAGATTCAGCTTATTCAAGTTCTAGCTTTAGCAATAAGCTAGCTAAAAGCCAACAAAAGAATTTCTGAAATTACCTTTAAACTTATACTTATGGGCTTCTTTGATCCTATCGGCGACGCTTTCAATAAAGCCAAGAACAAAGCCAGCAACGTTATAGACACAGGTCGCGATAAGCTTAAAGACGCGACTCGTTTGCCTAGTAGAGTCGTTCATAGCGCTGCTAGCACCGTCTACCATGAATTGAACGACAGCAAACGCTTAGTTAGTAAAGCCAAGAATAGCATTGTCAAGACTGCTCATCGCGAGTGGAACGACAGCAAACGCTTAGTTAGTAAAGCCAAGAATAGCATTGTCAAGACTGCTCATCGCGAGTGGAACGACAGCAAACGCTTAGTTAGTAAAGCCAAGAATAGCGTTGTCAAGACTGCTCATCGCGAGTGGAACGACAGCAAACACTTAGTTAGTAAAGCTAAGAATAGCGTTGTCAAGACTGCTCATCGCGAGTGGAACGACAGCAAACGCTTAGTTAGTAAAGCTAAGAATAGCGTTGTCAAGACTGCTCATCGCGAGTGGAACGACAGCAAACGCTTAGTTAGTAAAGCTAAGAATAGCGTTGTCAAGACTGCTCATCGCGAGTGGAACGATACTACAAAGGTATTGGATAAGGGGGGGAAAGCCTGGGACAAGGCATGGGATAAAGCAAAGAGCGCAGGTAACTTTATCAAAGACCATGCAAGCGATATTGGTCACGGTGCCTTAGATGTAGCAGGTTTCGTTCCAGTTGTCGGTGACGCTGCGGATTTGGTCAATGCTGGTTGGTACTTGGCGGAAGGAGATAAGGTAAACGCTGCTCTCTCAGTTGCCTCTGCTATTCCTATTGTTGGGGATGCAGCTAAGATAGGTAAGTACGGAGCTAAGGTGGCTAAGTATACAGCTAGAGTGGAGAATGCTGCTCCTACCATACGTAGATTAACAAATGGCGGAAGCGCTGCTTTTGATGCAGCCAATGGCATTGGATATGCAGTTGAAGGAGACTGGACAAATGCTGGTTTATCCTTTGCCTCTGCTGGAGTTGGTGGTGCTGTTACTGCTAGAAGCTTAGGGCGAAACAGAGTTCCTAATAATGCTAATGTTACTGGTGATGCTACCGCTGGCGGACGTAGGCTTCAAATTGAAGGTAGACCTCTTAGTAGACCCGCAATTGAAGCAGGACCCCGTAGACTCGCAATTGAAGCAGGACCCCGTAGACTCGCAATTGAAGCAGGACCCCGTAGACTCGCAATTGAAGCAGGACCCCGTAGACCCCTTGAGGAAAGGGGCGCTCGACCAGCGCCTGGTCAGCGAGCAATGACGCGAGAGCAGTGGACAGAGCTAGATAGCGAACGGCGTGCGGCGCAGAACGTCCAAAATATACCAGGTCACGGAAATGACAGACACGGCTCTAAAACGACCCTCAGGCAACAAAGGGTCCGAGTCGAGACCGGTCTGGCTCCAGATGGCCATATAGATAGAAACCTAGTTGACCGGGCAACCCGATTCGATAACGCAAGACTCCAACGTGAAGCAGTTGCTAGGGCATTGAGGCAAGTAGAAGGGAAACCTACTGTTGTAGTTAACGGGAGCGGTCATGCACGACTTCGGCTTCGCCGCGAACCCATCGTTGTTGATGGTCCGCCTAGTGGATATGGTCGCGGTTTTGAGAGAGAGAATGGCGTTGTCAGACCTACTCGTCAGCAGGATCGATATGCAAAGGTGTATCCGAAGTACAACTGGTCAGAAGGAAGGTGGGAGCCAGTGACGCAACATCCAACTAATAAACCCCCCGTTGTAGGACCTCGTTTACCTCGTTTTGAAGTTGACTCAAAGGGTGAGGTACGGTCTCTCAGAAGGTCCAAGTCTCTGTAGCATAGTGGTTGCGGTAGTGTTCTTAAGGTGCAGCGTAACGCAAAGGGATAACCTTCACTTCCGAGAAAAGACATCATCAAATTTCCGCGTCATCGGCTCAAGCAACAAGCTTAAAACCGACTTTTGTCGCATGACAATATCGCCTTCCGCAGTCATCCCAGCAGTTAACTGTTTATCTAAACCGCGCTTTTTGAGCATCACTGGATCGAGTTTAATTCTGGTCGGATAAACCGCTTTGCCCGAATTTTTATCGTTAATAACTGCATTGGGGCTAATGCTAACCACCTCGGCATCAATGATGCCAAATTCTTGATAATTTAAAGAGTCTATTTTAACCTTTGCCTTCATTTTTTCATGAACAAACGCCTTATATTGATTTGGTAAATCAACTTCTAGCAAAGCTTCTTTTCCTTCTGGCAAAATTGACAATAATTCCTCACCAGATTGCACTGTCCCCTGGCTTGGGTTGACTTTAATGTTATAAATTCTGCCTGCAATTGGCGCTATAATAATTTGCTGCTGCCTTTGAAATTGTGCTTGTTTGAGTTGCCTTTCAACAGACTGCAATTCTTCACGGCGCTTGCTCAGATCAGAAACAAGACCAGTGTTATAATTTTGCCGGAGCTGTTGCATCTGTTGCTGTTTAGCAGCAATTTTTGTTTCTAAATCTCTGACTTCTTGTTGAGCATTTTCAACTTCTATACGGCTGATAGCACCAACTATACTACGCAGCCTGTTTGCTTTGCTTTTACTAAATACGATCTGTTTCCGCAGACCAGAAAGTTCAATTTCTGCCTCTTTAATGCGTGCCTTTTGACTCTGATCTCCAGCTTTGCTAACACGTTGGATATCTTGCCTAATCAACTGAGCTTGATTATTTAGCCTTTCAATATCAGCTAAGGATGATTCCGAATCAAGTGCTACTAACATGTCACCCTTTTGTACCTGCTGACCTTCTTTTACCCTGGTTTCATTGATAAATTTAATTTTGCCACTACTAGGCGATCGCACTGGCTGCACTTCTTCACCAGGAATCAACTTCCCATGAGTCTCAGCAACTTCATCTACTTTACTCAACCCTGCCCAGGCGATCGCACCAAATACTGCCACACTTAAAATTATTCCTACTAATCTTGTATAAAGTGGTGGTAGCTCTTGCACTGCTTTACCTAGTTCATAATCCAAGTAAGCATCTGGGTTAGCAAATTGCTCTCTAGTCTGCCGAGATTGAGTTGGAGAAGAATCTAAGGGCAGTTTCATATCTTTTACTTAATTAGAATTCTAGATGCTTCTACTTTAGAACAAAATTTTTGATGTCATGAACCGTGTATTAACGTAAGCATTCTGAGGGATTGACATGGCCTGATCTCTAAGTGCAAAGTTGCGATAATGGATGTTTATGAGCAACTGTCTATCTTTGTGTCTAGCTGCACAATAACCCTTACCCTCGGCAGCCGCCCCATCTTTAGTTTGCTGAGGGTGCGTGAGCGAATTGTCTCATAATCTGGCTTAGATTCACGCCCAAGATATTCGTCCTCTGCAAAAAGGCGGCGTATTTCCCCAAGCGATCACCTCTTGCCACCATGAGGTGATCGCTTGGAGCAATTTTGCCATCATTTGCACGCAACATGAAAAGTAGTATCAATAACTCTGAAACAAAACTTAACAATGTACCCGTTCTTACTGGTATTTCGACAGGCAGACGGACAGGGTAGACAGAAAAGAAAAGCCCCTGGCACATCATCGGGGGCTTTCTGTTTAAGGCATAATCAAAGCTTAAATAAATAGCCACAAACTTTTATTTGTAAGCTTTTTAGGCATTATAGCTGAATAAAATAATAAAATATGCATAGCTTTGCCTAGCTTTGCATAGACAAACATAGCAAAAACCACTATAGTAAAGAACAAAAGTTGAGGACAAGCCGATTTCAGAGTACGTAAGCCCCAAAGAGGCAGCACGACGGCTGGGAGTAAGTGTGGACTCCTTAAGGCGGTGGGAAGCTGCGGGCAACATTAAGGCAATCAGGACGCCATCTGGGCAGAGGAGATTTGATATGACCTCCTATGTACCAGCCGAAAAACCTGATGAAAGCACAAAGGCAATCTCAAAAAAGCTAAAAACAACAGACGAGGAATCGACCCTACGCCAGATAGCTAAGGGAATAGTTCAATATGCACAGCAAATGCAAAAGCCGGGACTATTCCCTTATCCAGCTGCGCTGCAACTGGGAGTAGAAAAGTTACAAGCTATTTGTGTGATGCAAAATAAAATTCAACCTCAAGGGGTTCCTGACTTTCTCACCAACTGGGGGCAACATCCTATAAAGGATTGGACTATTGAAATTGACTTTCCAGAAGATTGGAAAGATGCTCAATTTATAGAAGACCACAAGCCCAGTGGGTTTTGTATTGAGCTAGACGGGTCATACATAAGTGAAGCCGAGCGGATTCAAACAGAGGTGATGGAAGAAGTTTTTAGAAAATCTGCACAATATCCAAACCTATATGTAGAGTTTCGCCGCTTAATTATCACCTGCCCTGTGATAACAAAAGGGGAACGAGATATTAAAAGCGTTCTCCAACTCAAGCCATTTCAAAAAGTTTTAGAAGATAGCTATGAAGAAGCTCCAGCTTCTTACAAAAAACAGGGAAAATTTTACTGCTGCGGTCACTGTGGTGGATTAATGCATCGGACTACGGATAATCAATTAAAGTGTGAGAATAAGCATTGTGCTAAAGAAAATAAATCCCCAGTTCCTTTTCAGTGCGATAAAGATGATGAAGTTTTATGGCTCAAAAAGGGACTGCGATATTTTATTCACCGTCCTGGTTGTGCAGAACTAAGAATAGAAAAACGTTTGCAAGAATTAGGATTAGAAGTTACTCTCTACCCGGATTTTGATAAATACGACCTGCACATAGTCTTTCCTGATAATACAGTCTGGGCAGTTGACGTAAAGTTTTGGGAATCTGCATATAACTTAGCAAAGAAGGTAGACAAGCCTATCCCTAGACTTATCCATCAGCCATACCATGAAGCATTTTTTGTCTTTGCTGATGAAATTAGAGAATATGGAGATGAGTATATTCAAGAATTTGTAAATCGCTGTTCAGTTAAATTAAAAAAATCTCAGGTGATGTTTGAACAGATTTTTTTAAAAGCAGTTGAGAAAAAATTAAACAGTTGTCAAAAATGAGAAATACAACAGAATGGCATAAACCCTTAAAAAAAGAAGGGTTAGACAAAAATTTGTGTGATGTAGAGTTAGGGTTATACTTATTAAGATCATTAGTGATAAATGCCTCTGCAAGTAGTCTCTGGGTATTACTGACTGGTTATCCTTTCTCTATTCCCGAATCAAAACAATGGAGTAAGTCGCAACACAAAATGTATACCACTGCGCGTCATTTGTTAACGGACTATAGAAGACCTTATGTGTGGTCAGAAGCACTAAATAATTATCGCTCTTTCCCAGCAGACCAGCGCGGATATGAAGTATCGGAATCTTTACAAGACTTTCAAATGAGGAGTAATATAACAACTGCCAATTTCAGATTTGAAATATATGCTAAAACCTTAATTTCTCCTGTTTCATTGTTTAAAAGACGCGAAATAAAGTGGGCTGAAGCTGACCAAATATACAAGTGTAAAGTAAACGGAATAATAGAAACAATCAAAATCCCTCCTGCACTAGTAAAGTCTCCACCAACTGGTCACACTTTAACTGGTAAGTCCGAACGCGAACCTATAAGTGTAAGTTGGAAAGAACTGGAAGAAACGGCAGCATGGATGGATAAACAAAGGAAAAAACGGGGACTAAAACCGCAGTGGAAAAGTTGGATAAAGCGTGTCAAGTTACAGATATTTGGTGATGATGATTGTCTAGTTACAGTCGAATCCCTAACTATCAATAGAATGATGCACTTAGTAGGG
Organism: Nostoc desertorum CM1-VF14; assembly: GCA_019359245.1. GTDB lineage: Bacteria > Cyanobacteriota > Cyanobacteriia > Cyanobacteriales > Nostocaceae > Nostoc > Nostoc desertorum. The sequence goes on along the minus strand of JAHHHR010000037.1, from coordinate 14,487 downwards.
ATGGTATCATCAGGCAAATCCAATTTGATGAAAGTCCTGACAGTCTGGGCAGTCCAAAAAGGATTGCACGTGACATTAATAGTAGGAGATGTCTTACAAATATTTGAATTGGCAAAGACTTTTGCTGATGTAGGAATTACCGATGTAGCTCCTATTTTGGGTAATTCAAACAGAAAGAGCCATATCAATCGGTTGCATCAAGCCATTCATAATAGCCATCCAGAGGAACCCTTCAATCAAACTCATCCCGCCTTTCAATGGTTGAGCAACACTTGCCTATTGAGTGGACTAGTTAAGCCCGACCTGACAAAACCGTTTGAAATAGGTCAACAACCTTGTCTGTCTCTAGAACTGATTAAGAAATCAGAACCAGCAGACACAGAAAATCATGAGCCAGATGTGAAACAGTCAGAATCACCTAAAGGGGAAATAGCTTGTTCAGCTTACAGTGTATGTTCCTACCATCAGAAAGAACGTGACTTAGTAAAAGCTTCTATCTGGATTGCTACACCGGGAAGCCTAGTTTATAGCAGGGTGCCACAACAGATAAATCGAGAAAGTCTACTTTATGCTGAGTTAGTCTCTCGGCGTAGTGACTTAGTAATTGTGGATGAGGTAGACCAATATCAAGCTTATTTGGATAAAGCATTTAGCCCAGATCAGACATTACGCCGGCCGACAAGAGACGCTTGGTTGGATGAAGTTTTACAAAAAGTCGAAGATGAATTAGTGCGTCAAAATTCTCAACCACTTCGAGAAAAAATCGTCAGTGATTGGTGGGATGCTTGCCAACAAGCTAAACGAGTGACAGACCAAATTTATCGGATGTTAGGAGGGGATTATCCTGAGTTATCCCAATGGCAAAATAGCAAAAAATATTTTACTGATTGGTTGCTATTGCGAGAAGTGGCTATTGATTTAGCCGGAAATGAAAATTCTGATAATTTAATGAAGGATATATTTGAACCTTATATCAATAATTTAGACAACGACAATAATTCACTTTTTACGCTCACTCACAAAGGCAGTGGCAAGACGGAAGCTCTTCGTAAGTGGGTCAAGGAAAATGCCGCTATTCTCTTAGAGTCAAAGAAGATTCAAGAAATAGCCGTCAAGTTAGAGTTTGCCTTGCTAGTCTGTGTTCTACAAAAAAAGCTCCATTTCATGATGAGCCTATGGAGACAGGTACAAGATAACCTCAAACTGAAACCAGAGGATTCAATGTGGTTTCAAGCGCCACCAGCCGACTATAACTCTGTAATACCAGCAATGCCGATGGGAAATCAGTTGGCATTCCAGTACCACAAATCTTATTCTGAACCATTAGGAAGTCTACGATTTTTCCGTTGTACAGGTGTTGGTCGTTGGTTACTTCTACAATTTAATGATTTATTCGCTAGCGAAAACGTAGTAAGTCCCCACATATTGCTGATGTCGGGAACCAGTTGGGCTGGTAAATCTCCGGCATACCATGTTGAAGTACCAGTGACCGGAGTGCTGTCACCAGATAATAATAAGGGATTTTCAATTTACTCTGAGTTTTTACAGTTATACGATGACCAGAATCAACCAATATTTGTCTCAGGTACAGGGGACAAGAAGCAAAAAAACTTGGAGAAAATCGTCACCAAGTTAGTAGAAGAAGAATATCTAGAGCAGAAACTAACAGACCTCAAAGGACGGAAAATATTGCTGTTAGTGAATAGCTATGAACAGGTAAAAATAGTCCACGAACATCTAATTCGGCTTGGTTGGGGAAATCGGGTTATAGCTTTAACGAGTGATGATAGTAAATCAGACTGGCTTGATAATGATTCAGAGGATGCAACTCATAATACATTGCAGCGAGGACGAGTATCTGAGTTTGCCCATAAACCGGACAAAGTAATTCTGATAGCCCCACTAAAAGCTATGGAGCGTGGTCACAATGTTGTTGATGAGAATGGAATGGCAGCAATTGGGGCAGCTTACTTTCTGGTTCTACCCCATCCTAGTCCTGATGACCTAAGCTATGCGATTCACTCCATCAACCGTTGGGCAATCGAAAAGTACAAAACCGCTGTAGGGGAAAATCTTGATGAATTAGGTACTAAGTTTCGAGACACGGCTTATCGTCAATGGCTGCGGTTGCTACATCTACCATTAAGGCTAAGAACTCTTGATGAAAACAACTTAACGGCAATGCATTGGGATATTGCCGTTTCACTCTGGCAGGTGGTAGGTCGTTTGATTCGCGGCAGCAGTGATGCAGAATTGTTTTGGTGCGATGCCAAGTTTGGACTAAATATTGCACAGATGAATGACCAAGAGGATACCCCTTCAACCAGTATCCTTGTTGGTATCCGAGATTTGTTACAACCCTATTTTGAAGAGGATGATCCTCAAATTACCCAACGGGATAGGCAGATAGTTCAGGCTCTTTATCGCCCATTTTATGAAGCGATCGCCAAAACTAAAAATCTTTTCTGACGTTCTTCCGTAAACATCTCATAAATTACAAATAATTTGATTTATGTCATTACCTAAATACAACAAAATCCGCCTGTGTGCCTTCCGACTCAAACACAACTTACCCGCTAAAATTTTTTATGCACTGAAGTTTCCAGAGGCGGCCAAAGAGCGATTAAAAAAAATTTTAGCAGAGAGAGACAGCCGTGATGAAAGCAAAGTAGGGATTCCTATATCATCACTCAATGCTGCTTTGCGGGCAAGCATCCCTGGTTTAATTTACATTGGGAAAATTTGGGATAAATTTTGGTTATATAGCCCAGTTGAAATTCCCACAGATAAATTATCAGTAATTCTCTCTCATTGGTTAGATACTGAATTTTCAGATGAAACTCCAAATAAGTACAAGAAGGGGTTAACCTTTGAGCAACGACAAGCTGTAATGCAGCTGTTGTCCCCTAACAATTTAAAGTGGGAATCAGTGACTCTAAAAACGGAATTATGGAAAAATCACCCTAATGGAACTGCCAATATTAACGAAGACAAAGATGCAGATGGATTTATCCTATTGCCTGATATTCTAGCAACGCAACTAAGTGACCCAAACTTAAAGTTCAAATTAAGAGATGAAACAATTCAGTTCTATCGCTGTGCGCCAATAGAAGGAGCAGGAGCAGAATTGATATCTTGGCCTCCGCTACAGCACACACAAAACAAACGTACTTACTATTACTCAATAGTTCTAACTTTGAAAGTACAAACAGTTCCATTCCAGCCATATCCTCAACTGCAATGTGATATGAGTATCCGGCGGTGGTGCAGTATAAATGATACTGGTTTGCTACCAGGGCAAGCTAGTTCTGTGTATATTCGTACTAAGCTTAAATGGGGTAAGGGATTAAATCCTTACGGTTATACTGAATACTTTCAAGTTGCTCCACTGGTATGGAAAGGAGAGCATAAATGGGCTAACAACTTAGCTAATCTGTTAGATAAATTTAACCCTCTTTCATACACTCCAGAACAAATTTTAGCTAATCCGATACAAGCACTTAATCTCCAAGATATTCCTAATCTTTGTATTACCTACAAAGATGGTATGATTCCAGGTCATAAAGTAGGGAAAGGATTGCCACCAAATAACCGCCGTCAATTAGCTGAACAGATTGCATTATTGTTACAAGATGACTGGGAATTAATAGACTATAAGCGGTTTAAATTTAAAATAGATACTAAACAGTCTGCTCAAATCTTTGACTTACCCAAGCCCGATGGAACATCTTGGGAGTTACCTGTGCCGGAAAAAGAAAAGGGAGAGACAGAAGAATTTTTAACTAGAACTCAAGAACTATTAAATAAACAAGAGGGACAGATAAACAAAATTAAAAAGAAAAACACTGAAAATGATGAACAATTTAATTTAAGGTATGAACAACTTTTAGATAAACAACAATTAGAAAGAGATAAATGTAAAAAGGAAGAGGATGAAACGGATGAACACTTCCAATTAAGATATGCTCATTATAAAAAACGTTTAGAGCAACTATCATCAGAGAAGAAAAGACTTTGTGAAGCCATAAGTAACTGTATTGGCAAAGAGCTAACAATTGAAATTTGGTATATTAATGAGTCAACACGGGATGCACTTATAAAGGCAATATGGTATTGCCTGGGGTTGAAGACAGCGACAACAGGTATTCATAATTTTCCAGATATAGATTTGACTGTAACTATACGCACGCAAGAAATAGGTAAATTAGCAGAACGTTTAGCTTTATCTACAGATAAAACAAAAAAACCAAATTCCAAACAACGAGAAGAAGCTATCAAGAGTAGAAAAGCTGAAGTAGCAGAAACTGTTAATAAAATGCAACCTGTAACTGGGAAAGTAGGGGTATTAGTTGAACTCTATGGTGAAAACCATTGGAAACCTAAATGGACAGACCCTCAAGCAGCTATTCGCTTAGGCTTTGTTCAAGAAAAAATTGACAGGGTATCCAAGTTTATTGTCCCTGCACATGAGGAATTAAAAAAGAAATATGAAAAGGTAGCAAAAGATGAAGGAAGAGAGTTAAACAGGCGGGAACAGAATGAAATTAACGAATTACAAGAAGAACTGCCGCAGAAAACGATAACTTCTTTTTTAGACCTACTGCGGTCACTGGGAGTACAGATAGCTCCGCCTCGCATAGTTATTCCATCAGTAACTCTTCCTAACCCTCTTACTTATGTAGGTTTATGGTTGGTTAACCGCACTTCTAAAACCAGCGCTCATGGGAAACAACAACTTATCCCAGTTATGGTGAAAATGCGTTCTGATTCTCAAGCAATAGAAGCTATTTTTAATGGTATATCCGATTGGATACCCTACGATGAAGCTTTAAGAAAAATAAACTTCAAAGGAACATCTATTACAGGAGATAACAACGATTTAAAAAAGGAGATAAAAGGATTTATCAAGCGAATGCTGCAAACCAAAGAGTTAAGAGGTAAAGATACATTACTACTCTGTGATGCTCAAAACATCCGAAGGTATTGGACATGGCTGCAAGATAAAGAAATATCTCCAGATGGGATAGTTTTTGGCACTGAATCTCCTCAAATGATGCCAAAACTTCGCGTAGTTCGGGTACGCCAAGATGGAGAAACTCCAGGATGGTATGCTCTGCATGATCAAAAGAAACAGAAGGTGAAGTTGTTTGATAATTTGGTAGAACTTGAACAAATAAGTGTAGCGACAGAGGGACTATTTAATACGGACAGCAATGAACGTATATTTCTTAGTATTGGGCAAAAATCTAATACAATGCCAAAGGAAAAACTCGATTTCAGTAAGTTTGATAAACCTCAACTTCACTGGTCAAACCCTGCAATACTTGAGTTAGTAGTAGCTTACATACAACCAGAAGATGACCCTTGGCATTGGGCAGTATTGACGCATGAATTACGTCGGATGGCATTACAATACAAAGACACCTTAGCTCGTCCAATTGTTCTTCACTTAGCAGCGCAGATGGGAGACTATGTTTTGATGGTGGATGAAGATTCTTTAGAAGACCAATAATTATTGATTTGTTGGAGATCAGACACCTACTAAAGCATCATTTGGGAATATATATTGATTGCATTTACCCAAGAATCCAACAAACCAGTCATGATTCAAGAAATTTTAACTGCATTTGCTGAAATAGTTGCCTTAAGTGGGCTAGGTCTCATATTTGTATCAGCTTTTTTAACTGATACTCAAGAATCCCAAAAAATTGTAAATTCTTTACAGAATGGAATAGTCAATGATTTACCTAATGTGCAGCAAGAATTTGAGCTAGAAGAAGAATTTACCCAGCTACCTTTTCTTACTGCTTATGAAATGGCTGAAAGATTTGGGGTGAAAGTTGACACAATAGTTGCTCATGCAAAGCAATGGCGAAATGGGCAACGTTACGACTACAGCTTTGAAGAATGGGCATCTGATTTTGATACCAAGTATCGCTGGCATTTCTTTTGGAACGCTGACTATGAGCCAGTGTTTTACCCAGTTTCATCTAAGTTGTTCACCAAGCACTTACTGAGTTATTGCAATAAACAATAGTTAATGACTGTGTGAGCCACTTCCAGCACAACTTTAAAACTATGTATTTGTATTTTCTTGACTTAATTGTTGCCCAAACTCAGAAATTGAGCCTGTAATACTAGCCTGTCTCAACAACTGCTTGAGTCTGTCAAGCTCATAAATTTTCTTCAGTTGCTCAATCAATTCAGGGGGAACGTTATTAAATCGAGCTTCTAGAACTTCAGCTATAGACTCCTGTAGAGTCTGCGCTCTGCCTATGCGTTCTATGCTTGTCATGTATGTCATTTGTTGTTCAGCCTAAAAACGTTCAAATTCGGCTTGAAAATTTAATTAATACTTAAATGACTTTACCTTAGCTCAGGCTAAAGAAACTTTTTATCTGCTAGTTTCATGATCTGTGTTTGTGTCTTCCTGACTTAGTTGTTGCCTAAACTCAGATATTGAACCTATAGTTACGGCTTTTTCTAACAATTGATTCAATAACTCAATATCATATAATTTATTTAATTTTTCTACTAATTCTGTAGGAACATCTTTAAATCGAATTGTTAGGATTTGAGCAATATATTTCTGGGTAGCTTTTGCTATACCTATGCGTTCTATGCTTGTCATGTATGTCATTTGCTGTTCAGCCTCAAAACGCTCCAATTCGGCTTGAAAATTTAAGTCTAACTCCGGTGGTAGAGTCATTAATCTATCTAGCAACCGGAAGATTTGCTGGATTTTATCTCTACTATACCCTACCTCATACATTCGTTTAATCAGGCTCAACTTCCACTGCAAACGAAGAGTTAAATCTTGAGTTGTCGCTTGTGTCCGCAGGTGCGCCATCACCAGTACAGCAAAAGGACTATCACTCTGTTCTAATTCTAACCACCGAGATTCATAGTCCAGGAGTTTCACAATCGGAAACTGAAGACTTAAACGACATCCCCAACGTCCATAACTATATTCTTGCGGTCGCCAATTGGCTTGATTATCCCCCAGAATTGCCAAGCTAACAACTTCCTGGTTATAACGGTCAAAAATTCTGTAGTGATACGAAAACATCCGTTTAGTGAAGTTGGGATCTACTTGACTTTGGATTTCCAGATGAATCAGCAACCAAGTTTCCTTTCCATCTTTTAGCCAAACTTTGATTAGCTTATCGACAAATTGCTTACCAACTTCAGATTCTTTTATCAACTGCTGAAGTTCTTGCTCAAGAAAATCATAGCCTCGTCCCCAGTCAATTTCTGCTTGAATCGCGGGAAAAAAGAATGCAAGAAACGCCTCAAAGTATTGTTCTACACCTTCCTTCCAAGCACCGTCATAGTCGGCTCGTACTTCACTCACAGGTTGTCTTACCTCTACTAGCTCACAGCTTACCAGGAATCACAAAATTTACTCAATGTTATGGGTTTTTACATAGGAGTTAAAGTACTTACGAATATCCGAAACACCTAGTAAGGAATGATAACTGAGTTGAAGCTGTTAGAGCCAAACTCAATCAATCGCTTAAGGGTGGATTGCAAAGCATAGATGATCTTAGAGATAGTCAAATAATCGCACCAGAATGACTTTTTTTGGGACAGTTAGATCAAGTTTGGGGCAACGAGGTAAAAAAACTAGGCGAGAGGTGACAAATTGGGGTATAAGGTTACGTAAAGAACTATTATCGTCACCTAGTTTTTATGTCCGGTCGCATCCTGAAAGTCAATAATAATACCCTGCCTTCCGTGATGGATTGGTGGACTCAGCCGGATGTATTGGCGATGTTGTTGTCGGAGAAGCGTAGTGAGTCCACGCGGAAAGCTTATGATCGGGACATTAAAGATTTTTTTGCCAAGATGTTTGGGGTGGAATCGACGGCGGAATGGGTAGTGCGATTTTTGGCACTGCCGGGGGCGCAAGCACTCTTGTGGGTGGTCAAGTACAAAGCCAAGATGATTGAGCAGAGGTTATCGGAGGCCACTGTCAACCGGCGGTTGTCAGCTCTACGGGCGCTGGTGCATAAGGGTAGGGTGTTGGGCGTTTGTGGTTACACCTTGGAGGATATTAAGGGTGAGACTGTCATTAAATACCGAGATACCAGTGGTGTTACTCCCCAGGAATTTAAGCAGATACTTTTGACTTGCGATCCAACGACGGCGAAAGGGGTCAGGGATTATGCTTTGCTGCGCTTGCTTTGGGATAATGCGCTGCGGCGGGGGGAGATTGCGAAGTTAAAGATGGGGGATTTTGACCGTCAAAATAGCAAACTGCTGATTTTGGGTAAGGGAAGGGGTAGTCAACGGGAGACGATTGATTTGACTCCCAAGACTAGGGATGCAATTTGTTATTGGTTGGCGTTTCGGGGGTTGGCATCAACTAAGGATGCGTTGTTTGTGGCGTTGGATCTGAATACGCCGGGGCATCCTTTGACGGATACGGGGATTGCCAAGATGGTAAGAACGCGGGCGAAAAAGGCGAATATTAGTAAGCCGTTAAGTCCGCACCGCATTCGGCACAGTTCGATTACGGCGGCGTTAGATGCGGGGCAGAGTGTGCGGGAGGTGCAGAAACTCAGTCGGCACACTAAGTTGGAGACGTTAATGATTTATGACGATAATCGACAGCAGCACCAGTTGAAGGTGAGTAGCGTGCTGGCGGATTTGGTTTGATGGTGTCTAGTTGCAAATCCGAACTAAATCTGTCTCTAAATCATCGTCAATTTTTACCCCGAATGGTAGGGTATCAAAACCTAAGTTTTCTAAAGTTAAAATGGCTGACTCGACTGAGGAATTGTTGATGGTTTCTTGATTCACTAGGGATGTAAGTAATTCACAAACTCCCTTGTACTGATTGGCGTTGTAGTCAATCCATCTGTTTTCAAAGAAGAGTGCATCATGCAGCGCCATTACCACTTCTGTATAGGGATCAAAAGGTAATTTATCGCGCAACTTCCGCATGGTACGCAGTAGATTGTCTGCATAGACAGCTGCTATTGGTTCTCCAGTGTAAGAGGAGAGTTTTTGTAAATCTACTAAGATAGTTTTGGTAATTTCTACTCCTGAAATTTCTAATACGGTCTGCTCAATATTCATTGTTTTTATTTGACAATAAGTTCAGTTTATTCGGAGCTAATTGACATTTTATGGGGTAGATTTATGGGATGAACCCGCAGTTCAGATCCGCTCTGTACCAACCCTAGCGGCAATACCTAACTCTACAGGTTATTCTATTTTCTAGTCTATTAATTTTATTCCTCAAGATACTCTACCACCGCCGTCAGGTCTGCCATAGCCCGATTAAATCGATTTAATAAAGCTTGGGCTACTTCTGGATCAGCGTTGACTTGACGGTTGCTAGTTTTTCCCGTACACGACTGTCAAGGGCTTCTAGCCACAATGACAAGCCTGTATGCCGAATTGCTGATAATAACCCCATGTTGGTGAGGACAGCCAAATGAAAACCAAGTTGGTCTTGTCCGCCATAGCCTAGATATCCGTTACTCAGTTCCAGCTTTTCTGGGGTAAATTCTAAATACTGTTCAAAGGTAATACCAGATTTTTCTAGCTGGGGTTGGGGCAATGAAGGGTGAGATTGAGTCATAACACAATTCTTTTAAGTAATATTTATGTGGAATTCGAGGGAATGCTCCTGCTCGATGAGTTTTTCCTAGTAGCAGGACAACACTACCCAGGATGGTTAATCATACTCTTTGTTCCTGGTATGGCCTGTGTCAACTCTATGGCGTACTATTGACATACAAACTCTGTAAGTTAGTATCTTTGTTACTTACAAACTTACGGAGTTACGAACAAACAGAGTTACAAAGTTACGGAGTCAGGATGTGCATATTATTGCTGTTGTGAACGGAAAGGGAGGGTCAGCTAAGACGACAACTAGCGTCAATTTAGCAGCCATCCTTGCTGAGAAATCAAAAGTATTGTTGGTAGATGCAGATCCTCAAGGTTCTGCTACTTGGTGGGCAGAGCGCAATGAGCGAGATTTTGAATTATCTAAGGAAACAGATACGAATGAGTTGTTAAAACTTAAAAAAGTAAAAGGGTTTGATTTTATTATTGTGGACACTCCTCCGGCACTCCACTTTGAGGCACTGCAAATTACTATCGATGCGGCTGATTTTGTTTTGCTGCCATCTCCCCCAGCCCCAATGGATCTTCAGGCACTGATTGAAACTGTACAGGCATCGATCATGCCAGCAAATGTTAAGTTTCGAGTTTTATTAACTCGTGTTGATCCTCGTAGTTTGGGTAAGGCACTTGATGCTCAACAAGCACTTATGCAAGGAGGTATTCCTGCATTTAACGGTTTTGTCAGGGCTTATGCTGTTCATGAACAAGCTGTTCTTGATGGCATACCAATTACTCAAGTTCGCGGAAAAATAGCTCGTGAAGCTGAAGGGGATTATCGGCGTGTTGCTGATGAGCTTTTGAGAGAGGTAAATACTCATGGCTAAAGCACGTCGTCGTTTATCTGATCTTGTCCACGAAGAAACGCAAAAAATCAGAGAACCAAACTTACAGACTTCGGAAGTTACAAAGTCCGAAAGTTTATCAGAAAATCCAAGTGAAGCAGAAGACCAAATTACAGAGTTACAGACTTTGGAAGCTACAAACTCTGTAATATTATCTGAATCCGAACCTTTAAGCAAAGCAGACTCAACAGAACAACAGACTACCAAAGTTACAGACTTACAGACTGCGGAAGATACAAACTCTGAAGGTTTACTGGAAACTCCGAGACAAGTAGAAGACAAAGTTACAGAACAACAGACTGCCGAAGTTACAGAGTTACAGACTTCTGGACTTACAAAGCCTGTAACTCTACCAGAATCTTCAAGTGAAGTAGAAAAAAGAGTTACAGAGCAACAGGCTTCCAAAGTTACAGACTTACAGACTAATAAATATTCAGAGTCTGTTTCTTCTACGCAAATTGCTATTGAGCGGGAGGGTGAAGAAGTCAACAAAACTACAAAGTTACAAAGCTTGAAAGATACAGACTTACAGAGTACCGAACTTCCGAAGTATTTAAAATTGGAGCGTAAGGAAACACGATTGAGACAGGATCAGATTGACGCACTTACCGATCTCACCCGGAAATTAAATAGAACGAAACAAGTTAAAGGTGGTGAGAGACTTACAGACAATACTTTGATCCGTGTTGCAATAGATTTACTTTTGAGTAAAGCTTCGGAGCTTCAAGGTACTACAGAGGATGAGTTACGAAGCTCCTTAAATCTGTAAGTTTGGGAGTTTGGGAGTTTGAAAGTTTGTAACTTACAGAGTTTGTTATTAATTTATCTTGCCTGATGTGTGATCATCGCTGTCGATTCTCACTCCATTTGATGAGTTTGATTTCGACAAATAAAGGTTTTCTCGATCTAGAGGGGGATGCAATCAGGGTAGGGGTTTGGAGATTAAATTCCTAATTTTTCTCGAATGACTTTTTCATCTTTGAAGCCTACCAGCACAGCTGTTCCATCCTTGACGAAAAGCGGACGTTTGAGCAGCATTGCATCTTTAGCAAATGCCTCGATCCACTGTTCGTCAGTCCAAGTCTTCTTTTCATCACCCAAAGCTCGGTAGGATTGGCCAGAAGTGTTCCGCATGGGAGCAGAACCCAAAGACTTTACCCAGTTTTGGATCTGCTCACGGGTGGGCGGAGTTTCTTTGGTGTTGATGAATTCATAGTCAATGCCGTTGTCTTGAAGCCAGTTAAAAGCTTTTTTGCAAGTGCCGCAGTTGAGGATGCCGTAGACTTGAAGGGACATAAAAAGTTAATCAACAATTTCCATGACATCTATATATATACACATGGCTAGTGTCGGTTCTTGCCATTGCCTACGGTGGGCTTCACTTGATCGGATAATATAATCCATCATCACCAAAACGCCAACCACGGGTAGCAGGGTCTCTATGGCGGCTCCATGACTCAAACTCAGATGGACTCTTGTTTTCACGCTCTCTAGAAAGGCTTAATTCATCAACACCCAATCTTCGAGCTAGATTTTCCCCAGTCAAGGATTGAATTTCTACTGATTGACCATGAAACTGATGAGATGATGATGAAAATTGCCTTCTACCTGTATTTCCTTGGTGTCGAAGCTTCCCAAGTGCATTGTTGAGTTGAGCAAGGCTCTTGGCGACGGTTTCTAACTTTTCTTCCAAGTTATTCAGTTGTTGTGCTTGGTGCTGGGTGGATGTTGATTCTATACTTTGTTCTATACTTTGGGTGAGATGCCCCAAAACAGTTTCTATTTGCTGTAAGCGGTTCTCTATACTGCTTTCTATACTCGAAGTATTGTTTACTTGATTTGCTTCCAGTGCCGAGAGTCGGTTAACGATCTGATGTAGAACATCTTCTATACAATTGTCAGCAACTTCCGTCTGACCCAGGATGTGATGCAAACCCTGCGCTACCAACTCTGTTGCTGAGGTGTTGCGTTTTTTTGCTTCGGCTCTGAGTGATTCAACTAAAGACTTGGGAAGTTTAAAATTTACCGATTCCCGTTCTATAGCCATTTAAACACCCGCACTTCAGCAAGACCCATCTTTAATTAGCTTACTGCGTACTGAAGAACAACTCAAACTATTTGTTCCCTAGCCTCAAAATCATCTTCATAATCAATAACAAATGAGTGAGCAGCTTTTAACTCATTAACCTTTCAAATCCTTCTCGAATAACTTGAGCAATTAACTTACGACGATGTATCAAGAAGTTGCTGTATTCCATTTGTTCCCAATCTTGAGGTAGTGCGTGCCATTTATTATTTGTACTGGACGACCAACTTTTTTCATTAGCTCAGAGAGTTTCTGCTCGATGTCCTCTCCTTTAGTCGAGTGCATAATTTCTAATGCCAGAAGTTCGACATCTTGATGTCCTAATCCTCGCTTTAAAGGGAAAACTTGTTCTTCAAGCAGTTGTTGTGAAACTCCCAACACTACTAAAGCTTTTTCTGTTCCAAGTTCTACAGTCAAATCAACGATAAAGATCCAATCACTCCGATATTCTTTTTTTCTGTTGAGTTTGTACAGTCCAATTCGTCCTAACCATTTTCTAATACTACTAAAGCTTGGAGTCCCGTGTTGGGAAAAATCAACGTACAACTCGAAAGTTTTCTCAACTCCTCGCAAACTATTGCCACAATTGATAACTTGTTGTACTGATATTTGAATTGTTTCGACTGAATAATGATGTCCCTTCGCTATCTGAACAAGAGCCTGTCCACTTGTTTCCAAATGATTATACAAATGTCAAAGACTCAGAACCCAGTAAATTATGTTGGCGTAATGCAGCAGACTTACCCCCGGCAGGGCAGCATTTTGACTCACCTTATGATACTGATACCCGTTATGGTAACAAACGCACCACCACTTGGACTGGGTACAAGGTACACATCACGGAAACTTGTGGTGCTAACGATGTGCATTTAATTACAAATGTGGAGATGACCCTTGCCCATCTATCCGATGTAGACCAAACACAACCAATTCATTTATCTCTTGAAGCAAAAGGCTTATCTCCAAAAGAACATATCGTGGATGCAGGATACGTAGATAGTGAATTACTAGTAAAAAGTAAAATTGATTTTGATATCAATACCTTTGCCAAAATAAGAGCCTAGAAAAATTTTGGCAAAACTGGCAAAATTACCCATACATAAGCATTTCGCTTAAAAGGTAGTTTGTCATCTCAAACCCTTATACTGCGGTCAATACGTTAAAAAAAACCTTGTGGGAAACCTTAAAGGAATTTTTAGAACTTATTGTTTTTGCCAAACCTCAGAGAACAGCGAGTTAATAGTGAAAGCGTCATCAACTCACCCTCGTAAATTGGCGAAGGTATTGTGATATAGAACTTATTGGCCCAGTACGCCCAAATGTTAGCTGGCAAGCGAAAACGCCTGGTGGGTATGACATAAGCAAGTTTACAGTTGACTGGTCAGCAAAAACAGTTACGTGTCCTCAAGGACAAAAAAGGTATCCGCTCAATAAATCGGAGCGAACTACCAAATAAGTAACGATTTTACGCCATTTGAGGCTTGTCACTGAGCGATTTACCCCGGATTATTGAGCGGTTACGCGCTTCCTTTGTTGGCAATGTGAAGAAATATTTCGCCAACAGCATCAAACGCGAACAAAATTCGGTTGACTCCACCATCCATTTTCCCTTAACCGAGCAGTATTGGGATGCTCCCAGTTCTTGGGCGCTCGGCGCAGCTACGCTGCGCCATCGCTTGTGACAGTTGCTCCCGTCCTGACTTATTCAAAAGTTTTACAGCTTCAAATATTTTGCTAGGATACTTAGCAGTTTCAATGGGGACGATGCCAAGGAGGTTGTTCGGGGGGACGATGCCAAGGAGGTTGTTCGGGGGGACGATGCCAAGGAGGTTGTTCGGGGGGACGATGCCAAGGAGGTTGTTCGGGGGGACGATGCCAAGGAGGTTGTTCGGGGGAACTAGATCTTATCCATAAAGTATC
>JAHHHR010000043.1 GCA_019359245.1 Nostoc desertorum CM1-VF14 | reverse complement strand
TAAGCTCATCCATCTTTTGCCAAGTAATACACGGGAGAGGTTTTAGCAGATCCATAATCCTATTGTTTCCTTACCCAGTCTGGCATTAATTCCTCTCACCCTTTAAAAATGAGCGAACGTACAGTCAATACTTTTGAATTTGTGTATTTTCAACTCCCAATTGGGTCTGGGGTAAAAAGGTTTTTTCTGTCCCCAATACAACCTGCCCCTTATCACGAAAAGGGGTTTTATCTTCCCTTTTCCCATTAACCGAGCAGTATTGGACTACAACACCAATTTACACATTCGGGCAGTTCACCATAGCTGACAAAATGTTTGGTTTTATTAAGAAGTGTAAAGTTATGTTACAGTTAGTTACGAGTCGGGAGTTGCTCGCAACCGGCATCTGACAACAAACTAATTTACCCAACATTCCCACAGAACTTACAAAATGACTCTATCGACTCGTCCCGATCTAACTTCTGCCGATCAGGTACTGTCATCTTTAGCAACTGGGCAACAGCAAACTGTAACAGAAGCCCAAATGATGCAGGCTGTGCGTACTTTGCTGATTGGATTAGGAGAAGATCCAGACCGTGAAGGACTAAAAGATACTCCGAAAAGGGTGATGAAAGCCTTACAGTTTCTCACAAAAGGATATCATGAATCTTTGGATGAACTGCTAAACGGAGCAGTATTTACAGAAGATGCCAATGAAATGGTATTGATACGGGACATCGATATTTTTAGTTCCTGCGAACATCACATTTTACCAATTATTGGTCGTGCTCATGTTGCTTACATTCCTAATGGCAAAGTAATAGGATTATCTAAAATTGCCCGTATTTGCGAAATGTATGCACGACGTTTACAAGTTCAAGAACGTCTGACCATACAAATTGCTGACGCTTTACAAGGATTACTCAAACCTCAAGGGGTAGCAGTGGTAATAGAAGCAACGCATATGTGTATGGTAATGCGTGGTGTGCAGAAACCCGGTTCTTGGACTGTTACTAATGCAATGCGCGGTGTTTTTGCAGAAGATATGCGGACTCGTGAGGAATTTATGAATTTGATCCGACACAATTTTAATTTTCATTAAATAACTTCGGATATGAGTATCACCAGTTTTTAAGCTGACGTTTGCCCCTCAAAACCTAAACAGTTTTGAAGGGAAAACTTTGGGATCTTCAGGCTAGATTTTGAGGAACCATCAGCCTGTTATAGTTTGAGTGATTTTCACCAACTTACTTACCTAATACCAAACTATCAACAGATACAGAAAAAGTGGGGATAATGATAGGTTGAGAGGATAGAAAATAAATAATAACCCATTGTGAATAATTCAGTATTAATTACCCTTCCCCTATTAGCGTGTATAGTTCTATCGCCAGTTAGCAAAGCTGATACCGCCCAAAGCTCGACCAATCATGCCATCAAGATGTCTTCATTTAACCTCAGTTCCCAAAAATGGAAAAACCGTTTGCTAATAGTCTTTGCATCGTCTGTTGATAACCACATCTATCAACAACAAATGCAACTATTGCAAAAGCATAACAGAGGTTTTGCAGAGCGGGATTTAGTTCTCGTTCAGGTTTTGGCAACAAATGAAAGCTATGCCAACAGACAGCCAATAGATGAGTCTTCTGCTGCCAAGTTGCGCGAGTCCTTTGGGGTTGACAAAGAAAATTTCCGCGTGATTTTGGTGGGTAAGGATGGTGGTGTTAAGCGAAGTGATGCTACACCAGTGCAGGCGACAGCAATTTTTGAGGAAATCGATGCTATGCCCATGCGTCAGCAAGAAATGCAAGAGCGACGCAGGAAGTAGGCGTTGCAGAACAGTGGGATGAATTGGGGCAAGCAGGGGAGGCAGAGGAAGCAGGGGGGCAGGGAGCAAGGGAGAGGGTTTACAGCTTTTATTACCATGAAAATGGTGCAATTTAAATGACCATTAGCTCTTTTTAAGTGTAGGCATCTGGATGCGAGCCATCCGAAGCTTATGGTTTTCCTGGGTCGTATTTAGACACGTCCAGCCTATCAGCACGCGCTGGAGTGCGGCGGTACTTACGAGCTTCTAAGTTAAGCGGAAGGCTCTGAGCATGGGTCTAATTCCGCATCAGCCTTAGTTAGCTATGGGGCTTATCAAGAAGCAGAGGAGAAGCCACCAAATGGTACAACTCGTGATATTCCTGATACGCTTTACTTGCACTGTAAGATTTAATCGGATAATTTAAGCGATCGCAATTGTTTTTTAAGGAAACCAATGAACAAATTCATACTGAGTTTGCTTTCTTCCCCTATAATGATTAGCTCTATTCTCTCTATGGGAGTAATGCTCAATCAAGCCCAAGCTATAGAGCCACAACCAGAAGCCAACACCACAGACCGTCTATCTTGTATACGCAATAAACATAAAGTGGGTTTAGTATGTGCAAGAGCTTCCGTATTGGCTCAAATTCCTAGTTATCAGCGCGAAATAGAGTTTTCTCAAGAAGATGCTCCCATGCTGGAGTTCAATGACGATGAAAGCAATGTGGCAATCGACTTATTTGGCTGCGATTGTCCTGCTTGTATAAATTCTTTACGTCAGATGCGCGGCGCGACACCCTTGGTATATTAGGATTTTGCAAATATACCTTTGTTTATAAGCAACATTCCCAAACTTTAGTGAGGGCATAACAATAACATTGTTATGCCCTCACTAATATGTTGTATTCAAAATAATTACGCTGATTTTTCCACTCGCAAACCAAAGTAGGTCAAAACAAGCTCAGTGGAACCACTATTGACAACTTCATGTACTTCTCCCGGTTCTATCGCCACGCAGTTCCCTGGAAGCAGGGGGTATTCTGTACTATCAATATGAATTACTCCCGAACCAGCTTCTACAAAGAATACTTCGCACATATCTTGATGCGCGTGTGCTGGTGCGGTTTGTCCAGGGGCAAAACGTGCTTGAGAAAAGTTAGTCAGGTGAGGCAAATCGCCAAAGCGTAGCATCACCTTTTTCTTGATTTCGGCATTGTGAGAAACAGATTCTTCTGGCAGGTTTTTCAGAGAAGTAGTAATCATTCGGGCCTTAAATCGTTGGATAATTCCACAATACCCCTAGAGCCATCAATCCTTACCCGTTGACCATCTTGCAGTAGCCATGTAGCCCCTTTAACATCCATCACTGCGGGAATCCCATATTCACGAGCCACGATCGCACCGTGAGAAAGCCGTCCACCAACTTCAGCAATTAAGCCTCCAGCCCTTAATAGCAAAGGGGCCCAGCCGGAATCTGTGTAAGGTACTACCAAAATCGTATCTCGATCAATGTCTGGCACATCTTGTAAATTTCGCAACACCTTCACTCTGCCTTCAGCTTGCCCGTGGCTGGCCCCAATACCTTGTAAAAATTGGTCAGAGTAGAGGGCAGAGGGAGCTAATGGGTGAGGGGGTGCATTGCCGTACACTAAAAGAGGTATTTGAATGAACTCGCTATCTTGGACAAATTGCGATCGCCTTGATTCCACTAACTCATCCAACTTCTCAATTAACTTGGAATCTCCATCCACAATTAAACGCCGCACTTCATCAAACTCTAGAAAAAAGATATCTCCCGTTTTCTGGAGTAAGCCGGACTTTAACCAAATTTTCTCTAAAGCTACAAAACTCCAGCGCAATTCAGCCAAAAGCCGGGAATAAACTTCGGTAACTCGTCCTTTTATATCTACACGGCGTTGCACAAATCCACGTTTGCGCTTACCCGCAAAAATGCTATTAATCGCGTCTTTAGCGCCTGATTGTGGTTCGTTACCCTGCATTAACTGCACAAACATTTGCTTAATCATCTGGGGATTTTCCCGCCAGGTGGGAACGGAAATATCAGTTCCCACTTCACTTAAATAGCCGTAATCCTGAAGCAACTCGTCAAATTCTTGCAGGATCTTTTCTCCGTCTGGGGTTTGCTTTAATTGCTCAAATACTTGCTGTGGCTCAAACTCAAGCAATACTTGCTTGGCATCTGTTGCTATTGCACTCAGCGATCGCAATGCCGCCACCTCTGGAGTAACGCTATTATCAATTTGCCCATCCTTCACCCGAAAAATCGCCTGCCGCAGAGCAGCACTTAAGGGAGCTAAAATGCTGTAATACGTTCCTCGATGCAGCAACTCTAGAATAGAGTCAATTCTTGCTAACAGCTTAACTGGTTCCAAATTCTCTACATTTTCCTGCGCCAACTCCGACAAAGCAGGAATGAAGCGTTTGTGATAATCTTCCTTGAAGTCCTTTTCTAAACTTAATTCCCGCCTTAGCAACTTTCCTAGTCCTGGCAAATTCTCCCAGGTTGACTGCAAGGATGGTTTACTTAATTTAGCTCCTCTGGTTAAAAATTCCAGACTTTCCGGCGGCAATCCCATGCGGATAAAGATATTCCCTAAGAGGGATGCATTGAAGTAAGCTCTGGAATAATGCAGAGTTGCTGTTTCATTAAAATCTAACCCCAAGGCGCGTTCGGCTTTGCCGTTGCCGAAGGCATCGCCCAAAACTAGAGTAAAGAATTCTCCCCAAACTCCACAAGTTAATGGACGATTAATTGACCATGTTAAAGGGTGAATTACTCCGGGGATCACTTCGGCAGCGATTTTGCGTGTCCAGATGGGCAGTAAAGTAGTGATTGGTCGAGATTGTAACACCCATAGAGTTTGACCGTCATAACTCCATTCAATATCTTGAGGAGTGCCATGATAACGTTTTTCGAGTTGATAGGCTAAGTATGCAACTTGCTTAATTAATGCTTGTGGGATTCGTCCTTGACCCTCTAATTGCACAGAGGAAGAATTATCTGTTTCAATGACAAAAGCGCGATATTGTTCTGGTGTTACTTTTCCCGAAACGACTTGTGTCGGGCTGCCTGGAAGGGCTTCAATGATGATCGCATCACCTTGCTGAGTAATGGGATCGCGGCTGAAAGCAACGCCAGAATATACACTTTGGACTTGTTGTTGAATCAACACAGCCATTGCTGTATCATTTAAGCCGCGATCGCGCCGATATTGCACGGCCGATGGATGATTGTAGGAAGCTTGAACTTGAGCGATCGCTGATTGCAATGCCTCTGGGCTGGTAACATTTAAAACTGTTTCATACTGCCCAGCAGCCGAAGCCTGTTCTGAGTCTTCTCCAATGGCAGAAGAACGCACCACTAAAGGAGATAGTTCTGATGGTTGGAGAAATTCTGTCAACCCTCTAGGATCGTCAATTGGGGCAAGTACCCACCCCTTCGGCACTGGATAACCCCAGCGCTTAATTTGAGATAATGTAGCCGCCTTTTCTCCGACAATTGCAGCATCCAACTCTTCATCTAAAGAAACCATCGCGCGATCGCCACGTAAAAATTCCAACATCGCAAGAGATTCTGTTTGTGCTTCTTGGGCTGGCAGATTCATATCATCTGGAATTTTTGCATAAATCCAGGTCATTAAACCAGCCAAGACCACAGCAGCAAAGATTCTGGGGTAATCGCTAATATGCAGAACTATCACAAACAGAGGAAAGAGAAGCAAAACCCCAAATTTGACTACCTGTCTTGATTGCAGAATTGTAAAGCTAATACCTGCAAAGAAAGATACAAATATTGCCACTAATGGGTCATGTACGACAAATCCCCAGACGACATTTGTTGTACCTGCCCCTTTGCCTATCCAGTATCTACCTATTACCAGAGCGATGAGGGCAATCAATTCCCAAAACGATCCCTCTGGGAAGAAAAGGCGGGTGAGTAAGACTGCTGCAATTCCTTTAAAAGCTTCTGACAAGACTGCCAGAATTCCTACAAACCTACCGCCATGATAAAAAGCAGCTGATACACTAATGTTCTTTGTACCAACTTGTGATAATTGCTTACGCGTTAGCGCGTAAGTTATCCATGCAATCAGGGGTAATCCGCCCAAGAGGGGGCAGGCAATTAAAATAACTAAGACACCCCAAGGTTCAAACATTCTGGATTTTGGATTTTAGATTTAAATTTTCCATCTAAAACCTCAAATCTAAAATCTAAAGTTTTTCTGAAATTTTTGATGGTTATAAAGGCGTTTTTATTTACTAGTTCCTGAATGGACACTTGGCTACGACGGAAACCGTTTAAGACAAGTGCCCTTCTAGGTTACTAATGGTTTTAGTTTAGCGCATAGGCAGCTTGCAGCGCCCAAATTATGAGAGCAGCGATCGATCCCAGAAGCAACACGGTAGAGATAGTGACTACTTTTGGGGAATCTGCACCCTCAAATTTCATAATTCCGCGATTTAAGTCGGACATAGCTTTGTAATCCTCTGTTGTTGGAGCATGAAACATTTGTCCGTTTTGATTGTAGTCCTTCTATTTACGGATGATGTTAAATTCCTCCTAATTATTTTGTTTCCGCTTGGGAATTTTTCCATCACCACAATTGCTTAGTTCTTTGGAGGTATTAGTTGTATTTATACAAATGTGGGACCAGGGGGCAAGAGGTGAGAACTTGAAACAAGTCTTTCCCCTTGTCTCCAATTCTCCTTGTCCCCAAGTCCTCTTGCCCAATCCCCAATTCCCAATCTCATCCAATATGTACTAAAATCAATGACTTGAGTCACAAAGAGAGCAATCATGGCATCCATCCGCGAGTTGCACCAACAGCTGGTTAAGAAAGAACGTTCTGCCGTTGAAATTACCCAAGAAGCTTTAGACCGCATTCAAGCGTTAGAGCCGAAATTGCACAGCTTTTTATGTGTTACCGCAGAACGGGCATTAGAGCAGGCGGGTGCTGTAGATGCCAAAATTGCTGCCGGAGAAGAAATTGGGCTGCTAGCAGGCATTCCTGTGGGGATCAAGGACAATTTATGTACTAAGGGAATTCCTACCACCTGTGCCTCCCGGATTTTAGAAAATTTCGTGCCGCCTTATGAATCAACGGCGACGCAAAAACTGGCAGATGCTGGCGCGGTAATGGTAGGCAAAACCAACTTAGATGAGTTTGCGATGGGTAGTTCTACAGAAAACTCTGCCTATCAAGTCACGGCTAATCCTTGGGATTTGTCACGAGTTCCAGGTGGTTCTTCTGGGGGTTCTGCTGCGGCGGTGGCGGCTCAAGAATGTGTAGTTGCTCTCGGTTCTGATACTGGCGGTTCGATTCGGCAACCGGCATCTTTTTGCGGTGTGGTGGGAATGAAACCAACTTATGGCTTGGTTTCCCGTTATGGTTTGGTAGCTTACGCTTCATCTTTGGATCAAATTGGGCCATTTGGAAACACAGTAGAAGATGCTGCGATATTATTAAGTGCGATCGCAGGTTATGATCCCAAAGATTCCACCAGCCTCAAAGTTGCCATTCCCAACTACGCCGCCAGCTTCAAACCAGACTTCAAACCCAGAGGTCAGCTAAAAATTGGCATAATCAAAGAAACTTTTGGTGAAGGTTTAGACTCTGTAGTGGAACAAGCTGTTACCAAAGCAGTAGGCCAACTACAAAGTTTGGGAGCGGAAATTCATATAATTTCCTGTCCCACCTTTCGCTATGGCTTACCCACCTACTACATCATCGCCCCATCAGAAGCGTCAGCAAACCTAGCTCGTTACGATGGCGTTAAATATGGTTACCGCGCCCCTGATGCCGATAATCTGCTATCGATGTACACTCGTACCCGTGCCACTGGTTTTGGTACAGAAGTCAAACGCCGAATTATGATTGGCACTTACGCACTTTCGGCTGGCTATTACGATGCTTACTACCTGAAAGCGCAAAAAGTCCGCACCCTGATTAAGCGAGATTTTGAAAAGGCTTTTGCCGCAGTTGATGTGTTAGTTTGTCCCACATCCCCCACTACAGCATTCAAAGCGGGGGAAAAGACTACTGACCCCTTGAGTATGTATTTAACTGACTTGATGACTATCCCTGTGAATCTTGCTGGTTTACCTAGTTTAAGTTTGCCATGCGGTTTTGATGATCAGGGGCTACCGATAGGATTACAGCTAATTGGCAATGTGCTGCGAGAAGACCTACTGTTTCAAGTAGCTTACGCTTATGAGCAATCCACGACTTGGCATCTGCGTAAACCGCAAATATCTTGAAATTGGGCATGGGGCATTGGGCACTACTTATTTCTCCCTCCTCTTCCCCATTTCCCTCATCTCCCTCATCTCCTCCATCTCCCCCACTCACTGATTACTGACCATTGAGTGTTGACCATTGACTTCTGGAGTCAGAGATTCAGATGCAATTTGTGGTGGATTAAGTATATATAAAAGACCCGTAGATGCAGCTACTAATAATAGAATGTAGGTGAGAACAAGAGGTATGTATGTATTTGATTTGTTGTCTGAATTCTTATGATCATTATGGGAGTCTTGGCGGACTACATTGCTTATAAGAGTATGTGATAAAGCATTTCCATCCAGCCCTAAAACATCTCCATAGCGACGGATGAATCCTTGAATAAAAATAGGCTCAGGCAATTCTTCAAATCGTTGTTCTTCTAAAGCTTGCAAAACACCTGCTCGAATTAGGGTTTGAGCGGCTATTTCTTCTATGCATATAGATTTTTCTTGTCTTACTTGTCGCAATTGTGTGGTTATTTCCTTTAGCTGCTCTACTTGAGCTTGGTTTAAGAGCGTCACTGTCTTCTCCTGTATGGGCTAATTCTACTATTCATATATTGAGAAGACTTAACATTGCATACGTATTTTTACTGAATAATTGATTTTAGGGTAAAATTTTTTGAGAATGCTTGAAATCTAGATATAAAAATGCTAGGGCTGCTCATACTAAGTAATTATTTTGTTAAGATAAACACTTTAATATTCGATAAAAACTTAGGGCATGGAAGTTAATAAGCTGCAATTTTTAATACAAGTATTTTCCCAACTACTATTCTGGAGTGGAATCATTGCAGCAATCGCGTACTGTGCTATCTGTATATTTCTTTTTATTGGGCAACCTCGGTTCATTTTCTTTCCCTCTGCTGTTATTGAAAAGACCCCAGAGTTTTTTAATCTCCCTTACAAAGAGGTTTGGTTACCTGTGCCAGTTAAAGCGGGCAAGGTAGAACATATTCATGGTTGGTGGATAGAAGCCAAGCAACCCAATGCTAAGGTGTTGCTATACTTACACGGAAACGGTATCAATATTGGCGCAAATATAGCTCATGCTAATCGGTTTCATCAGCTAGGGTTTTCGGTATTGCTGATTGATTATCGGGGTTATGGTCGTAGTGAGGGGATGTTTCCCAACGAAAAGCGGGTTTATGAAGATGCATTCACAGCTTGGAATTACTTAATGCAGCAACAAGAGATTCCACCTAGCCAAATTTTTCTTTATGGGCATTCTCTTGGGGGTGCAATCGCCATCGATTTAGCAGTGAAACACCCACAAGCTGCTGGTTTGATTGTGGAAAGCTCTTTTACATCCATCCGCGATTTAATAACTTATCGAAACATGTTTTGGATGTTTCCTGTGGATTTAATCTTGACACAGCGCTTTAATTCCATTAAAAAATTGCCGAAGTTAAAAATACCAGTTTTATTTATTCATGGCGCTGCTGATTCGACTGTACCTTCTTTGATGAGCCAAAAATTATATGCCGTTGCTCCCGAACCAAAGCAACTACTGTTGGTTCCAGGAGCAGATCATAATGACACAGCAATAATTGCCGGTTTGCAATATTTGCAATGGGTAGAGTCTTTTTTTGAAAAAGTATGAGCTAGTAGCTATTCCCTTTGGGTGTGGCTACTGTCATAATACGTATCTTCATAAAGAGTAATATTAAAGACTTATTGCAGATATTATTGGAAATAATCATTAGACTTGTCGCTAAATTCTGCAAAAAAATTACAGATTCATCACCGAAATGAAATATGCTGTAACTATTCAAGCAAACTTGATTATAAGTTTTCGGATTAAATTAGAAGATTTCTAAATACCTTTTATTAGTTACATATGTTTCAACGAGTTTTGATTTGCACAGACTTTTCTGACGGTTTACATCGTCTAAAACATTTTGTTTCTAGCCTTGCGCTTACGGGGATAAAGCAAATAGTTTTTCTGCACACTGTTCCATTATCGGAAAGAGGTATTATTCCACAAGTCGATAGTGAAAAAATAGAACAAGCTCAAACTCGATTAGCAGAAGCTGTTGGCGAAAGCCCCACTGATCTAGAAGTAAAAATAGAAGTTCAATCGGGAAAGCCTGTTGATACTATCCTTAATGTTGCCCAAACCTATCGGTCTCAATTGATTATTTTGGGTTCTCAAAGCCGCAGCTTATTCACGGAAAAATTGGTGGGTAGTACAATGGCTAACTTATCCCGTCGAACACCTATTCCCTTACTGGTACTGCGTCCTCAGTTAATCGGTGCTTATACTTCTGAGGAATTAATACTCCGTTGTCAGCACCTTTTCCGTTCTTTGCTAGTTCCCTATAACGGTACTCAAGAGGCGGATTATTTGGTACAACAAGTAAAGCAATTGGCTCAACAACAATCTGGTAAATATCTACAACAATGCAAGCTTTGCTGGGTTTTAGAAGATACTGGTCGTCGAGAAATACCAAGGAAAATCTTACCACAGCAGGCTGAACAAACTCTATCTCAGATTAAAGCTGATTTGGAAGCGACAAATTTACAAGTAGATATAGAAGTTCGGGAAGGATACTCTGTTACCGAGGTTTTAGAGGCGGCTGCAATGAGTGATATTAGTGCGATCGCAGTGTCTTCAGGAACGATAGGTAAACTCCAAGAATGGTTGGTTTCCAGTTTTACAGCTGAATTATTGCGTTTTAGCTGGTATCCCATACTCTTTTTTCCGAGCCAACGTGGCTAAACCTGTGCCACAGACTTACTAGCCGCTATCACTGTTAATCCATATCATATCTACGGCTGCCACAAAACCCAACTCTTGGAGAGGCTGCGGCCTAAGCGTAGCTATGCCGCAGGCTTTACGGCAGAGCTACGTAACTACCGGAGGCATCGGTTGTAGTTTGGTACAGTTGCTTACTTCAAAAATCTTCATCAAAATTGTATTGCGATATATCGTGATATATTTCGATATATCGTACAGTAGAGAAAGTTGATTTGAGATTGATTTATGTTTAGACACTTTCAGTCACGCTTTAGGGCACCTGCATGGGCAGGAGTTAGTGAAGATGATTTCTTGCTTGTCAAGTCTTGGTTTCAGCATGGCAAACATCATGCTAAACATCATGACAAGCAATTTGGCAATGAAATGTTTGGTCGTGGTTGGGGAGATGAATATCGAACTCGTCGGGGTGACATCAAGTTCATCCTGCTGGAATTGTTATCCGAGCATCCTAGTCATGGTTATGACCTGATCAAAGATGCGGAAACTCGCTATGGTGGTTTCCGTCGCCTCAGTCCTGGGTCGGTGTATCCAACACTCCAATTGCTGGAAGAAGGTGGTTATCTCAAGAGCGCACAGGAAGGCGGCAAGCGGATTTACACGATTACCGATGAGGGTAAACAATTATTGGCAGAACGTTCCCAACAGGATACTTCAGACTCTCCTTGGGATACCTTCAAAAGCTTCGTGAAAGGTAAGCCCCAAGAGTTTATTGAGTTGCGGAATGCTGCAACAGAATTAGCTGCTGTTGTGGTGCAGGTTGCTCGCAGTGGCAATATGGAGCGAATAAATCGGGTGCGTGAGCTTTTAGAGCAAGTTAAACGGGAAATTTACGCGATTCTTGCGGAAAAATAAGTAGAGACGGGTTAACAAATTCATGTCTCTACTTTCGATGTTCTAAGATTTTATGCTTACAAATTAGAAGCGATCGCACTTAAATCTGGTTCAATGAGTGAGTTGAGCAATGTCCACAACTGCAAATCAGTAAAATCTGGAATTGCCATAAATGCACCGACTTCCTGCAATACTTGGGGATCATGGGTGGAGGCGATGCCAATAGTGCGGATATGTGCGCCCACCGCCGCCCGAATCCCAGAGGGAGAGTCTTCTAAAGCGATCGCTTCCTCTGCTGTAATCGCCAAATTATTCAGGGCGACTTGGTAGGGTGCAGGGTCAGGTTTACCTGCTACACAATCATCCGCGACAACAACTGTATGGAAAGCTTCTTTTATCCCCAAAACATCTAGCATAAATTCTGCATTTAATCTAGGAGCATTAGTTACTAATGCGCGTTTTAACTGATGTGTCTCTGTCCATTTTAATAGTTCAGAAAATCCATTTAGCGGTTTGAGATGCGGGGCGAGTTTGCGGAAAAGCGCCTCTTTTTCATCTGCAAATTTTTGCCCTTCTGCTATTGATAATTGTGGCAGAATATCTTTAACAATTTCTGGATTTAGTCGCCCACTAATTCGGGATTTATAAAATGTTTCGTCAATTTCTATGCTGTAATTTAACAGCATTTCTTGCCAAGCTCGGTAGTGTATAGGGTCAGTATTGACAATAGTCCCGTCTAGGTCAAAGAGAATTGCAGCCAGCATGATTTTTGGGTAAAATGTAAATAATTGTTAACTTAATTTAAATAGTTTACATTGTTTTTTTGTCCTTATACAGCGCAAAAAGCTATAAATTAATCTGCTAAATCCTAAAATCTATACTGGATAGGGCATATAAGCGCAGACAGGTAGAGCCTCTCAACAAACTGCCGTATAATTGATAACCTTCAACG
Source organism: Nostoc desertorum CM1-VF14 (assembly GCA_019359245.1). GTDB lineage: Bacteria > Cyanobacteriota > Cyanobacteriia > Cyanobacteriales > Nostocaceae > Nostoc > Nostoc desertorum. The sequence goes on along the minus strand of JAHHHR010000043.1, from coordinate 57,655 downwards.
TAAGCAAATGCTAGCCGATCCAAACTTTTTTCGCGTTGATGATTTACTAGTGCAGATTTACAACTCTGAAGTCGAAATGGCCCAGGATGTTGCCGAAATCGCGCAAAAGCATTTACAGTCAGTTCTCAAGCAACAGGATACAGCTGCTGTATTGTTAGCAACAGGTAACTCCCAACTCAAGTTTCTTGATGCTTTAATTGCGTTGGGTGGTGTAGATTGGTCACGAATTATTCTGTTCCATCTAGATGAATATTTGGGAATTACTGCTGACCATTCTGCCAGTTTCCGGCGCTATATGCGAGAACGTGTAGAAAAACGGGTTGTTCCTAAGCAATTTAATTATATAGAAGGTGATGCATTGCAACCAGTAAACGAGTGCGATCGCTACACCAAACTACTGCAAGCGCAACCAATTGACTTATGCTGTCTTGGTGTTGGCGAAAATGGACATTTAGCTTTTAACGATCCCTCAGTAGCAAATTTTCAAGATCCTTATAGCGTGAAACTAGTGAAACTGGATACAGCGAACCGTCAGCAACAAGTAAGTACGGGTCACTTTCCGAATCTAGAAACTGTCCCACAATATGCTTTTACTGTCACTATCTCAGCAATTTGTTCAGCTAAAAAAATTATCTGTCTGGCTCCAGAAAAACGTAAAGCAAATGTGGTGAAAGCAATGTTACAGGGTTCTATAAATACAGACTGTCCGGCTTCTGTTCTGCGTCAACAACCCCAAGCGACGTTATTTTTAGATGTCAATTCTGCTAGTTTGCTGCCGTGAAGATGGATTAGGGACTGGAATTAGGATTAGGGAAATAGTAAGATATAATCTTAATAAACACATACTGTTAGCAATATTGAATGCTGCTATCAACAGAAAGTGCATCCCCCTCCTAGCACCAATCAAAAAAAAACCCTAGACCTTTTCTTAGTATGCGGACTCCAAAGTTTAGGGCAACACTGTGTTGCAGTCCTAAAGGAGTACGATGTTAAAGTCAGCGCCATTGACGATGTGCAGTCCGAACATTGGGAAGTCCCAGAAGTACCAAGTTTACTAGAAAAGTTAATCATAGGAGATTGCCGCCAGCCAAGTGTTTTAGAGCAGGCAGGTATAAGCCAATGTCGTTCAATACTTTTAGTGACAAGAAATGAGCGGATAAACATAGAAGCTGCCTTTGCAGCACGCCGACTTAATCCGCACATTCGTCTAATTGTCCGTTCTGACAAACAAAATTTTAACAAACTCTTGTGGGAAAATCTTGGCAATTTTGTTGCCTTTGAGCCTACCCATCTCTCAGCTCATGCCTTTGCTCTGTCAGCCCTTGGCTCTGAAGCTATTGGATATTTCACCTTAGAGGGGCAACTATTGCAAGTGATCAAGCATCAGGTACAAGCGAAGGATAGCTGGTGCAATGGCAAGCCCTTACATAGACTTAATCTTACAACTCGCCGTATATTAAGTCACACAAGTGTTTCATCTGATCCACCCAGAGAATTATTTGGGTTTGACCCAGAAGCAGAAGTGCAGGTAGGAGACACAATCGTTTATATTGATGTTGCATACGAACTAGCCTTATCTGAGCAACATACAAATAAATCTTACCGCCAAAGTTGGCAGTGGCAAGAGTTTGTCCGAGGCATTACAGCAAAGAATCTTAAACAGAAAATAATCCAATTTTGGCAATCTTATTACCAAAGCCAAAATCAAATCCGGCGAATTGCGACAATCTATGCGATTACTGTACTCATCCTGTGGTTTTTTGGAATAGTTCTTTACCGCTTGTATTATCCTGACATCACCCTGCAAGAAGCTTTCTATGCAACAGCAATCTTGCTCTTGGGAGGATACGGAGATTTATTTGGCGGTGTTGAGTTTAGCTTGCAATCAGAACCTTCGGGTTATATCCCTTGGTGGTTGCGGTTCTTTAGCCTGGGACTGACGTTGACAGGTCAAGCTTTTGTAGGAGTATTATATGCACTGGTAACTGATGCTCTTGTCACTTCAAGATTCCAGTTTTTCAATTCCCGTCCTCCAATACCACAACGCAACCATGTAGTGATTATTGGCTTAAATCGCTTGGGATTGAGAGTGGCTGCTCTTTTGCAAGAACTCAACCAGCCGTTAGTAGGAATTCATACTACTACTCTCGACCAAAACACTTTACCAGATATGCCGCTTATTGTTGGCAATGCCACCGAAACATTGGCTAAAGTTAATCTCTCCCGTGCTAAAAGCATCGTTTTAGTTGGGGACGATAACATGGAGAATCTGGAAATTGGTTTGATGGCTCATGCAATGAACCCCGCCACCAGCTTGATTATTCGCTCTCAAGATCGCCATTTTAGTGATAATATAGCCCCTTTGTTTCCCTATGCTCAAGTTCTGTGTGGTGCGGCTTTATCGGCAGAAGTCTTTGCTTGTGCTGCTTTTGGAGAAAATGTTCTGAGCTTGTTTCACTTGAGCGAGCAAATAGTCATGGTGACGGAATACAAAATTGAAGATGGCGATACTCTCAACGGGTTGCTTCTATCTGAAATAGCCTATGGCTACAATGTTGTGCCGATTCTTTACCAGAAATATCAGCGAGACAATTACTCGTTGATGCCCTGGTATGATGTTAAGCTTTATGCTGGCGATCGCTTGATTGTATTAGCCACAAGCATTAGTTTGCAGCGAATTGAATGGGGTGAAATGCTGCCTCGTCTTTGGCAGGTGCAGATTGAAAAAGCTCTGACTGCAAATGCTATTATGTATGGTGCTGAAGAAATAGTCTTGATTACAGGATGTAGTTTTGCTAGTGCTAGGCAGTGGATGAATAATTTGCCTAGAGTGTTGCCAATACTACTTTATAAGCATCAAGCTCAACGTCTTGTGCGTGAGTTAACAAAAATACAAGTTTTGGCAAATGTAATCTTCATTGGGCAAGGCAGTAACTCAACTTGAGCGAACTGGCGTTTCATTGTAGAGGCGCAATAATAAATATATTGTGCCCCCACGCGTATGATCTAAGCCCTGTAATAGCTTGAAATTAAAAGAAACGAAGGTTGTACGGCTCTTACAGTGTTGGTGAATACTATCTAGAACGAGTACCTGTTACTTCATTAGGATCTCTATAAGCCTGAACTTTTTCGCGCTTACCAGTCAGACCTGCTAAACCGGCTAAACCAAGTAAACCTAGCCAACCCCAATCGAAACCGCGATCGCTAGTTCTATCGGCAGTTGTAACGCCTGTATTCCTATTAGTACCTGTTGTGTCAGTGCCTGTAGTCCCAGTGCCTGTTGTGTCAGTGCCTGTAGTCCCAGTGCCTGTTGTGTCAGTACCTGTAGTCCCAGTACCTGTTGTACCAGTGCCTGTAGTTCCAGTACCTGTTGTACCAGTGCCTGTAGTTCCAGTACCTGTTGTACCAGTACCTGTAGTTCCAGTACCTGTTGTACCAGTACCTGTAGTTCCAGTGCCTGTAGTTCCAGTGCCTGTAGTTCCAGTGCCTGTAGTTCCAGTGCCTGAGCCAGTACCTGTGGCATCAGTACCTGAGCCAATGCCTGTAGTTCCAGTGCCTAACCCAGAGCCTGAGCCAGTCCCTGTAGTTCCAGTGCCTAAACCAGAACCTGAGCCAGTGCCTGTGGTTCCAGTGCCTAAACCAGAACCTGAGCCAGTGCCTGTGGTTCCAGTGCCTAAACCAGAACCTGTGGTTCCAGTGCCTGTGGTTCCAGTGCCTGTGGTTCCAGTGCCTGTGGTTCCAGTGCCTGTGGTTCCAGTGCTTGTGGTTCCAGTGCCTGAGCTACTGCCACCACTAGCACCTCCGCTGCCGGAGCCTCCGCTTTGGGCAAAAACAGAAGGAGGTAAGGATACAGAAGCGAAACTCATGGCAAAGACAGTAGCCAAAACAGCTTTAGATAAATCAAAAGGCTTCATAGTCATGGTTCCTTTTACGTTTTAGATTTCTATGGTTGATTGATTTTCAAAACCGATATTGTCTACTCAATCCACTGCTAAATTAGAGGAATGTTGACAATACAGTAGGAGTCTTTCATCTAATTTGTTTTGGAAAAGTTGAAAGCACTTGAAGCTCCCACAACAACTTACTATTCGTCATATTTAAACTAATTCATAATCAGTAATTATTGATTGTATGAGATGATTGTGAACTCATTAGCAGACCCACTTGTTCACAAAAACAAGGAATAATAATATTTATTTTTCATAAACTTACATTCACTTGCATCTTAAATTTATAATTACTTATTGTGAATTATTTTTCCATCCCCTATTCAAGATAGCTGCTAGTGTTTTATCTGGCTTCTACCATAAGAGTATAAAAATTCTATCGCAAGAATTAATTTGGCATTAAACTTAATTGATTAACGTGAAGATAATGAAATTTTTTCGAGCTTGCAATTAGATAAGCATACCTCAAGATAAACACAATCTTCACACTGAGGATTTTTCCCTGGATTGGTACATCCACAGGGAGGGTTTACAAAACACTCAGAAGCATCTTTATGTGTTTGAAATTTTTTGAATATAAAGTACAAAGCTGCTTCTTGTAAGCAAAAAACAAAATCTTTAACCATAAAATTTCTACCAATTATAGCGAATCTAATGATTTGTTAGTTACTTATCTAAATGCATTAACTAAGTATGTAAGAATAAATAAAACTATGCTATGTATTAATGTACAACTAATTAAATGAAATGGCTCCTTATAAATAGATAACAATTAAAGCCATAGATAGAAGATATGACGTATAGCTTGTTTTTCCCAAGAGTTCAGTAAAACCTTTTATTTATCCACATCCACCTACTTAATAAGTACAAGCGATCGCTAAATCAAAAAGTATTTTTGGCTTACTAAATATAATTGCTTTATTTGACATTATTCTTGGTTAAGTTTAAGTTAACTATAATTTTAAAGCTGCCAGATACTATCAACAGTTGAGACTAAATTAAGAATACTCCACAATCCTATTTAACCCAATAGCTTATAAGTTCATACTCCAGATGTGTATTACATTAGACTTAAGGAATATTTTATTGGCAGTTCTAGTGACTGATACAAATTCTTTCCGCTCTGCTTATCAACTGGCTATACGCGATCGCACATAAGCTGATGCGTGCCTAAATTGTATAAACACTCACTATGGCCGTTAACTGTTAGCGGTTAACCGTTATCAGTCATCGGTCATCAGTCTTCATCTAAATGTTCAAGTTAAATGCGTAACAGCTTATTCAGTTGATTACACCTTCTCTTTAGCTGGCGTTGCAATACCGCGCTTAACTAGACTCGCTTCAAGTTCCTTAATGAATTTTAAGTCTTCCTCCAATAGAGGCTGGCTTACAGAGGGATTTTTCTCAAGGAAAGCAAATGCTTGCCGAAATTGACGCGGATTTGCTTTAATTAGCGAGTCAAAGTGACAGGGAATAATCTGCTGAAAATCCCAACTTGCAACTCTATCAGCCCAGTCGAGGACTTGTCTTGGTGCTTGGGGAAGAATGAGGATTTGCAGAATCGGTGCGACAAATGGTCGCCCCTGACCTCGTAAAGCATCGAATGCCTGCTTCCAGGTTTCTTGCCAGCGAAAAGGAAATAAACCAAGGTATGTTTTTAGCGATCGCTGTGGTGCTTTAAGAGCATCACGAAACATCTGTCCGATCGCAGTAACTTCTAGCGCACTTGGACGTAAGTAAAGCGCAAACAATGAAATGCGTTGCCATCCCTTGCGGCGGTTGTCTTCATTGTCCTCGAGCGTCTCCAAGGCGTTTTCCCTTGCATGAAACAGTAGGGGATAAGGATCTAATTGTGTGATTTCTGGTGGGTCTTCCGGTACAGAAAGTATAGAATCGGTTACAAGCAGAGTGCGCGATCGCTTGTGAAATACTGCAACTTCTGCAAAAGATCCTCGTCCCAAATTGATATCCAATATTGCATAGTCAAACTCCAGAGCGAACGGAGCAAGGCTTGAGTCCTCTGGGAGTTCTTGAGTTCGTTTTTGGGGAAAGCCTAGCCAACTAAGCGGCAGATTGAACGGGAAACTCCACTGGTGGGGGGCAACAAAGACTTGTGCTTGAGGAAAGCGGCGAGAAAAGGGACCAACGAAGACTTTATGCTCCAGACCAGAACTGGTTGGCAGTATGATGTACTTAACTTCACCGTGCTTTGCTACCAACTCATTAACTAAGCGGATACACTCAGTCGTTGGGGCAACAGGTGCATAGACCATAAGTCCTCCGGCAGCGAGCTTGACGATAGTCATGCGAATCGGCACGATGGTGTAGAGAATACCGTGAAGCTGATCGAATGTCCAGATAGTGTCAAAAACTATTTCCTTGCGAAGTGTCCGCCGCCTGCCGTAGGGATAGAGTGGGACAGTAGCCCAGAATGGCCATGACCAATCTTTTGCGTGGTTCATCGTCGTTCCATTGTCCTGGCGTGGGCCAGTTGTGAGAGTGCTGTAGTTGCAGCAAGACTGACATAGCACACTTGTCGGGCGAGAGCAACTGGCTAGAATTAAAATTATAACGCATCTTAACGTAGGCGATCGCTGTGCAAAAGCTCTCACACTGCCTCTACGGTGTAGCATTCGATGACCTACACCGCTACCAACAAATCGCACACCACAGACATACACCCACTAAGGGACTTCCAAATAAAAAAATAATCAATCGCTTTGGTGAGCAAGGGAAGCAGGAGGAGAAGAAATCGGATAGTCCTAATTAGACGCAGGAATTAAGTAATATCATATCCGGCAGATTAGTTATAATTCCTGCATCTGTGCAAAAACTTGAAAACTCTTTTTCCCCCTGCCCCCTTGCGCTCTTAATGATAAGTCTTTAACCGGACACGATATAATTTAATTTTTGGAACTCCTTAAACAAAGCGACCGCTTGATTGTTTGCGTTGAATCCCAATCACACTTGGACGCGGTGGTCCGTCAGAATTCCCTTCAATGTTACTGGGCCAATTGCTGCCACGAGGTACACTGCGTTTTTGAGTAAACAAAGTACCATCCAAGTTCAAAATCTCAATATCTCGGCTGAGAGTTTGCTGAGGCGTGAATGGTACTTCTTCTCCAGGATGCTGCACTGAAATAATTAGTGTATCGCCAACGAAAGTAGGCCCGGTCAACTCACAGCGTGGTGGCCCATAAGCAAAAGGTACAACTTCCCCAGCGTCAGGGCCGCTGGTGGGAATGAAGAAAAGAAAGTTATTGCCAAAAACCCCAATCAGGTTAGAAGTTCTGACATTAAAATTAGAATCATCCACACTGGGTGAGTTAGAACCCACTACCCTATGATCTACCCTTAATACTTCTGGGTTAGCGCCTGTGGTGAAACCATTGTGCGCTTCAGTAGACATATCAGTGACACCCCAAATGTTACCTTGGCTATCAAATGCTAAGTTATCTACATTAGCAAAGCCATCTCCCGGTTCTGCTCCCGCTTCACCACCTTTAGCAAATCGCTGCCAACGGAAGGTTGTACCTGTACCATCAGCACTATCTTCGATAATTTTAAAAAGTTCACCAGAAGGTTGTGCAGCGTTGACTTTCGCACTGTATTTAGAAACTACAAATATCCGTGAATCAGGATAACCATCTCCTGATGGCGCACCATCTGTGTAAGCGATAAAGACTTCGTTAGGATTTCTCGGATTGATTTCCAAATCTTCAGGACGAGCAGTTGGAGTTCCGCCGATAAGATTAGCAGCTAAAAAAGCATCGACCAACACTGCACCTTGGCTCGTGTAGAAATCTGACAACTTCTTACCCTTGTAAGCAGGTAAAGCTTCAGTCTCACCATAAGAGCTAATAGTTCCGCCTGAACCAGTAACTGTTTCTATCGTGACAACAATTGATCCACCATTTTCAGTTTGTCCTAAAATCCCACTGCGTTTAGGTAGCCGAGTATTACCGTTATTAGAAGCCTGTCCCAATGCGGCAATTTCTACAGAAGCAAGAGTTGAAGGTGGAATCGGATTTGTCGGCGTATTTAGTTTGAGAGGAATCCATTGCCCTGTACCGTTGGGATTGTAACAGGCGACATATAGAGTGCCACTTTCAAATAAGCGACTATTATTTTTATCAGTGGGATTTGTAACTGTACCAGAACTGACAAACTTCCAAGTGTGTCCCCCGCGCCGATCATCTCCCATATAACCCACTAATGGTTTCCCAGCTTTCGTACGCACAGCGATATTTTCATGGCGGAAGCGACCTAAAGCAGTATGTTTGCGTGGACGGAAACTGGGGTTAGCAGGATCGATTTCTACCATCCAGCCGTATTTTTCGCCAACTAAGCCAAATGTAGCGCCTGTTGTGCCTTCGATGTAGCTTGTTTGTGTGCCATTGGGCTTGACAAGTTCCTGAACTCCTACAAAAGAGCTTGGACTGGCTTGAAAGTTTTCTTCAGCTGACAAAACAGTTCCCCAAGGAGTTGTACCGCCAGAACAGTTAAATCCGGTGCCGATGATTTTATTACCTAGTCCATCAGAACTGAGGGGGAAAACTTCTGTCGCACTTGGCCCAGTACCAATCAGATAATTGTTGTCTCCTCGCTGGTAACTTCTGTCACCCCAAGATGTGATGTTTTTATAATTATCAGTGCGATCGCGATTAATTGCTAAACCAGAAAGTCCGTGGATGCGGCGGTTATTCGGGTCACGAACCACAGCAAAGCGGCCACTGCGGTTTGGGCGGGCAATCCGCACAACAGAGCCACCGATGTTATACATGAATTCACCTAAGACTTCGATATTAGTTCTATCTTCTGGTAAATTTCGACCAATGATTAGGGGGTAAGATGTGGGGAATCCCCCTAAACCGCTATCAATTAAGAAGCCAGGTACAGTTGTAGAAAAGGGGTAAGAGATGTATTCGTGATTGTTCCAAAGGTAGCCATCATTGGGGCTTCTACCATCAATAGGAATAAAGCTGGTGTAGTCGCTATTGTAGCCAAAGTAATCTTCTTGATTTGGAAAAACGCGATCGCCCCAACTCACAATCACATACCGTTCGTATTCCGGTGGAACCACCACATCATCTACTATGCTATAGCTACTTAACTGGGCATTAGCAGAGGGTTGTAATACATTTCCTTGCCCAATTCCTGTTGGTAAGTAGCTTTGTTGCTGTGTGTAAATCGGTAAAGGATGGGGCAAGCGAATTGGGGTAAATTTTAAGGGTTGAACCGCATTAGCAGCATTACCGCCCAAAAGTTTTTCTCCAAAAGCAGGAACTAGGACAGTTGCACCAGCGCTTGCACCAAAGAAAGCGAGTAACTGTCTACGTGTAAATTTAGTCATTAGATTACCTCTTGTTAGGAATAGCGGAAATGATTAGCCTAAAATTTTTGCCATTTCTTCTCTAGAAATGATTAATTTTATCCATTGTTATCAGTCGACTATTTGCTGCATTTAGTAATTAGGATTTTCAGTAGATTGATATTAAAAAATATGCAGATATAGCAACAATTAATATTTGCCTGAAGGCTTACTAATTACTTTTAATTTTGCAACTATTCGGCAGAAAAAATATTAATTTACATTCATAACTATGTAGGTATACCTTTACCAATAACATCAACCTCAAGAGATAACTATATTTCTACCTCAAGGATGTTTGTTGGATAATCTGCTATTTTTAATTTCTACTTAAAGTTTTTTTAACCTTCTAGTTTTTAATTTGAGTTATAGATAGTTTTTGCAGTGAATTTTTATGCAAATACCCATAAAAAATACAGTATTTAAAGTTGAAGCTAAAAATTAAGGAGTAAATAATGAATATAGTTATTTCTGCTACTGTTAGTATCTTTGTAAGTTTGACTCTACCTAATGCTGCTCTAGCTACAATCATCAACGGTAGCTTTGAAAATAGCTTTGAAAATTGGCAAACGTTAGGCGATTACAGAATAGAGACTTCAGCTTTCGAGAGCGGAAAAGTAGAAGGAAATTCTCAAGCTTTTCTATCAACTGCTTATAATGAAGTGGTTGGTGTTGACGAAAATGGTAGAGAAGTTATAGAAGGAAGTGCTGCTCCTGCTGCCTACATCACAGGGATTGCTGAGAACTCATTAGAGAACTTTTTAGATGTATCATCCTTCTTTGGAGAAGGCTTTCTAACAGATGCGATTGAAGGTTCTGCTATTAAACAAACATTCACAGCACAAGCAGGAGAAACCTTATCTTTTTCTTGGAACTTCCTCACCAATGAATCAATTGGTGATAATAGCAATCCTGATTTTAACGATTTCGCTTTCGCAAGGGTGAGTAATAATTCTCAAAACTTATTTTTCAGATTAGCAGATACCACTACAGATTTTTTAGCTAGAGATTCTGATTCGAACTTTTTTGAAGAAACCGGATTTAAAACTTTTTCATTTACTATACCAACTGATGGAGAATATACTTTAGGTGTTGGAGTTGTAGATGTAGGTGAACCAACAATAGTTTCAGGACTGCTTGTCGATGAAGTGCAAGCTATTCCCGAAGCAAATTCAACAGTCAGCCTGTTATTTTTGGGAATTGTAGGACTATTTTCTGCGCTCAAACATAGTCAAAAATCGCGCTATTAGTGTAGGTAGAAAATTAGAATGTTATTGGAATAATCAACGCTTAACCTGATTGCAAAGAAGCATTAAAGTTAAGCTGTTACACTTTGCTGTGATCCAAACGCGACAATAAGGGGAGTATATGCAGAACTTGAACTTCGATCGCTTGCTATCAAATCGGGTGAGACGGCGACAAGTTTTGATTGGGACTGGAGCCTTAACTGGTTTGGCGATCGCCAATCAATGGTCTAACAAAGTTCTCGCCCAGCCCCGATTTTCTAATTATCCCTTTAGTCTAGGTGTCGCTTCCGGTGAACCACTTCCAGATAATGTAGTGTTGTGGACACGTTTAGCTCCCGATCCACTCAATGGTGGTGGGATGCCACAATATAATGTTCCAGTTCAGTGGCAGGTTGCTACCGACGAAAAGATGCGGCAAGTTGTCCGCAGTGGCACACAGATGGCTACTCCAGAATTTGGCCACTCTGTTCATGTAGAAGTGCAAGGATTACAACCCGCCCGTTGGTACTGGTATCAGTTTAGGGTGGGCAATGAAGTTAGTCCAATCGGGCGGACTCGTACTGCTCCCAATCCCCGCGATCGCGTTGATCGCTTCCGCTTTGCCTTCGCTTCCTGTCAAAACTGGCAAAATGGTTATTATGCCGCCTACAAAAATATGGCTCAAGAGGATTTAGACCTAGTGGTTCACCTCGGTGATTATATTTATGAAGGCGCGCCAAGTACAACTGCACTGCGATCGCACGATGGCAATGGTGAGCCATTTACTTTGGAGGAGTACCGTAACCGCCACGCTCTCTACAAGACTGATCCACATCTACAAGCGACTCATGCGGCATTTCCTTGGCTAGTCACTTGGGACGACCACGAAGTTGACAATAATTGGGCAGACGAAATTCCTCAAGACCCCGAAGTACAATCACGCTCGGTGTTCCTTGCCCGTCGTGCTGCCGCTTTTCAGGCATACTACGAACACATGCCACTGCGGGACTTCTCAAAGCCTAGAGGTCTTGATTTGCAGCTCTACCGACGGTTGACTTTTGGCGACCTCGTTGAATTCAATGTCCTAGATACCCGCCAGTACCGTACCGATCAGCCCTGTGGTGATGGACGTAAGCCGCGATGTGCTGAAGCTACTGACCCAACTGCCACAATAACTGGTTCCGAGCAGGAGCGGTGGCTGTTTGAGGGACTAAATCGCTCTGGCGCACGCTGGAACGTCATTGCACAACAGACTATCATGGCTCAGTTTGACTACAATACTGGATCTGAAAAAGTCTTCAACCTTGACCAATGGGACGGTTATGTTGCCTCTCGCAATCGCATTCTCGGTTTCATCCAGCAACGCCGTCCCTCAAACCCCGTAGTCATTACTGGTGACTGGCATTCTAGCTGGGTTAATGACCTTAAGGCTAACTTTGACGACCCCAACTCACAAACAGTAGCGACTGAGTTTGTCGGTACTTCGATCAGTTCAGGTTGTCCCTGGACATTTGACGTAGAAGCAGCATTGCCACAGAACCCGTGGGTGAAATATTTCAATGGTAGACTGCGCGGTTATGTTCGCTGCGATCTCAACCGTGAGCGCTGGCGTACTGACTACCGACTGCTGCCTCAGTCTCAACCTACTGAAATTACAGTGTCAGATCCAAATGCACCTGTCATTACAGCAGCTTCTTTCGAGTTGCCAAATCAGGGAGTTGTAGCGCAAGTCTAGTAGTCTGGCAATGCAACATCAGCCTCAAAATGAAAAACTCCACCCACAAAGGGATGGAGTTTTTGGGCATTCAAGCCCCTAAATTTATTTATGCGTAGGATAGAAACATTTATTTCGAGGCGCACAAGCGCGAGAAATAATACGTCTTTGTTCCAGAGCCAATACATTTATGTATAGAACCCATTTGATATCTATACAGGAGGGCAATCGAATTTGGCTGAACTACGAGCTAAGTTACAAATTTTATAGATTGATCGTCAGGATTTTTTTCTTGCTTTTTTTGTCGCTCAACACGACTGTATTGTAGGGTAATGTATCCGTTCCCAGAGGAATTGGCAGCCTAAAACTGGGGCTTTTATGATCGAGTTCGCCTAAATCAATGCTTTTCGTTATATCGCCATCTGTTGCCAGATAAGCGGTAAGTTCGCCTTTATAATCTTCAATTAAAAAGTCTTTAAAGAAAACTACTTCCCCACCCTCAGGATCTATACCAAGGATGACCGTACCGCTGAAAGTTGCGCCTTTTCGTTCTTCATTAACCGTTGCCACTGTGATTTCCGAGGGGTCTTGACCGGACATATTTGCCATAAACTTTTTCCTGGGCGAATTCTCAACAATTGAAAATGATTTTACAAGAGCGCTATTGGCGATCGCAAAACTCTCAGGACGTATTTCTGCATCGGTCTTGCAAATGTATAGCCAAGTTACTTCTGGTTATACGCCTAATTGGAAGATTGAGTAGGGATGAGTAGGGACCCAAAGCGATCACGTTAGCGAAGCGAGGCGTTAGCCTAGCGTTGCTGCAAAGCAGATCGCATCGCAGAAACCTGATAGAGGGGAGACGTTGAGAAGTTTCCGGATAACTTGATCCGACCTTGCCTCGGCAGTAGAGTGCCCCCTGCCTTCTTCATTGACTACCACGGCTTTGAGCTTAATCCAAACTAATTTTCCACAACCCCTCTAGCGGATTGGACTGTTGCAATTGACTATCACTCGTGCTGGGCCAATTATTGCCATATACCAACCCAACACTAAATATATTATTTACAGGATATTGCCCTATTTTTCCAAAACCTTCAATATTGTTTGAGTCAGTGATTACCTGTTGGTTCAGCTGTATAGTTATTTGGTTGCCGTCATCAAAGTAAATTGTGGCTCGTTTTTTATGAAAGCGTACCTGAACTTTATAAACCCCACCAGTTGCATAATAGTAAGCTCTCGCAGGCAACTTTTGACCATCGATATTCTGGCCTTTGAACTCGACTGCGATCGCAGGCGTACCTAGCAGCAACAGGACTGACAGAAGGAACCCTAACATTTTCATTGGTTTGTTAACAAACACTGTTTATCAAACTATTTCCCACTTTAAAACATAAATTTTAGCTGCGGGGCACGCTTTTGCACTAACTCATGCGCGATCATTTATATAAAGTGTAGGGAGATGGAAAAGTATGGCTGAACACCCATTTCATGACCAACTGAGTTTAGAAGAACAAGCTGAGAAACTCGGAAAGCAAGCTGTAAACTCGGGTTTGATTCCCAGCTTTGTGGTGCATTACTTTCCTGATACCTGGGTATTTTATATACCTAATGAAAGTAAATCAGAAGCACTGACACCAGAAGAGGCATACTTTCGTTTAAAGAAATTGGTTGAAGAATAGATTTTTTGGCGACAAGTTCTTGAAGACAACAGCTTAGGCACTGCAATTGTTAAGTAACAGTAGTTATGGCGAAACCTGCAATTTTAACTGTCGATGATGATCCAGAAGTGTTGCAAGCAGTGTCACGAGACTTGCGGCATCAGTATGGCGATCGCTTCCGCATTGTCCGGGCAGATTCCGGTATTACTGCTCTGGACGCGGTGCAGCAACTCAAATTACGGAATGAAGCAGTTGCTCTATTCTTGGTGGATCAAAGAATGCCACAAATGGGAGGTGTGGAGTTCCTTGAACAGGCAAAAGGCATCTTTCCTGATGCGAAACGTGCTTTACTGACGGCGTATGCAGATACGGATGCTGCGATTAAGTCAATTAATAGTGCCAAACTTGATTACTATTTACTTAAGCCCTGGAATCCACCAGAAGAAAGATTATATCCGATTTTAGATGATTTGCTAGATGACTGGCTAGCTGGATTCCGCCCACCCTTTGAAGGGATTCGAGTCATTGGTAATCGCTGGTCGCCTTTTTCCCATCAGGTGAAAGACTTTCTAGCGCGTAACCAGATTCCCTATAAGTGGTTAGATATTGAACTGGAGCCGGATGCAGCAAAATTAGTAGAATACGCAGAAGCTGATGGCAGACAGCAATTACCCTTGGTGCTGTTTCCCGATGGTTCCCGATTAATTCAACCATCTAATTTAGAGATTGCTGCCAAAATTGGACTGCAAACCCAGGCAGAGCGACCATTTTATGACTTAGCGATCGTGGGTGGTGGTCCAGCAGGGCTAGCAGCCGCCGTTTATGGAGCTTCTGAAGGATTGAGTACTGTCTTAATTGAGCGTGAAGCACCAGGTGGACAAGCAGGTACGAGTTCACGCATTGAAAACTATCTGGGGTTTCCTGTTGGCTTAAGCGGCAGCGATTTGGCCAGGCGGGGAGTCACTCAGGCGCGGCGATTTGGGGTAGAAATTCTTACTCCTCAAGTAGTAACTGGAGTCAAGCTACAAGATCCTTATCGGGTTCTACAATTGGCCGATGGCAGCGAGATTAGTTGCCATGCACTTTTAGTTGCAACTGGCGTTTCCTACCGTTGGCTAGATGTCCCAGGAGCCGAGAAGCTGACAGGGGCAGGAGTTTATTACGGTGCTGCTATGACTGAAGCGATCGCCTGTACCAATGAAGAAGTTTACTTAATAGGTGGGGCAAATTCTGCCGGACAGGCAGCAATGCACTTTTCTAAGTATGCCAGCAAAGTGATCATGTTGGTGCGAGGTGAATCGCTTTCATTAAGTATGTCCCAATACTTGATTGACCAGATTGCGGCTACTGAAAATATCCAAGTTTGCACAAGTTGCAGCGTCGTGGAAGTCAAGGGAGATGATTCTTTAGAAGAAATTGTGATTGCCTATGCCAAGACTGGACAAACTGAAACTGTACCAGCGCGATCGCTTTTTATCTTCATCGGTGCTAGCCCTAAAACTGATTGGCTCGATGGTGTTGTTCGACGCGATACTCAGGGGTTTATCATCACAGGCCCCGACTTGACGCACAATGGCAAACCTCATCCAGGTTGGGGTTTGGAACGCTCACCTTTTTTATTAGAAGCCAGCGTTCCTGGCATATTTGCAGCCGGAGATGTTCGTTCTGGGTCAATTAAGCGGGTGGCATCCGGTGTGGGTGAAGGTTCGATCGCCATTCAATTTGTTCACCGCTATCTAAGCAATGTTTAGCTAGATCGGGAAAAACTAAGGAGATTGATTTCTTCAAGCCGCACACTCGTGACTTCCAGTCATGAGTTAGGCGCTCTATATTAAGTATCATTTTCTGTTAAAATGATAGGGTCTTCGGAGAATCTAACAAAATGTCATCCATCCAAAAAGCGTTTAAAGTTACTCTCATACCTACACGCAATCAAGAAGTCTTAATTAACAAGACAATTGGTTGCGCCAGATATGTGTACAACCGCTTTTTGGCGATGAAGAAAGAGTTATATGCAAGTGAGGGGAAAACCTTAAACTACAACGCTTGTAGTCAACAGCTAACTATACTCAAGAAAGAAATTGAATGGTTGAAGGAAGTAGATAAATTTGCCTTACAGAATTCACTTAAGAATTTAGAAACAGCATACAAAAACTTTTTTACTGATTTAAAGAAGGTTAAAGCTTATATTGGGGTAGGCTTTCCTAAATTCAAAAAGAAGCATGGGTGCAAGCAGTCTTACAAGACTAACCTAACTAACGGCAATATACAGATAATAGAGAATCGTTTAAAACTACCAAAACTAGGGTGGGTCAAATTTCACAAATCCCAAGACATTAACGGGAAGCTTGTGAACGTTACCCTTAGTCGGACTTCATCAGGTAAATATATTGCTAGTATCCTGTGTAAAACAGAGATAGAGAAACACCCTCAAGTTGCTCAAAATGTTGGTTTAGACCTGGGAATTAAATATTATCTTGTTACAAGCAATGGTGGAGTTGTAAATAATCCCAAATATTACCGGACTCAAAAAAGGAAATTACGTAAAGCACACAAAAAACTATCCCGCACTGTAAAAGGTAGTACTAACAGAGTCAAAGCGAAAATCAAGCTGGCTTGTACCTACGAAAGGATTACGAATTTGAGAGATGACTTTCTGCATAAACTGTCAACTCGCTTAATCAAAGAAAACAGCGTTATCTGTATTGAGGATTTGCGAGTTGTCAACATGGTTAAGAATCACAAATTGGCAATGAGTATTTCAGACGCTAGTTGGACTAAGTTCGTTACTATGTTGGAATACAAAGCTTTGTGGCATGACAGAATTGTGCAGAAAGTTGGCACATTTTATCCCTCATCTCAAACTTGTAACTGTTGTGGTTTTATCAATCCATTTGTTAAAGATTTAAAGTTGCGTGAATGGTCTTGTCCTAGTTGCAGTAGTTACAACTTGAGGGATAAAAACGCAGCACTTAATATATTGAGTGAGGGTTTGAGATTACTAACCGCCGTCGGTACGCCGGAGGTTATAAAAAACGCCTGTGGAGAACTTGTTAATCCTGGATTTTTTCAGGCAGAGATCGTTGAAGCAGGAATCACGCAACTTCAAGTCCTGTGAGGTTCAATAATGTTGTGTATTGAAGACTTGATCAACTTAGACCCGTTTCAACGGCTTCCCAAAGAGCGATTGGAGTGGGTGTGCGATCGCGCTGGTACAGTTGAACTCCGTGCCGGAGAAGTGTTGGTGTATGAGGGAGACTCTGGACGCGGCTTATTTATCCTAGTCAAAGGAAAAATGAATATTACCCGCCGCACTGAAGGAGCTGAAATTCCCATTGGGCAACACGAAGCCCCATCCTTTTTTGGTGAAATTCCAGTCCTCACAGATGAACCTGCACCTGTAACAATGCGGGCATTCAAAGATTGCTACCTCTATGAAGTTAAGCCAGACGACTTCCGTAAGCTGCTACATGAATGTCGTGATTTTGAGCGGATGGTTTTCCGCATTATGGAACGCCGTCTGCGGGGATTAGAGTCTTTCATTCGGGGGCGAGAAAAAATGGCAGCTTTAGGGACACTTGCCGCCGGTCTAGCTCATGAACTTAATAACCCAGCCTCAGCCCTCGTTCGGACTTTAGGAGAAATGCCAGCCGCGATCTTAGAGCTACAACGAATGAACTTAGTTTATGGGCAACGCAACGTTGAGGAAGCGCATACTCAAGACTGGTTGAGATTGCGCGATCAAGGCTATGATGCGATTTTAAATAATCGTCTAGATCCAGTGACATTAAGCGATCGCGAAACCGTGTTGCTGGATTGGTTAGAAGATTATGGTGTGAAGCAGGCATGGAAATTAGCAGAGCCTTTAGCGGAAGGCGGCATTGAGGTCGAAACCTTAGATCATCTCATGGAACGTTGGCGCAATGACGGCACTGAATTGCGTGAAATGGGATTGCACTGGCTATCGCTCTCCTTTGAAGTCATGTCAATGATTAAACATGGTTTGCGAGGAGCCGAGAGGATTTCCGAACTTGTGCAAGCGATGAAGTCTTATTCTTACCTCGATCAAGGCGTTCAGCAAGAAGTAAATGTACATCAAGCTTTAGAAGATACCCTGCGATTGTTTGCTCATAAACTCAAGTGCGGCATCCAAGTACAACGCAATTACGATCAACATATTCCTAAAATCCTGGCTTATGGCAGCGAACTGAATCAGGTGTGGACAAACTTAATTGACAACGCCATTGATGCAATGGAGGGTAAAGGAGTGCTAGAAATTACAACACACCATTGCGATCGCTTTGCCCATATTGACATCATCGATTCTGGTAGTGGAATTCCACCTGAAATTAAAACCCGTATTTTTGAACCTTTCTTCACCACCAAATCAGTAGGGCGTGGTTCAGGACTAGGTTTGGAAACCGTTCGCCGGATTGTAGAAAATCGCCATCATGGTACGCTCTCATTTGAGTCGCAGCCAGGTAGAACTTGTTTCACCATCTGCTTGCCTTTGTCAAATCAATGAATCATTTATTCTGGCGGCGCTTTTATTAATTGCTGGATGTGGGGTTGACGTAAAAAGCTAGCTTCAATCCATTCCAGTTAATGCTTATAACTTTTGATACCGACAAGAGGACTTTTCAAACATCCCTTTTTAGAGGATGGGATAACACGAAAAACTGTTGACTCTTAACCGTCAACGGCCTAAAAAGGTCAGCTTGTTTTGAAGTATATATACTTATAATTATTTTAGCATTTACCTTATGACTTATGACAATCCTCCAACTGATTGAACCCGAAATTAAAAATCTGGGTGAGTCTTTTGCCCGCCGCAGTTTACCATATCCTAATCGCCAAATGGTTGGGCCGTTTATCTTTTTTGATCATCTTGGCCCGTCGGTTATGTCCCCCAATCAAGGCATCGATGTCCGACCACATCCCCATATCAATCTTGCAACGGTGACTTATTTATTTGATGGTGCTTTGATGCATCGTGATAGTTTGGGTACCGTGCAAGAAATTCAACCAGGTGCAGTGAACTGGATGACAGCTGGAAAGGGAATTGTACATTCAGAGCGATCGCCCGACCATGATCGTTACAATGAATCTATCATTCATGGCATTCAAACTTGGGTAGCTCTGCCTGTTGAACACGAAGAAACCGACCCAAACTTTATTCACTATCCTGCTGAAACGCTTCCTACTTGGGAAGAGAATGGCGCTCTTATCAAACTCATCGCGGGAAAAACACTTGGCTACGCCTCACCTGTGAAAGTTTTCTCACCTATCCTCTATTTAGATGGGGTGTTGTCTGCCAATGCTCACTTCACTATTCCTACCGATTATTCAGAAAGAGCAGTATACAGTGTCACAGAAGGATTGAGGATTAATGATGAACCAATAGAGCAATATCGTCTCGCTATCTTACAGCCAGGCGAGCAGATCAAGGTTTCTGCTACTGCTGCTGCTCAGTGTATTGTTATTGGGGGTGAGCCGTTAGGTACACGCTACAAATGGTGGAATTTTGTTTCTAGCCGAGCAGAGCGAATAGAGCAAGCTAAAGCTGATTGGCGTGACTGCCGCTTTCCTTCTGTGCCAGATGAAACAGAGTTTATTCCACTGCCAGAAGTAGTGACAGAAGCTAATCCTTTTTCTTGACACTCTCGCCATCAAGGAAATCTGTGTAGAAGTATCCCTGCATTAGGTTTTATACTGGTCGCAACTGATGAAGCAACGCGTTAGGTGGTTCGCTAACTTGTACCGAATCCCTAACTAATTTGCTCCTCTAGCAATAATTGCCTCCTTCAATAGTGGTATAGGTTCATACTTAGCTTTTTTCGTACTTACTTACTTACTCAGTTCGTTAAAGTACATCGAGCATTGCTGGTTTTGTATTCTTGATTACCTAATAAAGTTAATAGATTCTACGTCTTTAGGTATAGGAGTAAACCTAATCTTCTATGTCTATAGGTAGATAAATAAAACAGTAATAAAAGTTTAAATCTTAAAAAGAGAAAATTAACCTTGTAAAATATCCCTATAGCTTTAGGTTTATCCTCTTACAAGAATCAAATAACATCTCATTTGTCAACATTTAAGAGGGCTGCTTCTTCAAACCTAGTAATCTTACTTAAAAAGTGTTGCATTAACCGTCAAATAGCTGTATTGTTAAAGGTGATTTCTCTAAAAACATTAACGATACACACGTAAGTAGTAAGGATGAAAAAATGACTTTGCTTAATTGATTAACAGTGCTAATCTGCCCTTTCCCAAATTTTCCTTTACGAACAAGTATTCCATTTACCTAATGTGCTAATTTTTCGTTTTTAAGGGATATATTCAAAGGTAGTAGTTGTTAACCATGACATTATATCCTTATATACACATGGCATCTTTAGATAGATCGCTGTAATCTTTACTTGAGATAGTAGCTCTCCTTCAAAAATCAACTAAGAGCCATAGTAAATCCGAATTTACCTTTAGACATCCAAAATGCTACTAAGGTAAAATCTAAGTTATGACTTAAACCAGGACATTTCCCCCTAGCCTCCGAAAGTACTAGAGGGATCATCCCAGTTTTAGTTGTTTATCAGGCTGCTCAAAATTAACCTTTGTGGGTTAACTTTGTGTACATTTTTCTGCAAAATCTCGGGCAAGAGAAATTCAGAATTTAGCTGCTGCACTTTCGTGCAACTGCTCTTTTACCATGAACTACAACTAATTTCAATTATGGCATTTAAACTTCCTCAAAATCAACCTTCAATCAAGCAATCTTTTGTAAGGTATAACGCTTACAACACTGATTATTTGACAAATATAGTACTACAACTAGAATTTTGCCTTAATAACCAATTTTTTGGCTTAATATATAAATTCCTTTCTTTATTAATTAAAAAATTGCAAATTCGCCACAAAATTAGCGTTTTTAAATCTTAACACGCTAGGCTAATTTCCTCGCTAACGTAGGTGCTAGCTACAATCTTTAGAACCTCAAAGAGGCTTAATTTTGGGTTTTAATAGATAAGATTTGCTAATGTAAATGTTTATGTGGCAACATACATTTTGCTAAAAACGCGAAATTCAACAACTAGCGACTTAGGTTAGCGAATCTAAATTCTGTAGATTCTTGATAACATATACACCTCCAATCAAGAGAAATAGACATATGCGGGAATTACTTCTTCACGCATTGATGATTTCTTTCGAGTTAAAGCAGGATAGTTGCATTCCAAGCAAGATATGTACACAGAAAGCAGAGATCAAAATTTTTAATCCTGTATCCCGTTTTTGAAGATGAGCAGTGCTATCTATATTTTTCGAGTACCAATTCGCGATCGCTTATTCTTTCGCTTTGAACTTTGGGATTTATTGCTGGCTTGTTGTAGTAACTCACGGCAGCAGCAAATAACTGTATCAAGTATCTGCAATCTTTGAAGCAGTGTGATCCCAGATTGATTTTCCATCCATTCTAAAAACTTTATTAAGATTACCAAGGCTGCAATACAGGACAGAATGAATATTGTTCACAAAGTTGGATACAATGCCAATTGGCATTATTAGCTTAGGAATTATCTTAGTTAGTTGTAACTACTAAAGCTATCTAGTATTTACAAATAATTAGTAATTAAATGACAGAAATACAAATGTTCGCTGATCTATGATTAAAGTATGCAAAACAAAGTTTGTAACAGAATTCAACTTAGGAAAAACATAGATTAGTGAGTAAATCAAATTATCGCACTTATTATTTAAGGGTAAGGTTTACAATGACAAAATAATGTTTTTGAAATAAATTTGTAGCAAAATAAAACAGCTAAATTTTAGTAATTTGAGCGAATAATTACAACTAAAACGAGCTGTATACATAGCTTGTAGACTCGAATTACTTTTATTAACTAATTTGAAGCAAGCTGTAAGAAGCTAGTTAAATCAAAACGCGACAGCCTAATTTGTGTATTAGGTTTTGATTTTTCATGCAAAATTTTAGCTTTCAAGGAGTACAAAATTTAAAAATAACTAAATGTAAATTTTGCATAAACACATCAATTTATTCTATCGAATGTATTGACTTGTAAAAGAAATAAGAGTAATCTGAATCTAGAAAGCAAAAAATAAGTTTTGTAAAAGAAGTCTACAGACAGAATAGAACCTATCAGGTTAGGTGAATTAATCTTATTGACATAAGCATTTTAAAAAGGTGTTAAGAAGACTGCTATAAATCCAGATTTTTGGCACAGATTTAATATATCTGCCTTACAAAGAGAACTGTAATAGTATAGAGGGAGGTACATTGAATGAGTACTGATTCTAATAGTTTGATAACGCAGCACCATTTTTCAACGTTAGTAGAATTGCTGAGTTACAGAGCAAAAAATCAATCTGAACAGAAAGCTTATACTTTTTTACAAAGTACAGAGACAGAAGCAGTATCGTTGACTTACAAAGAGCTACATCTGCAAGCGCAAGCGATCGCAGCTAGCCTGCAATCTTTAAATCTAGTTGGCGAACGTGCTTTGCTCCTATATCAACCGGGTATAGAGTTTATTGCTGCTTTCTTTGGATGTTTATATGCCGGCGTTGTTGCTATTCCTGCATATCCACCTAGACGAAATCAAAAGTTGTCTAGGTTGCAGGCTATAGCGGCAGATGCCCAAGCCAAGATTGTACTTACTTCTCAATCTCTTTTACATAGCCTGCAAACTAGCTTCAATGAAGACGATTTAGAGCTTTCTGGATTGCATTGGCTAGCTACCGATGACTTGAGTAACGATCTAGCTCAAGCATGGCAACCGCCGGAACTCAACGGTAATACCTTAGCTTTCCTCCAATACACATCTGGCTCTACAGGAACACCAAAGGGCGTGATGATCACTCATGGAAATCTGCTGCATAACGAGCGGATGATTGAGAAAGCCTTTGGACATACAGATAAAACTATTGTTGTTGGTTGGTTGCCTGTTTTCCATGACATGGGACTCATTGGAAATGTGTTGCAGCCCATATATTTAGGGGTTCCTTGCATTCTCATGTCTCCAGTTGAGTTTCTCCAAAAACCAATTCGCTGGTTGCAGGCAATATCCCGCTACAAAGCTACAACTAGTGGTGGGCCAAACTTTGCTTATGATCTTTGCATTCGCAAGGTGACACCCGAACAGTTAGCGACTCTCGATCTCAGCAGTTGGGAAGTTGCCTTTACTGGCGCTGAACCTGTCCGGGGTGAGACTTTGGAGCAGTTTGCTTCTACTTTTGCACCTTGTGGCTTCCGCAAAGAAGCATTTTATCCCTGCTATGGTATGGCAGAAACCACTCTGATAGTAACCGGGGGTGAGAAAACAGCTTTACCAATCACTTGCAATGTAGAAAAAGCAGCATTAGAGCAAAACCGAATTGTCAAGCAGCCCGACGGCGGCAAAGATAGCCAGACGATAGTAGGTTGTGGGCAAAGTCCTTCTGATCAGAAGGTGGTTATTGTTGATCCCCAATCATTAACCCTCTGCGATCCTGAGCAAGTGGGAGAAATCTGGGTAGCTGGGCCAAGTGTTGCTCAAGGTTATTGGAATCAACCTGAAGAGACAGAAAAAACTTTCAATGCATACTTAGGAGATACAAATGTTAACAATAGTGCAGCCTCAGGCCCATTTCTTCGCACTGGAGACTTAGGATTTTTGCAAGATGGGGAGTTGTTTATTACAGGGCGGCTTAAAGATGTAATTATCGTCAGAGGGCAAAATCATTATCCCCAAGACATTGAACTGACTGTTGAAAAAAGTCATCCATCTCTGCGAGCCGGTTGTGGAGCAGCATTTGCTATTGATTTCAAGAATTCTGAACGACTAGTTGTTGTTCAAGAAGTAGAACGGAGTTATCTGCGAAAGTTAAATGTTCAAGAAGTCATCGGACAACTCAGACAAGCAGTAGCTGCTCATCACGGGCTAGAAGTTTTCGCTAGCGTACTCGTCAAGACTGGAAGTATTCCCAAAACTTCTAGTGGCAAGATTCGCCGCCAAGCTTGTCGGAGTGCATTTCTTTCTGGAACTTTAGATGTTGTAGAGGATTGGAGTGAGAATCCTCAAAATAAATCTAAGTTTATCAATCTACAAGCTGATGTTGATTCTATGTTAGGAAAACTAACAGCTGGTAAACAGCTATGAACAAACTCACATCTTCACAAGTTCAGTTTTTAGGAACTCATATCAAAGGCTAAAAGCGGCAAAGTAAGTTAGTTGATTCAACTTGTAACAATTTTATTGCACAAAGCATACATCCTCATCAATACATAGGAAAGACTAAACAATGGAAACGCAAAATCTTCAGGTGAACACCATGCCTAGAGTTTCAGAGATTAACAAAGTCGATGCACCCAAACAGATACGGACAGCAGCAGAGATTCAAGCTTGGACAATCTCTTATCTAGGTGAACTTCTGGAAGTTGATCCCGAAGAAGTTGATATTACAATTCCCTTTGATCGCTATGGTTTAGATTCTTCAGCAGCGATTGGTTTAACTGGTGATTTAGAAGATTGGTTAGGATCTGAGGTTGATCCCACACTACTTTACGATTACCCAACTATCGAAGGACTCGTTAACCATTTGAGTGCCAATTTGAATTGAAGGCTGGAAATCTATCTTGCTTGATCTACTTGAAAATACCTGATTTAAGAGGAAGGAAAATTGTGACTACAGCTAATCTATTGAATGAGAAACCCAAGGTTGTAAATGTCCCAGTGGACAAACAAAAGAAGCATTTTCAAGTCATCGATAAAACGTACCAGAACAATACAGAATCTGATTACACCGAGAAAATCGAAGCTCTGGGCAAAAACTTTGATTATAGCCGCAACGGAGATCATTTCTGGGGCGATCGCCAGCTTTCCACTCTATATGGAACCCCTCTCTACGAACAAGCTTCTCACGCTCAAAAACTAGCTCTTAACCACCTTTACTGGGTGGGGCAGTATCAACATACTGCATCTTCTGAAGCAAACACCATGCTCTACAACCAAATTACATCTGGTGTTTTTGCTCACGTTGGTGGATATGAAACTCTTTGCCAAGAGCTAGACTTTGAAACTAGTCAGGAACGTTACCACATCAACACGTTCCATAAAATTGGTTATAAGACGAAGATTGCTTTGCTGGGTAAAGAATCCCTTGGCAATCCTCTCCATAAAAAGTTGAATAACCAGACTAACAAAAATCTGCTGCCAAAATTACCAGAACTTCCCAATAAAGAAGCACTTCAGAATTCCACCTTTCGCTTTCTCACCAAACTGATGCATCCAGGTAAGGGAGACTACTATTCTCAGTACTTGAATGAAAAAGGTGACACAATTCCGACAACAACTGGTGGACTGGCTGGACTCACTGCATCTCCATCGGCGTTTAAATACCTGAGTTTAAATTGGGGTAGCTCTCCCTTCTTAGCCGCTCAATATTACTCGGTGCGGATGGTTGCAAATATGTCGTTAAAAACATACGAGTACCACTACTACAAACAGTTCAGGGATTTAGATAAAAAAGGTGAGTTCATCCCAGATCCGATCGGTGTATCTTATTATCACTTGTTGGATGAATCCTTCCACACCACAATGTCTCAAACCATTGCCCAAGAGGTATATAAGGATTTCCCCAAACCAACAATGTACGAGAAGTTGCTGTCTAACGCGGTTATATTTTTGTTACAACGGGGACTTTTGAATGGGCTGTCTGCGGCACTACCAGCCACATTCCGGGATGATGTAAATTTCATGCCTTCGTATTATCGCCTGCTGACATCTCCTCTATTTAATAAAATGTCCCAAGAAGAAGCACTCCATTGGATGGAAAAGTGTTTGTGTGAAGAACACGAAGGTTTCCATGTCAATCTCAAGTACCAGCAAACTCTGCTGAATGATTTGAAACGCTTCTTCGGCCACCTTGAATATCTATGGCCCGTTAACCGCGAAATGCGCGTGATGGCTGAGGGTGGATCGATAGATAAGGCAATCAAACGCAATCAAATAGCCTTTAAACAATTCGCTAGCTCTGTTGCTGCCTAGAGCGATGGCTACGCCCGCCAAAGGCATCGCACCTTTAAGCATATTAAAGCAGCAATACATCAGTGTTGAGGACTAATTAGTGGAACCCATAGCTATTGTCGGTATTGGCTGTCGCTTTCCTGGCGCTAGCAGCCCAGAGGCTTTCTGGGATCTTTTACATCACGGTACAGATGCTATATCCGAAGTCCCTATGGAACGGTGGGACGTAGATAACTTATACGATCCCGAACCTGCTACGCCGGGAAAAATGAGTACTCGTTATGGCGGATTTATCGAAGGCGTAGATAGTTTTGATCCGAGCTTTTTCGGTATTTCGCCCCGCGAGGCAGAGCGGATAGATCCCCAACAGAGAGTAGTTCTGAAAGTTGCTTGGGAGGCTTTAGAAAATGCAGGAATTGCACCTTCCAATCTCTCTGGTACTCAGACAGGAGTCTTTATTGGAATTGGGAACTATGATTATGGAATTGTGGTTTCTAAGGATTTAGAACACATCAATGCTTATGATGGCACGGGTAATACACTTGGTATTGCTGCAAATCGCTTGTCTTATCTGCTCAATCTGCGGGGACCAAGTTTAGCAATTGAAACTTCCTGTTCTTCGTCTTTAGTGGCAATACATCTAGCCTGTCGCAGTCTGCAAAATGCAGAGTCCGATTTATGCTTGGTGGGAGCAGTTAGCTTAATGTTGTCGCCACAACAGACCATTATCTACTCCCAAGCTCGGATGATGGCATTGGATGGTCGTTGTAAGACCTTTGATGCTAGTGCTGATGGTTATGTTCGCGGCGAAGGATGCGGTATTGTTGTGCTAAAGCGTCTTAGCGATGCGATTAGAGATGGCGATCGCATTCAAGCTGTCATCCGAGGTTCGGCAATTAATCAAGATGGACTCAGTAATGGATTGACTGCTCCCAATGGCCCTTCCCAACAGGCTGTAATTCGCCAAGCTCTCGAAAATGCCGGAGTAGAGCCAGCGCAAATTAGCTATGTTGAGGCTCATGGAACTGGTACATCCTTGGGAGATCCGATTGAGGTTAGATCCCTGAAAGCAGTATTAGCAGAGGGACGCAGCACGGATCAACCTTGTCTAATTGGCTCAGTCAAAACAAATATCGGTCATCTGGAAGCTGCGGCGGGCATGGCTAGCCTACTCAAAGTAGTACTGGCGTTACAGCACAAAGAAATTCCAGCGCACCTGCATCTGAAGCAGTTGAATCCATATATTTCCCTGAGTGGAACACCCTTTGCGATTCCCACAGAACCTCAACCTTGGAATGTGAATACAGAGCCTCGTTTGGCAGGTATTAGTTCCTTTGGTTTTGGTGGTACCAATGGCCATATTATTGTCGAGGAAGCACCTCTAACAATTGAAAATGACGCTCGCGGACTCGCTAACGCTGCGCTAACAAAATTAAAAATTAAAAAGGAAGACAGGGCAGAACGTCCTTTACACTTGTTGAGTCTTTCGGCAAAAAGTGAGCAGGCATTGCAAGATTTGGCCCAGCGCTATGAAGCAAATCTGGCAACGCACTCAGAATTGTCTCTGGCAGACATTTGCTTTACTGCTAGTATGGGGCGATCGCATTTTGACCATCGCCTTGCTGTCACCGTTGGATCTAAGGAGCAGTTAAAACAGCAGTTGAGTGCTTTCGTTGCTGGACAGCAGCCTCATGGATTAGTAACTCGTCAGGTTATCAATCGCAAACAACCGAAGATAGGCTTCTTGTTCACTGGGCAAGGTTCTCAATACGTGGACATGGGACGCGAGTTATACGAAACGCAGCCCACTTTCCGCCAAACCCTCCAGCAGTGCGATGAGATTCTGCGTCCCCATCTCAAAAAATCACTCTTAGAGGTGATTTATCCCAGCAATAAAAATGCGGGTGTTTTAATAGATGAAACTGCCTACACTCAACCAGCATTATTTGCTCTGGAATATGCCTTGTATAAACTGTGGCGATCTTGGGGCATTAAACCTGCTGTGGTGATGGGACATAGCGTTGGCGAATACGTTGCTGCTTGTGTGGCAGGCGTGTTTAGCCTAGAAGACGGATTGAAATTGATTACTGCACGGGGACGGCTGATGCAAGCCCTACCTGCCAATGGGATGATGGCGGCAGTCATGGCTAGCCCTGAACAAGTAGCACAACAGATTGCACCCTACTGTGCCGATAATTCGTTAGCAAAACGGGACACAGTAGTATCCATAGCCGCTATCAATGGTCCCCAGAGCGTCGTAATTTCTGGAAAGCGCCAGATGGTTGAGGCAATATGCCAATCCTTAACAGCATCTGGAGTGAAGACAAAACCATTAACGGTGTCTCATGCCTTCCACTCACCATTAATGGCCCCAATGATGGAGGAGTTTGCAGCAGTTGCCAAGACTGTCAGCTACTCCCTTCCTCAAATAAAGTTAATTTCTAATGTCACTGGTAAACTGACCGGTGAAGAAGTAGCCAATCCTGAGTACTGGTGTAATCATGTGTTGCAACCTGTGCTTTTTGCTGAGGGAATGCAGACTTTAGCACAGCAGAAGTGTGACGTATTACTAGAAATTGGCCCCAAGCCAACACTGTTGGGTATGGGCAGACAGTGCTTGTCTGAAGCACAAATAAAACAACTCCTATGGTTACCCAGTTTGCGCCCAGGGCAATCTGATTGGCAGCAATTACTCCAAAGTTTGGCAGAACTATATGTGCAAGGGGTTGCTATTGACTGGAAAGGATTTGACCGAGATTACAACCGTAAGCGTGTAGCACTACCGACTTATCCCTTTCAGGAACAACGTTATTGGGTGGAATCTGTTGATAATCAGCCTGCCCAGACAGAAATCCCTGTTGTGAATATTGCACAGACTCCCATGTTACACCTATTACAGCAAGGAGAGATTCAACAGCTAACAGAACAACTTACTAAAACGGCGAGTCTATCTGCTGATGAACAAAAATTTCTCCCGAAGCTGTTAGAAGCATTGGTGAAGCAGCACAAGCAGCAATCAATCGCTGCCTCAATTCAAGATTGGTTCCACAGTATTGAGTGGCAATCTAAGGCAAGAGAAATAACGGGAGTTGACAAAAAGCCACAAATCGGTGTTTGGTTGATTTTAGCTGACATTGGAGGAGTAGGAAAGGCTCTCGTTGAACATCTGCAAAAACAAGGTAACTCTTGTATTTTGGTTTATCCAGGAGAACTTTATCAATCAAAAGGTGGCTCTACCTGGGTTATCAATCCTGCAAATACAGCAGATTTTGAGCGGTTGCTGAATGAAATTAAAACAGTTACTCAAAGCCAGTTACAAGGTGTGATTCACCTGTGGAATTTAAATACAGCTAAATCTGAGGTAACAATAGCAGAGTTAGAGAAGTCTCAGGTGTTGGGCTGTGGCAGCGTCCTATCTCTGGTGCAGGCTCTTGCTCGTCACAGTAATATTGATTTACCTCGGCTGTGGTTAGTGACTAGAGGCGCACAGCCAGTGCAAACTTTACCAGAAGTTACCCAAGCATCATTATGGGGTATGGGTAAGGTAGTAGCAATTGAGCATCCAGAATTATTCGGTGGCATGGTGGATTTATCTCCTGAGCCAACATTAGAAGAAATATCTTTACTATTGTCAGATATTGCAGATGCTCAAGGTGAAGACCATTTTGCATATCGTGGTGGACAACGTTATGTAGCTCGTTTGGTACGTAAACAACTACCAGCCAATGTTGAAAGTTGCTCAATATCCGCAAACAGCACTTATCTGATTACAGGCGGACTGGGTGCGTTAGGGCTGAAAGTAGCAGAGTGGTTGGTGGGACAGGGAGCCAGACAACTGGTGCTAACTGGACGTAAACAACCTAATTCTGAAGCACAAACTGCGATCGCTCATCTAGAGAAGATGGGAGCTACAATCCTAGCAGCCCAAGCTGATGTTACCCAAGAGCAAGATTTATTGCCACTATTACAGAAAGTACGGGCAACAATGCCACCTCTAGGCGGGATCATCCATGCAGCAGGAGTTGTGGGGTATGAAACGTTGCAATCTCTGCAATGGGAGTCGCTAGAGGCAGTCTTGCGTCCCAAAGCGATCGGCACTTGGCTCTTACACCAACTTACCCAGGATATAAAACTGGATTTCTTTGTTGTCTTCTCTTCTATTGCCTCAGTCTGGGGTTCTCGTGGACAAGCTCATTACGCGGCTGCCAATGCTTTCTTAGATAGTTTTGCCCACTATCGCCAAGGGCAAGGAATGCCGACGTTAAGTGTGAACTGGGGACCGTGGGCTGATGGTGGCATGGCTTCTGATGAAGCTCAAACTTGGCTGGCTCGGATGGGAATTGGCATATTGCAACCAGAACAAGCGCTCACGGCTTTGGGTTTGTTACTGGGATCAAATACAGCGCAGGCAACGGTGGCTCAGGTGGACTGGGCGCTGTTCAAAGGGTTATACGAGGCGAGAGGACGGCGAACCTTACTTGAGGAAATGTTAGTTCAACCATTAGCTGATAGCCAGCCGCAGTCAATTGCTACATCAGCCTTGGTGGCAGAGTTAGAAGCAGCCCCAGTTAGCGATCGCCCAGCCATGTTAACTGCTTATCTCCAGTCAGAAGTCGGTAAAGTACTAGGCTTTGAACCATCACAACTACCTAACCCAGAGCAAGGCTTTTTTGATTTGGGTATGGATTCGCTGATGGCAATTGATTTAAAGAGCCGGGTAGATAAGAAACTAGGAACAACATTACCCTCAACAATTACATTTGAGTGTCCCACAATTGCCGATTTGGTCAAATATTTAGGTCGAGAGGTATTTTTCTGGGACAGCACCGTCAACGATCTTTCGCCAGATGAAGAGGAACGGGCTGCAACAGTGGAAGTAATTCAGCAACTTTCAGAAGCTGCACTTGAAGCTTCAATTGCAGAGGAACTGGCAGGGTTAGAATCTTTACTGCAAAGGAATTGACATGGGCGAACATTCTCCAAAAGTAGACCAGTTAAATTCATCACAGCGCTTGCTTTTGGCGTTAAAGGAAGCGCGGGCTAAACTTGAGGCGGTGGAGCGCTCCAAAGCGGAGCCGATCGCTATCATTGGTACGGCTTGCCGATTTCCAGGTGGAGCTAATGATCCAGAGGCATTTTGGCAACTGCTGACAAATGGGGTAGATGCGATCGCAAAGACACCCAGCGATCGCTGGGATGTTGACGCATATTATGATCCCAATCCTGATACTCCAGGGAAAATGTATACCCAGTATGGGGGATTTTTACAGCAAGTAGATCAATTTGACGCTCAATTCTTTGGCATTTCTCCCCGCGAAGCTATGAGAATTGATCCCCAGCAACGCTTGTTGTTAGAGGTGACTTGGGAAGCTCTGGAGAATGCAGGTTTAGTTAATAACAAGCAAGCAGCCAGCGAAACGGGGGTTTTTGTCGGAGTAACGACAAATGACTACGCACGCCTGTTGATGCCCTACGGGGATCTGAGCCAGATGGATGCTTATTACCTAACAGGTAATCCCCTAAATGCGATCGCTGGACGTTTGTCATACACTTTGGGGCTACAAGGGCCTTGTATGGCAATCGATACAGCTTGTTCGTCGTCTCTAGTAGCCATTCACACCGCTTGCCAAAGTCTGCGGAATGAAGAATGCACCCATGCTCTAGCAGGTGGAGTCAACCTAATTCTCTCACCAGAAAACAATGTGGCGCTCTCCAAAGCCAAAATTCTTTCTGCTGACGGTCGGTGCAAAACCTTCGATGCCTCGGCTGATGGTATCGTCAGAGGGGAAGGTTGCGGAATCATAGTATTAAAGCGCCTTAGTGATGCGATCGCTGATGGAGATAATATCCTCGCTTTGATTCGGGGATCGGCTGTTAATCAAGATGGTGCTAGTAGTGGATTTACAGTTCCCAATAAAGCGGCTCAGGAAATTTTGCTCCGCCAAGCCTTGACAAGAGCAAGGGTAGAACCGTCAGAGGTGGACTACATAGAAGCTCATGGCACAGGTACACCACTGGGAGATCCCATTGAAATCAGAGCATTGGTTGCTGTGTTTGGTGAAGGGCGATCGCTAGAAAACCCCCTGAAAGTTGGTTCAGTAAAAACCAATATAGGACACTTAGAATCAGCCGCCGGAGTTGCCAGTGTAATTAAAGTTGTATTATCTCTGCAACATCAGCAGATTCCTCAGCAGTTACACTTACAGCAACTCAATCCCTACGTTGACTGGAACGAATTGCCAATATCTGTAACAACAAGTTTAACGGCTTGGACTGCAACAGAAAAGCGGCGGATTGCTGGAGTCAGCGCTTTTGGAGCTAGTGGTACTAATGCTCATGTAGTCTTAGAAGAAGCACCTTTAGTACAGCCAAAGACAGAATCAACAACGCAGCGATCGCTAAATTTATTAACTCTCTCAGCTAAGACAAAGGAAGCTCTCAAGGAATTAGCTGCCCGTTATCAAACACATCTGGCTGCCAACCCAACAAATTTAGATTTAGAAGATATCTGCTTTAGTGCTAATACTGGACGCGGTGATTTCAAACATCGTCTCGCTGTGCTTGTATCTTCAACCGCAGAAGCTTCTCAAAAGCTGTCTGCCTTTGCTCAAGGGCAAGAAGTTGCAGGAATTATTTGCGATCGCATAGAAGGAGCAACTTCTCCAAGAATAGCTTTTCTATTCACCGGTCAGGGATCGCAGTATGTCGGTATGGGGCGAAAACTCTACGAAACCCAACCAACTTTTCGTGCAGCACTCGATCTCTGCGATGAAATATTGCGATCGCAATTCGATTTGCCTTTACTGAAAGTTCTTTATCCGCAAACAGAAGATGCAAGTAATTCCCACATTTTAGATGAAACAGCTTATACTCAACCCGCCTTATTTGCCTTAGAGTATGCCCTGTTCCAATTGTGGAAATCCTGGGGTATAGAGCCAGCAGTAGTCATGGGGCATAGTGTTGGAGAATACGTTGCCGCTTGCGTAGCAGGAGTTTTTAGCTTAGAAGATGCTTTAAAGCTGATTGCTACACGGGGACGATTGATGCAAGCTTTGCCTCAAGATGGGGCAATGGTGGCGGTGCTAGCAAATCCAGAGCTAGTAAAGGCTGCTCTAGAGCCTTTTGATAGCCAAGTATCAATTGCTGCATTCAATGGCCCTAAAAGTGTAGTGATTTCTGGGAAACGGGAAGCCGTAAAATCAGTCTGCGCTGTTTTGCAAGAGCAAAGAGCAAAAACAAAAGAACTGCAAGTTTCTCATGCTTTCCACTCGCCCCTGATGCAGCCAATGCTGGCAGAGTTTCGGCAGGTAGCAAGCGAGATTACTTTCTCGACTCCGCAATTGAAACTTATTTCCAATCTGACTGGAGAACTGATAACAGACGAAATAACTACTCCTGAGTATTGGTGCAATCATATTCTCAGTCCTGTGCAATTCGCAGCTAGCATGAAAACGCTGTTGCAAAAATATGAAGTATTTCTAGAAATCGGTTCCAAACCAACATTATTGGGAATGGGCCGCCAGTGTGCATCAGAGGAGGGACAAGTATGGCTGCCAAGTTTACGCCCTGGACAAGACGATTGGCAACAACTCCTGCAAAGCTTAGGAGAATTGTATGTCCGGGGAGTATCAGTAAACTGGAAGGGTTTTAACCAAGATTATCAGCCTCGTCGGGTATTGTTACCAACCTATCCATTTCAACGCGAACGATTTTGGGTAGAAACAGTTAATAGGGCGATAGAGGTAAAATTCCTTCCATCAAAAGAACAAAATACAGATTGGTTGTACGAAATCGCTTGGCAATCCAAAGCCCTCAACTCTGTCCAACCCGAAAAACCAGGTAGTTGGTTTATCTTCGCCGATCAAGCCGGAATGGGGCTAAAGCTAGCTCATCTGCTGGAGTCACAGGGTGAGTATTGTATCATCGTTACTGCCGGGTCAAGTTACGAAAGGTTACAAGAGGAGCATTATCAGATTGACCCGTCGAATCCTGAAGATTTCCAACGTTTGCTCCAGGAGAGTATAAGCCAATATCAACCACCTTATCGTGGCGTAGTCCATCTGTGGAGTTTAAATGAGCAACCATCAGCATTAGAAGTTTCTCAGGGAGAACACTGTGGTAGCGTGTTGCATCTGCTGCAAGCGCTGAATCGAACTGAATGGACTGAATCGCCCCGGTTGTGGTTGGTAACTCAGGGCGCTCAAGCAGTAGGGGCATTAACACCACTGCAAGTGCAACAGTCTCCTTTGTGGGGTTTGGGACGAGTGATTGCTCTGGAGCATCCAGAATTGCGCTGTTCTCGCTTGGATTTAGATCCATCTGCCACACAAGAACAAGTGTCAAATTTATTGGCGGAACTGTTAGCACAAGATGCAGAAGACCAAGTAGCATATCGTCAAGGCGATCGCTATGTTGCCCGCTTAATACAACATACCTCCAGCATATCTGCAATTAAACAAAGAAAGGTCATCCGCGAGAATAACAGCTATCTGATTACCGGCGGTTTAGGAGCATTAGGATTGAAGGTAGCCCACTGGCTGGTGGAGCATGGAGCGCAGCACCTCGTGCTTACAGGACGGCGTGGAGCTTCCGAAGCAGTGCAGCAAGAAATTAACAAGTTAGAGCAGGCGGGAGCGCAAGTCCTGGTTGTTCCAGCCGACATCTCAAATAAAGATGATGTTAGTAGATTGTTAGCAAATGTGAAAAATTCCATGCCTTCCTTACGGGGTATTATCCATGCTGCTGGAGTATTACAGGATGGGATGCTGCTAAAGCAAACTACCGAAAGTTTTAGCAAGGTGATGGCTCCCAAAGTAGCTGGAGCATGGAATTTACATACCTTGACTCAAGATTTAGAGCTAGACTTTTTCGTTTGTTTCTCATCTGTATCTGCCTTACTCGGTTCCCCCGGACAAGGAAACTATGCTGCCGCCAATGCTTTCATGGATGCGCTGGCACATCACCGCCGCGCACTAGGATTACCAGCAGTCAGCATTAACTGGGGTCCCTGGAAAGATGCAGGCATGGCAGATGCTTTGAGCAGTCGAGAACAAGCGCGTTGGGCAGAGCAGGGTATAAGTACAATTGGGCTAGAGCCAGGATTGCAGATATTGGAGGATATTCTAACTCAGGATGTCGCTCAGGTAGGTGTGCTACCAGTTGACTGGTCTAAATTCTTGGGGCAACTGCCACAAAATTTAGAATTTCCCTTCCTTGAGGTATTTGCTTCACAGGTAGAATCAGCACAAACTGCAAAATCTGAATTTCTCGAACAATTAGAAGCAGCTCCTGCTAAAGAAAAGCGATCGCTATTATTAACTCACGTTCGCTCCCTAATTGCTAAAGTCTTAAATTTGAAATCACCTGAAGAAATAGATATATACCAAGGTTTTACAGACCTGGGTATGGATTCGCTTATGGCTGTGGAGTTAAAAAATCGCCTCCAAACCAGCTTGGAATATTCGATCCCTGCATCCTTAGTTTTTGACTATCCCACAGTAACAGCGTTAGTTGACTATTTAGCTGGGGAAATGCTGGCAACATCTGATGCCATTGAGAGCGAAGTTGTAGAGCAAATTATCCCTGAATCAAATTTTGACGATTTATCCGATAGTGAGGCTGAAGCGTTACTACTTAGCAAATTGGCAAGCATGAGGTATTAAAGGCAATGAGTGTAAATTCCGAGCAAGCACAGTCACCATCTCCAATCAAGCAGGCGCTTCGAGCTATAGAAAGCTTGCAAGCCCAGCTTGACGCGCTCAAGTACGCCCAACAGGAACCAATTGCGATCGTTGGCACGGGTTGCCGGTTTCCCGGAGGAGCAGAAAATCCAGAGGCTTTCTGGCGGCTGTTGCGCGACGGAGTTGATGCCATTACCGAGGTTCCTGCTGATCGATGGGATCTAGAAAAATACTACAATCCCGAACCGGATATGCCTGGTAAAGTGTGTACCCGCGAAGGTGGTTTTTTGACAGGAGTTGATACCTTTAACCCTGAGTTTTTCGGGATTTCGGCGCGGGAAGCAGTAAGCATAGATCCTCAGCAACGGCTTTTGCTAGAGGTTAGCTGGGAGGCTTTAGAAAATGCTAATCAAGTACCAGAGCATTTGCATAACACAGCTACAGGGACTTTTATCGGTATTTACTTAAATGACTACAGCAAAGTCATGTCATCGTTAGGAGATGTATCCCAGATTGATGCTTTTTCTGCGATCGGTAACTCTTTAAGTGTAGCTGCTGGGCGCTTATCCTATTTTTTAGGACTGAAAGGCCCTAGTATGGCTGTCGATTCGTCCTGTTCTTCCTCTTTGGTATCAGTACATTTGGCTTGTCAGAGTTTGCGCTTAAAAGAGTGCAATCTAGCTTTAGCTGGCGGAGTTGGGTTAAATCTCGTCCCAGATACCAGCATTGCTCTGTCTAGAACACGGATGCTCAACCCTGATGGGCGCTGCAAAACATTTGATGCTGCTGCCAATGGCTTTGTCAAAGGAGAAGGGTGTGGCCTTGTTGTCCTCAAGCGCCTCTCGGATGCTTTAGCTGACGGAGATAAAATCTTAGCCTTGATTCGGGGTTCTGCGGTTAACCATAATGGTCGCAGTAGTAGTTTAATTTCCCCTAACGGACTATCTCAGCAAGCCGTGATTCGCCAAGCTTTAGAGAATGG
The DNA here is from genome assembly GCA_019359245.1 of Nostoc desertorum CM1-VF14. Taxonomy (GTDB): domain Bacteria; phylum Cyanobacteriota; class Cyanobacteriia; order Cyanobacteriales; family Nostocaceae; genus Nostoc; species Nostoc desertorum. The sequence goes on along the minus strand of JAHHHR010000043.1, from coordinate 21,057 downwards.
CGGCGTGGAACCAGGGCAAGTAGACTATGTAGAGGTTCAAGGCACAAGCACATCTGTAGGAGAACCGATTGAGGTAGCAGCTTTAGAGGCAGTGTATGGAAAAAACCGTCCTCAAGACAAACCTTTGGTTATTGGTTCGGTAAAAACCAACATTGGACATCTAGAACCAGCTTCTGGTATTGCAAGTTTAATTAAGGTGGTGCTTGCCTTACAACATGGAGAAATTCCAGCCCATCTGCACTTCAAACAACCGAATCCTCATATTAACTGGAATGAATTGCCCCTGAAAGTTCCTGCACAGCGTATGCCTTGGCCGATAACAGAAAAGCGGCGGCTGGCGGGAGTAAGTGCTTTTGGTTTTAGTGGCACTAACGCTCACGTAGTTCTAGAAGAGGCTCCAGTTTCAAAGGCAGTAGAAAAAACAGTGGAGCGTCCCCTGCACCTGCTGACTTTATCAGCTAAGACAGACGAGGCGCTTGTGCAGTTAGCTGAACGTTATGAGAAGCACTTAGCGAATAATCCAGATTTAGCTCTAGGAGATATTTGCTTTAGTGCCAATACCGGGCGATCGCACTTTCAGCATCGCTTAAGTGTGGTAGCATCTTCATCTACCGAACTCTGTGACAAACTAACTGCCTTCAGCACGGGACAGGAAATAGTAGGATTATTCCAGGGAAAAGTTACAGATTCACCCAAAATAGCCTTCCTTTTCTCCGATACAGGTTCAGAATATGTCGGAATGGGTCGTCAACTCTATGAAACCCAACCAAAATTTCGGCAAGTTTTCGACTGTTGCAATGAGATTCTGCGTTTTTATTTAAAATGTTCCTTGGTTGAGATTCTGTATCCCGAATCAGGAACAAGTTCTCTGCTTAAAGAAGCTGCTTACAGCCAACCTGCCTTATTTGCCCTCGAATACGCCTTATCCCAGTTATGGAAATCTTGGGGTATAGAACCCGCCGCAGTTATGGGCTATGGTGTTGGGGAATATGTTGCAGCCTGTGTTGCTGAAGTTTTCAGCTTGGAAGATAGCTTGAAGTTGGTTGCTGAACGCGGGCGCTTAATGCAAGCATTACCCGAAGTTTTTACCTTTGAAAACCAAGCCATCCTTAAAGAAGTCACTTACTCTCAACCACAAATTCCCTTAGTTTCTCATCTGACTGGTGAACTAACTACTAGTGAAATAGCTACCCCTTTATATTGGAGCCGTCAAGCGCAAGAACCCTTGAAATTTGCCGCCAGCATAGATAACTTAACTCAACAGGGGTACGAAATATTTGTGGAAGTTGGGCCAAAGCCGACTCTAGTTGATGGCTTGCCTAAGATTGAAAAAGTTTGGCTTTCGACTCTGAATCCTGGTAAAGATGATTGGCAACAAATACTTGAAAGTTTAGGTTCTTTATATGCGCGTGGGGTAAAAGTAGACTGGTTAGGTTTTGACCAAAATTACTCACATCAATATGTAGAATTACCCACTTACCCCTGGCAGCGAAAGCGTTACTGGTTTGAGCCTAATAACAATGGACATAAAAAAGTTGAGATTTCCTCTCAGAATCATGACTTTCTCGCTCAGATAGATAACCAACAACTGATTGAGCAGTTAGAAATGACCGGAGAACTCTCAAAAGAGGAATTAAATTTGCTGCCTAAACTGCTTGGGTTGTTGGTAAAGCATCCTCAGCAGCATGACAAATCAAAAGGGGAAAAGCAAACAGATGTAGCACAAGCGATTAATGCTCAATCTCTGACAGTAGAAGATATTCAAGTTTGGTTAACTAACCAAATCGCTAATGATTTGGGAGTCAAACCTAATGAGATAAATATTCGAGTACCTTTCGACACCTACGGATTGGATTCTGTGCTAGCGATCGCGATCGCTAGCGCTGGTAAACAATTCCTGGGAATTGATATGTCTCCACTGCTGTTAGTACATTATCCCACTATTGAGTTGCTTTCACAGCACTTAGCTCAAGAATTAGAAGCTTCTGACTCAGAAATTTTTGAAATTTAATTGCAAAACTTGTTTAAAACAATTACAAATTAACGGAGATTAAAAATCTATGAACGTATCCGAACTTTTAGAAGATTTAACTCAAAAAGGCGTTCAGTTGTGGACTGACAATGGTAAACTAAAAGTCAATTCTCCAAAGGGATTGCTATCAGCAGAACAACGCACTGAATTAGCTCAACGCAAGACAGAAATTCTGGCATTTTTGCAAAGAAGTAACGAAACTACTAATGATAATTCTGGAACTAAAACTCAAGACCTCAGCTTACAAACAATTGGTCGTTTAATTGGAGGTTTTTGCCGTAAAGTTGCAGGCTTTACCCCTCCCATTATTGATCCAAAGGCGATGGCTAAAAAGCTAAAAGTTGCTTTTAGACCTTTGCCAGATGGATACAATGAAGAAACAATTTTGAAATTTAGAGAAGAGTTAGAAGATAAGCTCCGGGGCAATGGAGTTCAAATTTTAACTTGGGAAGAAGCAACGAAACAGGTTAGTTACGAAATTACTATTCCTTTCACTAACTGGAAAAAAAGCATTTCTACAAATGTCATTAAAGCGGGTGTTAGTGCTGTAGTTGATGTTGACAAATCTCCTTCTTTCGCTGGAAAAATCAAAATTTATGTGGTAGAGTTACTTTATAAAGTATATTCTCGATTTATTCTGAAAAACCGCCAACTATCTGCTTCTAAAATTATGCAGTTTATCAGTTGGGCTGAAGACAATATTTTACCACTTGAAGACCCAACGAACACTCAAGTTATTATGTTGACGAAGCTTAATAAAGAGTTTGTTGATCCAAGCATTCCATATCAGAAAAAAATTCCTATTGGTGTAAATACTCTAATTAGAACATTTTCTGAAATTGTGATCGGAGTTTCAAGCCAGAAGATTTCCATCTTAAATATGAACTTATCAGACTCTGTATTTCCTGCTGAGTCAGTCGATAATTTTGTTTGTAACTCTTTAATCCCTAAAATTTATGTCCCAATTCTGCCACTGTCTCTGAGCCGATTTGAAATTGGTGAGTATGACCCGAAAGAATCTATTTATGCAAAACAATTAGTCAGATTAGGTAAAGAGCTAGCATCAACAGGTCTACTACCTTCTGGTTTTAAAATTGACGATGTGATCAAAAGAAAGTCACACCGAGATATTGTTGACTGGATGGCTAATGGTAGAACAGGCGTTTCTTATGGTTTTGTTGCCTACGCCGAGCCGCCACAATATATAGGTGCTGTAGAAATATCTGAGCAAGAGTGGGAAAATCTATCTTCTATCGAAGGATTCAGTCGTGATGAACTGCGTCAGAATGAAATCGGTAGAAGGTATATCAAAACCAGAATTGGGGGAAAAGAGGTATTTAAACAGCTACCAGATATCTGGGTTATTAGTTCTCGTTCAGGCGCGAATAAAACAAACCTGAATTTAGAAACTGATGTGTTGAGGTTGGGGCTGCAAGATAGATTATTACTGCAATTACCAAAAGGTATGGATCTAGTAGTGGGTGATATTAAACCTTCTTACGATCTTTATGTCATGGTTGCGATCGCACTGGCTGCGGCTTTGTATGCACCAGAACTCATTAAAAATGGTACACCAATGGTTCATTTCCACGGGTATCCATCAACTCAGTGGTTTCAGCCAAATAACGAGTATTGCACTGGAGTACACAATCCCTCAGTTCCTTGTGGAACCTATGAATCAGGAGTTTTCAACTTTTTAGGGATACACGATTTAGTCAACAAATATGGCAGCGATATTGCCCTAGCCAGCTTGATCGAACCAGATCATGGTACAAATATCATCGCCTCTGATTGGGAGTATTTAATTGCCAGGATCAAAACTGGAGTTGAAAAGGGACAAATTGATTTGGGCGGTAAGCATTTCCCTTCTCTCAAAGAAACCATTACTACTCGCTGAACTGGGTTGGTACTAATGAATGAGGATATTAAGCAATCATGTCAATAATTGCAGGTCAGACAGTACTTTTAACAGGTGCATCACGCGGAATTGGAGCCTTTATTGCTCGCAGTTTGGCAAAAGAAAATGCAACTATAGTTGGTGTGGCGCGATCACAAGAGGGACTGGATCAATTATCTGCCGAAGTCAAAGCTTTAGGTGGTCGCTGGTTAGGCATTAAATATGACCTCAGTAACCTAGAAGATATGCCAAACCTAGTTGAGCAAATCAATAAACTTGCAGGCCCCATTGACATTTTAGTTAATAACGCAGGTATCGAGATATACAAAAACTTTCAAGATTACTCTGCCTCAGAACTACAGTCAGTATTGACAATTAACCTGTTGTCTGCAATGGAATTATCCCGTTTGTTATTGCCAACAATGTTATGCCAGAAAAGGGGCCACATAATTAATATTGCTTCTCTATCAGCTAAAAAGGGAAATCCCTACAACAGTATTTATTGTGCCAGTAAAGCCGGTTTGCTCATGTGGAGCGATTCTCTAAGGCAAGAATTGGCAGGTACTGGTGTAAATGTTTCGGTGATTTGTCCGGGATATGTTTCTGGTCAAGGGATGTTTGCTGATACTGGTATACCTGCGCCAAGTTTAGCAGGTACATCGAAGCCAACAGACGTAGCGATCGCAGTAATCCAGGCTATTAAGCAAAATCAGGCAGAAGTGATTGTTAATCAAGACCTGATGACAGCAAATTTTACAAAATTCTTACTGGCATTATGGCAAATTTTTCCCCGATTTGGAGATAAATTTTATCAGTGGATTGGGGTAAATAAACTCAACCAAAAACGCGCTGAAAATCAAATGCAAGTTGCGTTTAAAGCTGATGAAAGTAGAAGAATGGTCGGCGCAACACTAGATTTTAAATAAGTCTGTTCACTTGGTAGCGATCGCTAATACAAACCTCATAAAAAAAGCGATGAAAAAAGTATATCTGATGATTTATGATGCTGGCGCAGGTCATCGCAGCACTGCCAAGGCTTTGCAAAAAGTTATCGAAGAGCGCAAATTGCCTTGGGAAATCCATTTAGTCGAGGCTTTTAAAGAAATCCTTGGAACCTCTGCATCGCAGGATTTTTATAATAAGTTCGTACTCCAGAAAACCTGGGCAAAACTTATTAACGAACCCCTATTGGTTCCCTTATTCAAGCTACAAATTCGCCTTCAACATTCTGCTTGGTTAGCACGTCTGAAAAAATACTGGCAGCAGCATCAGCCTGATATGGTAGTTTCAGTGCAGCCATATATCAATCGGGTGCTTTGTGAAAGTTTGCAAGCAGCTTCACCAGATGTCCCCTTCGTCACATTTATCACCGATCATGCCGATTGCCCACCCCACTTTTGGATTGAGAAGCAAGAGCAATTTTTGATTTGTCCGACTGAAAAGGCAGTTGAACAAGCCAAAAATTTTGGTTATACACAAGATAAAATTTTCCGCACATCAGGAGTAATCATTCAGCCTCGTTTTTATGAACCCGTTTTGTGCGATCGCCAAATTGAAAGAAAACGCTTAGGATTAGATCCAAATTTACCTACTGCTTTAATCACTTTTGGCAGTCAGGGTTCAAACGTGATGCTAGAAATTGCCGATTCTCTAGAAAAATCACAATTAAATCTGCAACTTATTTTCATCTGCGGACGCAATGAAGAATTAGCAGTAACCTTGCGCCGTCAACAAAGCCGTTTACCAAGGTTTGTGGAAACCTTTACCAGCGAGATTCCTTACTATATGCATCTTTCTGATTTCTTCGTTGGTAAATCTGGCTCTGTAGGTGTTAGCGAAGCTGTGGCGATGAACTTGCCAGTAATTACAGATTGCAATGCCTTAAGCTTGTTTCAAGAACGGCCTTCGGCTGAGTGGATTGCAGATAATGAGATTGGGATTGTAGTCCGCAATTTTCGAGACATTAACCAAGCTGTAGCCAAGTTAATCGAGCCTGAAACTCTGGCTCGTTACCGTGCAAATGCTGCCGCCATTAATAATAAAGCAGTGTTTGAAGTTGTAGATATTTTAGAAGGAATCTTGGAACAACCACAGTTAGAAATACACCAAGAAGGCGATCGCACTCCTAATCTTCGTTATGCATAAAAGAAACAAAAATAACTGAGGGGTGAAATAAATATAAATGATATTTGATTGGCTAATCGTCGGGGCGGGATATTCAGCCTGTGTAACGGCAGAACGGATTGCAACCCAGTTAGGACAGAGGGTGCTGATTGTAGAGCAGCGAGATCACATTGGTGGGAATGCTTATGATTACTACAACGAGCATGGTATTTTAGTTCATAAATACGGGCCTCACATCTTTCACACCAAGTCTAAGAAAGTCTGGGATTACCTCTCCCAATTTACAGAATGGAGGCACTATTATCATCATGTGCTAGGAGTTGTAGAAGGGAAGAAAGTTCCGATTCCTTTTAATCTGAATTCTCTTTATGCTCTTTTTCCTCCCCACTATGCACAAAAGCTGGAAAACTTACTTTTAGAAAACTTCGGTTTTGGGGTTAAAGTACCTATTTTAAAACTGCGTGAGAGTGCCAGTGGAGACTTAGCTTTTTTAGCTAATTATATTTATGAAAATGTCTTCCTTCGCTACACCATGAAGCAATGGGGAGTGAAACCAGAGGAACTTGATAACGGAGTAACCGGAAGAGTTCCAGTTTACATCAGTCGAGATGACCGTTACTTTCAAGATCCTTACCAAGCTATGCCTAAGCTTGGCTACACCGAAATGTTTCGCCGAATGCTGGCTCATCCAAACATTAAGGTGCTTTTAAATACAGATTACCGAGAAATTATCAAGGACGTTAAGTTTAACCGGATACTCCACACCGGATCGATTGATACTTTCTTTGATTATATGTATGGCGAGTTGCCATATCGAAGCTTGCGCTTCCAGTTTGAGACTTTGGATCAAGAACTATACCAAGAAGTTGGTACAGTTAACTACCCCAACGACTACGATATCACTCGCATCACCGAACAAAAGTATTTATCGGGGCAAACTTCTTCCAAAACTACCTTAGTGATGGAATATCCCCAGGCTTATGTACCGGGAAAAAACGACCCTTATTATCCCATTCTCAATGAGGATAATCGCGATCGCTTAAATCTTTACCTCAAAGAGGTAGAAAAACTCAACGGTACAGCACTATTTGCAGGACGACTTGGAGATTACAAATACTACGACATGGATCATGCAGTGCTTCGCGCGCTTGGTTTGTTTGAGAAAGAGATAGCTAATTCAATGTCTGAACCACAAGTTGTTCTTGCAAGATGAAAGAAATGCAGCAATATTTTCTTTCCTAATATTTCTGTAGTTATGGATTTCTTTCTTGATAGCAGTTCAACAAATAACTACTGTTCAAAATTGTATATTTATGAAAACAACGCAATTATCATCATCTCCAAAAAAAGAGTTTTTGATTAATATCCTTACCTCCCAAGGTGGTGGCGGGCATTACGCTATGTACAATGCACTACGCGCAGTTGTTGAGCAGCAACAACTACCTTGGCGTTTTAGTGTAACCGATATAGACCAAATAGCGGATGGTTTAGCAGAGCAAAAAAAGATAGTCAGTGCCTACAAGCTATTTGGATTTTCTGGGCATGACTTGTACAACCTGATGCTGAAAACGGGCTGGACATGGCTTTGGCCGCTAAAGATGCGTCTCAATAAACTACTTGTCAAACTAAATCACGATGTCGGTGTCAAAATTTTTGAGGAATACTGGCGTGAGCAACAGCCAGATTTAGTAGTTTCCGTAGTCCCAATGTATAGCAAAGGGTTATGGGAAAGTGTACAAAAGGCAAAACCAGGAACCCCTGTAGTAACTATTATTGGAGATTATGCTGATTCTCCGCCTGCATTTTGGATAGAACCAGAAACAGGAATTAATTTTGTCTGTGGAACTGAGAAAACGGTAGAGCAAGCTCGTTCAATGGGAGTAAAAGAGGAACTAATTATTAAAACTTCGGGAACAATTGTTCATCCTCGCTTTTATGAACCCATTGTGTGCGATCGCCGTGCCCAAAGGCAACGTTTAGGTTTAGATCCAGACTGTCTCACCGGACTTGTGTTATTCGGTGCTAATGGTTCTAAAGTAATGTTAGAAATTGCCAAGCGTTTGGAGAGTTTCGGACAAAAACTACAACTCATCTTTATTTGCGGACGCAATGAAGAACTAGCCCAAGAACTACGCGAAAGCCAAGGTATTCAAAAACGGTTTGTCACCAGTTTTACCAAAGAGATTCCTTACTATATGCATCTTTCGGATTTTTTAATCAATAAACCAGGTGCTTGTAGTATCAGTGAGGCTCTGGTTATGAAGCTGCCAATGATTACGGAACGTAACTTTTCTACTCTCATCCACGAACGCTACAACGCTGATTGGGTCGAACAGAAACAAGTGGGCCTAGTTGTCCATGATTTTCGTAATATCGATAAGGCAGCGAAGAAGTTTCTAGAGCCGGAAAATTTTGCTCGCTACCGTGCAAATATTGCTGCTGTAAACAATCAAGCGGTGTTTGAAATCTGCGATAACTTACAAAAGATTCTCGCTGATAGCTACAAGACAACAGAGACAGCATCACTTGAGTATAGGTAACAGCAGACATGAATCAAGCGCGTGTTAAAGCGATGACGCTGGCGGCAATGTGTTTCGCCCTCTTCATGTCTAATACCGACGATACCTCCCTGAATGTAGCACTTCCCAGTATTCAGGCTAGTTTGGGTTCTCATGTATCAGGGTTGCAATGGATTATTAATGCCAATACCCTACCTGCGGTTAGTTTAGCGTTACCGAGTGGTGCGTTAGGAGATAATTTTGGGCGTAAGCGAGTCTTTCTGACAGCATTAGTAATCTATACTTTCGCCTCTATACTCTGTGGTTTTGCTCCTAGCTTAGGTATTTTGATTAGTGGGCGATTTATTCAAGGAATTGGTGCTGCTGCTTTAGTCCCGACTTCTCTATCTATCCTCGGAGATACGTTCCCCGATCCGAAGGAGAAAGCTAAAGCTATTGGTATTTGGTCTGCGGTATCAGGAATTGCCCTCATTGCGGGCCCTGCCCTTGGCGGAGTATTTGTAGATATTTGGGGATGGCAGAGTATATTCTTTTTTAATGTACCAGTCGGCGCGATCGCCTTTGTGTTGACTTGCCGTGTTGTTAGAGAAAGTAAAAAGTTGACGCAGCAGCATCTTGATGTACCTGGTTTGCTATTTAGTATAATTTTTTTGGCTTCGCTCACCTACGCCATAATTGAGAGCAACAACCTAGTATGGCACTCGCCGCTGATTGTCTTGCTGTTGACTATTGTTGGGTTCAGCCTTATAGCATTTTTGGTTGTGGAATCTCGTAGTAGCCACCCAATGCTGCCACTAGAGTTGTTTAAAAATCAAACCTTTGCTGTAGTCAATTTTGTTTCGGTTTTAGTATTCTTTACTTTTTTGAGCTTGCTGTTCATCTTCAGCTTATTTTTACAACAAGTACAAGGTTATTCAGCAACGGTGGCGGGTTTGTGCTTTGTGCCGTTGAATGCAGCTTTTGTCATCGCCTCCCTGGCTTCGGGATGGTTGGCTGCTCGGTTTGGGTGGCGCTATGTAATCGCGGCGGGACTGACTATGGGGAGTGTAGTAACTCTGTCGTTCATCCGAGCCAATGCTGATACAGAGTATGCAACAGTGATGTGGAACCTTGTTTTATCTGGCTTTGGTAGTGGTTTGGCAGTCTCGCCGTTAGCAGCAGCAGCTATGAGTTCTGCACCTCCAGCCAAAGGGGGAATTGCTTCAGCAATTCTTAACGCTAGTAATCTGCTCGGTGGGCTTTTAGGAATTGCTTTCATCGGCACAATTCTTGCCCAACGGTTAACTTCAGATTTGGCGCGATCGCTATCTGCTTGGGGTCTACCCGCAAACATCCAAGAAAAGCTCGTTGCTGATGCTTTGCGCGGTAAAGCTAACATCCCCAATGGCCTTGCAAGCAATATTTCTGAGGTTGCTTTGCATCAAGCGATTAGTAACGCGTTCGTATCCGGTCTACACACAGCTTTGCTAGTAGCCAGTGCTGCTCTGCTAGTTGGAGCATTTTTAGTTCTGGCATTTGTTCAACCAACTTTTAACCAAGCAACCAAAAATTCTCATCTTTCTACTGTAAGTAAGCGTGAAGGTGGTAAATTTTGGAAGCGGGTTTACAAAAGGTAGTAATAAACCTCAATATTTGGAATCAAGGATTTAAAGAAAATGAGCGATTTTGAACTCAACGCCTCACTAGCTACACCTGCTAGCGATATCCTCTTAGGAGGGTTTTCAAATTTTGAAGCCCTTTTCGGTCGCCGTGGAAATGACACTTTTTATGGTGAATTTCCCGATCAAACTAACAGTGAAGGAGAAAATATTGATTTTTGGTTCGGTGATTTATTTGATAACTCGCCAGAAGAGTACGGAGTTATTCTTGAGATTCAGCAAGGTAATCCATTAGCCATCCTAGATAAAGATATCCCATCAGTAGGAGCAGACAAATTTGTTCTTGGAGATGAATATCAGCCCTACTATTCTAATAGCGGTACTCCAGAGACCCTACTCACCACAAACTTTCTTGGTTTGAACGAGTTCACCGTAATTTATGATTTTAGCCCCACTCAGGATCTCATTCGCCTCAACGGTACAGCAGAAGATTATCGATTGGTAGAAGTTAATGGATTAAAGGTTGAAGGAGTTGAACAACTTTTTTATGGCAAGGCTATCTTTTCGGTGCAAGAGGGATTACCCGACCTCGTTGCTTATGTGATCTCAAAACCGGAAGTAAATTTAAGTTTGACAGACAAATATTTTCAGTTTGTAGGTAAAAAACCACCAAAAAAACCAGACCAAAAGAAGCTTGGGCAATTAGGAACTACTGGTATTGATCTTGGTACTACTGCTGCTACAGATGCTGCGGGGAACCTTTTTGTTACAGGATATACCACAGGGTCTTTAGAAGGAACCAATCAAGGTTCTACAGATGTCTGGGTAATCAAATTTGACAACAAAGGCAACAGGTTATGGGGCAAGCAATTTGGTAGTTCCAATTCTGATCAGGCTTTTTCGATTGCTACAGACAAGGATGGTAACTTTTACCTGGCAGGAGACACGGGGGGTAACTTGTTTTCATCCAAGCAATCAGACGAGCTTGATATTTGGGTGGCTAAATATGACAGCAATGGCAACCAACTGTGGGGTAAGCAGTTTGGAACTAGTGTAACTGGCGGTTTTGCCAATAGCTCCTTTGGTCTAGATGTAGATGGAGCCGGCAATGCCTACTTATCAGGATTATCAATTAAGGAAAATAGAAATCGCGAAATATTCGATTTTGCTGTTCAAGATGACTCCTGGATAACTAAGTTTGATACCAATGGCAACCGGGAGTGGTTTACGCAGCTTGGGCAGAATACGCCGATTGGGAATTTTGTTTTTGATGAAACTTACGATGTTACTGTCGATAAGGATGGCAACACTTATGCGGCAGGATGGACTCAAGGACTAATAAAAGAGTCAGATCCTTCTCGAAGTCTTTTGAAGTATGATGCTTGGATGACGAAGGTAAATCCCACCGGTCAGGTGGAATGGGTTCGACAGTTTGGGAGTACAAATGAGGGTCTTGAGGTTGCATGGGCTGTTGACACTGACAGCAATGGCAACGTCTACGCTACAGGATGGACTTCTGGCGATTTAGGGACAGCAGACAAAAAGGTTAATAAATCAGAGTCTAACGATGTCTGGCTCACCAAATTTAGCCCAGATGGGAATCAGGTGTGGACTAAACAGTTTGGCACTCGTGGCGATGATGGCACTTACTTAGCTGATATGGTGATCGATTCACAAGACAACATCTTTGTGACAGGATATTCTAACGATGACTTAAACAAAGACAATACTAAACAAGGTTATAATGCCTTTGTTGCAAAGTTCGACACCAACGGCACAAATCAGTGGTTTCAAGAGTTTGGTAGCAAAGCAAAACTTACTTATGCTACAGGTATTACTACAGATAATGCTGATAAACTTATCGTTACTGGATTTACTGATAGCTTGTTAGGAGCTAGTAATACTGGAGCTAATGGCTCGGCTTTGGATGCCTGGGTGGCTGAACTTCACGGAAAGAACGGAAAACTCCAAAAATTTACTGGCAGTGCAAAGGATAGCGTCGGCATTAACAATCCTAGCCCAATCCCCACCGTTGATATCAGTAGTAATTTTGTGACTAACGAGAACTTGCCTAATGGTGATAATATCATTAACCCCTCTGAAGGGATAAATACCAGCGTCAGTACTTTCAGCTATGGGCAATTTAGTTCCAGATTAGGGGATATATTTAGCCCCTCAAGCGAAAATTCTTTTGCTTCAGTCTTGTCTGCGGGAGTTACTAATAGTAATGCTCCCTTTCTCAATAATGACGATTTGAACTTTTTGAAAGGTTCAGCTTAGGGGCGCAAGTAGCATCTGATATTTGTTCAGATCACTTTTAACCCAATCCGCCAATAATTCCTCTGTTTTTCTAAGACTACGGTGTACACATAAGTCTAGAAATCCATCTGAAACTTGGTTTCGTTGCCCTAACCTTTAAATTGTGGAGAAAAGTGGAGTTTCTTGTCCACTAAAATTTGGGTATTTATCGGGCTAGTACTCGACTAAGTCAAAAATGATAGGTGAAGGAAAGCAGGGGGAGAGGAGAATTACCAAACAATAACCCTCTTCCCTCCCCTGCTTTTGTGTTGAAAGGCGTACTTGGCGTAATCAATAACTTGTTTAAGAAACTTAAACATTAGTAAACTAATTTCAGCTCAACAAAACTATTAATCAGGACAATAATAGCTGCTGTTAGCAGCAACATCTTTCAAAAGGAATGCTCATTGTTAAATATAATTGTGAGCTAGGATACAAACTTTTAGCAAGAAGATATAAGCTGGGCTAACCTCCTTTTATAACTTTAGTAAGAATAAAATCAGATAAAACTTGCTTGGAATAATTCGCACATCGTGATTCAAAGCTTAAATTTCTTGATCTCTACCAATAGCCAGTTCCTTCTTGCTATGCTTCAACTGTTTCCAAAGCATCCTTATTTGCTGGTAAGCTTCTTCTGGAGAAAGCTTTCCGCCTGTTTCTAAGCAAGTGATATAACTAATTTTTTGAGCAAATTCTTGGAGGTTGGCATTAAATGTTAAAGTCTCTGGCTGGAATTTACCGTAGTATCGGCTACGAGGGTAAAGAAAGTTATCTTTGTCTTGGGAGTTGTGCTGTGTCATTAGTTTGCTGCTTACAATTTTTATTAAAAGTTTTAAACTTGATTTTTCTACGTGTAATTACAGATTATAAAATCCAAATTCCAGAAGAAGTTAATATTCTAATTAAAAATATACTTATATGGCTACTACAAGAAGATATAAATAACTATCCAGACCATAAAAAGTTTACTGTCAAGCTTCTTACTTAATCATGGCGTATGCTTTTCTTACCTTGACTACTGCGCTTTTTGATTCACCTGTAACCAAATTTCTAAACTTACAAGGCGTCTGCTAAAATACAGCAGATCGCTTGCTTTAAAACTGCTTTTTCCTCCATTCCAGAAAGGAGAACACCAACGGGTTTATTGGCTGGTGGTGTAATAGCGGGTACGAAAATCGATGCGATCGCAAACTCGGTTATATCATGTCCGCATAATTTAGTTACAATTTCCACAGTCATTGCACCCCACCCCGCAAGCGAGGAGGGGGTTAAGGGCTGAGGCTATATTAAAGCTCAAAACACGATAATCGCCCACATACTAACTCCCAACCCGATCGCTGCTACGTGTTGCCAAATGACCGATCTAAGTGGTTGTTTGGCAATTTTTTGCGTTAATAATACAGTCAGTAACACCGAAAGAATTATCGTTGCACCTTGCAAAAAGGCAATCACAGCCGGATGAGCAACTAATATTGGCAATTGTTCACCACTCAGACCAAGAGTAGCAAAGGTTACGGGTAAAATCCGCCCACCTTCGCCTAAGCCCAAACGCAGATAGTGAGCCAAGTTTCCCCCTAACACCAATGGTAGGTAGCCATAGGCAAGTTCTACAAATGAGCGAGACTTACGGTTAAAGTTGAACAGTTGCAGCAAGCCATAAGCCGCAAACGCAAAAATCGCTGGGATAATTAACACTAGCAGCGATAATCCCAAATGCTGCCAAAACTGAGTTAAATCCAGTTCTAGCCCCAACCAAGATTGCAATTCTGGCAAGCGATGCAGATATATCCCACCCAACAGCAAAAACAATAATGCTACTTCATAGGTGCGGGGTACATGAGTTGTCCACAGTTCAATACCAGGGGGACGCAAGTTAAACTCAACGGAACGATGGGGACAGGCTTTAAGGCAAGTCATGCATAGTACGCAATCTCTGTTATCTTCTAACTGCGCTGGGTGGGAATATAAAGGACATCCATTAGTTTCCATCCCTTCGCCTTTTTGTGGCCCACCTTTATAGCACTGATACGTAGTGCAACTTGCAGAACAAATCCCTTGCTGGGCGCGGAGTTCCGTCATTGAGAGTTTGGCAAATAAACCATTCATCCCGCCGATGGGACAGAGATATCTACACCAAAATCGCCGCTCAAAAAGAGCAGAGAAAATCATCGCCCCAGCAGTAATTAACAGTAGCAAACAAGCGCTGAGGTAGGCAGTATTTTCTAAATGCCAGAGTTCTTCCCATAAGAAAATTAGGGAGAACAAACCAAACATGAACCATCCACCCCATTTTTCAGCTTGCTGTCTAGGCCAACGCTTGAGTTGTCGAGGCCACAGCCAGAGAGATAACTTTTGGGTAATTTCCCCGTAAATCATGAAGGGACAAACAGAACACCAGATACGTCCCAAAAAGGGAAAGAGAAATAGGAAGAAGGGCCACCACCAAGCCCAAAATAGATTTAATACGAAATTGCGATCGCGGGTTTGTGGTCCAATAAATAATACTGCAACGATGATGGCAAAAGCCGTTGCAGTAAAACCATAGTTAATGCGATCAGGCCACCAGGGACTACGCAAAAACCGCCGCAAACCAGGATACGCATTTAACAGATTCACCCGAAATCGTTTTTTCTTCGTTTCGGCTGGCCAAAAAATTTCTTCTGTTAATTCATTAGCACCCTCCGCTTGCACGATCGCTCTTTCTACCAGATTTTTTAATTCCTTGAGATTGCCAGGAAAATCATAAGACTGGAGACGACGTAAAGCTTCTGGGGTGATGTGCGGTTTAGGAATGCCTCTAGCCCGAATGTAAAGACTAGTATAATATTCTACCTGTGCCTGAATATCAGCTTTCCGCACCCGTAGCGGTGGGACTTTAATAATGTGACCGATACAGCGTTCAATTGTCGACTGAGTTTTTTCTGAAACAATCAAAATTCTGGCTTTACTGGGACGAGGTTCAGTTGCTGCTTCTCCTGCACGACTGACGGGGGTATATGTGCCAGTTTTGAGCAACTGCGTCACGGCAGGTAATAGTTCTTCGGGCAATTCTTGGATGTTGTTGAGAACTAAAGTACCTTCTCCCAACCATTCCAACAATCCTGGTTTACCGCCAGCGCGACCGAATAAATCTGCACCGCTAGTTTGCAGAATACCACAATTTACTTTAATAATTGGTTCTCGTCGTTTTGGAGAACCAAAGTGGATAAGAGCTGCTATATTGTCTTTTTCTAACCCTGGTTCTCCGAAGATATCCACTGATTTGCGGTCAGCAGCCGATAAACGAATTTGCTCACGTAGCCTTATAGCATAGCGACTTGTACCGACAATTCCGCGTTGGGCTTTGGTGACTAAATATGGTCGCAAAGCTACAGAACGTTCTTGTTCATAGCCAAGTGCAGATGTTACCTGAGCTAATTCTTGAGCCAATTGACGCGAAAAAGCCTGAGCAATTTCGGGATATTGGGTGGCTAATTCACGGAATTTATCACCAGGCACAACCCACAAATGACAATCTGTCACCGTAGTAATTGTAAACGGAGTTAATTCATCCAACAGCAATTCTTTGAGTTCAATCACTGCTCCGGGGAGGAATCCACAAGCTAAGGCTGGGTTGGTTTGATTGGTGCTATTGCTTTCAAGTTGACCTTCTACAAGAATATAAAGGGCTTCTGGAGGAGTGCCTTCGCTAACTAAGTCAGTTTTGGCACTCACCACTTGTTCTTCAATTACTTGTGCGATCGCATTTAACACCTCAGATGAGAGAATTCCTAAAGTACTGCGTTCTTGTAGCCATGTAACCGTTTCTGGAGATGTCATATTAATTTCTCCGTATAGGCTGCTGTATAAGAAGATTATCACTTGAAAGCCACATCGAAATACCTCCGTGTGGCGATGCACGACAACTTATATTATGTACATCGATATACCCATGATTCTATGTTCGAGTAATCCGCCGTCACTGCTTCATAAAGTTATGAGTAGTATTAAATGTCTGGTTCTTGCAGCCATCGGGCAACCATACCCGCCAAAACTCCACCTAAAATTGGAAACACGATAAAAATCCAAAGGTCAGCCAATGCCCAATCACGAGTAAAGACAGCTGTGGCTAGCGATCGCACGGGATTAACGCTAGCATTTGTCACCGGAATCAGGATAAGATGCGCCAAGGTAAGCCCTAAACCTATGGGGATGGGTGCAGACTGCTTGAAAACGGGAGAAGATGTGACGCTCAAGATCAACAGCACAAAGCCACAGGTAACAATGAATTCGGCTAATGCACAAGCCCACCAGCTATAGTTACCAGGGGAGTGAATTCCCACCCCATTAGAACCAAAGTCGGCTGTTGTAAACCCAGGCTTGCCCATGCAAATCAAAAATAGGATAGTAGTTCCCCAAATTCCGCCGAGAACCTGACTTCCTATATATGGCAAAACATCTCGGAAAGAAAATTGCTTGGCTACCCAAAAACCAATTGTGACGGCGGGGTTGATGTGACATCCACTGATCGACCCAAAAGTATAAGCAGCAGTCAACAAACTTAAGCCAAAAGCGATCGCCACCCCAGTAACTCCAACCCAAGGTACTGTACCAGAAATAACCGCAGTACCCACGCCCATCAGAACCAACCAAGCTGTACCTAGAGCTTCTGCAAAACATCGTTTGGCTAACGAGTAACGATTCATGAGAAATGCTATAACTGGCTACACGTAATTGATACTTGTACACATTAGCCGAATAACACTAAGATAAATACTCGCTTCTTGATTATTAAGTATAAAACGTAACGATATACTGTTGGTTGCCTGATTGAAAAACTTGATCAGAAATTAAATTTATCCAATTGAAAACTGCTGTAACTTGTCACAACTCATGTGCAGCTATTGTAGATTAATATCGGGGAATTGATCGGGAGAAATTATGGCAATTTATCTAGACTCAGCGATCGCATCTGAAGCTGAAGTTATTAAGCTTTGGGGATGGGTGAAAGGCATTACCACAAATCCCACGCTGTTGTCTCAAAGCGATACGCCACCAGAAACCACGCTCAAAAAATTGGTTGCCTTGACGAATGGCCCGTTATACTATCAACTCGTGGCATCTGATAAAGCTGGGATGTTAGCTGAAGGTAGAAAAGCTTTCGAGATTATTGGTTCACAAACAATTTTGAAGATTCCTGCAACACCGTTAGGTTTTGAAGTGGTTGCGAGTCTATCACCAGAAATTACCTGTTCAGTGACAGCAATTTACAGTGCAGCACAGGCAGCAGTAGCACGGGAAGCAGGAGCTAAAATTGCTATAGCTTATGTAAATCGAGCTACGCGGTTGTTAGGTGATGGTATTGCTTTGGTGCGGGATATGGCTAGCGTACTCAAAGGCAGTGATACGGAAATCTTGGCAGCTAGTATCAAATCTCCCGAAGAAGCAGCCGCCTCATTGCAAGCCGGGGCGGATCATTTAACTTTACCATTGGCAATGTTGCAAGCGATCGCAACTCACGAATTCTCACAGAGAACTGTTGAAGAATTCGCAAAAGGAGGCATTGGTTTAAATAATTTGTAATTCCTAATTCGTAATTTTAAATATGAGCTTATCAGATGTCCCTAATCTTTGGGTTCCTTTAGCACTTTTAGGTTTGATTATTGTCGCTGCTGTATTTTTCAACCGCAGCAGTTGATTATCAAAGCATTACAAAAGTTACGTAAGTTAAAGTAGTAGAGCCTTCTGGTACCTGACAGTATTTTGGTAATAATCAACAATTTCATTGTAGTAATCTGTCATTCAATCCAAGACTTCTTCTTCAGACCAGTCAATCCAGGGTATTGGTTCTGATTTCTGTGATTCTCGGATGAAACAATTCTGGAAACTCTCTGGTGAAAATTCTAATAATCCATCAAGAATTTGTCCAACTTCATCACCTGGTAATATATAACGGATAGGGCCATAACCCGTTTCATAACCGATGTTGTACAGTAACAAATTAAATGGCGTTGAGACAAATTCGTGTCATCAAGTTAAGCCTTACCCACTGCACGTCTTGCAACAATTTGTGTTGACACAGCTTGTAAGTCCCCTGCACTGCTTTTAAGCTAAACGCTAGATAGTTCAAGCTTCACAACCTCGATGACATTAATTTAATTTGGCACAGCGACAAATCAAAAGTCACTGTATAGTTTTATAAGTAAAAGCATAGACAAGTATAATTACTTATATAAATATTAACCATTGCATAAAATATAAGAAAAAATTTATTCCAAAGCTAAAAAGGTTGATTTATAAGCTTTTGAAGTAAGTGTGATATTGCTCGGTTGTGCCTCATCTGAATTTCTCCTACTAGCTGCCTTATGCTTTTTATAATTCCTTTAAACAATATTTCAGTAATTATCCAGATGACTTAAGACTAGTAAATTAACAAAAATGGTTATCAAGGTATAACAATTCAGGCTATATAAAACTCTTGTCGTCAAAATATTCTTGAAACATTTGCCTTGTTAAAGTTACTGCTTTAGTCATTCTTATGATGATCCTACTTACAAAATATGATTATTATCATAATTTGAGTAAGGATTACAAGCATCTTTTAAAAATGAATAAGACTGCTATGTAGTCTATTCTGATTCGCATTATTCTGCTGCCTCAGAGTCAAAAAAATCATTTGATGAACGGCTTTAATACACCAATATCGAGCATAAAAACTGAAATGGATAATCAACATTTGCGTGTCGATTCTAACCATATTATTGTCTTCATTGATTCTGCTGTAGAGAATTACCAACAACTAGTTAAAGGTGTAATACCACAAGCAGAAGTAATTGTCCTCACTTCCCAGCAGGATGGTGTTGAGCAAATCACCGCAGCTTTACAAGGACAAGTTCGCTTCACTAGCGTTCACATAGTTTCTCACGGTGCGCCAGGAACTCTTTATCTGGGAAACACGGAACTGAGTCTTAGCACTCTGGCTCGCTACTCCGAACACCTGAAGGCTTGGTTCACTCCATCCCTGTTACTTTATGGTTGTAATGTGGCCATGGGTGATGCAGGAGAGGAATTCCTTACAAAACTTCACTACTTTACAGATGCAGCGATTGCTGCATCCACAACACCAATTGGAAATGCAGCACTTAATGGAAACTGGGAACTAGATAAAAATTTAGGAGCAGTAGAATTTTGTCCAGCATTTCTTCCATCTGTGATGGAAAGTTATTCTACAGTGTTTCAACAGTCTAACCCTATAGTGGTGGGCAATACCAGTTATTTTACCAGCTACGACAATATCAATGGCACAGAACTGTGGAGAATTGATCCCAACACTGGCAATCCAGTACTAGTCGCAGACATCAATCCCGGTAGTGCTTCGTCTAATCCCAGCAATTTCACCCTACTAGGTAATATCCTCTACTTTACTGCCAACAATGGTTACAGTGGCACAGAACTGTGGAGAATAGACCAAAATGGCTATCCGCAACAAGTACAAGACATCAATCCCGGTAGTGCTTCCTCTAATCCCAGCAATTTCACCCTACTAGGTAATACCCTCTACTTTACTGCCAACAATGGTTACAATGGCACAGAATTGTGGAGAATAGACCAAAATGGCTATCCGCAACAAGTACAAGACATCAATCCTGGTAGTGCCTCCTCTAATCCCCGCAACTTCACAGTCGTAAATAACATTCTCTACTTTGTTGCCACAGATAATTACAATGTCAGCCAGTTGTGGAAAATAGACCAAAACGGCTATCCAAAAAACTTAAGTGTTCCTGGTGGTGTGTCCAATCCCAGCAACATCACAGTACTAGGCAATCGGCTTTACTTCACAGCATCGGAGGGGATGAATGGCACAGAACTGTGGACGATTGACCCCAACAGTGGCAACCCCATCAACCTCAACATTAATCCCGGTAGTGCTTCCTCTAATCCCAGCAATTTCACCCTACTAGGTAATACCCTCTACTTTACTGCCAACAATGGTTACAGTGGCACAGAATTGTGGAGAATAGACCAAAATGGCTATCCGCAACAAGTACAAGACATCAATCCCGGTAGTGCTTCCTCTAATCCCAGCAATTTCACCCTACTAGGTAATATCCTCTACTTTACTGCCAACAATGGTTACAGTGGCACAGAACTGTGGAGAATAGACCAAAATGGCTATCCGCAACAAGTACAAGACATCAATCCTGGTAGTGCCTCCTCTAATCCCCGCAACTTCACAGTCGTAAATAACATTCTCTACTTTGTTGCCACAGATAATTACAATGTCAGCCAGTTGTGGAAAATAGACCAAAACGGCTATCCAAAAAACTTAAGTGTTCCTGGTGGTGTGTCCAATCCCAGCAACATCACAGTACTAGGCAATCGGCTTTACTTCACAGCATCGGAGGGGATGAATGGCACAGAACTGTGGACGATTGACCCTAACAGTGGCAACCCCATCAACCTCAACATTAATCCCGGTAGTACTTCCTCTAATCCCAGCAATTTCACCCTACTAGGTAATATCCTCTACTTTACTGCCAACAATGGTTACAGTGGCACAGAACTGTGGAGAATAGACCAAAATGGCTATCCGCAACAAGTACAAGACAT
>JAHHHR010000123.1 GCA_019359245.1 Nostoc desertorum CM1-VF14 | reverse complement strand
GCTATCCAAAAAACTTAAGTGTTCCTGGTGGTGTGTCCAATCCCAGCAACATCACAGTACTAGGCAATCGGCTTTACTTCACAGCATCGGAGGGGATGAATGGCACAGAACTGTGGACGATTGACCCCAACAGTGGCAACCCCATCAACCTCAACATTAATCCTGGTAGTACTTCCTCTAATCCCAGCAATTTCACCCTACTAGGTAATACCCTCTACTTTACTGCCAACAATGGTTACAATGGCACAGAACTGTGGAGAATAGACCAAAATGGCTATCCGCAACAAGTACAAGACATCAATCCTGGTAGTGCCTCCTCTAATCCCAGCAATTTCAACCTACTAGGTAATATCCTCTACTTTACTGCCAACAATGGTTACAATGGCACAGAACTGTGGAGAATAGACCCCAACACTGGCAACCCCATCAACCTCAACATTAATCCCGGTAGTGCCTCCTCTAATCCCAGCAATTTCAACCTACTAGGTAATACCCTCTACTTTACTGCTAACAATGGTTACAATGGCACAGAATTGTGGAGAATAGACCAAAATGGCTACCCGCAACAAGTACAAGACATTAATCCTGGTAGTGCTTCCTCTAATCCCCGCAACTTCACAGTCGTAAATAACATTCTCTACTTTGTTGCCACAGATAATTACAATGTCAGCCAGTTGTGGAAAATAGACCAAAACGGCTATCCAAAAAACTTAAGTGTTCCTGGTGGTCTGTCCAATCCCAGCAACATCACAGTACTAGGCAATCGGCTTTACTTCACAGCATCGGAGGGGATGAATGGCACAGAACTATGGACGATTGACCCCAACAGTGGCAACCCCATCAACCTCAACATTAATCCCGGTAGTGCTTCCTCTAATCCCAGCAATTTCAACCTACTAGGTAATACCCTCTACTTTACTGCTAACAATAGTTACAATGGCACAGAATTGTGGAGAATAGACCAAAATGCCTACCCGCAACAAGTACAAGACATTAATCCCGGTAGTGTTTCCTCTAATCCCAGCAATTTCACCCTACTAGGTAATACCCTCTACTTTACTGCCAACAATGGTTACAATGGCACAGAACTGTGGAGAATAGACCAAAATGGCTATCCGCAACAAGTACAAGACATTAATCCTGGTAGTGCCTCCTCTAATCCCCGCAACTTCACAGTCGTAAATAACATTCTCTACTTTGTTGCCACAGATAATTACAATGTCAGCCAGTTGTGGAAAATAGACCAAAACGGCTATCCAAAGGGCTTAGGTGTTCCTGGTGGTCTGTCCAATCCCAACAACTTCACAGTTTTAGGAGATAGCCTTTACTTCACAGCATCGGAGGGGATGAATGGTACAGAACTGTGGATGATGAACTCCAACACTGGCAACCCCATCAACCTCAACATTAATTACCAGAATGGTGCTTCTAATCCCAGCCATTTTACAGCCCTGGGTAATACCCTCTACTTTACTGCCAATGATGGTTACAGTGGCACAGAGTTGTGGAGAATTGTTGCTAATAGCTATCCGCAACAAGTACAAGACATTAATCCTGGGATTGGCTCTTCCAATCCTCATAATCTGACAGTGATAGATAACATTCTTAACTTTAGTACTGATGACGGTATAAATGGTACAAAAATGTGGAGAATTGATCCCAACACTGGTACTCCGAACCCTTTGAGTATTTAAGTTTCCCAGAAAATACGTTCAGCCTACCAGCACAGGGCAAGTGGTGGTATTGCTGACTTCAACGGCGATAATAAAGCCGATATTTATATTCTCTGGTGTGAGACCTCATGATTGGAAGCAATAGCCCGTAATTGGTTTATTGACCCCTAATAATCATTAGATGAAACTTACAACAAAGTCTACATTAATGTCATTGAGGTTATGAAACCTGAACTATCTAGCGTTTAGCTTAAAAGCAGTGCAGGGGACTTACAAGCTGTGTCAACACAAATTGTTGCAAGTCGTGCACTGGGTAAGGCTTAACTTGATGACACGAATTTGCCTCAACGCCATTTAATTTGTTAGTGTACACTAACAAATAAAGGCATTTCTAACAAAAATTCACGTTATTTTTTGAAGTCAGCCTTGGATTTCGATTGCTTCTGTAGATATACTTGTTACAGAATCAATTAAAATAAAAAACCCATAATTAAATAGCAACCCAAGCCGGGGACATGAGTCCCCGGTTTGTTTTTTAAGTAAAGAGAAATCCTCAATCAATTTTATCAAATTGATTGAGGGTCATCGGTGAGAGATTAAGATAAAGTGCCTTTTGTCAATTGATTAAAATATTCAAAATAGTCTTAATTTACGGCATTCCTTAAATACTGTTGGAAATTGCGTTGGCGGTAGCCCGTCGTAGACATCGCCTTTTGGTTCTGGATTCTTGAGTGTAAACAACACCAGTAACCCAAGAGGTATCGCTAATATCGGCAGCATAAAGGCATAATACCAGCCCATTGTTGCTAATACGCCTACGCCACTTATTATTGGATAACTCGCTGTACCGACGCTGCTGATACTTGCATTGTAACCCATTGCAGTAATCCTTCTGTCACCTGTGTAGATATCACCGATTAAGGTGATACTCAGAGAAAGCAAAGAAGCAGCACCAATTCCTTGCAGCAAACGCAACCATAGCAATAAATTAAAATCGCGGGCAAAGGCGCAGGCTGTACCAGCTATGCGAAATAAAAACAGTGAAGGAACAATAATTCTCTTTCTGCCCCATCTATCGGTAAGAATACCAATAATTGTCCCTAAAATTAGAGATGGCAATGTAAATGCTGTAATCAATAAACCTAAATTTCTCGGGTTAATATTTAAGTCTTTGGCTAACTTAGGAAAAGCCGGAGTTACGCTAGAAACTCCGATAGCAGCAATTAATGCAACTGCACAAATAATCTAAAAATTTAGCTCTAGATAAATTGGCCTCTGTCGTTCAAATTGGCTCTTATCTTCTGGTGAATTCATGATTTTACCTTAGTGGATAAATAATCAAGAACGCGAAGCATCTCTTAAGACGCTTCGCGTTTATGTGTAAAAAAGAGTGCCTAATTGATTGTCTTCTTAAGCCGCAACTTTTTCCTCAAATGGTTTAAAGGTTTTTTTGCTAGCACCGCAAATAGGACATTCCCAGTCATCGGGAATTTCTTCAAAAGGTGTACCAGGTGCAATTCCCGAATCAGGATCGCCAGCAACCGGATCGTAAATCATGCTGCATTTTTTACAAATCCATTTTCGAGTTTTGGCATCTTCACCTGCAACTCTAGTTGCTGTTTGTCCTCCATTTAAAACTTCTAAGGCTTCAGCGTAGCGATCGGCGTGGTAATTTTCGATAAATTTTAACAAACCAAAACGGTGTGCAGCTTCCCGAAACGTGTCGGCATGTTCGGTAGATTCTTTAACTTGTTTGAGAAATTCTTCAGCCGCAGGATTGTCGCGATCGCGTTGAGCATCTGCGGCAAATTCTGGATACATTGTGGTATATTCGTAAGTCTCCCCTTCAATTGCCAAAGATAAACAGCGTGAGATAATTTCCCGTTTTTGTTCATCAGTTAAAGTAGCCGAATCTTCTACCACAAGTTCTGGATGTAGCAACTTAAAATGTGCAAAAGCGTGTTCGGTTTCTTGATCAGCTGTTTCTTTAAAAAGTTTCGCCAAATCTGTAAACCCAAGTTGACGCGCCACATCCGCAAAAAACAGATACTTGCGATTTGCCATCGATTCACCACCGAAAGCAGCTTCTAAGTTTTGGAGTGTAGTAAAATTGGACAAATCCATAATTTGTGGATGACAGTGAAGGAATATTTAGTACGAAAACACAGACTCTACAACCGGATAGACAAGCCGTTATTTGTATAAGTTATAAATGGTTTATACAAACTTTTTCAGCCCATATTTAACAATCCGTTTTGTTAGCTGCTCTTGGACAATTATAAAACCGAAAAGTTTTACAGATGACAAATGATATTTTTGATTTAGAGATGACTGTGATTTCTTCAAGTCGTCTGAAGTTCTAAAAACGGGTAATCAGTGTATCCTGTTGCGTTAGGGGCATAAAATGTCTTTGGATCTGGGGTATTGAAATGTGCGTTCAGTTCCAAGCGTTTTGGTAAATCAGGATTCGCAAGAAATAACTTGCCAAAGGAAACTAAATCTGCATTATTGCTGGTGAGAATACTATCTCCTGTAGGGCGATCGTAGCCACCATTGGTAACCAAAGTACCTTGGAATATTTGGCGGAAGTAAGGTGTTACGGGGTTCATGACTTCGCGGGTTGCTAAATCGACTTCATTCGGTTCCATCAGGTGAAGATAGGCAAGTCCAAAGGGGTTAAGAGCGTTGATGGCATAACTAAAAGTTTCTTGAGGGTTGGAGTCATGCATCCCGTAGAAAGTATTACTTGGTGAAAGTTTGATCCCAACACGGTTTGCACCCCAAACGCTAGCGACTGCTTCCACAACTTCTAAGAGGAATCGGCTACGCTTTTCTATTGAACCGCCATACTCATCTGTGCGCTGGTTCGAGCCATCTTGAAGGAATTGATCGATTAAATAGCCAAATGCACCGTGAAGTTCAATCCCATCAAAACCAGCAGCCAAGGCATTTTCTGCGCCTTTACGGAATTGCTCGACAATCTCGGAAATTTCTTGGGTTTCTAAAGCCCGAGGAGTTTCCAACGATACTTTACCTATGGGTGTATGGAGTGAGCCAACTCCAGCGATTGCACTAGGAGCAACTGGTAACTCTCCACCAAGTAAAGCCGAGTGAGAAACTCTCCCACAATGCCAAAGTTGCAAAAAAATTCTGCCCCCTTGTTCATGTACTGCATTAGTTGTCAACTGCCATCCTGCCACTTGTTCTTCTGAGTAAATTCCTGGGCAGTTGATGTATCCTAAGCTTAGAGGTGAAACCATTGTACATTCAGTAACGACCAGCCCAGCACTGGCCCGTTGGGCGTAGTAAGTTGCCATTAGCGAGTTTGGGATGCTTGCAATTGCCCGCAAACGCGTCATCGGTGCCATTACGATCCGATTTGGTAAAGTGTAAGGACCAAGCTGAACTGGTGTGAAAAGATTTATATTGGAATTCATGGCTGAAATTTCAGTAATAGATTAACGGCGTTACAGCACTTTGGAACTAAATGAGGTACAGAACCAAGGATTCACAAATCAAATTATTCTTCTTCCTCCTGCCTCCTGCCTCAAAACCAGTGACTTTGTACCTCATGCAAAAGGAAACTGCTGTATACATTACTGGTTGAGGTTTTGAAACGGGGAATATCGCTTTCCTGATGAAAACTTCGATCGCCTCACGCGATTCCACCGTTTACACGGATGTTTTGCCCAGTGATCCATCTGGCTTCGTCGCTAGCGAGGAATGCTACTACATCGGCGATTTCTTGCACATCTCCCAGTTTGCCAAATGCAGCCATTTGGGCTAAACGATCTATCTGTTCTTGGGTTTTGCCTTCTCGAAACAATTCTGTATCGGTGGGGCCAGGAGAAATAATATTAACTGCGATCGCTTTTGCACCCAATTCTTTAGCTAGTACCCGTGTGATTTGTTCAACAGCACCCTTGGTTCCGACATAGGCACTATAAGTTGGCAGCATCATCGCCGTGGTTGATGAGGAAAAGTTGATAATCCGTCCCCCTTCTGCCATGTGTTGCGCGGCTTGTTGACAAGTAAAATAAGTGCCTTTGACGTTAATGGCAAAAATCGTGTCAAAATCTTCTTCACTTACCTGAGTAATTGGTTTATAGAAGGTGATTCCGGCATTGTTGACCAAAATATCGACTTTACCGAAGCGTTGAAGTGTTTGCTCAAATAACCGTTGAATGTCGGGTAATTTGCTAATATCAGCTTGTACAGCGATCGCCTCTACTCCCAACTTTTCAATTTCTGCAACAACTTCCTCTGCTTTACCTGCATTACCCGCATAGTTAACGACAATAGATGCGCCGTTACCAGCTAATTTTAGTGCGATTGCTCGTCCAATTCCCCGCGATGCACCAGTGATAATTGCAACTTTCCCGGCTATTGATGCCATAGATTAATCTGGTTTTATTTTGGTTCGCCAAAGTGATTATCTGCTGTTAACATACTGTATCAAGGTTAAATTTAGCGATCGCTGGTAAAATGCCAACTTCATTCAAGCGAAAATCCCGCCAGCGACTTCAAGTAACCGCCAAGCGGGAGAAATAAAAATATTTTGCAAGAGATGAGGTATAGTTGCGCTCTCTTCACGGCAGATTAAGGTTTGATGCGACTTGGCGAATATTGTTGAATGTGTTCAGCAATATTGAATGTCTGAGTGTTCTTTGATGTAAACGCGATGCCTACAGCGGTAAACTACGCCTTACCTAACTTGACAGAATTTAAGTTTTGATTTACCAAATCTGCCTAGATTAAAATTATCTAAAGAAGGGATTTCCTACACTTTCTTCTTGAGTCGTACTAAACTGCGGACAGTTTGTCCCAGATAAGCGTGTTCCATTAAATATAAAAGTAGTGCCATTGGAATTGATAGCATTACCATTTATCCTCCGATCTGGAACGAAATCTCCTATTACTTCACCGTTAAGTGCGATAGTTACGGCTGGTGAAGGGGGGTTTGTGACTGCTTGCCAATTTCTCTGATCCCTACCTAGGTTTGCACGGTTATAAGTAGCGTCTAGTCCAAGAAAGTTTAGTGTACCATTGGCGTTAAAGTCAAAACAAGCAGGAAAACTATCTCCCAGGCTCGAAGTAACATTGACATTGTAACTTTTGCCCTCCACTCCAGCGTATACAGGCACACTAAACAACATTATTTGTCCAAGTAAACAAGTTAAAACTAAACCACACTTAGATCGAATGATTTGCACTAGCATAATTGTTTACCTCCGTTACATAATAAAGTAATTGCTTACTTTTACCCATTGATATTCATTCAGAATCGAGGTCGGAAACGCAAATTTTCAGCCTACGATGCAGTAACCTTCCGGGGAAGCAAGCTTATGCATAGAGTTTTGTAGGGAAGGCTGGCTATGCCTACGCATCATATAAAAGCATCATTTATTCTTGCGTTAAGATTTAGTATAAAGCTTAATTAGATACTTGATAGCATGGATAATTTACAGCGTAATCACTATTGACAAAACGAGTTATATCTTAAACTGTCACGAATGTTTTGCTTTTTATTCAAAACAAAATCCCGCCAGCGACTTCAAGTAATTGCCAGGCGGGAGAAATAAAAATATTTTGCAATATCTGAGGATAGGTGCGCTATCTTCACGGCAGATTAAGGTTTGATGCGGCTTGGCGAATTTTGTTAAATATATTCAACCAAAAGGTCATCTGACTTATCAAACCTGCGTAGATTAAATTATTTTAATAAGGGATTGTCTCGACTTCTCCCAAATTGAAGGTTTGATGGACTTATTGGCTGAGGCGGACATGTCGGTCTAGATAAGAGTGTCCCATTCAAGGTAAAAGTAGTGCCATTGGAATTCATCCCACTACCACTTATCGCCGGAGCTGAAACAAAGTCTCCTATTACTTGACCGTTAAGTGCAATACTTACTAATGCTGAAGGAGGGGTGACTGCTTTCCAAGTTGCCTGAGTGTTACCATTAGAAGTAGTATAAGTAGCGTTTTGTCCAAGAAAGCGTAAGGTACCATTAGTGTTAAATTCAAAACAAGCAGTAAAATTATCTCCTAGACTCGAATTAATACTCACAGTGTAGCTTTTGCCCTCCACTCCAGCTTGTACTGGCGCAGCAAACAACATTATTTGCCCAAGTAAACAAGTTAAAAATAAACCACATTTAGATTGAATGATTCGCACTGACATAATTGTTTGCCTGTTTTACGTAATTAAGTAATTGCTTACCTTTACCCATTGTTAACAGATTCAGTTAAGGTTATTAACAAATGGTTAATAAGTAATGGCGCTTAAAATCTACTCATAACCGAGGTTGGAAACACAAATTTTCAGCCTCCGATGCCTGTGGGTTATATTTAAAAGCATCGTTCATTTTTATCTTTAAAGATTAATTAAATACTCTATAACATGAAGAATTTATAGCCTAATTACGATTTACAAAACGAATTATATCATCATGAATACTTTTTTTGAGGAAGAAGCATAAGAGCCAGATCAAAGTTTATTCCATATAAAGACTTGGAGCGGCTACTCTACGAGTTCTCCAACGTAGTGCCCGTAAGGCACAAAAACTTCTATGGTTAACGCTCTTGAGTGGGTATTGGTACAAGACAAGATTGAGAACTTATCCTCCACTTCCCACTCTCCACTCTCTTTAATTAATATTCTGGAACGATCGCAACACCATCCCTAAGATTAAGCAATCCTGAGATAATAACTTTATCTTCTGGCTGTAACCCTTCAATAACTTGATAATTATTATCTTTGATCTCGCCTAGCTTCACTCGTTTTTGCCGAGCTAATTGTTGAGATACACCTTGGGGAGATGTTTCTGTTTCAACAACATATACAAAAGTGTCCCCCCCTACACGAGTCATTGCAGTTGTAGGGATTAAAATTCCGGGGCGCTGATTCCAGAATACTCTAGCCCTTACCAATTGATCTGCACGTAACTGACCGTTAGGGTTATCAAAAAGCGCTTTTATCAGTATTCCTTGTGTTTCATTACTAGCACTAGGTGCAATAAAAAATACTCTACTTCTACCCAGTTTTTGGCCTTGTGCGTTCATAACTTCCACCGGCATTCCCTTACGCAATTGCGGTCCTTGCTGTAATGGCACAGAGATATTGACTTCTAAAGGTCGATTTTGCGTGATATTAACTAATGGTGTGGAAGTGTTAACTAAATCACCTACTTTCACAGCGATGTTGCCAACAGTACCACTAAAGGGAGCGATCATTTTGTCAGACTGGAGATTCCCTTGTTGGGGAATATTTACATTAGCTTGCTGCAAAGTTTGTTCAGCCTGCAATATGTTAGCTCGTTGTGCTTGAATCCTGGAATCAATTGCATCAAGATTAGTTTTAGCATTGGCGAGCCGATCAGCAAACTGATTGCGAGTCTGTCGAGATACGGCTCCTTCTTCAGCTAGGGTGACAAACTTTTCGTAGTTCTGCTGGTACAATTGCACATTAGCAACAAAGGATGGTCGTTGTGCTTCCAGAGATTTGAGTATAGCGCGGGCATTTTCCAGTTGCACTAAAAATCCTTGAGGTACAGCATTGTTTCCACTGACACTTACTTGTGAGGTAGGATCTACTTGGAGAATTGCCGCTCCTGCTGCGACTCGATCTCCCGATTTGACAAATATTTGGGTAACTTGGCCCTGAATCCTCGGCTGGAGCGTGACTGAGCGCTGGGACTTGAGGCTAGCAATAAAATCTGAACTTTCCTCAATAATACCGCTTTGTACTGTCGATATTTTGACTCTTACCCCTTGAGGTTGAACATTAGCAGTTGAAGGTGCTGAATTTTGCGGAGTGAACAAACGCCAAACTAGAGCTGCTCCGCCCCCTAACAATAGTAATGCAGCTAAAACCCAAAGCCACCGCCGTTTTCCAGAAGGTGGCTCAAATGGTGTTTGTGGAGCTTTATCTCCAAAATCAGTTTGAGGCTCAGGGGATGTCATGGCTTATGGGGAATTTAAGGAACAAATTAACTAGAATTAAATCAATATTTCATCTCTTGATATGGAAATTACTGATTTGGCATGAGGTATTGTGGCAAATTATATGTTACCCCATCCAAATATATAGTTTTGATGATTCCACCTAAATCTACCGAAAGGTCAATTCCTGCAAGATAATATAGGAATTTGCTCTGGCAAAATAACTTGTTGTAAGGTTAAGAAGTTTTCCGTCACTCCTACCTTTCCAGTTTGAAGTGTAATTTCCAAAGTTGGAAATATAGTTTTCCCTCATGACCTATTCCTTACTAGCTAACTTAACTTATTCTTTTAGCTGTGAGGCAAAGACATACTGCGGTTACAGAAGTATGTGAAACAAATTATAGCTGATTCACAGGATTATCTTAATCTCAAAGTGGATTAATTAACTTTAGGGGCTTTTATTTAGATTGTAATTCTTCGCTAAAAAACTACTTTTAGCACACAAAAAGCAAATTTGTTTTATAAGCCAATCCAAATGACGCAAGTCTAGAGCAAGTTTATTATTAGCGATCGCCCAGAACAGTATTATTTTAGAAATTTTGTACAGGACTTACGCAACTGGCACATTGCGATCGCTAATTGATAGTATTTTTGTACTACATAAATGATTTTTGTAATTAGCCCTGTAAGAAAGAGAAATTTAAAAACTGATTTACTCCTCAAAATTAATGGGACAGACCACTAAAAGAAATGGGCAATACTATTGCGCCTGTGGGTGATGCAACCGATGAGACAGATGAATTTGGCACGGTGATGCCAGTTTAAATCTGCTGTTTGGAGCGTTACGCTATCTTCAGTACATTAGTTATTTATGGGACATATACATGGGAGAATCGATTTGACTTAGCGTTATCTGTGGACAAGCGCAAGGTAGGGTAGCCCAATAAACTTTTAGGTTACTGGAATGAACGTCTACTGATGAAGGAGGATTGATGAATCCCGATACAAAAGAACTGATGCAACAACTAGGGCAACAGTACGAAGGTGCTGTGACGAAGCCCTTGTATACGGCTGTGGTCACTGTAACCCCAGGGCAAGAGGGACATGCACGGATGTCGGGTCATGCTCGTAGTGACGATGGCTTACTCGACTTGAACCTTGCTTTTCCTACTAAACTTGGTGGACACGGGCAAGGAACCAATCCAGAACAACTTTTTGCAGCAGGTTATGCAGCCTGCTTTCATGGAACACTGGCTTTGGTTTCAACAAAAGCAGGTATTGATGCTTCAACTGCCACGGTTATATGTGCTGTAACCATTGGCAGAGATCCAGCCGATGGTGGATACATACTGTCTGCAAAATTAACTGTCGCTCTTCCTGGGGAAGACCGAGAGAAATCTGAACAGGTGGTTGCCCAAGCATACAAGCTCTGTCCCTACTCGAAAGCTATTCATGGCAATGTTGATGTGGAGGTGACGGTAGCTTGAATCATCTGGACATTATGGCTTGCACGCTCTGTGGGTCAAATGTCAGATTTTCATCACCAGAGAAAAGGGCACTGATCACCGCGATATCAAACACACTGAAAAATATACTTTGCTGAATGCTCGACGCTTCCTGAATTTTGATTGGGGTGATTTGTGAAATTTAGATTGTAGGAGTAATTCAAAAGATTATGGCGGACAGCGTTGACGTGAATGAGTAATGTAGAAGTCTCCTTGCGCCGCATTCAATTAATGTGTGCCAGTTGATTGTTAGCGATTAGAACTAATGCTTTAGCTTCATCAGTAGTCCATCCGGCTAAACTAGCAAAAATAATTTCTTTAACCTCATAAGATGGCTTATTATCTAATCAGGGTTAGCGCGTCTCAAACCCTATTGACAAGCGGACTTACCTGATCAGCAATCAAGTTAGAAACAAAGTGCCACTATCCAGGCTAGGGTAAGATTTAATCCATCTAGCTCCAAGGTTCGAGTAA